>JAKANO010000021.1 GCA_021812385.1 Pseudomonadota bacterium | reverse complement strand
AAGTTGAATCATCGACCCAGAAAGTGTCTCGCCTATCAGACACCCCACAGTGTATTTATGAAGGCTTTGCGTGGCGCGCTTGTAAGTTGAATTCGCCTTGTGACCCCATAGGTTGCGCCACCCCGTTGTTTCGCGGTTTCACTGGGCGCTAGATGCGTTTTGCTTGACGGGGGTGGGAAGTCCGTAGAGCCATGTTAGCCATTGTCATTTCTAGCTTGGATTTTTTCTTCGTAAAATTCATTTTCAACCTTATGTACGAACTCGACAAATTCATCATATGTCAGAGAGATGTTCTTTTTGTCATTCTTGAAGTGATACCCATTCCCGTCGATTGAAAAGCTATTATGAGCGATGGAATCTCGTACGACCTTAATCTTTTCGATTACTCCTGCCAGATCTTTTCTGTCCTTTTTGTGTTCCTCTTTTATGAGAATGAGCGGTAGCAGCCTGTAAATTCCGAAGTTCTGATTCAACAGTACTTGTCGCGTTGAAAATTGGTTTTCAAATTCTTCCCGTATTGTCTTGAGAGTCGTTGCGTCTGGATAAGTATCAAATACATGTAACAGGTATTCGACGTACTTTAGGTGGGCGTTGATTGCCAGAATCGTTTCCATGAATATCTCCCCGAATGCTATGGCTAACGTTATATATGCACCGTAGTACGTAGTAATTCATACTATATGTAGTATGCGTACTACATATAGTACGTCCAAGGCCGCATGTTTTCATCGAACGATCCGTTTCGTCAAGCCAATACCGCCCTATTAGCCCCGTTTCCCCCGACTCAACCACGCCCCATACAACGCCGGTATCAAAAACAACGATATCAACGGCGCGCTGATCATACCGCCCACCAGCGGCGCGGCGATGCGTTTCATCACATCCGCGCCGTCGCCTTGGCTCCACATGATGGGCAGCAGGCCGGCGACGATGACGGCGACGGTCATCATCTTGGGGCGGATGCGGGTGAGCGCGCCTTCGATGATGGCGTCGCGGATGGCGGCTGGGGTGAGTGCGCTTTGCGGGCGCGCGGCCAGTGCTTGGTCGATGTAGAGCAGCATCACCACGCCGAATTCGGCGGCGACGCCGGCCAGGGCGATGAAGCCGACCGCGACCGCGACCGAGAATTGATAGCCGAGCAGGTAGGTCAGCCACAGCCCGCCGATCAGGGCGAACGGCACGCAGGCCAGGGTGAGCAGGGGTTTGCGCCAGTCGCGGAAGTAGGCCAGGAGCAGGCCCCACACCAGCAGCAGCGTGGCGGGGATGACCCAGCTCAGGCGTTCCTTGGCGTGTTGCAGGTCGGCATATTGCCCCGACCAGCTATAGGCATGGCCGGGCGCGAATTTTATTTTTTGCAGCGCTTGATTGGCGCGCGCCACATAGCCGCCGATGTCGTGCGTGGCCAGATCGATGAACACATAGCCGATGAGGCGTCCGTTCTCGCTCTTGATCTCATCCGGGCCTTCGCTGACGCTGATCTTGGCCAGGGTGCTGAGCGGCACATGCATGCCGTTCATCGCCACCACGCGGCTGGCGCGCAGCGCCGACAAGGAATCGCGAAACGCGCGCGGGTAGCGCAGGTTCACCGAGTAGCGTTCGCGGCCGTCGATCACGGTGGTGATGGTCTCGCCGCCGATCGCGCCTTCCACCAGGCGCTTCACGTCCATGGGACTCACACCATAACGCGCGGCTTGGAAGCGATCGACATCGATGTCGATGTAGCGCCCGCTCGCCGCGCGCTCGGCGAACACGGCGCGCGTGCCGGGCACGTCGCGCAGCGCGGCTTCGATTTGACCGGCCGCGGTGCTGATGCCGGCGAGATCGGCGCCGCTGACTTTTACGCCGAGCACGGTGCGGATGCCGGTGGAGAGCATGTCGATGCGGGTGCGAATGGGATAGCCCCAGGCATTGGTCAGCCCCGGCAGATGCACGGTGGAATCGAGCTTGCGGATCACGTCGTCGATGGTGGTGCCCGCCGCCCATTGGCTGCGCGGCTTGAGCAGGATGGTGGTTTCCAGCATGGACAAGGGCGCGGGGTCGGTGGCGCTGTCCGCGCGGCCGGCCTTGCCGTACACGCGCTCCACTTCGGGGATGGTCTTGATCAAGCGGTCGGTGATTTGCAGCAGGTTCGCCGCTTCGTCGATGGAGATGCCCGGCACCGTGGTCGGCATGTACAGCAGGTCGCCCTCGTTCAACGGCGGCATGAATTCGCTGCCCATGCGCGTGATCGGGATCAGCGTGGTGAGGAGCAAAATAATTGCGACGATGACGGTTGGCGTGCGGTGCTGCAACACCCACAGCAGCAGCGGCCGGTACGCGGCTTGCAGCCAGCGGTTGAGCGGATTGTCCAGCTCGCGCCGGGTTTTGCCGCGGATCAAATAGCCCATCAACACCGGCGTGAGCGTGACGGACAGCCCGGCCGCCGCCGCCATGGCGTAGCTCTTGGTGAACGCCAGCGGCGCGAACAGCTTGCCCTCTTGCCCGGTCAGCGCGAACACCGGCAGGAAGGACACGGTGATCACCAGCAAGGAAAAAAACAGCGCCGGGCCGACTTCCACCGCCGCGTTGCGCGTGATCAGCCAATAGTCAGGCTCCGGCCCGGCACGCTCCAGGTGCTTGTGCATATTCTCCACCATCACGATCGCGGCATCGACCATGGCGCCGATGGCGATGGCGATGCCGCTCAGCGACATGAGGTTGAGCGTGATGCCCTGCGCCTGCATCACGATGAAGGCGGTGAGGATGCCCAGCGGCAGGGTCACCAAGGCCACCAGCGCCGAGCGCCAATGCAGCAGGAACAGCAGGCACACCAGCGCCACCGCCAGCGATTCTTCCACCAGCTTGGCGCGCAGATGATCGATGGCGCGGCGGATCAGATTGGAGCGGTCGTAGGTGGTGACGATTTCCACGCCGGGCGGCAGACCGGCTTGCAGTTGCTTCAACCGCGCCTGGGTGGCGGCCACCGTGTCGAGCGCGTTTTGGCCAAAGCGCATGACCACGATGCCGCCCACGGCCTCGCCTTCGCCATCCAGGTCGGACGCGCCGCGCCGCGCTTCCGGCCCCAGGTGAATGCTCGCGACTTGCGCCAGTTTCAGCGGCATGCCGCTGGCGTCTTGCCCTACCACCACTTGGCGCAGGTCGTCGATATTTTTGAGATAGGCCTTGGCGCGCACCATGTATTCGGCGCCCGCCATCGCAATCACCGAGCCGCCGCCGCTTTGGTTCGCCGCGCGCACCGCATCCGCCACGCGCTCGAAATTCAGGTTATTCGCGGCCAGCCGATTCGGGTCGATCTCGATCTGGAATTGCTTGGCCGCGCCGCCGATGCTCGCCACCTCGGCCACGCCCGGCACGCTTTGCAATTCGTACTTGAGAAAAAAATCTTGCAGCGCGCGCAGCTCGTAGGTGTCGTGTTTACCCGTGCGATCCACCAGCGCGTATTGATACACCCAGCCCACGCTCGAGGCATCCGGTCCCAGCGTCGGCGTCACCCCGGCGGGCAAGCGCCCAGCGCTTTGCGACAAATATTCCAGCACGCGCGTGCGCGCCCAATACGGATCGACGCCGTCTTGGAACACGACATAGACAAACGACTCGCCGAACATGGAGAAACCGCGCACCGCTTTCGTGCCCGGCACCGACAGCAGGGTGGCGGTGAGCGGATACGTGACTTGGTCTTCGACGATCTGCGGCGGCTGGCCGGGGTAGGGCGTCTTGATGATCACCTGCACGTCGGCCAGATCGGGAATGGCATCCAGCGCGGTGTGGCGCACCGCGACCGTGCCCCAGATCGCGAGCACGACGCAGCTGATCAGCACCAGCAGGCGATAACGGATAGACCAGTCGATGAGGCGGGCGATCATGGATTAAAGGAAAAGGGCTTGCACCACGGAGTACGCAGAGTACACAGAGTTTTTCAGGGTTTTCCTCCGTGCCCTCCGTGTACTCCGTGGTGAAAAGGTTTTAAGGCATTCGTATCCAAGCTCAATCATTCGCTGCTCGACCCTTTTAAACGCTGCGCGGCATCGGCAATCGATGCGGCGGCATCCAGGAGAAATTGGCCGTTGACCACGACCGTATCTCCCGCTTCCAGTCCGGATCGGATTTCGACTTGATCATCGGTCTCGATCCCGGTGGTCACTTGGGCCGGCATGAAGTGGCCGGGTTGCATCGCGCGCATCACGAAATCGCCATCACCATTACGCATCACGGCGCTGCGCGGAACAGCCAGCGCTTGGCGCGGCGCGGCCTGTATCGTCACGCTGGCATACTCGCCAATGCGCAAATGCCGGCCTGAAACCGGGAAGCGCGCGCGCACCGTGCGTGTGGTCGGATCGACGATGTCGCTGATATTGGCGAGCGTGGTTTTGATTTGCGTGCCATCTTCCAGGCGCACGCTGAGCGCATCGCCGGCGCGGATAAAAGACATTTGATCCGGAAACACGGCGACTTCCAGCCACACGCGCGCATCATCGACGCAAGTCACGATAGGCGTCATCGCCGATACCACCATGCCGGGACGCGCACCGATCTCTTTCACCAAGCAAGCCTGTTGCGTCTTGACCGGCACGACAGTGAATGCTTTTCCTGTTTTGGCGACGGTGGCGAGCATGGCTTCCGTCACGCCTGCGAATTTAAGGCGCGTGGTCAAACGTACGCCATCGCGCTGCATCGGCTGCAACATGGCGCGGATCTGATCTTCGCTCTGCTGGATGCTGCGCGCCAGCTGTTCGCGTCCTGCCGCATCGGTATCCTGCGTATTTTCTTGTGCGCGTCGATTTTGTTCGCGTTGCCGCTCTGCCGCATTCAGCGTTTGCTGGCGGCGAATCAGATAGTCGATATATTCGTGCTGAAGTTGGATGAGCTCGGGCGATTCGATTTCGTAGAGCAGTTGGCCGCGCCCGATGTGTTGGCCGGTTTGCGCTGCGTTGAGTTTGACCAGTACGCCATCCACGGTCGGCGTGATCGGGTGGAGCGCACTCTCGTCCGGGATCACGGTGGCGTAGGTGCGAATCTCGCGCGCCAGCGTTTGCATCCGAGCGCTGGCCAAGGTGACGCCCATTTTTTGCTGCGTCGCGGTATCCACATGCATCAGCCCGGCCTCGGCATGATCGTCCGAGGTTCCGGATTCGACCAAGGACATGCCGCAGATGGGACAAGTGCCGGGATGGTCTTGCACGATTTGCGAATGCATGGGACACACAAATACTTTATGTTTCGGCGCGGCTACGCGTGACTCGGCGGAAGCGGCTACCGGCATCGGGGTTTGGAACGGGTGTTTCTGCCCAATCCAATAACCCGCAGCACCGGCAACGATCAATACGGCCAAGACGACAACAGCAGTTTTACCCATCAATAAATCTCATATCGGCATTGCGAATGGCTGACAAAGTACCATAAAAAAGGGGGAGTATTTCTCCCCCTTTTTTACAGGATAACGCCCGGTCCTTAGCTTACATTGATACGCGTCTTGGCGGTGCCGAGTACGGCGCCGGTAATCCAATGTAAAAACTGGATGTTGACGGTATAAGTTCCGGTCTTGGTCGGCTTGATGATGCAGTCGTAACGTTCAGCCGACGCGGCTTCGATGGATGTGACATTCACCGCTGACGGCAGGGGGCGGCCATCGGAAGATACGATGGTCGCGGTGAGTCCGCCGAAGGTGATCTTCTGTGGAAAGAACCCGGCGCAAATATAGCGCACCAGCAAGGTCTGGCCGAGCGTCATGTTCACCGCGATGCCTGGCGCCGTCAGCGCCGAGTTTGCGCCGTCCACACCGGTGATGATGAAATATTTCGGGTGGAAGTTGTTAAGGCCGACATCGCCGCCGCAGGTGCCGGCAGCCCATTGCAGCGTATGCAACGCCGGATCGATTTCATCGCAGGCCCAGATCGCTTCCACGTCATAGATCGGCCCACCGGCGAAGGCGCGCTTGGTACCCGGAGGGTCATTGGGATTTGGTTTTGGATCAATGATCAATGCGCCATACATGCCCATCTCCGCATGCAAGGGCGTGTTCACGTGGCAATGGTAGAAATAGGTGCCGGCATGCGCAGCTTTCCATTGATAGGTATAAGTGCCGCCGGTCACATCCCATGAAATGTGCCCTACCCCATCGTTTTGCCAGCTCGGCTCGATGCCGTGATGGTGAATCGTATGCATGAACATCATCGGCACGGTCAGGGCGGTATGCACGATCTGGCCTTCGGTGACGCGGATCGCGGGAGAGGGAAATGATCCACCGCCCATGCCGTCCATTTGCCCTTGCCCTGCAGCCGTATCGGTGAAGCCCCAGATCGCGACCGAGTTGCCGTCGTCGAAGCGCATCGATCCGTTCATGTAAATGCCGCGAGAAAAAGTAACGTCCGCTGTTACTAAGCCGGGTGTTGCTGGTGCGCCTGGGTAAACATAGCATGCACCGCCGCCGCCCCCGCCTCCACCACCGCCGCCTCCGCCACCACCAGTAGTGGTTGTTGTAGTTGTCGTAGTTGTCGTAGTTGTCGTAGTTCCGCGCCTGCTCATAGTTATTCTCCTTAAACGAATATGATTTCGGTCATTGCACCGAACAAGTACAAGCCACCGCCTGCGGTCTGCGACATTTCATCGTGCAGATGCATGGGGAAGTGACCCGTGGTCGTGGGAGGATAGGAATCCGGCGGCGCTTCAAACGGGAAGATGGAATCAATTTTGCCTAGGTTATTACGCAGATACAGGATGTCTTTTTTCCAGACGGTGGGACGTTTTGCACCTCTATCGGTGAGCCACTCCATGTGATTGGCGTGGGTATGCACGGCATGCGAGGCCATGCCGGCGTTCAGCATGCGAATCAAGGTGCGATTGCCGATACTGCCTTGCAACACGGTCTTGGGATTGGCCATGGCGTCCTTGGTCGGATCGCCATTACCCACGGCGCCCGGCGGCAGCGATGTTTGGCCGTTGATGGTGAAATAGCGCGGGGTAAAGCTGGTGGGGATGGTCGCATTGCGTTGCACAGCGCTATTCAGATTCGGATCGATGTCATTGAAGATCCAAAACAGCTGTTTTACAAAGGTTGGGCTGCCGGAATACAGCTGATTCGATTTTCCCGATGGCATGATGGCCAAGCCGCCATGCAAGCCCAGAAAGCGGTTATAGCTGGTCACGTTATCGTAGAACAGATACGACCCGGCCTTGCCGGTGGGGATTGTATAAGTGATTTTGCCGGTAGCGCCGCTTGCGATATTGCCGGTGCTGGCCAAGGGCGGGTCGGTCGGCAGCAAGCCTGCGATGACGAAATTGTGCGTCTTGGTCAGCTTATTCACGACGGTGATGCTGAGGGTATCGCCTTCCTGACAAATAATGGAACTGCCGGGGATGGTCAGGGTGCCGGTGGCATCGCTGAAACTCTGGAAGTAAACCGCCACACCATCAGGCATGGTGAGCGTGCCGTCGGTAATGTAGTAGGTTTTGCTGATGGTTGCCGCTTCCGAACGCGGTACCCAACTTAGCAGGCCCGATCCCAGCACCGCGCTGGCGATACTGGCACCACCCATCTTAATAAAGCTTCTTCGTTCCATTTACACGATCTCCTGACTTTAAAAAAACATTTTTCATGTTTTGATACAGGATCTGCTAACCCGCACCACCGTAAAAATCACTGCACTAATATTTCAGTAATTACTTATATTTATTAAATCTTTGTTAAAACTACTCCCTCATATAGTCTTTTTCAACTATTAGATTATGGTTATTTGAGATTAATATTTGCATATAATCCAACGTCATTACAGCGCTAAATAAATTTCTTTAAAAAACATCAAATTGGCAAAATTAATTGTGAATTCGAACTTTTAAAATATTTTTCTATAAATTTATGTGATTGATTTGTGTAAATGATCAAAATTGATCTAATAAAAGTATGTTTTCAATCGAAGGTCATGGCCAAAATGACTGGGAGCCGGAGCAGGAAAACTTAGCGCTATAGGCTAATTTTTATCAAATTGAGTGATTGCAAATTGGCTTGCGAGGCTTTAAGACCGGCTTGGAATGTAAATATCCTTCCGATGCGCTGCATACCCCCGCTTTATGTCTATGGCATTAACCGAAAAGCCGCGATCAGATGCCTAAGTTATTGCGCTATAAAAGTAATATGGCGACCCATTGAAATTTGAATTGGTCGGCGCGGTTGACCGTGGCGGAAGGCCGCATGCATACTGCCGAGGAAGGCGGGAACTGCATTCTGTTCCGCTTACTTTTCTGAAAAAACCGCTGGGTGATTTGCCAACATACCGAGGCATGACGATGCAACTGCATAAATTTTGGCAAAGCACTATCCAAATACTGCTCTTGGCGCTGCTGCCATCGGTAGCGGCGCTGGCGCTGACCCCGGACAAAATCGCCGAGCGGGCGATTCCGGCGATCGTGCTGATCAAAACCGCTACAAGCCTGGGTACCGGTTTCGTGGTTTCAAGCGATGGGCTGATCGCCACCAATCTGCATGTGATCGGCAATGCCCGGCAGGCGATTGTTGAACTGGCCGACGGACGTGAATTCAAGGACATCGAAGTGATTAACTACGATACGCTCCACGACCTGATTGTGCTGCGCATAGCGGCAAAGAATCTCACGCCATTAGTGCTGGGCGATAGCGCAAAAGTGAAGGTGGGCGAACGCGTGGTCGCGATTGGCCATCCGCTGGGCCTCGGGAATACCGTGTCCGATGGGCTGGTGAGCGCAGTACGCAAAATCAATCCGCAGTTCACGGTCTTGCAGGTCTCGGCGCCGATCTCGCACGGCTCCTCGGGTGGTCCGTTGTTCAACGAGGCGGGCGAAGTGATCGGGATATCGACGCTGATCGTCACGCAGGGGCAAAACCTCAATTTCGGCATGCCGGTGAACCAGCTTAAGTCGATGTTGCGCAGCGGCCGGGGCACACCGCTGGCCGCATGGAAGCCGCCCGAGAGCAAGTCGAGCCACAAGGCGGCAGTGTATGAATTGAGCCTGCTGGAAGGGTGCCCAGCGCAACGCCGGGCTGAAATTCAGGCTGCAATTCAGGATGCGATTAAAGTCGGTGCGCCGCTGTACAACGATGGAAACCACGAGGCGTGCTTTCGCGTTTACGCCGCCGCAGCACTGGATATCAATCGCAAGCTGGCGCTTTGTCCGGGCCCAAAACGGGTGCTGCTCGATGGCGTGGAGCGCGCCGACAAGCTCACTACATGGGCCGATAAGGCTTGGGCCATGCGCGATACCTTCGATGGCGTGCTCGACGTGATCAAGCGCGCGTCGGCGCCGAATGCAAAAGCGCATGCGCTAACAGGCAACAGTCCGACCTATCCCCGCAACATACCGCAGCATGCGTTTAATCTGCTCGAAGGTTGCAGCAACGACAATATGAAATATATCGGCAGCTCCCTCGTCGACGCCATCAATGTCGGCGCGCCGCTGTATAACAAGGGCAATATCGAAGCTTGCTATCGCGTGTATGAAGGCGCGATTCTGGATATCTCGCGTAATGCTGGCGCCTGCGCCGGACCGAATAAGGCGCTCAACGATGGCCTCAAGGAAGCAGCCAACCGCAGCAGTTATATAGACAAGGCCTGGGCGCTGCGCGATGCATTCGATGGCGTGTTGGAATTGCTTTCCCGCTACGGAAAAAAACAATAGACCCAGTTGCGAGACACAAATTATTGATGGTGTTTTAAGTAAGTGCCCATCAGCTGTGTCTTGGCCAGGATATGCCCGGCCATGGCATGTTCGATTTGGGCTTTGCTGGCGGCGCCGTGATCGGGCAGCGGTGTATCCAGGGCATACAACTTAAAAAAATAACGGTGCCTGCCGATGGGCGGGCAGGGGCCGCCGTAACCCGTGCGCTGGAAGTCCGTGATACCCGCGATGGCGCCAGGCGGTAAGGCGCTAACGGCCTCCGGGAGATGCTCGGCATTGGCCGGTAAGTTGTACAACACCCAGTGCACCCACACCATGCGCGGCGCTTGCGGGTCGGGTGCATCCGGGTCGTCTGCGATGAGCGCGAAACTGCGCGTCGCCGCGGGCGCGCCGGACCACGCCAGAGGCGGCGAGATATTTTGCCCCTCGCAGGTGTAGCGTGCGGGAATCTCGCCGCCGTCTTGAAAGGCGCTCGAAGTCAGTTGTAACGACATGTGGTTGTGTCTTCCTTTAGTGCGCGATTTTTGTCTTAACCAAGTCAAAGTATCGACGCCTCCAGCACGCGCTTATCGAAAACGTTCAGCGATCTGGTTTAGCGTCTGGCGCATTTCGTCCCAGGCTTTTTCGGTGCCTACTTTTAGGTCTTCCCAGGCGCCTTCGGTGCGCCGGCTCAATTCGTTCAGTTTGGATTGTGCGTCTCTGCGCTTGTGCGCCAGCGACTCAAGTTGCTTTTCAACTTCGGTGCGCAGCTCGGCCTTACCAAGGCTGGCTTGCAGTTTCAAGTTGTCGAATAGGGTGTCGAGTTCCTTGAGTTGTGCTTCGAGCTTTTGCTGGAACATTTGCTTCGGGCTAAGCTCGGATTGGTCGCGGTGCAATAAGATGCGGTCGATTTCCGCTTCGGCTTCCAGCCAGTCTTGTGCGGGGTTGCCGCAAAAGCCCTGCTTTTGTGCGCGAAAATAAGCGGCTTCGGCAATCATCTGGTAACGCTGTTCACGGGTGATGGGGGTTGCCGGCGGGGATTGCGGCCTTGCTTCCGCAGTGCGGTTTTTGGATTTAACGGTGGCCATGACAAATTCTCCTAGATACACAATGGGAAAGGCAGAGACGATCGTGAAAGTGATGCGTAGAGCCTTTTTAATATTAGGCGCTACTTGAAAAAAATGGGATTTAAATAATGCCAATGCAGAAGTACATAATGTAGACGGAAAATGCTGCCAAACAGTTCACATTTAATGTTATTTAATTGTTCTATAATTTTGCCTGTTGCTACGCGTCTTATCGAGCATTACTCAAGTCGAGCATTCCTCAAGGAAAAATAATATGAAACTGAAATGCATTGGATTTTTTGCGCTGCTTTGCTTTGCCATGAACGCCACCGCCGGTGTGGAGGCCAAGTCGCTGATTGCGTGGAAGCCGCATGACGCTGCCGCATTCACCCAGGCGGCGCAAGAAAAGAAATACTTGATCCTGGATTTGGAGGCGGTGTGGTGCCATTGGTGTCACGTGATGGATGCGAAAACCTATGCCGATCCAAAGGTCGCGGCTTACATTAAGGCGCATTTCATTCCGCTCAAGGCCGATCACGATGCGCGTCCGGATTTGGCGGAACGCTACCGCGACTGGGGTTGGCCGGCGACCATCGTGTTTGCGCCGGACGGCACGGAAATCGTCAAGCGCGCAGGCTATATCGACCCCGAAAGCATGCTGCAATTGTTGACGACGATCGTGAACGACCCTACCGCCGAAGGGCAGCAAATAGCCTTGCCGGCAAAGTTTTCGGATTCCTTCAAGCTCGATGCCAGCGTTAAAAGGAAACTGGTGCAACGCAATGTAGCCAGCCACGACAGCAAGAACGGCGGTCTGCTGATCGATCAGCGTTATGTGGACTTGGATACCATCGAATGGGATTTGCACTTGGCCGCGCAGGGGGATAAAGCGGCGGAAAAACGCGTCAGGCGCACGCTCGACGCGGGCATCGCGTTGATCGATCCGGAGTTCGGCGGGGTATACCAATACTCGACCGATGCCGATTGGAAACATCCGCATTATGAAAAAATCATGCGCAGCCAATGGAATAATCTGCGGGCTTACTCGCTCGCCGCGATGCAGCTCAAAGAGAAGCGCTACACGGCCGCGGCGGATAAAATCGGGCAATATCTATTGGACTTCATGCGCGCTAAAGAAGGGGCGTTTTACGGCACGCAAGATGCGGATTTGACGCAGGGCGTGAAGGGCCACGAATACTACGCCTTGCGCCGCGCCGAACGCCTGAAGAAAGGCTTGCCGCGCATCGATAAACATCTCTACGCCAGCAGCAATGGGATGGCGATCGAGGCCTTATTGATGCTGTATCAGGCGACCGGAAAAACGGTGTATTACAACAGCGCGGTTGAAGCGGCCGCTTGGGTGCTAAAGAATCGCAGCTATGCCGATGGCGGATTCCGGCACAACCAGACCGACGATGCCGGCCCGTATTTGAGCGACACGCTGTACATGGGGCGCGCCTTGCTGCAGTTGTATCAAACCAGTGGCGATCAGCAGGCGCTGGCTTTAGCAGCCAAGGCGGGTACCTTTATCAACCAGTGGTTCCGCTATCCGCAAGCAGGGTTGGTGAGCGCGGTGGACAACGGCACGCCGGTAAAACCGATTCCGCAAATCGATCAAAATATTGCGGCGGCACGCTTCGCCTTGGCTTTGTATAAACAAACCGGCGACAAAATGCATGCGGACTTGGCGAAACATATTCTGCGTTATTTGGATACGCCGCAAATCGCATTGCAGCGCCTGACCGAGGCCGGCATCTTGATGGCGGATGTGGAGCGCCAGCAAGATTTTCTGGAGAAAGTCGTTAAGCGTTAATCGAAGCGCTGGCCATGCTCGCGCGTGGCGTGGAACGTGACCTTGGGCCACTTCTCCATGACGATGTTCAGGTTGTAGCGGTTGGTGGCGAGGTAGACCGGGTTGCCGTCCACGTCCTTGGCGACGCGCGCGTATTGTTCTTTTTCGAAATTGCGCCGCGTGTTTTCGTCCGGGAAGGTCAGCCAGCGCGCGGTGTAAATGTCGGCCGGATCGTACACCGCATCCACTTTGTATTCCGACGCCAGGCGTGCCGCGACCACTTCAAATTGCAATTGCCCCACCGCGCCCAACAGCGTATCGCCGCCGGTTGCGGTTGCGGTTTCGAATACTTGAATCGCGCCTTCTTCACCTAATTCGCGCAAGCCTTTTTGCAACTGCTTGGCCTTGAACGGGTCGCGCGAACGCGCGGTGCGGAACATTTCCGGCGAAAAATACGGAATGCCTTTAAAGCCCAGCGCTTCGCCTTCGGTCAGCGTATCGCCGATTTGCAGCTGGCCGTGGTTGTGGATGCCGATAATATCGCCGGCCACGCCGTCTTCCATGTGCACGCGTTCGTTGGCCATGAAGGTCAAGGCGTTGGCCAGTTTCATTTCGCGCCCCAGGCGCATGTGCTGCACCTTCATGCCCGAACTGTAGCGCCCGGAGCAGATGCGGAAGAAGGCAATGCGGTCGCGGTGCTTGGGGTCCATATTGGCCTGGATCTTGAACACGAAGCCGGTGAAGTGTTTCTCCGCCGGATGCACCATGCGCGCGCCGCCATCGCGCGGCTGCGGCGGCGGCGCCCAGTCCACCAGCGCCTGCAAGATTTCCTGCACGCCGAAGTTATTGATGCCGGAGCCGAAAAATACCGGCGACTGCTGGCCGGCCAAAAACCGCTCCAAATCGAAGGGCGTGCTGGCGCCTTGAATCAATTCCACGTCCTCGCGCAGGCGCGCTACATCATCTGGAAACAACTGATCGAGCAACGGATTGCCGATGCCGTCGATCAGCTCTTGCTCCGCGCTTACTTTCTCCGCGCCCGGCGTGAAGCGCATCAGGCGCTGCGTCAGCAAGTGGTAGACGCCGCGAAAACTCTTGCCCATGCCGATCGGCCAGGTGACGGGCGCGCAGTCGATCTTCAGCACCGACTCGATTTCTTGCAGCAGCTCGATCGGTTCGCGCACCTCGCGATCCATTTTATTGACGAAGGTAATGATGGGCGTGTTGCGCAGGCGGCACACGTCCAGCAGCTTGATGGTTTGCGCCTCCACGCCCTTGGCGGCGTCGATCACCATCACGGCCGCATCCACGGCGGTGAGCACGCGATAGGTGTCCTCGGAGAAATCCTCGTGGCCCGGCGTATCCAGCAGGTTGATGGTGTGACCGGCGTAGTCGAACTGCATCACCGAGCTGGTGACGGAAATGCCGCGCTGTTTCTCGACTTCCATCCAGTCCGAGGTGGCGTGGCGCGCGCTCTTGCGCGCCTTGACCGTGCCGGCCATCGTAATCGCACCGCCGAACAGCAGCAGCTTTTCCGTGAGCGTAGTTTTACCCGCATCGGGGTGGGAAATGATGGCGAAGGTGCGGCGATTGGCCACGTCGCGCAGCAAATCAGGGGAAAAGGGCGTATCGGTCATGAATCAAGCTATGCAGTTAAAGTCGGGCGCAATCCCAACCGTAAAAAAACAAAACCGCCAACCAGACAGCGGCGGGCGGCAGAAAGGCTGTCATGATACCAAAAAACAGCTTGGAATATTGGTTCCGCGCCATCTACTATTTGTGCATGCAACCCTAGAAGGACAAGACCATGCGAAAAATTATTGTAATAACCCTAGCATTAATAGTGTCAGGCTGTGGTGCGGAGGTGATCGGCAGTGCGGCGACCGGTGCCGCCAGCAAGGCCGAGGAGTTGAAACAAGCGCAAAAAACCAAAGACCAGGTTGTGCAGCGCTTGGATGCCGCAAATCAGGCCGCGCAGCAGAATCTGCAGGAAGCCGATAAGGCAGCCAATCAGTAGGCTGTTTGCCCGGTCGCGGTGCCCGGTCGCTGAGATTGCTCGCTTCCTGGGCAAGAACTTGCGCTAAACTAGCACGCAGTTGCATATCGATCTGAGTACGCCCCGCATGTAGATCCGCGGTTCCATTCTTGTGTAGAAAACATATTAAAGGGGACATTATGGCTAGCATGTTAGAACAATTAAAATCCATGACCACGATCGTGGCCGATACCGGTGATATCGATGCAATTCGCGCGCGCAAGCCAGTCGATGCAACAACCAATCCATCGCTGTTGTTCAAGGCGGTTTCCTTACCGCAGTATGTGCCGCTCATCGCCGATGCGGTGAACTGGGCTAAATCCAAAAGCGCGAATTCCGACCAGCAAATTATCGACGCCGCCGACAAGCTGGCGGTGAATGTGGGCGTGGAGGTGTTGAAGTCGATTCCGGGGCGCATTTCCACCGAAGTGGACGCCCGATTGTCTTTCGACAAGGACGGCAGCCTGAGCAAGGCGCGCAAGTTGATCAAGCTGTACAACGAGGCGGGCATTCCCAACGAGCGGGTGTTGATCAAGATGGCGTCCACTTGGGAAGGCGTGCGCGCTGCCGAAGTCCTCGAAGGCGAGGGCATCAACTGCAATCTCACGCTGTTGTTTGGTTTCGGCCAAGCGCGTGCATGCGCCGAGGCGGGCGCCTTCCTGATTTCACCTTTCGTTGGCCGCATCATGGATTGGTACAAGGCCAAGCACGGCCGCGATTACACGGCGGAAGAAGATCCCGGCGTGATTTCGGTGCGCAACGTGTATAAGTTTTATAAAGACCACGGCTTCAAGACCATTGTGATGGGGGCATCCTTTCGTAATGTCGGGGAAATTCTTGCGCTGGCCGGTTGCGATCGCCTGACCATCGCGCCGAATTTGTTGGAAGAACTGGATGCGATGCAAGGCGAATTGCCGCGGCGTTTGAATGGCGCCGCCAGCGGCGCGGCCCGGCCGCCGCGCATGACCGAAGCGCAGTTCCGCTTTGAATTGAACGAAGACGCCATGGCGACCGAGAAGCTCTCGGAAGGCATTCGCGGCTTTGTGGTTGATCAGCTCAAGCTGGAAAAAGTGCTGGCGGAAAAGCTCTAAAAAAACCGATCACCACGGAGTACACGGAGGACACAGAGTTTTTGAATGGGTTTTCCTCCGTGTACTCTGTGTACTCCGTGGTTCAATTTTTTGATTTTCTTCGCATCCTTCCCAGGTCAAATCCATCAAGCCAAGCCGTAGCCCCAAGCCTTGTGCCAGTCGTAGCGGGGCAAGGTGTGCAGGGTATCGAGGGCGTAGCTGCGTATGCTGTAATCGCTGTGGCCGATTTGGCGCGGGCGCGGCGTTTCATACGGCTCGCCGTAGGCGTCGAACACGGCGAGCACTTGGCGCGGTAGCGTTGGAGACACGGGCGAGCGGCGCGTCACCACGGCTAATTCACTATTGCTCAGACGCACCAAGCTGCCGGGTGGAAAAAGGCTTAGCACGCTCATTAAGCGCTGGGTCAAGGGCAAGTCCAGGCGCGTCAAATCGGCGCCAAAAATATGTTGCACCAAATGGCTGACCTCATGCGCGTGGCGCATGTTCCAGTGGCGCGGCGGGCGCATTTTGCGCCCAGTGAGGCGCGCGGCCAAGGTGTCTGCGATACGCACGATGCGTGCTGACAGTGGAATACGCGGCCCCTTGAGGCGCGCAGGATAGCCGCTGCCGTCGATATTTTCGTGGTGCGCGCCAACGGCCTCGATCCACTGCGGATCGAATTTGCCGATTTGCAGCAAGCAGCGCACGCCTTCTAGCGGATGCAGGCGAATCTCCTGGCGCTTGGCTGCATTGGGCGTGCCGCTAAAATTGAACATCTCATCATGCAGCAGCAGCGTGGAAAGATTCATCGTCAACGCGCTGCCGATCACGTTTTTGATCTGCTCCTGGTCCAGACCTTGCGCCATGCCTAACTCGGCGGCGATCAGCGCGACATGCAGCGCGTGCCAGACGCTGGGTTGGCCGTGCGGCGATAAACGCGCCAGCCCCAAGCAGGCATCGGCATCCAAAGCCCATAAGTCGAACACTTCTTGCGCCAATACCGAGAGCTCGCTTGCGGACACGTGCTCGCCTCGGAGGAAGCGCGCAGAGAGCAAGGATATGTGCTGCCCCACTTGTTGCAGTTGCAGCTCAGGGTTGGCAGTGGATAACTGCCGCGCATGTTGGGCTTCGCAAAATAGACGCACCGGCCACAGCGGATCATGGATGAGCGTGGGTATGGGCGCACCGGCTTTAATCAATAACACGCCGCGCGCGTTGAAAAGATCGCAAGGCGCCAGCGTGCCGAGCAATTCGCGCGGCAGTTCGATCGGGCGATGGATAGTGCCGCCGGAAAGCATCTCTGCGCTGGCTTCTGATGCTTTAACAGGTGGCTTGGGTTCAGGCATGACGCCCTTTATGCGTGCGTTCTCCAACCCATTAGGCGGGCCGGCAGTCTATCGGTAGATGCGGCAGCGGCAAATTAGTTTCATTGCCGCCCAACACTTTCATTTTTTCCGGTACGCCCGCCATGCCGCATACCCAGGCAATGGGGACAATGGGGTAGTTTTCCACCACGGCGGGGCGAAGCGATAACTTTTTACCGGCCAGATAGCGATTCGATTGGTTGCCGAAGGTAATGAGCACGCTGCCCTCATGTACTGCAATTCCCGTGACGTAGTTGCCGACGATGCGGTCGGCCGGCGGCAAGCCGGCGCTGGCATTATCCTTGGGCAAACGATGCGTTTTTGCATATTGGGCTGCGATTGCTTGTTTGACAAAATCCGACAAGGCCAAGCCTTCGCTTACTTGCGCCCTGATCACGCGATCCTGAAACGAGGGCACGGCCATGGTGGTCAAAATGGTGATAATGGCGATTACGATCATCAGTTCGATCAAAGTAAAGCCGGATAGGGATGACTTGCGTTGCGACATAGACAGACCTTTCATCAAAGAATCGATCCCATTTTGAAAATGGGCAAATAAATCGCGATCACGATCATGCCGACTAGAATGCCGAAGGCCATGTAGGTTGAAATCGTGAGCCCGCGCTCAAAACGTGACAAGGCATCGGCGGTTTCTTGCTCGCTCATTGCAATCACTTGATCCAGGGCATCGGAATTGCCGAGTTTCTCGCTGAGTTGCAGGAACAGCGATAAGCGTAGCGGCAAGGGCGGGAGTTCGGTCAAAGCGGCGCTCAGGGACTTGCCTTGCAACAGGCGCGACTCCAAGGCGGCAGCACAGGTGCAAAATGCATGAATACGTTCGGTCGCATGTACATGGCGCAGGCTGGCGAGCAATAATTCTTGATCGTTCAGTCCCAACTTCACCCAACGTACGATACGCGTCACAAACCGACGCACGAAATATGGCCGCACGAAAGGAATCGAAAGCCAAAGTTGTTCGAGGCGGCGCCCTACTTGCATCGGCACTAAATCGCGCCACCAGGCAATGAATAGCAAGAGGCCGGCCAGCAAGAACAGCCACCAATAATTCGCGATTGCATCGGAGACCCAGATCATCAAGCGCGTCAAAATCGGGAGTTCAGTGCCAAAGCCTTGGAATACATCCTTGAAAGCGGGGACCACAAAAATCATCATCATGCTTAACAGCAAGCTGATGCCAATGGCCATGACGATAGGCCAGCTCATGGTGCTGTATAGGGTTCTACGCCCTTGCCCTTGGTTGGCATAGTCCTCGGCTATTTCTTCCAGAGTGGCGGCAAGCCGGCCGTTACGCTCGGCGATTTGAATCAACGCGGCTGTTTCAGGTTTGACCACTTCCGGCAGTTGCATCAGCGCCGCAGATAGCGGCTGTCCTTCGCGCAACAGGCGCGCCAGGAGCTGTACTGCCGCTCGATCTTGGCCGAATAAATCCTGATCCTGATTTAAGATGTCCAGCACTTCATGCAAGGGTAGGCGTTGGCGTTCGGCGGCTGCCAGTTGGTGGAACAAGATGGCGGCGGCGTAGATGGAAATATAAGTTTTCATGGCGTTCTCAACGACAAACAAAAAAGATGAACGCGGGCGGCAGATCGGTGCCCGAGCGCTCTATGGGGGTACTCCAGCCGGGCAGCGGCTTTTGATGACCGCACAGCCAAAGCATATTGCCCGACCCGCCGCTGGCGTGCATGGAGGGATTAAAGGTAAGAAAAAAAGGGCGCTGTCCCTTACCCAGGAATCCCGTTACCAGGAGGCTGTTATTCACCGGCCGCACCTCGAATTTACCCAAACGATCCAAGCTTTGCTGGTCGATCGTGGCTTGGCCTATTTTCCTTTCGGATGATTCGCTCTCGGATTGTTTGCTGATGGATATGGCGCTTTGCTTCTGTCCGATGTAATCCTCGATGTTTTCCTGAATATCAGCCCCTTCGCGCAGGTTGCTTGCCAGGGCTTGATCCGAAACACCTTCACCCGTCAGCGCCATGCGTTCCATGATATCGACGCGCGCCGTGGCCACCAGGCCGAATACTTCGACCAATCTCGCTTTGGTTAAGATTAAATTGGTTTGGGGGATGATGGCGGCCAGTGCGAATAATATGACGCCGATGACGACACTGGCCTCGAGCGGGAACAGTTGCGCAAGACGCATAGGGCGATGGGCCAGCTTCATTTTCTGCAGCCCGTCGAAAGATAGCGTTGATTTAATATCGGGGCGGTTCCGAGTTGTGTTGTCAGTTGAAAGCCGGCAGGTGGGGTGAGATCGTTACAAACCCAGACCAAGGCTGCGGTGGGATAAGCAGTCTGGATTGCCGGGCGTATATAGAGCAGCGCGTCTTTGCTGATGGACTTTTCGAATTGCACGCTGATCATGCCGTCGCGTACATCGATCATTTCAACCCAGCGACCGCGCAGCACTTGCGGCAAGGGCAGGCCGGCGGCACTGTTGTCTTTGGGTAAGCGTCCCCAGCGGTCATAATATTGGCTGATCGCCTGCTGCACCGGTTTGACCAATTCCATGCCCTCCGCAACTTTGGCGCGCATGGTGTAGCTCTGATAAGCGGGTATGGCGATCGCGGCCAGAATGCCAATGATGGCGACCACCAGCATCAGCTCGATCAAGGTAAACCCGTATTGATGCTTCAGTTCCTGCATAGTGAATTCCTTTCCACATCCCGATTCATGGTTTATTCGCCGCCGTGGATGTCGCGCCCACTTGTTCCAGTACGCTGTTTGCCCAAAGTCGCCAGGCCTCTGGCGCGCGCTGGATGTTGCCGGACAGCGTCTTTAATTCTTGTTGCCGATTGCGGATACGCTCGGAAGATCCGGTTTGGTCGAAGCGCGAGCCGCCAATCATCTCCAGCAAGTCCGGGAGCCATGTGGGCGCCGTGCCGGGGGGTGCGCTGCCGACGCGCTGCAAAAATCCGCTACCCTGGGCTGGCGCAATGGCGACCCATGCCGCGTTTTGTGCAAGTTGCGCCGCCAAGGGTTCAGCGTCCGTATAGATAGCATCGGCTACGGCGTATCCGGTGCGCACGTCCCATATTCGTACACTGCGATCGCGCGACCAAGAGGCAAAAGTATCATTGTTCGCGGCAAACGACATGCCCAATACGGCATCGTCGTGGTGCATCACTTCACCGGTAAAGCGTAAGCTATCCAGATCCACGATGCGCATGCGGCCGTCCAATCCACCCAACGCCAGATAATGCCGATCAGGCGCAAGTGTAGCCGTCCAGATTTTGAAATCACCCAAGGGAATCTCTTGCTTGAATGCATCGGTATTGCTGGGCGCAAGGGTCATGCTCCCGTTGGCGGTCTTACGCAAGGCTAGTTGCAGAATGTGTGCGTCCGCGACGATCAGAATCTTGTCGCCGACGGCATTGAAATCAGCGAGCACCAGGCGTGTAATGCCGGCCTTGGCCAAGTCCCATTCACCGCGAGGCTGCGTTGATTGCGTCTCCCACAAGAATAGCCGTCCGCGTTCGCCGACCAGCAGCAGCGAGCTGTCTGGACTGAAGGCGAGCGACTGGATGCCGGGTCGATGTTGCAGGCGCGAACCGATTAATACCTGTTTCTCCACATTCCATAGGCGCACAAAACCATCCTTGGAAGCAGTGGCTAAATAGCGGCCGTCTGGGGAGAAGCGCATCGCTTGTACGATTTGCGAGTGCGCTAACTGCGGCCCCAATTCCTTGCCGGACGTGGCGTCATATAGCTGTATTGCAGCGTTGTTCCAGGCCACGGCGAGTCGCGCACCATTCGGCGCTAATGCGATAGCCGTGACTTTTGCATTGTTCTCCGCGCTGCTCCAAGCTGCGTCGGATTTGTTTTGGAACGCCAGCACGCGGGCTGAACCCTGTTGTGCGCCGAAGGCGACGCGCACGCCATCCGCGCTTGCGGCCAGGGCCGTCGGATTACCGTTGAGGGCAATCGCTTGATTCGCCGGCTGCGCCGGATGACGCCAGCGCCATACATAAAATTCCTGGCCGTTGGTCAGCGCCAGCACATGTTCGCCGCCGGGTTGCAATCTCACCTCCGCCACGGCGTCGGGATGCATCATCGGTTCCACCAATTGCTCGCCGCGAAACGGTTGCCAGATTCTGAGCGCGCCATCCGCGGCGCCGGTGGCCAGTGTTTGCGCGTCATCGCCGAAGCGCACCGAGAGCACCGCGCCATGATGCTTCAAGGGCGGACCAGCCAAGGTTTGCGATTGCGTGTCCCACAGCCGTGCCTGCTTGTCCAAGCAGGCCGTGGCCAGGTAGCGCCCATCTGGGCTGAACGCCAAGTCGCGCACCGTGCTGGGATGCGCCATTGGTTTACCGATCGGAGCGCCGCTGGCGGCATCATACAGATGCACTTCTTTGCGCTGGCTGGCGGCAAACAAAGCGCCGCTGGGACTGGCGCGCAGCAGATCGGCGGCGAGCGGGATGCGTAGCGGCGCGGCGCTGCCAGCCGCACGGAACAACCAGATATCCTGCTCTGTGCGCAACAGCATCGCACCTTGATCGGTGATGAAAGCTAAAGGGGCTTCGGCTTTGGGCGTGATGTCGGTGAGCGCAAATTGCGCGCGCTCCGCGCCGTCCAGTCGCGCGCGCAGCAGGCCATTCGGCGTCAGCACCGCGACCCATTGCCGCCCTGGGCTGACCGCAAGCGCGCGCGGTTCGCCTGTCAGCTGTATCGGCTTGCCGACGGGCTTTTTGCTGTACGGATCGAAAAAATGCAACACCAAGTTGCGGCTGACAAAAGGCAGCAGCTTGGCCTCGGCGAGATAAGGCAGGAGTTTGCGTATTGGCGTTTTATTGCCGGATTCAGCCGCAGTGAACGAGAGCGGGGTATTGTCCGGCAACCCTTCGGCAAACAAGTGCGCGAGGCCGAAATCTTCGTAATCGTCTTGCGAAGAGAGCAGCGACAAGCGCTCCATGCGGGGATTATCGAGGGTGCGCCATACCAGCGCTTGCGGGCCGAACAAGGCGTAGTGGTCATGATCGAACCAGGCGATTTCGGCTGGCGTGGCCAGACGCTGGCGCAGTTGCATCTGCGCGTGGCGGCGCTGTGTCAGCAAGCTTACGCCGCGGGTGATCGCAGCGCGGTTATCGGGATTGAGCCGAATCGCCTGCGCCAACAGGGCGTACGGCTCGCCCGGCACGGCTTGTTCCAGGGCCGAATTGGCGCGCGACAGCGCGATAAAAGATTGGGTCTCGATCAGGCGCTTGCGTTCGGCATTGGCGCGGTTCAACAGGATGCCGAACACCACTGCGACCGTGACCGCCAAGGAGAGTAAAGCGCCGCCGACCAGAGCCAAGCGTTTGGTGCGTTTGCGCCGTGCAGCATCCTGTGCACGTTGTGCTTGCTCCGCTTCCGCTTGCTTGCGCCGGTCGCGGCTGGCGCGCGCCACCTGCGTCAAAACATCGTGCGTCAGCTCCACGCGCAGGATGCCGGAACGTTCTTCAAGCCGCAGCAGGCGCTGCGCGATCAAGGTGTCGATGGTTTCGCGCGTCACGCCGGGAAAAGCCAGCGCATCTTCCAAGGCGCAACTATCTCGATAGCCGGCATCGGTCAGCAGTTGATCCTCGATGAAGACGCGCACGCGCGGGTCGACGCCTTGCAGATTGCTTTCGTAGAAATCCTGGATGATGCGCTGCTGCGCACCTTCGCGCAGCAATTCGGCGGTGATTTGCCGCTGCCCCTTTTGCAGGCGTTGGTTGTTGAGTTCGCGGCACACCACCGACATCAAGGCCGGCTCCACTTCCAGGCGCGATAGTTCGGTGCGCGCGCGATCCGCACGCGGCGCTGCGACAAAACGCACGATTTGCTCGGCGATTTCTTCCGCCACCAGGTGGCCGCCGGATTGCAGGATAGCGGTCAGCGCTTGGTCGCCGCTCATGCGCGTAAGCCGCATGCGGTTTTGCATGATGGGGCGGATCAGGGTGCGCAAGCCTTCGAATTCCGGTAGATAATCTTCGCGGAAACTGAGCAGAACTTTATAGGCGCGCTTGCCGTAAACCAGTTGTGCGCCGAGCTCGGGCTGCGCCTCGATTTTTTTGGCCAACGTTGCGGGCATGCGGTCCTCGATCAGATCCGCCAGTTCTTCTAGGAAAGCTTGGCAACGTTGCTGCAAGGACTCGGCATGGCCGCCGAGGGTGAAAATTTCTTCAAACTGATCGAATACCAGCACCGGTGTCAGCAGTCGATTCCTTGCGCTCCAGAAATCAATGTCTTGGCGGTGGAAGTATTGCCACAGGCTTTCATCGGCGGTGGGCGGCGGCGCATCCACGCCATGCTCGGCGCAATTGGCCGTAATCGCCGTCTTGACTTGGCTGGTGAAGTCGGCTGCGCCTTCGGCCATGTCGAGACGAATATAAATCGGCAAAAAATCTTCGCTGCGCAAGCGCGGAAACAAGCCCGCATTGAGCAGCGAGGACTTGCCCAAGCCGGATTGGCCGAACAAAATAGTGAGCGTTTCGCGCTTGATTAACCGCTGCAATTCCGCCGTCTCGGCATCCCGGCCATGGAAAAAAGCACTCGCGTTTTCGGTGAAGGGCATGAGCCCTGGCCACGGGTGCTCGCTGTCGATAATCGCGATATTTTGTATGGCGTTCATGCCAAACCTTTCTCGCGTTTACGGTATTCGCGCACCAGCTTCACCAGACGGGTTTCGAACTCGGGTTTGGATTCACCCTGCGGCATGTGGGTCCACTGCACTTTTTGGAATGCTTCCGGTACTTGGCTTTCATATGGCGGCGTATCGTCGATGACGATCGGCAGGATAAATGACACCGTGTCCGCCATGCTCCAGGAGCGCTCTTCCGCCAGCTTCCATTCGCGGCGGAAATAGCCTTCCAGGCGCCGTTGCGTCGTCTGTGAAATGATCGGTAAAAATAGCGAGCTGGCTTTGATGTTGCGCTTGATTTTCTGATCGTATTGATCGCCCGCTTCCAAGCGATCCTTGTCGAACCAGACTTCCAGGCCCAGTTCGGTAAGTGTTTCAAAAATGCGCGTGGCCGCTGCTACGTCTTCCTTGGCATAGGAAATGAAAATACCGCCCGAGGGCAAATCGTCGGGCAGGTCGGCATTGCTGGCTGCAATGGCGGGTGCGGCGGGTGTGGCGACCGGGTTGGCGCACCCTGGATTGCGCGTACGCCAGCGCTGTTCCAGTTCATTGATGAAATGGAGTGGATCCATCGGCATGACGCGCGTGCCGTAGCTGAAGTTTTCCAGGAACAGCACCAATTGCGGCTCGCTTTCCAGTCCTGGGTCCACCAGCAACTCGGATTCGCTGCGCTGTTGCGACAGTTGGCGGCTCTTGGCGATGCGGATAAAGAAGCGCGCCAGCCAATCGGAAAAATTACAGCCCAGGAATAACAGGTGGCTGTTTTGCAGTTCGTCGAACAGCAGGTGCGGGCGTTTGGCTTCCGATTGCAGGGCGCACAGAAACTCCAGCATATCTTCTTCGGTGATGACGTAATCAGGCGCCACGGAAAGTTTGCCGAACAGCGAATAGACGATGGGGGGTGCATTGGCGGTGCGCCCTGGCGGCAGGTCGGCTACTTTGTTCGGCGCGTAGCTGAGGTGTTGCGCCTGTTCCGCGCCGCCGTAGCGCTCGGCGTTGAGCGCATCCAGCAACAGCGAATCGAAACTGAGCGAAATGAACAGATTGAAATCGCGGATGCGCGCCAATTGGCGTAAGGGTTCTGGTGGAGCCGCTGCAATGTCCTTCATCACGCCGCGCAATTTGGCGTACAAGTCCTCGCGCCGGCCGCGTGCTTGCAGGTGGGCGCTCACCACATCGTTCAGGGAGAAGCCAGGCAGGTGTTGCATGTCCAGGCGCAAGCGTTCCGCAAGGCGCTCGGCGACCAATCGATACAAGGGTTTGCTTGCGCCATCCGTATCGACCAACAGCAAGTCGGGGCCGATGATGGGAATGATGCGCCGCTCTTCCACGAATGGCAGGAAGTCCTCCCAAAAACTTTCCATGTCGCGTAAATCGTTATGCATTTCCGATCCTTAAAGCTGATACCCGTGCAAGATGTCGGCCAACTCGCGCCACTGCACCCATTCCGGCTTGGGTTGATTTTTTTTACGCGGCGCAGCGGATTTTTCGGTTTTGTTTTCCTGTTCGCCCACGCTGGTTTTAGGCCTGCTTGGGGCATAGTCCAAAGCACTACGGCCGAAGATGTCCGTGGCATCCTTGTTGCCAGCCAGACTACCTAAGATGCGCGCCGCCTCCATGTCGCGCCGTATCACTGCATGGTGAAACGGCGTTTGGCCGCGCGCATCCGGCAATTCGGCATCCAATCCCAAATCGATAAGATACCAGACCATGGCGCCACCTTTGGCAAAATGCAGCGCGCTGCGCCCATCCGCAGTCAGTGCATTGACCGGCGTGCCGCGCGCGATGATTTGTTGGGCGCGTGCCACGTCGCCGGAAGCGGCTACAGCGTGCAGCATGTTGGCGCCCAAGGCGCTGCGCGCCTGGGGCGGAGTTTCCTTTAGCAGACGATCGAATAAAGGCGCGGGCAGTTCGGTGGTTGACGCGATAAAGGCTGCCGAGCGTTGTGCTGCATCTGTAGCCGTTAGCCTCGCACCGCGTTCGATGAGTGTATTCACCATCCGCAATGCGCTTTCCCGTTCTTGGGGTTGACTATTGGCTAGGATATCGAGCGCCGCCAGCAAGGGGGTTCGCCCGCGCCAGTCTGTTTGCTCCAAGTTGGCGCCGTTGTCCAGGGCAAACTTCAACAAATCTGGATTGCCGCTGGTTAGCGCCTGGTGCAGATCGATGCTTGCTCCGGCTTGGCGTTGGAAGGCGGCAGTGCTGAGCGCAAGTTGTAAATGTGATGAGTCTAGCGCGCAACGTGCGGAGAAGATGAGATTGGCCGCATTGGGCGTTTCATCCAAAACAAACTTGATCTTGGCGCGATCAATCGGCAGTGCATCGCGGCAACTTTGAGTACGGCGCTTGTCGGCTTGATAGCTGCGGAGGTGGAATACGCCGCCTTGTGTACCCGCCTCCAACACGGCGTGTATGGCATCGGGGTTGCCGGTTTGGATGGCGCGTTCCAGTGCTTTTGTGGCGATGGCGGGGAAATTATCGTGTGCGGCGCGCGCCAGCAAAATACGCGCCAAACTCGGGCTGGTTTGACTGTAGCTTTCTGAGGTTGCTAGGGCAAAGCCAATTAGCCCGGCTGGAACAATAGCGGCGAGCCATAGCAAGGCGAATACTGAGGCATCGCCGGCGATGATGCGCAGACCGCGCCACGGGATTAAACCCAGCAATGCGCCAGCTGTGCGCAACAGAAAGATCGCGGCGCGCAAGGGCAGGATCAGCAGCGAGGCAAATGATTGTTCCAGCAAGCGAACAAAGTTTTTACCGCGCGTGGGCCTTGCGGTTGCGGAAATGGATTGGTTGACACGTTGCGTGGCGCGTTCCCAGGCTGCTCGCTTGCGTTTGCGATTGAAAGCGATGATCAAGCGCCAAGCGCCATAAAAAATGGCTAGTGTGATGGTGAGTTCCGGTAGGGTTGCTAATAGTGCGATGAGCGCTAGCGTTTTTAAGATGCGCCAGATCGGAACCCCGTGATCACACGTCTGCTGGGCATCGCTATTCTCTCTGCAGACGATCAGGGCGATTAGCTTGCCGATTGCAGTCGTGTCGTCACAAGCGAACAACCAAGTGCCATTTTCGGTGCGTAGTTCAAACCAGTTTTCGATCGCGTTCGGTGTGGACAATAGTCGGGGTCTGATATGCGGCATGGCTAGCTTGATCCAGGCTAAAGCAGGCGTAAGCGGGCGCAGCTTGCGAATTTGCCCGGCGTTAAAGATGCGTGCTCCTCCGCCGAAACATAGCGCTTGCTCGCTCACTTCCTGGGTGCGTGGTATACGCCAAAATATCCAGGCGCTATACAGCGCGATCATGCCGGCATAACACCAAGCGAGTACCCAGCCGTCGGTAATTTGCGCCAGTTCCAGCCATCCGAATAATTCGGCTTGCCAGGGCGCCGCCGTAACGGCTGATTGCTGAAATAGAAGCTGGCTACAAATCGAGCCGATGACCCAGGCAATCAGTGCTAACAGGCTAAAGCGCGTGAGTAGGGCAGAGCCCAGCAGTAGTTGTAGGCGATATCGCCTAATGCGACGCGCCACAGCCATTGGTTTGCGTGCGGCGATTATTGATTCTGCTACAGGATGGGTCGCTGTGCGCATGGCTTAGGCGTTGTTAGGGCGGTTTTTTATGTTCATGGCTAAATGTGTTTATTCGTGGTTTTCTTTTTCTTCTTGGTCTTGGCTGCTTGCGCCGGGTCGAGTGCAAGCAGTGCGCTCAAGGTGGCGTCTAAGCGCAGTGCATGGGCTGCGTCCTCCATGCGAACAAGATCGAAGTCGCCGAGTATGACTAACTGCGGAACATTTGCCAGCGCTGCAAAGAAGGCGCTGATGGCTTCGAGTTTGCCAGTCAGTTGTATGGAGATATTACGGCGGGTGTAAAACTCTTCCTGCACGATCGGTAGTGGTGCTTGTGCTGTAGCCAGCTCCAGTCCGTGGGATCGTGCGAGCTGTTGGATGCTGGCTAGTAATTTCTCCTGGTCTGATTGGATAGGCAGGCGTTGTGCGCTGGCAGCTAATGTTTGCCCCATGGCCGCGATCTGCGCGCGTGCAGCGTCGAGCTTTGCGGCGGCTTTGTGCTTTGTTTGCAGCGTGTCCTGCAGTTGCAGTTGGCGCTGTTGGGCGTTTTCCAGAGCATCATAAGCCGGGCCAATGATAAATAGCCAAGCAATGAGCGCAGCGAATAGGGCGATTTCAGTTAACGCCAACAAACGCACCACAAGCGGCCAAGTGCCGATTTGCTTTGGATCCAGCGCAGCGAATTGTTCCTGAATGCGCGAGCGATTGGCCGGTGTTGAGTTGCGGCGCCGACGCCATATGCCGATTCCAATTCCCGCCACGATTATGGCTATTAGCGCAATTATCGGCCATGCCGAGTTGGAGGAGGCTATCTGCGTTTCAGGCCTTGTGCTGTCAGTCGAAGCCTTATCCTGCATGTGCTTGGGGCGGCCTTGGTCGATGCTGTCAGGCGTTTTCGGCGATAAGGTTTTGGCGGCGATTTTGAACGTTTGCGCTTGCCTAGCACCTTGCTCGCGTTGCGTGAGTGCAAGCAGTACGGGGGCGTCGGTAAGCGCCGTTGTTTCAAGGCTACGCATCAAGCGTGTAATTTGAAGGCGTGACAACGTAGAGCCTTGCAGTATGAACGTACTGCCGTTTCGGCTGATTTTTGAAAATTGGATTCCAGGGGGGATTTCCCGCGACAGAAAATGCAACAACCGGACTTGATCGGCTTGCTGCTGTTGCACGATGTCGATGATGCGCTGGCGCTCTGAACCCTCACCTATTTTGTTCTGCAGCTGTTTAATCTCGGTAATGGCTTTATCGCTATTGCCAAGCTGCCGTTCCAATGCGCTGTTTGTGGCAAGTTGAGTCTGGAGCGCAGTACCGATATAGCGATATAGCCCAATGCTGGCGAATAGAATCAGACTTAACAGCAGGCTGGCGCCCACCCAGAAGGCGCGGCGCTCCGCGCGACTATCAGGCAATCGATCAAAGTGGCGTGTTGTTGTTATCGGGGCTGTGGTCATCGAGTGTTGGTCGCCAAGAACCTTGTGGATGATGCCATTCAACGCTCCTGCGTTGAAGCTGCAGGGCTGGATGTTTTTTTAGTACTTGGAGCATACCAATTTTGAAACGCACGCGGAATAGCCGTACCGGGCTTTTGTTGTAATCTTGGGGATTATTCTGTATTACGCTCATCCATGGTGAGCGCTTTGGGAGGCTATGCGTAGCGATTGGCAAGCGGGAGATTGTAGTGCTCTTGGGTTAAGTTGCCGCCATGTTTCCAGCGTAGCCTAGGTAAGCTTTACCGTAGATGCCGGTTCACGGTGGCGAGTAGCTCATTGATATTGATCGGCTTGGTTAAGTAGTCGTCGAAACCAGCGACCTTGCCTTTTTCTAAATCCTCGGGCATGGCGTTGGCACTGATTGCGACGACCTTGATATCCCGTGTTTCGGGGTCGGCGCGCAGCCGGCGCAATACTTCGTAGCCGCTGATTTCCGGCAGGTTGATGTCGAGGAGGATGAGGTCGGGACGGTGCGTGCGCGCCAACGCCAAGCCGCTATGCGGTTCGGCGGCTGTCAGCAGTTGCACTTGGGGTATTTTGCGCAGCACCTTTTGCATGAACAGCATATTGGTTGCATTGTCTTCGATGCAGAGGATGCTTGCGTTACGTGGCTGCGCCGCAACACGATCTGTAGCGCTCGGTTGCGCTTGCGCCATGGCGGCTTGGTCCTCAGCTGTGGCCTGTGCTTCTGCGAATTCTATCCAGAATGTACTGCCAACCCCGGCTTCGCTGTCGACGCCGAGCTCGCCATCCATCAGTTCTACCAGGCGCTTGGTCAGCGTCAGGCCAATGCCGGTGCCTTCGATATGCTTTGGCCCCAAGCGGGTGAAAGGCGTAAATAATTGCTGTACATCTTGCGGCGATAAGCCGATGCCGGTGTCGGTAACGTTGATGCGTATGCGCTTGCCGTCGTGTCGCTCGGGATGGATGCGCACCTTGCCTTGCGCACGGTTGTACTTGATCGCATTCGATATCAGATTCAGTAATACCTGGTCTAAACGGTTGCGATCGGACGTAATCAGTAGCCGCTCTTTTGCTGGCAAATAGATCAGCTCGATATTGTTGCTGGATGCAAAAGGCTTGATCAGTTCGATGTTATCGCGGATCAAGTGATCTAAATCGACAACTTCCGTGCGGATTTCGATTTTTCCAGACTCGATTTTGGCGAGGTCGAGCACTTCGTTGATCAGGGTTAGCAAGTGTTTGCCAGCCCTATGAATATGATCGACATCCTCGCGCATATCCGGGGAAATATCCCCGGCTTGCAGCAATTGGCTGAAGCCGAGGATGGCATTCAAGGGCGTACGCAACTCATGGCTCATGTTGGACAGGAAGTCCGACTTGGTCTTGTTCGCGGCGACGGCTTCTTCCTTGGCCTGCCGCAGGTCATCCTCGATTTGCACCAAAGCGCTGACATCGGTACGGATGGAAATGTAGCGGTCGATCTGGCCGTGCTGGTCGAAGATCGGCACGATGGTTGAATTCACCCAATAGTGGCGGCCATCCTTGGCGCGGTTGCAAATCAAGCCATGCCAGATTTTCCCGCCGGCAATGGTTTGCCACATCTGCTGAAAGAACTCCGCTGAATGGGTTCCCGAATTGACGATACGGTGATCTTGCCCGATCAATTCCCCACGGGTATAGCCGCTGATGGCGCAAAATTTGTCGTTGGCCAGAATAATTTTCCCCGCAATGTCGCTGGCGCTGACGATGGCGTGCGCATCCATGGCCTCGTTCATTTGCACGAGTTCCCCCGTGAGTTGGGCCATTACCTTTGCGTTTGCCTCACGTTGTTCGATTTCTTGTTGCAGCTGTATCTTGCGGTGCGCCACCAGCCAGGCGAGGCTGGAAATCGTCATGACAATGACCAGCCATGTCGCAAAGGCATACCAGTTTTCGTTGCGCCAATGCGCATAGACGTCGTCGACGGTTTCACCCACGCCGATGACCAGATGCCCGCTGGGCGCTGGGCTGATATTGGCCGGCATAATATCGGCTATAGAGACGAAACGTTCCAAGCGATCGGTTGCGGTTACGATCTTGTGGGTGCTGTTTTTTTGCCCGCTGTTGCGATGCGCCGTGAATGCGGAAGGAATTTTCGATAGATCCAGAAGGCGGTATTTCTCCGGATTCGGCATGCGGGATAAAATCAGGCCGTTTTCGTTGGCGACAAATACCGTCTGCTTCGGTGTGCGCCGCGCATCCAAAAGCGTGTCGAAATAGCGTAGATCGATGCTGATCTTGGCGATCATCTGCAGTCGTCCGCTACGGTCGGTTTTCGCCTTGTGGAAAATCAGGATCGGCACCCCATCCAATTTGGATACCATGGGTTGATCGATGACGAGTACACCATCCAGCGGTTTTGCTTGGGCGAGCTGGAGATAGCTTTCGAGCGATTGATTGAGCCCCACGAGGTCGCGCCGGCTGGCGCAGCGGTTGATGCCCTGGTTATCGACGACAGAAAAAGCCCGGAATTCCGGATAAAGCGCGGCGAAATGGTCCAGCAGTTTTGGATCGCAATGACCCTCGCGCATGGTCGCATCCGTGATTTCTTCCAGGGCCAAGTTGATGCTGCGTACCAGGCCGCCGACGTATTCATCCGCCAGGCGCGCCTGCTGGGCGAGTTTTTCCCGTTCTTCGCGGTCTGTTACCTGATACTCATGCCGGCAATTGGCAACGCGAACCACGCCCGCCAAGATCACGATCGCGAGCGCCATCAGCCAAATGGCGCGCGTCTGACGGTTGAATACTTGGCTTGGGTTCTGTTGGGCCAATGCGTTTATCCCCCCTGGAATAACTAATGAAGCTTTAAAAAGCCTGTTTTTTTGTTGGGGCGCCCAAACAAAAGACCATTATTAATGTAGGGGAATAGGGTAGTCAAGCACCAACGACTGTCAAGGCACTGGCTTGGGATGCTGTGAAAAGGGCGCAAAACGGGTGTCTAGAGATGCTAGGACACCTGCGTGTAGATTATGCGTATTGGTGAATCTCAATCGTCGAGTGGACGATTTCTTCATGCTGCGCGAGTTGTTCCCGAATACGCTGTGCAGTTAAGCTCGCATCGTGCGTCACCACACTCAGGGCGCAGGAGTAAGTCTGTTTGCCGACACGCCAAACATGCAGGTCGGTGATGCGGATATTCCCGGCATCGGGTCCGGTCTCGATGACTTCGCGGATTTCCGCCACGACGGGATGATCCATTTCGCGGTCGAGCAGCACTTTGCCAGTCTCGGCGATGAGATTCTTGGCCCAAATCGCCACCAGCAATGCCCCCACGATTCCCATCACAGGGTCGAGCCATGACCAGCCGTAGAGCCAGCCGCCCGCCAAGGCAATGATGGCGAGAACCGATGTAGCGGCATCCGCGATTACATGCACATAGGCCGATTTGAGATTGAGGTCATGATGATGCGCGTGGCCATGGTGATGGTCCGCATGATGCTCGTGGCCGTGATGGTGGCCGTGTGCGTTGCCGAGAATCACCGCGCACACGATGTTCACGATCAGGCCGATCGCCGCCACGATGATGGCTTCTTGATACTGTATCGGTTGTGGTGACAAGATGCGCTCGACTGAACCAAATACCATGAGTGCGGCGATGCCCAGCAGGAAAATCGCGCTAGCAAAACCCGCCAGCACCTCGATCTTCCAGGTGCCGAAGGCAAAACGCGGGTCGCGGGCATAGCGCCGCGCGGCGGCATAGGCGAAGGCCGTGAGGCCGATGGCCAAGGCGTGGGAACTCATATGCCAGCCATCAGCCAAGAGCGCCATGGAGTTGAACCACCAGCCGGCAAAAATCTCCACGACCATCATCGCGGCGGTGATCCACATCACGGCGCGCGTTCCGCGCTCAGCAGCGTGGTTGCCGACATCGAACACATGCTCGTGAGTCCAAGGGGAGAGGTCGTGCATGGGCATAATTTTCCTGGCGAATGTTGAGGCGTGCATGACATCAAGCCGATCTATGGATAAAAAACGGCTGGCTGATGGACATCCAGATTATATATCGATCCCCGTTATATTATTCGGGGCTCTCCAGGGAGTCGCATTGATGCACGCCGGCAGTAAAAAAACAATTGATATGACGCGTGCGGCGCATCAAGCAAAGCGTTCGGCCATGATCCATCCGAGCGCTGCGCATCGCACCTTTACCTGCGTTAACTATGAGAGAATTCCTGTAACCACTTTTAGAAAGATGTGCCGCATGCAAAAATTCGGGAGCCGTGTTCGATTAGAATTTGTGAGGCGCGCGCGATTATGAGCCTCGGTGTCGGCGCGCAATCATTGCGGCACGATTTGTATGCGCAAATCGCGGACATTACACATGACCCGGCGGCGCTTCCCTTGGCGGATGCTTTGCATCATATCGCCGCTTGTTTGCAGGCAGGTGAGTGCTTGCTGGCCTCCAACGCCTGCGAGAGCCTGTCTAGGCTGGCGCCGAATGATCCGAAGTTGATGCAGTTGTGGGCGTTGGCGCTGGCACGTTCCGGTGCGGCGAGCAAAGCCAATGCCATCATGGAGCAGCTCGCCGCGCTTGGTTTGCGCGATGAGGAAACTTTGGGTTTGCTGGCGCGTACCTACAAAGATTTGTGGCAGCAAACCGGCGATGCGTCACGTTTACGCCAGGCGCGCGATGCTTATCTGCAAGCGCATGAAATAACCGGCGGTACTTGGTCCGGAATCAATGCCGCGACTTTGGCGCTGATCAGTGGCGAAGAGCCGCGCGCCCGGCGCCTGGCTGAGCAGGTGTTGCAGGCGCTGGAACCGGCTTGGCAGCAGTTTCGTGTGGGGGATTCGAAGGCGCCGAACGACGGCCCCGAGGCCTATTGGAACTACGCCACCATCGGCGAGGCGGCGCTGATTCTGGATCGCCACGACTTGGTCGCTTGGGCCTATGCCAATGCGGTGCGCGTCAGCGAAGGACAGTTGGGAAATCGCGCATCTTCCTTGCGCAATGCGGAGCTGGTGTTGCACAAGCACGGCGCGGCGCGGCAATTTGTCGAACAGCACTTCCAGCCACCGCAAGTTGTTTTGTTTACCGGCCACATGCTGGATGCGCCGGGGCGCAAGCAGCCGCGTTTTGAACCGAGCGCCGAGCGCGTGATCTATGAACGTTTTCTGGAAACCTTGGGTCGCTGGGAAACGCAAATCGGCTTCTCCGCTGCCGCTGGTGGCGGTGATATCTTGTTTTTGGAAGCGTTGCAGGAGCTCGGTGCGGAAACCAATATCGTATTACCGCATCCGCCGGAGTTATTTATCAAGACCAGTGTGGAGCGCGCGGGTGGCGGCGATTGGGTGGCGCGATTCGAGCGCGCACTGGAGAATGCGCGCCAGGTAACCGTGCTCTCGGAATCGGTGGGCGATGAGTTGACCTATCATTTCGGCGGCATCGTAATGGCTGGTTTGGCCAGCTTGCGCACTTCGCAGTTGTACGGAAAGTTGCGCGCCATGACGCTTTGGGATATGGAAGCGGGTTTTGTCGGCGGCACCGGCAGCACGGTCTCGGATTGGCTGCGCCGCGGCATACCGGTAGAACGCTTTTCGCCGCGCGCGGATGAGCCTGTGTCGATGCCTTTGCAGGCAGCGCAGGGCTTTGGCTTTGCTGAAGAGTTGCTGCAATCCGGGCGGCAGAAAATTATCAGCATGCTGTTTGCCGACGCCGTCGGTTTCAGTAAATTATCCGAGAGCCAAATTCCGGTTTTTGTGGAGCGATTTTTGGGTGGCGTGCGCGCAGTGATGGATCGCCAAGCGCATGCGCCGTTGACTTGCAATACGTGGGGCGATGGTTTGTATTTCACTTTTGATTCGGTGTCGCAGGCGAACGACTTCGCGCTCGATCTGAGCGATTTCGTCAACGCCATGGACTGGACAAGTCACGGTTTACCTGCGGAAATGAGCCTGCGGATCGCACTCCATGCCGGCCCGGCGTTTGCAATGCTGGACCCGGTGACGCAGCGGCAGGGATTTACCGGATCGCACGTCAGCCGTGCCGCGCGCATCGAGCCGGTAACGCCGCCAGGCTATGTATATTGCAGCGAAGCACATGCGGCATTGGTGGCTCTGGAAAAAAACGCGGCTTACCACTGCGAGTTTGTCGGCAACTTGCCCTTCGCGAAAAATTACGGGGTGTTTCCGACTTACAGTATGAAGCGCCGCTCGGTATTCCAGTAGCGACGCATCAGGATCGCCTGAAATTCTGTCCTGCATTGATAGAAGCATGAACTGGGGAAGTGGAGATGCGAATTCTTGCTCCATCGCCCCGTAAATGTTGATTGCATAAAGATATAAAAAATGGCTTAGCGGTAACTTCGCTAAGCCATTGAATTTATGGTGCCGGCAAAAGGAATTGAACCCTCGACCTTCTGATTACAAATCAGCTGCTCTACCAACTGAGCTATGCCGGCACGAGCTGCGCATTATAGGGCTTGGTTGGCTACTTCGAAAGTGCTGCGAGTTGCCAGGCTTATAAATAAGCTATTTTGAAGCACCAGCCTCGCGTTCGCTTGCTTTGAATGCATTGATAAAGTGTAAATACAGGTATATTATTGATCGCTTATTTACCTTATGCATGGAGTGGACTATGTTCGGTATGTCAATTAAAGAAGTCGACGCTTTTGGTCTGGCGCAAATGCGTGAACAGAGCGAGGTGGTGTTGCTGGACGTGCGCACCGACGCTGAGTTTGCCCAGGGTTCAATCCAGGGTGCAAAGCATATGCCCTTGCACATGCTGCCTTTGGTTGCCGATCAGATCGAGAATGAAAAGCCCGTGATTTTGATTTGCCGTAGTGGTGCGCGCTCGGCGCAGGCTTGTGCTTTCCTGGCGTCTAAGGGCTTTGGGAATGTGTATAACCTGCGTGGCGGGGTAATGGGTTGGGCGCAAGCGGGAATGGCGCTAGCGGCAGCTTAAATCGGCTGGTTGCGCCTAGGGTATAAGTAGATCAAAATAACGTCCTTTGGCCGAAATGATCTTGGTTGTTGAACTTTTATAAATAGGAGATAAAAATGAATTTTGATAAAGAACTCGATGCGCGCGGCTTAAACTGCCCGTTGCCAATTTTGCGCACCAAAAAAACCTTGGCTGAGTTGACCGGCGGACAAGTACTGAAAATTGTTTCGACCGATCCCGGCTCCGTGAAAGATTTCCAGGCATTTGCCAAGCAAACCGGCAATGAGTTACTGTCCTCTACCGAAGGCGGCGGCGAATTCGTTTTCTTCATGAAGAAAAAATAATAATAAAAAAACTAGCACGTATGGGTTGAACAGCGGCGAGCGGAAATTTAATCCGCAATTTAGGAGGAAGACATGTCAAAGAAACTCGCGATCATCGCGACCAAGGGGACGCTAGATTGGGCTTATCCACCGCTTATTTTGGCATCGACTGCCGCTGCGCTGGACTATGAAGTGCAGATTTTTTTCACGTTTTACGGTTTGCAAATGTTGCGCAAGGATCTCAGCGGATTGAAGGTCAGTCCCTTGGGCAATCCGGGCATGCCGATGAAAATGCCGTTTGGACCCACTTGGTTTCGCGGAATCAACTGGAATATCCCGAATGCCATCCAGGCGATCATCCCGGGATTTGAGTCCTTGGCCACCGTGTTGATGAAACAAACCATCAAAAACAATGGCGTGGCAAGTGTCGAGACCTTGCGCGATGTTTGCGTCGAATCCGGTGTGAAAATCATCGCTTGCCAGATGACGGTTGATTTGTTCGGTTTCGAGCATAGCGATTTTATCGACAACATTGAATTTGGCGGCGCAGCGACGTTCTTTGAGTTTGCCGGCGAAACCGATATCTGCTTGTATATCTAATACGCTGAGTAAAAATTTCAACGGCCAGATGGGTTATGCCTATCTGGCCGTTGGCTTTTTGCGAGTAGGGTTAAGAATGCGGGCGAAGGCCGATGCAGGGATGTAAAATTATCATCTGCGACAAAAGGGAAGGTTAAAAGCATGGCGATCGTGCGCGGCTGTAATTTGCCGGATGATTTGTTTTATCACGTCGATAGCAATGTGTGGGCGCGCCTTGAAGCCGATGGCACGATCACCGTCGGCATGACATCGTATGCTTGTTCCCTGGCGGGGCAATTGGTCGCGGCCACACCGAAAAAAATCGGCAAGGATGTCGAGCAAAAGCAAACCATCTGCACCGTCGAATCGGGCAAGTGGGTGGGGCCGATCAAGGCGCCGGTGAGCGGCAAGCTGATTGCCATCAACGAACCGGCCATCGATAAACCCACTTTGGTCAATGAAGATCCTTACGGCCATGGCTGGCTGGCCAAGATTCAACCCAATCGCTGGGATGCTGAAAAAGCTAGCTTAGTCACCGGCGCCGACATCGCCGCAGTGTTCGAAGCCAAGATGAATGCCGACGGCTTTGGCGGCTGCTGAGTCGCATGCGCCCCTGGTCGGAAATCACGCAAGAGATCGAAGCGCTGCAAGGCGTGGCGCTGGACGCCGGTCTGGTCAGCGAAATGGCGCGGCAGCAGTCAATGCGCAGTACATTAGCGCCGATCCAATTTCATACGCCCTCATTTAAAACCTACGAAACTTCGGAGATCCGCGGCTGCGGCAAGAGCGCCTGGCCGGCGATTTCGATTACCGGCGGCGATTGCAAGCTCGCCTGCGACCACTGCAAGGCAAAAATCCTCGAACCGATGATTCCGGCGCGCACGCCGCAAGACTTGTGGCGCGTGGTGAATGCGCAAATCACGGCCGGTGCACGCGGCATGCTGTTAAGCGGCGGATCGAATCACCGCAACGAGGTGGAGTACGGGCCTTTTTACGCAACGCTTCGTCGCATCAAAGATACTTTTCCCGCCTTCAAGATTGCCTTGCATACCGCGCTGGTCGATTGCGATGGCGCGCGGCGCATGCAAGACGCGGGCATCGACGCGGCGATGATGGATGTGATCGGCGCGCAAGACACCATCACCCAGGTGTATCACTTGAAGCGCAGCGTCGACGATTTCGAGCGCGCCTTGGAATATCTGGTTTCCACCGAAATGAAAGTGGTGCCGCATATCGTGCTGGGTTTGCACTATGGGCGATTGCTTGGCGAATGGCATGCACTGGAAATCGTGCGGCGGCATCGCCCCAGCGCCTTGGTGCTGGTGGTGGCGATGCCATTTTATGCGCCGGCGCAGCGTCCTTTCGTGACGCCCGATGCACATGCCGTCGGCGGTTTTTTTCTCGATGCGCGCGCGGCTTTGCCCGATCTGCCATTGCTGCTGGGATGCGCGCGGCCACCCGGCCGCGTGAAGGCGCAAATCGATGCCTACGCCGTGATGGCGGGCTTGAACGGCATCGCGCATCCGGCCGATGGCATGGTGGAATTGGCGACGCGCTTGGAGCGAACAGTGCGCGTGACGCCAAGCTGTTGTTCGATTGCGCTGGGTGACGAAGTAATGGCCTTGGACGCGACATCGCAATTGGATGTTGATGAGGTGATCGCTCACCCACGCGCCACGACCATCGGCGGCATCGCAGTCGCAGTGCGCTAGCCGATGAAAAAAACATGGCGCATCTTGGATACGGGCCTGCGCCGGGCGGCGGAAAATATCGCCCTCAACCGCGCGCTGCTCGAAGCACGTCAAGCGCAAGAGGCGCCGCCCACTTTGCGCTTCCTGCGCTTTACGCCGGCGGCGCTGCTGGGCTTTCACCAAAGCGCGGAGCAGGAATTGAATCTGGATTATTGCCGTGCGCAGGGCGTCACCATTCAGCGTCGCATCACCGGCGGCGGGGCGATTTATTTCGATGAAACCCAATTGGGTTGGGAGCTGTATCTACACCGCAGCGATCTCGCTTGCGCCGATATGCAGGCGATTTCGCAGCGTATCTGCACTGCGGCGGCGCGCGGCATGCAGGCGCTGGGCGTCGCCGCGCACTATCGTCCACGCAATGATATCGAAGTCGATGGCCGTAAAATTTCCGGGTCCGGCGGCGCTTTCGACGGCGATGCGCTGCTGTTTCAAGGCACGCTGTTGATGCAATTCGATGTCGAAAAAATGTTGCGCGTGTTGCGCATCCCGGCCGAGAAGTTGTCCGATAAAGCCATCGCTTCGGCGCGCGAACGGATGGCCAACTTAGCCGATCTGTTGGGCTACACCCCGGATTTGCATATGGTGCAAGAAAAACTCTCGGAAGCTTTCGCCACAGAATTCGGCGTTGCGTTTGCGCCGGGTGAATTGACGGCGCAAGAGCAAGCACGATTTTCCACGGCGTTAGCGGAAATCGATAGCGAGGATTGGGTGCATCTCATGCGGCGCCCGGTCACCGACAAGCCGACGCTACAAGCGTCGATTAAATTTTCCGCCGGTTTGGTACAGGTCAGCGTGATTTACGATCAAGCGCGCAATCGGATTCAACAGCTGTGGTTTTCCGGCGATTATTTCATCAGCCCGCGGCGCACCATCGCCGATTTGGAAGCCTGCTTGCGCGATAGCGATGCGCAAGCCTTGCGGCGCAATGTGGAAGTCTTTTTCGCGCAGCGTAGTGTGGATATGTTGGGCCTGCGCGCGGCGGATTTCTGCGCGGTGGTCGAGGCTGCGCTTGCGCAAGAGGTGGCTTCGTGAGTGCGTTAAAGCCGGTCGATGTGCTGGTGGTCGGTCTCGGCCCCGCGGGTGGCGCAGCAGCCGCGGCCGCGGCCGGAGCGGGCCTGTCCGTGCTCGCGATCGAGCGTAAGCAGCAAATCGGCGTGCCGGTGCAATGCGCGGAATTCATCCCGTTGCCCCTGGGCAAATATGCGCAGGCCGATAGCGTATTGCAGCAGCGTATTTCCGGCATGACCAGCCGCTTACCTTCGGGGGCGCAGGCGCATAGCGTTTTGCCGGGATTGATGATCGACCGCGCGGCGTTTGACCAGGCGCTGGCTCGGCAAGCAGCGGAGCAGGGCGCAGAATTGTGGTCCGGATGTCGATTGCTGCGTATCGATGTGCAACAACAGTGCGCCGTGGTGAATACACCATCTGGAGAGCGTGCAATTGCTTATCGGATTCTCATCGCCGCCGATGGCCCGCATTCCAGCGTAGCCGCCAGTTTGAATTTATCGCCCTTGGGAATGCTATACACGCGGCAATATACCGTGCCTTTATTGCGTTCTTTGGTCGATACCGAAATATGGCTGTCCAGCGACTTTCCCGGTGGCTATGCGTGGTTGTTTCCCAAAGGCGCATACGCCAATTTAGGTGCAGGCGCGGACAAGCGTTTCACGCATGATTTGAAGCAGCCGCTCGATACCTTGCATCGTAGCTTGGTTGCGCAAGGTGTAGTCGGTGCGGAAATCATCAGCCTTACCGGCGGCTTGATTCCGGTGGGCGGCTTGCGCGCTGAGTTGGTGATGGGAAATATTCTGTTCGTCGGCGATGCGGCCGGCTTGACGCATCCCATTACCGGCGCGGGCATTGCCGCTGCCGTGGCATCCGGTGAACTCGCCGGAGAAGCGGCGGCACGCTCGCTGCAAGATCAGCAAGCGGATGCCTTGCTGGATTATGAAAATGAAATCCGCGAGCGCTATGGGCCAAGCCTGCAACGTGCGTTGGAGCGTAGGCGCAGACTCGAAGTCTGTGGGCAAACGGCGTTGAGCGATGCGCAGCATCGGCAGGCTTGGATAGCATTTTCGGAGTATTACGAGGAGCCACTGTGAGTAGCGTGATAGAAAACACACAAGCAATCCAGTTTTATCGACCGGATTACCACGTCAAGACACCTGACATGCGCTCGCCGGAATATGTGCAAATGAGCACGGCGGCGGCGATCACGCTCGGCTTGATTCCCGGCAAGATGCATCGCACCGCCTGCACCCATTGCTTGAATTTGCTGGTGACTTACCCCGAAGGCTGTCGCGCCAATTGCGCTTATTGCGGCTTGGCGCGGCATCGCGAAGAAGCGCGCGACTACGCCGACCGCAATTTTATTCGTGTGGACTGGCCTACCGTGCGCTATCAAGATGTACTGGCGCGGGTGAAAGCGGGGGCCGATCGCGGCCAGTTTCAGCGCATGTGCATATCCATGATTACCCATCCCAGCTCCGATGCGGATACGTTCGTCTTGCTGGAACAATGGATGGCGCTGCTGCCGCACATCCCGGTGTCGATTTTGTCCAACCCTACCACCATGGAAAAAGCCGACCTGATCGCGCTCAAGCGCTTGGGCGCGGAGATTTTTACGGTGGCCCTGGACGCGGCCACGCCGACCATCTTCGAGCGCACGCGCGGCAAGAGCGTGGATAGTCCGCACCGCTGGGAAAAATATTGGCAGGCCATCGAGTGGGCGGCGGAAGTGTTCGGGCCGGAGCGCTTCGGCGTGCATTTGATCGGCGGCTTGGGCGAGACCGAGCAGGAAATTTTAGGCGTGTGCCAGCGCATCAAGGACATGGGCGGGCACAACCACATGTTCGGCTTTTACCCCGAGCAAGGCTCGCTGATGGAAGATTGGCCGGCGGTGGCGCATGGCCAATGGCGCCGTATCCAACTGGCGCGCTTCCTCATCGACTATGCCGGCGGCCATATTTCAAGCATGGCCTTTAATGCCGCTGGCCAAGTGCTGGACTTTGGCCTGCCGGCAGATCGCTTGGCCGACATCATTCGCAGCGGCAAGCCATTTCAAACTTCCGGCTGCCCTGGCAGCGACGATGCGGAAATATCCGCCTGCAATCGCCCCTATGGCGACTCCAAGCCGTCCGATATTTTGTCTTTTCCCTTTGCCTTGAATGAATTAGATATTGAAATGGTGCAAAGGCAGATGGCTGGTGAATTAGCGCAAAAAACCTGATAAATAAGCTTTTAGAGATAAGTGTTGCAAAAATGCAACATAACTAGGCGTTTTTAGTCCTTTTAGACTAAGAAAATTGCTTGATTTATAGTGCCCCATGTATGATCGCCACAACAGAGGAACTACAATTTAATTAGAATTGTTTAACTCATGTTATTCAATCAATTTAAAAGACTTTTCATAAAGAGGAGATCACCCCGATGCGTATCAATAAATTAACCACTGCCTTGGCGATTGTTGGCCTGGCTTCTATTTCCGGCGCCGCGTTTGCGACCAACGGTTATTTTTCCCATGGTTACGGCATTAAAGCCAAAGGTATGGGCGGCGCAGCGACTGCAATGGCTGAAGACACCATGGGCGGCGCCAATAACCCAGCCAGCATGGTTTGGGTGGGTGATCGTTTGGATGTCGGTATCGACTGGTTTCGTCCAATCCGTGAAGCGAATCGTGTAGGTTCCACTGGCGGCGCAAACAACTATTCTCAGAAAAGCGATACCAATAATTTCTTCGTGCCGGAATTCGGCTACAACAAGATGCTGTCTAAAACCATGTCGCTAGGTGTGACGGTTTATGGCAACGGCGGTATGAATACCGACTACAACGGCAATGTCCTTACACCTGCAGGTTGTACGGGTGGGATGAACCCATCGACTGCCGTAACGCAGAATGGTCTGTGCGGTTCCGGCCAGTTAGGCGTTAATCTGGAGCAATTGATTATTGCCCCGACTTGGGCCTACAAAGTCAACGAGCAGCACTCGATCGGCGTTTCGCCGTTGATCGGCTATCAGCGTTTCCACATTAATGGGATTGATAGCTTTAAGCCAATTTCCTCAGCCCCTAACAATCTGACGAATGTCCCAACGGACGATGCGTGGGGTTTAGGCGTGCGCATTGGCTGGCAAGGTCACATTAGCGACACCGTTACCTTGGGTGCTGCTTATTCGTCAAAAGTCTATATGTCGAAATTTGATAGCTACAAAGGCTTGTTTGCCAATCAAGGCGATTTCGACATTCCTGAAAACTTCAATTTGGGTGTTGCATGGAAGGCCACGCCAGGCTTAACCCTGGCATTGGACTATCAGCGCATCAACTATGGCGGCGTGGATGCGATTAGCAATTCCAGCCAACAGCCCGGTTGTACTGGCGTTAATCCTGCGGGACCAGGTACCGGCTCAGCTTGTTTGGGTGGCTCGAATGGTATCGGCTTCGGCTGGAAGAGCATCGATGTCTGGAAATTGGGCGCGGAATTCAAAGCCAGCCATGCTTTGACCTTGCGTGCGGGTTATAACCATGGCGGCAATCCGATTGGCTCTCGCGATGTGACCTTCAACATTCTGGCACCCGGCGTGGTTACGGATCATGTCACTTTGGGTATGACGTATGCGCTGAGCCCAAGCTCTGAGATGTCCATGTCCTACATGCATGCGTTTGAAAAGTCGGTGAGTGGTGCAACCAACCCGACCTACTTCCCAGTAGGCGGCACCGATACGATCAAGATGTATCAAGACTCCTTGGGCGTTGCGTATAGCGTGAAGTTCTAAGCGAGACCGTGTCGTATTGAAGTAGTAGTAAGGAAGGGCTGAAACCAACACGGTTTCAGCCCTTTTTCTTTCCGTATCAGTTATAAAAAATGGAGGAAGCGATGAATTTTTTGAAAAATTTACTTGCATTGGGTGCGGCTTGCTTGATCGCGCAGGGCGCGGCGTTTGCCGATGATGTTTTACTGAAGCCATTCATTTTGGGTTCCAAAGGACCGGGCACGGTGGCGGAAAAAACCGAAGCGACCAAGGCGGCGCTGACGGCGAATGGTTTCACGGTGGTGGGCAGCTATTCCCCTTACCCCAATGCCACGGTCGTCGTGGTAACCAACGACGCCTTGAAAGCCAATGCCGCCAAATCCGAACTCGGCGCATTTGGCGCGATGCAGCGCGTGTCCATTACCAAGCATGGTGACGAAGTGCAGGTGGCTTATACCAACCCAGTTTACATGGCCAACGCTTATCGCATGGCGGGTGATTTAAAAGGCGTAGCGGCGAATCTGGAAAAAGCCTTGGGCAATGTCGAGGCATTTGGCGCCAAGGGTTTGACGGCCGGAAAATTGCGCAAGTATCACTATATGATCGGCATGGAGTATTTCGACGAGCCGAGCGTGCTAGCGGAACACAAGAGCTACGAAGAGGCGGTGAGTGCGGCTGAAGCGAATCTTGCCGCCGGCAAGGGCGGGGTCACCAAAGTTTATCGCATCGATATCCCGGGCAAGCAGGAAACGGTGATCGGCGTGGCGATGAAGGGCAAAACGCCTGAAGATAAGAATATGGACGACAAATACATCATGAGCGAAATCGACTTTAAAGATATTCGTTCGACCCCACACCTGCCCTACGAAATCGTAATCTCGGGCAATAAAACCTATGCGCTGTATGCGCGTTTCCGCATTGCGACCAGCTTCCCGGATCTGTCGATGATGGGCGCCAACAGCTTCATGAACATCATGAGCGCGCCAGAGGCGATTCGTAAGGCCTTGGTGGTGACCGCAGGCGGCAAGCTGGACGAATAAACGCCAGATAAAAATACTGTAGAAAAGCGACAGCCTATCCGTTATACGGGTAGGCTGTTTTGTTTTGAGGGCTTAGTCGATGCCGCCAAAAAAGATGAACGATAAGGCGGCGAATAACTTTTTAAGCTGTTATTCCTTCGAGGCGACACATGATTTGGCGTGTGCTGTTATTCATTTGCTTTGGCTTGCTAGGTGCGCCGAACGCATTGGCGCTGAACCCTTATGTGCGTGCTGAGCCAGTCGCTTGCAAGGGCCTCACGGCGTGTGTGAGCGCTGTCGAACACAAACTCAAGAGCGCGGGTTTTCAGGTTCTGGGCATACATTATCCGCGCGGGCTGGAACAGTTCGCGGTGCTCGTGGCCACCGATAAAGCATGGCTGCAAACCATTCACGCCATGGGGGGTAGTGCCATCATCGGCGCGGGCATCCGCATCGGAGTGAAGGCCGATGGCAGTGTTTCCTATATCGACCCCGGCTACTGGTTTCGCGCCTACTTCCAAAAAAAATTCGAGGCGCGGCGCAACGCAGTGCAAGCCTTGCAGCAGCGCTTGGCCAAGGCTTTAGGCGATCGTGGCTACTTCGGGGGCGATGTGCCTGCCGTGGATTTGCCCAAATACCGCTTCATGATCGGTATGGAGCGTTTCGATACGGATAAGGCCTTGCTGTATACCCATAAGAATTTCGACGGTGCATTGAAAACCGTGCGCGAAAATTTGGCGAAAGGCTTGAATCACACGAGCCAAGTGTACGAAGTGGTTATGCCTGACCGCAAAATCGCGGTGTTCGGGGTGGCCATGAATGGCCCGACATCAGGCGAACATGTCTGGGTCAAGCAAAATGGCGCTGACCATATCGCGGCCCTGCCCTGGGAGGTATATATCGTGAATGGCCGCGTTTATGCGCCCTACGCGCGCTATCGAACTGCCTTGGCCTGGCCTGGCCTGGGGCTAGGCGATTTCATGCGCATTAGCGATCACCCCGATACGGTGCAAGCGATGCTGACCGCCGTGGCGGGCGGCCGGAACGAGAGATTCAATGATTTCTAACCTACATTTTTTTGGCGCCCGGCCGATAAGCAGTGAGTAGCCCTTACTTGATTGACCCATCATGACCAACCTATCCCCCAAATCCCCGCTAGACGTGCAGGCCATGTTGCGCCAACTGCGCACGAACTTTCTTGCGGAGATGAGCGAGCAATTGGGCGAGATCGAATCGGATTTATTGGCGCTGGAACGCACCCATCGCTTTCATGAAGTTCTTGAGCGCGGCTACCGTAAAGTGCACGCTTTAAAAGCCAGTGCCGGCATCTATGGCCTGCCGATCATCAGCAAAATTTGCCATCAACTGGAAGAGCATCTCAACGTACTTGCCAGCGATCCGGAGCGCTTGACAGCCGAATTGCTGGAGCGTTGTGTTGCGCATATCGATCTGATGCGCACAGCGCAATCTGCCGCCAAGCAAGGCTCCGAACACTTCAACGACATTGAAGAATCGTTGCAGGAATTGCGCGCCCTGCTGCTGGGCAGCCGCTTTAGCATCCTGATCGTGGAAGTCTCCAAGCTCAACATTAAGCTGTGTACGGATATCATGAAAGGCTATCACGCACATGTAACGGTGATCGATAGCGGCTACCAAGCGCTGGAGCTATTGCTGAACCAAAAATACCAATTACTGATTACCGGGCTGGAAGTGAAATTCCTGAATGGCTTGGCCTTGGTTGCGGCGGTCAGAATGAGCGCGCGCGGCAATCAGGATATTCAGTCGATTTTGCTGACCTCGTCCAAGCTGCCGCCGCTAAAACGCAATGTCGATCCCAACTTTATCGTGGCGCGCGATAGTCAGTTCTCGCTGAACTTATCGCGCGCTATCGAGACTTGCATTGGTACCCTGCAAGCGAAGTAAGCTGATCTTCATCCGCCTGTGATGCCGGGCGCAAATGTTTTACAAACTGCTCGGTTGCCGCGCGCCAGGAGAAGCGCTCGGCATGCGCGCGTGCCGTGGCGCGATCTATGTGCAGCGCGGCAAGGCAAGCCTCGCGCAAATTCTCATGCATGACGCCGCCGGCTAAATTGCTCGGCACATCACCCAATACATCAATCGGACCGGTGACCGGATAGGCCGCTACCGGCAAGCCGCAGGCCATGGCTTCCAGCAGCACCAGGCCAAAGGTGTCCGTCTTGCTAGGGAAAACAAAAACATCCGCGGAGGCATAAACCTCGGCCAATGCCGTCTGATCCAATACGCCCAAGTAATTCACCTGCGGATATTTGGCGCGCAGTCCGGCCAAGGCTGGACCATCCCCGACTACCCATTTGGATCCAGGTAAATCCAGATCCAGAAAAGCCTCGATATTTTTTTCTACCGCCACGCGGCCGACATACAGAAAAATCGGCGGTGCCGATTCCAGGCGCCGGCAGCGTTGCAAGCGAAACACCTCCAGGTCCACGCCACGTGTCCAGAGTACGACATTGCTAAAACCATAAGCTTCAAGATCGGATTTGACCTTGGGCGTCGGCGCCATCACCGCATGCGCGGGCCCGTGGAACCAGCGCAAAAAGCGATAGGTCCAGGCCAAGGGAAAACCGATGCGCGCTTTTACATATTCGGGAAAGCGCGTGTGATAGGCGGTGTTGTAGGGCAGGCCATGCCGTATCGCAAAGCGCCGTGCCGCGATCCCCAGCGGCCCTTCGGTGGCGAGGTGCAGCGCGTCCGGCGCGTAATCACGAATGCGCTTGGCGACCGCTTTTCCTGGCAATATGGAAAGGCGAATATCCGGGTAAGTGGGGCAGGGCAGGGTGCGAAATTCCAGCGGGGAAAGAATCTCCACGCTGTGGCCCATGTTCTCCAGCTCGTGTTGGGTGGCGACAATCGTATTCACAACCCCGTTGACTTGCGGCCACCAGGCGTCGGTTACGATCATCACTTTCATGCGGTTTCTTTTTCCAGCTTATGCGTTGCGCTTGAGCGCTTTTTTTGCACTGGCGCATCCAGGATATGCGTCCAGTAAATGATTTCCAATTGGCCGTCAGCGGTTTCCGCCAGCGCCGACAGGCTCTCCACCCAGTCGCCGTCATTGCAATACAGCAGGCCATCCATGCTGCGGATCTCGGCCTTGTGGATATGCCCGCACACCACGCCGTCGCACTGCCGATGCTTGGCTTCCTCCGTCATTACGCGTTCAAAAGCGGTGATGAAGCTGACTGCATTTTTGACCTTGTGTTTGAGATATTGCGACAAGGACCAGTAGGGATAACCGAAGTGCGCGCGCAGCCAGTTGAACCAGCGGTTCAGCACAAGCGTCATGGTGTAGAGCGAGTCGCCCAGATAGGCCAGCCAGCGCGCATGCTGCATCACGCCGTCGAACAGGTCGCCATGTGTGACCAGCAGACGCTTGCCGCTGGCGGTGATATGAATTACCTCGTCGGCAACGGTAATATCGCCGAACGCCAAGCCGATGAATTGCCGCGCCATGGAATCGTGGTTGCCCGGCACATACACCACGCGCGTGCCCTTGCGCGCCTTGCGCAACAGTTTTTGCACCACATCGTTGTGCGACTGCGGCCAGTACCAGCCCTTGCGCAATTGCCAGCCATCCAGAATGTCTCCGACCAGATACAGCGTTTCCGATTCGTTATGCTTGAGAAAGTCCAACAGGTAGTTGGCCTGACAGCCGCTTGTGCCCAGATGGATATCCGATATCCAGATGGTGCGGTATTGGTGCGGGTTGTCCGGGGTTGGCGTATGGTTTGCGCTAGTGCGAAGGCTTGCTGCACCAGGATTCGCTAAGAAATCCATTGGTGTCTCTGGGGTACGCAACAGGTCGGCCAATTGATTAGACATGCGCGCATGAAGCCACAGCGATGTGACAAACGTGTGACTTCAAAATGGGGCGCCGGCCGAGGTAGACTTTTTTTGCACTGTTTGAATACCGGGCGGTCCGTAGCGCCGGCTTCCAGCCGGCAACAGCCAGGGCCGGCAGTAGGTCGGTGCTTCAAGTGAGATTTTCTCCCATTGGTTGACATCACGCACCCAGCCCCGGTAATCTTCTAAGACAACAGCATGCCACCATGGGAGCGCAAAAATCGAATAAGCGCACGAGGGGAAATTTACAGGAGCGCTTTTCGTCTGATAGTAGCGGCTGTTTGCGTAGCAAGCCTGTGCATTTCCCCCCAAACCCTAGCCATCACCAGTTCAGTCAGCTTGCGCAAGATAATATCGATTAATATAGAAGAAACTTAGAGCCTTTACAAAAAGTAAGAGGTGTAATGTGATGATACAAGATGTGACCCCAAATTCTGGTGACCCCAAATTCTGGCACGATCACGGGTTTCGATTCAAATGGGAACAACTATCGCTTTTGTACACATAACTGCCAGGATTTCGGATCGGCGGCTATCGGAAGGTGAACCGGATGGACTTATGGAACTCATGGTGCACAGTCATTTTTTGTATGTTGGCTATCTACACTAATCAAGTGTCCGCAGAGACAAAAGGGGCGCTAATCTTCGGTCGGGCAGGAGAACTTGTCAGACTTGATTTGCTTAGTAAGCGCCTTGAGAAAGTAACAGCTCGCGGCTTTAGCCAGTGCACTACACCTCACATTGCGAAGCTTGACGACCGCTACTTGCTTCTCGGTGAAGAGTGCGGGCGAGGCCGCATTCTCAAGCTTGATTTGAATGATGGTACCGCAAGTTTTGTTACCAATGGATACGAGCCAACGTATCTGTCTACCGCGAAGAAGCTATTTTATTTCAGGCTCTCGCAGGACACAGGAGGGCTGCCTCTTTTCGTGTCGGACCTTGACAAGGTTTCTGCGACGGAAAAGGTTGTCAATAAGGAATCCTTTAGTGGCGGGGTTCACATTATCCCTATCTCTGCCTCCGAGATTCTGTTTTTTAGTCGTATCTCTCGGGGCCGGGTTTGGAGATACGACGTGACAACGATGGATTTGAACGAGGTGCGCTTAGGATGTACGCCTGCCGCATGGCGGTCTGCGACTAAGCAACTGCTATGCTTTGATGCGGGGCGCAAGCGCTTCATCTTGACAGACCTAAGGCGTGAGCATGCAGAGGTGGTATCCGATCTTGATCGCGCAAATCCGTTGCTTTATATCGATCAACTTGACGCCCTTGTGTTCGACACTTCCGAATACAATTTCTTCCCTCCAGAAAGGCGTGACTTAGTGATCTATGATTTTAAAACGCACAAGTTGGAGGTGCTGTTGAAGGGTGTCGGGCTGAATTGGGGCGCTGTTGTTTATCTGGAGCAATAGCGGCGAAGCTTAGCCGTAGCCGCCGGAAAATAGGGGGCAGACCCCAATGCTGTTCACTTAACAATCCTCGGCGTCCAATCCTGACGGGTATTTAAAATTTCATTCCCCTTACGTGACGGAAACTGTTTTGTTCGCCTCTTCAGAAATAGGGAACACAGAAAGGAAATAGGGAAATAGGGGACAGACCACGTTTTAATGCTACCCTGTTGAAACTTAAACTTCACGATCAAAGGGATCGCAGCACAAGCCGGGGTCTAGCTTTGCAGCATCCCCTCTACTATATTTCAAGCATACTGCTCCACTTCGACTTTTGCACATAATTGATTATGCGTTGGTGCTAAGTAGGCGTGCAATGCGGTGGTTGCTGACAAGTATTTCAACGCGTGGAATAATGCGTAATGGAATTTGAAGCCGATCCAATCAAAGCTGCTGATAATCTCAAAAAGCACAAAGTTAGCTTTGAAGAGGCAGCTTCTGTATTCGGTGATCCTATCGCGTACACTTTTGCGGACCCCGACCATTCGGTTGGCGAAAAGCGGTGGTTAACATTCGGCATGTCGGCGAATTCGACTTACAAGCGCGCCACGCAAAGCCTTCATAAATACACTGTGGGGTGTCTGATAGGCGAGACACTTTCTGGGTCGATGATTCAACTTTTTCACGGCGAGCGCAATCTCTTTTTCGGTAACGTTTCTA
>JAKANO010000020.1 GCA_021812385.1 Pseudomonadota bacterium | reverse complement strand
GTAGCTGATGGCGCTGGCAATGCCGACGATGCCGGCTAAATAAATCAAGAACGGCCAATCGATATTTTGTTGGAATTGCTTGCGGTTGAGCGCGCCGAACAGCAGGATGCCGAACAAAACAGCCATACCCAACCAAGGCGAAGGCACTTTATGAATCGAGGTTGTCAGCACGCCCAGCATGAACAAGCCCACGCCGAGAATGGCGGCCCATTCGCCGCGCTTCAAACGTCCCAACAGGGATAGCTGCACCGCCAGCTGCTCGCGCGACAAATGCGACGGCTCATGCCCGCGCAGCAGCGTCGCCGCCAGCAGCACATAAATCACCAGCAACACCAAGCCCGTCACGGCCGATGCTTGCAGCCAACTCAGCCATTGAAATTGGTCTTGGATTTGATCCGGCAGCAAGCCGAAGATGACGAAGTTGACCGACTTGCTGCTGAGAAAAACAGCAGACAGCAAGCTCACGCCGGTAAAGGCCGAAACCGCCAACTGATTGGCGCTCACGCCCTTGAGTTTTTGCCGCAGGATTTCCAACATATCGGAGAGGAAAGGACTGACCAAGGCCACCCGGCCATTGATCGAAGGAATCAAGGGCGTGAGCATAAAACCAATGCCCAGGATTGCGCCGTTTTGCCAAAACGGCGTATTGGGCAAACGCAGCATCAACAGCAGCAGCAGGCGGTAACTCAAACCGGAAGCGACGATCACCGCGCCCAAGCCAAGCACGCTCATGGCGAGCATAAAGCCATCCGACGCCATGCCGGACAGAATCACCGGCATCGGCACCAAATCCATCGCCAGCGTTGCCAGCAAGGCGAAAATGCCCGGGATGTATTCATCCACCAGGCTAAAAACCCACATCACAATGGTCGAAGAAAAAATCGCCAGGAAATACACCGCGTTCTTCTCCAAGCCCCAGCCTTGGCCAAACTGCAACACCAGGGCGGGCGCGATAAAAACCAGCAGCCAACCGACGAGGCAGATCCAGCTTTCGGCTTTGGGCTGCTCGTCCAACATTGGCTCAATTGACTCTTGCTGGGCTGGCAGCGATGAGCCGGCTGGATGCAGATGATCGCCGGCGAAAGTTTGCATCAGCGAAAAATAAAATTCCGCTTTCAGCGCCGGCTTGGATTCGAACAGGATGGATAAGCTCTTGCGCGACAACACCAGCACCCGCAGCGGCGTTTGCGCCACCGCATCGGCTAAATAGGTATCGAAATCGGTGGCCGCTTCTTCGCCCAAACGTCGGTTGTCAGAAATAATTTCCTGCTGTTTTTGCGTGACCAAGCGCACCTGGCCATCCAGCAAGTAGAAAAATTCCTGCGCCGATTGGCCCGCGCGATACAAATAGTCCCCGGCGGCGAGCAGGCGTTCAGACGTGTAAGGGATCAGCCGGGCCAGACCCAAGGCGCAGGCTTGCTCGAAAATCGGATCCGCCAGCAAGTCGCGCACCTGGCTGCCCTGCGCGTGCGGCGTGACGCTCAACGATGGAACCATGGGGACGCTCGTTAGGATGAGTATCCATCCATTACGGCACTGGCAAGACTTAGCTTAAATCGAATTTACTTGCGCCCGCCCTGGGGCTGCTCGCGGCGGCTGGCATAGGCCATATCGTGCTCGATTTCTTGGGTTTGCACTTCGTCGCAGACATTCGCGCTATCGCGCTGTGCGGGGTTGGCTTGCCACCAATAGCGCCAGTTGCGTTGGCGTTCGGCCTCGATCGCGGGCTCTTGGCGCATCTTGCGCATGAGGGCGTCGATTTCCGACTCGTAGGCGTGGCCTGGTTCGTGTTTCATGGGGTGTCCTCTTGTTTTTCAGCATCGTAACATAGCCAACGCCAGCGCCGCCGGCAAATGGTAAAATGCGCGCATGCTTTATTGCCTTGTCCGTCCCTTGTTGTTTTCACTCGATCCCGAGACCGCGCACGAACTGACGATTCATGGACTTGCGCGCGCGGCGCGTACTGGTTTGTTATCCCTGGCCGCCCCAAAAATCGTAGCCTGCGAACCGCGCAGCGTGATGGGGCTATCCTTTCCCAATCCGGTCGGCCTGGCTGCGGGCTTGGATAAAAACGGCGACTGCATCGACGGCCTTGCGGCGCTGGGCTTCGGCTTCATCGAAATCGGCACCACCACGCCGCGCCCGCAGCCCGGCAACCCGAAACCGCGCATGTTCCGCCTGCCGCAAGCCAATGCGCTGATCAATCGCCTGGGATTCAATAATCTGGGTGTGGATCATCTCATCGAGAACGTGCAGCGCGCCGCCTACCGCGGCATTTTAGGCATCAATATCGGCAAGAATTTCGATACGCCGATTGAGCGCGCGGCGGAGGATTACCTGATTTGCTGGCGCAAAGTGTATGCGCACGCCAGCTATGTCACGATCAACATTTCCTCGCCGAATACGCAAAACCTGCGCGCGCTGCAAGGCGCGGATGCACTCGACGCGCTGCTGACGCAATTGAAAGCCGAACAAGCGCGGCTCGCCGATCAGCATGGCAAATACGTGCCGCTGGCGCTCAAGATCGCGCCGGATTTGGAGCTGGCGCAGATTCAATCCATCGCCGAACTGCTGATGCGGCATAAAATCGATGGCGTCATCGCCACCAATACGACGATTGCGCGCGATGCCGTCGCGGGCTTGCCGCATGCCGAAGAAACGGGCGGCTTAAGCGGCGCGCCGGTGAAGGAAAAATCCACCGCCGTGATCCGCGCGCTGCATCAGGCGCTGGACGGCGCGCTGCCGATCATCGGCGTTGGCGGCATTATGAGCGGCGCCGATGCGCGCGAAAAAATCGACGCCGGCGCGCAACTGGTGCAAATCTACACCGGGCTGATTTATCGCGGCCCGGACCTGGTGGGCGAAGCCGTGCAAGCGCTGTGTGCGCCCGAAACCCAATCGCTCAATCAACCAACCGCCTAATCCCCATGAACCCAACCGCATCCGAGCAGCCACGCCAAGGCACCATGGGACTAGCCGTAGCCGCCATTGGCGTGGTGTTCGGCGACATCGGTACCAGCCCGCTGTATACCTTGAAAGAAGTGTTCGCCGGCCACCATCCGTTGGCGGTCAGTGCGCCCAATGTGATGGGTATTTTGTCGCTGATATTTTGGGCGCTGATCATCGTCGTGTCACTCAAGTACGTGGTGTTCATCATGCGCGCCGACAACAACGGCGAAGGCGGCATCATGGCCTTGCTGGCATTGGTGCAGCGCGCCGTGCCGAGCGGTACGCGCAAAAGCTGGTTGCTGCTGGCGCTGGGCATTTTCGGCGCTTCGCTGTTTTACGGCGACGGTATGATCACGCCCGCCATCTCGGTGCTATCCGCGGTGGAAGGCTTGAACGTCGCCGCACCCGCGCTCTCGGCGCTGGTGGTTCCGGTGGCCTTGATCGTACTGCTGCTTTTATTCGTGATCCAGCGTGGCGGCACGCGCCGCGTCGGCATTTGGTTCGGCCCGATCATGTTGACGTGGTTCCTGGTGCTAGCCGTGCTTGGCATCATGAATATCATGCACACGCCGGAAGTGCTGTTGGCGTTGAATCCGTACTACGCTTTTCATTTCTTCGCCACCCACGGTGGCTATGGATTTTTGGTGTTGGGCGCCGTGGTGCTGGCCGTGACCGGCGCCGAAGCGCTCTACGCCGACATGGGGCATTTCGGACGCAGCCCGATTCGCTTGGCGTGGTTTTGGTTTGTGCTGCCGGCGCTGCTGTTGAATTATTTCGGCCAAGGCGCCATGCTGATCCGCGACCCGCTGACCATCTCCAATCCGTTTTATCTGCAAGCGCCTGGCTGGGCTTTGTTTCCCTTGATCGGCCTGGCCACCGCAGCCACCATCATCGCTTCGCAAGCCGTGATTTCCGGTGCCTTTTCCGTGACGCGCCAGGCAATCCAGCTCGGCTATTTGCCGCGCATGCAAATCGTGCATACCTCCGAACATGAAATTGGACAAATTTACATCCCCTTCATCAATTGGTCGTTGTTGCTGGGCATCTTTGCCTTGGTCCTTGGTTTCAATTCGTCCAGCAACCTGGCCGCCGCCTACGGCATCGCGGTCACCGGCACCATGGCCATCGATACCATTCTCGGCTTCGTGGTGGTGCTCAGCCTGTGGCGCTGGAATCGCTGGATTGCGATTGCCGGCTTAATCGGTTTCCTCACCGTGGACATCGCCTTCTTCACCGCCAACTCGGTCAAGATCGTGCAAGGCGGCTGGTTCCCCTTATTCATCGGCCTGATCGTATTCACCCTGCTTTCCACTTGGAAGCGCGGCCGGCAATTATTATTGCAGCGCCTACAAACCGGCTCGATCGCACTCGAACCCTTCGTGCAAAGCATGATCGCCCACCCGCCGACGCGCGTTCCCGGTACTGCGGTGTTCCTGACCGCCAGCAAGGAAGGCGTGCCGCACGCCCTGCTGCACAACCTGGCGCACAACAAAGTGCTGCATGAGCGCGTGGTATTCCTGACCGTGATGACTCAAGACGTGCCCTATATCGCCGCCAACAAGCGCATGCAGATCGAAGACATGGGCCATGGCTTCTATCGCATATTCCTGCATTTCGGCTTTCAAGATGAACAGAATATTCCCAAGGCGCTACTGCTCAGCAAACAGAAAGGCATCAGCTTCGACATGATGCAGACCTCGTTCTTCTTGAGCCGCGAAACCATCATCTCCACCGGCATGCCCGGCATGGCGCTGTGGCGCGAACACCTGTTCATCACCATGGCGCGCAACGCGGAAAGTGCGATGAGCTTCTTCCGCATCCCGACCAACCGCGTGATCGAACTGGGCTCGCAGGTGGAGATTTAAACGCCATGCTGATCGGCGTCCCCAAGGAAATCAAAGACCACGAATTCCGCGTCGGCGTCACGCCGGCCGGGGTGCATGCCTTGGTGGCGGCGGGCCATAGCGTCCTGGTACAAACCCAGGCCGGCGCCGCCATTGGCTTTAGCGATGCCGATTACCAAGCCAGCGGTGCGCAGATCGTCGCGGATGCGCAAGCGGTGTATGCCTGTCCGCTGGTGGTGAAAGTCAAAGAGCCCTTGCCGCCCGAAATCGCCTTACTGCACCCGGGCCAAGTTTTGTTTTGTTATTTCCATCTGGCCGCGGCGCCGAGCCTCGCGCAAGCGCTGATGGCGCAGCAAATCATCGCCGTGGCCTACGAAACCGTCAGCGATGCCAGCGGCGCCCTGCCCTTGCTCACGCCGATGTCCGAAGTGGCCGGTCGCATCGCCGTGCAGGTGGGCGCGAATAACCTGCATATGGCGGCAGGCGGCGCCGGCGTGTTGCTCGGCGGCGTGCCCGGCGTGGCGCCGGGCAAAGTATTGCTGATCGGCGCCGGCGCGGTGGGTACGCAAGCCGCGCGCATGGCCATGGGACTGGGCGCCGATGTCACCATCCTGGATATCAATCTGCAACGCCTGCGTTATCTGGACGATGTATTTGGCCCGCGCCTGAAGACGCGCTATTCCGAAGCGCAGGCCATCGCCGCACTCACGCGCGAGGCCGATTTGGTGGTGAGCTCGATCTATATTCCCGGTAAGCGCGCCGCGAAACTCATCACGCGCGACATGGTGCGCAACATGAAGCACGGCGCGGTATTGGTGGATGTGGCCATCGATCAAGGCGGCTCATCCGAAACCTCGCGCCCCACCACGCATACCGACCCCACCTATATCGAAGAAGGCGTGGTGCATTATTGCGTCAGCAACATGCCCGCCGCTTGCGCCCGCACCGCGACCGAAGCCCTGACCAACGCCACCCTGCCCTACCTACTCAAACTGGCGCACGACCCGCGCGCTGCTCTGCGCGAAAATGCCGGCTTGCGTCTAGGCTTGCAACTGTATCGCGGGCAAGTGACGCATGCCGGCCTGGCGGAAGATTTGGGCTTAGCTTGCACCGCACCAGAAACCTTGCTATCCGAATAAACCTTTTGAACCGCCAAGGCGCCAAGAACGCCAAGAAAACTAAACAACCACCAGCCAAAGCTGGTGGGTTTGAGTTACGGAATAAAGTCCGGATACGCGTCGCCTTAACGACGCGTCTAGACAACATTCGCGCATGCGCCAACTAACCCGGTCCTCCCCCTTCAAGGGGGAGGTTGGGAGGGGGATGGGTTTCCAACACAGCAAAAAATTCAACCCATCCCCACCCCAGCCCTCCCCTTGAAGGGGAGGGAGCTGCACATGTCTTAGTACTAGCGCCAGTGCCTGTATCTAAAACAATCTTCGCAGCTAAAGCGGACCGGCTAAAGCCGGTGGTTTAAACCTTACGATGGAAAATTAAATGGTCGTAAATAAAATACCCCTCGAATCTAGCCGAAGGCCTTACCTTGCAATGGTTTTCTTGGCGTTCTTGGCGTCTTGGCGGTTAATCGTTCAGGATAACCATTCCCCGCTTAGGCTTGCGTAGGGTAGTCGCGAAGCTGATAATGGCGGTAAATTCAGCAGAAATTCCATGGAAAACTATCTCTTAATTTTGGTCGGCACGGTGTTCGTCAACAACGTCGTGCTGGTGCGCATCCTCGGCTTGTGCCCCTTCATGGGGGTTTCGAAGCGCCTCGAGGCTTCGATCGGCATGGCGTTGGCTACCGCCTTCGTGCTCACCCTCGGTTCCGGCGCGAGCTTTCTGGTCGACAAATACCTGCTCGGCCCCGATTTGATTTTTTTGCGTACGCTGTCTTTCATCGTGGTGATCGCCGCCATCGTGCAATTCACCGAAATGTATTTGCACAAACAACAACCGTTGCTGTATCAAGTGCTGGGCATTTACTTGCCGTTGATCACCACCAACTGCGCCGTGCTCGGCATCCCGCTCATCATCGTGCAGGAAAGGCATAACCTGCTTGAAGCGCTGTTGATCGGCTTCGGCGGCGCCGTAGGGTTTTCCTTGGTGCTGATTATTTTTGCCGGTCTGCGCGAACGCTTGGAGAGCGCCGAAGTGCCTGCCATATTCCGCGGCTCGGCCATCGCCATGATCACCGCCGGCCTGATGAGCATCGCCTTCATGGGCTTTGCCGGATTGGCCAAGTGACCATCGATTCCACTGCCCTGCGTTAGAACTATCCAGCAATGAGTACCGCACTCCTAATCATGATTGGCTTGGCCCTGTTCCTGGGGCTGGTGCTGGGCTATGCCGCGATCAAGTTCAAGGTCACGGAAAGCCCGCTGGTGCAAAAAATCGATGCGATTTTGCCGCAGACGCAATGCGGGCAATGCGGCTTTCCCGGCTGCAAGCCCTACGCCACGGCGATTGCCGCTGGCGAGGCCGACATCAATCAGTGCCCGCCCGGCGGCGAGGAAGGCATCCGCAAGCTGGCCGAGCTGCTGGGCGTGGATCCCAAACCGCTGAATGCCGAACATGGCGCGCCGAAACCAAAATCCGTGGCGGTGATCGATGAGAACCTGTGCATCGGTTGCACGCTGTGCATCCAAGCCTGTCCGGTGGATGCGATTCTCGGCACCGCCAAACACATGCACACCGTGATCGCCAAGGAATGCACTGGCTGCGAGTTGTGCATTCCGCCCTGCCCGGTGGACTGCATTTCGATGCAAGTCGTGCAAGAAGATTTGGCGACCTGGAAATCGAAGTACCCACTGTATGCAATTCGGAGTGCCTGATGCGCACGCTCTTTCAATTCAATGGCGGCGTGCATCCGGCCGAGCACAAGCAAGAATCCAGCACCCAGGACATCGCGTGCGCCCCGCTGCCGACGCAGTTGATCGTGCCCTTGCAGCAACACATCGGCCAGCGCGCCAAGCCGCTGGTGCAAGTTGGCGATAGCGTCCTCAAGGGCCAAATGATCGGCCAGGCCGATGGCGCCACTTCCTGCGCCGTGCATGCGCCCACTTCCGGCAGGGTGAGCGCAATCGGCGAGGCGCCGGTGCCGCATCCCTCCGGCCTGCCCGATCTGTGCATCACGATCACGCCCGATGGCGCGGAGCAATGGGTAGAGCGCACGCCGCTCGATTATCAATCCATGAGTCCGACTGAAGTTCGCAAGCATCTGCGCGATTTCGGCTTGGCGGGCCTGGGTGGCGCGGTGTTTCCCAGCCACGTCAAACTCAACCTCGGCAAACTCGCCAAAGTCCCCACCCTGATCTTGAACGGCGCGGAATGCGAGCCCTGGATCACCTGCGACGATCGCTTAATGCGCGAACGCACCGCCGACATCGTGGCCGGCGCCAAAATCATGCAGCACCTTTTAAACGCCGACGAAGTGCTGATCGGCATCGAGGACAATAAGCCGCAAGCCATCGCCGCCATGCGCGCCGCTTGTGCGGATGCGCGCTTCGAGGTCATCGCCGTGCCCACGCTCTACCCCAGCGGCGGCGCAAAGCAGCTCACCAAGATCCTCACCGGCAAAGAACCGCCGAGCGGCGGTCGCTCCAGCGATATCGGCGTGCAAATCTTCAATGTCGCGACCGCTTACAGCGTGGCCCGCGCGGTGTTGCACGGCGAGCCGCTGATCTCGCGCATCGTCACCGTCACCGGCAATGTCGATCAGCCGCGCAATTACGAAGTCTTGCTCGGCACGCCGGTTAAGGAACTGGTGGCGCTCGCCAGTCCGCGCAACGACACCCAGGGCTATATCATGGGCGGTCCGATGATGGGCTTTACCCTGCCCTCGGATGCCGTGCCCGTGACCAAGGCGAGCAACTGCCTGATCGCCAGCTCGCCAAAATTATTCCCCCCGCCGCCGCCCGCCTTGCCGTGCATCCGCTGCACCCAATGCGCGCAAGCTTGCCCGGTCAACCTGCAACCGCAAGACCTGTATTGGTTCTCGCGCGGACGCGAATTCGGCAAGGCGCAGGAATACAACTTGTTCGACTGCATCGAATGCGGCTGCTGCGATTATGTGTGCCCGAGCCATATTCCCTTGGTGCAGTATTACCGCTTCGCCAAAGGCGAAATCTGGGCGCGCGAGCGCGAGAAGCAGCAAGCCGACCTGGCGCGTGAACGCCACGAATTCCGCCTGCAACGCATCGAGCGCGAGAAAAAAGAGCGCGCCGACAAACTCGCCGCCAAGACGCAAGGCTCGAAGGCGCCCAGCGCCAATGCCGAAGCCGACCCGAAAAAAGCCGCGATCCAAGCCGCCATCGAACGCGCCAAATTGAAACGCGCCGGCGTCATGCCGCAAAACGTCGAAAACTTACCGGTGGAAACGCTGAAAGAAATCAAGGAAATCGAAGCGCGCCGCGCGCAGCTCAAGCAAGCGATGGAAAAACAGCCGGATACGCCAAACTCATAGGTAAATTCCGCTATAAAAGATTCATTTCAAATCATTCCCAAACTTCTCAAGTAAACACTTAAATTGCCGTTACAAACAGATACAAAAACGCAGTAGAAAACCAGCGAGCGTCCAATCATAATCGATTGATTAATGGCCATCCTCTTGATGTCAAAATCATAGGCAATGATTCACCGGCAGTTTTTCTTGGTGCAAAAGGAGCAAAGAAATGTTTAGCAAATTCACTACTATTTTCAGGCAGCTTTCTGTAGCCATGGTACTCTCCGTCATGGCCGCCCAAGCAATTGGCGCAGGCGCTTTAGCGATTGACGGGCATCAAGGCGGTCAATACGGGTTTGCCTATAACCTGGCCAGCCTGCAACAAGCGGAAAAGAAAGCGATGAAAGATTGCGGTAATGGCTGCCAAGTCGTACTGCCCTTTGAAAATGGATGCGCCGCGTTCGCCGCAGATCAATCCGGCGAATCGAAAGCCTATGGTTGGGGCTCTTTAAAAACATTACCCGAGTCTCAAAACCGCGCCATGGCAGCCTGTCAGGCGCGCGGCGGCAAGAACTGCAAAATAAAAGCATCCGGCTGCAATAAAAGCTAGTCTTCCCAAACTAGGCTAGGGCGTCATTCCACCCTAGCCATCCAACGCCCCATAGTGATCTACCCAGCACGACCCGCTGCTTGGACTGGCTTACTTTCGCTACCCGCACTTTCCTCGTTTAAATAGCCGATTCCGCCTGGTTTTAGGGTATATTCGCACTCATTCCTCGCACGGAGTTTTTCCCCAAATGGCTTTTGTTTCCACTCCCAGCAGCGTCAGCGCTGTGATGCTGAAAGTGCTGTTTGCACTGGTGCCCGCAATTGCGGTTTATCAGCTGTATTTCGGGCCGGCGATTTTGATCAGCATCGTGTTGGCCAGCGTAACGGCGATCGCCGCCGAAGCCGCGATGTTGCGGTTGAGTGGCTTTCCGATCAAACCGTTCTTGCTGGACGGCAGCGCCTTGGTCACGGCCTGGCTGCTCGCGCTTTCCATGCCGCCGTTGGCGCCTTGGTGGCTAATCGTGCTGGCGACGCTGTTCGCCATGGTGGTGGCCAAGCATTTGTATGGCGGCTTGGGCAATAATCTTTTCAACCCGGCGATGGTGGGTTACGCGGTGATGCTGATCTCCTTCCCCGCGCACATGACGCAATGGCCGGCGCTGAGCACGCTGGCGCAGGCGCATTTAAGTTTCGCCGAAACGCTGCAATTCATCTTTAGCGGCGCGCTGCCCGACGGCATGAAACTGGATGCGCTGACCATGGCCACGCCGCTCGATACATTGCGCACCCAACTCCTGCTGGGGCGCGGGGTAGCGGACATCAGCAGCATGCCGGTGTTCGGCACGGTCGGCGGCAAAGGCGGGGAACTGCTGGCGCTGGCCTATCTCGCCGGTGGTGCGTATTTGCTGCAACAACGCTTGATCACTTGGCACATCCCCGTGGCCTTTATTGCTGCGCTGGCCCTGTTCGCCTTCGGCTTCCATGCTTACGATGCGGCGCGCTATGCCTCGCCGTGGTTTCAGCTCGCCACGGGGGGCGCGATGCTGGGTGCTTTTTTCATCGCCACCGACCCGGTGACCGGCGCCACCACGCCTAAGGGCAAAATTATTTTCGGTGCCGGCATCGGCGTATTGGTATTTATCATCCGTACTTGGGGCGGCTATCCTGACGGGGTGGCGTTCGCGGTACTCATCTTGAATATGTGCGTGCCTCTAATCGACGCTTATACCCAGCCGCGGGTGTTTGGACATGGCGAGAAGAACTCATGAGTTCAGCCGTCACCAACGCGCTACGCACTGCCGCGATCTTGATCGCCTTTACCGCGCTCGGCACCGGCTTGCTGGCTTATACCTTCGAAATCACCAAAGACAATATTGCGCGCAACGAAGCGCAGGCCAAGCGCGAATTGATCGAGCAAGCCTTGCCGAAAAATCTTTACGACAACGATGTGGTACACGACGTCGTGCAGCTCCCCCCCACCCCGGAGCTCGGGAGTACGCAACCCTCCAATGCCTACCGCGCGCGCTTACATGGCGCCCCTGCGGCGCTGGTACTGGAAGCCATCGCACCCGATGGCTATAGCGGCAAAATCGGGTTGCTGGTGGCGATCCAAGCCAACGGCGAAATCGCCGGCGTGCGCGTGGTTTCGCAAAATGAGACGCCGGGCTTGGGCGATTACATCGATATCGCCAAAAGCCCTTGGATCAAACAATTCGACCACGCCAGCCTCGGCGCCGACATCGCCACCCGGGATGCCGCGTGGAAGGTGAAGAAAGACGGCGGACGCTTCGACTACATGACCGGCGCTACCATTTCGCCGCGCGCGGTAGTCAAAGCCGTGCACAAAGCCTTGGTCTATTATGAACAACACGGCAGCGCGATTTTCGCGCGCCCCATCCCCCATCAGGAGCAGCCATGAGCCAGCCCACTTATCGCGAAATTGCTACAAACGGCCTGTGGAAACAGAACACCGGCGTGGTGCAACTACTGGGCATGTGCCCACTACTGGCCATCAGCACCTCAGTGGTGAATGCGCTGAGCCTGGGGCTGGCCACCGCGCTGGTGATGGCCGCCAGCAACGGCGTGATTTCCCTGATCCGCAATTTGGTGCCGAAGGAAATCCGCATCGCGGTGTTCATCCTCATCATCGCCGCCTTGGTGACGGCGATCCAATTGGCCCTCAACGCCTTCGTGCATCCGCTGTATTTGGTGCTCGGCATTTTCATTCCGCTCATCACCACCAATTGCATCGTGCTGGCGCGCACCGAAGCCTTTGCTTCCAAGAACCGCTTCCTGCCCTCGATCGCCGATGGCTTCATGATGGGCCTCGGCCTCACCCTGGTGCTGGTCGTGCTCGGCGGCATGCGCGAGTTCATCGGCAAAGGCACCCTGCTCTCCGGCATCGATCTGGTATTCGGCGCGGCGGCGAATCATTGGGTGCTGCATGTGCTGCCCGACTACAAGGGATTCTTGCTGGCCGTGCTGCCGCCCGGCGCCTTCTTTGCCTTGGGCCTGCTGATTGCGGGCAAGAACTGGCTGGATCAGCGTGCGGCGAAAACTCAGATAACTATACCGATAGCCATGGCACCGCATGCTTGAGTGTGGGAACGGTGATGCTCGGGATTTGATTCTGGTTCACGCTCAAAAATGAAAACGCCCGTTTCAACTGAAACGGGCGTTTTTTTATACTGCGATCTTAGCGATCTAAATCCAGATGCCAATACACTCGATAACGTTGGCCGACTTTGACGCTTGGCGGTTTCTCGCAGTGCGTACCTTGGCATACGGTTTCATAGGTCTGATTGCCTATTTGGACACTGATGCCGATGGGTGAAGGCGGTAGGCCGATGGAGCTACCCGTTACCCGATCTACGCTGGTATAGCTGCCATCATTATTGATATCCGTGAGCGCTCCGCCATTCAAATAATTCACGCCATAGTAGCGCGCCAGCCCAAGGTTGCTGCAACTCCCTGCGGGAAGTGTCGCGCTGGGCTGGTTGGTGGAGAAGTAGGTTGCACCTCCCAGGGAAATCGCACCGCCAATGACTTTTTCACCGGTTGCCAGCGTTATATACCAACCACTGCTGGACAGGATGGCACTGGCCGCGGTGGCGGCAGTCGCGGTGTTGCTGCTTTGCACGCTATTGTTGGTCGCATCGTATAAGCTGGACTCGGTGAGCCCGCTGGTGGTCCCGGTGTCCTTGAGCATGTAGAAGCGATTGGCGACGCTCGTATCCAGGGGATGCTCGCGGTCGCCCGAGCCGATCAAGATCGCACGGTAGCCGGTGTTGAGTACCACATCCGGCTTGAACAGGAACTTACGCTTATTGGCGCCAGTTCCGCCCAAGCTGGCCAACTGCGTAACTGTCCAATTGGTGGAAGATGCATCGCTGATGTTGCCACGCCAAACATTGCCGCCGGTATCGCCGAAATACAAGGTGTCAATATAGCCATTGCCATCGAGATCCAGCGCGCTGATATCGGCAGGAACACTGTAGTCAAAACCTGAAACCTCAAGCGTTGCACTGCTGCCAGTGCGGCCTACGCGCCACAGCACGGTGCCATCGGTGGCATCTACCACGTACAGGGCGCGCCCCATGCTGCGGTTATAGGTCGTATTGGTGGTGGTGGGGCCGCTGACCGTGGTGGTGGTTACACCGCCCGATGTGACGTCGGTGGTCGTGGTGACGATCGCGGAGGAGATCACCGAGCCGCTGCTGGAATTATCCGTAATGATTTTCTTTTCCGTGCTGGTAGTGACCGTCGTAGTGGTCGTGCCCGAGGTCGAACTGCTGACCGAGGTATAGGTGCGATCCGGATCGAGATCATCCACCGTCGGATCGTAGCCGCCGCCGAAAATCAACACGGTTTTAGCGCTGCCGCCCCAGTTGATCTTAGCCACCTTCGGCTCAGACCAGGTGTAGCCGAGTTCGCCATAGCCGGTGTCGGCTGAAGTTTTTTTCCACAAGAATTTCGGCGCGGTAGGATCGCTGACATCGAGGGCGTAGATAAAGCGCCCACCGCGGCGCGAACCGATAAACAACTGCACTTTGTCGCCGTCGGCGTCGGTGTAACGGCCATCGGCATTCGTATCCAGGTAATAGATCCCAATCGGGCCATCCATAAAGTATTTTTTGGGGTTGCTGGCCGTGATTTTATTGGTGGTCGAATCCGTTGTGGCGTCGCGCAGCCGTTTGAACTGGCCGAAGAACTCCGACGGCACAAAGCCCCAGGCCTCCCCGCCGTCGGCGCTATTGCTGCCGCCCTTCGCCGCATGGAATACACCGTCGTTGCCGCCATAGAAAACGTAGATATCGCGGTCGGCAGGTTGGCCGCTGCGATTGTAATTGATGACCGCCGGGCGCGAATGCAACACATCGCCATGCACGCTGGCGCGAATATCGGTCATGGAGCCATTGCCATTCTCGTCGTCGATATTATCCGCGCCGCGCACCCAGTTAATGATGCTATCGCGTTCAGCGGTGCTGGCCGCGCCGAGCAAGGCTTGCGTGATGTTGCTGCTGTTGGCGGTGGAAAAGGTCGAGTCACTGCTGGAACCGAGGGCCGTGCCGCCCGTGCAAGCACCGGTGCACGTATAAAGATTGCGCGTTGCCTGACTGGCGGCAAAAGCCACGCGAATTTTCTGCGCAGCGCCGCCTTTTTCTACCTTATCGCCATCCGGAGAATCATCTGGGGCGCTGGGGTATTTGAAGCTCCAAAAATTGGTGCCGGTGTTGGTCCAGATACTCGTGACATTGGGATTAATAAAACCCGTCGCTGCATTTTCAATAGCGGTGCCGTTGACATCGGCCAGGAACAATTCACCCGCGTTATCCAGCGCCAACTTATATTGCTTCAAATTGCCGTACCAGCGCGGGCTGGCATCCGCATCCGGCCGGAACACGCCCATATACACTTGATTCAGATAAGTGCCGCGGACGTTCACGCTCACCGGCAAGGTCGAGGCCGCGAATACGCTATCGACTGCTTGCACCTCGTTCAAGATCGCGTTCAGCGCAGCACTGATCGCGCTGGTGGTGCTGGCATTTTGGCCGGCATTGGCAATCTTGAAATACTTGCCTTTGCCTTGTTTGGCCATGCTTTGCAGCAGACTGGAATGCGATTGCCAGCTTAATGTTTCATTATTGGTATTCACGACATCGACGGTGTAGGTGATGATATTTTGCATACCATCCAGTGAGCTGGCATCTGTGCCGGACATAAAGCGCGACCATTCATCCGCCCAAACACTTTGCTCTTGGTTGGGGCTGAGCGTTATTTCGGTTGGGTAAGAGCCTGTGGCTAGACCGGAATAATTCGCGAGGTAGGTTTTAGAAGTGGTGCCATCACTCGTGTTATCGCCCGCCGGGCCATTGCTCAGCACGATAATGAAACTCTTCTGGCAGGCATCGTTAATAGGCGAGGCATAGGTGTCGCTTACACCGACAAAGGCCGCACTGTCCTTCTTGACCTTGTTAAATCCCGCATAGGCCTCCAGCCCTTTGTAGTATTGGAATGCCTCTAGTGTCGCCAAGGAAAATCTGGAGGCATTGCCTTTATCTGTGGTCTTATCAAAGCCGTTGACCAGCGTGACCAGATTCGTCTTGTTTGCAGCCGTCATTTGCCGGATTGCGGAGCGCACATAGGCGCCTGCCGGGTTCCCATTGCCGCCACCGGATTCGGTGAACATCATGATGCCGACATTGACTTTATCGGTGAGGCCGCCCACCACCGATGCCAGCGCCGTCATCTCCGAGCTGAACGAGGTGCTCCAGTTGGCGGTGTTGTCGACGATGATCAAGACATTCGGCCGCACGGCGGTAGAGGGTGGCGTGAGGAAGATATCGATGTCCTCGGCGCGGGTGATATTCAAGCCCAACAGCCCTAAGCCTAGGATCATAATGCTGCGTAATGTCTTCATAATATTCCTCCTTCTTTCTACATGACTTAGCAGGTTGCGCTGCTTGGAAGCCGTACTTTTACACCCTGGCGCACCGTGACTTTGGCACCCGTCGCGGCATCGTTAACGGTCGAGACGAGTTCCCAATTGGTGTCATTGGGGCAAGCGCCGGTAGCGCAATATTCCGCGCTATAGCCGCTCGCGGCCTTACTAGATAAACAGGTGGCCGCGCTCACCGTTGCGGTGTAATCAGTGCTGCCATCTTTGTTGACATCCAGCGTGATGGTTTGCACGCTCGGCGCGGTGAAGGTGGTGAGCGAGCCAATCGCTTGTTCGATGCCAAGCTGTGCGGCCGCTTCGGCTTGCGCTTGGAATTGCGAATTGGCCGCGATGCGCAAATTCAGGCTGCTGGTGTTGATCGCCGAGACACCGAACAGGGTGATGACCACCAAGAAAATCAAGGAGACCAGCAAGGTGGAACCCTGCTGCCGATGTAGTGATTTCATTATTGCTCCCTCCGGGCGCTGGGATTTTCCAGGCGAACGAGTTGCGTGTAGGCATGGCGCTTGTACTTCTTTACTGCGGTGGCTGGCGTGAAGGCTCCGGCTAAGCCCATGTCGTAAGTTTTGCTGTCGGTAAAACCGGTGGTGGCGTCCACGTTGCGCGCCACGAGCGACACCTGTGCAGCAACCACATTCCCCCAAGCCGTGGTGTCGGCAGGGCTCATGACAAAGTGGTTGGGCGCGCCGGTGCCGATGCTGTCGGTGCCGTAATCGATTTGCAGATTTTCGATGCCTTCCACCAGCGGCACGATGACCATGCTGCGGGCGCCGCCGCTGTCGGTGAGTTCCAAGCGCTTGAGGGTGGGGATCGGGTTGCCGCCATCGTCAGCGGCGCCGGTGCAGCTGGTGCCGCTGGCCGGCACCGAGCACGGGCTGATGAAATAGATATGCACGATGAATTGGCGAATATCCGCAGCAGTAGTTAAGTCCTTTTTCTTTAAGCTCCAGGTTGCTGCCGTGGCTGAACCGTCGTTCAGGATGATGGTGTCGCTGCGCGTTTGCACGTAGGTGCGGCCGGCGACCAGACTGCCGGCGACTACCGTTCCTGCACGCCGCACGACCACGATATCGGTCCCCGTGACGTGATCGGCATCGCTCAGGCAAGTCGCAAGGGGCGAGGGAACACTGGTCGGCGCATCGTAGCCCTGTATCGGTAAAGGCAGGTCGGCCGTCAAATCCGCTACTGCCGTGGAGCAAGGGTTCGGCAAGGTGGTGGGCACGCTGGCGAGATCATAGTATTCGCCGTAATAACCGGCATGGCGCAGATCTTCCGACAGGATTTGCATGGCGTAGCGGCCATTTTCGATTTGCCGGCTGGATTTTTCCAACTCCGCACGATGCGCGCTGTTGTTGCTGACCAGGGTCGCCATGCCGGCGATGAGCAACATGCCGATGGTGATCGAGATCATAAGTTCGACCAGTGAAAACCCTGCCGCGCGCGCCGCAAAGGAACCGAATGTGTTGGCTTTATAAAGAGTCATGATGTGAGATCCGCAATCGAAAGAACGCTACTGACGACACGGCGTTTGCTGCTGGTGCCGTACAAGCCGTCGCCGCAGCTCAAGCCTGCGGGCGGCGCGGTGGTATCGCTGAGGCCTTGCCATGCCACGGTGACGGTGTATTGTTTGCTGGCGGTGTCGTATTCAACGCAACCGCGCGCGCCGATCATGGCGCCGACGTTGCTGCCACTGCTGATATTTGTTTCGGCGGCGCCTAGCAGCGCGTTATTCCAAGCAGTGAGATCTTCTACCGCACGCGTTTGCTGCTCGGCGGAGCCTGCCGTACAGACCGGCGTGCCGCTGTAGCCGGTGCCGACATAGTTGGTTCCCCCCGTCGGATTGGGGGTGACGTAGCAGCTCGCCGCCTTGCGGTTGGCATTGATGCGATCGACGATGTCCTGCATCAGAATCAACGCCTGCACGCGCTGATACGATTCCATTTCGGCGGTATTGGCGTGGACTTGCAAGCTGGCGAATCCCAGCAATCCAATCATCAATACAACCAGCGAGACCAAGATCTCAATCAGGCTAAAGCCGCTATTGCGCTGTAATGGAAAAGTGTTCATGAGCAGCTTCCTAGTTTGCTGTTTGGGCGGCCGGAGAGATCGATCTTGATGCAGCGCGGTGAGATCCAGCTGACGCTGGGGTTGGGCGCGAGTTGCAAAGTGGTGGCGGCACCGCCGCCGGTGCGGCCATCTCGACCATAAGTTAGTGAAGTCGCTGAAGCGGTGATCGCTACCGAGCTATCGATCGCGGATTGCGTGCGCAAGGTGGAACTGCCCGCGCTGATGCTCCAGCCATTGGCCCAACCGCCGGTGGCGGCGCTGAGGGTGACGTCGCCGTTGCGCTTCAAGGCTTCGCTGCGCGCATAGGTGATCGCGGCAAATAGATCGAAAGCGGTGGTCTTGACGCGCTGTGATTGCACGAATTCTCGGAACGATGGCACCGCAACGGTGAGCAGAATGACCAGGATGGAGATCGTGATCATCAACTCGATTAAAGTGAAGCCGAGTGCAGCGCGCTTCATTGTGTTGGGAAGATGCTTCATCTTGGCGATCCTTACTTCTGCCATTTATCGGCTGGTGTTTTGGTTCCGTCCTGCGCGAGCGTGAGTGTGCCGTCGCTGGCTTGCCGTGTACCGGAAATGGGCACCGCTTGAACGGTGTAAGTACTGGAGGTGGCCGATGCGACCGTGATGGTGTAAAAACTGGACACCTCGGTCGGCACCGTCAAACTCAGATTGGAGAAGGCGGCGTTATTGGCAACCGCAAGATACGTGCGTGAGTCGAGCAGGTATTGCTCTTCTTTATTCGTGACATCCATCATGAAGCTTTGCGCGGCGGACCTGGACGCATGAATCAGATAATTGATGTAAGAGGGGTAAGCGATGGCAGCGAGAATGCCGATCACCGCGACCGTAATCATCAATTCTATTAAAGTGAAACCACTGGCTCGTTGACGCATGAGAAATCTTCCTTTTTCAGCTCTCTGCATCAGGCTAACGACGCCAGCCCCCTCCTCTTTAGGTGAGTTCTTAAGCACAGTCCGACGAGCGGTTGTTTGTTAGAATGAGCGGTCTATGGCGTTAAGTACGTTGCATAGGTAAGGTCAGGTTTAATTACAAAAATACCCCGCCACACGTGATAAACGTTAAACTTTGGACAGAAAACTCAAGTTGCACTTAGAAATCGAAAATACCGATAGCTATAAAAAAATAAACCCAAATAAAGCACATAAACCAAGAGCAAATCCCATGCATAAAACCATAAATTTCTGCTTACTGAATGGCCCGGTATCCGTGCGGCTTAAGCAAGTTGGAGTCCAATGCGGCATCCTCATCAGCGCTTTAGTTCTATTACCCGGAACGACATTCGCAGGCTCGATACAACTGTTTGAACATAGCGCAGCCTCCGTTGCCAGCGGCGGCACCAATCAGGCCGAGGCCAAGGACGCCAGCGCGATGTTTTGGAATCCCGCCGCGCTGACGCGTTTGCCGGGCAGTAATTTGAGTGGCGCCCTGCACTTCATCGAACCGACCGGCAAGCTGGCCGACATTTCCGGTCGTGCCGCCCTCACCAACACCCCCCTCACGGGCAGCGATGGCGGATCGGCTGGGGTGTTTTCACCCGCCGCTTCGCTCTATTACACAAAAGCGCTGACGCCGGATACCACGCTCGGCTTCGCCATGACCGCGCCGTTCGGCAACGCCTTGACCTTTGAGGACGGCTGGGTGGGTCGCTACCATGCTTTGGAATCTGAATTGCTGACGGTGGATCTAGGTCTGTCCGCGGGCTTCAAGGCCACACCCACGCTCAGTCTGGGCTTTGGTGTGGACATGCAATACGCCAAGACCACGCTCGGCAATGCACTGGATCTGAGCGCGACCTGCCTTGCGGTTGCCTCCCAAGTGGGCGGTGGGCTGGGCGCCGAATGTACAGCCAACGGCTTCGCCACACCGGGCAATGCCGCTGCCGACGGCCGCGTTGCGCTCAAACAAGATAGCTGGGCGCCCGGCTGGAACGCCGGCCTGTTGTGGCAGCCGACGCCGGATTTGCGCGTCGGTCTGGCCTACCGTTCCAAGGTAAGCCACGAATTGCAAGGCAGCGCCAATTTCGTCAAACCGGCAAACTTGCCGGCGACGGTCAGCGGACTGGCCGCCTTGACCAATGGCGGAACAAAAACCGATTTAGCCTTGCCCGCAAGCGCCTCGCTCAGCACTTTTTATCAGGTCAACGAAACTTGGTCGGTCATGGGCTCGGCGACGTGGACGCAATGGAACGTTGTCAAAGAACTGCGCACGCGCTTCGACAACGGCGCGGCCGATGCGGTGATTCCGCTGGAATGGAAAAACACCTGGCGCGTCGGCGCAGGCCTTGGCTACAAAATGACGCCGGCGCTGACCTTGCGCACCGGGCTGTCCTACGATCAAACACCGACGACTTCGGCAGCGCGGCAAACGCTGCTGATTCCAGATGCGGATCGTTGGGTGTTGGGTATCGGCGGCAGTTACGCCGTAAGCAAGCAGGCATCCGTCGATTTCGGGATCACGCGCTACTTCTTCAAGAACCTGCCGATTGAGCAAAATTCCACCTTGGCAGGCAGCCTCAGCACGCGCTATCCGAGCGCGGGCATCAATGCGATTTCGGTACAGGGCAATTTCCGATTTTAGGTCAAAACTGGCAGCAAGTTGAATTTCTCCCTCCCCCACAAGGGGCGAGGGAACCTGCTAAATGCGTTCTTCAACTAACCGCTAGAAGCGCACGCGCGCTTTGTAGGTCAGCTTGGTTGTTCCGCCCGCCGCCACCGGCACCTGCCACACCGCAGTATTGCTCGCCGCTTTTTGATGCGGCAAGGACTCGCTGAGGATTTGCCAGTCGCCGGGGATCGGCTCCTGCACTTTCACCGTCACCGGCTCGGTCTTGGCATTCTTGATCACGATCTCGAACGCGGCTTCGAAGATGTAGTTGTAGCGGCTGGTGCCGGCAATTTTCTCGAAGGCAGTCTGCTTCTTGTCCGCGGTGACATCGAACGCCTCGCCCAGCTTGAGGCGCACGGTTTCGTTCTTGGGCGTATGGTCGATCCGGTCTTCGCCGACGAATTGCGCGTTGCCCGCGCTGTCCTTCTTATAGACGCGCACGATGCCCTTGGGTAAGGGAATGCCCAGGCTGCCGCCCTTATTTTCGAACGCGACGAATACGCCGACTTTCAGCTTTTGCCCGATCTCGCCGACGCTGGCGCGATAGTAGTAATCCGCACCGCGCAACAAAAACTCCTTGGAGACCGGCACGCCGCCGGCCGACAGCAAGGCCACTTGCTTGGTCTGGTTGTCGGCGATGGTGGTCGGGCGGCCCACGCTATACAAGTGGTATTCGAACAGGCTTTCCTCGGCGACCGGAGCGGCTTCCGCCTGCTTCAGCGCAAACGTCGCGGCTTGCACACCGCGCAGCTCTTCGCGCACCCGATGCACATCGCCGGCCACCAACTGCAACTTGGCGTTGTTGTAAGTCGTGCCGCTTTGATTGGTGAGCGTCACCCAAGCATTGAGATCGATGCGATCGTCCTGGGGCGACAACTCCGCCACATAATCGGCGCGCCACGACAGGCCTTGCGTGAGATAGGACAGCTCCAGCGTATCGTCCGCCGCCCGCGCCGAGTGCAGGCGAATCACCAGCGTCGGCCGGTCGCGCAGATTCTCCGGCACGCTGCCAAACGCCAAGCGCCCCGGCACGCCAGTCTCGATGCGGTCGGCGAAGCGCAACACCACGCCGCTATTGGTCGCCAGCACGGTCGCCTCCTCCCGCGTCTCGGCCCCGGTGGCGGGATTGGTCTTGATCACCGTCACCTTTTGCCCGACGTATTTTTCCAGCAGCTTCTGCGGCGTGAGCAAATCGAAATCGAAATTCTGCTCGATCAAGGAAAGCGTTTTCGGATGCTCGACATTGCGCAACAGCGCCGTCTCGGGCCGGATGCGGGCAGACACATCGCGCCACGCCAGCGCGGTCTCGCCCTGATCCAGACGAATCTTGCGCGCATCTTTCACCAAGGCCAGGCTTTCGTTATAAATCGTCACCGCGACTTCCCGCTGATCTTGAAGCGAGGTGGACTTCTCCCCAGCGGCATGCGCCACGGGAAAAACAAACAGGAGTAGCAATGCCGCCTTGTTGACAGTTCGCACCATGATTGGCCCACAATTCGTTTGGTTGAAAGATACCAATGATTATAGATGCACTATGCTTGACCACGTATCGATGACTAGGTTGTTGGAGACCGATTTGGCCACAGGCGGACAAGTTGCGCTGCATCGTCCATATACCTGCCTTTGGACGATTGATGCTCTAGGGGAAAAGTGATTGGGTGGTCTGATTTTACGCCGTGACAATATTCCGAGTATTGCCCGGAGGGGGATAGTCTTGATGAGAAGATTGAATGTCCACATGTCAATGTCGCCGTTGGCGTTCCACAGGAAGCGGACGTTCGGACCCATGGTAAAGAATGGTTGTGTCCGAAAATGCGAGCTGCAAAGGTTATGAGAAGCCGCGACAAATTCTGCTGCCTCATTGGCTGGTCATGTACTGCCTTAACGTCTACTGGTACCAGATAAAGTAATGTGAGGCGATTGAAATGAATCTGGGTTTTTGATAATATCCCAGACGGAACCTAAAAATGCAATTAACCAAACCACGCACCCAAGCTCAGCTCTCTGCATTTTCTGCCACCTCGGACACTGCTTCAGCAGCAGTCTATGAAGAACTGCCGCTCCATACTAGCACCGCAGCAACTGCAATTTCGTACCTGCAACAGAAGGAATGGGGCTTTACCGCTGATGATACCCGCTTTCTTGGTCACGACCTTCACCCATATCCAGCCAAGTTCATTCCGCAGATACCGGGCACATTTATTTCGCTGCTGAGCTCCCGCGGGGAGCTCATATTCGACCCTTTTGGCGGCAGTGGCACTACGGCTCTTGAAGCCATACGCTTGGGCAGACGGGCAGTTAGTGTTGACGCGAACCCGGTGGCGGCCCTTATCGGGCGAGTGAAAACCGCCCGAGTATCAGGCGAAGCGACGGCAGAGTTACATTTGCTCCACGGAGCACTTCGCGTACTACTAGAGTCATTGCCCCGCGACGCATCCGAACTTATTGCCGCTTATGGTGCTCACGCGCCAACGATTGCGAATCGTGAGAAATGGTTCGCAGATGCGGCTTTCGGTGAGCTTGCCCATATCCGCCACCGTATCATCCAACTTGAAAGCGAAACAGCACGAGACATTGCTTTGCTGGCCCTTTCCCGAACCGTATTATCGGCGTCATTCCAAGACTCTGAGACTCGCTACAAGAGCGTTCCGCGCGATGTTCCAATTGGCGAAACCACCAAACGATATGTCAAAGAATTTGAAGCGGTGATGAAGTCCGTTGCCCGCAATGCAGCGGCAACACGCTACGGAGTTTCCCAATTCCTAACAGGGGATGTGCGACGTTTATCGTCGCAGGAAATTCCTGACTATTCTGTCGACCTCGTTGTGACGTCGCCGCCCTACGGCAACGCCACCGACTACCATCTTTATCACCGCTTCCGCTTACTGTGGCTTGGCTACGATCCTGTCGCCTTGGGCAAAATCGAGATTGGTTCGCATCTAAAGCACCAACGCGAATCGAGCGGATTTGACAGCTACTTCTCTGATATGCGCCAGGCGCTTGACGGTATCAGCCGCGTACTGAAGAACGGGCGTTACGCAGTGCTCGTCATTGGCGACTCGGTATACGAGGGAGAAACCTATACAACTGCCAACCTCTTGGCGGAAAAGGCAGCCGACCACGGATTCGATACAAGCAGTGTCATTGAGCGACCCGTGCACAAGACTAAACGTTCGTTTACACCGGCAGGTCGTCGGGCAGCAACGGAGAGCATATTGGTTCTACGTAAGGCAGATCGGAAGACCATCGTTACCTTGGAAGCCCCTCCGTACAAGTTGTGGTCATACGAGCTGGAATTTCGTAAGAGAGAAACAGGTTCCATTAAGAATAAAATGACAGCGGCCGTTGACCACTCCTTGCAGAAGAGCGCGGACGTTAAAGAGCTTGTGCGCTGCCGCTCGCTGGTGTTCACCCACCAAATCTACTACCCCGAAGGCCACAAGGAGCCAACGTGGCAGGCAATTCTGGAAAATGGGATGGCAGCCAATCCTAGTGCGCGTAAGGACCCAAAGTATGTGACGCACGGAATCCACGCCTACAAGGGAAAGTTCTACCCCCAACTGGCAAAAGGGCTTATCAACCAGCTTATGCTACCCCACGGCGCGAACATTCTGGATCCATTCTGCGGTAGCGGCACAACATTACTCGAAGGGCACCTGAACGGCTATGCAACTTACGGATGCGACCTGCATCCGTTGGCTGCACAAATCGCACGAGCAAAGACATCAATTCTTGATGTTGACCCGGATGTGCTGACCGAAGTGGTTTCCACAGTGGTTGATGCCATCGATGCTGCGCCAGTGCACCTACCGGCAACGCTGGACCAGTTTAAGCCGGACTGCCTGGACGAAATCTGCCGCTGGTTTGCATTACCCGTCGTCCACAAGATGAATTGGATTCTCAAGATTATTCGTTCTGGTAGCAGCGGAGCAGTACGAGATTTTCTTGAGATTGTTTTTAGCAGCATCATTCGCGACGTATCGCAGCAAGAACCCACTGACTTGCGAATTCGCTACCGAAAGACACTTCTCGATGATGCCGATGTGTTTGGCCTATTCAGAGAGCAGCTCGCGTTACAATTCTCGCGCATCGAAAAATTCTGGAAGATTCGAGGCTACGCCCCCAATCCATTTTTCCGTTCGCATGCGGTGTCAGGAGACAACCGACTTACCGCTACTTATGACTCCATGGGTCTGACTGACGGGTCCATTGACTTAGTCCTCACGAGTCCTCCGTACGCTATGGCATTGCCGTATATCGACACGGACCGCCTATCACTGCTGACGTTGTTCGGCTTGGGCGGCAGTGAGCGCCGTCCGCTTGAGCAGGCACTTATCGGTAGTCGCGAACTTACAGTAACAAACAAGCGGCAGCTTGAAGCTGGATTCGCTATGGGTGACGACTTGCCCACCGATTGTCTGAAATTCGTCCGAAATCTGCATAAGACCATCGAAGGGTCGTCTGACTCGGGGTTCCGCAAACAAAACATGCCGGCACTAACACACCGATTCCTAAAAGACATGGATGCCGTCTTTCAGCAGATCTACAGGTTGTGCAAACCCGGAGCGGAGGCAATGGTAGTCATCGGCGACAGTAAGATGACTATCGAGGGCGAAGACGTGAGAATTCCATCAACGGACCTGGTTGAGTCCATTGCAGTGGCTCGTGGTTTTTCACCCATCGAACGCATAGACATTTCGGTGACCACCGAAAATTTAGTGCACATCAAGAATGCCATTACCGAGAATGTCGTGCTGCGCCTCCGCAAGTGACCTATCAGAACCACCCGAAATTTCGAGGCGTCTTGCCGCCGCCAGGCATTTTCTGATCACAAACCGCAAGCCACTTGTCGTAGTCAGGGCTGTCTGGCGTAAATATCTGCAGTTCGTAGTCAACATCAGAATCCTCGGAAAGTGTCATGACCATCACCGAATATTCAGGGACGTAAGGGACCAATGGCGAGGCAGTTACGCGAATCTCGCTCTTGGCCGTATAGAAAACTGTGTTCAATGCATATTTCAGCGTTGAGAACAGGATTGCGTTGTTCGCCCCGAACACAAGAATATTGCAGACAGGGTCGGGCATCCTTTGAGGATATCCTTTGTTCTTACCTTTCTTGGGAGTGGTTTGCCCGGTAAATGGCATGCCAAAAAAGGCTGGATTCTGCTGTGCAGCGATCTTGCTGAGGAAAATTTCACCATTGTGATGTGGCTTAATTTGAAGCGCAATACCGCTGACCGGTACGAGTGGCTTGGTGACATCAACGGCATCTGCCTGAACTTTAATCGCCTCAGCTTTTTTTGCCAGATCCTTCTTTTTCGGGCCCTTGCCGAAAACGATGTGAGACGGAAGACTACTAGCAGGTTTAACCGGGAGTTTGAAGTTTTCCTCTGACGGTGGCCCAAGCTTGTGTTTGCCTATGCCAGCGCCACTGGAGGCTTTCTTTGTCTCATCTAGAAGTAGCCCTTCCGACTCGAGTTTCGCAAGAATCTCCATGGTTATAACGCGCGTGGCTACGCAATTTTTTGGCAATAATGAAGCATACATGGTGTGAATTTTTTCAAACTCTGCGCTCTCCTCAGGAAGAGAAAACTCAAGCTCAATTGCAGCCTCGAAATTAATCTCCGTACCGCCCACAGTTAGATTATTTGACCCGATAAAGGCGACCGCCTTTTTCTCCCCACGAAACCAGTAGAGTTTCGGATGAAAACTGTGCCCACGATACTGTGTGTAATAAACATCATCCAAATGATCCAGCGCAAACTGTAGGGCCTGCAGACTGGTACCATTGTGGTCAATGCCAAAGATGCCGCTGGCACGTTTTCCCGCTGAGCGCCATTGGTACAGTAATTCCTGAAGGCGGTACAGCGGCCCCACTTTAGCGAATGCAACCGAAAATCCGAACTCCGTTAAAGCGTTATCTGCAAGGCATTTCTTAAGATCGTCAAGGAGCCGACGATTCCCGAGCGGCTGGTCAAGTGGCGACAGAATAGAAAAACTCGGCATGATGACGACATCTCTTGTTATTAATGAGGGTTCAATTGTATTCACTTATTCTGCTTCGAGCCAAATCGATAGGAGATAACACGGCGCATGGAGTTTTTCAACATAGCGGGGCCGAAAGCAGCTGGAAAGCGGAAATAGACAAGTGCCCACGGTCTCTATATGACCGTCCGTTAAGGTCGAGAAGCTGCCATGCCACCGCACCATCGCGCACTTGCGCTCCTGCCCGACAGCCGCCAACCAAATTCACCGCGCCACAATCTCGACACCGGCTGCGAACGATTTCATGCCAGTGGCGCTTGCTTCAAAGCGGTTTTGATCAATCGGGATTCGATCTCTTTTTATCGAACGATCTTTCGCCACACCCGGCTATTTGCTGGTCATCACCCACACGCCGTCCCAATCGTCGGCAGGCGGATGTTCGATGTAATAGCCGATGCGTTCCAGGTGGGTCTTGGAGGGCTTGTCGCCCGGATGCAGTTGCAGCGCCTCGCTGAAACTTTGCTGGGCGGCTTTCCAGTCGCGTTTGCGCATGGCGCTATAGCCGGTGAGGTAGCAGCGCAATACGTCGTTCATCTGCGGAAACTGGTCCGCCGAGTAATGATCCAGCACTTCGTAGATGGCGACCGGGGTGTTCTGTCCCTTGACGCGCAGCACGTCGATTTCGCGCAGCACATAATCGTCGTGCAGGCTGTTCATGGTGTATTCGCTGATCAATATCTTGGCGCCGTAGGCCTTGGTCACGCCTTCCAGGCGCGAGGCGAGGTTGACCGGGTCGCCGATCACGGTGTATTCCAGGCGCTTGGGCGAGCCGATGTTGCCGACGATGACGTCGCCGGTGCTGATGCCGACGCCGATGTCCAGGCTGAACTGGTTCTTGTCGGCGCGCTCCCGGTTCAAGTCGCGCAACGCGCGGAACATGCCGTTGGCGGTCTTCACCGCATCGTCGGCGTCGTAACTGCCTTTGAACGGCACGCCGAACAGCGCCATGATGGCGTCGCCGATGTATTTGTCGAGTACGCCCTTGTTGCCCATGATGACATCGACCATGCGCTCGAAATACTCGTTGAGCATCGATACGGTTTCGCGCGGGCCGAGTTGTTCCGAGAGCGTGGTGAAGTTGCGCAGGTCGGAGAACAGGATGGACACGGCCTGGTTTTTTCCGCCCAGTTGCGCTTCGCCGGATTTCAGCAACTCGTCCACCACTTCCGCGCTCATGTAGCGCGACATGGTGGTGCGCATGCGCTTCTCGCTGCTGATGTCGTCCAGCACCAGCATGATACCGATGGTCTCGTTGTTGACGTCGATCAGGGGCATGGCGGACATGTTCACGGACGCTGTCGTGCCGTTCGCCAAATGCAGCTCAGTGTCCAGCACGTCTTCCTGCTCGCCGGTCTGTTTGACTTTCTCGATGCCGTGGCAGATCCATTCGTTTTGTTGCTGGAAAAAGACCTGCGCGGAAAGACCCAGCAGCGCCTGCTGGTCCAGTTGTAGGATCTCCAGCGCGGCCTCGTTGGCGGTCAAAATTTTATCGTTGGTGTCGAGGGTCAGCACGCCGCTGCTGGTACTTTTCTGGATGGCGTCGTTGTATTTCTTTTCGTTCAGCACTTCTTCGAACAGCTTGGCGTTTTCCAGCGCGACGGTGATTTGCGCGGTGAACGCGGCCAAGCGGTCCTCGTCCTTGATGGTGAACACGCCGCCGCGCTTGTTCAAGACCTGGGTGACGCCCAGCTTCTCCCCGGCCTTGTTCACGATGGGCATGCAGAGAATGGTCTGGGTCTTGTAGCCGGTTTGCTTGTCGACCGCCTGGTTGAAGCGCGGGTCTTGGTAGGCGTCCGCAATGTTGGCGACCTGCCCGGTGGTGAACACGGCCCCGGCGATGCCTTGGTTGGCCGGGATGCGGATTTCGGTGGTACTGATCCCTTCCGCATAGCGCGACCACAGCTCGTTGGCCTTGGGGTCGTAGATCATCAAGGTGCTGCGATCCGCGTCCAGCAATTCGGTGGTTGCCGAGATGATGCGCTTCAGCAGCTCGTCCAGATTCAATTCGCCGGCCAGATTCTTGGACATCTCCAAGATGCGCACTTCTTCTTGCAGGCTTTCCGTCATCAGGTTGAAACCCCGAAACATCTCGGAGTACTCATCCGTTCCGGTAATCTTCAAGGTGCTGTCCAAATTGCCGACGCCGACTTCGTTCATGGCGTTGATCAGCTTGCGCGCGTTGCGCGACACTTCGGAGGCGGTCATGATCGACATCGCCAGCGCGCCGCCGGAGCAGATCAGCACCACGCCCACCACCCAAATCACCAAGGGCGACATTTGCTGCAAGGAAACCTGGTACTGCAAGTCCGTAAACAACAATTGGACTTTAAAAATGATCGTGGCGGAGAAGTACAGCAAGGGCAGCGCCGCGATAAAAATGGACAAGTAGAGCAGCTTGTTTTTCAGGCGAATGCTGATGACTTCGGCCTGACGCTCCTTGCTGATGTAATTGCAAAACTGCCAAAGATATTCGACCACCGGGGTAATGGTCTTGGCGGTGATGAAGTATTCGATAATGGCGTGCGCCGGCGAGGAGAAGAACGCGATGGTCGCGCCAAATGTGTAGATCTGCCAATGCGCGTAGCCCACATCGAAAAACACATTGCCGATGGCCATGGCGATCATGGTAAAAATGGCCGCCAGCGGCGCATGCACAAAGGTCACGCGCAAGAATGACAGATAGGGCATGTTTAGCGCGCGCACGATGCCCTGCGCAACCGTGTCATTGTCCGGGACCTTGCCCGCATCCAACTGGCTCAGCACCGACCCGAGTTTTTGGTAATGTCGATCTAGTGCGTAAATATCGATGGAGACGAATGCAGCGACGACGGGCAAAGTGATATACGCAAAATACATCCATTGACCGGCGCTAAAACCGAGGCCGATGAGCGCCAACAGCAGGGTAATGCTCACGGCAGAGCATGAACCAAGGAGGTAAAGCTTAATGAAGCGCCAGTGCAACTGCCGCGCAGTGAATGGTTTGGCCGTTTCTATAGCCCGCGCAACGTTCAAGCTATTCCCCCGCTCTTAGATTATTGTCATCGCAAATCGTAACATATTGCGATGATTGAATTAATACTATCGCTAAGCGCAAGCAGCCGAAGATCTGGGGGGCCTAGCGAAAAATCACTCCAACCACGTGCGCAGGTAAAACAGGCGAAATCCTTCAGAGGAGCGCGCCGGGCCAATGACGATGGCCGGGTATAAATTTTTTGCCGGATCGCCCGCAGCGCGCGCTTCTTGTTCGCTACCTTTCACGTAGACGACGTTTTCGGAAAAGCGTTTGCGATTTTTACCTGGCGCATAAACCACCGCGAAGCATTCGTTCACGACTGCATTTTGTTCTAGGTGCAACCCTTTCATGCGCTTCCCTATCTTCCGTTATTTGTTGCAATCAGCGTGCTACGCATGGTGCGTTGCCCGCATCGCGAAAGCTTTGTCCGGCGACTGGCAAAAATTCCCAGGCATAGCTGTCGGGGTGCAGTGTCAGTTTCAACACTCCCCAACTCTCGCCATGCGCGACTTCGCTCAAGGCCAGGCGATTTTTTATTGCATAGTGCTGCGCCCCGCCGGTGCCCGCAACAAAAGAGCGTATGCCGCGCAGCGGGTCGCGTTCGCCTTGCGCATTCATCGGCGCGAAGCGTTCGTAGATGTGGTCATGGCCGGTCACGACGACGCTGACACCTTGCCGATACAGCAGCGCCCAGAAGGCTTGCGTGCGCGCATCCGAGCCATGCAGCCCGGAGGAATAACGCGGGTGGTGCCAATAGGCGAGCACGCAGCGCTGCCGATGCTGGCGCAAATCGGCTTCCAGCCATTGCAATTGCGCTGAATCTGCGTCGAGTTCGCGATTGCTGTTCAGCGACACGATATGCCAGGCGCCAAGATCGAAACTGTAATAGCCTTTTCCGGCCTCGCCGGCGCGCGCGCCGAAATAGTTGAAGTAAGCCGCCGCGCCCGGCGTACGGTATTCGTGATTGCCCGGCGCGGGATAAGTGCGGTCTTTAAATGCGCCCCAGTTTGGCGCATAACAATGCGCGAAATCTTCCGCCCTGCCATCGGGATAGGCCAGGTCGCCCACGGCCAAGACTGGGTAGGGCAGGGATTTGATGCGCTGGGCGGTGAGCTGCGCGCCCGGCGAATCGCATTGCGCTACATCGCCCGCAAGCAATACCACCGGGTCCATTTGTTTTGCAATGGATGCGCCCGCCACGAGGGCGAGCAAGCTCATTCGAAGTGAAAATTTTGTCGCTGCGGCAAACATCAAAAAATTTTAGGCATTACCCACATTGCTATCGGTCGGCGAGTGGTAATAGTCGCTTTCCTCGGCAAATTCGCGCAACTCATCGCCGAGCATTTTCATGCGGTGCGCGGCGGTGGCCACCTCGGTGCAGGATTCGCACAGCGGGTCGGCGCACGGCTGATGCGTAAACAACCAAAACTGGATCGCGCCCGCCAGCAACCCGGAGGCGACATCCCAGGGATCGGCGTCTTTGTCCTGATCTAATAGCTTGTTACCGATTTCAACCACCGTCATGGCGGCTTGGTCAAAAGGCGAGGATGGTTCTTCGGGGGTGCTCATGGGATGAATCCTCGGCAAGGTCGGAAAGAGAGTGCTGCGCGGATTTTTATGCTAGGCGCGCGATGGCTCGAAGGTCGCGTCTAAATTCAAATCGTCGCAGTAATCGAAGAACTCGCCGCGCAGGGTTGGGATGTGCGTTTTGGCCGGCACGCCCACTTCCATTTGCACCGAAAACATTTGCGTGCCGGTATGCGGTGCGGGATAGGTGTCGGTAATCAGCTCTTCGATATTGATGCCGAAGCGCGCAAAGAATTTCGCCAGATTATGCACAATGCCGGGATGATCCAGCGCCACCACTTCTACGTGGTAGGGCAATACCGGCTGCGCCAACTCGCGCGCGCGCGTGCGCTTGGCGACGATGCTCAAGCCCAACTGCACGCCCAGCGGTTCGAGTTGCGATTCCAATTTAGACAGCGCATTCCACGGGCCGGAAACCAGCACCAGAATCGCGAACTGCCCGCCCAGCACCACCATCCGGCTTTGCTCGATATTGCAGCCGGATTCGGTGATTTTGCTGGAGAAACGCTCAACCAGGCCGACTTGATCCTCGCCGGCGGCGGTAATGACTAGATAATCGTTGGTTGAAGTCTGCATAAATATATCCTCTAGCGCAGATTATACCTGGGGATGCGCCCGTTCCAGCTTCGAATGCAATTTATTCAGGGCGTGCAAATAGGCCTTGGCCGAGGCCACCACGATATCGGTATCCGAACCCTGGCCGTTGACGATACGCCCCCCGCGCGATAAACGCACCGTGACTTCGCCCTGGGCATCGGTGCCGCTGGTGATGTTATTCACCGAATACAACAGCAAATCCGCACCGCTGCTGACGATGGCCTCGATCGCCTTGAACGCCGCATCGACTGGGCCGCCGCCGTCCGCCGCCGCCTGTTTTTCCGCCCCCTGCTCCGCCAACACGATAGTGGCGTGCGGCGTTTCGCCGGTTTCGGAGCAGACTTTGAGCGACACCAGTTTATAGGTCTCCTGCTCCAAGGCCTGGGCCTCGTCGCTCACCAAGGCGTGCAAGTCGTCGTCGAAGATTTCGTGTTTCTTGTCGGCCAATTCCTTGAAGCGCGCGAAGGCGGCGTTCACCGCTTCTTCCGAGTCCAGCTCGATGCCGATTTCCTGCAAGCGCGTGCGAAAGGCGTTGCGGCCGGAGTGCTTGCCCAGCACCATTTTGTTCGCGCTCCAACCCACGTCCTCGGCGCGCATGATCTCGTAGGTTTGGCGATGTTTGAGCACGCCATCCTGATGGATGCCCGATTCGTGCGCGAAAGCATTGGCGCCGACGATGGCCTTGTTCGGCTGCACCGCGAAGCCGGTGATGCCCGATACCAGGCGCGATGCCGGAACGATCTGCGTCGCGTCGATGCGCGTGTCGCAGCCGAAAAAATCCTGGCGCGTGCGCACCGCCATCACCACTTCTTCCAGGGAGGCGTTGCCGGCGCGCTCGCCCAGGCCATTGATGGTGCACTCGACCTGGCGCGCGCCGTTGAGCACGGCCGACAGCGAATTGGCCACGGCCAAGCCCAAGTCGTTGTGGCAATGCACCGAGAACACGGCCTTGTCGGAATTCGGCACGCGACTGCGCAAGTTGTGGATCAGCTCGCCGAATTGCTGCGGCATGTTGTAACCGACGGTATCCGGAATGTTCACGGTGGTGGCCCCTGCCGCGATCACCGCTTCCAGCACGCGGCACAAAAAATCCAATTCCGATCGGCCGGCGTCCTCGGGCGAGAACTCGACGTTGTCGGTCCACTTGCGCGCCCAATGCACGGCCTTGACCGCTTGCTCCAGCACTTGATCCGGCGTCATGCGCAGCTTTTTCTCCATATGGATCGGGCTGGTCGCGAGGAAGGTGTGGATGCGGGAGGAAGATGCGCTCTTCACCGCCTCGCCGGCACGGTCGATATCGCGCTCCAAGGCACGCGCCAAGCCGCACACGGTGCTGTCTTTAATCACGCTGGCGACCGCTTTCACGGATTCGAAATCGCCGTTGGAAGCGGCGGGGAAGCCGGCTTCGATGATGTCGACTTTCATGCGCTCCAATTGCTTGGCGATGCGGACTTTTTCTTCCTTGGTCATGGATGCGCCGGGGCTTTGCTCGCCGTCGCGCAAGGTGGTGTCAAATATAATCAAATGGTCTTTCATGGTGTTCTCCATGCACTTCGCGCAGGCTACAGCCGCACGAAAAAATTCAAATAGACCGGCAGTTTAGCCGATCCGCTCAAAACAACAACAGGGATGAGGTGGAAGTATTTAGCGCGCGACGCGCAGCAGCAGGCTGGCCAGCAGGACGTTGGCCAGTTGGGAAACGAATTGATTGTGTGCGAATGCGAACATGTCGGTAAATATATCGGCTTTTTTTGGCGCCCGCAAGAGCACCCGAAAATTATTCAGGGGTGGCGGGGGTTTTCTTATTCTTAATAAACCCTAGCAGCCACATCACATATCCGGATAAAGCATAGGCGACAAAGAAGCAAAACAGCACCAGCGGCGGTTTATAGGTGAGCAAGGCAAAGCCGAGAATAATCAATAACAGCGCGACAAAGGGGATGCTCTTGCGCATATTGATTTCTTTGAAGCTGTAATAGCGAAAATTGGAAACCATGCTAATGCCGGAGAAAACCGTGACCGCCCAAGCCAGCCACACCACGTCTTTGCCGGCAATCCCATAATCATCCAGTACCCAAACAAAGCCCGCCACCACCGCTGCGGCGGAGGGGCTGGGCAGGCCCTGGAAATAACGCTTATCCGCCACATCCAACTTGGTGTTGAAGCGCGCCAGACGCAAGGCCGCGCCCACACAGAAGATGAATGCGCCAATCCAACCCAGCTTGCCCAAACCTTGCAAGGCCCAGACGTAGGCCACCAGCGCAGGCGCGACGCCAAACGACACCATATCCGACAGGCTGTCGTACTCTGCGCCGAAGGGGCTTTGTGTATGGGTGAGGCGCGCCACGCGGCCATCGATTCCATCCAACACCATGGCTACAAATATCGCGGTCGCGGCAAAATCGTAATGCCCGCCCATCGCTTGGACAATCGCGTAAAAACCGGCGAACAGCGCAGACGTGGTAAACAAGTTAGGCAACAAATAGATGCCCTTCTTGCGCAGGGTCGGATCAATCAAGGATTTGCGAGGTGGTTGCATGGCGAATGGATTAAATCACAGCAACTCACGCTTGACCAGGCGTTCTCATGGCAGGCGGGCAAGCATGTCCATGCCGGCATACACCTTGTCCCCAATCGCGACTGCCGGTTGCGATGTCGGCGGAAGATAAACGTCCAGGCGTGATCCGAAACGGATAAAGCCGTAACGCTCACCGGTGTGTAGATGCGCACCCGGTTTGGCGTAGCACAAGATGCGGCGCGCGATCAGGCCGGCGACTTGCACCACGGTGATTTCCTGGCCATTGTCCAATTTCATCAGCAGCGCATTGCGTTCGTTTTCCAGGGAAGCTTTGGGCAATACCGCATTCAGGAATGCACCCGGATAATAGCGCACATATTGCACCGTGCCGCTGATCGGGCTGCGCTGCGAATGCGCGTTGAACACGTTCATGAACACGCTGATTTTCAGCGCCGGCACATCGCGATAAGGATCGGTCGTTTGTTCCACGACGACAACGCGCCCATCGGCCGGCGAAATCACCGCATTGGCATCGCTGCTCTTGGGCGTGCGCGGCGGGTCACGAAAAAATTGCAGAATAAATAGAAAAATGATCCACAGCGGAAATGCGGCCCACTTGCCCACCAGGAAATGCACTGCAAGCGCAGCAATAATCGATAAGGCCAAAAACGGCCAGCCCTCGCGGGCGATAATAGGATGATTATATTTAGGCATCGGGCGTCGGGTGTCAGGCATCAGGTTCGCGGCTTCGGCAGGGTTTCACCGACGCCCGACGCCTGACGCCTATCGCCTTAGTTCTTGGAGGAATCAACCAGCTTGTTCTTGGAAATCCACGGCATCATGGAACGCAATTTTGCACCCACGATTTCAATCGGGTGTTCGGCATTCTGGCGACGGCGCGCGGTCATTTGCGGATAATTCAAGCGGCCTTCGAGAATGAAGTCGCGCGCGTATTTGCCGTTTTGAATATTGGCCAAGGCTTCGCGCATGGCGAGTCGCGATTGCTCGTTGATGACTTTAGGACCGGTGACGTACTCGCCGAATTCTGCATTGTTGGAGATGGAGTAATTCATGTTGGCGATACCGCCTTCGTACATCAGGTCGACGATCAGCTTCAACTCATGCAAGCATTCGAAGTAAGCCATCTCTGGTGCGTAGCCGCCTTCCACCAGCGTCTCGAATCCCATCTTCACCAGCTCCACGGCACCGCCGCACAGCACGGCTTGTTCGCCGAACAGATCGGTCTCGCATTCTTCGCGGAAGTTGGTTTCGATGACGCCGCCCTTGGTGCCGCCATTGGCGCAGGAGTAGGACAAGGCAATTTTCAGCGCCTTGCCGGAGGAATCTTGATGCACGGCGATCAGGGAAGGTACGCCACCGCCTTGCTTGTAGGTCGAGCGCACTAAATGCCCCGGGCCTTTGGGCGCGATCATGATGACATCCAGGTCGGCGCGCGGCTTGATCTGTCCAAAATGCACATTGAAGCCATGGGCAAATGCCAGCACGGCACCTTTCTTGATGTTAGGCTCGATCTCCTGCTCGTAGACGGCGGGTTGCATCTCGTCCGGCACCAAAATCATGACGACGTCGGCTTCTTTCACGGCGGCGCCAACTTCCTTGACGGCCAAGCCGGCTTTCTTCGCCTTATCCCAGGAGCTGCCACCCTTGCGCAGGCCAACAGTAACTTTTACACCCGAATCTTGCAGATTCAGGGAGTGGGCATGGCCTTGCGAGCCGTAACCAATGATGGCCACTTTTTTCTTTTTGATGATGGATAGGTCAGCGTCTTTGTCGTAATAAACTTTCATGATTTTTCCTTTCGAAAACTTAATTGGCGAATACTAAATGGATTTGCGAATAATCCGCGCTGGGACTATCGCGTTAAACTTTAAGCACGCGCTCGCCGCGCCCGATACCGCAAGCGCCGGTGCGTACTGTTTCCAGAATCACGCTCGGATCAAGCGCTTCCAGGAAGGCATCCAACTTCGAGCCGTTGCCGGTCAGTTCGATGGTGTAAGTGCCATCGGCGACATCGATAATGCGGCCACGGAAAATATCCGACATGCGCTTCAACTCTTCGCGCCATTCACCTTCCGCTTTGACTTTCACCAGCATCAATTCGCGCTCGATGTGCGCCCCTTCGTTGAGGTCGACCACCTTCACCACCTCAATCAGCTTGTTGAGCTGTTTGACGATCTGCTCGATGACTTCCTCCGAGCCACGCGTAACGATGGTCATGCGCGACATCGATGGATCTTCGGTCGGCGCCACGGTCAGCGATTCGATGTTATAGCCGCGCGCCGAGAATAAGCCCGAGACGCGCGAAAGCGCCCCGGCTTCGTTTTCCAATAGGACTGAAATATTGTGTCGCATACGTTACAAATCTTCCGCCAGAATCATTTCCGACAATCCTTTGCCGCCCGGCACCATGGGGTAAACATTCTCGGTTTGATCGGTGAGAAAATCCATGAATACCAACTTGTCCTTCAGCTTGAAGGCCTCTTTGAGCGCGCCTTCCACATCCGACGGCTTTTCAATGCGGATGCCGACATGGCCATAGGCTTCCGCCAGTTTGACGAAATCCGGCAAGGCATCCATATACGACTCGGAGTAGCGATTGCCATGGAAGAATTGCTGCCACTGGCGCACCATGCCCATATAACGATTGTTGAGCGTAATGACCTTGATCGGCAGATGATATTGCTTGCAGGTCGAGAGTTCCTGGATACACATCTGGATACTGGCCTCGCCGGTAATACAGGCGACATTCGCCTTCGGGAATGCCATCTTGACGCCCATCGCCGAGGGCAGGCCAAAGCCCATCGTGCCCAGACCGCCGGAATTGATCCAGCGCCGCGGCTTGTCGAATTTGTAATATTGCGCCGCCCACATCTGATGCTGGCCGACATCGGAGGTGACATAAGCATCGCCCTTCGTCACTTCCCACAACTTTTCAATCACGAACTGCGGCTTGATGATTTTGGAAGAGCGGTCGTAATTGAGGCAGTTCTTCGAACGCCACAATTCGATTTGCGCCCACCAGGCTTTAAGCGCGGCTTGCTCGCCTTTATCTTTCGAGGCTTGCAGCTGCTTGAGCATTTCTTCCAGCACTTGGCCGACATCGCCGACGATCGGCACATCGACTTTCACGCGCTTGGAAATCGACGAAGGATCAATGTCGATATGAATGATCTGGCGTTTTTCCTGTTTGAAATGTTCGGTGTTGCCGATCACGCGATCGTCGAAACGCGCGCCCACCGCCAACAACACGTCGCAATGTTGCATCGCCATATTGGCTTCGTAGGTGCCGTGCATGCCGAGCATGCCCAAATGCTGGCGATCGGTTTCGGGATACGCGCCTAAACCCATCAGCGTGCTGGTGCAAGGCACGCCCAACTGCTTGACGAGTTTAATCAATGCATTCGACGACTCGGACAAAATCACGCCGCCGCCGGTGTAGACAAATGGGCGCTTGGCGGAAAGCAGCAATTTCACCGCTTTCTTAATTTGCATCGGATGCCCTTTGGTCACCGGGCTATAAGAACGCAAGCTCACGCTTTTGGGGTACTCGAACTTCGCCAGATGTGTCGTCACATCCTTGGGGATGTCCACCACCACCGGGCCTGGACGGCCCGTGGCGGCAATATGAAACGCCTTCTTGATCGTGGAGGCGAGGTCTTTCACGTCCTTGACCAGGAAGTTATGTTTCACGCAGGGGCGGGTAATCCCGACCATATCCACTTCTTGGAACGCATCCAGGCCAATCGCGGCAGTCGGCACCTGACCGCTGATAATGACCATGGGGATCGAATCCATGTAGGCCGTTGCAATCCCCGTCACGGCATTGGTGGCGCCCGGACCGCTCGTGACCAAGGCGACCCCAACCCGGCCGGTCGCGCGCGCATAGCCGTCGGCGGCATGCACAGCCGCTTGCTCGTGACGTACCAGCACATGCTTGACTTTATTTTGCTTGAAAATTTCGTCGTAAATGTAGAGCACCGCGCCACCCGGATAGCCGAAGGCAAATTCCACGCCTTCTTCCTGTAAACAGCGTACGGTGATCTCCGCGCCGGATAATTCCATAAAATGCCTTGAACCTTTGAATTTCGCGAAAAGAACTTGAAACACTAACGTTTACGCCGCCTTTGGTCAAGAGGCAAATGCCAAAAACATTTTATTTCCCCGTAAGTTACGAGGGATTACCCAAGCTCGGGCGAGATCATCAAAACACCATTCCCACTGCAAAAGCCTGCGTGGTTTGTTACCATGTCAGCGCTTAAAACATTTAGAAAGTCTCGCCTGGCTACCCAGCATGAAATATCCGAATTCCTGAAAGGCGTAGAACGTCGCGCATTTAAACAGGCTTATTTCGCTGTGCGCAACGAAGAGTCGGCGCTCGACATCGTGCAGGATGCCATGCTAAAGCTGGCCGAAAAATATGCCGCTAAAGCAGGAGAGGAGTTGCCGATGCTGTTTCAACGCATCTTGCAAAATACCATCCGCGATTACTACCGGCGGCAAAAGGTGCGCAATGCGTGGACGACGCTGCTCTCGGCACTCACGCCCAGCAACGCCGATGAAGATTTCGACCCACTGGAAACTATGCAGCCGGCGGATGGGTCGAATGACAAGAACAACCCGCACGATCAATTAGATAGATTGCAACTGATTGGTTTAATTGAAAAAGAAATAACGGCTTTACCTCCACGTCAACGCGAAGCGTTCTTGCTGCGTTATTGGGAGGAATTAGATGTGGCGCAAACCGCGGAGGTGATGGGTTGCTCGGAAGGCAGTGTTAAAACACACTGCTCGCGCGCAACTCACACCCTGGCTGCAGCCTTGAAAGCGAAAGGAGTTGAATCATGAACGAACGCGAATTCGCTAACAAAATCAAGCAAGATTTGAACTATGGTACGGGCCGCCTAAAAAGCCAGGTGACGGATCGTCTGAAACAATCGCGCGAACGCGCCATGGAGACATTCGCCACGCAAGCCGCAAGCGAACGTGCTTACGCATTTGCGGGACATCCAGGACACGCGCATTTACCTTTCTCCGGTAGCCGCAAATGGCTTCCTTTAGCCTTAATTCCGCTGCTATTGATTGGGGTTATTTATTGGCAACACGAAAGCAACCACGAAGAAAACATTGACGCAGCCCTGCTTGCCAGCGATATTCCGCTCAATGCTCTTGTCGATAAAAATTTTCAAGCATGGCTCGATCAATCCTCGCAGCGCTAGGCCTGATTTGCCTAGCATTGGCATCAAACAGCCAAGCAAGCGATACAGCAAACACCAAACCGCCGGTTAGCGCCAAGTCGAACGGCGTAAAGCCTACCTCAACCAAACCAGCGCCCAAAGCACCAACCTGGCAACAACTCACCCCGCAACAGAAACAACTGTTAGCGGAACTTGCGTCACAATGGGACCGGCAACCAGATCGCTTGCGCATCAACTTGGTCAAAGTTGCCAACAAATACCCTAAAATGAAACCGGACGAGCAAGCCCGCGTGCGTAAGCGCATCACGCGCTGGGCAAGCTTAACGCCTGAACAGCGGGAGACCGCTCGGAAACATTACCAACTGCTTAAGAAACAACCCCCCGAGAAACAAAAAGAAGTGCAGAAAAAATGGGAAGCCTATAAGGCCCAACAACGCGCCGAGCCCCCCGCCGCCATTGCGCCCACGCCAGGCGAGGTCCTACCAAGCCAGGAAACCGCGCCAGAGGATGAAAGTCCTTGAAGCATCCAAAGCGCCTATAAGCGCTAATCGCCACCATTCATGCTGGACGGCCCAACGTGCTTTACAATGTCACCGATGATAGAAACCAAGCCACAAAACACCGTAACAGCCACACCGATCTACCCCAGCCTGATGCGCCGCTTGTTTAGTATGCTGTATGAAGCATTGGTACTGTCCGGCGTCCTGTTCGTAGCCGTATTGATTTTCATGCTCGTGCACCATAATCCCAGCGCACCCCAAGCCAGGCCTTTCTTCCAGGCCTATATTTTTTTAGTGCTGCTGTGGTATTTCACCTGGTTTTGGACGCATGGCGGACAAACGGTTGCGATGCGCGCCTGGCGCTTTCGTGTGGAGCGAATCGACGGCAAGCCCTTGGGCTTTCTGCAGGCCTGCTTACGATTTTTCTTGGGATGGCTCAGCGTGGTAAGCATCCTATGGGCGCTATTCGACCGCGATAAACAATTTCTGCACGACCGGCTGGCGGGTACGCGCTTGGTGATGGTCTAACGCCGCTCCAACCACCACAGATAAGTAATCGCCGCCACTAAAAACAGCAAGGTGGGGAAAGCCGCACTGAGCCAAGGCGTCCAATCATGCAGCACGCCGAGATTGGCAAACACCCGGTTCAGCAAATGGAACGTCAACCCCAGCATGATGCCGCCGAACACCTTGCCACTCACCCCGCCCATGCGCGAATTTAAAAAGGCAAATGGCAGCGCCATCAGCATCATCACCAAGGTGGCAAACGGATAGACCAACTTATTCCATAGCGCAATTTCAAAGCGCGATGTTTTTTGCTGGTTGTCGCGCAAATGCTGTACGTAAAAATATAAATTCCACGCCGACATTTGTTCTGGCACGACCAGCAGCACGCTCAACATGTCGGGACTCAGCACTGAATTCCAATACGCCTGCGGCAGGTGCGTAACCTGTGTGCTGGAAGCATCGAAGCGCGTTTGTTCAACGTCCGACAGCAGCCAACTATTGTCCTTCAAATATTTTCCCTCGCGCGCAAAACTAATGGCGCGCAGACTGTTGTTTGGGTCGAACTCGTAGATTTTGACGCCGACAAGCCCTGAATCAGGGAGCACTTCTTTAACGTTGATAAAACTCGTCCCATCTTTTACCCATAAGCCGGAACGGAACTCCTGCGCCACCACGCTATTCAAGGCGCGAATCCGCAACTGGCTAGCCAGGCGCTCGCTGGGAGGGACAATAAATTCGCCCACCACGAAAGTTAACAAAACAAATAGCAATCCAGCGCGCAACAAAGACAAGGCAATACGCGCAGCCGACACACCAGAAACGCGCATCACGGTTATTTCGGAGTAACTCGAAAGTTGCACTAAAGCATACAAGGTACCGATTAGGGCGGCGATCGGGAACAGCTCATAAATCCGTCCCGGGATCTCCAAGCCCACATAGGCCAGGATATAAAGCAAGGTATAGTTACCTTTACCCAAGCTCTCCAGTTGGTGCACCAGATCCAGAAACGCGAATACCACCAGCAACCCCGCAAACACCAGCAGTGTGCCGTTGTACACCTCATGCATAAAATAGCGGTTTAAGACTTTCACGATAAGACTTTCACTGGCGCATCCAACGGAAAAGCGGCTTCACGGTTTGCCGACGATAGTAAAAAAACGTAACTGCCAACAGCATCACGAGATGCACGGTCCACACGCCCAGCCAGGGCGACACCTTGCCGTTGAGCACCGAGGCATGCGCGATGGATAACAAATTGTTGTATATCGTGTAAATCAATAGCGCCGCAATCAAATGAAAAGATCGGCCCGAACGCGGATTAAAGTAACTCAAGGGGATAGCCAATAGCATCAGCAGCGCGGCGCTGACGGGCAAACTCAAGCGCCAATGCAACTCGGCGTCGTTGGGCAAACTGCGCTTTCGAAGCAAGTCCAACGTGGGTATTGCCTTGGTGCCCGGCTCACCCAGCTTGACTTCATAGGGTTCGATGCGAACCGTATAGCGTTGAAACTGCATGATTTTGTAATCGGCTTTGCCCGCTGTCCCCTCATAACGGCGCCCATTATCCAGCGCCAGAAAACGGTCGCCATTCGCTTGAATAAATTGTGCCCCTTGTTTGGCAACCATGATGCCGAGGTGGCCCTGCTGCTCCGAACGCACGAATACATTTTTCACGATCGCCTGGCTGGTGCCCAGGCTTTCGACAAAATAGACACGCTCGTTCTGTTTCGATTCCTTGAAGACCCCAGGCGCAATGGCTGAAATATCCTCGCGACTTTCCAACTGCTGGCGATACTCCCCGCTTTTGCGTATAGCCCATGGGGAAAGTACTAGGCTGATGATGGCGACAAAAATAAAAATCGGCATGCCGACCTGCATGACCGGGCGCACCCAGGACATCATCCCTAGCCCAGCGGTCTGCCACACGACCATTTCGTGGTCGCGCGCCATGCGCGACAACGTAAGGAGCACCGATAAAAACAGCGTTACCGTCAGCAGCACCGGCAGCGCGCTCACGATGCCAAAACCGAGGAAGGCCAGCACCGCTTCCGGCGCCAACGTCCCCGCTGCGGCCTGGTTGAGATAGCGTACCCATTGCGTCACGGCGGTAATCGAAATCAAGGCGATAAACACCGCCAGCATGGTGATCATGATTTCTTGAATGAGGGCGCGACGATAAATCATAAGCGGGATATAACTTTGACTTTTAGGGCCAGAATCGAGAATAATCGAGAAATGGCGCCATTTATCTTAAGTAGTTAATGCATAAAGAGGTTTAGGACATGGAATTTAGCATAAAAAGCGGCAGCCCGGAAAAACAGCGCTCTGCCTGCGTCGTCATCGGCGTCTTTGAAACACGGAAACTGACCCTGGCGGGCGAAATGATCGACCGCGTATCAAACGGTTATCTATCCGATATCCTGCGGCGCGGCGATATGGAAGGAAAGAGCGATAGCACGCTGTTATTACATAACGTACCCAATACCCTGTGCGATCGCGTGCTGCTGGTGGGTCTGGGAAAAGAGCGCGATTTCCGTGAAAACGAATACCGCAAAGCCATCAAGATTGCGATCAAGACCCTGAATGAAACCGGCTCCCTGGAAGCGGTGATCTACCTCACCGAACTCGGCGTCAAAAAGCGCGATATCACTTGGCACATCGAGCAAGCGACGATCGTCGCCATGGAAGCGGTATACCGTTTCGATAAACTGAAGAGCAAGCAAGACGAAGTACGGCGCCCCTTGCGCAAGCTGACTTTATCCGTGGAGCGCCGCAATGAGATCACAGAAGCCGAGAGCGCCGTCATCAGCGGCCAGGCCATCGCCCATGGCATGAATTTAGCGAAAGACCTGGGTAACTTACCCGGCAATATTTGCACCCCTACATACCTGGCCGAACAGGCGCAAGGTTTGGGCAAGACCTATGGCATCGAAGTCGAGGTATTCAATACGCCCGATATCGAAAAACTGGGCATGCACTCCTTTCTGTCGGTCGCCAAGGGCAGCCGCCAACCCCCGAAGCTGATCGTGCTGCACCACAACGGCGGTGCAAAAAAAGCGCCCCCGGTCGTGCTGGTCGGCAAAGGCATTACCTTCGACGCCGGCGGCATCTCGCTCAAGCCAGCGGGCGAGATGGATGAAATGAAGTACGACATGTGCGGCGCGGCCAGCGTCTTGGGCACCTTCAAGGCCATCGCCCAAATGCAACTGCCGTTGAACGTGGTGGGCATCATTCCCACCTGCGAAAACCTTCCGGACGGCGCCGCCAACAAGCCGGGCGATGTCGTGACTTCGATGTCGGGCCAGACCATCGAAATTCTCAATACCGATGCCGAAGGCCGTTTGATTTTGTGCGACGCCCTCACCTATGCCGAGCGCTTCGAGCCGCAAGCGGTGGTGGATATCGCAACCCTCACCGGGGCTTGCGTCATTGCGCTGGGCCACCACGCTTCGGGGCTATTCAGCAACAACGATCCGCTGGCGCGCGAATTGATGCACGCCGCTGACGCCGCCTATGACCGCGCCTGGCACATGCCGCTGTGGGCCGATTACCAAGAGCAACTCAAGAGCAACTTCGCGGACATGGCCAATATCGGCGGGCGCGCCGGCGGCTCCATTACCGCCGCTTGCTTCTTGTCGCGCTTTGCCAAGAAATACGACTGGGCGCATCTCGATATCGCAGGCACCGCCTGGAAATCCGGCGCCGAAAAAGGCGCCACGGGCCGCCCGGTACCGCTGCTCACGCACTTCTTGATAAAACGCGCCAAGGACTAAGCCGCCACCCATGACGCGCCCATGACCCGAATCGACTTCTACACCAAAGTGGACGACAAATTGCGCTTCGCCGGCAAGCTGTGCGCGAAAGCCCTCGCGCAAAAATTGCGGGTCAATGTTTATGCGCCGGATAGCGCGCTGGCGACGCGCTTCGACCGACTGCTGTGGAGCGACAGCGCAACCGGGTTCATCCCGCACTGTCGCGCCGATGACCCGCTAGCGCCGGAAACACCGATATTGATCCATGCGCGCGAAGGCGCATTGCTGCACGACACGCTGCTGATCAACCTCGATAACGCTTGGCCGCCATTTTTCAGCCGCTTCGAGCGCGTCATCGAAATCGTCAGCACCGATAACGATGACGCGGCGGCGGCGCGCGAACGTTTCCGTTTTTACCGCGACCGCGGCTATGCCATGCAAACCCACGATATGGGCGCAAGCCATGAGTGAACCCCGGGAGGATGTGCTGAATAAACTGGATGCGCTGCTCAAAAAGCACGCACCCACTGAGCCCGACATTCCCGTGTTAACCGACTTGGTCGAACAGCCCCGCGTCGATCTGGATCTCATTCCAGTACTCACCGAAGAAATCGACATCGGCGTGGCAGCAACGCCGCATCCAGGAGTGGACCTGGTTGCGCCAGAGGAAGCACCGCAACTAGCGCACACACCGCTTGCCGAGCATGACTTCATCGCGGCGCCCTCCGTCCCGCTCGAGCTAGACCTGGTTCATGAATCCAGCAGTCAAGCGCCGCCGCCGGAACCCGATGGGCCCGCGTCGGTACTGGCGCGCCTGGAAGCGGTCGAAGCCGAAGTGCAAGCTGAAATCGAAGCGCGTATTGCCCAAACCCGATCCGCGCCGAGCGCGCCGCCTTCCATCGAAATTCCGCAGGACGCGCACTATATCCCGCTACCTTCGAACCTGGCGACCGAACCCGTCGCGCCACCTCTAGCGCCACCATCACCAGCGCAGTTGCCGCCAGCGCATCTGCCACCAGCACACCTACCACCAGCGCATCTGCCAGAAGATACCGCCAAACAAATAGCCGCGCTGATCGAAGCCGATATCGCGCGCATGATCAAGAACAACCTGCGCCAAGCCCTTGCCGAAGATTTATCCGGCATGCTCAACAGCGCTCTGGATAAAGCACTATCCAGCATGCTCGAACAATTCATGCTGCACATGGAAGAAGTCGTGCGCAACTCCATCGCAGACGAGTTAAAGAAGCAGCTGGCTCCCTTCAAACGTCCGGCGCCGCCCAACAAGCCCTGAGCACGTTTCCGGTATAATTGCCGCCTTTCTGTTTTAGATCACCACCCCTTATGGCATCCCCTATGGAATCCACGAATAACGAACTTGCAAAAAGTTTTGAGCCGCACGAGATCGAGCACCGCTGGTATGCCCAGTGGGAAGGCCGCGGCTATTTCGCCGCCGGGGCAGCACCCGATCGCGACGCCTACTGCATCATGCTGCCGCCGCCCAATGTGACGGGCACGCTGCATATGGGGCATGCATTCCAACACACCTTGCAAGACGCCTTGATCCGCTACCACCGCATGCTGGGCGACAACACCTTATGGCAGCCCGGCACCGATCACGCCGGCATCGCCACGCAAATCGTGGTCGAGCGCCAATTGGAACGCATCGGCAAAACGCGCCACGACTTGGGGCGCGAAGATTTTGTGCAGCGCGTATGGGAGTGGAAACAGGAATCCGGCTCCACCATCACGCGCCAAATGCGCCGCCTGGGCACCTCGCCCGATTGGTCGCGCGAGCGCTTCACCATGGATGAGGGGCTGTCCCAGGCCGTGACCGAAGTGTTCGTGCGCCTGCATGAAGACGGCTTGATCTATCGCGGCAAGCGCTTGGTGAACTGGGATCCGGTATTGGGCACGGCGGTGTCCGACCTCGAAGTCGTATCGGAAGAAGAAGATGGATTCATGTGGCACATCCGCTATCCGCTAGAGGATGGCAGCGGCCATTTGGTCGTAGCGACCACGCGCCCGGAAACCATGCTGGGCGATGTGGCGGTGGCGGTGCATCCAGACGACGAACGCTACCAAAAGCTCATCGGCAAGCAAGTGCGCCTGCCACTGGCCGAACGCTCTATTCCGATTATCGCCGACAGCTATGTCGATCCCGCCTTCGGCACCGGCTGCGTCAAGATCACGCCGGCGCACGATTTCAATGACTGGCAAGTGGGGCAGCGGCACAAATTATTGCCTATCTGCATCCTCACGCTCGATGCCAAAATCAACGATCTCGCCCCGGCCGAATATCAGGGCCTGGACCGCTACGAGGCGCGCGCCCGCATTATCGAAGACCTGCAAATGCGCAATCTGTTGGAAGATACGCGCAAGCATAAGCTCATGGTGCCGCGCGGCGAACGCACCCATGCCGTGATCGAACCCATGCTCACCGACCAGTGGTTCGTCAGCATGGAAGGCTTGGCCCGGCGCGGCCTGGACGTGGTGGAAAACGGCACGCTGAAATTCGTGCCGGAGAACTGGACCTCTACTTACAAGCAATGGCTGGACAACATCCAGGACTGGTGCATCTCGCGCCAATTGTGGTGGGGCCATCGCATTCCGGCCTGGTACGATGAAGATGGCCGCATCTATGTCGCGCGCACGCTGGCCGAAGCGCAGCAGCAAGCCGGCAACAAAACGCTGACTCAAGACGAAGATGTGCTCGACACTTGGTTCTCCTCCGCGCTGTGGCCCTTCTCAACCCTGGGTTGGCCAAACGAAACGCCGGAACTACAGCGCTACTTGCCCACCAGCGTCTTGGTCACCGGCTTTGACATCATCTTTTTCTGGGTGGCACGCATGGTGATGATGTCGCTATATTTCACCGACAAGATTCCGTTCCATGAAGTCTACGTGACGGGCCTGGTGCGCGATTCGCATGGCCAAAAGATGAGCAAGTCCAAGGGCAATATTCTAGATCCCTTGGATCTCATTGACGGCATCCAACTCGACTTGCTGGTGGAAAAACGCACCAGCAATTTAATGAACCCGAAGCAAGCGCAGTCCATCGAAAAAGCCACGCGCAAGGAATTTCCGAACGGCATCCCCGCCTTCGGCACCGATGCGCTGCGCTTCACTTTCGCCAGCCTCGCCACGCATGGCCGCGACATCAAGTTCGACCTGGATCGCTGCAACGGTTATCGCAATTTCTGCAACAAGCTGTGGAACGCCACGCGCTTCGTGCTGATGAATTGCGAGGGCCACGATGTCGGCCTGTATGCCGATCAGCCGCTGCAATTTTCCGACATGGACAAATGGATTATCAGCCGTTTGCAGTTGGCGAAAAAAGAGGTGGCCGATGCCTTCGCGCAATATCGTTTCGATCTAGCCGCGCAGGCCATCTATCAATTCGTGTGGGATGAATATTGCGATTGGTATTTGGAACTGGCCAAAGTACAGCTGCAAAGCGGCAACGCAGCCGTGTGCCGCACCACGCGCCGCACCTTGGTGCGTGTGCTGGAAACGACCTTGCGCCTCGCCCATCCGCTGATTCCTTTCATCACCGAAGAGCTGTGGCAAAAGGTAGCCCCGCTGGCGGGGAAATCCGGCGAAAGCATCATGCTGGCGCCCTACCCCAGCGCGAAACTCGACAAGCTTGATAGCGGCGCGCTGGAAAAAGCCGCGCTCTTGAAGGATCTGGTCAACGCCTGCCGAACGTTGCGCGGCGAAATGAATATTTCCCCGGCGCTCAAAGTGCCGCTGATTGCCCTGGGTGACCCGACTACGCTTTCCGCTTTCCAGCCCTATCTATTGGCTTTGGCCAAATTGTCGGAAATGCACATCGAACCCGAAACCCTGCCGCAAACCCAAGCGCCGGTGCAAATCGTGGGCGATTACCGCTTGCTGTTAAAGATCGAAATCGACGTCGAGGCCGAACTGGCCAGGATTGATAAGGAAACAACGCGCTTGCAGTTGGAGATCACCAAAGCCGAGAGCAAATTATCGAACGCCAGCTTTGTGGATAAAGCGCCCGCAATGGTGGTCGCTCAAGAAAAAGAGCGCTTGTCAGAATTCAAATCTACCCTGGAAAAATTATTGGCGCAGCGTGCAAATCTCAAATAGCACTGTCAAAAACACGACAACAGTGTCTAAGTTTGATGTCCAGAAACGGGGGATATTGTTTTCGGATTTATGTTTTGACGCCGGGCTTGCGTTGGATTTCCAGCTGGCGCTGAAACTCTTCCGGGCTGATTTCTTCCACTTCCAGGCCTTCTTCTACAATATATTCATACTCTTCAAGCGGATCCTGCTGCAAAGTAGCGTCGCGCTCCTCCTGCCGGTGCTTGGCGTGTTCCAATTCGGGAGATGCAGGTTTTGGATGAAGCCAATCAAACATTTACCTATCCTTGTTAAAGTCTGACCTAATGTGCTTTTTCATGTACAGTAGTCGCAAGTACCATGCCAAGCTTATTATCGACTAACAGAGGGAAATAATTAATTTAACTGTTCCAAATTTACGTCGATCTATATATACCCAGCTGCGGCCAAAAATATTGACAAGCCCGGCCAAAAATCTGAACATTTATACAAACCCAGTTTTAAAGAGAGGGGCCATCATGCCGCACCAAATGTTGCAATTGAAAGACCAAGAAATCACCATGCTGCGCGATGAAATGGAAATCTTAATGAACGAGCGGCAAATGCTGTTGCGCATCGCCGGCTCTGCCGCCACGCTGATTGCTGAACTTGACGAAAAAACCCTGCCGCCAGCCACCTACGAGGCGGCTGAATATCTGGGTGAGTATTTGAATGAACTACCTGAAGAATCCATGAGCGATGCATTGGAAGCGGTGCACGCCCACGTTATTTCGGACAGCAGCACAGCCGCCTAACTATTATTGCGCTTCCTCTGACGGCGCCGCAGGCGCTCGCTCTGCACGCTGCGCGCGGGGCGCCAACTTTAGGCTCGGCGCACCCATATTCCCGGTGAAAATAAACGGCATGCGCTGCTTAGCAGAGCGCGTATGCAACTCAGCGAGTAAATTTCCGGATAAGTTTTTCTCCGGACTGATCTCCAAGTTCCCACCCGCGCTCACAACCCCGCCTTGCAGCTTAATCTGGCGGTATTGATACGCGCCTTTAACGAATTGAAAATACCCGGACAAGTCGGTGAAATTGGTTTTACCGGCCACATCGCCTTCGTGCCGCTGGGCCTGAATACTGCGCACCAAATCGATGCCGGAAAATTCGCCATTTTTCACCCTAAACGTGGCTTGGATTTGCGGGATGGCAAACAAAGTTTCCAACGTTTCAGCGTGCGCTGCCAGGCGCACTTTCGCCTCCAACGTGCCGCTTAGTTTCATCTCCTTGGTAAACTGCGCCAACGCTGGTTCAACCGCAATTTGTTTTAGCCCGAGGTCCGCATTGAAGTTCCACCCTTTGTTCCAATCAACGCGCGCCGTACCCGATACATAACCATCAAACAGCTGCGCATCGATGCTGCTAAGGTTCATGGAGCCAGCTTGGGCCAAGGCGACTACTTTAAGCGTGTCGAAGGGCAATCGCGGCTCCACGGGCAGCAAGGATTTCACCGCATTTAATTCGATGCGTAGCGTATCGCCCTGCGGTAAAAAGTTAATGGTGATGCGCTGATCGGTACTCTTGGCTTGCGCCTGGATGAAACGGCCACGGCGCACGTCCACGTCCGCGTCGAAGGTAAATACATCCAACAAGGGATGCGTTAGCCTGCCATTCTTGACCCGCAAATGCTCGAACTGCAGCGGCACTGCGCGCGCCTGATTCTGCCCCCATACCGGCAATCCATGGATATTGTCCTGGGAAAGAGACACCGACTCCAACTCCACGCGGCGCATCACTTTCGCATCTGAGAACCAGGAAGCAAAGGTCGGAAATAAGTCAGCCTTGCCAATCTGTAACGGCGCCACATCGCCGATCGTAACCCCATCCAGTTTAAGGTGCGGTGCGGGGTATGCTGAAAAATGGATGTCTTGAATCGCGACACGTTGACCGAGTGACGCCGTTAATTGTTGCTCCAGCTTCGGGATATAAAAACCGAACGACATGACATGCGCCACGGCAATCGCCAGCAACAGCAAACCGCCAGCCGCCATGGCGATCGATTTGTACCAACGTTTATCGAAGCGCATGGGCTTGCGCTTACGTTGCGCCAAGAAAGGCAGCGTCGCCGCCTCTGCCGCCGCCACTGCACGTGCTTGCGCTTCCTCCCGTAGCCGCTCTTCTTCAAGCGCCTCACGCTGTTTATCTTCCTCGGCCCGCTGCTTCGCCTCTTCCATTTCGGCGAGCGCTTTCGCATTGGCTTCTTCACGTGCACGCAGTCGCTCTTGCTCGCGCGACTTGGCGGCTAACTCCATTTGCTCACGTTCAGCCGCCAGCGCTTGTGCCGTAGACTCCGCCAGTGCGCGTGCTTGGCGCTCTGCCTCCAATTCACGTTCAGCCGCTTCGCTAGCACGGCGCGCCTCTTCTGCGCGCTGCTCTTCTTCCATTTGACGCTTAACAGCTTCGGCTTCCTGACGAACCGCTGCTTCTGCCGCCGCAATCGCTTCGGCTTCTGCCTGAGCTTTTTGTTCAGCTTCGATGCGCGCCTTGTGTTCGGCTTCTAGTTTTGCTTCCGCCTCGGCCTCAGCTTGACGTCGGGCCTCTTCTTCGGCGCGCGTTTGGGCTTCCGCAGCGGCTATCTTTTCAGCTTCTCGCAGCGCTTGCGCTTCGGCTTCTGCCTTGGCGCGTGCTTCCGCTTCTGCCTGTGCTTTCTGTTCGGCTTCGATGCGCGCCTTGCGCTCCGCTTCTAGCTTCGCTTCCGCCGCCGCCTCTGCTTGGCGGCGCGCTTCTTCCTCGGCGCGCGCTTGGGCTTCCGCAGCGGCTATCTTTTCAGCTTCTCGCAGCGCTTGCGCTTCGGCTTCTGCCTTGGCGCGCGCCTCGGCTTCCGCTTGTGCCTTTTGTTCGGCTTCGATGCGCGCCTTGCGCTCGGCTTCCAGCTTCGCTTCCGCCGCCACCTCTGCTTGGCGGCGCGCTTCTTCCTCGGCGCGCGCTTGGGCTTCCGCAGCTGCTTTTTTCTCGGCTTCCAATAATGCTTGCGCTTCGGCTTCCGCCTTGGCACGCGCCTCGGCTTCCGCCTGTGCCTTT
>JAKANO010000007.1 GCA_021812385.1 Pseudomonadota bacterium | reverse complement strand
AGGTTTCCTTGGATTCTTTTCCGCCCTCTTCCACCAACTTGCCTTGAAGCTTGATTAAATCGTTGATGGCAGCGAGGTATGCAGCATTGACGGGGCGAATATCCTTGACCAGGTAATCCGTGGCCGCCGCCGCATCGCTTTGCGACAACGCCAACAGTTTGTCGATTCCGCTGTTGAAGTTTTTCCGGGTGTCCTGAATTTTCCCGAGCAAGCTTTTCCCTTCGGGAGATGTAATGCCCGCCTCCAAATCCGCGAGAAGCTTCGCGTTAATCTTTTGTTTCTCGCGGATGCGCTTGATCTCGACCTCGATCATCTGCGAGTCGGTTAATAGCAGCGCATTGCGAATCGCGCGCGAGATCAGATTCACGTTGTCGATGATGTCGTTGGCGGTGACCGTCTTTGGCCAGCGGTCGGCCACGATTTTGTCGGTGTTTTCATCCATCTGCGCCATGCGCATAATGGCCATGCTGCTGACGGTCAGCGTGATTAACACCATCAACGAGAACGCCAGGGCAAGGCGGGTGCTGATTTTCATATTCTTGAACATATAATTCGCTCCTTTGCTTCATCAATGCTGCTCGCGGGCAGGGGTGGCGCGGCTTCGTCCACCCCCGTGCGGGCAAGCACTTCGGTTATTGCAGTTTGTCCACGCGTACGCCGACGGTCAGCGTGCCGATCGCCTTGCCGCCGCTCATGACCGGCACCGAGACTTGGGAAATCACTTCGCCAGTGCTCTTGTCCTTCTGCGGACGGGCGATATACACATCGCCCTTACCGCCTGCGAAGGCGTTGGTGAATTTCGGCTCGTCGCCTTGCCAGTAATCGGAAGTCATGTCGGTCAGGGCAACATTCGCGCCCTGGTTATCGGTAACGATGAATTCCACCAGATACGGCTTTGATTTTTCGATCCCAGACAGCGCTTTTGCTGCCGCATTTGTGGTGAGGCCCTTCATGAACGCGGTCGGTTCTTTCGCGGCCGTCCATTCCTTGTCCAGTTCCTGGATTTTGTCGAGGGCCACGCCCTTGGCATTTTGCGCCTTCACTGCCTGGATCACCGCGGAATTGGCGGCAGCCTGGACAACTTCAGGGACAATACTCTTCACGTCCTTTGCAAACACGGAACCGGCGAACAGTGCACCAGCCAAAACCGATGCGGTAAACATTGCTTTTTTCATGACAAATAACTCCTTCGTTAAACAGTTAAAATTGCAAAATGGTCTATCCACTTCCAGCACCTTTTCACCCGGCCTGGCGCGATGGTGTCTGCATCATGACTGCATCGATAAAACAAGAACATCAGCGCAGGCTTAATATCCGCGCAGGAAATGCGCAATTTCGCTATCGGAATATTCCTACCCTGCATTGCCGCAAGGAAAAAGCGGTTGCGGCCCCGGCTCCCATCAACGCGCATCACGGTCTTGCGCATGTTGTTTGCCCTCCTGCTAGAAAAAAGTAATCTCTTTGCTGGCCGCAGTTGCTGTCTGGGCGCCCGGATGGTTCATGCGCTCCTCGGTGGTCGCGTAGGATTGCTCCAACGCCTGCAACAAGCCGCTCCAATTGATGGCAGCCAAGCGCCCATGTTCCTGGTAATGCGCATCGGCCTGCCTTAAGTACGCAGGGAATGCGCTAATGTTGTCCCGCACATGGCATAGAATCTGGCTGACGCGGTCCTGGAACTGAAGTTGAACCAGGGACTCGGACACCTCCGTCTTGATCCCGGCGCTCGCGCCGCGCAGGATCGCCGCAGATTCCGTCAATCCGCCAGTAACAGTCCTGAACGCGTCCAGCACCTGGCGAATGGCGGCCTCGGATTGCACCGCCGCGCTTGTATCCTGCGCGGCGTTTTGTTCGGCCACATCGAATGCATGCGCAATTGCCTGGCTGATCACTTGAACTTTATCGCTGATGCCGCGGCCGGTTTCCTTGGACATGCTGGACAGCTTGCGCACCTCATCCGCCACCACGGCAAATCCGCGCCCCGATTCGCCCGCACGCGCCGCCTCGATCGCCGCGTTGAGTGCGAGCAGAATGGTCTGATCGGCAATATGGGCCACGGACGTGGCCATGTCCCGCAGCTGATCGATGAATTGAACCAGTTGCCCCACGTCATTCAACAAGGTGTCGCTGTGGCTCAGCGCTGCACGCAAGGAAGCGATCACCGACTGGAGCTGGGATTCGCTGTGCGCGAATACCGCCACCAGGCCATGCGCGTTGTCGACCGACTCCGCCGATAGATTCGACGCATTCACTGCTTGATCCAACTGATTGGCGATACCGATAAAGCGCGTGGTGAGCGCGTTCATCGCTTGCTCGCTTTGCATACGGCCTGTTTCAATCTGTTTCGCCCAGACGCTGATCACGCTGCTTTCCAGTTGCGCGAGGCCACCCAGGAACGCATCCGCATCGGCTTGACAGGCTGCCTGATGCGCCTTGTCCATGGCGTCGACTGCCCCCTGCATGACATTGCCGCGCCGGAGCACCAGCAACAGCGCGCACGCCAGGCCGCTTCCCGACAAGAACGCGGCCATGAGCATAGTTGTTGCCGTCACACCGCCGATCAGCAGCACAGCGCCGGCGCCCAACAGGGCCGGCAGCATGGGGTAAATCGTCCATCCGGAAAAACGATCATCGCGTCTCAATTTCATTGCTCCCATTCACTTCGATTGACATACCCTGAGCGGCGGGCAGCGAACACGTTCCCGGATCAGCGGCGCACCTTGCACAAGCAATAGTTTCATTGCAGCTGCTCATCATTGGCCCTTCGACTGGACACCATGATGCGAGATCGGGACAAAAGAAAAAATCAGCGGATGCTGATTCTTTTTGTGGGATGGGGATAAGGGGGGATAGGACGATTCCTATCCCGGGTCATTGCGCGGGGTTTGGGAAACCGTTAATCGGCGGCTTCGTCATCCGTATCAATCAGCTTATGCTTGAGCGCATAGCGGATCAAATCGGTCGTGCTGGAAAAATTCATTTTCTGCATGATGTGCGTCTTATGGGTGCTCACTGTTTTCACGCTGAGGTTGAGGCTGTCGCCGATCTCCGTAACGCTATTCCCGGAAGCAAGCATCAAGAGGATTTGATATTCACGGTCCGACAGCTGGGTATGGGTGGCCATATCGTGGCCTTTTGCCAGAACGAGCGCCAGGTTCTCCGCCACGGCGGCATTGATATAGACGCCGCCGCCCGCCACCTTGCGGATGGCCTGCACCAGTTGGCCGGAAGCGCCGTCCTTGCACAGATAACCGGACGCACCCGCCTTGAGCGTGCGAACAGCGTACTGCTCTTCCTTGTGCATGCTCAGAATCAGGATCGGCAGCTTGGGTTTCTCGCTCTTGATCTGCTTGATCAAATCGATGCCGCTCCTGCCCGGCATGGACATGTCGAGCAGCACCACATCCCAATCCTGTTCGCGAATCTTGGCCAGCGCTTCGAAGCCGTTATTGGCCTCGCCGGCCACCATCATGTCGCCTCCCTCGGAGAGGATCTGTTTCAGGCCCTCGCGCAAGATCGCATGGTCGTCCACGATCAGTATCTTGATCATCTATTTACTCCCTCGCCATGCTGTTTCGGAATGTGCGCCTCGATACGGGTTCCGTGGCCAGGCTGGCTGGATATCTCCAGGCGGCCACCCAGAATTTTAACGCGTTCGCGCATCCCCAGCAGGCCATAGGTTTGGCGCTCCTTGTTCGGCTGCTGCGGCAGGCCACGGCCGTTATCTTCGACAATCAGGCGCATTTCCTGGCCGAGATCGTCGAGCCGCACCTTAACCTGGGTCGCGTCCGCGTGGCGCGCCACATTGGTTAGCGCCTCCTGGAGGATGCGGAACAAGGCGGTCGCCACGCCGTCTTCCACCTCGAAGTCCTCATGGCTCATGGCAAAGTCGCAGGCAATGGTGGTGCTGTCGATAAATTTCCCGACGTGATGCTCAATGGCCGCCGCCAAGCCAAGGTCGTCGAGCATGCCGGGCCGCAAATCCTCGGCGATGCGCCGCATCGCGTCCACCGTTTTTCCCACCAAAGCAGTCATCGCGTGCAGCTTGGCGGTAATTTTTTCTTCCTGTGGCGAAAGTTTCTCATTGAGCCAGCTCAGGTCTATCTTCAATGCCGTCAAGGCTTGGCCGAGCTCATCGTGCAGTTCGCGGGCGATGCGCGTCCTTTCGTTTTCCCGCACGGACTGCAAGAACACGGATAGTTCCTGCAGTTGGCGGCGCGACTCCAGCAGCTCCTGTTCGGCGCGCTTGCGTTCCGAAATATCCTGAAAAGCGGTCACTGTCGCGACCACCTTATTGCCCTCCATGAGGGGTGTGGTGACATAGGAAACCGGGAAAGCCACGCCGCCTTTTCTAACGAAAACATCATCGTCGCTTTGATAGCGCATGCCTTTATGAATGGCGAAGTTGACGATCGGACATTCCTCTATCGGAAAACGCGATCCATCCGGGCGCAAATAATGAACGCTCTCGTGAACATTGCACGCCGACAACTCTTCCCCTGTCCAACCCAGCAGGCGCTCCGCCTCGCGGTTCATGAACATCAGACGCCCATTTCCGCCCTGCACCAGGAGTCCCTCGCCGAGCGTGGATGCAATATCACTGAGCAATTTCTCACTCGCCCGGAGGGCATCTTCCGCCTGGCGCCGCCGTTGGCGTTCGCCGGCCTCCTTCACTTCCCGCTGAATCGCTGGCGCCAGCCGCGCCAGCTTGTCTTTCATGACGAAATCGTGAGCGCCTGCCTTCATCAAGGCCACGGCGACTTCCTCACCCATGAAGCCGGACACCAGAATAAAGGGAATATCCAAGCCGCTTTCCTGGAGAATGCGCAGGGCTTGCGCGGGGTTGAACGCCGGCAGGCCATAGTCGGAAAGCACGATATCCCAGTCCGCCTCACCCAAGGCTTGGCGCATTTCAAGCGCGGTCTCGACTCGCCGGTAGACGAGCGCGTAACCCGACTCCTCCAGCGCCAAGCGAATCAGGTCGGCATCGTCCTGCGAATCCTCGACATGGAGCACGCGCAACACTTGCGGCATCAGCGCTTATTCCAAAACCGGCGCAGGTTCGTTGAGCACCAGCCAGTACAGCCCAAGCTGGCGCACGGCCTCGATGAACTGGTTGAAATCGACGGGTTTCTGGATATAGCTGTTGCAGCCGAGATCGTAGCTGTTGATCAAGTCGCTCTCCTCTTTCGATGAAGTGAGCACCACCACCGGCAACAAGCGGGTACGCCGGTTTTGCCGTATGGCGCGCAAGACTTCCAGCCCATCCACCTTGGGCAGCTTCAAGTCGAGCAGGATCAGGTGCGGCAGCGTATACCCCTTGTTATCCGGGTCGAGCAGGTAGTCCAGGGCCTGCTCGCCGTCTCGCGCCACGACCACCTCGTTCAGCAACCTGCTTTCTTGAAAGGCCAGCAGGGTCAACTCCGCGTCGTCCGGGTTGTCTTCCACCAGCAGGATCACCATCTTATTGCGCATCTTCTCTCCCTAAGTTCTGTGCACAGAAAAAATAAAACGTCGCGCCAATGCCTTCTTCGCCTTCCGCCCAGACACGGCCGCCATGCCGTTGAATGATGCGCTGCACCGTCGCCAAACCAATTCCCGTCCCTTCGAACTCGTTCATGCTGTGCAAACGCTGGAACGGTTGGAACAGCTTGTTCGCATAATGCATATTGAACCCCGCGCCGTTGTCGCGCACGAAAACGGCGCTACCGCCGTCGATTGCCTGGGTTCCAAATTCGATTTTTGCCGCCGCCTTCTTGGCGGTGAACTTCCACGCATTACCCAGCAGATTTTCCAGCAGAATGCGCAGGAGTTTAGCATCGCCGTTCGCTTCGATGCCATCGGCGATGACGAACTCGACGACCCGTTCAGGCGCGGCCTGTTTCAGCTCCGCAGAGATGCTGCGCGCCAGGGCGCTCAAATCGACCTGTTCCTTGTGGATTTCGCTGCGCGCCACACGCGACAACAGCAGCATGTCATCGATCAATTCCCCCATGCGCTGACTGGCTCGACGCACCCGACTGAGATAATCTTGGCCTTTGCTGTCTAGTTGCGCCCCGTAGTTCTTCAACAATATCTGGCTAAAGCCATCGATGCTGCGCAAGGGCGCGCGCAAGTCGTGGGAAACGGAATAACTGAAGGCTTCCAGTTCCTGGTTGGCGGCCTCCAGCCGCAGCGTACGCTCGCGCACACGCTGCTCCAACTCGGCATTCAGATCGCGCAATTCCCTCTCCGTCCGTAAGCGTGCGTTACTGGCCGCCAGATAATCCAGGGCGAACGACAAGTCCTCGGCCAATCCGTCCAGTAATTGGACAATGTCTTCGGGCCAGGTTGTGACCTCGGGCAGGTATAAATTAAACGCGCCTACCACGACCCCTTCCTGGATCAAGGGGAACACGGCGGAGGCGTAATAGCCCCGCTTCAGCGCGGCTTCGCGCCACGGCGCCATCGCAGCATCGCGCGCGATATCGCTGCAGAGAATATGCTTGCCTTCCCGTATGGCCGTGCCGGTCGGTCCTTTGCCGCGCGCGCTGTCGTAGATGTTGATGTCGATATTATCCAGGTAGCCATCCACATGGCCGCACTTGACCAGGGGAGAGACAGCGCCGCTTTCCGGATCGAGCAGTCCGACCCACGCCATGCGGAATAAACCGGAATCCACCGTGATCTGGCAAACCGATTCCATCAGACGATCGCGGTCATGCGTGCGGGCAATCGCGGCATTGGCTTCGCTCAGCAGCCGGTAGAGTTGATTGATGCGCCGCAATTTGCTTTCCGCTTCCTTGCGTACCGAAATATCCTCGATCACCTTGATCAAGTAGTCAGGATTGCCATGCCCGTCACGCGCCAGGGAAACCGTCAGATTCACCCAGACCACAGAACCATCTTGACGGAAATAGCGCTTTTCCAGTGAATAGGTCTCGACCTTTGCATACAGCAACTTGCGTTCATACTCGCGGCTGAGCGCCCGATCGTCCGGGTGGGTAATGCTATCCAGCGTATGCGCCTGCAACGCCTCCCAGCTATAGCCGAGAATCTCGCAAAATTTTCGATTGGCGCGCAGCCAATGTTCACTGCCCAACGCCACATGGGCAATACCCATCGCCACTTGGTTAAAGGTGGCGCGGAAACGCTCTTCGCTTTCCGTCAGCGCATCAATCCGCTCCTGCAAGGCGCGTTCCGCCAGTTTTCGTTCGCTGATGTCGCGAACGAGCGAAAAGCCATATTCCTTATCGCCGTAACGAACATAACTGGCCGACACCTCGACAGGAAAAACCGTGCCATCTCGGCGCTTATGCCGGGTTTCAAGCGCAATGTAGCCGACCTGGCGTATGCGTGCGAACAGCGGCGCCCACTCGCTCGCAGGAAAATCAGGGTCAAAGTCCCAGATGTGCATGCCGACCATCTCATCGCGCGCATAACCAAGGCTGCCGCAAGCATATTCATTGGCACTGAGAACGCGGCCGTCTGTGTCGAGCCAGAACACGCCATCCCGCGTGTGATCGACGGCGAACTGCGTCAACTGCAAGGCGTCATGGGAAGACAGGATTTCCCGCGCGCGCTCGGCCAAGGTATCCAGCATGCCGTTGAAATCGCGGGCCAGCCACGCCGCTTCGTCTGCTCCATTAACGTGGACACGCTCGCCGCTGGCCCCGGCCTGCACCGCATCGGCCACTTTCCGGATCGCATAGAGCCTGCGCGTAACGCGGTTGGCCATGAGAAACGCCAGCAACGCGCCAACGATAATGGCCGCCAGCGAGTAAAGAACGCCATCACGGGTGATCTTGGCCAATTGGCTCTGGGTGGCGTTCTGCGTGATCCCGATACGAACCCATCCGACGTGCCGCCCCGCCACCATGACAGGGCTGACCACATCCACCAAGCGCGCGCTTCGCGCGAGAAGTCGCACCGTGGGCCGATCCGGCAGGTCTCGCACGTACTGCCCACGCCGTTGGCGGTCGGTATGCGCCAATATCGCGCCTTGCCGGTTCAAAATCATGGCAAAACTTAGCCCGGGATAACGCAGCTGGGCTTCGACGATCTCTTGCAGCCCGGCAAGATCACGCGCTGCCAGCCAAACAGCAGAGGCGGTGGCGACGCTGCCGGCCAAGGCGCTGGCAGAGCTGGTCTGCTGGCCAAGCAGCATATCCTGTTGCCGTTCCGTCAAATCCCAGACGAACAGGCTCATCATCAGCGCATGCACAAGCGCCACCCCCAGGATGAGTTGCCGACGCAAGGTGCCGAACAAAAGCAGACGAAGCTTGGCGGCAATCATGGCTTTACCTGTAGCGGGTGAACTATCCGCTCGAAGCTCTGGATGTATTCACGTACCGGCAAATAATCGGCGTCAGCGGCGGCATGGAAGCGCGCGGTTTCCATATCAGACAGGATAACCCGGCCTTCCGGCGTACGGTCCAGCCCCATGAGCAATGCGCGAACCCCTTCGCGCACCGCGGCCGGCACATCATCACGCACCATGACGGAATTGTTGATGAAGGACGGCGTCTCCCAAATGACTTTCATCTGCGCGGCCTCCTGCGGATGTTCTTTCTGGAACGCCCGCCAAGGCGCTGTCCACGTGGCGCCTGCATCCGCCTGTTTAAGGTAAACGTTCATGATGGAAGACTCCTGGGAACCCACATAACGATTCTCGATTTCCATGTTCACGTTCACGCCATGCGTCTGGAGATAGAGTTGCGGCATGATCGTCGCAGCCAGCGCCGTCGGCGAAGGATAGCTCACCACCTTGCCCTTGAGGTCGGTCGGCACGCTGATGGGGCTATCGCGCCGGACGACGAAGACGCCTTTGAAGTCGCTGGCATCGCCCGCCATCGCAATCACGTGGTAGCCAAGCTTCATCGCATCGGCGGTTTGCCAGGGATTTGGCAAGAGAAATTCCGCCTCCCGAGCACGCACCTTGGCCTCGTAGGCCTGGTAATCCCTGGAGGCTTCCAGCTCGAATTGGATGCCTTGGATGTGCCGGTTAAGATAATCGATGAGGGGCTGGTAATCCGCAACGAGTTTGCGTGGATTATGCAGCGGGTGAACGGCCAGCCGATAAGTTGCTAGGGCAGGCTTGTCCGGGGTACCGCTGTATCGTGGACCTTCGGCCTGCTGCGGAGCCTGCTCGCAAGCTGCCAGGAAAAGAAGCGCAAAAACGTGTGTGCGTTTCAGCATGGCTGCTTTTTTGTTCTTTGGGATCGAGCATTATATGGGAACACCACAAGGCCTCCTCCCCTAGTGAAACCCGTGGTTGCTTCTGCATCTTGCCTACCGTCGCGACCTCAGCTAAGCAGTATACCGAATCTTTATGTAATGAATTAAATTTGGCGGAACGCGCGAGGGGCGGTTTTAAGTTTTATCTGTGTTCATCCGTGGCTAATAGCCGTTTTTGGTTCACAGGATGCGCAACAACCCCTAAACTGTGCTGCGGTTTGGCGCAGAACTGACCGTCTAATGACATCACAACAATCGGGGAGCTAGCCATGAGCAATCGGCATCGCATTTATTTGATACGGCATGGCGAAACGCCATGGAGCTTGTCCGGACAGCACACCGGCAACACGGATATGGCGCTCACCGAGCGCGGCCGGCAACAAGCAGCGGCGCTGGGGAAATTTTTTGCCGGACGCAAATTTGCGCGCGTGCTGTGCAGCCCGCTCAGCCGCGCCTTCGACACATGCCAACTCGCCGGTTACGGCGATGTCGCCGCGCTCAGCGACGATCTGAAAGAGTGGGACTACGGCATCTACGAAGGCAAAAAAACCGTCGACATCCAGCAGCAGGAACCCGGCTGGTCGATCTGGAACACGCCGGTGCCGCAAGGCGAATCGCCGGAACAAGTCGCGGTGCGTACGCGGCGCATCATTCAAATTGCCGAGACCGCCGATGGCGACACCGCACTGTTCGCCCATGGCCATGTGCTGCGCATTCTGACCGCCTGCTGGATCGGCTTGGCGCCCACCGATGGACGCCTGTTCGCCTTGGGCACCGCCTCGGTCAGCATCTTGGGATGGGAGCATGCGACGCGCGTGCTGGAAGTCTTGAATCAAGACCTGAGCGCGGTGCGCTAGCACCACAACTTCTCGAAGGAAAACTATGCACGATGTGACGCAATGCTTTGTTTACCGCGATACGCAAACACCCAGTGAAATTACGCTACATGCCGTCAGCGAATTTGTGGGCGATAAGCAGAATTTTATTTGGATCGACATGCAAACCCCGAGCAGCGAACTGCTCGCCAAGCTCGGCGAAGAATTGGACTTGCATGAACTCTCGCTGGAAGATGCGCTCACGACACACCAGCGTCCCAAGCTGGAAGAGTACGGCGACTATCTTTTTATCAGCAGCAAAACAGCGGCGCTGTCTGATGCGCATATTCTCTTGGATGAGATGCACCTGTTCATTGGCGCCAACTTTATCGTCATCATCCGTTACCGCCACGGCCCCGACCTGGCGCATGCGCGCGACCGGCTGAGCCGCCAACGCAATGGGTTCAAAGCCGACCGCGCCACTGCGCTCTATTTCATCCTGGATGAAATCATCGATCACTACCAGCCGGTGATCGCCTTGGTGCAAGACAGTTTTCGCGACATCGAGGGCATGCTGTTGCGCGGCGGCTTGGAGCGGGAAGAGCTGGAAAATCTCTACACCATCAAGCGCGAATTAACCATGCTCCGCGAAGCGGTCGACCCGATGCAAACCGTGGTGCTCGACCTGATCCGCTTGCATCCCGAAATCGCCAGCAAAGAATTGAAAGTGTATTTTCGCGACGTGTACGACCACGCACTGCGCGCGGTGAGCACGCTGGACTTATTGCGCGCCTCGGCTTCGGACGCGATGCAGTTCCACATGGCCACGCTCACCTTGCGCCAGAATGAATCGGTGCAAAAACTCGCCGGCTGGGGCGCGATCCTCGCCGTTCCCACCGTGATCTTTTCGCTCTACGGCATGAACTTCAAAACCATGCCCGAACTGGATTGGACTTGGGCCTATCCCAGCGTGGTGCTCGGCACCTTTAGCGGGGGCTATTGGTTGTACCGGCGGCTGAAGAAGCGCGGCTGGATATAACCCGGAAAATAGTTACACAGGAATTTTCCATCATGGATGACCAGAAATTCGAGCAGCGCGTTTCGCGTCTTGAACACATAGCGCAGCAACAACCGCAACGCCACACGCTCTCCGTGATCGGCGCGGCCTTGCTGGGATTTCTGGTGCTTGGCGTTCGTAAGCGTGGCAGACGTGACTGCAAAGTTAGCGCAGCAAGAATTTCCGCTGCGCATGTTCATCGTTCACCTGCGGTCTGATCCCTACAAAGGCCTCCGCAAAACCATCAAAAAATTCAATATCTCGGGCATCGAATTTCGTGATTAACCAGAACGAAAACGGACAGTGATCCCTTGGGCTAGTTAAAGCATGGGTTTGACGTCAGGCCGGATATTCCGAGAACCGCGGCAACGCGGCATCATCGCAAGACCATTCCGCGCGCGAGTCCCAAAATATCCGCGCCTGCGGTTTGATTGGGGCATCACTGTCCAGCGATCCCGCTGGAACGACCACCGCATCCAGCTCAGGAACGAAGCGCGCCACGGAGCTGCCGCAGTGACTGCAAAACTGCCGGGTGAAGCGCTCGGCTTCCGGTATCTTATAGCGTTTCAGCAGGGACTCGCCTTGGGAGAAAACAAGCTGTGCGTTTGTCAGCATCAGATTAGTCGCATGCCCCGTCCCGGATGATTTGCGGCAACGCGCGCAATGGCAATGATAAAATTTTTGCGGATCGCCACTCACTTCATAGTGCACGGCACCGCATAGGCAACTGCCTTTGAGAGTCATTTGAGACACCTGGATCTCCTCGTGTTTGTAATCACTGCCTGGCTTTGGCAGTTACGCTAAAAATAACTATTGTGCCGATCTTGCGCCCTATGGTCGAGCGACATACTTTGCCCAGGCTCCCGCATGACGGCAAGCAGTCCACATTGACTATCAGCACTCAGTAACGACTGACCAGAGAGCGTGCGTCGGCCGCGAAATATTTTGACTGAGTGAATCGCTACTTATGATTTGTTGTGATCAACTTTTTGAGTTTACCTGACCAGACTGCATCGTTCCAAGAACGGCCGGTTGTCGTGCTCAATGGCCCGCAAGTACTGGAAGCGGGCGGTCAAGCAGTGTTGTGGGCCGGCTCTTACTCGGCCATTGCTGCCGGTGGCCAATTGATGTTGCAACGGCCGGAATGGAATCGTCACCGGCCATAGACGCGGAAATCATCCCAAATGGCCTCTTTCCTGCTCTGCCACTGCGTGCTCCCGACCCTAAGCCGACAAATGCATTTTCAGAAAGCATTCGTTCAACGTTTGACGTGAAGGGCCGCCGTGGCGGCGCAGCCGCGAAGGGAACCCACAAGCGCAGCTTTTGGGGGTCCATCTCGACGGAATTGTTATGCGTCATGCAATAGGACTGTGACATGAAGAGCCTCGTTATATAGCTGCTCTCCGGGTAGAAAGGCGCACGCCAATATATGCATGTCATCAAGACTGAAGTTTCCGGTGATTGGCGAACGTTCGTGGCGCTGCTCACCTTATATTCAATCTTCCAACCCTTCCAAATAATCGGCATTCCATTTTTCAAAGTCCATCATTTCATGCCGGTTTGCGAGAAAATCTATGCTAACCAGCGCGCTAGTGTGCACAAACAATAGAGTTACTTGCGGCCCTCTCGCCGGACTTATCTGCTTATTTCGCTAGCGCGCTCCATGATCATTATCATGACCGTGATGGTGCCGGTGATCGCGATGGCCCCCATGACTATGATCTTTGCAATGGTCGTTATTTTGCCCCACTCTATTTCTGATATCACCAGGGAGAGTGAAGTCCGGCGTGATCATCAGTGGAATACGCGGATTAATATGCAGGTCGCGATTGCGGCAACGTAGTACCAAGTCATTGAAGTCATGATCGCGTAAGGCTTCTAGGTTATCGTCGGCACCTAGAAATGTCACCAATCCATCCTGCAAGGTGTAGCTGGCGCCGATTCTCCGTAAATCGCTTGCTTGCCAGCCGGAGCCGGCGTTGTTATTCCACTCGAAGCGCAAAAACCAGCGCGGGCCGGACACCAAAATCGGCGGTGTGGTCACTTCGCCCAGATAAATACCATCGCTCTTATCTGAGCCAGATATAACGAAGCGTTCGCTAAAGGCTGCATCTTTGAAATAGACCTCTACCGTCCAACTGCCAGAAAAAAACTGTTCAGATGCCATGATTTATCTCCTCTTTTGGTTTTTTTACCGTTTGGATGTATATTTCTTTGAGCTATTTGTTAAAGGGTACTTTCACACGATTTCCAGACCAGTCTGGCGCGTAAAAGAACTACTGAATCCGTCTAGTTTCCCTTTGTGGGTGATCAGACTTAATGCTTGTCGCCATTCATGTAGCGGGCCGGTTGGGTTTGTAGGGGAGTCCCCAAAACGCTCTTCGATATCGGTGCGCAGGGATTCGTTGCGCTGTCCCCAATGCAGGATGCCTTTGAAGTTATTATCAAGCGCCAAGGCGATGGCGAAATCGATGAGTTCTTTAACGCCGTCTACATCCTGTAGTCCGGCGACTTCTACTGCGCACGTGAGGGGATATTGCTGTGGGCCTATCAGCGCCCGGGTGCGGCCCATGAAGCGCATGGAAATGTAGCCGACGAAGGCTTTACCTAAGGTTAACTCCTGAGTAGTTTCAAAGGCGAGTAGCGCATCAATGTAGGCGATGAGCATGGGGTCGGTGGCGTCGAAAAATACCTCAATGGAATCGACGTTGATGTTGCAACTCTGGTCAAAATAATCATGTCCGTCCATGACCGCATAGCTGATAGCTTCGAAATCGGCATTCTCCTGCTGGCTGGAAAAGACTTTGAAGGAGATCATCTGCCAAACCAAGATACCGGCGAGCCGCTGGATGGGATCGGGGTTATTAAGTAATGCTCCTTTGACGTCATTTAAGACCTGGCCGAAGCGGGACTGACCAGAGGACCGCAACGCGGACAGGAAGGCGAGTAGGATCGCCAAAATGATAGCTAATGCGGGAAGCAAAGATAACAACAATGCCCCGCCGCCCGCCGCCGTGACGGCCAAAATACCTGTACCGATAACCGTGCCGTTGCTGTCGATAAAATCCCTCACTTCGTCAATCACTTCTTGAATCAAGCCGTCAATGAAGTTGCCGTTTGAGCAGGCCCGTTCCAAAAAATTGGGTGGTAAGGCCAGTCCAGGCTTAGCGGGATCTGGTGAATAGGCGAAGCTGTTGCCGGCAAACTCGAATCTCGGACCATTGATTAAAGGATCGAACTTTGCGACCACCCTACCTCGCCTTTCTGGACGTCCTGCCGGTTCGTCGAGGGTACCGGGTATGAGAGAGAGCGGCACGTTCCAGCGCTTGGTAACGCCGGCTAGATTCATGCTGAAATTGTTGAAAGCGGTAAGGCTGATTGCTATTTGGAGGAATTTATTGGATAAAGCAGGAGGTATCTGCTGGTCATTATGGGTGTAAAGACGACTGCTCGGGTCGTTGACTTGGCTTTTTATTTCCTGCCAGGTGGTCAGCCTTCGTTCTTGGTGGAGACTGTATTGGCGCACGGCACCCAGGACGATTGAATAGACAATACCGAAACGGCCCGCCGCCATCAGAACTGAGTTGAAAACCGTGTCATTTCGGATTATTTCAAAATTGCTTGGGCCACCATATTTACTTTGGCCATACAAGTGCCGGAGCGACTTGTCTTCCGTCAAAGAGGTTTCAAGGTAGGTGAGGGACTCAGGTTCAATCCAGTAATGTTTCCCCCCGTCGGCCACTAAATGCAAGGCCATCACCGCATCGGCGATCGGCGGCATACGGAAGTCCCCACCATGGGTGCCGGTGGTCAATGCCCCGAACACGGTTTGCCCGCCGGCCCCCCCTAAGGTATGGAATGCCCACGGCCCAAGATAGCTAGCGTTGGGGTGCTCGGCGTTGTTCTTAAGGAGGTTGGCGAGGCTTTTGGGGTCATCATCGCCATGGTCGAGTTCAGAATAGAGCTGGTACACTCGTTTGCCGGTTTCAATATGAATCGGGTACAGACCCTGGTTCTCGCCGACATGGTTCGTGTCGAATGGGGGAACGACACGTTGTGCTAGCGCTTTGACGAAGTCCGGATTGAGACAGGGAGGAACCACTTCGTACAGGGTTTTGCCCATCGCCGGGTGCAGGTTTTGAGGGTCGTTGCATTCGACAAAAATGTGATCGCTGACTGCCGCCTCCGATAACGCCCAGTGACTGCCAGCTGCCCGTATTCGTTGGTTGGCCGGACGACTTGAGCATATCTCAACCAAGTCTTCAAGCGATTGAGGATATAGGGTTCTAGGTGCTTTTGGCACTCGCGGGCTAGACGGATTATCGTGCTTGCGTGTCCAGTCTTGTCCATCGACTTCAATTGTAGCCATGTCTAACCCCTCTTAAGTGGTTTAATGGATAGTAACGCCACTATAAAATATTCTTTCAATGCTGAAATCTAGCCATAAGATATAGAACTAAAGAGGTAGTAGTTGTGACTTTCGAGTGTATTTAAGAGGTCCGGTGGGCTGGATAGGTCGGAAAAGGCTAGACCATGACGATGCACACCTACCGATACTTCATGCGCCCCAGCGGACACAAGGGTGAGGAAAAAAATTCAGAGAACGATCACCCGTACTCCAAGTACTGGGAGACAATGTCCGGAAAAGGAATGCGGCAGCAATGGAGCGATGAGAAAGGATTTGCAGCTTATGTTTGCGAGGCGTGCGGCCTGCCAATGTCTCTCGCGCAAAAGTAAACCCAGGAACCGGAAAAGGGTTTTATCTCTATTAGTTAGTAGCCTCGTTCCGTTGTCACCAAACCGATACTATTTCCCCGTCCATGTATAGATCATGGCGGCTATCTGCTGGACTTTGGCCGCACTATTCAGTTACTACTCTGTTGAGGGAATGAAACGCTGAATCACTCGTTGGTTCTGAAACGTCTGAATGGCAGCTTTTCAAAAATGCTATGGCCGCTCAGGGTCGGGAGCACGCAGTGGCAGAGCAGGAAAGAGGCCATTTGGGATGATTTCCGCGTCTATGGCCGGTGACGATTCCATTCCGGCCGTTGCAACATCAATTGGCCACCGGCAGCAAAGGCCGAGCAAGAGTCCTTCGTCGCAATTCGCATGAACTTCAGCTATCGCTGCAAAGCAGCCTTATCACAGACCATTCACAACTGAATTTCTTGGATCGCGCCAAGCCAATCCATTCCCCAAAATCTCCTAGCAGTTTGTTGAATTTTTCCCTCTCCCTTGATGGGAGAGGGCCGGGGAGAGGGTGAAGCGGTGTCGTGCGCTATGCAAGCTGGTGAATACAGGGTGCGCAAAATTTACCCCTCTCCCTGACCCTCTCCCACAAGGGGCGAGGGAACCTACTAAATGCCTTTTCAACAAACTGCTAGCCGCTAAACTGGTGTATCAACCCCGTTTTGCTTCGCAAGCACGACCAGCATTCTTATTACTTCTTCACCGCGCCGATAGCCGCTTTAAAGCGCGCCTCCAAGTTCGGCCGCGTGTCATAGCCATCGAAGCCATTCGACATCAAGCTATCCAGCAAGTTCAGGCGGTCGGCCGGCGTGGGGTGGGTTTTGAACATTAACGCCAGATCGGAATCTTGCGGGTTGATGCTCTCCAATATTTGCAACACGGCCGGCAAGCCATACGGATCGTAGCCGGCGCGCGCCGCGATCACGACACCCATGCGGTCGGCCTCGAACTCGTCTTCCTTGTCCAGGCCGCGCGCAAACAACTCCGTGCCTGCGCCCGCCAGTTTCGCAATCGCCGGGTTGCGGCCCTTGCTATCCACCGCCTGCGTGGCGACATCCGCCAGCAAGCTGGTGCGCGCGCCTTTCTTGATCGCTTCCAGGTGATGCTTGCGCAGCACGTGCGAAATTTCATGCGCCAACACGCCCGCCAGCTCCGACTCGCTATTCATGCGTTGCAGCAAACCGCGCGTGATAAAAATATTGCCGCCGGGCGTGGCGAAGGCGTTGATGTTGCTATCGTCGAGCACGCCGAAATGCCAGGGCAGTTCCGGGCGCTCGGTCTGCAACGCCAGCCACAGCCCTACTTCGTTGACGTAACGCTGCACGCCCGGTTTTTTCCATAAGGGGGCGGCGCCCAGCAAATTGCTGGCGATGCCCGCGCCCAATTCGATTTCCTGCGGTTCGGTGATATCGGTCGTCGCGTCTTTCACTTTCGACAGCGTCTCGATGGCCTTGCCGATATCGCCGAAATTAAAATCGAAGGCGCTGGCGGGCACCATCGCGCAACTGAGTACAAAAGCCAATACCGTGAGTTTTGTTTTCATCATTTATCTCCTGCTTCGGCCGCTTTGCCGGCGCCCAGGTAATCCATCGGTTCCGCCTTGAGCTGGCCGGCCTTGGCGAATTTTTGCGCTTCCTCTTTTTTCGCTGCATAGCCTTGCATGTGCTTGAAGTCCGCGGGATTAGGCTGGGCATTGCGCAGCTTCTCTTCGGAAAGGCCGCGCACGCCGGTGGTGACGGTGCTGCCGCTGCTGCCGGTGGTCGCCAGATTGAAAATTTTTCCCAGCCCGCTGTCGCCGCTCTTGGCGGGTTGCGCACCGGGGTTGCCCATGCGCACGCTGAGCATCTTCACCCAACCGGTGCCGGCTTCCGCTTTGATCTGCATCCAGCTGGCTTGGCGCGACAACACTTCGACTTTGCTCTGCTCTTCCAGCTTCGCCACGGTTGCCGCATCGGCAAACGGCTTCGCTTTCAGCTCGGTGGCGCGCACCATGTAAGCGGTCTCGGCGGCATGCGCCATGCCGCAGCAGACCAGTAATCCGATCATTCCTATTTTTTTCATGCTGTACTCCTTCGACTGGGTGCAAATAATTTTACGGCTTGTTCCCGCCCTTTGACTTGATGTTCGCCAAACGCGGCAAATTCAAACTCTTGGCCGCACAGCGTCATGGTCTCGTGCGACACTAAAATGCGCGACAGGCCCTTGGTGAGCCCTTCGATACGGCTGGCCAGGTTCACGGTGTCGCCGATCGCGGTATATTCGCGCCGCTGCTCGGAGCCGATCAAGCCGACCACCGCAGCGCCGGAGTGAATGCCGATGCCGACATCGAAATCGGCTTGATCCTCGCCGAGTTCTTGTTTGAAGCGTTGCAGCACTTCGGCCATTTCCAGCGCGGCCGCCACGGCGCGCTGGGCGTGGCGCTTATCGTCCAGCGGCGCGCCCCAAAACGCCATGATGCAATCGCCGATGAATTTATCCAGCGAGCCGCCGTGGCGGAACACCACTTCCACTTGCAAGGTGAAATAGCGATTCAACAGTTCCACCACTTGTTGCGGGGTGCGGTTCTCGGACAAACTGGTGAAGCCGCGAATATCGGAAAATAATACGCTGATGTGCCGGCTCTCGCCGCTGCGGCTCAAGGAACCGCCGCGCGCCAGCAACTCGCGCACCACATGCGGATTGACGAAGCGGCTGAATTCTTGCATGGTTTTTTCGCGCGCCTGGCGCTCGCGCAGATAGCCTTGCAGCGCGCAAGCAAAATAATAGGCCCAGGCAAACAGCAGCGGCACCAACACCGGCAGCAACTGCAACTCCATCAGCGCGAAATAACTCATGCCGAAGGCCAGCGCCGTCATGACCAGCAGCACCATGCCGATCTTCAGCGCATTCCAACCTCGAGCAAAAGCCAGGAACAGCAACAGCAGCAACAGCAGCGTCGCCAGCGGCGCCAGCCATGCCGGCGCGGCCGTCAGCATGCGCTGGTTCTTCAAATTATCCAGCGCCATGGCGAGGATTTCCTGGCCGGGGTACACGCTGTCGATCGGCGTCATGCGCAAGTCGTGCAGGCCGGATGCATCGGAGCCGATGATCACGATCTTGCCGGTAAATTCATGCGGCGCGCGCAGCGGTTTCTCGCGGCTGAAATCTTCGTATAAATCGGCATAGGAAATTACCGGGAAGGCGTGCTTCTTGCCGCGCCACGCCAGGCGTATGTCGCGCTGCTTCGGCACCGTGTACCCAAGATCGGTTGCGACGCGCGCCGGCAAGGAGGGAATCAGCCAGCCATAAGCTTCGGTGTAGAGCGCGTAACGGCGCCCCACGCCATCTTTGTCCTCGGTGAAATTGATGGTGCCGGTGCGCCAAAAGCGCGGCTCGATCGCCAACGGTCCGGACAAGGCGATGTGCGCGCTGGGATCGGCCTGCGCCGTGGGCTGCAAGCCGACCAGGCTGGCAATTTGCTTCACCGGCGGGCCGGAGGCATCTTGCACCTTGGGCCGCCGCACGATGGGAAAGTAAACGTTGCGCGTGCCTTCCAGCGCTTGGTTGAATAGACGATCGCTCTCCGGGCGGTACACATCCGGCTGCTCGAAGGTCATGTCGAACACGATCGCTTTCGGGTTCTGCTTGCTCAGGCCCTGCACCAACTCGCCATGCACCGAACGCGGCCACGGCCAACGCCCCGCCACATCTTGCAGGCGCGCCAAACTCGCGTCGTCGATATTCACCAGCACGATGTCGGGATCGGGCACTAAATTTTCCGCCTGCTGCCGCACCATCCAATCGGAGAGCTGGTTCTCCAGCGGTTGCAAGCGGTGCAGCCAGACGGTTTCGAGGAGCGCCAGCAGCAGGAATAGCCAGCTAAAGGCCAGCAAAGGTTTTGCCGAGCCGAAGCCTTGCATCATGCTGGCTAAAGAAAATCGCAAAATGCCATCCCCTGAAAAAAACACAAACTCCGTTGCCGCAATGTGATCTGCAACCCATGCCGCCTGATCTACTGCGGACGCGAGTTGCGCGGCTTTATCGTTATAGCGGCATGTGGCCGATCCTTGCCGGCGGCGCATGCTTTTTGGCGAATTATAGGTACTCTTATAGAATTAGCGAAGATGAAATAACGTTGAATGACGTGAGCGCCCCCGCACCACTATTCGATGGTCATATTACGGCTTAAAACTCCCCACACTTTAGCGCATGCGCATATGGCGCAAAACGGCCGGAACAGCGCTAGCCACGCCACTTCGGTCCTAACATAACGGCAATGCGCGCGAACAATCCGCCATGGCATACTTGAACTATCACAATCTGCCGCTATTCTATGTTTGGCAAAACCGCCGCTTTACTTTATTGATACACTTCAACCTCATTCACACTTTGATTGGTCACTGATTAGTTATGCAGGCTTCTTGGAAAGAAAGCATTTATCTACAGCGCGAGGAATTGGCGCGCAAGCTGCACGAACCCTTGGCGCAGCTGGCCGAGCGCTGCTCGCCGGTTTGGGGCGATCGCGCGCAACTGGAAGCCGTGCTGCTGCAAGGCTTCGCCGAAATTCCGCATTGTTCGTTTGTGTATTGCGTCGGCACCGACGGCATTCAGATTTGCGACAATATTGGCGCAGACGGCATCGTGCCCGGCCACTTCGCGCGCGACCGCTCGCAACGTCCCTACATGATGGAAGCGGTACCGGCTTGGGGCTTCTTGCTGTCCGATGCCTATATCAGTATCCGCCAGCACCGGCCTTCGTTGACCGCGCTGCAAATCGTGCGCGTCGACGGCATCCCGCAGGGTTATCTCGGCGCCGATTTCGACTTGCGCAATCTGCCGGTCACGTCCGAGCTGTATGAAGAGCCCGGTTATTGGCGCCAGGTGAAAGGCGATCCCGCGATTCGCAGCGTGGTATTCCAGCAATGCCGCGTCGATAGCCCCCTGGACGGCAATATCGCGCAGGCTTTGTCCATCTTGGATGAACTATTGACGCATCGCGGCGTGTTCCAATGCCAGATTCACTTTTCCAGCAGCCAAGCGACGATCTGGACCGTGGACGATCCGTTCCGCTATCGCATTTTGGATCACGAAGCCTTGAGCGACCCGGATATCTGCCTGGTGTTTCCGGCGCGCGCCTATCCGCAGGATGCGACCATCCCCGAAGAGAAGATGCAAGCCATCCTCGACACGCTGCAAGCCTTGCGCCTCACCGACCCGACCTTCTATCTGCGCATGGCCTCGATCAATATTTTTAACGGCATGATCAGCCTGACCTTCTCCTGCGACGGCTCGCACTACATGCCGTACGACGAATTTTTGCTGAAGGACACGGCGTTTTGGTTCTAAGCCATGACTAGAGCGCAACAAGCGCTGCTGTGGGCCGCCTTGATATTTCCCGGCGCGGGGCACTTTCATCTCAAGCAATTTCAGCGCGGCATCGTCTTGGTCGTGATCACGCTTATAAGCCTGAGCGTGCTGCTGTTCCGGTTTGAGCAACACGCCACAACGCTATTTGAAAATCTCCTGAACGACGGCAGCGGGCTGGATTTACAAAGCATCGTTGGCCAACTGCTGCGCACCTCGGCCGCCGATCCCGTGCTGCTGTACGCACTGTGGGTTCTCGCCCTATGCTGGCTGTTCGGCATGGTCGACGCGTATCGCCTCGGTAAAAAACCGCAACACTAATACAGCACCATTCGTGCGCATACCCTGCGCTTCGAACCCCAATATGGTGCACCCCACGCTTTCAAACTGGCGCAAGAGCCCCTTTGCCTAGGCTACATCGGCTATTTCGGCCTGATTCGAGGCTGGCACGTTGGTTGCTATATGCCAGTTATGAGCACCTCATCTCCATTACGGGTTTTGATAATCGACGCCGACCCTGAGCGGCGCGCCCTATTAGTTCAGGGCCTGCATAGCAATAATTGTTTGGTATTGGAGCGCGCGAGCATCACGCTCAATCTGCTGGACAGCTTGCCGCAGCTGCAACCGGACGTCATCGTGATCGATGCCGATTCGCCGGATCGCGATACGCTGGAGAACGTCTGCATGATCAGCCGCGATCAACCGCACCCGATCGTGCTCTTCACCGATGACGACGACGAGGCAAAAATCACGCAGGCGATACGCGCCGGCGTGACTTCCTATGTCGTCAAAGGCATCGCGCCCGAACGCATTAAACCGATTTTGCAAGTCGCCATGCTGCGCTTCGCCGAGCATCAAACCCTGCGGCAGGACTTGGCGAGCGCACAGAACCAATTGGCCGAGCGCAAGCTGATCGAGCGCGCCAAAGGCATCGTGATGCAGCAGAAAAACATGAGCGAAAGCGCGGCCTACAACCTGCTGCGCAAGATGGCGATGGAACGCAACGCCAAGCTCGCGGACATCGCCGCACAAGTGGTGGATTTGGCCCAAGCCTTTACGTAGCCAGCAAGTTGGCACAGTACGTGCTATGAAATAAATAACGCTCCCCAACGGCGGGGAGACACAACACCGCCATGATGCGCGGTGTACATACGGACAACGGCGTCCATTCCAACGGCAGTCACTGCCTGGGATGGGCGCTTTTTTTTGGCGAATGCATTTACTCAAGGAGCGCACCATGAAAGACAAGCTAATACCCGACACCACCGCGATCAATCCAGAGCGGCGGGAATTTATCAAGAAAAGCACGGTGCTCGCGGGCGCCGCCGGCATCATGAGTTTCGTGCCGGATGCGATCCGCAACTCGGTTTGGGCCGCCGGTTCGGATGCGCCGGAAAAAACCGAAGTGAAGATCGGCTTCATTCCGCTGACCGATTGCGCTTCGGTGGTGATCGCCTCGGTAATGGGTTTCGATAAAAAGTACGGCATCAAGATCACCCCGAGCAAGGAAGCCTCGTGGGCTGCGGTGCGCGACAAGCTGGTGAACGGCGAGCTGGATGCGGCGCACGTGCTGTATGGCCTGATCTACGGCGTGGAGCTCGGCATCGCCGGGCCGAAAAAAGATATGTCGGTGCTGATGACGCTCAACAATAACGGCCAGGCCATTACCCTGTCCAACCAGCTCCACGCCAAGGGCGTGAAGGACGGCGCCAGCCTGGCGGCGCAGATCAAGAAGGAGCCGCGCGAATACACCTTCGCCCAGACCTTCCCCACCGGCACGCATGCCATGTGGCTGTACTACTGGCTGGCCAGCAATGGCATCAATCCCTTTACCGAAGTCAAAAGCATCACCGTACCGCCGCCGCAGATGGTGGCGAATATGCGCGTCGGCAATATGGACGGCTACTGCGTGGGCGAGCCGTGGAACGCGCGCGCCATCCGCGACAAGATCGGCTTCACCGCCGTCACCACCCAGGACATCTGGAAGGATCACCCGGAGAAAGTGCTCGGCACCACCGCCGAGTTCGTGCAAAAAAATCCGAACACGGCGCGCGCCTTGATCATGGCGATTTTGGAAGCATCGAAGTTCATCGACACCATGAGCAACCGCTCCAAGGTGGCCGACATCATCAAGGACAAGTCCTACGTCAACACCGATTTCGATTCCATCGAAGACCGCATGCTCGGCCAGTACGATAACGGCATCGGCAAGAAATGGAGCGATCCGAACTACATGAAGTTCTACAACGACGGTGCGGTGAATTTCCCCTACCTCTCCGACGGCATGTGGTTCCTCACCCAGCATAAGCGCTGGGGCTTGTTGAAACAGCATCCCGACTACTTGGCGGTCGCCAAGAAAGTAAACCAGATCGAGCTGTACAAGCAGGCCGCAGCACAGGTCAAGGTGCCGGTGCCCAAGGACCCGCTGCGCGGCGCCAAGCTGATCGACGGCGTGACCTGGGATCCGAAGAATCCGAAAGCCTATGCCGACGGTTTCAAGATCAAGGCCTGAAGCACCGCAATCGACACCAGGAGAAAATCATGAGCACAGTCATCGCAATGCAACCCAAGCTCGAAATCGTTGCCAGCGCAGCGCCGCCCGCAGAAACTCAAGCGCCCGCTGCGGCGACAACCACGCCTGAGCCAGTCGCAGCGCCTGTAGCGAACAGCCGACTGTTTGCCTATAGCCGCGCCTTCCTGCGCTTCCTGATCCCGCCGCTGCTCGGTCTGGCGCTGTTCATCGGCATCTGGGCCATCGTGTCCCAGTCCAGCCCGCAGCTGCCCGGCCCGGTGAAAACTTGGGAATCCGCCGTGACCTTGTTCAGCCACCCGTTCTACCGCAACGGCCCCAACGACCAGGGCATCGGCTGGAATATTCTCAACTCGCTGGGGCGCGTCGGCATCGGCTTTGGCATGGCGGCGCTGATCGGGATTCCGATGGGCTTTCTGGTGGGCCGCTTCAAGTTCCTGAACGATATGACCGCGCCCATTATCAGCTTGCTGCGTCCGGTGTCGCCGCTGGCTTGGCTGCCGATCGGCTTGTTGGTGTTCAAGGCGGCGAACCCGGCGGCAATTTGGGTGATTTTCATCTCCAGCATCTGGCCCATGATCATCAACACCGCCGTCGGCGTCACACGCGTGCCGGAGGATTACATGAACGTGGCCAAGGTGCTGAAGCTGTCGGAATGGAAAATTTTCAGCAAGATTTTATTTCCGGCGGTGCTGCCCTACATGCTCACCGGCATTCGCCTGTCCATCGGCGTGGCCTGGCTGGTGATCGTCGCGGCGGAAATGCTGACTGGCGGCGTCGGCATCGGCTTCTGGGTGTGGGACGAGTGGAACAACCTGAACGTGGCGCACATCATCATCGCGATTTTCGTGGTCGGCATCGTCGGTCTGCTGCTGGAACAGGTGCTGATCACGATCGCAAAACGGTTTAGTTATGAGTAAGGCGTAAGGCGATAGGAGTGAGGTGTAAAAAGCATGCCTCACTCACGCCTAACCCCTAACTCCTCACACCTCACGGAGACAGACATGGAAAAATACGTCCAAATCGAAAATGTGAACATGGTGTTCGACACCCAAAAGGGCCCGTTCGTCGCCTTGCAAAACGTCAACCTCAATGTGGCACAGGGCGAATTCATCACCCTCATCGGCCATTCCGGCTGCGGCAAATCGACCTTGCTCAATCTGGTGGCCGGCTTGCTGAAAACCGACAACGGCGTACTGCTGTGCGCCGGGCGCGAAATCGCCGGCCCCGGCCCGGATCGCGGCGTGGTGTTTCAGAACCACTCGCTGCTGCCCTGGCTCACCTGCTTTGAGAATGTGCACCTGGCGGTGGAGCGCGTGTTCGGCGCCAAGGAAGACAAGGCGCAGCTCAAACAGCGCACGCTGGATGCGCTGGCCCTGGTCGGGCTGACGCACGCCGAGCACAAGCGCCCGCAAGAAATCTCCGGCGGCATGAAGCAGCGCGTCGGCATCGCCCGCGCGTTGGCCATGGAACCCAAGGTATTGCTGATGGACGAACCCTTCGGCGCGCTCGACGCGCTGACCCGCGCGCACTTACAGGATGAGTTAATGAAAATCGCCGCCAACACGCATAGCACGGTGATAATGGTGACGCACGACGTGGACGAGGCGGTACTGCTGTCCGACCGCATCGTCATGCTCACCAATGGCCCGTCGGCGACCATCGGCGAAATCCTCACGGTTGATCTGCCGCGTCCGCGCGAACGGCTGGCCTTGGCCGAGAATCCGCACTACCACCACTTGCGCGGCCAAGTGCTGGAATTTCTGTATCACCGGCAGTTGCGGCCGGCGGCTTAAAAAAACGTGCCGGGCAGCCAAGGCCAGGCTGCCTGCGGAGCATTCCTCCAGCTTGACGCCGCCCTGACCAGGCCCCGACTCCTCGACTATAATCAACTTGGCTTGAAATTTTAGGGCCGGCTGATAACGGGGTTTCGATGCGTCTGATTTGTACGCAGCAACGCGAACAACACGACTACGCCGATGATGTGAAAGTAACGGCATTGCGCTACGGCGCAAGGATGTGGCGGCGTGAGCGCTGAGCACCATCACGATCACGCACCGGCTGATTTCAACCGCGCCTTCGCCATCGGCATTACGCTCAACATCGCCTTCGTTGCTATCGAAGCCTTTTACGGCTGGCGGGTGAATTCCTTGGCGCTGCTGGCCGATGCGGGGCACAACTTTTCTGATGTCATTGGTTTGGTGCTGGCCTGGGGTGGCGCCTTGGCCGTCAAGCTGCGGCCCAATGCGCGTCACACCTATGGCTGGCAGCGCGGCACGATTCTCGCCGCCTTCAGCAATGCTTTACTGCTGCTGGTGGCCATGGGCTCACTCGCCTGGGAGGCCGTGCATCGGCTAAGTACGCCTGAGCCGATGCACGGCATCACCATCATGGCGGTGGCGGGCGTGGGCATCGTGGTCAACACCGTCACGGCGCTGCTGTTCATGCGCGGCAGCAAAACCGATCTGAATATTCGCGGCGCATTCCTGCACATGGCCGCCGATGCCTTGGTATCCGTCGGCGTGGTGATGGCTGGCGCGCTCGCGTTGTGGTTCGGCTGGAACTGGCTCGACCCGGTGGCGAGCTTGTTGATCGCCGCGATCATCGTGCTGGGGACTTGGGGTTTGTTCCGGCAATCGCTGCACCTGTTGTTCGACGGCGTGCCGCAGGGCATCGATCTCCTTGCGGTTCGCAACTATTTGGAATCTTTGCCCGGCGTCGATCATGTGCATGACCTGCATGTCTGGGCCATGAGCACCTCGCACATTGCCATGACGGCGCATCTGGTCATGCCCAAGGGTTCTCCCGGCGACGCCTTTTTGCAGGAAATTACCGATGCCTTGCATGCGCGTTTTGAAATCGTACATCCGACGATTCAGATTGAGCATGCCGTCATAGCGCATGGCTGCGACCACGCTTCTAACCTAAAATGAAATTGAAATGATTTAGGAGCAACGATGAAAATCCCCTTTACCCTGCCGCGCCAATTTTGGTTTGCCGTATTCGGCATTGCCTTGCTCGGCGCCTTCGTCTGGGTGGCGATGAAAAGCGGCCCGCTGGCGTCGATCAAAGTCACCGTGACCCAGGTGGCTAAGGGTGAGGTATCGCCCGCTTTATTCGGTATCGGCACGGTCGAAGCGCGGCGCGCATATTTGATCGGGCCGACCGCCGCGGGCCGGGTCAAGCGCGTGCTGGTGGATGTGGGCGATATGGTGAAAGCCGGCCAATTGCTGGCGGAAATGGAGCCGGTGGATCTCGATGCGCGCGTCAGCTCCGCGTCCGCCGCCATAGCGCGCGCCAAGAGCGCCATCGCCGCCGCGCAAGCGCAGGTAACGGATGCCAAGAGCCGTCAGGCCTTGGCCGCCAGCGAGGCGCGCCGCTTCGCCGATCTGGGGCAGAAGGGCTTCGTCAGTTCGAGCGTGGTGGAAGGCAAATTGCAGCAACAACAATCGGCGGATGCCCAGCTTGCCGCCGCCGAATCCGCGCTGGCGAGCGCCCGCCAAGATATGACCCGCCTGAATGCCGAGCGCGAAGGCGTGCAGCAGCAACGCATGAACATCCGCCTGGAGGCGCCGGCCGATGGCGTGATCACGGCGCGCGATGCCGAGCCGGGCTCCACGGTGATTGCCGGGCAGGCGGTGTTTAAAATGCAGGAACCGAACAGCTTGTGGGTGTCGGTGCGGTTGGATCAGGAGCGCTCCGCCGGTCTGCGCTTGGGCTTGCCCGCCGTCATCAACTTGCGCTCCAATCCGGGCGCTGCGCTTGCGGGCAAGGTCGTGCGCATCGAGCCGGTGAGCGACAGCGTGACCGAGGAGCGCATCGCCCAAGTGGCTTTCGATCGCGTGCCGCCAGGCGTGTCCAGCGGCGAGATGGCGGAGGTGACGCTGCATCCGCCTACAGTCACCGATGCACTACTGATCACCAATGCCAGCCTGCGTTATCGCGGCGCGCAAGCCGGCGTGTGGCTGCGCGTGAATGGCAAGCTGCGCTTCACGCCGGTGAAAGTGGGCGCGACAGGACTCGACGGCAAGGTGCAGATCGTCGAGGGCCTGAAAGCCGGCGACGAGATCGTCGTGTACAGCGAGCGCGCACTCAAGGACGACAGCCGGATCAAGGTGGTTTCGTCATTGGGCAGCAAATAAAATGATCAGCCTCGCCGGTCGCGACATCCTGCATTCGTGGGGAAAGTTTGTGCTGACCGGTTTAGGCCTGGGCCTGCTGATCGGCGTCACGCTCACCATGGCGGGCGTGTATCGCGGCATGGTGGATGACGCGCAGGTGCTGCTCAACAATAGCGGCGCCGATCTGTGGGTGGTGCAGAAAGACACCCAGGGCCCGTATGCCGAATCGTCCAGCATTCGCGACGATGTGCATCGCGGCCTGCTCGGCATGCCCGGCGTGGCGCAAGCCGCCAATGTCACCTATCTCACCATGCAAGTGCGCAAAGGCAACACCGACGTGCGCGCCATGGTGGTGGGCTTCGAGCCGGGGCAGCCGGGCGAGCCGAGTTACTTAGTGGCGGGACGGCGCATCACCCGCAGCCATTACGAAGCGGTGGCCGATGTGAACACCGGCTTTGCGCTGGGCGACCGCATCCGCATCCGCCGCCACGATTACACCGTGGTCGGCCTGACCCGGCGCATGGTGTCTTCCGGCGGCGACCCGATGGTATTCATACCGCTCAAGGACGCCCAAGAGGCGCAGTTTCTCAAGGACAACGACGCCATCGTCAACGAGCGCGCGCGCACCACCGCCAATCCCGCGCTCAACCGCCCCGGCGTGCCGGGCTTGCTGGACGCGATCAACGCCTCGCAGACCAGCAACCACAACGTCAATGCGGTGCTGGTGCGCGTGAAAGCGGGCTACGCCCCCGAAGCGGTGGCGCAGGAGATTCGCCGCTGGAAGCATTTGCAAGCGTTCACCCGGGCGCAGATGGAAGAAATACTGATCGCCAAGCTGATCGCCACCGCCGCCAAACAGATTGGCATGTTCCTGGTGATACTGGCCATCGTCAGCGCGGCCATCGTCGCCTTCATCATCTACACCATGACCCTGGGCAAGATCCGCGAGATCGCCGTGCTGAAACTGATCGGCACCCACAACCGCACCATCGCCGCCATGATCCTGCAACAAGCGCTGGGGCTGGGGCTGATCGGCTTCGTCGTCGGCAAAATCGCCGCCACCATCTGGGCCCCGGCCTTCCCGAAATATGTGCTGCTGTTGCCCGGAGATTCGGCGCGCGGCTTCGTCATCGTGATGCTGGTGTGCGTGCTCGCCAGCACCTTGGCGATACGCGCCGCGCTCAGGGTCGATCCGGCCACGGCGATTGGCGGCTGATATGGGCGCAAGCGTCGGAATCCACATCGAAGGCTTGAGCAAGCGCTATGGCGAAGGCGATACCGCCGTCGATGCGCTCAAGGAAGTGAACATGAGCGTCGCTCCCGGCGAAGTGGTCGGCCTCATCGGCCCGAGCGGCTCCGGCAAAACGACGTTGCTTAAATGCCTGGGCGCGGTGATCGAACCGACACGCGGCCGCATGACCCTGGGCGGTGAAGTCATCTATGACAACGGCTGGAAAATTTCCGATCTGCGCGTGCTGCGCCGCGACCGCATCGGCTTCATTTTTCAGGCGCCGTATCTGATCCCGTTTCTCGACGTGACCGACAACGTGGCGCTGCTGCCCATGCTGGCGCGGCGGCCCAATGGCGAAGCGCGGGCGCGGGCGCTGGAATTGCTTACAGCGCTCGATGTGGCGCATCGTGCGAAAGCGCAACCCTCCGAGCTTTCCGGCGGCGAGCAGCAGCGCGTATCCATCGCCCGCGCGCTGGCCAACAAGCCGCCGGTGATCCTGGCCGACGAACCCACCGCGCCCTTGGACAGCGAACGCGCGCTGGCCGTGATGCGCATCCTCAACCAGATGGCCACGCAGTACCAGACCGCCATCATCGTCGTGACCCACGACGAAAAAATCATTCCCACCTTCAAGCGCATCTACCACATCCGCGACGGGCGCACGGTGGAAGAAGCGGGTGAAGGGCGGGCGTTGCAATGAGAAAGTGGTCGCTGGTTTTTTAGCGCCCATTCGGAAGAAACAATGGATTCGTTTACACTGAGGCACAAAACTCACCCAAACCCAACAGGCTGGCCATGCTCGAATACACCGAATACACCAAGTTCCTGATCGGCCTGCTGGCCATCGTCAACCCGCTCGGGGCGGTGCCGATTTTCGTCGCGCTCACGTCCAACTCGCTGGAGCCCGAGCGCAAGAAGATCGCCAAGATCGTGGTCGCGGCGGTGCTGATCATTTTGTATGTCGCGCTGCTGTTCGGCGACTGGCTGTTGCAGTTGTTCGGCATCACGATTTATTCCTTCAGCGTCGGCGGCGGGATCCTGATCTTGATCATGGCCATCTCCATGTTGCAGGCGCGGCTCAGTCCCATTTCGCAAACCGAGGAAGAAGCGCGCGAGGGCGAGTCGAAAGAATCGGTGGCCGTGGTGCCGCTCGCCATGCCGCTGCTGGCGGGACCGGGCGCAATCAGCACGGTGATTCTGTACGCGCATAAGAATCCTGGCGTAAGCCACTATCTGGCGATGGCGCTGGATATTTTGATCGTGGGCTTTCTGCTGTGGGCGGTGCTGAAACTGGTGCCGTGGATTTCGCGCCACGTGAGCCAGACCGGGATCAATATTTTTACACGCATCATGGGGCTGATTCTCGCCGCCATTGCGATCGAGTTTATTGCGTCGGGCTTGAAGGGCTTGTTTCCGGCGCTGGGGTAAATCAGCTTATATGGTTGACTGACGGGAGCACGTACCGCCGGCACGCTCAGCAACAGCAATGGCATTCTCCGCAAAGGACGCGAAGGTACGCAAAGGAAAGCGATCCTAGGATTTACTTCGCGCACCTTCGCGTCCTTTGCGGTTGTCGCTTTTTACGCTCTATTTGTCGGCCACACAGATCACTGCGAGCAATCATGTATTCACTTCAAGACATTCTAGATTTCTGGTATGCGCCGGACATGCGCTCGAAATGGTTTGCCTCCACGCTGCAACTGGATGCGTCGATGCGCGCACGTTTCGAGCCGCTATGGGAGGCCGCAGTGCGCGGCGAGCTGGACACTTGGCGCAGCAGTCCGCAAGGCAGTTTGGCCCTGGCGATCATCCTCGATCAATTTCCCCTGAACATGTTTCGCGGCACGCCCAAGAGTTTTTCCAGTGAAGGCCAAGCCATCGCCGTCGCCAAACAAGCGATTGCACAGGGCCATGATCGGCAAATCGACAAGGCGCAACTGGTCTTCCTCTACATGCCGCTGATGCACAGTGAGGACTTGGCGGACCAGGATTTATCCGTGGAACTATTCGCGGCGGCGGGACTGGAAAACAACCTGCGCTTCGCCCAGCATCATCGCGACATCGTGCGCCGCTTCGGGCGCTTTCCGCATCGCAACGCGATCTTGGGTCGCGCCAGTACGCCGCAAGAGATCGACTATCTCAACTCGGATGCAGCGTTCAAGGGCTGATTGCTCGATCGCCAGCGGGGGCTTAGACTTGATTCTATGAACCTCTCTCTTCAAACCTGGGAATTGCTCAGCTACATGGTCACGGTGATCGGCTTGCCCTTGGCGATTACCGTGTTTATTTACGAGCAACGCAAGGAGCGTGAAAACGAGGATGAAGCGGTCTATCAACTGCTGTCCGACAACTATCAGGACTTCTTGAAGATCGCGCTGACCAATCCCGATCTCAAACTGTTTTCCAAGCAGGAATCGCCCGCGCTTTCCGAAGAGCAGCGCGAGCGCAAACTGATTATTTTCAATATGCTGGTTTCGCTGTTCGAACGCGCCTACCTGCTGCTGTACGAGGACAACATGCCGCCCAAGCAATTGCGGCGCTGGCGTTCCTGGGAGGACTACATGCGCGAGTGGTGCCTGCGCGCGGATTTTCGTGCGGCGCTGCCGGAGTTGCTGCACGGCGAAGACCCGGCGTTTGTCGAATATTTTCGCGGCCTGATGGCGAACCAATCCTAAAAATAACCTGATTAGCCATCATGCTCAGCCCGTCATTCCGGGGCCGCGAAGCGGAACCCGGAATCCAGAAAATGCGGCCCGAAAACCTCTGGATTCCGGGTTCTGCCCTGGTGGGCAGCCCCGGAATGACGCCGTTGGGAGATAGCTGAACTTTGTGCGTAATCCTAAAAAATAAAGCTATCCGCCCGCCAGCAGCAAATACAACAGCAACAGATTCAGCAGAAAAGACAGCACCGCCAGTCCTTGCCAGATCGCCGGGGTGCAGCGCTCGATCAGCGGCGTCGCCTGCATGGGCGCGAGCGGTTTCATCTCGCCCTGCTCCAAGGCCAACAACATTTCCTCGATGGTCTCGAAGCGCTTGTCGCGGTCGCGCGCCACCGCCTTGAGGATGACATTCTCCAGCCATTGCGGAATATCCGGCCGGTAGCGCGTGGGCGGCGCGGGCTCGCCGAAACGCGGATGCTGGAACGGCTCGATCTCACCGTAAGGATACTTGCGCGTCAGCAGGTGATACAGCGTGACGCCGGCGGCGTAGAGGTCGCTCTGCTCGTTCGCCGCCGCGCCGCTGAACAGTTCCGGCGCCATGAAGCTGGGCGTGCCGGCATTGCCGCGCGCGGCTTCCTCGGTCCAGGGATTGAGCGCCACGCCCAGGTCCAGGATGCGCAGTTTGCCGTCCGCGCCGCCGTGCAGATTGGCGGGCTTGATGTCGCGGTGGATCACGTGCAGGCGGTGCAAGGCGGACAGGCCCTTGGCCAGGCGGATGCCGATCTGCGCCACGTCGGCCACGGAGAAATGTTGGCCTTGATCGAGGCGCTGTTGCAGCGTCGCGCCCTCGTGGTAGCTCATGGCGAAATACAGGCAACTGCGGCTTCCCGGCGCCAGCGGCAGCGCCTGCGGAAAATAATGCGACATGACGCGCTTGGTCAGCCACTCTTCCATCAGCAAAGCGCTTTGGCTGAGCACATCGTCGGCCAGCGCCGGCTGCAAAGTCTTCAGCACCAGGATCTGGTTGGTCGCCATCTGCCGTACTTTGTACAACAGGCTGGCGCGCGAATCGTGCAGCAGTTCCAGGATTTCGAAATCGTCGATGCACGCGCCGGGCCTGAATTTCGGCGGCAGCGGCAAGGTTTTTCCTTCGCTCAGGAAATCCTGCAAGGAGTCCTGCCCCACCTGCTCCACGCGCGCCACCAGCGCGGTGGCATTGTCTTGTCCGCCGCGCTTGATGGCGGCCTCTATCAAAGCTTGCGCCACGCGCTGCGGCTCGCGATGCAGCAGCAGCAACTCGTGCATGGCCTTGTCGCCCAGCGGCTCCCACACGCCATCGGAGGCCAGCACGAACACGTCGCCCGGCGCGAGCTCGCCGTCGGCGTAGTCCACCGACAGGAATTGATCCAGCCCCACCGCGCGCTTCAACACGTGGCGCATGTCCGGGCGATCCCACACGTGGTCGGTGGTGAGCTGCTGCATGTGCTCGCCGCGCAGCCGATAGATGCGGCTGTCGCCGACGTGCACCGTGTAGTAGCGCGCGCCGCGCAACACCAGCGCCGACAGCGTGGTGGCCATGCCCGACAACTCGCGCCGCGCGCTGCCCTGCGCCAGCAGCCAGCGGTTGATGGCGGCGAGAATCTTGTCGAAGGCGAACGGCACTTCCCAGGTGTCGGGCGTGGCGTAGTAGTCGGACAACACGCCGCGTACGGTGAACTCGGAAGCCTCGCGCCCCGCCGCACCGCCGCCCACGCCATCGGCCACCGCCAGCAACGCGCCCTTGACTTGGGCGATGGCGGCTTCCGGCGTCACGCAGCCGGCGTAGTCTTCGTTCTGCTCGCGGCTACCGATGTGGGTGGCTTGGCCGACGGAAATTTGGAGGGGCATGGGGAGGGATTGTAAACCTTGTTGATTCACCACAGAGACACAGAGGCACAGAGGCACAGAGAAAGGCAAAACCGCTTCTATGCAAAGACAAAATGGATACGCAGATATATCAGCGAACCCTTTTCTTTTTTTGCCTTTGACCTTCTCTGTGCCTCTGTGTCTCTGTGGTGAACAGAATTTAAATCTTAGCCGCTGTCAGATGCGCAGCACCCCAGGTCGTGCGCCAGCGCGTCTTGACGCTGGTGAGGCCGATCAAGGCGATGACGGCGAGCGCGGCGAAGATGATGAAACCCATCTGGTAGCTGCCGGTGGCCTGCTTGGCGTAGCCCAGGCTGGAGGCGAGATAGAAGCCCCCCACGCCGCCGGCCATGCCGACCAGGCCGGTCATGACGCCGATCTCCTTGCGGAAACGTTGCGGCACCAGTTGGAACACCGCGCCGTTGCCCATGCCCAGCGCCAGCATGGCGGCGACGAACACGCTCAACGCCATCCATGCCTGGCTCAGGCCGAAGCTGACGACGAACAGGAAAAACGCAGCCAGGCCGTACATCACCGATAGCGAACGAATGCCGCCGATGCGGTCGGCCACCGTGCCGCCGATGGGGCGCACTAGAGAGCCGGCGAACACGCAGGCAGCGGTGAAGTAGCCGGCCGTCACTGCGCTCAAGCCATACTGGGTGTTGAAATAAATCGTCAGCGAAGAAGCCAGTCCGACAAAGCCGCCGAAGGTGACGCTGTAGAAGAACATGAACCACCACGCGTCTTTATCTTTGAGCACTGCCAAGTATTCCGCCATGGACTTGGCCGGCGGGCATTCCGGCGCATCTTTCGCCAGCAGCAAATACACGATGAAGGCCACGCTCAGGGGAATCATCGCCAGGCCGAAGACATTTTCCCAGCCGTAGTACAGCGCGAGGCTGGGCGCGAACAAGGCGGCGAGCACGGTGCCGGAGTTGCCCGCGCCGGCGATACCCAAGGCCGTGCCCTGATGCTGCGGCGGATACCAGCGCGAGGCCAGCGGCAAGGCCACCGCGAATGCCGCGCCGGCGAAGCCTAGGAACACGCCCAACAGCAATACCTGATGAAAACTATGCACACCGAAATGCCAGGCCCAGCCCAAGGCCGCCAGCACGATGATCTGGCCGATGATGCCGGCCTTCTTCGGCTTGAGATGATCCACCAATACGCCCATCACGATACGCAGCAGCGCGCCGGACAGCACCGGCGTGGCGACCATCAAGCCCTTTTGCGCTGCCGTGAGCTGCAAGGCTTGCGCGATCTGCACGCCGAGCGGACCCAGCATCACCCACACCATGAAGGCCAGATCGAAATAGAAAAAGGCCGCGAACAATGTCGGGGCGTGGCCGGCCTTCCAGAACTCCTTATTCATGCAATCGCTCCTCAAATTAAACATTCTTCGGGGGAGCTATTGCAGGAGGCGTGCCAGCTTAGTGCGTCAATGCAAAACCAGCGGTGAATCAGCGCATTACGCGCCTTTTTAAAGGGCGTAAATTATTTTGTTCGCACCATTATGATCGGCTATGCACCAGAATGAGACGGTGCAAGCTACCTATTCACCAATAAGATGCGCGCGCAATGCATGTCGCTGATCGGCGCCTTACCCCGCATTATGGTGCGGCTCTTAGCTTGGATCAGGCGCGGCTATGCTGCTTGTTCGCTATCTCAGCCGCCACGATGTCCTACAATGTACTCAGGCATTCCTGCGGCCGCACCGGGGGTGCGCTGACGGAACGCTTGCTGCACGTGAACGCATTGACCATAACATCGCTCGCTTAGGAGAGCCGCCCCATGGACAAAAAGATCAAAGGCGATAGCACAGCCTTACCCGATCTGGCGGGTATGGCGCAACACATCAATTCAGCGGCTCGGTGGGCTAACCTAGCCCTGCCGCAAAACTTGACGGCCCAACTCAAAGCGTTCTGCAATCAAGTCCAACAGGGCCGCGAGCCGCTTCATCTACAGTCCAACTCCGTTAAGGGTGCGTGCGCGCTATTTAGCGGCCCGCATGCATCCGGCAAAACCCTGGCGGCTGAAGCGATCGCAAATGCGCTGCACTTGGAGCTCTATCGGATCGACCTCGAAGCCGTGGTGAGCAAGTACATCGGCGAGACGGAGAAGAACCTGCGCAAGCTGTTCGACGCCGCGAAAGATGCAGGCGTGATTCTATTCTTCGACGAGGCCGATGCGCTCTTTGGCAAACGCACCGAGGTGAAAGATGCGCATGACCGCTACGCGAATTTGGAGGTGAGCTATCTGCTCCAATTGATTGCGGACCACGCGGGCGTCGTGATCCTCGCCACCAACAGTAATGCTGCGTTGGATAACGCCTTCATTCGGCGTTTGCGCAACATCGTCACATTACCTTTCCCAAGCGCTGAGGCGCCTTCATAAAGCGTAAATCTCCATGGGGAAACCCCCTGGAAACCGCTTGCATCCCATCGAATGGGATCAAGCGATCAGCGCGCGCAGTGCGCAAATATATTGCACCGCATGAAAATATCAGGTGCAATGCGCTACGCTTGTTTATCCTATTGCTCGCTGCACGCCTTTCAGCCAAAGCGGTAAAACGATGCACTATTTGAGACGACTATGACTACATCCGCTCTACTCTGGGGCTTGCTTTTCGGCTCGGTTGGCTTCGGTTTCTTCTGGTACGGCAAGAAACAAAGGGCGGTCGTCCCGCTCGTCTGCGGGCTGGCCCTCATGATTTTTCCGTATTTCATTTCCAACACCATTCTGTTGGTTCTCATCGGCGGTGCGCTCATGGCGCTGCCTTACTTCGTTAGCTTCTAAAAGGAAAAGCCATGCGCTCCATCGGTAACTTTTTTTGGTTTATCCTCGGCGGCGTCTTCATGGGACTGGGCTGGTGGCTGGTCGGCTTGCTGGCCTTTATTACCGTGGTCGGCATCCCTTGGGGCAGGGCCTGTTTCGTGATCGGCCAATTTTGTTTTTTCCCCTTCGGCATGGAAGCCATTAGCCGCAAGGAACTGCATCAGAAAGAAGACTTCGGCACCAGCGCTTTTGGCACCCTGGGCAATGTGATTTGGTTCATCTTTGCCGGCGTGTGGCTGGCCATTGGCCACGTGATGTCCGCGTTTGTTTGCTTCCTCACGATTATCGGCATTCCCTTTGGCATCCAGCATCTCAAGCTGGCCGGGATTGCGCTGGCCCCGATTGGGAAATGCATCGTCACCAGCGAAGTGGCGTCTGCCGCCAGAAGAGCTAATGCAGCGGCGGCGGTTGGCGCGATGCGCAGCCAATAATTAGCCCAAGCCAGCCCATGAAGAAAGCGCTCGCCGTTATTTTTATTTTGCTCGTTGGCATCCCGCTCTCCCTATGGGTCGCGGGCTCGCAGTTGACCGCTGCGAAAAACTACCCGATCGGTCCAGCGCCGGCAGAGCTAGGCGCCGAGTCTGTCGCATTTAACGACATCCACGGCTGGTTTATTTCGGCCAATCATAACCAGATGTGCGTTCTGTTACTGCATGGCGTGCGCGCGGATCGCAAGGACATGCTGGATCGAGCCAACTTCCTTAAGCATGCAGGCTTTTCTTCATTGCTGATCGACCTGCAAGCCCATGGAGAATCGCAAGGCAAACAAATCACATTCGGATACCGCGAATCGGACGATGCGAAGGCAGCGGTGCGCTATCTGAGACAGGCGCGCGGCTGCAAAAAAGTCGCCGCTATTGGGATTTCGCTGGGCGGCGCAGCCACCTTGCTGGGCGCCGCGCCGGCCAAGGTGGATGCGTTAGTTCTAGAATCCGTGTTTCCAACGATCGAGGATGCCATCACCAATCGTGTCGCCGTTTACCTCGGAAAACTCGCGCCCGTGGTGGCGCCGCTGTTGATCAAGCAAATACCCTATCGTCTGCACATTCCGCTGGCGGCGCTGCGCCCGGTCGATGCCATCAAAAACAATCATGCGCCGGTGTTGGTCATGGGTGGGAGCGCGGACGATCTCACGCCGCCCAAAGAGACTGCGCAGCTTTATCGCCAGGCTTTAAGCCCGAAAGAACTTTGGATGATCCAAGGCGCAGCGCATGTGGATTTCTACGGATTCGCCGGCGCAGTGTACGCGCAAAAGGTGACGGCTTTTCTGCAAAAGTATCTGCTGGCGCGCGCAGCGCCGCTTAAACTTTCCGCAGGAAGCAGGCCTTAAGCATGAAGCTGCCGGCATCCATTTTGCAATCCACTTCGTGATCGCCGCCCGCAACCAAGCGGATGCTCTTGACCTTGCTGCCCACCTTCAGCGTAATCGAGGAACCCTTGACCTTTAAATCCTTGATCAGCACCACCGCGTCGCCATTGGCCAGCACGTTGCCATTCGCGTCCTTCACCACCGCAGCCGTGCTGTCATCGGCGCTTGCGTCCCCGGCTATCGGCCATTCGTATCCGCAGTCGGCGCACACATAGTTGTCGCGATCTTGGTAGACATTCTCTAGAGTGCATTGCGGACAAGCTGGGATGGTGGACATATTCGTTTTCTAAATGTAGCAACTCAAAGGGTAGACTCAAGCTCGACGTGAACGCGCCGACCAATCGCCGTAGCGATGTTCACCAATGCATCGAGCGAAAAGCGCGATACACGGCCGCGCAGCAAATCATTTATACGCGGCTGGGTCACCCCACAATGGGTGGCCGCCTCGGCTTGGGTCCAGGCATTTTCTTTCACAATAGCAGCGATTTTTTGCATGAGTTCAGCGCGCGCACGGAGATTGGCCGCTTGCTCGGGAGTATCGGCAATTGCATCCCACACACTGGCGTAAATTTCGGATTTAACTCTGCGCATTTTCAAACTCCCATCAACTGAGCGTAGCGTGCCTTGGCCGTATCGATGTCGCGCTTGGGCGTAGCTTGCGTTTTCTTTTGGAAAGCGTGGAGCACGTATACGGCATCCTCAAAATGCGCGGTATAGATGACCCGATACGTTCCGGAATCATCCCATATCCTGATTTCCGCAACGCCCTTGCCGATGGAAGGCATAGGCTTGAAGTCGTCCGGTTGTTCGCCGCGTTGCACCTTATCAAGCTGATACCCCGAATCCTGCCTTGCATCCTCAGGGAAATCCCGTAAACACTTAAGTGAGTCGCCGAGAAATCGCACGGGTTTCATGACTTTAATTATATCCGTACGGATATAATTAAAGCAAGCAAATAGATAGCGCGATCTCTTCAGCTACCAGCATCAAATCATGCGCAACAAAAACCGTCCTACCGACCTGCCCCAAGCAATCCGCTTTTAACATCGCCAAACTTGAGCAATCGGCCGCGCACCACGGCGCGATAGTCTTCGCGCAGCCCCTTGGCGAGGATGTACCCCGATAGCGCCACGGCGGGGATCAGCAGCAACAGAAATACCCAGGCAAATTTTCCCGGTAGCGCAAGACCGGCGGCGGAAAGCAGATACAGCGGCCAACTGAAAGCGAAGCCGCGCAGCGCATGCTTCAGGATCAGCAGCGCGCCGAACAGCAGGCGTAGATTGCGCTGCGGGCGGGCGCTGTAAGCGGCGTCGAATACGGCTTGGGTGAATTCATCCATAGCTTCAAGTCGGATGGGCCGCGCAAAAACAGCGAACCACGGCGTAAATTAATGGCAGTCCATCGACACGCCCACTTGCGGCATCTTCGCCAGCCCCGTCTCGCGCGCATGTTCCTGGAACGCCGGGTTGCGCCAGAAGAAAGCGCCCGGCATGGTGGTGGGAATCACCAAGGCATAGAACAGCATGCGGCCCACCACGGCAGCAGCCGTGGCCAGTGCGGCAATGATGAGCCAAGCCGCCATTCCGGCTGCGCCTTGCGGCACGAACAGCGCGAACGCCATCGCGCCAGTCAGCGCCAAGCCCAAGGCTGCATTGCGCGCGGCGTAGCTGTAAGCGAATTGCGTGGTCTGTAAGTATTGCGCCGCAGCGCCCTCGCCGCCCTGGCGCCGCATGTCGCGTGCGTGGGCGTATAAGCCGATTGCTTCCAGCGCAATGCCAGCCACGACCACCCAAGCCAAGGTGCCGAGCAGCGCGCTGCTATCCGCTGCCAAGGGCGCGAACACCAAACCCACCGCCAGCGGGCCGAGCGCCAGCATCGAACCATAAAAACTGCTGAGTACCTGCCAATGGTTCCAAAACGGCCGCGCCGGAATGCGATAGATGCGATGCATGAAATACAGCGCGGCGATGCCGGACAGCGCGGCGCCGTAACCAGCCAATGCAGTCAGCGTTGACAACAAACTTGCCGGCAGCCATTGACCCAATTGCGGGAACGCCGTCAGCACGGTGTAGGCGCCCAGCAGGTTGTAGAACACCGCGATGCCCGCCACTTCGCGCGATACCGGCGAGTAGCGCAGATTGTTGAAGGCGCGATAAAAACGATGCGGTCGACCGAGGTGCAAGGTCGACAACACCAGTGCCAAGGTTTGCAGGCCGATCATGCCGAATAGGAAAGCGGGGCGCGCGATGGGATGCGCTGTGGCGTCGAGCGCATCGAGGCCGAATAGCGAACCAAAAAACAAAATCAAAAATGCGCCTACCACGGCCTGCGAAATCAGGGTGAACACCACCAGCGGATTCTCGCGCGTGGAAAGTTTCTTCAAGCCCCAACCGCTTCCGGAATACTTCTCGGCAGTCTGCGCCTTGTATTGACCGTCTGCTTCGCGCACGTATTGCACCGGGTTGCTGTCGGTGCGGCTGAGCTCACGCGGCAGGCTCTTGGTTTGCTGGAAGCGAATATTCGGATGGGTGATGTTCGGATCGGGGAAACCCGGAATCGCGATTTGCGCCTGGATGCGATTCGCAGGCGTGGTTTCGATCACGCCGAAGTCCAGCGCGTTGCCTAAGCAAGCGGCGGCGCAGGCCGGCTTCAAGCCGACTTCCAGGCGATCCACGCACATATTGCATTTCGACACATGGCCCGCCTGCGTATCCAGCTGCGGCGCATTGTAGGGACAGACCCAAGTGCAGTAGCCGCAGCCGAAGCAGATGTCCGGGTCTTGCAGCACCGCGCCGTATTCGGCGAACTTGGTGTAGGCGCGCGTCGGGCAACCTTTGAGGCATACCGGGTCGTCGCAGTGGTTGCACGCCATGGAAATATTCATGCGGGTGTAGGACGGATACGCTCCACCTTCCAGATAACCCACGGAACGGAACGCCAGATGCGCCGGCGTCTCGTTCTTCTCGGCGCACGCCGCTTCGCAGGCATGGCAGCCGATGCAGTTGTCGGCGTTGAAATAAAAACCGTGCTGCTTGTAGCGATTGGGGTTCTCATACACGCCGGCATCGCCGTTGATGTTGAGGCTCCGGCCGCGCAGCGCATCGCCCTGCGGCACGGTCTCGATGGACTGGCCCCATTGATTCGACTCCGGGTGCGCGACCTGGGGCACGAAAGCGTAGTTTGGTTCTTTTGGGCGTGGTTCAAACATAGAAATACCTTTATAAAAATCTTTCACCACGGAGTACACAGAGGACACGGAGTTTCTTGAATTGGTTTTCCTCCGTGTACTCTGTGTACTCCGTGGTTCATGTTTTTAAAAACTCCTGGCCGCCACATTCGCCGCCGCGGCAGCCGCCTGATCCGCCGCCGCTTCGATGCGCACCGCGCATTGCTTGAACGCCGGTTGGCGCGAGTGCGGATCGAGCAAGCCCAGTGTCAAGCGGTTCACGCAGTCGTGAAAATGGAACGGTATAAACACCATATTCCGCGCCACGCGCTGCGTGAGCTGCACCATCACCAGCGCTTCGCCGCGCTTCGAGGTAAGCCGCGCATAGCCGCCGTGGGTGACGCCCAATTCCGCTGCCGCATCCGGGTTCATTTCCATATACGGCGTCGGGCTGAACTTGTTGGCGTTGCCGACTTTGCCGGTGCGGGTGCGGGTGTGGAAGTGCTCCACCACCCGGCCGGAATTAAGCCAGAACGGATATTCGTCGTCCGGGCGCTCGTTGTTGTCGACGAAGGCCAGCGGGATCAGCTTCGCGCGGCCGTCCGGGTACTGGAATTTGCCGTCCGCGTACAGGCGCTGCGCGCCGCTCTCCTCGCCCTCGCGGCACGGCCATTGCAGGCCGCGCTGCGCTTCGATCTTGGCGTAGCTCATGCCGGAAATATCCAGCATGCGATCCTCGCCCTTGGATAGCACTTTCATTTCCTCGAACACCGCTTCGGCGGTTTCGGGGAAGCTAGGACCTTGGCCATTCGCGAGGCGCTTGGCCAGTTGATTGAAGATCCACAGATCGGGTTTCGACTCGCCGTTGGGCGGCATCACGTTGCGAATCAGGTTCACGCGCCGCTCGGTGTTGGTGAAGCAGCCTTCCTTCTCGGCCCAGACCGCCGCCGGCAAATACACGTGGCTGTATTGATTGGTCTCGACATCGCTGTAGGCATCCTGCACCACCAGGAATTCCAGCTTCTCCAGCGTCTTGCGGATGCGCGCCGTGTTGGGCATGGAGGTCATGGGATTGGTGGCGATCAGCCACAAGCCCTTGATCTGCCCGGTCTCGATGGCCGGGAGGATGTCGGTCTGAAACATGCCGCGTTGCTTGGGGAAAAATTCCGGGTCGACGTTCCAGAATTTGGAAATCAGGTCGCGGTCTTTTTCCTTTTCCAAGGCACGATAACCGGGCAGGCCGGAGCACGACGACCACTCGCGCGTGCCCATGGCGTTGCACTGGCCGGTGATGGAGAGCGAGGTGGAACCCGGTTTTCCAATATTGCCGGTGATGAGGTTGAGATTGTTGATCGCCACCACACCGTCGGAACCGTGCGTGCTTTGGTTGATGCCCATGGTCCAGATGCTCATCGCCTTGGGCGCTTTCGCATACAGCCGCGCCACGTTGCGGATGGTGTCCTCGTCGATGCCGCATTGCCGCGATGCGGTGAGCGGGTCCCAGCGTTCGACCTCAGCCTTGAAGGCTAGAAAGTCGGCGCAATGCGCATCGATGTAGGCTTGATCTTGCAGGCCCTCTTTCAGGATCACATGCGCCATGGCGTTGAGCAGCACCACATCCGTGCCGGGCGTGATCGCCAAGTGCAGGTCGGCCATTTGCGCGAACATGGTGACGCGCGGATCGATCACGATCACCGGAAACTTGCGCTTCTCCAGCGCCTCTTTCAGCCGCCAGTAAATCACCGGATGCTGCTCCGGCAAGTTGGAACCGAAGGCCATCAGGCACTCGGTATGATCGAAGTCTTCATAGCAGCCGGGTGGGCCATCGCTGCCGAACGAGCGCTTATAACCGGATACCGCCGAGGACATGCATAGCGTCGTGTTGCCGTCGTAGTTGTTGGTGCCGATGAGCCCGCGCGTGAGCTTGCCCAGGGTGTAGAACTCCTCGGTCATGATCTGGCCGGTGGAGACCACAGCGAATGCATCGCGGCCGTAGCTTGCTTGAATGCGCTGGATCTCGGCGGCGGTCTTGTCCAGCGCTTCGTCCCAGGCGGCTTTGCGGAAATTCTCGTGGCGATAATCGCGCATGAGCGGTTTGTCGCCGCGCCCGGCGGTTTTGCGAAACAGCTCGTGTTCCAGAATGCCCTTGATGCACAGCTTGCCGCGATTCACGTCGGCATCGGCCACGCCGCGCGAGGCGACGGCCGTGCCGGTGTTGTCCAGGCCGACCTCGATGGAACAGCCGGTGGAGCAGTATCCGCAGGTGGTATAGCGCCACTCGACGACACCCTTGTCGACGAGCTTGATGGGATTTTTTTTATTGCGACCGAACAGCATTCGATTTACTCCGAACTCAAAACTTAAAAGCAATCACCACGGAGTACGCGGAGTACACGGAGGAAAAACAAAACCTATATGTGCAATCCATGACCCAGTACCCTCTTGCCGGAAAATGATCAGTCAAGGGGTTTACTCCGTGTCCTCCGTGTACTCCGTGGTGAAGATTTTCACTTACCCGGACAGCCTTCATTCGGCGTCAGCGACAGAAACACCGTCTCGCCTTCCACCCGCACCGGGAACGATGCCGCGCAACCTTCGTCCGGCGCGACCGCCATGCCCGTATCCAGCGCGATGTTCCAGTTGTGCAGCGGGCAGGCCACGGTCTTGCCGTAGATGATGCCTTGCGACAGCGGGCCGCCCTTGTGCGGACATTGATCGCGCAGCGCGAAAATTTCGTCCTGCATGTTGCGGAACACGGCGATATCGCCGAGCGGGGTTTTGACAACGCGCGCGCCGTCTTTCGGGATGTCGCTCACGCTGCCGACTTCGATCCATTGTTCTTGCGTTACTATTTCAACTACTGCGGTCATTTCAAGCTCCTTTTTTCACCACGGAGTACACAGAGGACACGGAGGAAAACCTCACTTCAAAAACTCCGTGTACTCCGCGTACTCCGTGGTTCAAGATTTTTAACCCGCCACCACTTTCAGCGGCGTGAATTCATGCTTGTCCACGCCCTTAGCGCGCTCAGCCCAGGGATCGAACTTGTAGATTTCCTGCGATTCGAGGAAACGTTGATAAGCGGCGGCGCGGCCTTCGGCGTCGTCCACCACGCGGGCCTTGATGTAGGCCAGGCCAACGCGCTCGACCCACGGTGCGGTGCGTTCCAGATAGCGCGCTTCCTCGCGGTAGATCTGCATGAAGGCGGCGGCGTATTCCAGCACTTCCTCGCGCGTGGCGACGCGGCACAGCAGATCGGTGGCGCGCACTTTCACGCCGCCGTTGCCGCCCACGTGCAGCTCCCAGCCGGAGTCGATGCCGACCACGCCGAAGTCCTTGATGGTGGCTTCGGCGCAGTTGCGCGGACAGCCGGACACGGCCATCTTGAACTTGTGCGGCGTCCACGAGCCCCAGGTCATTTCTTCCAGGTCGATGCCCATCTGCGTCGAGTCCTGCACGCCGAAGCGGCACCAGTCGGAACCGACGCAAGTCTTCACCGTGCGCAGCGCCTTGCCGTAGGCATGACCCGAGACCAGGCCGCGCTCGGCGAGAAAGCCCCACATTTCCGGCAGGTCTTCTTTTTTCACGCCAAGCATGTCGATGCGCTGGCCGCCGGTGAGCTTGACTTCCGGCACCTTGAATTTCTCCGCCGCATCGGCGATGGTGCGCAGCTGATCGACTGTGACCGAGCCGCCCCACAGGCGCGGGATCACCGAATAAGTGCCGTCCTTCTGGATGTTGCCGTGCGCGCGCTCGTTGATGAAGCGCGATTGGTAATCGTCTTTCGCCTCGCGCGGCCAGGTCGAAATCAAATAGTAGTTGAGCGCGGGGCGGCAGGACGGGCAGCCATCGGCGCGCTTCCATTCGAGCTGGCTCATCACTTGCGGAATCGAGGTCAGCTTCTGCTCGCGAATCGCGGCGCGCACTTGGTCGTGGGTGTAGTCGGTGCACTTGCACAGCGGCTTGGCCTCGGGCGCGGAGTACTCGCCGCCGAGGGTGTGCGACAGAATCTGTTCCACCAAGCCGGTGCATGAGCCGCAGGAAGCGGCGGCCTTGGTGTGCGCCTTCACATCGTCCAGCGTGAACAAACCCTTGGTGACGATGGCCTTGACGATGGCGCCTTTGCACACGCCGTTGCAGTCGCACACTTGGTCGCTGTCCTGCATCGCCGCCGCTTTGCTCTGACCGCCGTGACCGGCGTCGCCCAGATGGGTTTCGCCGAACAGCAGGCGGTTGCGCAGCGCGGAGACATCGGTGCCTTCGCGCATCAGTTTGAAATACCAGTTGCCGTCGGCGCTTTCGCCGTACAGCACGGCGCCCACCAGCTTGTTGTCCTTCAACACCAGCTTCTTGTACAAACCACTTTTGGGATCGGACAGCAGCAGATTATCCGTGCCCTCGCCGCCCAAGTAATCGCCGGCGGAAAATAATTCGATGCCGGTGACCTTGAGCTTGGTCGAGGTCACCGAGCCGGTGTAGCGGCCGATGCCGTATTCGGCGAGATGGTTGGCGCACACCTTGGCCATCTCGAACAAGGGCGCCACCAGGCCGTAAGCAATGCCGCGATGCGACACGCACTCGCCGATCGCATACACACGCGGGTCATAGGTTTGCATGGTGTCGTTGACGACGATGCCGCGGTTGCAATGGATGCCGGCGGACTCGGCGAGCGTGGTGTTGGGGCGAATGCCGACCGCCATCACCACCAGATCCGCCGGGACTTCGCTGCCATCCTTGAAGCGCACCGCAGCGACGCGGCCTTCCTTGCCGATGAGCTGCTCGGTTTGCTTGCCCATCAAAAATTTCAGCCCTTTATCTTCCAGGCTTTTTTGCAGCATTTGCGAGCCGGTCGGGTCGAGCTGGCGCTCCATCAGGGATTGCGGCAGATGCACCACCGTCACGTCCATGCCGCGCAGCTTGAGGCCGTTCGCGGCTTCCAAGCCGAGCAGGCCGCCGCCGATGACCACGGCGTGCTTGAATTTCGCCGAGGCTTCGATCATGGCATCCACGTCGTGGATGTCGCGGAAGCTGATCACGCCTTGCAGATCATTGCCCGGCACCGGCAACATAAAAGGATTCGAACCGGTCGCCAAAATCAGGCGATCGTACGCAGCGCTGGTGCCGTCTTCCGCGTGCACCGTGCGGTTCTTGCGGTCGATGCGCGTGATTTTTTTATTCAGGTGCAGGGTGATGCCGTTTTGCGCGTACCAATCGACATCGTTCAACATGATGTCTTTAATCGTCTGCTCGCCCGCCAGCACCGGCGACAACAAGATGCGGTTGTAGTTGGCATAGGGCTCGGCGCCGAACACGGTGATCTCATATAGATCGGGCGCGATCTTGAGTAATTCCTCCAAGGTGCGCACCCCGGCCATGCCGTTGCCCACCATCACTAATTTCATGCGCTTCATAAGTCCTCTCCAGAAAGCTCACCACAGAGACACAGAGGCACAGAGAAAATCAAAGGTAAAACTCGTTTGCTTGTTTCCGGTTTACCTAACGGTCGTTTATAAAAAAGCAGGGTTTGCATTTCCTTTGTGCCTCTGTGTCTCTGTGGTGAAAAAATTAAGCCGCCGCCAGGCTGCCGGTTTCTACAGCAGCAATGGCCTTGGCCTGATTAAAATCTTGCGAATAGCCGGATGCGTATAAGCAGCAGGCCAATTGATTCACCAGCGGCAGCGGCGCGGAAACTTCACGCGCCAACACGCGCTTGATCCATTGCGCGGTGCTTGCGGCATCGCAGGTATCGGGCAGCGCCGGCAGATTTTTGATCGGGCCGGATTCGGCTTCGAACAACACGCGCGGCTCGCCGCCTTCAAAATATAAAAGCTCCGGGCGGCGCTTGGGATTGGCATAAGGCTCGCCTTCGGTGCCGCGCATCAGCAGCGCGTCAAAACCGGTGGCCACGAAAAATGCCGACACTACGCTGTGATATTCCGGATGGCTCACGCTCACCAAGCGCAGCCCCAAACCATTAAACGGATCGATTAATTTCACCAAGGTGTGAGCGCTGTTGCGCACGCCGAGCCGATTGCGCGCACTGAGTTGCGCGGCCAAGCCAGGAGAAAACACGCTGGTCGGCACGAAAGCCAGTCGTTCATCCGCCAAGCGTTGTTCGGCTTGGGCCAATGTCGTACATGGAAAAATACCTAATTCGCGCAGCACGTGTACCGTGCCCACCCGCCCATGCCCTTCCATCTCGCCATGCAGCAATACCGGCACACCGAATTGCCGCAGCCACAAGGCAATCAGCGGCGTGAGATTGGGGTGGCGGCGTGCGCCGTTATACGTGGGAATCACCACCGGGCGCGGTCCGCTGGGCGGCAACGCAAGTTTGTATAAACGCGCATCGACCGCTTGGTAAAAGCCGAGCAGCTCGTCCAAGGACTCGCCCTTCATGCGCAAGGCAATGAGCAAAGCGCCAAACTCCAAATCCGGCACGCCGCCATCGAGCATCGCGCCCATCAATTGCTGCGCATCCTCTTGGCTCAATGGCCGACTGCCTTGTGGACCGCGACCGACTTCTTTTAAATAAGCGGCGTAATTCATGGCGCTTCCCTTAAGTGTGTTCACCCTGCGTTCACACTCACTACGCAATCGCCGTGCCAGGATATTTAATTGTTCTCTTACAGGGGATTAGGCCTCATGCACCAAATTTGTACATAAGGTATCGCTTGTTTGTGGTGCAGAAATACAAGGGCATGCCTCTCCGTGGTGCGGAGCTATTTATTTAAGTAACGAACTGGGGCGCTAGGTCTTCCGTTATGCACGTAGCCAGTTGACAATAGCGCACAAACTTTTAACAAATGCCGCCATGACTTCGAATCCCTACCTCCTCACCGCCGGTTTGCTTGTGTGCAGCAATATTTTCATGACCTTTGCTTGGTATGCGCACTTGCGCAATCTGTCGGACAAGACTTGGCTGATCGCGGCGCTGGCCAGTTGGGCGATCGCATTTTTCGAATACATGTTTCAGGTGCCGGCCAACCGCATCGGGCATCAGGTGATGTCGGTGGGCCAATTGAAGATCATGCAGGAGGTGATTACGCTGCTGGTGTTCGTGCCGTTTTCGCTGCTGTATTTGCGCGAGAAGCTGACCTTGGATTATTTGTGGGCGGGTTTCTGTTTGCTGGGCGCGGTGTTTTTTCTGTTTCGTGCCAAGCTGGCCTAAGGCCTTGCGCCGCTTGTAGATTCGGCTAAATGGCATGGCTTCTGGTTCGGCGGCCAAGCTGCTAGAATCAAGCTCCATCCAATGCCCCGGTTGATTGCCCGCCATGCAAGACTCCTCGCCTGCAAGTCCCCAGACCGATGATGCGTCGGAGTTGGAACTGACCGATGCGGATATTTTGGATGCGATGCAGCATATATCCGGCTACCTCGATATCTCCACGGAAGATTTTCGGACGATTTATCACTTGGCGCATCGCCATGCCATGGAGCGTCTATTAGGCGGTTTCAGGGCCGGCAACCTCATGCGCATCGGGATCGAGCCCTTGCTGGCCGACCTGCCGCTCGACCAGGCGGCCAAGGCGCTGGTGCGATCCGGCTTCAAGGCGCTGCCGGTGGTGGATGAAAAAAATTGCGTGATTGGGATGCTGACGGAAACCGATTTCCTGCGCCAGCTAAAAGTCGACACCTTCCTGGAGCTGCTGTTGAGCATGCTGGATGACGGGTTCGAATTCCAGCATCGATGCCATGAGACACCGGTGCGCGCGGCCATGACCGCACCGGTTGTAACCGTGACCCAGGACGCCGGTTTCAGGGAAGTCGTCGCCGCCTTCCATCAACATAATGGTCGCAGCATTCCCGTCGTGGAAAGCAATGGCCGGCTGCTCGGCTTGCTGTTGCGCAAGGATTTCTTGGCCGCCTATCACCTGCCAATCACGTGAAAGATACGCTCTGAAACTCTCCGAATATTTCCGCAAAATGCGCGGCACCACGCGCGGCAGTCCGCCGCGCGTCAGCAACGCCGAAATTTTCTGGTCCTGGATCGGCGCATTCCTGGGGATTGCGCTGGTGGCCTGGGTGGATCAGCTGTTTTTCAAAGGCCTCGATCTAACGCTGATGATCGGTTCTTTTGGCGCATCTGCGGTGCTCGCCTATGGCGCGGTGCGCAGTCCTTTGGCGCAACCGCGCAATTTGGTGGGCGGGCATGTCTTGTCCGCCATCGTTGGCGTTACTTGCTGGAAGTTGCTCCACCAATATCCATGGCTCGCGCAATCTGTCGCTGTTGCGACCGCGATTGCCCTCATGCACGCCACGCGCACGTTGCATCCACCGGGCGGCGCTACCGCCTTGATCGCGGTGATCGGCTCTACCGAAATTCACACGCTGGGGTACATGTACGTGTTGATACCGGCCACGGTCGGCCCCTTGATTCTGTTGGCGGTGGCGGTGCTGGTGAACAACATCCCGGAATCCAGGCGCTATCCGGAAATTTGGTTTTAGCAGTGCTTAATTTTTGATTTTTGTCATCAATATCACGCCCCGCAGCCGCAAGTTAAACAATTGGTAACTGCCATTTCTTGAGCATTCCTTCTATGCTCTGAGCGTCGCTCCCAACAATAGAGCAACGTTATGAAAAATCCGCTTGCCACACGCATTTCCCGCTTATCGCTGCATAGCGCCAGACTCCTTGCGTTTGCGGCACTGGGTTTGCTGTTGATCGTGTTCGCTTGGCGTAGCGAAAATGCCGCCGGCGCCAAATCCAGCGTGAGCAAAACCCAAGCGCTGAACCTGGCGCGATCCGCCGCCGCTTATCAGCAAGCGCAATTGGAACAGACGCAACAATTACTGCATGCATTGTCCGGCATTTCGCTGGTGCAAAAATATGGCGCCGCGGCATGCAATGCGTTTTTAGCACGTCAATTGGAGCGTTTTCCGCAGTATCAAAACTTGGCGTTCGTCAATACGCAGGGCAGCGTGTGGTGTCGCGCCAAGGCACTGTCGGAAGCGCTGGTGTTGCCGCCCATGACGACGCAACAAAAACCGCTGCTGTTTGCCGCAGCGAACAATCATTTGGTTTTTGCGCTGCCGCATTTCGCAGCCGATGGCCGGCGCCAAGGCGCTGTGATCGCCATTTTGCCGGCGCAAGATTTTTTTCCGCCGCTCGATGCCGCTTTGCCGCAGGCGAGCGCATTCGGCTTGGCCGATGCCGCGGGCAAGCTGCTCGCGGCGTTTCCCGCGCAAGCCATGGCGGTCGGTAGCACGCCCGCGGACAGCGCTGCATACTGGTATGCCACACAGCCGATTTTAGGCGCTGCCGACGAGATGCAAGTGCTGCTGCGCCTGCCGGTCGCCAGCAGCGCTTGGAAAACGCATTTGAGCCTGCTGTTGTTGCTCGCCGCGGGCAGCGCTTTGGCGGCGTGGCGGTTTGGCCGCTGGGGCCGCTGGGGCTGCTGGCCCGCGTTATCCGCGCGTGTGCGTCAGGTGTATGCCCAGCTACATTTTCAGATGAAACCAAAGCTGCAGCGCGCGCCAGCGAGCGAACCCAAATCACACAGCAATACGCAACAACTGCGCAGCGCCTACGCCGAACTCAAGGGGGCATTTGTAAAGAAAGAAGAACGCGTGCGGCAATTGGTGCATCTGGATGAGCTCAGCCAGCGCTTGCAATGTTGCGCCAGCAGTACGGAGTTGGTGGATGCGGTGGCGCGCTGCGCGCAGGCGCTTTTTCCGGAGTGCCATGGCGCGCTGTTCTTGCGCGCCGACATTGATCACTTTGGCCTGGCCTTGTCCTGGGGCGATACGACGCTTGCGCAATCGCTGCAATCGCTGGATTGCCATGCACTGCACAGCGGCCGCAACTATGCCAGTCACGGCGCCAGCGCCTCGTGCTGCGCGCATGCCAAGACCGCTGATGATTATGTTTGCCTGCCCTTGCAAACCGCCAGCGGCCCACTCGGCCTGCTGTATCTGGCAAATTTGCAGAGCGTTGGTACGAAGCGCACGCCGCCTTGGGCCGCTACGGCGATTGCTGAACGCACCACCATCGCCTTGGCCGCATTGCGGCGGCAAGAACAGTTGCAGTCGCGCGCGATACGCGATGCGCTGACGGGACTTTTCAATCGCGGCTTCATGGAGGAAGCCTTGGCCATCGAGCAACGGCGCGCCTTGCGCCGCGGTTCATCCATCGGCGTCATGATGCTGGATGTGGATCATTTCAAACGCTACAACGACAGCTTCGGCCATGCCGCCGGCGATGCGCTGCTGCGCGCCATCGGCGGCATTTTGCAGCGCACGGTGCGCGACGGCGATATGCCTTGCCGCTATGGCGGCGAAGAGTTCGTGGTGATCTTGCCCGGCGCCGATCTCGCCAACACGCGCCAACGCGCGGAAGTGCTGCGCAGGGCCATTGAAAATTGGCGCCCAGAGCCTGGCGACAGCGCGCTGGGTAGTGTGACCGCTTCTATCGGCGTGGCTTGCTTCCCCGGCCACGGCAAGACCTGGCAAGCGGCGCTTAAGCTTGCGGACGAGGCGCTGTATGCGGCAAAAGATGCCGGGCGAAATCGTGTCGTGGTGGCCGCCATGCAGGAAATGCAAGCTGCCGTGACTGCTTGATGCCCAAGGGAATATCTGCAAAAGCCGTCATCCTCGCGAAGGCAGGGATCCAGGGTTTGATAGCACCAAACAAATCAGCACTGAGCTGGATGCCCGCCTGCGCGGGCATGACGGCGGAGGGACTTAATGCAAAGTTTGATTCTATACCACGCTTAAGCGATAGGGCTGCAAATGCAGCGTCTCCAGTTTTTTGCCCAGCATGATGATGGTGCCTTTGAGGCGGTTGTCACCGGTATCGCTGAATTCGAATTGATAAGTGCGCGCGATCGCCAGACGACCCTGCGCATCGCGCCGCAGGCGAATACTCACCGATGCCATCGCGCCATCTAAAAATTGCACGTTTTCCTTGGCGCAAAAATCTTTCGCAATCAAAATCGCCTGATCGCGCACGCCATGGTTTTCCAGCCAAAACCAGGCGAAACCCAACAAAATTATCAGCACCAAAAATTCAGTCATCGCTGTATTTCCAATTCATAGCCTACCCTTTGCAGCGCCCGCATCCGACCCTCAGCCTTCAGAAACGGAATATATGGGCGTTATTCTAAAGTACTACTAGGACGCAACCCGACTGCTGAGGATTCGACATGCCCATGACGCTGGAACAATTTACGCAGGATATCGACCACTTAGTGTCGCTGCCCAGCGTCGGCGTGCGCGTCAACGAAGTCGTCAACGATCCTAACAGCACCGCCGATGATATCGGAAAACTGATCAGCCAAGACCCGGCGCTTGCGGCGCGCGTATTACGCATCGCCAATAGCCCGGCCTATGGTCTTTCCGCGCAGATCACCACCATAACACGCGCGGTTGCGATCGTCGGCACGCAACTCATCCGCGATTTGGTGTTGGCTACTTCCACCATCAGCGCTTTCAAGGACATCCCGAACGAACTGGTCAGCCTAGAAAATTTTTGGAGCCACAGCTTGTACTGCGGCATCGCCGCACGCCTGCTGGCCGAGCAGCGCGGCATGAAACATGCGGAAACAGAATTTCTCGCGGGCTTGTTGCACGATATCGGGCAACTGGTGATTTTCCGCAAGGAACCTGAAGCTGCGCGGCGCGCACTGCTGCTTTCAGTTGAGGGGCCGGACGATCTTGCACTGCATAAGGCCGAGCAAGCGGTATTCGGATTCGATCACGCGCAAGTCGGCGCAACGCTACTGCGCCACTGGCATTTCCCCGACTTGCTGGTGGCGTGTGTGGAAAAGCATCACGCGCCGCAGGAAGAACAGAAATTTCCGATCGAAGTTTCTTTGGTGCATATCGCCAACAGCATCGCAACTTTAGCCGAGATTGACAGCGTTGCTGAAGAAGATGCGGTGCGCACCGAACAGTTTGCTTGGGACAGGCTTGGCTTAAGCCGGGAACTGATTGAACCCATGGTACGCCCCACCCAAGCGCAATTCACCGAGATGCGCGGCTTGTTGCTCGGCTAATTGCTGTGCGCTTTGTTCCAAGCGCGCATAATGTCTTTTCCAATTTCGGCGAATGCCACTATGCGTCCCATTCAAATCATCGGCGCCGCTTCCGGCTGGGGCGCGCAAGATCGCGGCTGTGCGGATGGGCCGGATGCATTGCGTGATGCTGGCTTGCTATCGCGCTTGCACGATAAGGGTTTAATTGCCGCTTGGACTGACACGCTACGTCCCGGCGTTGCGAACGACCCCACGCAAGCGGTTAGCGTTATGTGTACGCGCTTAGCGCAAAGCGTTTACGCGTCGGTAGTTTCCGAGCATTTCCCTTTGATCATCGGTGGCGATCATTCCTGCGCGATTGGCACATGGAGCGGCGTGCATCGCGCCATCGGCAATGTCCCTTTTGGGCTTATTTGGATCGATGCGCACATGGATAGCCACACGCCGCAAACCTCGCCCAGCGGCGCGCTGCATGGCATGCCCTTGGCGTGTTTGTTAGGCCATGGCTTACCCGCGCTCACCGGCATTGGCAGCCGCCCGCCGCAACTCCTGCCGCAACATGTTTGCCTGATTGGCGTGCGCAGTTTTGAAGCGGGTGAAGCGGCTTTGTTGGCGCGTTTAAATGTGCGCGTTTTCGACATGGCAGAAATTCGACGGCGCGGCATGGAGGCAGTCGTCGCGGATGCCTTAGAAATTGTGCAACGCGATACCGCAGGATTTGGCGTCAGTATCGATCTGGATGCACTCGATCCGCGCGAAGATCCCGGCGTTGGCAGTCCGGTGGCCGATGGTCTATTGGGCGGCGAATTGCTAGCTAGTCTACGGCCGCTGCAACAACATCCAGCGCTGTTGGGTCTTGAACTCATGGAATACAACCCGCACCGCGATCAACATCAGGCTACTGCGCATATGGCGCTGGATTTAGCGCAAGCCCTGCTTGAAGGCCGTCAACTTCTCTAAGCAGCTTGCGCTTGCGAGCGCGCGTAACAAACCTTCAAGCTTTTCCGCGCGCCCGCACCTGCTTTGCCAATCAAGCTGAATACACGCCCTGCGCTTCCACTTTAAAAGTGCGCAGCACATAACTGAAAGCGCGGTTGCTGGCGGCTTGCGCCACCGCATCGAAAATATCGCGCTCGCTCCAGCCGTGCGCTTTTGCTTCTTGAATATCTTTTTCGCCAACGCTATCCGGGTCATGCACCGCTTTTACGGCAAGTTTCAGCAAGATTTTTTCCTTGGCGGAAAAGGGTGCAAGTTCCGGGTTGGCGCGCGCGGCGCGGATTGTCTCCAAATCATGCCCCATATTGCTCAGGAAGCCCTCGTTCATATCGATACAAAAATTGCATTGGGCATCGGTCGATACCAGGTAACGAATCATGGCCATGAGCGCGGGCGCGATGCGCTCGCCGCTATTGAAGTAGGACACGTTGCCGACGAAGCCCTCCAATAGGGGCGGGCTAAAGCTATACAGACGCAGGCCGTCCGGCACGAAACCGATATGATTTTGAATCGCCTGATACACCGCGTCGACCCGGCTTTCCTGGCCTTGCGGCGCTTGCGGGTTGAGCAGCGGTTTGACTTGATGTTGCGCGGGACTTTGCATTTTGCTTCTCCTTAGTTGATGGCACTTCGAAAGTAGTCGACCGGTCGGTCAACCCATAAAGCGAAAATAGCCTTTGTTAAATCCTCTACTAAAACGCCTAACTGCGCTGAATGCGCACTTGCGCCATGGCCGGCAGCAAATGCCGGAGGAGCTCCGGGTCGTTTTGGTTTTTAGCCATCAGCAACACGCCCTCGAAATAGGCCAGCATGGCTTGGGCGGTGGCGCCCGCATCAATTTCTTGCGGCACTTCACCGCGCGCTTGCGCGGCTTTTAATACGCTGCTGACGAGCTTTTGCAGCTTGGAAAAGATTTGCTGAATGCGTTCGCGTATCGGCTCGTCTTGGGTAGAAAGCTCGGTCGCCAGATTGCCGAATGGGCAGCCTAATACATGCCCGGTTGCCACGCTCATTTGCTTTTGAAACTGGTAGGCCATTTCCGCAAAGCGGGCCAAGCGTGCCAGTGGCGGCAAATCTTCCGCAAACGCTTGGTCTATCATTTTTTCTTTGATATCAATAAAATGCGCGTCCAAAACCGCCAATGTGAGCGCTTGCTTGCTGGGGTAGAAATGATAGAAGCTGCCCTTTTTAACGCCCGCATGTTCGCAAATGTCGGCAACGCCGACATCGGCATAGCTGCGCGCAAAAAACAGCTCGCGCGCTGAATCGAGAATGCGTTGCTGGGTGTCGATGGTGGCTTGCATGTCCGCTATTTTAGTTGACCGGTTGGTTTAGTCAAGAAAATCTTTTTCAGCAGTTTTTGACTTTTCATGTTTGGGGCTTTGAACGTCTTCTTGAAGATGCAAGAGAATGATAGTCTTGCGCCTGCTCATTTTTCACTTTCTTATCGCTGGAGAAAACCATGGTCTTGAAGTTATCCGCCGCCCTGCTTGGGTTGTGCTTGTCGTGCACCGCATTCGCCGCCAACCCTAAAGTAGAAATCAAAACCAATATGGGCAACATGACGCTTGAGCTGTACCAGGACAAGGCGCCGAAGACTGTGGAAAACTTTCTGCAATACGTGAACAGCGGCTTCTATAAGGGCACGATTTTCCATCGCGTGATCGACAACTTCATGATCCAAGGCGGCGGTTACGACGCCAATCTGCGCGAGAAGCAAACCCGCGCGCCGATTCGCAACGAAGCCGACAATGGCCTCAAAAATGATATCTACACCATCGCCATGGCGCGCACCGGCGATCCGCACTCCGCCACCGCGCAATTTTTCATTAACGCCGCCGATAACGATTTTCTGAATTACACCGCGCCGAACCCGAGCGGCTGGGGCTACGCGGTATTCGGCAAGGTCATCAAGGGCCAAGCGGTGGCGCTGAAAATATCCAAGGTGCGCACGGGTTCGAAGGGCTTCTTCCCCTCGGACGTACCGCTGGAAACGGTCACGATCGAAGACGTTAAGCTCCTGCACTAAGGCGCAGTACTATGAAGACGCTGCATTTCGTGCGCCATGGCGAGGCGGATTACAACGTACTCGACCGCGTCAACGCGCATCCGCAGGTGCAAAATAATTTGACGCTGACCGGTCGCGAGCAGGCGGCTTGTTGCCTCCAGGCGCTGTCCGAGATGGCGACCAAAATCGAGATCATTTACTGCTCGGAATTTCCGCGCACGCAGCAAACCGCAAACATCATCAATCAGCACTTCAACGCGCCCTTGGTGATCGATCCGCGCATCAACGAAACCGGCGCTTTCGCCTTTGAGGGAAAGCCGGTGCAGTTGTGGCATGGCGCGAATGTGCCGGATCGTTGCAGCGCGATCATTCCCGGCTGTGAACCGCTGCACGAAATGAAACAGCGCTTGGCGGATTTCCTGGAATTTTTGCGCAGCGTCCCCGAAAACCATATCGCTGTGGTTTCTCACGCGGAACCGATTCAAATCATGGCCGGCCTCTTGCTAGGCCTGAGCGACAGCGCAGCCTTGCAGCGCCCGGTGAGTCATTGCCTGCCGATCCGCATTGAAATTGCCGGCATCGGCAGCATACGTTGAGCTTCAAAAAACTTCGCATCTTTACGCTCTTGCTGCTTTTGGTATTGGTGGCGGGGACGAGCGTTTGGGAGGGCATGCTGGTGCGCGGTTGGCTCCGCCCCTTGGAAGTGGTGATCTACCCCATCAATGGCGATCGCAACAACGAGCATTCAGATCAGACACAGGCCTATATCGCGAGCCTGTCCCAGAGCCAGTTCGATGAGATCGGCGATTTCTTCCAGCAGCAATCCCAACGCTATCGTCTGCAACAGTTCCCCGGCATGCATATCCGCTTGGAACCGGAAATTCCAGCGCCCCCGCCGCAAGCGGACAGCGGCGCGCGCAGTGCGCTATCCGCTATCGCTTGGAGTTTGCGACTGCGTTACTTCGCGTTGCGCAATACGCCGTTTTGGCAGAATCTCGGGCGCATCCGCCTGTTCATCGTGTTTCATGCGGGGGAACAAGGCAAGCCCTTGCAGCATTCGCTTGGCCTGCAAAAAGGCTTGCTCGGCGTGGTGCATGTGTTCGCGGATCGAACGCAAGCCGCACAAAACAATATCGTGATCGCGCATGAGCTATTGCATACGCTGGGCGCCACCGACAAATACGATGCGCAGGGCCAGCCGATTTTTCCGGATGGCTTTCCAGAGCCGGACCGGGAAGAGCGCTATCCGCAGCACAGCGCGGAAATCATGGCGGGGCGCATCGCCGTGCGCCCCGACCAGGCGATCATCCCTGCCAACCTGGCCGCCTGCGCCATCGGCCCGAAAACCGCTTATGAAATCAATTGGTAGCCGCCTCGACATAGCCCCTATCCGACGGGTTATTTCTGGCAAATCCCCTCTAATATTGCTATCCTTCATTAACCTTTATTTCCCATTCAATGCGACTCATTAAAACAACCTTCCTGTTGCTTGTCTTTTCTGCCAGCCATCTTGCGCTTGCAGCCGTTCCGACTCCCACCCACAAAACCGACGCGCTCGATTTAACCGAAGCGAAAATCGTCACAATCACCCAGAAACATAACATCCGGGTGGTTTATGACGCCAAAGACGATGTCTGGGATGCCGGCATCGGCAAGGCCTTGTATTACGTGCGCGGCTTGGTGCAATCCTACGACGCGCTAGGCGTGCCGCAAAAGGAACGCAAGATCAGCATCGTCCAGCACGGCCCCACGGCCTATTGGGTGTTGAACGAAGCGACCTATCGCCAATTCAAGAACGACGAATTCGCTTTCAACCCGAATGAGCAGGTGGTGCAAGAATTGCTGCACCATGGCGTCAGCGTGGAGGTCTGCAACGTCACCTTGCGCGCCAAGGGTTGGCGTGGGCAGGATATTTTACCGGGCGTGACCGTGGTGCGTGACGCTTACACCCGCATCATCGATTTGCAACAACAAGGCTATGCTTACATCCGTTTTTAAAAATAGCTGTTAAGGGAGGAGATTCCATGGAACTGCAAGGTAGCGCACTCATGACCGCTGGCGGCATCACGCTGGATAGTTATATGTTGTTACTGCTCGGCATCATGCTCTGCGCCGGGATTCTGGGCGGTGCGGCGAATTATTTTATGAGCGACAGAACGACGGCCGCCTCCGGCAAAGAGTTTCTGAAATATGCGATATTGGGCATCGTTGCGGCGCTCACCGTGCCCTTATTTTTGAATATGATTTCGAGCGATTTACTGGCGGCGGCCAAAGCGCGCCCGATCGACTTATTCGTGTTCGCCGGATTTTGTTTGTTGTTCGTGCTGTTCTCGCGCCGTTTTGTTGAAAGCGCCGCAGCGAAATTGCTGCAGCAACTTCGCCGTTAAAAGAAGACTTTAAAAAGGAGGAAATGATGGGAAACAATCCTGCATTGCTCGATAGCTATATGTTGACGGTATTCGGCATCATGCTGGCGGCCGGCGTACTCGCCGGCATCGCCAACTTCTTTTTGAGCGACGCCGAGGGCACGGCTTCGGCGCGCGAATTGCTGAAGTACCTGATCCTGGGCGTGGTGGCGGCGCTCACCGTGCCTTTGTTCCTGAACATGACTTCCAGCAACTTATTGGAATTTGGCCGCACGCGCCCCAATGCGCTGTTCGTGTTCGGCGGCTTTTGTTTGATTTACGTACTGCTGTCGCGGCGCATTTTTGAAAGCATTGTGCACAAGCTGATGGGGCTGGGACAAAAGCGCAGCGAAGCCCCGCTGGGCGGCACGCCGCGCAACGCCGAGGATTTTTTCCGCGCCGGCTTATCCAGCGCCGACCTGGAAATCATGCGCGCCGTATCGCAAGGCGGCTCGGTGTACGAAAATCTTTCCGACCTCGCCAGCGACACCACGCCGCCCAAAGAATTCGTCAACGAACGGCTGGTGCTGCTGCGCCAGCTCGGCCTGCTGGAATTGCGCGCCAATGAAAAAAATGTGCTGCATATGTGCCTGTCTGCCGCCGGCTCGCAATTACTCACCGAAGTCTCTAACGGTGGCCACGCCTAATATAAAACCCCATGCAAATAGAACTCAAAAACGAACTCGAAAAACAACTGCACGCCGCGCAACTGGGCGAAGCTCCCAGCGATGTGTTCATGAAGCAATTGATCGCCTCGCAAGTTTTCATGCCGGTGATGGATGAACCGATGATCGGCGGGATTCAACGCTCGACGCGCGCGCAGCCCTTGGTGGTGCAAGACGATAGCGGCGCCAGCGCGCTGGTGCTATTCACCAGCCCGGAACGCGCCAAATCGTTTTTGGAAGCAAACTACCCGGATTTCAAGGGCGGACTGCTCACCGAGTTCACTTGGGTATTGGAAAAAATGGACCGCGGTTTCGGCATCATGATCAACCCCGGCGACGAGCTGGGCATCGACATTGAGCCGGAGTTGGTGCAGCAATTGGCGCAGAGCGCGGCGCGGCCGAATTAACGCGTCCTACCGTTCAAGAATTTCGAAATAAGTGCAACACTAGCTCCTAGAGCTAGCTTTTAGTTTTGGTTGTTGCCGGCTGGAAGCCGGCGCTACAGAACGCCCGGCATGAAACAGTCGTGGATCGCAAAGAAAACCCAGATGAAGCGCAGACCGGCTTCCAGCATCGCGACGCTTTTGGGGCCCCTGCGAGCCGCCGAGTAGCGCAGCCGCGCCGGGGGCAGTCGGCGGATTCATGTTTGAGCGCGTGGCCGCGCAGCGGATCGCGCGAGTTCGAATCCGACGCCCGGCGCGGTGAGCAACGCAGGGGAGTCGCCCTACAGGGCGACCGGCGAACCGGGGTGCCCTTCTTTTTGGTTACCTTTTTCTTGGGCAAGCAAGAAAAAGTGACTGGGTGCCGGCCACTTCGGCCCTAAATCAAACCGCGCGCAGCGCGACTCCCTACATCCCCGGCAACATCCCCTTCATATTCCGCATCATCTTCGCCATGCCGCCCTTGGCCATGGTCTTCATCATTTTTTGCATCTGCTCGAATTGACTCAACAGGCGGTTGATGTCTTGCACTGGCACGCCGGCGCCGGCCGCGATGCGGCGCTTGCGCGAAGCTTTGAGTAGTTCCGGATGGCGGCGCTCGGTGGGGGTCATGGAATTGATGATGCCTTCGACGCGGCTGAGCGCTTTGTCGTCCACTTGTTGGCCTTGCGCGGCTTGCGCCAGGTTGCCCGGCAGTTTGTCCATGAGCGCGGACAGGCCGCCCATTTTTTGCATTTGCTGCAATTGCATCTTGAAATCTTCGAGGTCGAAGCCCTTGCCGGATTTCAGTTTCTTGGCGAGCTTGGCGGCCTCGACTTGGTCGACTTGCTTGTGCGCATCTTCGATCAGCGACAGCACGTCGCCCATGCCGAGGATGCGCGAGGCCATGCGCTCGGGGTAGAACGGTTCCAGGCCGGTGAGCTTTTCCGATACGCCGACGAATTTGATCGGCTGTCCGGTGACGTGGCGCACCGACAAGGCCGCGCCGCCGCGCGCATCGCCGTCGAGCTTGGTCAGCACGATGCCGGTCAAGGGCAGTGTTTCGTTGAAGGCTTTGGCGGTGTTGACGGCATCTTGGCCTTGCATCGCATCCACCACAAACAAGGTTTCGATTGGATTTAACGCCGCGTGCAAAGCGCCGATTTCCGCCATCATTTCGGCATCGATCGCCAGCCGTCCGGCGGTATCGATAATCAAAACGTCGTAGTAACGGGTCTTGGCATGCGCGTGCGCCGCTTGGGCAATTTCCAGGGGCTTGGCGCTGCCGGGGGCCTCAAAGAAATCCACTTCCAGCTGCTTGCCCAGCAAGCGCAACTGCTCAATGGCGGCGGGACGATACACGTCGCAACTGGCCAGCAGCACTTTCTTTTTCTGCTCCTTGAGCCAGCGCGCGAGTTTGCCGCTAGTGGTGGTTTTACCCGCGCCTTGCAAGCCCGCCATCAAGATCACGGCGGGCGGCGTGGTCGCCAGATTCAAGGCGGCCTGGCTCTCGCCCATGAGCCGCACCAGTTCTTCATGCACGACTTGAATCAGCGCCTGGCCTGGCGTGAGGCTGGTGATGACGTCGCGCCCCAAGGCGCGCTCTTTCACGTGCGCGATAAAATCGCGCACTACCGGCAAGGCCACGTCGGCTTCGAGCAGCGCCATGCGCACATCGCGCAGGGCGTCTTGAATATTTTCTTCGGTCAGCCGCGCTTGACCGCGCAACTGCTTCATGACTCCGGCCAGACGGCCGCTTAGATTATCGAACATAGCCGTTTCTTTGCTGCGTTATAATGGAAATTCAATCAATGCGCATTTTACCCTAATAACCATGCCCGCCCTCTTCCTGCATTTACTCGTCACTTCTTTCTATGCTGCATTAGGCTATATATTTTGGCGCGCGAATTGGGCGCGGAAAGCCGTTGATAGCAGCCACTGGCTGCAATGGGCGCGCGTTGCCGTGCTGCTTCCACTGACGCTGCATGCTTGGCTGCTGATCGCCGGCAGTTGGAGCGGCGGCACGCTCAACTTCGGCCTCGGCGAAGCCATATCGGCGATTGTCTGGCTTACCTTGGCCGCCTATGCCTTAAGCAGTTTGCGCCAGCCAGTAGACGCGCTGCAAGCCTTGATCCTGCCGATCGCGGCACTCGCGGTGCTCGTGCCGCTGTGGCTGCCATCACAACGCATGCAGCTTGCGGCTACGCCGCTGTTTCTGGTGCATATCGCACTCTCCCTGCTGGCCTATGCTTTGTTTAGCATCGCGGCGCTGCATGCCGGCATGATGGCGCTGTTTGAGAAACGCTTGCATACGCATGCCATGAATCGCGCCCTATCCAATCTGCCGCCGCTGCTGACGCTGGAACGCTTGCTGTTCAATATTATCGGCATCGGCTTTGTGTTGCTGACCTTGGCCTTGGCCAGCGGCATTCTGTTCTCCGAACAAGTGTTCGGAAAACCATTTTCGTTTAGCCATTTCACCCAGCATAAAACCGTATTTGCGCTGTTGTCCTGGCTGACGTATGCCGGGTTGCTGATCGGTCGCAGGCGCTATGGCTGGCGCGGCCGCACCGCCATTACCTGGTCGCTCACCGGTTTTGCGATGCTGGTGCTGGCCTATATCGGCAGCGAAATCGTGCTGCAATTGCTGCTCGGCAAGTAACGTTTAAATTTCTTTTATTTGCGATAGGCCACACGATTGGATGATATCCCGTTAAGCGTTTTGCTCACCGCGCTCGGCATTTTGCTGGTGATCTCTGCCTTTTTTTCCATTTCGGAAATCAGCATGATGTCGCTTAATCGCTATCGCTTGCGCCATCTCGTGCAACAAGGGCATCGCGGCGCAAAGCTGGCGGCCAGCTTGCTGGCCCAGACCGATAAGCTGCTCGGCGTGATCTTGCTCGGCAATAATCTCGTCAACGCCATGGCGGCCGCCTTGGTCACCATCATCGCCGTGCGCTTCTTCGGCAATAGCCAATTGGCGGTGTCGCTGGCCACGCTGGCGGTGACCTTTCTGATCTTGGTATTCAGCGAGATCAGCCCGAAAGTGATGGGCGCAGCCTATCCAGAGCAAGTGGCCTTCCCCGCAAGCTATGTGCTGAAGCCTTTAATTCGCCTGTTTTACCCAGTCATTTGGTTCGTCAATCTTTTTGTGCAAGCCTTGTTGTGGCTGCTACGGATGCGCCCGAGCGAGGCGACGGAACACAAAATCAGCATGCCGGAATTGCGCACCTTAGTGCTGGAAGCCAGCGGCTTTATCCCGAAAAAGCACCAGAGCGTGTTGCTGAATTTGTTCGAGCTGGAAGAAATCACGGTGGACGATGTGATGACACCGCGCAGCCAAATCGAAGCCATCGATCTAGCCGCAGAGCCGGATAGCATTTGGCAACAACTCACCACCAGCCACCATACGCAACTCCCGGTTTACGAGAACGAACTGAATAATCTCATCGGTATTTTGCATACGCGCAAGGTGTTGCACCAGACACAAGCTGAGCATTTTTCCATCGAAGCCCTCAAGCAAATCCTGCGCGAGCCGTATTTCATACCAGCGGGTACGCCTTTACTCACGCAATTGCAAAACTTCCAGGAGAATCAGCGCAAATTTGGCATGGTGGTGGACGAATATGGTGAATTGCAAGGTTTAGTGACAATATCTGACATTTTAGAAGAAATTGTCGGGGAGTTCACGACACGTTCGCCGCTGCAAGCTACGTATTTCCATGCCCAGGAGGATGGCAGTTGGCTCATCGACGGCAGTAGCTCGCTCCGGGATTTGAACCGAAAACTAGGCACGAAGTTTCCGACTTATGGTCCTAAGACATTGAATGGATTGATATTAGAGCATTTCGAGGATATTCCGGAAGCCGGCACCAGCTTCCGTATTGCCGATCACACCCTCGAAATTGTGCAAACGCAAGATCGTGTGGTGAAAGTGGTGCGGCTTTGTCCTCCACTCAAAGCAGCAGAAATTACCGAGTCCTAACCGACGTTTTACCTTTACAAACAGGGTTGTCAGCGGCATTATTTACGTAAATTCTTAAGGATACGCTAAACAGCGAATATGGTAGCAGCCACTCACACGACCAGCTTAAGCGCTCTTGCCCGCACCTTGGTGCAACAAGGCAAGCTGATCGAGCAAGAAGCCGAAGCAATTCAAAGTCAGGCCAATTCTTCGGCCGTAAGCTTCGTATCGCAATTAATCCTCTCGCGCAAAATGACTGCGCTGGATGTAGCGCAATTCGCCTCGCAAACCTTTGGCTTTCCGCTGCTTGATCTTAGCGCGCTCGATATTGAGCACATTCCCGATGGACTGTTACCGGGCAAGTTGATGCAAGAGCGCCGCGTGCTGGGACTGTATAAGCGCGGCACACGGCTATTTGTGGCGATGTCCGACCCCACCAACGTGCAAGTGCTGGACGAGATCAAGTTCCAAACCAGCATGTTGGTCGACCCCATCGTGGTGGAAGACGACAAACTCGCCAAGCTGGTGGAAAAAGCCGGGGAAACCGCCTCCGACAAGCTGGATGAATTAGTCGGCGAAGACGTCGACATGGACATGCTGGAAGCCGAAGGCGAAGGCGCCGCGGCCCAAGACGATAGCGGCGTAGGCGATGTCGACGACGCGCCCGTGGTGAAATACCTGCAAAAAGTCTTGCTGGATGCCATCAACTCCGGCGTATCCGACATACACTTCGAGCCTTTCGAGAAATTTTATCGCATACGCTATCGCTTGGACGGTGTGCTGTATGAAGTCGCCAAGCCGCCGTTGGCGATCAAGGAAAAAATCGCTTCGCGTATCAAGGTGATCTCCAAAATGGATATCTCCGAGAAACGCATCCCGCAGGATGGCCGGATGAAATTGGTGCTTTCAAAATCCCGCGCCATCGACTTCCGCGTCAGCACCCTGCCGACGCTCTGGGGCGAGAAAATCGTAATGCGGATTTTGGATCCGACCAGCGCCCAATTGGGCGTCGATGCCCTGGGCTACGAACCGGAACAAAAAGAAGCCTTGCTTAACGCCGTTGCGCGCCCCTATGGCATGGTGCTGGTCACAGGGCCGACCGGTAGCGGTAAAACCGTATCGCTGTATACCTGTCTTAACATTCTGAACCTGCCCGGCACCAACATCTCGACTGCGGAAGACCCGGCCGAGATCAACTTGCCGGGCGTGAATCAAGTCAACGTCAACGAAAAAGCCGGCCTGACGTTCGCCGCTGCGCTGCGCGCCTTCTTGCGCCAAGATCCGGATGTGATCATGGTAGGCGAGATTCGCGATCTGGAGACCGCGGATATCTCGATCAAAGCCGCACAGACAGGCCATATGGTGCTGTCAACGCTGCATACCAACGATGCGCCGACCACACTCACCCGACTGATGAATATGGGCGTGGCCCCCTTCAACATCGCGTCCTCGGTGATCCTGATCACGGCGCAACGTCTGGCGCGCCGCCTATGCAACCATTGCAAAAAACCGATCGATATTCCCAGAGAAGCGTTATTGCGCGCCGGCTTCAAAGATGAGGATCTAGACGGTAGCTGGCAACCCTATGGCCATGTCGGTTGCGAGGCCTGCAAGAATACCGGCTACAAAGGCCGCGTCGGCATTTATCAAGTGATGCCGATTACCGATGAAATTAGCCGTATCATCATGAAGAACGGCACCGCGATCGACATCGCCGATCAAGCCAAACGCGAAGGCGTCAAAGATTTGCGTCAATCGGGATTGACCAAGGTCAAAATGGGCCTTACCTCATTGGAAGAAGTGGAAGCTGTTACCAACGAGTAATGACCACGCGGATGAATTTTCAATAAGACTTGGCGCATTTTGATAAATCCGGGTATTTTAGGATAGGCTAGTTACCTACCAACACCGGCATTGCAATTTACAATTTACGCGGTAAAGGATTTCAATATGGCAGTCGCAGCAAAAAAAGCCGTTAAAGAATTCAATTACGTTTGGGAAGGCATGGACAAGAAGGGCAAGCGCATGAAAGGCGACATGCGCGCCACAGGCGAAGCAGTGGTCAGCGCCAACTTGCGCCGGCAAGGGATTTCCGTATCCAAGGTCAAAAAGCAATCTACTTTGGGGCGCGGCAAAAAAATCACCGAGAAAGACATCGCGCTGTTTACGCGTCAATTCGCCACCATGCTGAAATCCGGCGTGCCCTTACTGCAATCTTTCGACATCGTCGCCAAAGGCCATTCCAATCCGTCCGTCGCGCAATTGCTGACCGATGTCAAAAACGACGTGTCTTCCGGCAGCAGCTTGGCCCAAGCTTTTAGCAAACGCCCGATTTACTTCGACGCTTTGTTTTGCAATCTGGTGAATGCCGGCGAGCAGGCCGGTATTCTGGATGGCGTGCTGGATCGGCTCGCCGATTATAAGGAGAAAATTCTCGCGATTAAGGCCAAGATCAAGTCGGCTCTGTTTTATCCATCCGCGATTTTGGTGGTGGCTTTCATTATCACCGCCATCATCATGATTTTCGTGATCCCGGTTTTCGCCGACCTATTCAAAAGTTTTGGCGCCGATCTGCCGGCGCCGACGCTGGTCGTCATGGCGATGTCGAGCTTTTTCGTTAAGTATTGGTGGGCGATATTCGGCATTCTCATCGGTGGTGTCTGGTTTTTCTTTTATAGCTGGAAGCGTTCGAAAAAAATGCAGGATACGATCGACCGCCTGTCTTTGAAGGCACCGGTTTTTGGTGAATTGCTGGAAAAAAGCGCCATCGCCCGCTGGTCGCGCACCCTGTCGACGATGTTTGCCGCCGGCGTGCCGCTGGTTGAAGCGCTCGACTCCGTAGCCGGCTCTGCCGGCAACCAAGTGTATTTCCACGCCACCAAGCGCATTCAAGGTGAAGTCTCGACCGGTACCAATCTAACCAGCGCCATGCAAAATACCGGCTTGTTCCCGAACATGGTGATCCAAATGGTGCAGATCGGCGAGGAGTCGGGGCAACTCGATTCCATGCTAAGCAAGGTTGCCGATTATTATGATCGCGAAGTCGACGACATTGTGGAACGCATGTCGGCACTGCTCGAGCCCATTATCATGGTGATTCTGGGTGTCTTGATCGGCGGACTGGTCGTTTCCATGTACCTGCCGATTTTCAAAATGGGCCAAGCGATCTAACGCGACAGTGGAAAGTATACAAGCGACCCTGGCGCTACTCCGGGATGCCCCAGCGTTTTTTGTTGGCAGCATCCTGGTGCTAGGCTTGCTCGTCGGCAGCTTTCTCAATGTCGTGATTTACCGCCTGCCGAAAATCATGGAACGCGAATGGCAGACCTTTTGCGCCGAGCTAGCAGAACAAACACCCCCCGCAACGGAAACCTTCAACCTCGTCACGCCGCGCTCGCGCTGCCCGTCTTGTGCCACACCGGTGCACGCCTTGGATAACATACCCTTGGTCAGTTACGCGCTGTTGCGCGGCAAATGCCGCCACTGCGCAGCGCCGATTTCTGCCCGTTATCCAATCATTGAAGCGCTGACCGGTTTGCTCTCCGCCTATATCGCTTGGCGTTTCGGCGTGAGCGCCATGACCTTCGCCGCTTTAGTATTTTGCTGGAGCTTGATCGCACTCACCTTCATTGATGCCGACACCCAACTGCTGCCGGATCAAATCACCCAACCGCTGATCTGGCTCGGACTGCTGGTGAACCTTGGCGGCTTATTCACCGACCTACCTTCAGCCTTGGTCGGCGCGGCAGCCGGTTATCTCTCGCTCTGGTCGATCTATTGGCTGTTCAAACTGCTCACCGGCAAAGAGGGCATGGGCTATGGCGATTTCAAGCTATTAGCGGCCATAGGCGCTTGGCTCGGTTGGTCCATGTTGCCGGCGGTGATTCTACTTTCATCCTTGGTCGGCGCAATTGTCGGCATCAGCCTGATTGCGTTTGCCCGCCATGCGCGCAGCCAACCCATCCCCTTCGGCCCCTATCTCGCGGGCGGCGGACTCGTTGCATTATTCTGGGGCCAAGACCTGACACAAGCCTATTTGGCATGGTTGCATTGATCCCAGCCGTGGGCGGTGCAACCATGCACGCATGCCGTAACTGATGCTTTACTGCGTGGGTTTGACGGGTGGCATAGGCTGCGGAAAATCAACCGTTGCACAGGCATTCGAGGCTTTGGGTGCGGCGGTGATCGACACCGACGCCATTGCCCATGCCCTAACCCAATCGGGCGCACCTGGATACCTAGAGATTATCCGGCAGTTTGGCTCTGACTTTGTTTTGCCGCAGGGCGGGCTTGATCGCGCCAAGTTACGCGCCTTGATCTTCTCCGATGCAACGGCAAAGACTATGCTCGAATCAATTTTGCATCCGCTGATTCTGGCGCAAGTACAAACCGAACTGAAACACTGTGACGCGCCCTACGCAGTTATCGTCGTCCCGCTATTATTCGAGACCAAAAGTTACCTGCCCTTGGTACAACGCAAATTGGTCGTTGATTGCGACGAATCCAGTCAAATCGCACGCACCATGGCGCGTAGTCATTTATCCGAAGCCGAAGTCCGCAGCATCATGGTCGCACAGCTTCCACGTCAAGAACGCTTGCAGCAAGCGGACGATATCATTCGCAATGAAAGCAATCTTGCAAGCTTGCGCTCAAGCGTTGCAGCGTTACACGAGCAGTACAGTGCATTCGCATTGACCATGGCTAAACCCTAGAATTTGCATTAGATTTTTGCCCAACCTATTTGTATTTTTGGAGTTTCTAGTCCAAAATAAGGCATTTTTTGGCGGGATCTGCCAGTGATCACTTACGAATATCCTCTGAATGAGCGAATTCGCATTTTGATGCGTATGGAGGATTTGTTCGCCAAGCACGCCCATTTCTTAGCATTAAACGAGCCTCTGGATCACCATGCAGCCCTGCTGGCCTTATTCGAAATTCTCGAAGTCGCGCGCGGCGACCTTAAATCGGACTTAATCCAAGAGTTAGAACGGCAACGCCTTGCATTAGAATCGCTGCGCAACAATCCGAGCGTAAAATCCGACGCCTTGGAAGAAGTCCTGGAAAATATTGTCGCTACCGTCGGCCAACTACAAGGGCTCAGCGGCAAAACCGGCCAACACCTGCGCGACAATGAATGGGTGATGAGCATCAAGCAACGCGCTTGCATTCCGGGCGGCGTATGCGAATTCGATTTGCCGTCTTTTCACTATTGGCTCAGCCTTGATCCGGCAACCCGCCGTGCAAACCTCCTGGAATGGATGGCGCCGTTTCAACCGCTCAGCAGCGCGATCAGCATTATTCTGAAAATTTTGCGCGACAGCGGCCAACCTACGCACCGCGTCGCGACCAAAGGCGCTTATCAGCAAATGATCTCCGGACGTGCCGCGCAAATGCTGCGCGTCAAACTGGACAAATCGCTGCCTTGTTTTCCGGAAATCAGCGCCAATAAGTACGCCATCAATATTCGCTTCACCGCCTTAGGCACCGGCCTAGAGCGCCCCAAAACCTGCGACACTAGCGTCGAATTCGATCTAACCCTCTGCTGCCTGTGAAAAAGCCGCGCCTTGTCCCTTGCCCGATCTGCGGTCAGCTAAGCCCGTTTGACCCTGCCAACCCCTATCGCCCCTTTTGCTCCAAACGTTGTAAACTCATTGATCTCGGCCAATGGGCGAGCGAGTCTTATAGCGTGCCGTCAAATGAAGCGCCAGAACCGGACAATCCGCCTACCGAACCTGAGTCATGATTCCGACCTTGAGTTAATTATTACTGAAATCTTTTTGGAGCAATTTTTATGCGTCGCCTACTTCCATTTTTGTTAGCGCTAACACTCACGCACATGGCTCACGCCGCTGAAAACCTCAGCGTGAAAGACGCCTGGGTGCGCCTGCCGCCACCGGGCGCGGAGATCGTGGGGGCTTATCTCACCTTGGAAGCGAAGCAGAACATGACGCTCATCGGCGTGAAATCGCCAGCGGCCGAAAGCGTAGAAATGCACACCATGTCGATGAACAACGGCGTGATGCGGATGCGCCAAGTGCCCAGTATCGCGCTGCAAGCGGGCAAGCCGGTAAAACTTGAACCGGGCGGCTTGCACCTGATGCTGATCAAGCCCAAGCAACCGCTGAAAGCAGGGGACATCGTACAGATCGACTTGAGCTTATCTTCGAGCCAGGGCAAGTCGGAGACCATTCGCGTGCCGGCGGTGGTGCGGAAACCGAACTAAGCGCGGTTATGCTTCACCATGCGCCGCGCAGCATGGCAATGCCGTGCGCACCGCATTCCCAGGCTGTTTCCAGGTGTTGCTGCTGCATGCCGCCGATGAGATAAATCGGCAACGGATAATCCTGCGCAAACAGCCGCACCTGTTCCCAACCCAAGCTCGGCATGTCCGGATGGGAAGCCGTCGGCAGCACCGAACCCAGTACGACATAATCCAACTGCAATTGCGCCGCGCGCGCCAACTCTTCAAGTGCGTGGCAAGAGGCGCCGCACCAGGCCACATCCGGCCGGGTTTCGCTTTGCATCAAGCGCTGCGCGGTCAAGTGCAAGCCATCTACACCCGACTTTAGCGCCAAGTCCGGCGCCGCATTCAACAGCACGCGCGCGCCATAGTCGTGCGCACGTTTGGTAACGCGCCGGGCAAACGCCACCAAGGCTGCATCCGGCAAATTTTTCTCGCGCACTTGCACCAGGCGCATTCCCTGGCGCAGCGCCATTTCCAAGCGCGCAAAAAACATGGCTTCGCCCAGTTCCGCGAGATTGGTCACGCCCATCACCGGCGGCAGTGACAAGCCACGCAAAATCGGACCGTTCGCCGGCAACACCGGTGCGACGCTCACCGATTCGGCGCGCTCCCAAGAAAAAATTTGCCCTTCATGCGGATGCGGCTCGCCTTGCCAGGCAATAACGCGAAAGAAATGCAACTTAACCGTGGCATGCGGATAGGTGAAGATTTGCGTCACCCAGGGATAAGCCTGCGTGACATCCAAGCCCAATTCTTCTTTGATTTCGCGCAGCAGTGCCGCAGGCACCGTTTCATTCGGCTCGACCTTGCCGCCGGGAAATTCCCAATAGCCGGCATACGGCTTGCCCGCTGGCCGTTGCGCCAGCAGGAAAGAACCATCGGGTTTGGTGATTACGGCGACCGCGACATCGGTAAGCCCTTTGTTAAGCATGGTCTACCGCGGTTTCTTGGCATGTGCGGCTTGCCGCCCAACCCAGTCGCGCGCGAATTGCCAGGCCACGCGACCGCTGCGTGCGCCACGGCTCAAGGCCCACTGCAGCGCAGCACGGTGACGCGCCGCATCATCGCCGACCACGCCGCCCAATTGCGCCACTCCCAGTTGTTTCACCCAGTGATCGGCGATATCGAGATATTCGTCTTGCTCGAACGGATAAAACGATAGCCAAATTCCGAAACGTTCGGAGAGCGAAACTTTTTCTTCCACCGCTTCGTCCGGATGCACCTCATCGCCGACATGCCGCGTCGCCACATTTTCCGCCATGTACTCCGGCATGAGATGCCGACGATTGGATGTGGCATACACCAGCAAATTATCGCTGTTGGATGCGATCGATCCGTCCAAGATCGCCTTTAACGCTTGATAACCCACTTCTTCCGCGCCAAACGATAGATCGTCGCAATACAAAATAAAGCGTTCCGGTCGGCCATAAATCATGTCCACGATCTCCGGCAGATCGCCCAAGTTTTGTTTTTCGACTTCGATCAAGCGCAAACCTTTGGACGCATATTGATTCAGCACCGCTTTCACCAAAGAGGATTTTCCCGTGCCGCGCGCGCCCGTCAGCAACACATTATTCGCCGGTTGGCCGGCGACGAATTGGCGCGTGTTGCGTTCCAGCGTTTTCTTTTGCTCATCGACCCCGCGCAAATCGGCCAGGCGAATGCGATGCGGATGCGCCACCGGCTTCAGAAAGCCGCGCCCGTTTTGATTGCGCCAGCGGTAAGCGATGGCAGCCTGCCAGTCAGGCGCTGTCGGCTGCGGCGCCAATAGCGCCTCCAGGCGTGTCAGCAGCGTTTCCGCGCGGTTGATGAGGGATTCTTGCATGGTATTTCTAGCTGCGATATTCGGCGTTGATCTTGACGTAATCGTAAGAAAAGTCGCAGGTCCAAATAGTGGCGCTGGCAGTGCCGCGATTCAACACCACGCGCACCAGAATTTCCGGCTGCTGCATGATGCGCTGGCCGTCCTGTTCGCGATAGCTGGCGGCGCGCCCGCCTTGTTCCGCGACCAATATATCGCCCAGAAACAATTGCAGCTTGGACACGTCGAGATCGTGAATTCCAGCATAACCGATCGCCGCCAGGATGCGCCCCAAGTTTGGGTCGGAGGCAAAAAACGCCGTCTTGACCAAGGGCGAATGCGCGATGGCATAGGCAATGGTGCGGCACTCGGCTGCGGATTTGCCCGCTTCAATCTGGATGCTCATGAACTTGGTGGCGCCTTCGCCATCGCGCACGATAGCTTGCGCCAACAGCGTTGCAAGCTCGGTCACGGCATCGCGCAGGGCCAAGTAATCATCACCGTCGGCATCGCCAACACGCGCCCCACCTTTGCCGGTGGCGATCAACACGCAAGCGTCGTTGGTGGAGGTATCGCCATCCACCGTAATACAGTTAAAGGATTTCGCCGTGGCATGCTGCAAAATCGCTTGCAACACGGCTTGCGGCACCGCCGCATCGGTGGCGATGAAACCGAGCATGGTCGCCATGTTGGGATGGATCATGCCCGAACCCTTGGCGATGCCGGTGATGGTGGCAATCTGCCCAGCAATGCTGACTTGTTTGGAAAACGCCTTGGGTACGATGTCGGTCGTCATGATGGCCTGCGCCGCATCGAACCAATCGGCTTGACCAATATTTTTGACGCAGGATGGCAAGCCTTGGGTAATTTTCTCCAGCGGCAGAGGCTCCATGATGACGCCGGTGGAAAACGGCAACACTTGCTCCGGCTGACAGCCGATCAAATGGGATAAGGCGCTGCACACTGCCGTGGCGCGACTCAAACCGTCTTCTCCGGTGCCGGCATTGGCATTTCCGGTGTTGATCACCAGCGCACGCATCGCTTTTCCCGATTCCAGATGGTTGCGCGCGATCGTCACCGGCGCGGCGCAAAAACGATTTTGCGTGAAAACGGCGGTCACTTCGGCCTGATCTTCAAGCGCAATGATGAGTAAATCCTTGCGTCCTGGTTTCTTGATATTCGCCTCGGTAACCCCCAAGTGAATACCCAGGATGGGCAATAATTCGTCGCGTGGCGTAGGCGTGAAATTAACTGGCATGGCTTAAATGAAAGCGTTGATTAAAAACGCCATTGTACCCGATCGTCACGCCGCCGCCGCGCGCCTTTCATTGCCGAATGAAATATGAAACAATGATGGCAGTTAAGAAATTTAAGGAATTGGAATGATAGACCGCGATGGGTATCGTCCCAATGTCGGCATCATTTTGTGTAATGCAAAAAACGAGGTTTTTTGGGGCAAGCGCATACGTGAGCACTCCTGGCAGTTCCCGCAAGGTGGAATCGATAAAGGGGAGTCGCCAGAACAGGCCATGTATCGAGAGCTGTACGAAGAAGTGGGACTTGAATCCCAACATGTACGGATTTTAGGCCGCACCAAAAACTGGTTGCGTTACGAGGTGCCGACACATTGGATTAAGCGTGAGTGGCGCAGCAGCTATAAGGGCCAAAAACAAATTTGGTTCTTGTTGCGCTTGACTGGCCGCGACTGCGACGTCAGTTTGCGCGCCAGCGGTCATCCCGAATTCGACGCTTGGCGTTGGAGCGATTATTGGGTGCCGCTGGAGTCTGTCATCGAGTTTAAGCGCGAAGTGTATCGACTCGCGCTGAATGAGTTGGCGACTTATATCGAGCGCGATCGGCGCACGCCCTTGCGCTCCGCCGAAAACGTTTAATCCCTCAAATCATTAACCCGCATGGGTTGGCATTCATTGACACGAAGCCGTGTTTAGGATGCCGCCCCATGCGCGATCACCCTCTCTTTCCAATCCTCTTCTAAGCTTAAAGACAGTGCTTGACAGCCTGACGACCCCGTATCTATACTACGTTTACAGATTAGATTTGGTCTAACTGTTATAAACTGTTTATAACCCCTGCTATTTAGGAGACTGCGATGAATCTCAAAGGCTCTAAAACCTTCGAAAATCTTAAAGCCGCATTTGCCGGTGAATCTCAAGCAAACCGCCGTTATTTGTACTTTGCAGCCAAAGCCGACGTTGAAGGCTACAACGACGTTGCTGCTGTCTTTCGTTCCACCGCAGAAGGCGAAACCGGCCATGCGCACGGCCATTTAGAGTATATGGAAGCCGTGGGCGACCCAGCCACCGGCCTGCCAATCGGCCCCACCGGCGACAACCTGAAAGCCGCAATCGCTGGCGAAACCCACGAATACACCGACATGTATCCGGGCATGGCCAAGTCAGCACGCGAAGAAGGTTTCGATGAAATCGCCGACTGGTTCGAGACGCTGGCCAAAGCGGAGCGCTCGCACGCCAACCGCTTCCAAAAAGCGTTCGACAGCTTAGGCAGCTAATCGCACTCAGCAACAGCACTTCTACTCCGCGTTCAGGGGTAGAAGTTGCCCTCCTCTCTAAAAAGAAAGGCCAGGAAATGACTGCACGTGAAGGTAGTCTCGAAGCACCCACCCGACATGCCCTAGATTGGAAAAGCCCAGGCTTTTGGGATGAAGCCGCGCTCAATCAAGAACTGCACCGGGTATTCGATATCTGCCACGGTTGCCGCCGCTGTGTAAGCCTTTGCACCTCTTTTCCGACGCTGTTCGATTTAGTGGACAACTCCCCCACCCTGGAAATGGACGGGGTGAAGACCGAAGATTATTGGCAAGTCGTCGACCAATGCTATTTGTGCGACTTGTGTTTCTTGACCAAGTGCCCTTACGTGCCGCCGCATGAATGGAACCTGGATTTCCCGCATCTGATGCTGCGCGCCAAGGCCATCAAGCACAAAAAAGGCGCGACCAAATTCCGCGACCAGCTGCTCTCCAGCACCGATACGCTGGGCAAGCTCGCCACCATTCCGGTCGTCGTGCAGACCGTCAACGCACTCAACAAAACGCCCGCTGCCCGCGCTGTCATGGACAGCGTATTAGGCATCCACAAAGATCGTTGGCTGCCGGAATATGCATCCGCTAAATTCCGCGCGCATGCCGCGCCCCAAGCCGATTTCCCGGTGAAAGACGGCGAACGTACGCCGGGCAAAGTCGCGCTGTATGCCACTTGCTACGTCAATTACAACGAGCCCGGCATCGGCCACGACTTGTTGAAAGTTTTGGCACACAACGAAATTCCGGCGCGCTTGGTGGAAAAAGAAGCCTGCTGCGGCATGCCGAAATTGGAACTAGGCGATCTCGATGCCGTCGAGCAACTCAAGAACATCAACATTCCGCACTTAGTAAAACTGGCGCGCGAAGGTTATGCGATTCTCAGCGCGGTACCGTCCTGCACGCTAATGTTCAAACAAGAGCTGCCGCTGATGTTCCCGCACGATGCCGATGTGCAAGCCGTTGCCGAGGCGATGTGGGATCCGTTCGAATACTTTATGGCGCGCCTCAAAGACGGCTTGTTGAAGACGGAATTTAAAAGGCCATTGGGCAAGGTGTCGTATCACATCGCCTGCCATTTGCGGGTGCAAAAAATCGGCCAGAAAACCCGCGAAATGCTGCAACTGGTACCGCAAACCACGGTGAATACGGTCGAGCGCTGCTCCGGCCACGATGGCACATGGGGCGTCAAAACCGAGTTCTTCGCCAACTCGATGAAAATCGGCACGCCGGTATTCAAGGCCATGGCCAACAACGCGCCGGATTACGTCAGCTCCGACTGCGCCATCGCCGGGCGCCACATCATGCAAGGCATGGGCGCAGGCACGCAGGCGCAGAAAGAACATCCGATTACCTTGATTCGCATCGCATACGGACTCTAAAGGAAAACCCAAATGGCAAATGAAGGCTATCACGAACCCATAGAAAAACTGAGCGCGGAAACCATGGACATGCATCGCGCCATCGTTTCGCTGATGGAAGAACTGGAAGCGGTCGATTGGTATAACCAACGCGTCGACGCTTGTACCGATGCCGAACTCAAGCGCATCCTGGCGCACAACCGCGACGAAGAAAAAGAGCACGCCGCCATGGTGCTGGAATGGATCCGCCGCCACGACCCGGCCTTCTCCCACGAACTCAAAGACAATCTGTTTAAAGAAGGTCCGATTGCCGGACAACACAAAGCGTAAATCATGCACCCCCAGGAGCTCAGTATGTCCAAACTTTCCCGCGCCGACCTGATGACGCTCGAAGCCTATGCCAAGGCGCGGCCTGCGATGCGCGAGCAAGTCATCGCGCACAAAAAAGACCGCAGCATTGCCTTGGGTGACCATGTCACCTTGATGTTCGAAGACGCGCTCACCATGCGTTACCAAATTCAGGAAATGCTGCGGGTCGAGCGCATCTTCGAGGAAGCCGGCATTCAAGACGAGCTGGATGCGTACAACCCGCTCATCCCCGATGGCAGCAACTGGAAAGCCACCATGCTGATCGAATACCCCGACGTGGCAGAGCGTCAAGCCATGCTTGCGCGACTCAAGGGCATCGAAGACAAACTCTGGGTGCAAGCAGCCGGGCAATCCAAAATCTACGCCATCGCGGATGAAGACATGGAACGCGCCAACGCAGAAAAAACTTCCGCCGTGCATTTCATGCGCTTTGAACTCGACGCCGCCAGCGTCAAAGCGATCAAAGCTGGCGCCGCTATCAGCATTGGCGTAGCGCATCCGGAATATACCGCGCAAATTGCCGCCTTGCCCGAAGCCACCCGCAACTCCCTGGCGCAGGATTTAGCCTAGCTGGCACCCAAAAAATCGATCTCTTTCCTATACTGGTATTCAGTGAATAGGAGGAGATCATGCTGCAAAGCCAAGTACTCAAAATGGTAGAGGGTCGACTACGCCGCCAGCACCTGCCTGTTGCGGTTGAGTTGTGGAATGGCCTGGAACTGCACCCCCTCGAACATGCCAAGGTCACGCTCAGAATCAATAAACCCCAAGCCTTATTCGATTTGGCCAGGCCCAGCTTGGGAAAATTGGCCAAGGGATATGTCGAGCGTAATCTGGATCTGAACGGCGCCATGCGCGACATCATCAGCCTCGGCGAAGACTTTTGCGCCAGCGATGTTGTTGTGAATAAAAAGCCCAATCGTGCGCTGTCTTGGTGGAAGCACTCCAAACCCAGCGACCGCAAAAACATCAGCCACCATTACGATGTTTCCAACGACTTCTATGCGCTATGGCTGGACCAACGGCGCGTGTACTCCTGCGCCTATTTCAAACAGGCCGACGACACTTTAGCCCAAGCGCAGGAACAAAAACTCGACCACATCTGCCGCAAGCTCGATCTGCGGCCCAATGAACGCCTGCTCGACATCGGCTGCGGCTGGGGCGGTTTGATTTTATGGGCGGCAGAACACCACGGCGTACACGCGACCGGCATCACCCTCAGCCAAAATCAACACGATTATGTGCGGGCGCAAATCCAAGCGCGCGGCTTGCAAAACCAAGTGCAGGTTCACCTGATGGACTACCGCGATGTGCCGGAAACGCAGGCCTTCGACAAGATTGCCTCAGTCGGCATGTTCGAGCATGTAGGGCATGGCAACCTGGGAAAATATTTCGCAAAAATCTATCGCCTGTTAAAACCGGGCGGCTTGGTGCTGAATCACGGCATCACCGCTAGCGGCCTCGACACTGAAGGCCTGGGCAGCGGCATCAGCGAATTCATCGAAGAGTATGTCTTCCCCGGCGGCGAGTTGGTGCACGTGTCGCAAGTCATCGAGGCGCTCTCCACCCACGGCCTGGAATGCTGGGACGCGGAATGCCTGCGCCCGCACTATGCGCGCACGCTGTGGCATTGGGTGGAGCGACTGGAGGCGCAAAACCAAGCCGCCATAGAAATCGTCGGCGAAGAGAGATACCGCGTCTGGCAAATCTACATGGCCGGCTCGGCGCACGCCTTCGAGCGCGGCTGGATGTCGATTTTTCAAATCCTCGCCGGCAAGCCGATGGCCAATGGGAAATTACCTTATCCGCTGACGCGGGAGCATGTGTATCGGAATTAAGCGACTAAGCCAAAATATCCGGCGTGATTTGCATTTGCAAACGCGTGATTTCATCCTTCAGCCATAACTTACGTTTCTTCAAGCGACGCAATTGCAACTCGTCCGGGCTGGGATCGCTGGTGAGCCGGGCGATGACCTCATCCAGGTCGCGGTGCTCAATCCCAAGCTCGATAATCCGTCGCTTGATTTGTTCAATTTGTTCTGCTTGCATACAGAGCACCTTTCACAGGAATAATCCCGAATACTCGAGCAGTCAATTAGCCGCCACAGACGCAGGCGACAGCCTGCCTCTTGCCCCATAGCGGAACACCCGCCTGATTTGAATCCGCTAGCTTGCGCAAAATATAGCATAGGAGACGGCGCGTAGCGCGTCGCTAAGGAACGTTGCGGCAGTAGAAAATTAAGTTCGACTAGATGCGGCGAGTAAGGTGGAAGGTAAATCCGTCAGGCGATATTTGCCGCTCTGCACAGCACGCGCCAGTTTTTCCAGCGTCTGATCATTCAAAATCGCCACGATTTTCTGTTTGATCGGCAGCCACTTCGCATGCATCGGGCAAGCGGTCGCATCCGAACAAACCTTCAAGCCCAGCACGCAATCTTGGGTGAAGCTGGGCCCTTCCGTCATCATCAGGATTTGCATCAAGCCGGTCTTTTCAGCACCTTCGCGCAAACAAAATCCGCCTAAACGACCACGGTAGGAATACAACAAGTTGCCCTTGCACAAATTCTGCATGATTTTCGCAAGATAGGCCGAGGGCACGCCAAGATAGCTGGCGATCTCGCGATTCAACACTGGCTCGCCCGAGGGGCGGGTCGCTATAAAAATCAAAGCCTGAATCGCGTACTGGCTGGTGCGGGATAAAATCATGGCCGGCTAAAAAGTTGTTTCGGAGGATTTTATCCGAAATTGGGATTGCTTGCAGCCGCTCGGCACTAAGCTAGCCAAGCATAGAGCGCGGCCAGCGGCACTTTGAAGTAGTGGTCTACCAACAAAGCCGCAAACAACAAACTCAAATACAAAATGGAATAGGCGAACGTGCGTTTCGCCAAGGCATCGGAATAATTGCGCCATATCTGATAGGCAAAATATAAAAACACGCCATCCAGCAGCAGCGTCGACACCAAATACAGCATACCGCCCATGCCGGTGGCCACCGGCAAAACCGTGGCCGCGGTCAGGATGATGGTGTAGAGCAGCACATGCAATTGGGTGAACTGATCGCCGTGGGTAACCGGCAGCATCGGCATGCCGGCTTTGGCGTATTCGTTTTTACGGTACAACGCCAAGGCCCAGAAATGCGGCGGCGTCCAGGTGAAAATGATCAAGAACAGCAGTAAGGCATCGGCACTGACTTCGCCGGTGACCGCAGCCCAACCCAGCACCGGCGGCATGGCGCCGGAAGCGCCGCCGATGACGATATTTTGCGGCGTCAGCGGCTTCAAAATGACGGTATAAACCACGGCGTAGCCGACGAAAGTGGCCAAGGTCAGCCACATGGTCAGCGCGTTGACTTGCGTATTGAGAATCACCAAGCCGATGCCGCCGACAATGCATGCAAACAGCAAAGTTTGCGGCGAAGTCACCTCGCCGCGCACCAGCGGCCGGGCGCGCGTGCGCGCCATGAGCGCGTCCAACTTTTGTTCGATCAGGCAATTCACCGCCGCCGCCGCGCCCGCGACCAGCGCGATGCCCACGGTGGCCGACAGCAGCAGCGGCAACGGCACCATGCCCGGCGTTGCCAGGAACATGCCGATCACCGCAGTAAATACGATCAACGACACCACACGCGGCTTGGTGAGTTGAAAGAATTGTTGGCAGCGATATGCGAATTGACCGAACGTGAGGGTATTCATGTTGTGCACCTGCTTAGGCCCGGCCTAGGGCTTTTCTTAATCTGTAGTTTAACATGACCAGCGACAGCAGCAGCAGCGCTGCCACGGCGTTATGCGACACCGCTACCGGCAGCGGCAAGCTCAGCAAGACATTGGCGATGCCTAAACATATTTGCGCGGTCAAAATCAAGGCGATGAATACGCCAGCGCGTGCCAATGCCGGAATGCGCAGCATTTTAAACGCCAGCAATCCCACCACCAGCAAGGTCACCAATGCCCCAATGCGATGCACCCAATGAATCGCGGTGAGCGCTTCCAAGGGCAATAATGCGCCTTGCGCCGTCATGCCCAAATCGCGCACCAACTGAAATGCGTGGTGCAAATCCATCGCGGGCAACCATGTCCCTTTGCAGGTCGGAAAGTCGGGACACGCAAGTGCCGCATAATTTGAACTCACCCAACCGCCCAGCGCAATTTGTAAAAAAACGACCACTAAGGCGAATGTCGCATATGGCTTCATCCGTTCTGCATCCACGCCACGCACTGCCGCTATATCGCGGCTTTGCCGTTGCAGCTGCCAGGTCAGCAGTGCCAAGGTAGTCATTCCGCCCATTAAGTGCAGGGTGACAATGATCGGCGTTAGCTTCAGCGTGACGGTCCACATGCCAAACAGGCCTTGCAGGATCACGAAGCCAATTAAAAACAGCGGTAAGCCTGGACTTTGTTTCAGTTGTTCACGTTTGATCCAAGCCATGATGCCTGTGATGACGATCAGCAAACCCAAGGTGCTGGCGAAGTAGCGATGCACCATTTCCTTCCAGGCCTTGACGGAGGAAACCGGTCCATGCGGCTGCTCGGCGTGCGCTTGCGCGATTTCCTGGTGCGCATGTGCCGGGCTGAGCTTGCCGTAACAACCCGGCCAATCGGGGCAACCCAAGCCCGCATCCGACAAACGCACAAACGCGCCGAGCACCACGACGCCGAAGGCTAGCAAGGTGGCGGCAAGTATCAGTTTTTTAAGCATGGCTCATCCTATTTGGGAGGCTTTAAGCAGGCGCTCGACATCTTGATGCATGCGCTTGATATCCGGATTCCCTGGCCAGCGCATCATCACATTGCCCAGCGGATCGATCATATAAATATACTGTTTGACGTCTCCGTCCACGCTTAATTTTCCAAGCAACGCATGCGCTGGATCCATGAGCAACTCCGTGCCCTCGTATTCCTGCTTGAGCGCAGTACTGGGCGCACGGCCATCCTCGATCACCCAAATGCGCTGCACACGATCGCGCTCGCGGCCTTGCATCAGCCGCACTTGGCGCATCGCATACAGCTTTTGTTCGCACTCGCGTGGACAGGCGCCGACGTCGACTTGCACGATGAGCCATTTGCCGCGCAGCGACTTGAGCGCAACCGCAGAACCATCCAGCGCGGCCACCGCCAGGGATTCCGGCAGTGTCTCGGGCTTGACCAGCGTTCCATAATTTCGAACACCCCCTTGCGGTGGCCATACGAAATAAGCGAGGTAGCTTGCGATAACGGGCAAGGCGAATATTGCCATCACAAGGATCAATTTAGTTCTATTCGGCTTTTCTTCGTTTTGCATAATGCACTCCGTAAATCACTAGTGTCGCCAAGGCCATCGCAAACCATTGGAAAGCATAACCGGCATTCTTTTCCATGCCGGTATCCGGCCGTTCCCAATGATGGATCAATCCATCGCCATTATCGTTGAGTTGCGTCACCATGACTGTTTGCAAGCGCAGCGGCAATAGCGCCTGCATGCGCTTGAAATGCAGGTTCTCCCAGACCTTTCCCTCAACCGTTTGCGAGGAGAGCTCCAAATACTTGCCGCTGGGCGGCACTGCAATGCCTTCGATCGTAACCACGCCCAGCGGCGTTTTTATTTCCGGCAACAAGGTCCGATCCAAGCCGCGCGCGATCCAACCGCGGCTAATCAGGACATAAGCGGGTTCGTTTTCAAGTTTCAGCGGCGTGATCACTTGGTAGCCCGGAACACCCTTCAAAACAACATTATCCAGCAAGATTTCCTGTGCCGGATCAAAGCGTCCGGTCACGCTGACGCGCCGATACAAATAATGGTCGTCATCGATAATTCCGCCCGGCAGTGCAACCGGTAGCGCCTTGCTTTGCGCTTCATAGCGATCTTGCAGCGCAATTTTATGTTGCGCTTTCCGGGCTTGCCAAATCCCGGCGTAAACTGTTAAGGCAATCACAGCGATCGCCGCAAGGGTCGGCAACCAGATCGGACGGCGACGCTCAGCCATGATAGCCATAGCGGCACATGCAGCTTTCCGATACACTGCGCCGAATCGCGCTTGGAGCCAACACTATGTCTATTATCCTGTATCGCATCATCATCATCGCCTTCCTGCTATTCATCCTCGGCAGCTTGGCCTCCGCGCTGTATTTTCTGGTCAAGGATAAAGGCCAATCCGAGCGCACCGTCAAGGCGCTAACTTTACGAGTTTCCTTATCCCTGGGATTATTTCTGCTGCTGATGGCCGGCTTCTACTTCGGCATTCTGCCGCCGCGCCCATAGCACGCTATGCAATCGTACTGCCCGCTTCCCGCCAAATAAAAATGGCGCCGCGATACCGCTGCGGCGCCACAATCCCCTTTTTTGCTTTTTTTCTTTGGAAGCTACTCCTCCACCACTTAGCGGGGGTTAATCAAAGCCAGTATACGAACACGAACAGGCCGAGCCAGACCACGTCCACGAAATGCCAATACCAGGACACGGCTTCGAAGGCGAAATGTTGATCAGGTTTGAAGTGCCCCTTCATGCAACGGATCAGAATCACCAGCAACATGATGGTGCCGATGGTCACGTGAAAACCGTGAAAGCCCGTCAACATGAAAAAGGTTGAGCCGTAGATGCCGGCACCCAAGGTTAAACCCATTTTGGTATAGGCTTCATGATATTCCGTGGCTTGGAAATACAAGAACGACACGCCTAAAGCGACCGTTAACGCCAGCCAAAAAATCAATTGGCCGCGATTGCCCTTCTTTAAACCCCAATGCGCGATCGTCAGCGTCACGCCCGAGGTCAGCAAGATGAGCGTGTTCAACGCGGGCACACCCAAAGCGGCCATCGGTGCAAATTCGCCTTTGCCGGCTTCTGCCATGGGGGCGATCATTTTCGCGCCTAAAGGGCCGGCCGTTGGCCAGGCCGCTTTAAATCCAGACCACAACATGTCATGGGTATCGCCTTCGCCCAACCAAGGCACCGACAATATGCGCGCATAAAACAGGGCGCCGAAGAATGCGGCAAAAAACATCACTTCCGAGAAAATGAACCAGCTCATGCCCCAACGGAAGGAACGATCGACTTGCGCGTTGTATTTGCCGCTTTCGGATTCGGCGATCACTTTGCCGAACCAGCCAAACATCATGTAAAACAGCACGCCCAAGCCCGCCAACACCAACCAGCCGCCCGGTAAACTATTCGCCCATAGCACCATGCCACAGGCAAACAGCGCCAGCGCCGTTGAACCGACTATCGGCCAACCCGATGGCGACGGAAGATAATAACCCCCACCTTGATGATCACTCATTTTTCCCCTCCTTGAGATATATCGTTAAAACCAAAAATTTTCGTCTTAGTGCATCACCACATACACGATGCCCACCAGCGTCGCGATAAATAACGCAGCGCCCACCAAACCTGCCGCAATCACTTGCCCTGGCGTCAGCCGCACGGCGTCGCGATTGTAATCGGTGCTCTTACGTACGCCAAAAAAACTCCAAAATACGGCACGTGCTGCCTGCCATGCACTGGCTTTCTGCGACTTTTGTTCCTGCGCCATCAAGTCGCCCCGGCTTTTGCTTGTTCGTAGAACGTGTACGACAAGGTAATCGTATGCACATCCTTTGGCAAATCGTTTTGCACTACAAATTGCACCGGCATCAGTCGCTCTTCATGCGGCTTGAGCGTCTGCTGCGTAAAGCAGAAACACGCAATCTTTTTAAAATAGGCACCAGCCAGCGCCGGGCCATAACTCGGTATTGCTTGGCCGACGATCGTGCGATCCGTCAAATTCACTACACGATACAAGACTTGCTTGATCTCACCTGGATGTATGCGCAAGCTCGTTGTCTGCGGTTCAAAAATCCACGGCAGCTTTGCACCCAGGTTGGCATCAAATTCAACGGTGACCCAGCGCGCCGGATCCATCTGCGTATTCGACACCGTTATCTTGTCTTTGCTGATACCCGTGACATCGCAGAGCTTTTTGTAGAACGGTATCAACGCATAGCCAAAGCCAAACATCAGCACCGACACCAGCAGCAATTTCTTCAAGATGGTGCGGTTTTGCGCGGTTTGCCCCGTCATTAATTAATGCCCCAAAAATGACAAGGCAAAGATCATCACGACGATAGCCGCCAAAATTGCGGCGGTTCGATATTTCGCTTTATCTCTATTAACGGGGCTTTCCACTTAAGACTCCAAAAAACGGGGCAGGCGGATAATGATCACGCGCTGCCCCGGGCAAATCAGTTAACGGTCGGTGGTGTTTCAAACGTATGGTAGGGCGCGGGGGACGGCAAGTGCGTCCACTCCAAGGAATCCGCACCTTCCCAAGCGCGACCTTCTGCTTTCACGCCACCTTTGATGCACTTCAACACCACAACCAACAGGATCAACTGCGACAGCCCGAAGCCGAAGGCGCCGATAGAAGCCACCTTATTCCAGTCGGCGAATTGCAAGGCATAGTCCGGAATCCGGCGCGGCATACCGGCCAAACCGAGGAAGTGCATCGGGAAGAACAGCACGTTGAAGAAAATCGTGGAGAGCCAGAAGTGCAATTTGCCCAACTTCTCGTCGTACATGTGGCCGGTCCACTTGGGCAGCCAGAAATACACGCCTGCGAAGATGGAGAACAGCGCCCCAGACACCAACACATAGTGGAAGTGCGCCACCACGTAATAGGTATCCTGCAACTGAATATCCACCGGCGTGATCGCCAGCACCAAGCCGGAGAAGCCGCCGATCGTGAACAGGCAAACGAAAGCGATGGCAAACAGCATCGGGGTTTCGAACGTCATCGAGCCCTTCCACATGGTGGCAATCCAGTTAAACACTTTCACGCCGGTCGGGATCGCGATCAGCATGGTTGCATACATGAAGAACAACTGCGCTGCCGTGGGCAAGCCCACGGTAAACATGTGATGCGCCCAAACCATGAACGACAGAATCGCGATCGAGGAGGTTGCATACACCATGGAGGCATAACCAAACAGCGGCTTGCGCGAAAAGGTCGGAATGATCTGCGAAATGATGCCGAACGCTGGCAGAATCATGATGTACACCTCGGGATGACCGAAGAACCAGAAAATGTGCTGGAACATCACGGGGTCACCGCCGCCAGCCGCATTAAAGAAGCTGGTACCGAAATGACGATCCGTCAGCAACATGGTCACGGCGCCGGCCAGCACCGGCATGACTGCGATCAGCAGATAGGCCGTAATCAACCAGGTCCAGACAAACAACGGCATTTTCATCAGGGTCATGCCCGGTGCGCGCAAGTTCAGGATCGTGGTTACGATATTGATCGCGCCCATGATCGAAGAAATACCCAGGATATGCACTGCGAAGATAGTCATGTCGTTGGAAATGCCGCCTTGCAGGAATAACGGGGCATACATCGTCCAACCACCGGCCGATGCGCCGCCCGGCACGAAGAAGGAGCCAATCAGCAAGCTTGCCGCGACCGGCAACAGCCAAAAGCTCCAGTTATTCATGCGCGGGAAAGCCATATCCGGCGCACCGATCATCATCGGTACTTGCCAGTTCGCAAAACCAACGAAGGCCGGCATGATGGCGCCGAACACCATGATCAGGCCATGCATCGTGGTGAGCTGGTTAAAGAACTCCGGCCGCATGATCTGCATGCCCGGCTCAAACAGCTCGGCGCGAATCAAGAGCGCGAGCGTACCGCCGGACAGCAGCATGATGAACGAGAACCAAAGATACAAGGTTCCGATGTCTTTATGGTTGGTGGTTGTTACCCACCGCATCAGACCGGTCGGATGACCGTGCCCATGATCGTGCGCATGATCTTGACCGTGTGCGTGTGTCGCTTCCATTTTCAGGCTCCTAAATTATTTGCGTAATGCTTTGATTTCGGCAGGCTGGATTACTTCACCGGTTGCATTACCCAGCGCGTTACGCTCGTAGGTAATGACCGCAGCAATATCCACATCGCTCAATGTCTTGGCCCAAGCAACCATCGCCGGGTTTTTCTTGCCGCCATTCATCACGATATCGATATGTCCCGCTTTTGGGCCGGTCACAACAGCCGAGCCGGTTAGCGCCGGGAATACCGGCGGCATGCCCGCACCTGTGGGCTGATGGCAAGCAGCGCAATTCGTGGCATACACTTTCTCGCCATGCGCTTTCATTTCGGCCAGGCTATAGGTTTTATTGGGATCCATCGTCACCGCTGCATTCTTCGCTTTTTGCGCGGCGACCCACTTGTCGTAGTCTTCTTGCGTCTTCACTTCGACCACGATAGGCATGAAGCCATGATCCTTGCCGCATAACTCAGAGCATTGACCGCGGTAAGTACCCGGCTTATCCGCCTTGAACCAGGTATCTTTGATAAACCCGGGGATCGCGTCTTGCTTGATACCAAACGCTTGAACCGCCCACGAGTGAATCACGTCGTTTGCGGTAAGCAGCAGACGCACTTTTTTGCCCACCGGGACGACTAAAGGATTATCCACTTCCAGCAGGTAGTGGTCGCCTTTGGGCGCTGTACCTTCAATTTGGTCGCGCGGCGTGGCTAGGTTTGACAGGAATTTGATTCCTTCTGCGGGGTATTCGTATTCCCACTTCCACTGATAGGCAACCACTTTAACCGTCATGTCCGGGTTGCTCGCATCGCGCATATTGAGGATGGTTTTCGATGCCGGAATCGCCATGGCGATCAGGATCGCAAACGGGATAACCGTCCAAATGATTTCAATCTGCGTGTTCTCGTGGAAATGCGCCGCTTTGTGACCGAGCGATTTGCGGTGCTTCAAAATCGAGTAAAACATAACGCCAAATACCACCACGAAAATCGCCACACACACCCACATAATCAAGATGTGCAAATCATAGATTTGATGTGCGACAGTGCTTTCCGGCGTTGGCAGGTTGTATTTCGATTCTTGTGCCCTCGCGGCCATGGACATGAGGAACGCACCCCATCCCAGCCCCAGACTCCTCATTTTTCTTAACATTGCTACCCCCTTGACGTTTAAACCTAAAAATTTAGCGTTGATCTGGGATCAACATCTCTTAATCATTTACCAGGCACACCGAACTAAAACGGATGGATCCCCCGTTAATCGGCAAAACCCAGCGATTGCCCCGTCAAACTGGAAACCGGGCAAATTGAAACTCAATCGAGGCTAGAAAACACAGTGAATGAATTCAAATGCGTTGACAACGAGACTTAAAGCGGTCAGCCCTTGCGAAATCTGCCGGCAATGCTGCGTTGCTGCCTTCTTCATATTTAAACACCCAAGCAAACCAACCAATCGTTTTTAATAGGCATCTGTTTGGTGCGACAAATTAGCACACCGGCCCCAAACCCCGCAAGAAAAAGTTCATATAAATCCTTTAATTCCATGCATTTAAAGTTATTATGTTAGCAATTTATAATACAATTAATTAATTGATTTTTATTCATTTTCCGCACCCAAACCGCTATAAGCCATTTTTACTAAATGGGTTATTTCGATGTCCTAAAATTTGATTCTGTGCCGCCCGAAAAAATCAAGCCCAAAATTCGGTGGAAAATCACCTTCAGCGCAAGCCCATCTGCCGTGCTTGAATTTGAAATTGGATGACTTGCCGGCCATCCGTTTTGGGCGCCTTCTCATTCACCCAAGCATGGCCGTAGATCACTTCGTAGGTCGCCGGCAAGCGACCATCTTGGCGCAGCTTCTCATAGTTTTCCAACATCGTGCGCCACGTATTTTTGCCCATCAAGCCATGGCCGCGCCCGCTGGTGACATTGTGCGCACCGATCGCTTTCAGCTCGCGCAATAAGCTGCTCAAATCGGCATAAGTCAGCGTCAGACACTCCATATCCACCACCGGGGTTGCAAATCCGGCATAGGCCAATTCATCGCCAATATCGTGCATATCCATAAAACGATTCACATGCGTGTAACCGTCCAACCCAGCAAAGGCTTGGCGCAACTCGCGCAGCGTATCCGGACCGAAAGTCGTGAACATCAGCAAGCCGCCCGGTGCGAGTACGCGCCGCAATTCCGCAAACGCCGCGGGCAAATCATTGCACCACTGCAGCGCGAGATTCGAGCACAGCAGATTCACGCTGGAAGTCGGGAATGGCAAACGCTCCAAATCGCCACCGACATAACTCGGCAAATTTCCGGACAAAAACGGCAGCTTGCGCTTCCACCATGGATCGCTTTGGCGCGCCACTTGCAACATCGCATGCGCGATATCGAGCCCGACAACGCGTGCCTCGGGATAACGCTGCGCCAAGGCGCGGCTCGCGACACCCGTACCGCTGCCGACATCGAGAATCAAGGACGGCGCCAATTTCACCAAATCCAAGCGCTCCAACAGGCGCTGGCTGACCTCGCGCTGCAATAGCGCCGCTTGATCGTAGGTCTTCGCGGCACGCTCGAAGGCGCGCCGCATCAGGCGCTTGTCGATGCGCATTGCAAAATCTTCAGCCATGTAAAAAACGCTCCATTGCACCCAGCGTCTCAGCGCGATGGGAAAGAAAAGGGGCGTGGGCGCTGCCGCCCACGATGCTTAATTCAGCCTGCGGCAAGTGACGCGCCAACCATTCGCCCGCGGCGAGCGGCGTCAAGGTGTCGCGCTCGCCATGAATCAACAGTGCGGGTTGAGCGATCTTCGCTACCGCGTCGCGCAAATCGAGGCCGCGCAAAATTTCCAGGCCGCCGCGCAAGCTTGCCAGCGATGGTTCGCCGCGCTCAAACAGCTTCGCGCGCAATGCGGCGATGACCTCGCGCGCATCCTCGCCGCTGCGCGCCTGCAAGGACAAAAAGCGCTTCAAGGTACCCGCGTAATCTTGTTCCAAACTGCGGGCAAATTCCTGCAGCGTTGCTTCGTCCATGCCATGCGGCCAATCCGCGCGCTGACAAAAACACGGCGTGGTGCTCAGCAAAACCAGCTTGCCGACACGCGCCGGAAAATCCAGCGCCAGCCGCAGCGCCAGCTGCCCGCCCAGCGACCAACCACAGACATGCGTTTGTTCCGGCATGGCGAACGCCACGATGCGCGCCAGCTCCGCCAGCGTATAGGGATCATGCTGCGCGCTCGCGCCATAGCCCGGCAAATCCACCACATGCAGACGAAACTGTTGCGCCAGTTGCTCGCGCACGCCGTCCCAAATGCCGCCATGCATGCCCCAGCCATGCAGCAACACCAGGTCGGGGCCATGGCCGATCGTGTCAATGTGCAGGGACTGCATTCAAAGTCTCACCGCAGAGGCGCGGAGGCGCTGAGAAAACATGCTTGCACACTCAGCGCCTCCGCGCCTCTGCGGTTCAAGCATTTTTCTCAATCTCATTTAAGGCCTCGCACAGCCGCCGCACATCTTCCTTGCTATGCGCCGCCGAAAGCGAAATGCGCAGTCGCGCCTGCCCCTTAGGCACCGTCGGTGGGCGAATCGCCGGCACCAGAATCCCTTGCATGCGCAGCGCTTCCGCCAGTTGCACCGCTTCCTGGTTGCCACCGATCATGAGCGGCTGAATCGGCGTGTCCGAGGGCAGCAATGGCCAGCGTTCCATATGGAGATGCGCTTTGAGATAGGCGATCAACTCGCGCAGGTGCGCGCGGCGCCACCCCTCTTCCCGGAACAAATGCAGGCTGGCCAGCAGCGCCGTGGCCAGCAGCGGCGGAAACGCCGTGGTGTAAATATAGGTGCGCGCGCGCTGGATCAGCGTCTGGATCAACGCATCATTACCCGCGACAAAGGCGCCGAATACGCCCGCCGCTTTGCCCAGGGTCGCCATGTAAACGATGCGCGGCGATTGCACATTGAAATGCTCGAGAATGCCGCGCCCATGTTCGCCCAGCACGCCGAAACCGTGCGCGTCGTCCACCATCAGATAGGCATCGTAACGTTCGCATAGCGCCAACAATTCCGGCACAGGCGCCACGTCGCCGTCCATGCTGAATACGGCATCGGTCACCACCAACTTGCGCCGCCCCTTGGCGCCAATCAAAGCTTGCTCCAAATGCTGCAAATCGAGATGGCTATAGCGCACAAACCGGGCACGCGAGAGCAGCGCTGCGTCATTCAGCGAAGCGTGATTGAGCTTATCCGCCAGCACCACATCGTTGCGCCCCAACAGCGCGGACACGATGCCGAGATTAGCCATGTAGCCGGTGGAAAACAGCAGCGCTTGCGGCAGCTCGAGAAACTCCGCCAAGGCCAGTTCCAGCTTGTGATGCGCCTCGCTGTGGCCGACGATCAGGTGCGATGCGCCAGCGCCCACACCGTATTGGCCGGCACCGCGACAAGCGGCATCGATCAAACCCGGATGCGAGGCAAGACCAAGATAATCGTTGCTGCAAAAAGCCAGATAGTCGCAGCCGTCGACCGTGACATGCACGCCCTGCGCGCTTTCCAGGATGCGGCGGTGACGCAACAGGCCTTGGGCATCGAGTTCATACAGCTCGTCGCTTAAATCAGAAAAGGGCATGGGGTTAACACCGCAAAAAAAAATTTAACCGCAAAGGACGCAAAGGTACGCAAAGGACAAGTGTTCTGGGGTTTACTTCGCGTACCTTTGCGTCCTTCGCGGTTCAAGCTTTTGACTTTATCCGGAACGTAGCCCCGGCCCGTCTTCGCCCATCGGCCGCATGCCCAACTTCTCCAGCAAAGCCATGTCGCGCGTCGCTTCCGGGTTGCCGGTGGTGAGCAATTTATCGCCGTAGAAAATGGAATTCGCGCCGGCCAGAAAACACAGCGCCTGAATCGCCTCGCCCATTTCTTGGCGGCCGGCGGATAGGCGCACGAAGCTCTTCGGCAGCGTGATGCGCGCCACGGCGATGGTGCGCACGAATTCCAAGGGGTCGAGCGCTTGCGTGCCGTACAGCGGCGTGCCTTCGACTTGCACCAGCATGTTGATCGGCACCGATTCCGGTTGCGGATCGAGATTGGCCAGCTGCGCAATGAGGCCAGCGCGCTGGCTGCGCGACTCGCCCATGCCGACGATGCCGCCGCAGCACACATGCATGCCGGCATCGCGCACGCGGCCCAGCGTGTCGAGCCGGTCTTGATAGTCGCGCGTGCTGATGATCTCGCCGTAAAACTCCGGTGCGGTATCGAGATTGTGGTTGTAGTAATCGAGACCGGCGGCGCGCAATTTATCGGCTTGGCCTTCGCGCAGCATGCCGGCGGTGAGACAGGTTTCCATGCCCAGGGCTTTCACCGCTTTGACCATCGCAAACACCGGCTCCAACTCGCGATCCTTGGGGCTGCGCCAAGCGGCGCCCATGCAAAAGCGCGTGGCGCCGGTTTTCTTCGCGGCCTCGGCGGCGGCGATCACCTGCTCCAATTGCAACATGCCCTCGTTTTCCACGCCGGCATGATGGCGCGCCGATTGCGGACAATAGCCGCAGTCTTCCGGACAGCCGCCGGTCTTGATCGACAACAAGGTGGAAAGCTGCACCACGTTCGGATCGAAACTTGCCCGATGCACGCTCTGCGCGCGATACATCAAATCGTTGAACGGCAAGGCGAACAAGGCTTCGACTTGCGCCACACTCCAAGCGCTTTGCGCATCGGCCGGTAATATCATTTGGTTCATGCAAGGTCCCTCGGTGCGATAATCAACAAAGCGCGCTCGCGCGCCTTACAGACCTCAATAAATAATCGCTGAATAATCAATGATATTGATACGATAGTCAAGGAAGATGCCGGAACTTTTGAACAGCTGCACAAATTTTATACAGTCCTGGTTTGCACAAGACTGCCTGTTGTGCGGGGCCGCGAGCGGCGCGCACTTGGTGTGCGCTGCCTGCCATGACGGTCTGCCGCGCCATGCAAGCGCCTGCCCGGTGTGCGCGGCGCCGAGTGCAGCCCCCGGGATAGCCGAAGTCTGCGGCGAATGCCTGCAGCACCCGCCGTCCTTCGACCGCACCACCGCCGCGCTCCACTACACCTTTCCCGTGGATAAATTAATTCAGTCCTACAAGTACCATCACCAACTTGCCCTGGCGCGTTTATTCGGCGCACTATTGCGTGACAGCGTGCGCGAACAACCACGTCCGGACAGCATTCTCCCGATGCCCTTGCACCCGATGCGACTGCGCGAACGCGGCTTCAACCAGGCGCACGAAATTGCCAAGCACCTCAGTAAGGAACTGCATCTGCCGCTGACACCACAGCTTGCGCGCCGCGTCGTCAACACCGCATCGCAAGCCACGCTGGATTGGGATGCACGCAAGAAAAACATGCAGGGCGCGTTCGCCTGCGACGAGAATCTTAAAGGCCAGCATATCGCCTTGGTCGACGATGTGATGACCAGCGGCGCAACGCTCAACGCGGCCGCAAAAGTTTTGAAACGTGCCGGCGCCGCGCAAGTCAGCTTATGGGTCGTTGCGCGCGCCTTGCCACATCATTAATCTGGAACACGAACAGATGAACAGCAATCTAGTCGAGGAGCACGTTACGCTGATTTGCGAACTCGGCTGCGTGCGCGTTTCGGAGGTCATCGCCATCTTGGAGCAAGGCAAAATAGCGCCGGAAACCGATCGCTTGGCGGATGCTGAACGCACACAGGTGCTGAATGAACTCAAAGCGATCATGGCAGTCTACAACGCGCGCAAAGGCGGTTGCGCCTAAGCATTTGCGGAAAACTCCTACCGCGTCCGACCCCAAACTGCCGTCGCGCAAATCGCTTTTCTCAACAAACTGAAACTATTACTTGGGCACTTCCACCTGATACAGGCGTGCTTCGATGCGCGCCGCCTGGCGCGCGAGGAAAGGCGAGTTGGGGCGTTTCTCAAAATAGCGCGGACGCGGCACCATCGCCGCCAAGCGCGCTGCTTGCGCCGGGCCAAGATTTGCCGCGCTGGTGTGATAGTAATGGCGTGCGGCAGCCTCGGCGCCATACACGCCCTCGCCCCACTCGATCACATTCAGATAAATTTCCAGAATGCGGCGCTTGGGCATCATTTTTTCCAGCATCAGCGTGATGATGGCCTCTTGGCCCTTGCGCACATACGAACGCTCGCCGGACAGGAATAAATTCTTCGCCAATTGCTGGCTGATGGTCGAGCCGCCGGCGACGACCTTGCCCTTCTTCTCATTTTTCTTGAGCGCCTTTTCGATGCCCTCGATATCAAAACCTTCATGCTCGAGAAACTTGGAATCTTCGGCCGCAATCAAGGCCCGCTTCAAATTGATCGAGATTTTTTCGTAGGGCACCCAGCGGTGCTTGAGCGCCGCATCGTCGCCCATTTTTTCCTGCATCAAGACCAAGCGCCGCTCCATGAATGCCGTCATGCTGGGATTGTGATCGACGTACCACCACACGTGCGCGAAAATCCATAGCTCGTACGCCAACACCAATACCAACAACAGCGCGATGCCGCGCCACAAGACCCGCCAGATTTTTTTTAACATTGCGCTTGCTACGTTTTTCTCAATTGTTCGATTACCGGGCGCGTCTCGGGCCGTACGCCGCGCCACACATAAAAAGCTTCCGCCGCCTGTTCTACCAGCATCCCCAGGCCATCCGCCAGGATTTGCGCCTGGTTGGCCTCGGCAAAGGCGAGAAACGGCGTGAGTCCTTTGCCATACATCATGTCATAGGCCAGCGCGCCGGGCGGAAACAGGCGCGGCGGCAGCGGCGGCAAGGCGTCGTTGAGACTGCTGGAAGTTGCGTTGATCACAAGATCGTAACGATCGCCGGCCAAGCTCGCGTAATCCCGCGCACGCAGCACGCCGTGCGCAGCGAAATGCTGCGCGAGATCCTGCGCTTTTTGCGGCGTGCGATTGGCGATGGTGAGCGATTGCGGTTTGCAGCCGAGCAAGGGCAGCAACACACCGCGCGCCGCGCCGCCCGCGCCCATCAGCAACACATCCTTGCCGGCAAGCGTGAAGCCGAGATTGCATTCGATATCGCGCACTAATCCTGCGCCGTCGGTGTTGTCGCCCAAGATGCGCTCGCCGTCGAATTTGAGCGTATTCACCGCTTGCGCGAGCTTGGCGCGCTCGGTCAATTCGTTGGCGTAGCGGTAAGCATCGAGTTTGAAGGGCACCGTGACATTCGCACCGCAAGCGCCGGAGGCGCGAAACAGATCGACCATTGCAGCAAAGCCATCGAGCGGGGCGAGCCGCGCTTCGTAGCGCAGATCCTCGCCCGTCTGGCGGGCGAACGCGGCATGAATCAACGGTGATTTGCTATGCGCAATAGGATTGCCGAAAACGGCGTATTGGTCAGGCATCGGGCGTCAGGCATCGGGCGTCAGGGATTGGCATTTTAACTCAAGCCACGGCGCTTTACCCGGCGCCTGACGCCTGACGCCCGGCGCCTAAAAACTAACTCTGCACCCATGGCAAACCAGCATTCTTCCAGCCATTGATTTTGCGCTGCTGCGCGTCCTTGTCGCGATCGCCCTCGAACCCTTCCAGCACGTTGTAACACTCCAGGAATCCTGACTGGGCTGCCGCCTCTGCGGATTTATGCGAACGCGCGCCATTGCGGCAGATGAACAGCGTGAGCGCTTCATGATCCACCAGTTGCTTGAGCTGTAGGACGAAATTCGGGTTCGGATGCCAGCCCGGGTAGGTGAGCCATTCCACTTGCACGCTATTCGGAATCATGCCGACCAAATCCCATTCGGCGCGTGCGCGTACGTCAACGAGTTGGGCTTGCGGCGCTAGCGTCAAAATAAGATGGGCTTCTTGCGGCATAAGCGCGCCGTGGTAGGGTAAGTTGGCTTGTTTTGCGCGCGCTTGGCCGCGCGTGAGTATTTCACTGATTGAACCCATTTGAATGATTCCTTAGCGCGCCCTGATAGAATACGAGTATAGACAGTATTTCGATAGCGAGCGCATCTTGACCTCCAGCCTCTCCCACGCACAGCACCATACCCACCGCTATAACGAAACCAAGAAATCCACTTGGGTCAGCGTGTGGGTCAATCTCGTGCTCACCGTGCTGCAAATCGTCGTGGGTTATTTTGGCCGCTCGCAAGCCCTGGTTGCGGATGGCTTGCACTCGCTGTCCGATTTAATTGCCGATTTCTTGGTGCTGTACGCCAATCTCAAAAGTCATCGCTCGGCCGATGTCACTCACCCCTATGGCCATGCGCGCATTGAAACCGCCGCCACCTTTTTGCTCGGCGTGATGCTGGTCGCGCTCGGCTTGGGCTTGCTGTGGAATGCCGGCATGAAGCTGCAAGACCCTAAAGCGATTCAGGCGGTGCATGTCGCCACGCTCTATATCGCGCTCCTTACCCTGATCAGCAAAGAGTTGCTGTTTCGCTACATGATGGCCATTGCCAAACGCTTACGTTCGCAAATGCTGGTAGCCAACGCTTGGCACGCCCGCTCCGATGCCGCTTCCTCGCTGGTGGTGTTGATCGGCATCGGCGGCAATCTGCTGGGCATGCGCTTTCTCGACCTCATCGCCGCCGTACTGGTAGCGTTCATGATCGCGCACATGGGCTGGAAAATGGCTTATCAAGCGCTGTCGGAATTGATCGATACCGCGCTCGACGAGAATGAGGTCAACAAAATTCGCTCCACGATTAAAGCCACGCCCGGCGTCGTCGGCTTGCATGAACTGCGTACGCGCAAAATGGGCGACTCCGGCTTGGTCGATGCGCATATTTTGGTAGACCCGCGCCTCAGCGTCTCCGAGGGCCACCATATCGCGGAACGCGCGCGCAAACGCGTGCTGGAGCAACATGACATCCTGGATGTATTGGTGCACATCGACCCCGAGGATGACCTGAAGGCCAAACCATCGGTACATTTGCCCAGCCGCGCGGAATTGATTACGCACTTAAAAGACGCCTTGCAAGGCGCCTTGCCAGCCCCGGAACGCATCGTGCTGCATTACCTCGATGGCCAGGTCGAAGCCGAGCTGTTTTTGCCGGATAGTTTCTGGAGCCAAACGGATCAAGTTGCGCAGTTGCAGAAGCGCTTGGACCAGTTCCTGCAAAGCGACACGCTTTTTCGCGTTGTCCGACTGCACAAGCTATTGCACCACTTTGGTGCAAACAAAACTTAAGGCGCACAATAATAGTGCGCTCGCTTTACCTACCCGGCAAAAATGGCTTGTGGCATAATGCTTTTCCCCCACTTTCCGCGTGGCATACATCCTGCTTTTAGCCTGTCTGTCAGCCCATTTGGGTCTGGGTTTATCAAACTTTAATTCAACAATCTTTGCGTACTAGAGGAGATTTCAAATGGCGGTCGCCGACGTAATGAAAATGATCAAGGACAACGAAGTGCGCTTCGTTGACTTTCGCTTCACCGATACCATCGGTAAAGAGCAGCATGTGTCCGTGCCGGTGAGCGCGTTCGACGAAGACAAGTTCGAGAGCGGCCACCCCTTCGATGGTTCCTCCATCGCCGGCTGGAAAGGCATTCAAGCTTCCGACATGATCTTGATGCCGGATCCCAACACCGCCAACATGGATCCATTCATGGAAGAGGCGACCCTGATTCTGTCCTGCGACGTGATCGAACCGTCCGACATGAAAGGCTACGACCGCGACCCGCGCTCCATCGGCAAGCGCGCCGAGGCCTACCTGAAATCCACCGGCATCGGCGACACCGTTTATTTCGGACCCGAACCCGAATTCTTCATTTTCGATTCCGTGACCTGGCATGACGACATGGCCGGCTGCGCCGTAAAAATCAACTCCGAAGAAGCTGCTTGGTCCTCCGGCGAGCAAACCGAAGCTGGCAACATCGGCCACCGTCCACGCGTCAAAGGCGGCTATTTCCCAGTACCCCCGGTCGACTCCCTGCAAGACGTGCGCTCCGCCATGTGCCTGGCCCTGGAAGAAATGGGCGTGCCGGTCGAAGTGCATCACCACGAAGTGGCGACCGCCGGCCAGTGCGAAATCGGCACCAAGTTCAGCACCCTGGTGCAGCGCGCCGACTGGACCCAGATTCTGAAATACGTGGTACATAATGTCGCGCACCAGTACGGCAAGACCTCCACCTTCATGCCCAAGCCCATCGTCGGCGACAATGGTTCCGGCATGCACGTGCACCAGTCGATCTGGAAAGGCGGGCAGAACCTGTTCGCAGGCAACGGCTACGCCGGCCTGTCCGAACTCGCACTGTTCTACATCGGCGGCATCATCAAGCACGCCAAGGCGCTGAACGCCATCACCAACCCCGGCACCAACTCCTACAAGCGCCTGGTGCCTGGCTTCGAAGCCCCAGTGATGCTGGCCTACTCCGCCAAAAACCGTTCCGCTTCGATCCGCATCCCGCATGTGGCGAACCCGAAAGGCCGCCGCATCGAAGTGCGCTTCCCGGATCCTTCCGCCAACCCCTACCTGGCTTTCTCCGCGCTGATGATGGCCGGCCTGGACGGCATCCAGAACAAGATTCACCCCGGCGATGCCGCAGACAAGAACCTGTACGATCTGCCGCCCGAAGAAGAAGCGAAGATCCCAAAGGTCTGCCACAGCCTGGAAATGGCGCTGGACGAGTTGGACAAGGATCGCGAGTTCCTCACCCGCGGCGGCGTGTTCAGCAATGACTTCATCGACGCTTACATCGAACTGAAGATGGCGGACGTAACCCGCTATCGCATGACCACGCATCCGGTCGAGTTCGACATGTACTACAGCTTGTAATTTAAGCGTTTGCACGTTTAAAAGGGCGGCCTGGTGCCGCCCTTTTTTTATCCGCCATGCGCATGAAATTTAGTTTATCCGCTCAATTAGCGCATTGCCAAGCCGATAACACTGACATACACTCGATTTCACCATGCACATTAAAACCCCTACATTTGCGCTATTTTTACTGCTCGCCTGCGCGCCGCTGAGCGCACAGCAGATCTACAAATACGTCGACAAGCAAGGCAAAGTCACCTATTCCAGCGAGCCCATCAAAGGCGGCAAGAAAGTCGACTTGCCGCCGATCTCCACCGTGTCCTTACCCAAGCCGCCGGAGCCGAAAACTGAAATCAAACCGGTACCGGCAGCAGACAAAGCACAGCGCAAAAAGGAATTGCAGGACGCCATCGCCAACGAAGAAAAAGCGCTCGCGACCGCTAAAATCAAGGCCAAAGAGGGCGATACGCCGGAACTGACGCATGATACAAAAATCGTAACCGGCAAGGACGGCAAACCCACCACCCTGACCGAAGTCCGCGAAAACCCCAGCGCCTACGCAGAAAAAATGAAACGGCTGAATGGCGAAGTCACCGCCCATGAAAAAAAATTGGCCGACCTCAAAACCGAGATGAGCCGTCTGGACGATAAACCGTGAAACTAAGCGCGATCCTTCTAGTACTTGCCACTTTTAACGCCGCCCCCGCCGCCGCCGAGATTTACAAATACGTGGATGAAAACGGCCGCATCACCTATACCAACATCCCGAAAAAAGGCTCGAAGAAACTCGATCTCGATCCCATTTCCGCAGCCAAGACCCGCAACAGCAGCGGGCCGGCGGATTTCCCCAAAGTAGACAACTACACCCAGAAAAAGCGCGACGATTTGCGCAAGCAAATCCTTCAAGACGAACTGACTACCGAAGAAAAAGCCTTTGCGGATGCGCAAAAAGCACTAAATGAAGGCGCAGCAACGCGCATCGGCGATGAAGTGCGCAACAACCAGAAATACCTCGACCGGGTGAAGAAACTGAAGGATAACGTGTCCTTACACGAAAGAAACATCGCCGCGCTGAAGAAAGAACTGGGCGATTTAAAATAATTCGTGCGCCCTGCGGTACTGGCCCGCTTATTGCTAATTCTGTAGGGAAACCCGAAGTTCTGCGCGCAACCGCGCTGCAGACGACTCGGGAAGGCGACCGGATTGCATTTGCATGAAACCTCTACCCCCGCTTGGGCTTGAACATCTCTCCACCGCGATCATCGTGCTCGACCGCGATTTTCGCGTGCGCTACGCCAACCCCGCGGCGGAGAACCTGTTCGAATTCAGCAGCAAGTCTGTGGCCGGCACGCCGATCAACCAGTTATTTCCGGAAACCGGCGGCCTCATCGCCGCCACCGAGGCCGCCTTTGCCAGCGGCGCCAGTTATACCGAGCATGAAATGACGCTGGCCACCATCGCCCATACCTACCATGTCAGCCTCACCGTCAGCCCGGTGTTCGATACCAGCCAGCAGTTGCTGCTCGAGTTTCACCAAATCGACAAGCACCTCAAGATCGCACGCGAAGAGCGCATGCAATTGCAGCAACAATACAACCGCGAGTTGCTGCGCAACCTCGCGCATGAAATCAAAAACCCCTTAGGCGGCATTCGCGGCGCGGCGCAACTGTTGGAACATGAACTCCCCAAACCCAGCTTGCGCGAATACACCCAGGTCATCATCAAGGAAGCGGATCGCTTGCAGTCGTTGATGGACCGGCTGCTCGCGCCCAACCGCATGACCAAGCTCGCGCCCGTCAATGTGCACGAAGTCTTGGAGCGCGTGCGCAGCCTCATCCTGGCGGAACACCCGGAAGGTTTGGCGTTGCGGCGCGACTACGACACCAGCTTGCCGGAGTTGATGGCGGATCACGAGCAGCTAATCCAGATCGTGCTCAACATCGTGCGCAATGCGGTGCAAGCGATGCATGGCCAGGGCGAAATTATTTTGCGCACCCGCATCGCGCGCCATGTCACGCTGGTCAAAAAAAACCATCGCATGGCGCTGGAACTCAAGATCATCGACAACGGCCCCGGCATCCCGGACGAAATACGCGAGCAAATTTTTTACCCGCTGGTCACCAGCAAAGCGGAAGGCACGGGGCTCGGACTTTCCATCGCGCAAACCTATGTCGCGCATCATGGCGGCAGCATCGATTGCGAAAGCCAACCCGGACATACCGTTTTCACGGTGCTGCTGCCCTACAATCATTTTGACCCACTTTAAGAAGCCAACATGACAAATTCACAAGCCATCTGGATCATCGACGACGACCGCTCCATCCGCTGGGTGTTCGAAAAAGCGCTGGCGCGCGAAAATTTGGAATACAAATCTTTCGGCTCCGCGAAAGAGGCGTTGGCCGAACTGGAACATGCCACGCCGCAAGTCGTCGTCAGCGATATCCGCATGCCCGGCGACTCCGGCCTCGATCTGCTGCAAAAAATCAAACAGCAGCACCCGACGATCCCGGTCATCATCATGACCGCCTATTCCGATCTCGATTCCGCCGTGGCCGCATTTCAGGGCGGCGCTTTCGAATATCTCGCCAAGCCTTTCGACGTGGATCATGCGGTGGAATTGATTCGTCGCGCCTTGGACGAAAGCCGGCGCAGTCAAGACGCGAACGAGATGATCGAAGGCGCGCAAGAAATCCTCGGCCAAGCGCCGTCGATGCAGGAAGTGTTTCGCGCCATCGGACGCTTGGCGCAGTCGCATGCCACGGTGCTCATCAACGGCGAATCCGGCACCGGCAAGGAATTGGTCGCGCACGCGCTGCACCGCCACAGCCCGCGCCGCGACAAACCCTTCATCGCCATCAACACCGCCGCCATCCCCAAGGATTTATTGGAGTCGGAATTGTTCGGCCACGAACGCGGCGCCTTCACCGGCGCGCAAGCCATGCGCCGCGGCCGCTTCGAGCAGGCCGACGGCGGCACGCTGTTCCTGGACGAGATCGGCGACATGCCGCCGGATTTGCAAACGCGCCTGCTGCGCGTGCTGTCCGACGGCCAGTTCTATCGCGTCGGCGGGCATCAGCCGATCAAGGCCAACGTGCGCGTCATCGCCGCCACGCACCAGAATCTGGAGGACCGCGTCAAGCAAGGCCTGTTCCGCGAAGACCTGTTCCATCGCTTGAATGTGATCCGCCTGCGCCTGCCCTCCTTGCGCGAGCGGCGCGAAGACATTCCGCTATTGGCCAAGCATTTCCTCGCCAAGAGCGCGCAAGAGTTGGGCGTGGAAGGCAAAAAACTGTCCGACAACGCGCTGAAATATTTGCAGTCGCTGGATTGGACCGGCAACGTGCGCCAATTGGAAAACGTGTGCCACTGGCTCACCGTCATGGCGCCCGGACAAAATGTGGATGTCGCCGATTTGCCGCCCGAACTGAAAGGCGAACCCACCGCCCATGCCGGCGAAGATTGGCTCAGCGCCTTGGGCAAGGAAATTGATACCCGCTTGAATCACGGCGACAGCGCCATCATGGATATCCTGGTCGCCGACTTCGAAAAAACCTGCATCGTCAAAGCGCTGGCGCATACCGGCGGCCGCCGCATCGAAGCCGCCAATCTGCTGGGGCTTGGCCGCAACACCCTGACGCGCAAGATCCAGGAATTGGGCATCGACGACAAGCATGAAGCAAAGGAAGCGGGTTAATCCTGGACAATGCAGTTCAAACCGCCAAGGCGCCAAGAAAAATAATGCCATTTTAAGTTTTCTTGGCGTCTTGGCGTCTTGGCGGTTCGATGTCTGTTTTTGGGTTAATACTTATGCGCCCACGCGCAACTTCCGCAATTCCGCCAAACTCAAATGAATAAACGCCAGGCCGATATAAATCGGCGTAAAGAAATTCAACACCGGAATGTAGTGCACGAATCCTAGCAATCCGCCCATGCCGAACATCCGCCCTTGCGCGCGCACTTTAATCTCCGCGTACTCTTCCGCGCTCGCATGGTCGGTCAGGGAATCGTATGCAAATAAACGTTGATTCAGATACGCCGATAGCAGCGTCGGCACCACGAATGCGCCGAACGGAATCAACCACAGCGGCAAGGTCACCACCCATAAAATCAGAAACACCGACACCGCGACCACGGCGCTCCAGATGCTGCCGATGAAGGTGCCGCCGTATTTCTTTTCCAGTTCGGGATAATCGCGCGCCGCGACGAAATTCAGCATCATCGGCATGGCGAAGACCGCCGTGAACAGCAAGGACGTCACGTAAATCGCCGGTAGCATCAGCGAGATCAGCAGCAAGCTCACGAACCAATGCGCCACCCAAGCGAAGCCCCAATGCGCCAGCTGATCTTCCACCCCATAGCCCTGCGACAATTGCGTCAGGTCGCCCACCCAGCTATCCCAAAACCACCAAAACAAACCGCCCCAAAATAGCAGCGCCAACAGCATCGGCCATAAGGTGAGCACCAGCATCTTGGGGTGAAACAAACTTTTGAAGGCACTACCGAGCGCATCGAGAATGTCTTGCATAAAACTCCACTTAAAAAATTTCGTTGAACCGCCAAGAGCGCCAAGGAAGATAAAGGTATTTTTAGTTTTAAGCACTCGCCCATTGTGCGAGCTTTATCAGCCGGCACAAACCCTTGCACTTTCTTGGCGTCTTGGCGGTTTAAACTATTTTTCTAGGATCAGCCCTTCACGCACACCAAGGGCGTCAGCTTCGCCACCTTGTGCGTCAAGCCCGCATGGTCGGCGGCATCCACCACGGCCGATACATCCTTGTACGCGCCGGGCGCTTCCTCCGCCACGCCGCGCATGGATGGACTGCGCACCAGGATACCGCGATGCGCCAAATCGTCAATCAATTCGCGGCCGCGCCAGCGCTTGGTCGCTTGAGTGCGGCTCATGGCGCGCCCGGCGCCGTGGCAGGCCGAGGCCCACGCATGCTCCTCGCTTTCCTCGCGCCCCGCCAGAATGTACGAGGCGGTGCCCATGGAACCGCCGATCAACACCGGTTGCCCGGCATGCCGGTAAGCCGCCGGCAGTTCGGGATGATTGGGGCCATAGGCGCGCGTCGCCCCTTTGCGATGCACAAACAATTTGCGCTGCTTGCCATCGACCATGTGCTGTTCCACTTTGCAGGTATTGTGCGACACGTCGTACAGCAGATCGAGCCGCGCTTGCGGCAGCACGGCGGCGAAAGCCGCGCGCGTCAAGTGCGTAATCACTTGGCGATTGGCCAAGGCACAGTTGATGGCGGCGCGCATGGCGCCCAGATAACGCTGGCCGATATCGGATTTGATGGGCGCGCAAGCGAGCTCGCGATCCGGCAGCTCGATACCGTGTTCGCGCGCTGTCAGCGCCATGCTTTTCAAAAACTCGGTGCCGATCTGATGCCCCAGCCCGCGCGAACCGCAATGAATCGACACCACCACATCGCCTTCATGCAAGCCGAAGGCATGGGCGATGATCGGCTCGTAGATCTCGCGCACCAACTGCACTTCGAGGTAATGATTGCCGGAACCGAGCGTGCCCACCTCATCGCGCTGGCGTCTTTTCGCAAACTCGGAAACTTGCGCCGGATCGGCGCCGGCCATACAGCCGCGCTCTTCGATGCGCTCCAGATCGGCCTCCCAGCCATAGCCGCGCGCCACCGCCCACTGCGCGCCGCCGCTGAGCATGGCATTCATCTCGTCCATGTTCAGGCGCAGGCTGCCGGTGCTGCCGACGCCGGCCGGGATGCGCGCATACAAGGTATCGACCAGTTGTTTTTTCAGCGGCTCGACGTCGGCGAGCGTGAGCCCGGTGTGCAAGGTGCGCACCCCGCACGAGATATCGAAACCCACCCCGCCCGCTGACACCACGCCGCCGGCATCGGCATCGAACGCCGCGACGCCGCCAATCGGAAAACCATAACCCCAATGCGCATCCGGCATGGCATAAGAAGCCTTGACGATGCCTGGCAGCGCCGCGACATTGGTCACTTGCTCAAAGACTTTTTCATCCATCTCCTGCATGAGCGTTTCACTGGCATAGATGATGGCCGGCACGCGCATCTTGCCGCGCGCCTCAACGCGCCACTCGTAATCGGAAATCTTATGGAAACGGGAAAGATCCATGACACACCTCTATATTCATCACAGAGACACAGAGGCACAGTGAAAACCCGGGAACCAAGAATCGAAAAGATACAAAGGGCACAAAGAAGTTCGCTTTTCTCGCGAACTTAGCGTCGAAATGATTTTAGACTTTCTCTGTGCCTCTAGGCTTCCGCGGGGGGAAACGCTTATTGCATCAAACATCCACCACGCACTGCGCCACCCACTGCCCCTGCTCGTCCTGCGCAACTTTGAGTTCAGTATAGGTCGCGCCTTTGACTTCCACAGCGGGTTGGTGCTTGGCGATGTCCAGCGCCTCGCCCCACAGCGCGCCGCTCAACTGGTCGCCGGACAGGGTCACTTCGAAGCGGGTAAACAGCATGTGGCGCGTGGCCATTTCGTAGACGATGGCGTTCAGCCAATCCACCAGCAGAAACTCGTAATCGGGTGCGCTGCAAGCCACCGTAACGCAGTCACGCGCAGCGATTTTGCTTGGGTCGCAAATCACCGCGCTCATGGCGTAAGCCGCTTGGGCAAATGCCTCGGCGACAGTCGGCGCGATGCCGCGCACGCCGATATCGGCGCCGTGTTCGAAATGCTCCCAATGCGCTTTCGCGATCACAACGCCTGCTTGACCGCCGCGCAGCGCGCCGCATACACCGCTGCCTTGATCGCCTCGCCGCCTTGGTGCTGCTGGGCGATGGCGCCGGTATCGACTGCCGCAGCGATGCGGTAGGCCGCCTGCAGCCGCGCACCGCCCAGGAATTCGCGCTCCGCATAGCCGGGGCGGCCGTAGTAATCGGCGGTGCAGGCTTGCAGGAAGTGCTCGAAGCGCTGCGGTTGGCGAAAGGCGTCGAGGTGTTGCAATAATTCCACCAAGGCCGGGGCTTGCATGGTCTTGGCATTGTGCGCCTCGCCGTGCCAGCGCGCGGTGATGTGCGCCAGTTCCTTGCAGTCGTTGGGCACGCGCAGGCGCTTGCACAGCGCCGTCACCAGTTCCGCGCCCTTGGCTTCATGCCCGTTGTGATTCGGCAAATCCTCGGGTGGCGTTATGCCCTTGCCCAAGTCGTGGCACAGCGCGGCGAAGCGCACCGGCAATGCAAACTTTTTCTCCGCCGCGACATCCAGCACCAGGGATAAATGAATGCCGGTGTCGATCTCAGGATGGCTCTTGGGATGTTGCGGCACGCCGAACAGGCGATCCACTTCCGGCAAAATCTTGGCCAGCGCGCCGCAGTCGCGCAGCGCGTTCAGCATGCGCGAGGGTCGATCTTCCATCAGCCCGCGCGATAGTTCTTGCCACACGCGCTCCGGCACCAGGGCATCGACTTCGCCGCTCGTCACCATCGCGCGCATCAAGGCGAGCGTCTCCGGCGCGATGCTGAATTCGGCGAAGCGCGCAGCGAATCGCGCCACTCTGAGTATCCGCACCGGGTCTTCGCTGAAAGCCGGACTGACATGGCGCAAGATTTTGGCTGCGAGATCGCGCCGGCCGTGATAGGGATCGATGTATTGGCCGTCCGTATCCTTGGCGATGGCGTTAATGGTGAGGTCGCGCCGCGCCAAGTCTTGCTCCAGCGTGACCTCCGGTGCGGCGTAGACTTGAAAGCCCTTGTAGCCGCGCGCGGTCTTGCGCTCGGTGCGCGCCAAGGCGTATTCCGCATGCGTCTGCGGATGCAGGAAAACCGGAAAATCCTTGCCCACCGGCAGGTAGCCTTGGCTCACCATCTGCTCCGGCGTCGCGCCGACCACCACGTAATCGCGGTCCTTGAGCGGCAAGCCCAGCAGCTCGTCGCGCACCGCGCCGCCCACCATGTAGCACTGCATGCTCATCAACGCCGCGCCTGGCCGCGCCAGGCGTCATAGGGCGAAATCAGGGCCTGCGACCCCAGGTATTGCGCCGCTACGCCTTCCAGCGCGGTGGGCTGAAAACCGAACACGGCCGGGAATGCGCCTTCGCACACGCTGTTGCCCAGCAAGGCATGGTAGTCGTCGCGCGTCATGAGCTTGCCGGGCAACTTTTCCAACAGCCACGCCTGGTAATACGAGGCGCGCTTGCCCAGCGTGAATATCCAGCGCCGGTGCTGCTGCAAGGCGCTCACGTATTGCACCAGTTGTTGCAAGGTATACACCGTGGGCCCGCACAGGGCGTAGCTTTGGCCAACAGTCGCCGGGTTTTCCAGGCTCGATACGAAAGCCCGCGCCACATCTTCCACATACACCGGCTGCAATTTGGAAGCGCCGCACGCCAATGCCAGCACCGGCAAGCGCCGCAACAGCGCGGCGAATTGGTTCAGGAAATTATCTTCGGGGCCAAAAATCACCGAGGGACGAAACACCGTCAGGGCCAATGAATCCTTGCGCAACTGCGCTTCGCCTTGCGCCTTCGAGCGCAGATAAGCGCTCTGCGACTGCGCATCGGCATTCAGCGCACTCATGTGCAGCACGCGTCGAATGCCCAGTGCGGCGCAAGCCTGCGCAATCTTGCCCGGCAACGCAACATGCACTTGCTGAAAAGTCCCGCGCCCGGCACTGCCCTCATGCAGGATGCCGGTGAGATTGATCACCGCATCCATGCCGGACAGCAAGGCCGCCAGGTCCTGCGGGTCATGAATATTCGCTTCGACCACTTCCACGTCGGGCAAGACGATCAGATCCTTGGCGCTCTCGTAGCGCCGCGTCGGCACGCGCACCGTATAACCGGACGCTTGCAGCAAACGCACGATGTGGCGGCCGACAAATCCCGCGCCGCCGATGACGCAAACGGTATCGATTTTTTCCATGGAAACCCTTGCCGCGAATAAGCCCCAAGTCTACCCGAAAGCTTGTATCCGGATAAGGCTATGGCAAGCCTGGCGTGCGATTACTTGGCTGCGCCGAGCGGGCGATGCTCGGCAAGGAGCTCGTTCGCGCTACCGAGCCAACAGGAAACAGTGCGCCGCCTCACCGCGTCCGCCTCCACGCGCTTGCAAGGCGCGCCGCCGCAGATGCCACGACCCAATAAAACGCGAGCCATACAACAACCGAAACAACCCAACCAAACATATTTGGCGCTGCCCACCCACCATCGCCCATGCCGTTATTCTGCAAAACGGGCAGTCCTATCTGCTTTAGAAGATAGGGTATGGCTAGCAAAGTCATGCCAAATGCTTCCAGGGGCGTGCCATGAAAAATATGCGTACCCACAACAAGTAACAGAAGTAGCGCATGCACCAACACAAGCGCTATCCAGATTGGTGTTCGACGCATGATCGGCATATCAACGTCTCTGTTGGTCCGGACTCTGCCGGACAGTCTCGACACACGATATGGGCAACAGCGACGCAGCGCAAAGTTCTAGTCCATGCCCTTCCTCTGCGTCCACCACAGTCCAACTATTCTTTTGCAGGGCCCTCACAACTTGGCCTCGATGCGCCGGCACAAATCCTTCAGCACCTTGATGCGCGCGTAGTATTTATTCTCGGCCTCCACCAGCACCCAGGGCGCCAGCTCGGTGCTGGTGTGGTCGATCATGTCGCAGGCGGCGCGCTGGTAGTCGTCCCACTTGGCGCGATTGCGCCAATCATCCGGCGTGATCTTGTATTTTTTGTAGCCGGTTTTCTCGCGCGCGGAAAAGCGCGCCAACTGTTCGGTGTGGCTGATCTGCAGCCAATACTTCGCCACGACCGCGCCGCCATCCGCCCACTCTTCTTCAAAGTCATTGATCTCGCCGTAGGCGCGCATCCATTCCGCATCGCTGGCGAAATGCTCGACGCGCTCCACCAACACCCGCCCATACCAGGAGCGATCGAAAATCACGACCTGGCCCAGCGCCGGCGCATGGCGCCAGAAGCGCCACAGGTAAGGGTGCGCGCGCTCTTCGTCGGTGGGGGCGGCGGTCGGCACCACGCGATAGATGCGCGCATCCAGCGCGGCCGTGATGCGGCGAATCGCGCCGCCTTTGCCGGCGGCGTCCACGCCTTCAAATACCGCCGCCACCGAAAGCGCGCGGAACGCCGCCTCGCGGCTCAGGCGATTGAGCTTGCCCTGATAGCGCTCGAGTTCTTTTTCGTAGCTGGCGCGCGGCAAGTGCTGCGCCAAATGCAGGTTGTTCAGCAGGGCCGTGTCGCGTGCGGGCGCGATCAGGGTTGCCGGCGGATCGGCCGGCGCCAGCTTTTGTTTCAGGCGCGCCGTTATCGCCTGGAGCACCGTCTTGGCGACGGTGAAATCGCGATAGCGTTCATCGCTGCCATCCACCACCACCCAGGGCGCGTGCGGCGCATCGGTGGCGCGCAACACGCGCTCGGCGATCGCATGGAATTTGTGATAGCGCGCGTTATGCCGCCAATCTTGCTTGGTCACGCGCCAACGCGTTTTCTTGCGCCGCTCCAAGGTTTTGAAGCGCGTGCGTTGCTGATCCTTGGATAAATGCAGCCAGAACTTGAGCACCAGCACGCCCTCTTGCGCCAGCATGCGCTCGAAGCGCAGCACATGGTCGAGCATGCGGTCCAAACGTGCGCTGCCGCTTTTGCGCAGCATGCCCCGCGATAGCGGCTCGGAATACCAAGAACCCGAGAACAAGCCCATCTTGCCTTTGGGCGGCAAGAGGCGCCAGAAGCGCCACATGAAAGCACGCAAACGCTCTTCGTCGGAAGCTTGGCCGATGCCGAGCGTGTGGATGTGGCGCGCGTCCATCCAGGCATTGAGTATGTTGATGGTGTCGCCCTTGCCCGCGCCGTCCATGCCGTGCACCAGGATCACCACCGAGGCCGGCGCCGTTTGCAACAGATCGAACTGGGCATCGAGCAAGGCTTTGCGCAGGCGCGGCAGCTGGCGCTCGAAATTGGATTTGGCCAGGGTGTGACCGAGTTCAGCGGATTCGAACATTTCATGAGTCCCTTCGTATTAAAAAGGCCATTAACCGCAGAGGACGCGGAGGGCGCAGAGGAAAGGCCAAACCAAGGTATTGCACTAGTACAGGCAGGGCATGACCGACCACTACATTAAGCTAAAAATTTGAATTACTCCGCGTCCTCCGCGTCCTCTGCGTTTATGCTTTTTGTGTTCCGTGCAGAAGTCAGCCCCAGAAAGGCCGCTGGCGCCGGTAAGCCTTCCAAACCTTTCCCAACTGCTGCAGTTGCCGATCGATGTTCGAGACCGCCCAGCCGGTGAGAATACCCGCTTCCGCGCGGCAACGCGCATCACGCGTGGCGTCGCACAGTTGCGTCGCGCGTTGCAGTGCGGTGGCGTTATCGTTGAGCGCCCCCAACACATCTTGCAAGCTTGCCAAGGCGGACAAATAAGTCTGTGACGCCTTGCGCGGATAAAGCGTAACAAAGAACTCCGCCGCATAGCGCAACTTTTTTGCCGTCACGCGCAGTTGATGACGCTGCGTGTCGGACAGGCGGGCAAGGCGCCGGGCGCGATGCTGCAATTGCTGGTGGCGCCGGGTCAGCAACTTTTCCGCCAACGGCGGAATGGCGCGCTGCATCAGTGCCGACTGCTTTGCGTGCAATCCTGTGCGCCAGGCTTGCGCATCGAGCCAGCGCGCGATGTTCAATGTCAGCAATCCGTAACGCACCGAAGCAGCGGCAGCGCGCGCCTTGCGGCGTGCCTGGCGACGTTGCGCTTGCACCCGCCGCGGCAAATATTCCAGGGGCTGGCGGTCCTGCAACTGCGCGATCAGCGGCGCGAGCAATTCGTCCGCCAGCACATCCCAATCGCGCGCCGCGCCCAATGCATTCGCGAGCCAACGCAATTCCTCCGCCCAGGTTTCCCAACTGGCGCGCGGCACCGCAATTGCGAACGAGGACAAGGCCGAACGTAGGCGGCGCAAGGCCACTCGTGCCTGGTGGATGAATTCGGGATCGCTGCGCTCGACGACACCGCGCTGGTTGCGTTGCAGTTGATCGAGACAATTCCAGACAATGGCGACGAACGCCTGCTCGACCGTCAGATCTTTCTGCAGCACAAGCGCGGCGGCCTTGACCGGCAGTAGCGGCACACCTTGAAACAGTCGATAACCGCGCTCGGCTTTGCTCACGGGGTCCGGCGCAAGCGGCACCCATGCAGCCAGTTCCAAGGCAAGCGCGTATAGCGCAGCCGGCTGCCCGGTTTTCAACTCCAGCTCCAGCTCCAAAATATCTTCTTGCCGTTCGCCGGCGAGCACCGCGCCGCGATCCAGGGCGGCTTCGATCTCGCTCCCTTGATAATTGATGCGCCAAACGCTGCGTTGAAATACGCTGCTGAAGACCGGCACAAGTTGCGGCGCGATGTCCGGCCAGGGCAAGCCCAAGGCCGCCGGCATGAGCTTGCTCAGATCCGGCAAGGGGCGCGGCACCGGCCACTCCTGTTCTTCGCGCACATGCATGCCGCCTTGCACCGCGCCGCCGCCCTTCAGGGTCTGCACCCAATGTCGGCCGACCCGGCGCACGCGCAATGCGGCGCCGCCTTGCAGCAAGGTCAAATGCGGGGTATCGAAATACAGGCTGGTGAGTTTGGCTTGCCGCGCGCGCACAGCGCCGGCCAAGCGCGTGAGCGCGGCGCGAATCTGCGGCAGATCCGCTGCTTGCACGCGCAGCTTGAGCTCAACCTCAGTCACTATCCGAGGCGATGCGGCCCAGCTCGGCCAACAGCGCGAGTTGCGCGGTGTACGGCTTGGCGCGCCGCGGCAAGCGGCGTTGATACGCCCCGCTCTCGCTCATTTCCCAGGTTTGGGTGTTGTCCTTGAGGTAGGGTTCGAGCCCTTCCTTGATGACGCGCCGTTTCAGTTTTCGGTCCAGCACGGGGAAGGCCGCTTCGATGCGGCGAAACAGGTTGCGGTTCATCCAATCGGCGCTGGACAGATACACATCATCCGCGCCATCGTTGCGAAACCAGAAGATGCGCGTGTGTTCGAGGAAGCGGCCAATAATCGAGCGCACGCGAATATTGTCGGATACGCCGGCAATGCCGGGTTTCAATGCGCACACGCCGCGCACGATGAGGTCGATTTTTACCCCGGCCTGCGATGCTTCGTACAAGGCCTGGATCACTTGCGGTTCGACCAAGGCATTCATTTTGGCGACGATGCGCGCCGCGCGCCCTTGCTGCGCATGTGCGGTCTCGCGCCGAATCGCCGCCAGCAATTGCGCATGCAGGGAGAATGGCGCTTGCCATAGGTAGGACAGATCGCCGGCCTTGCCCAAACCGGTAAGCTGCAGGAAGACATCGTTGACGTCCGCGCCGATGCCTTCGTGACAAGTGAACAAACCGAAATCGGTGTAGAGCTTGGTGGTGCGCGAATGATAGTTGCCGGTGCCCAGATGCACATAGCGCCGCAAGCCCGATTCCTCGCGCCGCACCACCAGCATCATCTTGGCGTGGGTCTTGTAGCCGACCACGCCATACACCACATGCGCGCCGGCTTGCTCTAAACGTTCGGCCCAGTTGATGTTGGCCTCTTCGTCGAAGCGCGCCAACAATTCCACCACCACGGTCACTTCCTTGCCGCGCTGCGCGGCGTTGATCAAAGCCGCCATGAGCTCGGAGTCGGCGCCGGTGCGGTACACCGTTTGCTTGATCGACAGCACTTGCGGGTCGCGCGCGGCTTGCTGGATGAATTCGATCACCGGCTGGAACGATTGAAACGGATGGTGCAGCAAAATATCTTGGGTGCGAATCACGGCGAAATAATCTTCGGTCTCGGCCAAGGGCGCCGGCACGCCGGGAATGAAATTCACAAATTTGAGATCGGGCCGATCCACCCATGGCGGCACTTGCATCAGCCGCACCAAGTTCACCAAGCCTTGCACTTGATACAGATCGGCGGGCTCCAAATCGAATTGACTGAGCAAAAACGCCGCCATTTCCGGCGAGCAGTTGTCGGCTACTTCGAGCCGCACCGCGTTGCCGTAGTGGCGATGCGACAATTCGCCTTGCAGCGCTTCGCGCAGGTTGGTCACCTCTTCCTCATCCACGAACAAATCCGAATTGCGCGTGACGCGAAATTGGTAGCAACCCTTGATGTGCATACCGCTGAATAATTCCCCGACGTGCGCATGCAGCACCGACGACAGGAACACAAAGCCATACTCGCAGCCCGCCACTTCCGTCGGCAGGCGTATCACACGCGGCAGGACGCGCGGCGCTTGCACGATGGCGGTGCCGGAGTTGCGCCCGAAGGCATCCTTGCCTTCCAGCTCGACGGCGAAGTTGAGGCTCTTGTTGAGCACGCGCGGGAAAGGATGCGCCGGGTCGAGACCGATGGGCGTGAGCACCGGCATCAGCTCGCGGAAAAAGTAATCCTTGACCCACTCGCTTTGCGCCGCGCTCCAATGGGTGCGGCGCAGGAAGCGAATGTCTTGCCGCGCCAGCTCCGGCAGAATCTCTTCATTCAGCAAGCGATATTGCCGTTCCACCATGGCATGCGATTGGAGCGCGACGGCCCGAAACGCCTGCCGCGCGGACAAGCCATCCGGCCCGGTGACGCTACTGCCGTATTTGATTTGCTCTTTCAGGCCCGCGACGCGGATCTCGAAGAACTCGTCCAGATTGCTGGAAACAATGCACAGAAATTTGAGCCGCTCCAGCACCGGCACGCGCGTATCTTCGGCTTGCGCCAGCACCCGCGCATTGAACGCAAGCTGCGCCAATTCACGATTGAGATAAAATTCCGGTGCATCAAGATTCGGCATGATCGGAGGTTTCCGCAAGGGCAAGGCATGCCTGACCCTCACAATAAAAACAATTTGAACCGCCAAGACACCAAGAGCGCCAAGAAAAGCGCGGCCCTTCTTAAAGTTCGCAGTTCACCCATGGGGTGATATACAGCTTTTGGCAAAGCCAGGTTTTACTTGGCGATCTTAGTATCTTGGCGGTTAAATAGCCGTTTTAGTTTCCCTGCTTTACAGGTGCAAAAGGCCGCTAATGTAGCGGCCTTTTTCTATTGCCGGCGAGTTTTGTTGCCATTTTGTGACAGCTATTTGCCCTTGCCCACCGGCACAAAGCCTGCCGGGGCATCGGAGCCTCCACCGAAGAAATAACCCTCCATCTGCTCCGCCAAATACTTGCGCGCTTTGATGTCGGCCAAATTGAGGCGATTTTCATTCACCAACATGGTTTGCAAGCCGATCCAGCTTTTCCAAGCTTCTTTGGAGACGTTTTCAAAAATGCGTTTTCCTAATTCGCCGGGATAGGGAGGGAAATCCAAGCCTTCGGCTTCGCGGCCGAGCTTAATGCAATGAACGATGCGTGCCATGTTTCTGTCCTTCAGTGTTCGGGAAAAGCGCTCATGATAACGCAAATAGCGCGCTTAGATATCGGCACCCTTCAGTGCGGGATGCCCCGCACGCGGCATATCCAGGTGGTAGCCCTGCACCAGGTCGACGCCGAAATGCTTGAGCATTTCCAGCGTCTCGGCATCCTCGACGAATTCCGCCACGGTGATTTTGCGCATGCCGCGCGCCACGTCGACGATGGATTTCACGAACACTTGGTTGTCGTGGTCGTTGGGCAGATCGCGGATGAACAGGCCGTCGATCTTGAGAATATCCGCCTTGAGGTGCTTGAGGTAGGCAAACGACGAGAAGCCGGTGCCGAAGTCGTCCAGGCAAATGCGGCAACCGGTCTGGCGCAAGGCCTCGATGAAGCGTTGCGCATCGTGCAGATCCGATACCGCGGAGGTTTCGGTCAATTCCACCAGCAAGCGATACGGCTCCACGTTTTGCGCCCGCAACTCTTCCGCGATAAATTGCGGCAGCATAGGCTCGTCGAAGGAGCGGCCGGAAATATTGACGGCCAGGGCCGGTATGTCGCGCGACTTGGCCAGGATGCGCACGCTGTTGGCGATCACCCAGCGATCGATGTCGAGCACCTTGCCGGTTTTTTCGGCGTGCGGAATGAAATGGCCCGGCATGATGATGCGTTCCGGTTCTTTCTCGTCGAGCATGCGCACCAACACTTCCAAGTGCGAAAGCGTGCCGTCGATAGCGCTGTATACCCCCTGGAAGTGCAAGCGCAGCAAATCGTGCTCCAAGGCATTGCTAATGCGCTCGCTCCAGGACAGGCGCGTCAGCATTTCGCGCGAAGCGTCCAGGTCGGAGCGGTAACTGCGCCAGGCATTTTTACCGGCCTCCTTGGCTTGATACATCGCCGCATCGGCATGCGCGATCAGCTCTTCCGCATTGTCTGCGTGACCGGGGTACAGCGCGATGCCCAGGCTCGTGGTGAGGCGGATATTCTGCCCCTCGAAGCGGAACGGAATCTGCGAAATCGCGCGCACCACGCGTTCGGCCAGCATGGCCGCCTCGCGCTCGCCGGCCTCCGGCACCAACAGCGCGAATTCATCGCCGCCCAGGCGGCTGAGGATTTCATTGCGCCGGATCAAGGTGCTGACCTCGCCCGCGACGCGAATCAACATGGCGTCGCCGGCGCGGTGGCCGAAGGTGTCGTTCACATACTTAAATTCATCTAAATCAAAAAACAGCAAGGCGCCCTGCGCTTCGCGGCGCTCGGCATCCACCAGCATGCGCGCCAGCTCTTCCTGGAAACGGTGGCGATTGTAGAGGCCGGTCAAGGAATCGCGCTCGGCCAGATACAGCAGCTGTTCCGCGGTTTGCCGTTCGCGCGTCACATCCTCGTAAATCCACAAACGGCCGATGAAGCGCCCTTCATGATCGCGCACCGGATAAGACAGCTGCGTCACCACGCGGCCGTCCGCCATCACGATCTCAAAGGTGTCAGAAACTTCGTTGGTTTCCAACACCAGCAAAATATGTTTGGAAAAATGATCCGGCCGCGCCAGCACATTCGCCGAGTAGGAAAGCACTTCGGAAGTAAGCCGCCCGGTCAGCTCGATCTGCTCGCGAATCAGCCAAATGCGCCGGAATGCCGGGTTGACGTAGAGCACGCGATTTTCGGCATTCTCGAACAAGATGCCGATGCTCATCGCCGACAACAGCGAACTCATGCGCGCTTGCTCTTGTTGCGACTGTTCCAGCAAGCGCCGCTGGATGTCTTCAGACTGGCGCAACTCATCGATCGCCTCTTGCAGCACGAACTCGGACTGTTTCAGATCGGTGATATCGCGCACACTGCTGCGATGACCGACAAAACGTCCATCGGCCGCATAAATCGGCTGATAGGAAACGGAAGCCCAGAAAAGCCCGCCATCTTTGCGCACGATGCGGTGTTCAAAGCCTTCGCTCGTGCCGCCGCGCAGCGCATTGGCGAAAGTCTTGGCGATGCGCTCCCGATCCTCGGGATAAACCATCGGGATCGGAAAATTTTCCATCGCCATGCATTCCGCGACGCTGTAACCGGTCAAGCGCTCCACCGAGGGATTGACCCACAATAATTTGCCCTGCGGATCGACCCAGTTTTCCCAGTCATAGGCGTAATCGGCAATCGCGTGGAATTTAGCTTCGCTGAGCGCCAAATCCTCCACCTGCTGACGTACCGCTTGCGACATCTGGTTCATCGCCTGGGTCAAGATCCCCACTTCGTCTTTACTCTTGACCGCGAGTTGAATGTCGAAATTGCCTTGCGCGATACGTTGGCTGGCTTGTGTCAGCAAACCCAAATTACGCGTCAGCCAAATGCCTAATCCAGTCAGCAACAGCAGGGTCAGGAGCACTTCCGCCGCTGCAATCAAAATACTTTGGCGCGCTAAATTTTGCTTGGCCTTCAACAGGCTTTCCAGCGAAATGCCATAACGCAACTCACCGTATTTTTGGCGCACGAAGGCAATCGGCGTGCTGGTGTTGAAGGTCTTGCCGGTTGCCAGATTTACCTGATTCAGGTCCCGATGCACGGGCGGCAAGGGGCGGCTCAGGTCCCAGCCGGCAGACGCCACGATCTTATCCTGGGTATCCAGCAGCACCAGATAAGTCACGCCTTGCTCGGTTTGGATTTCATGCAGGATTTCGCCCAGCGTCGCATAGTCGCGCTGCGCCATGGGGCCGACCAAGGCCGCATTGAACAACGGTTTCAGATCGTCGTTTTTTAGCTTGGCCTGATTGAGCAAGCCGTTGTCGATCAGGCGCACGCTATTGCCCACCAGCAAGGTGAGCATGACAACTTCAACCACCACGCTGGCGAAAATGAGTTTCGCGCGCAAGGAATGAAAATCTTTAAATTTGAACAAAAGGCAGGCCCGCTGGTGAAATCGTTTTAACCGATTTTCTATTCATAATCATTACCGCTACTCTACCGCCGGGGATGCTAGCATGGCCTGCGCAATATAACCATTGCCGACGCGCTTGCAGCACCTCAAGGCATTTTTTCCAATAAGCGCTTCGTTTCTGGCACATAGGGATCCAGGCGGGTCAGGTCGCCCGCAGCCACTGGAAGCAAACTGCCAAACCCGGTATCTGTCAGAAATCGCCGTCCTTCCGGGGTATCTTTGCCAAAGTACAAAATTTTATTTTTGAGCCGCTCGGCCTCCCGTTCCCCTACGCGCGGATGGGCGAGAAACACCAGATTGGTATATTCCCCAGTGTCCACCAGGGTGCGCGCTGTGTTGCGCAAGGCCTCCGGCATTTGCGCCAAGGCGCCGGGCGCGGCAATAGCCGCGGCGGCATCGCCGCGCTGCAGCGCCTGCAGCGCCGAATTGAACGAAGCCACTTCAACCATCTGGAAATCCACGCCCGGTTGCAAGCCATTCTGTTTCAGATATTCGATGCAAAGAATAGACGCCAAGGACAGCCGGTCCGGCACCGCCACCTGGCGCCCGCGCAAATCCGCGAGCTGTTGTAGGCGACTGTTGCGCGGCACCATGATCAGGCCGCGCGCACCGGCGCTAAAACGCGCCAATGGGATATAAGCTTTGTCCTTTTCCAATATGCGCGCGAAATGCGCCGGCGTAATCACGAGATCGAAATCCCCGCGCGCGCTATTGGCTTGGAACGCCTTGAAGCCGGGCGCCGTGTAAATTTCGATGGGGCGCGCCAAGGCTTGTTCTAAATACTTGCGCAGCGGCTCATACGTGCTCACCACCTTGCGGGCGCTGATATAAGGCACTACCCCGATTTCCAGCGCCTTGCCCTGGATCAACCCTGCCGCATGGGAAAAGCCCATGGGCCAAAACAACACACCCAGCAGCCCTATCAGCTTAAGTCTCATGGCACAGCCCCCATGGCCGCCTTGAGCTGCGCACCGTAGGGTGCGAGCGCCTTTAACTCTTCGGGCGTGACGGGCGCTAAGCCGCCATAGCCAAGATCCTTCATCAATGCGCGTCCCTCCCGCGTATCGTGCACAAACTCGAGAATGGCTTGATTCACTTGTGCCACGCGCGCTTGCGGCACATGCGGGCTGGCCAGATACACCACCCCCGGCACTGCGCCGGCATCCCATGTCTGTAGCACGCGCACCGCTTTGCGCGTGGCATTGGGCATTTGCAGCAACGCACGATCGGACACGATGGCGGCGCCGGCTTCGCCGCTGATGACTAAATTGACTGCCGCGGAATGGTTCTGCATATATTTGATGGTCACATCGCGCTCCGGATTAAGCCCGGCTTCGCGCAGCATTTGCACGCCTTGCATTGCGACCACCGCCAGCGGATCGGGCATCGCGATGGTAGCGCCGCGCAATGCCTTCATGTTTTTCAAGCGACTGTTCTTGGCCAGCAATAACACCGGACGCGTCGCAATGGACGGCCGCAGCATGGGCACATAACCATAGTCGGCATAGGCCAAATAAGCCGAGTTCGCCACGGTAACGATGAACGAATAGGCGTGTTCGCGCATGCGTGCGTTATAGGTCTGGTAGTCCGGCGCGGTAATCAGCGTCACCGGCACATGCAGGCGCTTTTCGAGATAGGCGCGCATGGGTTGATAATTTTGCAGCATGGTGCGCACCGGCAGGAACGGCGTGAAAGCTAATTCAATTTGATCATGCGGCTCTTCCGCCCAGGCGCCTGGCGCAAACAACAGCAAAGCCAGCATCCCTGCACGCATCCAGGCACACATCCGCCGGCGCACCCAACCGTCTCGTAGCAGGCAGCTGTTCATAGTTTTTTTACGAACACCTTGGATTTGCGTTGATAGTTGTAAAGCGCCTGCTTTTGTTTCGGCAAGGCTTCCACACCGGCCTCGGCGAAACCGTGCTCCACGAACCAATGCGCGGTCTGGGTCGTCAGCACGAACATGCGCTTGAGTTTTTTCTTGCGCGCGACCTCTTCCGCATAGGCCAGCAACATCGCGCCCCGGCCCGCATCGCGGTAATCCGGATGCACCGCAACGCAGGCGAGCTCGCCGGCTTTTTCCTGGGCGAAGGGATACAGCGCCGCACAGCCGATGGCGATGCCGTCATGCTCCAAAATATGGAAGCATTCGATTTCCATTTCCAGCAATTCGCGCGAGCGCCGCACCAGCACGCCTTGCTCTTCCAGCGGTTCGATCAAGGACAAGATGCCGCCCACGTCCTCGATCGTCGCCTGGCGCATGGCTTCCACCGGCTCCGGCGAGATCATGGTGCCGATGCCGCTCATGGTGAACAATTCTTGCAGGATCGCGCCATCGACGTGGCGTGAAATCAGGTGCGCGCGCGTCACGCCGCTCTGGCAGGCACGCACCGCACAGGGCAGAAAAAATGCCGCATCGCTCGGCAAGGCGCGCGACGATTTGAGCAGCTTGGCGGCTTGCTGGGTCGTAATGTCCTTGATCAGCTTGCCCTTGACGTCAGTCACGCCCGGCGCATCCATGAGGAAAATCAGCTTTTCGGCTTTGAGTGCAATCGCGGCATGCGTCGCCACGTCTTCCACGGTGAGATTGAATACTTCGCCGGTGGGCGAATAGCCGATCGGCGACAGCAACACGATTTCGTTTTGGTCGAGCCGCCGCTGGATCGCTACCGCGTCGATCTTACGCACCGCGCCGGTGTGTTGCAGATCTACGCCGCTGCGCACGCCGAGCGGCTTGGCGGTGACGAAATTGCCGCTGGCCACGCGGATGTCGGCGCCCGCCATCGGCGAATTGGGTAAGCCCATGGACAGCAGCGCCTCGATTTCCACCCGCACCGAGCCGGCGGCCTCTTTGACGCACGCCAGGGCGTCGGCATCGGTGACGCGCAGGCCGTCCACATACTGAATCGTCGCGCCGCGTTCTTTGAGCTCGGCCTCGATTTGCGGCCGCGCGCCATGCACCAGGATAATCCGCACATCGAGCGCATTCAGCAGATTGACGTCGTGCGCCAATTTGACAAACTCGCCCTCGCTCACCACCTCGCCGCCGAAGGCGATGACAAAGGTGCGGCCACCGAAGGCGTGAATATAAGGGGCGGCAGCGCGAAACCATGTCACGAAAGCTTGTGTTTTAAGTTTTGTGTTTTGAATTGCCATGCGCCCGGCCCGAGCTATTAGGAGAGAACCATTTTGCCATTAAAATTCAAAACTTAGAATATAAAACCTCGCGCCTAAAACCCGCCGTCATTCTAAAAGTCGCCCCAGCAGCTTTGCAGCGCGGCCAATGCCGCCAGCGCCGCCGTCTCGGTGCGCAGTACGCGCGGCCCGAGACGCACCGGCGTAAAGCCATATTGCCGTAGCGCGCGCACTTCATTGTCGCTAAAACCGCCCTCCGGCCCGACGGCGAACAACACCGGTCCAGTGGGCTGCGGCAAGTCGCGCAGCCGCGATTGCGCATCCGGCGCGAGCAACATGCGCAAACTCCCCGGCGCTTGTTGCGCAGCGCCGGTACCCAGCGTTGCCAACCAATCCGTCAGGCCCAGCACCGGCTGCACTTCCGGCACCACGTTGCGCCCGCATTGTTCGCAGGCTGCAATCACAATATTCTGCCAATGCCGCGTGCGCTTTTCCTTGCGCTCCGCCGTGAGCTTGACCACGCTGCGCTCGGCCTGAATCGGTTGTATCGCGGAAATGCCCAACTCCACGCTTTTTTGCAGGGTGAAATCCATGCGCTCGCCGCTGGCAATGCCTTGTACCAAGGTGATGTGCAGCGGCGATTCGCTAGACACCGCCACGCACTGTTCGATGGTCACCACCACATCTTGCTTGTCGAGCCTTAATATTTTTGCGCGATACAGATGGCCGTCGCCGTTGAACAAGCTCAGCACGCCGCCTTCCGCCATGCGTAACACCCGCGCCGCATGGTGCGCCGCTTCTTTGGGTAAATTCACGCGTGCGCCGAGCGCGAGCAAATCGGGAAAATAAAAGCGTGGGATACGCATTAACGCAATCCCCCAAACAACAGCGACAGTTCACGCATCACTTGCGACCCAACAAAACCTTGACTTCATCCGCATAGGAATCCAAGGCCTGCATCTCCTCGCCAGATACTTCGTGCAAGCCCTCATAGCCGGTCAATTCAAAGAATTGCCGGCCTTCCGGCACCGTCGCATTGAATTTCAACAGCAATGCCTTCAAGCGCACGGGGTCGATCGGGCTCTTTGGATTCACCAACCATAGCAAGGCCGGAACCTCGGGCAATGTCTGAAAAATATGCGTTTCATTTCTCAGCGCTTCCGACAGCTGCTTGTAGCCCGCCGGGGAAATGATGGCCATTGCCGCTTCTTGCTGCACCACCGCGTGTGCCGCGCTGGTAAAACCTGGCGCGTTAACATAGTGATAGTCGATTTGTCGCAAGCCCTTGTCGGATAGCCACTGCCGCCCCTGGATCACCACCAAGGCAATAGGGTCCAAGCTGGTGATGGTTTTCCCGCGCAAGTCCTGTACCGAATGGATGGGGAGATTATTCGACACCAGCAGCAGGGCGCGATTCGCTTGTTGGTAGGTTGCAAGCGGCAGCCAGCCCTTTTCACGTTGCGCCAAACGTCCCAGGTGCGCGGCGGTCACGATCACATCGTATTGGTCGGCCATGGTCTGATTCTGAAAAGCTTTAAAATCGGTGGCCGTCCCCAAGATCATGGGTTGCCGCAATTCCCGCGCCAGGTAACGGCGCACGTATTCATAATTCTTCAACAATAAGCGCGGACTGAGCGTGGGCAAGATGCCGATCCGCAATGGCGCTGGTTCCGCTTGAGTGATACTGGGGAGCAAAAAAAGAACTAGAATCAAGCACAACATACTGTTGCATAGGTTTTTCATGTTAGTCTCTTTGAACTAATTTTTAAGGCAAGGCTGAAACATCCAGGCATTGTGCCGGGTTCCTATGGCACTTTACAACGCTCCTGGACAACGGTCATGGATAATTTGCCTGTCCAATACATTTGTAATCCTGCTGCTGCGCAGGCGAAAATACTGCATCAGCAAGCAATTCCGAGAATATACCCATGGTCAGCCTACAAACCCCACTCTGCGATTTTGGATGGAAAGCGCCCGATTTCGATCTATCTGGCACCGATGGCAAACGCCATCGCCTGCAAGATTTGGTCGGCCCGCAAGGCTTGCTGGTGATGTTCATCTGCAACCATTGCCCCTACGTCAAAGCCGTGCGCAGCCGCATCGTGCGCGATGCCAAAGAACTGTTGCAGCATGGCATTCACAGCGTCGCCATCAATGCCAACGACGCCACGCAGTATCCGGAAGACGATTTCGAGCACATGAAAAACATCGTCCGGGAATGGGGCTTGCCCTTCCCCTACCTGCACGATGAAAGCCAACAAGTTGCCAAAGCGTATGGCGCTGTTTGCACCCCGGATTTTTTCGGCTTCAACAAAGACCTCGCATTGCAATACCGCGGCCGGCTCGATGCCTCGCGCAAAGACACCGCGCCGGAAGACGCGCGCCGCGACCTATTCGAAGCCATGCTGCAAGTCGCACGGACCGGGCAAGGGCCACGGGAGCAGATTGCCAGCATGGGGTGTTCAATTAAATGGAAAGAATAGGCGCTAGCGGCCAGATGCCTGAAGCCGAACCTGAAGCCGAACAAGCATGCTGAAAGATCTACTCGAAATCGTCAAAACCGTCGCCGAACGCGAGATCGTGCCGCGCTACTTAAAAGTCGCGCACGAACGCAAAGTCGATGGCAGCGTGCTGACCGAAGCCGACACCGCGGCGCAGCATGCGCTCAGCGCAGGCTTGCACGCACTGAACCAATGTCCGGTGCTGGGCGAGGAAATGACCCAGCAGGAACAGCATAGCTTGTGGGCGCAACATAACGAGGCCGGGTTGTGGGTGCTGGACCCGGTGGACGGCACCTCCAACTTCGCCAACGGTTTACCCTATTTCGCCGTATCCGTGGGCTTTTACCAAGGCGGTCGCCCCACCATGGGCGTGGTGTATGCGCCTGAAGCCAATGAATTATTCTGGGCCGAGCGCGGCAAGGGCGCGTTTCTGAATGGTGAATCGCTACCGATCAAATCACGCGTGCCCGAAGGGCTAAAGCACGCCATGGCCGGCGTCGATTTGAAACGTCTGAAGCCCAAGCTGGCCGCCGCCTTGGCGGCTGACCCGCCTTATGTTTCGCAGCGCAACTTCGGCTCCAGCGCCTTGGACTGGTGCTATGTCGCGGCCGGCCGGCTCGATATTTATATCCATGGCGGCCAAAAATTATGGGATTACGCCGCCGGCGCGCTCATTTTAGAAGAGGCCGGCGGAGCCCTCTGTACCCTGGACAACGACGACTTTTGGGCCGCCGATCCGTGGCAGCGCTCGGTCATTTGCGCTTCGGATCAAGCCATTTTTCGCCAATGGCGCGATTGGATACGCGCCAAGCAGTAACCCTCCACCCATCCATTTTGTTTTACAAGCTATTGAAACATCTTATCAATTCTTCTGTTGCCAAGAATTCACGATCTAGGGGATAATTTTAGCTTTCGCTAAAACTCGCTCCCGCTTGGCCAAATCTGCCGACCAAGCCTGAATTACCCAATAAAAACCCTTAATAAAAACAAAAGGGGGCGAACAAGCTGGAACCGGCTGTAAAACCCCGAAGTTCCTCAAGCAACACAGCATTCGACCCGGTGGCGCTTTTCCGTCGGCGGGCAAGATTTCGCAATAGATACTAAAAGGAGTCATGTAATGGCAACTCGTGCTGAATTATGCAATGCGATCCGTATGCTAGCGGTAGATGCGGTACAGAAAGCCAATTCCGGCCACCCCGGCGCGCCTATGGGCATGGCCGAAATCGCTGAAGTTTTATGGAATCACAACCTGCGCCACAACCCGGCCAACCCGCATTGGCCTGACCGCGACCGTTTCGTCTTTTCCAACGGCCATGGCTCGATGCTGCTGTATGCGTTGCTGCACCTGACCGGCTACGATTTGCCCATCGACGAACTGAAACGCTTCCGTCAAATGCACTCCAGAACCCCGGGCCACCCCGAGTATGGCTATGCGCCTGGCGTTGAAACCACCACCGGCCCGCTCGGCCAAGGCATCACCAACGCCGTCGGCATGGCGATGGCGGAAAAACTGCTGGCCGCGCAATTCAACAAGCCCGGCCACGAAATCGTCAATCACCACACCTATGTGTTCCTGGGCGACGGTTGCATGATGGAAGGCATTTCGCACGAAGCTTGCGCGCTGGCCGGCACCTGGGGCTTGGGCAAGCTGATCGCTTTCTACGACGATAACGGCATCTCCATCGACGGCCACGTCGAAGCTTGGTTCACCGACGATACCGGCAAGCGCTTCGAAGCCTATAAATGGCACGTCATCCGCAATGTCGACGGCCATAGCTCGGAAGCTGTCGATAAAGCCTTGCAAGAAGCCAAGGCCGTCACCGACAAACCTTCTTTGATTATTTGCAAAACCGTCATCGGCAAAGGCTCCCCGAATAAAGAAGGCACGCACGACGTGCACGGCGCCGCACTGGGCGACGCCGAAGTTAAAGCGACGCGCGAGAACTTGGGCTGGACCCACGCGCCGTTCGAAATTCCAAAAGACATTTACGAAGGTTGGGATTGCCGCACCAAGGGCCAAGGCCTGGAAACCTTGTGGAGCAATAAATTCGCCGAGTATAAGGCCGCATACCCGGCCGAAGCCGCCGAGTTCGAGCGCCGCACCAAGGGCGACCTGCCGGCTAACTGGAACGACCACATCAGCCAAGCCGTCGCCGCCATCAACGAAAAAGGCGAGACCGTCGCCACGCGCAAGGCCTCGCAAATCGCCATCAACGCCTTGGCGCCGGCATTGCCGGAATTTCTCGGCGGCTCCGCCGACTTGACCGGCTCCAATCTCACCAACTGGACCGGTTGCCACCACGTCAAAGCCACCAGCGTCGGCAACTACATCAGCTACGGCGTGCGCGAGTTCGGCATGTCGGCCATCATGAACGGCATGGCCTTGCACGGCGGCCTGATCCCATTCGGCGGCACCTTCCTGATGTTCTCGGAATATGCGCGCAATGCACTGCGCATGGCGGCGCTGATGAAGATTCGCGTGATCTGGGTGTTCACCCACGACTCCATTGGTTTAGGTGAAGACGGCCCGACCCACCAACCGGTGGAGCAGACCGCAACCCTGCGCATGATGCCGAACATGGACGTGTGGCGTCCTTGCGACACCACCGAAACTCTGGTGGGCTGGGCGTTCAGCGTGGAGCGCAAGAACGGCCCCAGCAGCCATATCCTGAGCCGGCAAAACCTGCCGTTCCAGAAGCGCAGCGCACAACAGATCGCCGACATCCGCAAAGGCGGCTACGTGCTGTCCGACGCCGCCGATGCGAAAGTTGCACTGATCGCCACCGGCTCCGAAATCGGCCTGGCCATGGAAGCGCAAAAAGCGCTGCAAGCACAAGGTATCGCGGCACGCGTGGTGTCCATGCCCTGCACAAATGTATTCGACCGCCAAGACGAAGCCTACAAAGCCAGCGTATTGCCGAAAGGCATGAAGCGCGTGGCGATCGAAGCCGGCGTCAGCGACTTCTGGCGTAAATACGTCGGCCTGGAAGGCAGCGTGGTCGGCATGGACACCTTCGGCGAATCGGCACCGGCGCCGGAACTGTTCAAGCACTTCGGCTTCACCGTCGAGAACGTCGTGAACACGGTTAAGGGTGTGCTGTAACTACAAATCGAACCGCAGAGGCGCAGAGGCGCAGAGGAATAACTGGAATGGCTTTTCTCTGCGTCTCTGCGGTGAAAGTTTTCGTTTTTTACCTTTGGAGAATTAACAATGGCAATTAAAGTTGGTATCAATGGTTTCGGCCGCATCGGCCGCATGGTCTTCCGCGCTGTCGCGAAGGACTTCAAGGACATCGAGATCGTGGCGATCAACGACCTGCTCGACCCAGACTACTTGGCCTACATGCTGAAGTACGATTCCGTGCATGGCCGCTTCAATGGCGATATCTCCGTCGACAATGGCAACATGATTGTTAACGGCAAGAAAATCCGCCTGACGGCCGAGCGCGATCCCGCCAATCTGAAGTGGAACGAAGTGGGCGCCGATATCGTCATCGATTGCACCGGCTTCTTCCTGACCAAAGAATCTTGCGAAGCGCACATCAAAGCGGGCGCGAAGAAAGTGGTGCAATCCGCACCAAGCAAAGACGACACCCCGATGTTCGTGTACGGCGTGAACCACACCACCTACGCCGGCCAAGCCATCGTCTCCGCCGCTTCCTGCACCACCAACTGCTTGGCGCCGGTCGCCAAAGTATTGCACGACAACTTCGGCATCAAGCGCGGCCTGATGACCACCGTGCACGCTGCCACCGCAACGCAAAAAACCGTTGACGGCCCGTCTGCCAAAGACTGGCGCGGCGGCCGCGGCATTCTGGAAAACATCATTCCCTCTTCCACTGGCGCTGCCAAGGCCGTGGGCGTGGTGTTGCCGGCATTGAAAGGCAAGTTGACCGGTATGGCCTTCCGCGTGCCGACCTCCGACGTGTCGGTGGTCGATCTGACCGTGGAACTGAACAAAGAAGCGTCTTACGCCGACATCTGCAAAGCCATGAAGGCTGCCTCTGAAGGCGAAATGAAGGGCGTGCTGGGTTACACCGAAGAAAAAGTGGTTTCCACCGACTTCGTTGGCAACAGCGCACCTTCCACCTTCGACGTCGATGCCGGTATCGCGCTGGACGGCACCTTCGTCAAGGTCGTGTCCTGGTACGACAACGAGTATGGCTATACCTGCAACATGCTGCGCTTGGTGCAGCACGTAGCGAAGTAAGTCAGGCGACGGGCGCCAGGCTTCAGGCGTCAGGAAAAACGCGGGCTCAGCCCGCACTACCCCTGACGCCTGTCGCCTGACGCCCGACCCCTTAATGCCATGAGGCGTAAGACATAGACCCCAATCTATCTCTTACACCTTATCTAAATCAGGAGAGAAGCATGTCCGTTATCAAACTCGTCGATCTCGACCTCAAAGGCAAGCGCGTGTTCATTCGCGCCGATCTCAACGTGCCCGTCAAAGACGGCAAAGTCACCAGCGATGCGCGCATCACCGCCTCCATGGCCACCATCAACCATTGCCTGAAACAAGGCGCCAAAGTCATGGTGACTTCGCACCTGGGCCGCCCGGAAGAAGGGGTGTGGTCGGAAGAAAACTCGCTCAAGCCGGTGGCTGACAACATCGCCGCGCGCTTGGGCAAGCCGGTGCGCCTGGTCAAGGATTGGGTCGAAGGCGGCTTCGATGTCGCCGCCGGCGAACTGGTGGTGCTGGAAAACTGCCGCATCAACAAGGGCGAAAAGAAAAACGTCGATGAGACCGCGCAAAAATACGCCAAGCTGTGCGACGTGTTCGTGATGGATGCATTCGGCACCGCGCACCGCGCCCAAGCTTCCACCCACGGCATCGCCAAATATGCGCCGGTGGCCTGCGCCGGCATTCTGTTGACGGAAGAGCTCGACGCGCTGACCAAGGCCCTGCTGAGCCCGGCGCGCCCGATGGTCGCCATCGTCGGCGGTTCCAAAGTTTCGACCAAGCTCACCGTACTCGAAGCGCTGTCGGAAAAAGTCGACCAAATGGTCGTGGGCGGCGGCATCGCCAACACCTTCCTCAAGGCCACCGGCAAGAACGTCGGCAAATCCTTGTGCGAAGATGATTTAGTGCCCACCGCAAAAATGCTGATGGAGAAAATGTCCAAGCGCAATGCCTCCATCCCCATCGCGGTGGATGTGGTGTGCGGCAAGAAATTCGACGCCAACGAACCCGCGGTATTGAAAGACGCCGGCGCGGTCGCCGACGACGACATGATTTTCGACATCGGCCCGAAGAGCGCGCAAGAGCTGGTCGACATCATCATGCAGGCCGGCACCGTGGTGTGGAATGGCCCGGTCGGCGTGTTTGAGTTCGATCAATTCGGCGCCGGCACCAAAGCCATCGCCATGGCGATTGCCAACACCAAGGCCTTCACCCTGGCGGGCGGCGGCGACACCATTGCCGCCATCCAGAAATACGACATTTACGACAAAGTCTCTTATATCTCGACCGCCGGCGGCGCCTTCCTGGAATTCCTCGAAGGCAAGAAATTGCCGGCGGTTGCCATTTTGGAAGAACGTGCGAAGGGATAAACGGGAAGCGGTGAGCAAAAAGGCTCATCGCGCCGCCGTTCATCATCTACCGTTTACGGCTCACTGCTCACTTCTCACCGGAAAATATGCCACGTAGAACAAAGATTGTCGCAACCCTCGGCCCAGCTTCGGATGACCCGAATATCCTGGATCAAATGATTGCCGCCGGCCTCGATGTAGTGCGACTGAATTTCTCGCACGGTACCGCAGAGGATCATATCCGCCGCGCAGAAATGGTGCGCTCTTTAGGCCGCGCGCGCGGCAAAACCGTGGGCGTACTGGCCGATCTGCAAGGCCCGAAAATCCGCATCGGCAAATTCGAAAACAAAAAAATTCAACTGGAGCGCGACGACCGCTTCATCCTCGACGCCAATTGCAAACTCGGCAATCAAGAACGCGTCGGCCTCGATTACAAAGAGCTGCCCAACGACGTGGCGCGCGGCGCGACCCTGCTGCTGGACGACGGCCGCATCACCATGTGGGTGGAAGAAGTCAAAGGCGCGGAGATCGTGTGCAAAGTGCTGCAAGGCGGCACGCTGTCCGACAACAAGGGCATCAACCGCCAGGGCGGCGGCTTATCCGCGCCGGCGCTCACCGAAAAAGATATCGAAGACATCAAGACCGCCGCCGCCTTCAAGGCAGACTATATCGCGGTGTCCTTCCCGCGTTGCGGCGCCGACATGGAAACCGCCCGCACCTTATTGCGCGCTGCCGGCGGCAAGGGCTTGCTCATCGCCAAAATCGAGCGCGCCGAGGCCATCGCTGCGCTGGATGAAATTATCGATGCCTCCGACGCCATCATGGTGGCGCGCGGCGACTTGGGCGTGGAAGTCGGCGATGCCGCCGTGCCGGGCCTGCAAAAAAAGATGATTCGCATCGCGCGCCAAAAAAACAAACTCGCCATCATCGCCACGCAGATGATGGAATCCATGATCAGCAGCCCGATCCCGACCCGCGCCGAAGTCTCCGACGTGGCGAATGGCGTGCTCGACGGCACCGATGCAGTGATGCTGTCGGCGGAAACCGCCGCCGGCCAATATCCGATCGAAACCATCGCCGCCATGGATCGCATTTGCACCGAGGCCGAGAAGGAATCCGACACCGCGTTCATGAGCCAATTCACGGTGCAAAAAGATTTCGCGCGGGCCGACGAAGCGATTGCCATGTCGGCCATGTTCACCGCGGTGCATATCGACATCAAGGCGATTGCCGCGCTGACGCAGTCCGGTTCCACCACGCTGTGGATGTCGCGCATGAATACCGATGTGCCGATCTACGCCTTGACACCGGAAGTCGAAACCCGTAGAAAGTTGACCCTGTTCCGCGGCGTATACCCGGTCAACTTCAAGAGCACGACCTCGGACCGGGAGCAGCTTTTGATCGAAGCAGAAGACGAATTGCGGCGCCGTGGCGCGGTGCGCGATGGCGATCTGATCCTGCTGACCTTCGGCGAATCCATCGGCAAAACCGGTGGCACCAATACCATGAAGATAGTAAGGGTAGGGGATCATAAGAAATAATATGGCTTTGGGCGGGCTGTCACTGCCCGGTAGCTTGAATCGATTGTTGAGTTTTTATTTAAGGAGAGTGTCATGGCTTTAATATCCCTGCGTCAGTTGCTCGATCACGCCGCCGAAAACGGCTACGGCTTGCCGGCTTTTAACGTTAACAATATGGAACAAGTGAAAGCAATCATGGAAGCCGCCGCTGCTGTCGACAGCCCGGTGATTCTGCAAGGCTCCGCTGGTGCGCGTTCTTACGCCGGCGAACCTTTCTTGCGCCACCTGATCCTGGCCGCAATTGAAATGTACCCGCAGATTCCGGTGTGTATGCACCAAGATCACGGCGCTTCGCCGAGCATTTGCTTCCGCTCTATTCAATCCGGCTTCAGCTCGGTGATGATGGACGGCTCGCTGAAAGAAGACGCCAAGACCCCGGCTTCCTACGAGTACAACGTTGCCACCACCGCTAAAGTAGCCGAACTGGCGCATGCCTGCGGCGTGTCCGTGGAAGGCGAGCTGGGTTGCTTGGGTTCGCTCGAGACCGGCATGGCAGGTGAAGAAGACGGCCACGGCGCCGAAGGCAAACTGGATCACAGCCAGTTGCTGACCGACCCGGATGAAGCCGCCGATTTCGTGACCAAGACCAAAGTGGACGCCTTGGCCATCGCCATCGGCACCTCCCACGGCGCTTACAAATTCACCCAGAAGCCCACCGGCAAAGTGCTGCGCATCGACCGCGTGAAAGAAATCCACGCGCGCATCCCCAGCGTGCACTTGGTGATGCACGGCTCCTCTTCCGTGCCGGAAGATTGGCTCGCCATCATCAACAGCTACGGCGGCGACATGGGCCAGACCTACGGCGTGCCGGTTTCCGAAATCGTCGAAGGCATCAAGAACGGCGTGCGCAAAGTCAACATCGACACCGACCTGCGTATGGCTTCCACCGGCGCCATCCGCAAGCATTTGGCGGAAAACAAATCCAACTTCGACCCGCGCAAATTCCTCAAGGAAGCCACCAAGGGCATGAGCGATATTTGCAAAAACCGTTACGAAGCCTTCGGCGCGGCCGGTCAAGCCAGCAAGATCAAAAAGGTGTTCAACCTGGAAGAAATGCAGAAGCGCTACGACAAGGGCGAACTCGATCCGAAGGTTAATTAATTTTCAGTCTTAATCGTAAAAAAGCGGCCCACGTGGCCGCTTTTTTATCGCCGGCGTTATACGCCTTCCGAAGCAGCAGCGCCGACGCCCATCCTATATGAACTCAGTACCCCATTTCTCTGTTTCAAGGCAAATTGATACGCGTTTCAATCGCCGGCGAAACCTACGAAAAGCGATCGCCATCGCCTATGTGGCCGGCTCATTAATATACCTGTCTTGGCGATTCAGCATTCTTAACCCCTACTCGCTCTTGGTTTCGTCCGCATTTTACGCGGCAGAGTGGATAGGTTTTATCCTTGGCCTCACCATTATCTTTGGTGCCTGGCGCTACACACACCGCGAACCGAAACAGGCCACACCGGGCCTCAATGTGGATGTGCTGATTCCTACTTACAAAGAACCGCTGCACGTTATTCGACGCACAGTGATGGCGGCACGCAACATCCTCTACCCGCACCAGACCTGGGTACTCGATGACGCCAATCGACCAGAAGTCGCGGAAATGGCCCGCACCTTGGGCGTGCACTACTCGGCGAGACAGATCAACAAAAATGCCAAGGCCGGCAACCTCAATCACGGGCTGCAACATAGCAAAGCGGATTTCGTTGCCGTGTTCGACGCCGATCACATTGCCCAGCCGCATGCGCTCGACCTTTTGCTCGGACTCATAACCGATGAACGCGTGGCCATGGTGCAAGCGCCGCAAGACTACTACAACATCAATGCCTTTCAATATCTCAACCCGCGCAAGCAGTCCGGCTTATGGCATGAAGGCTCCTACTTCCACAACCTATCGCAGTCATGCCGCGATAGTTGCAATGCCTCCACCTGCGTCGGCACCGGCGTGCTCTATCGGCGCAGCGCACTCGATGCCATCGGCGGAATCCCGGTCGACACCATCACCGAAGATTTTCATACTTCGCTCAAGTTCCACAAGCAAGGCTGGCAAACACGCTTCCTCAACGAACCCGTGGCCTATGGCATTGCCGCAGCCGACCTGGGAGAATTCTATAAAACCAGGCACCGCTGGGCACACGGAAACCTGGCTGCGCTCAAGCACGAACGTATCTTCACTTGCAGCGGGCTCACGCCCAAACAGCGCTTATCTTATCTATCGCTGGGACTCATTTATCTCGAGGGCTGGCAACAACTATTGCTGTTTATGGTGCCGCTTTGTGCGCTGGTGCTGGGATGGGCACCGTTCCAAATCAGTATTTTTAACGTGCTCGTCGTGCTGTGTTACCCCATCATCAGCCACTTATTATTACAGGAATTCGGCTGCGGCTTCAGCCGCTTCTGGGTCAACGAACTGTATGCAATGGCGCGATGGCCCATGCATCTGGCAGCTGCTGCCGCACTGGTGGGCAAGAAACTACGCTGGAAGTCCTCGGCCAAAAATATTCAGGGTCAGGTCAGTTGGCGCCTGATGTCGCCACAACTAACGCTGTTCACCCTAAGCGCCTTGGCCTTAGCTTATGCCGCTTGGCGACTGCATAAGAACTTTGTCGTTGGCCCGCTCGCGCATGCCTTGGGTGTCTTTTTTCGTAGCGGTCGCCTTGCACCAGAAGTGCTATTTGACACTCTAACGCCGGGATACTCTGCCGATCTAGTTGCCATTGCAGGCTTCTGGGCCCTGTTCAATATGGTTCGTGCGATAGGGTTCACCGCCAAAGCGGTCAGTAACGCATGGTATTCTCATGCTTTTTTCCGCTTCGATCTCCCCTTGCCTATCACACTGACTACCGGCACCGGGCAAACCCTGTCAGTCGCCGAAGATTGGGTTCGTTTGACTTTGCCATTGCATTCAATCCCCACCGCTAATGTGCTGCCGTTCACATTGCACCTGCCGGATGGTCCGCTCTCTTGCACCATTGAAGTGACCCATCGGGGAGCGGAGTGCGTGGAGGGAAACTTCGTCTGGGTCGATGAGAAGGAACGGGATCGCTTAGCAGCCACGCTCTATTCGATAGGTTGGCAACGAGAACTGCAACACCACCATGCTTACTTTTTAACACCCTCGGATGCCCTCGGCCGCCTGTTCGGCCTGCGCTTGTCGGGCGTGGAACCCAGGCGGCACTGGGATGCCGGATTGTTACACCAAACCGATGCACCGCTAAATATGGTTCCGCTACTCGTATCAAACTCAACGGAACATCCCCATTTTTTTGAAGTAATTGGCTTTACTCCGCTATCCAAGGAAACAACCTATGCATTCGCACTAGCGGGAACAAAGGGCACTAAACAACTCAGGATTAAAGCCGAACTCCCCATCGCGTCATTGCCACACCCTGGCCTAAACGGCAAAATGTTTCATCGTTATCTTGCTATAATTAAAATATAAACAACGTCACAACCAGTCTGCTCACGAATAGGGTCTCTCATGAAGCTTACACAATTTTCCATCGTTGCTTTATTCCTCTTGATAATCGGACAAGCCAACGCTGCGGACACCGCGGTGTTTACCGGCGTAAGCGCCGCCAACAATTCCACCTTTGGCTATATCGGTGGCGTTAAGGCGATGAATGGCGATCTGTCCAAAAGTGGTCTTCTGTTGCGCGGCATGCTTTCCTATGGCGAGTATGACTACGGCACTACCGCAGTTGTGGGGGGTAACGTAGATGGCCGAGCCTTCGGTGGCGAACTCGGGGTCGGCTATCAGTGGGTCAACCCAGGAAATCGTGTTTCTCTCTACGGCGGCGTCGATTACCAGGATCACAATCTAAGCCCCAACGATACCAGCAACGAAGTAAACGGCTCCAAGACTGGGGCTGCGATCCAGGCTGAATACGAAACGCTGGGCTCACCTTTGTATGGCTCACTGATCGGAAAATACAGCACCGCATTTGACGCCTACTGGGCGCGCGGCCGCGTCGGCTATGCCTTCGGCAGCATTACTGTCGGACCGGAAGTCATTCTCGGCGGCAACAAAGAATATGACGAAGCCCGATATGGCCTCTTTCTGAATACGCCTATCTCGAAATCCCTCATCCTGTCTTTCTCCGCTGGATACCGCAATGCCGAAGGCGACAACGCACGCAACGACCAAACCGGAGGCTACGGAGCCGTAAACATTACCGCGAGTTTTTGATCGCAAATAGGCATCCATGCCTCATTGCCCGTCAACTAACGGGGGGGTGGCGCCGGCCGCATGAACCGAATTCGTCTTTCGCGCCGCACACTACTGGTCGCGCCATTATAATAAAAGTCGCGCAGCGGCAACCGAATCGCCCCTAAGCCTTACGCTGCCCGGATTGGCAAACCAACCTTCATTTGCCATATTCCTCGCTATATCACAAATCGTCAGTTTGCACACTTAGTTGGATTTGGTAATCTTGAATTAGGTTGAACCAACGTATAGTTATTCCCAAGTTATTTTAGTTGGAATGATCCTGAGTCTGTATGCGCTCAACACAACTCGCTCTCGTATGCCTCATCCTCGCCCTGCAAGGCTGCGCGAATTACTTACCTCCGCTCACCGGCCCGACGGCCAATCTACGTTTCTACACCCTGCCCGGCAATAAAACTGAAATTCACGAACTGGATAAGCCGCGCTGCGACAGCGCCCTCGGCAAAAAGATTGCCATCGTCGGGCAAGCCGTGCACAACGAAACCGGACAAGGCCGCAGCGTCGGCATGCCGCTGGGCGATTTAATCCCCAAAGCCAGCTCTAGCGAAATCACCATCCGCAGCGGCCAAGCATTTGCCGCGCAAATGCAAGCCGCCGCGGCACCCGGGCCCAACGGGGTCAGTTGGGCCTATGCGCAATGCAGTAAACGCTTCGTGTTCCATCCCAAGCAAGGCATGAATTACGAAGTGCAGATCGAGCAATACGACGGCGGATGCACGCTCAATGTATTCCGCATCAGCCGCGAAGCGGGCGCTTACGTACGCCAACTTGCCAATAACGAAGTGACGCGCTGCCGCTAACTGCCCTATCATTGGCGCCTAGCCGCAATCGGCGTACGGCTCGCTACCCGGGCAAATGACGACATCCCATGACCCATAACAGCCAAAAAATCCGCTTCTTCAGGGAGCACATTCCCAGCTTCGCGTGCATTCCCGGTTGCCATGATTGCTGTGGGCCGGTGACCACTTCCAGCGAAGAGATGGCGCGGCTGCCGGTTAAAAGCGAAGCGGAACATGCGGCGGCGCTGGCCGATCTCAGCTGCCCGCACTTGGGCAAAAACGGCTGCCAGGTTTACGCCGAGCGCCCGCTGATCTGCCGCCTCTTCGGAACCACGCCACGACTTGCCTGCCCCAATGGCAAACGCCCCGAAGTGCTGCTCGATCCGCGCATCGAGCAGCAGATCCACCGCTTTTTTCAAGAGACGCGCCAGGTCCTGGTTTAACACATTTGATACATGCAATATCTTGCTTTCTGCCAACCTAAGGTATCCCCGTGAGTGCACAGCCCGTAATCAGTTGGACCGAGGCAGACGAGATTCACACCGCCCTGTGGCGCTCGGAGCGCGGAGCCTTGCCGCCCAAGCGTGTCGTCATCGCCGATGATCAAATGAAGGCCGACGCCGCTTTTCGCCTGGCCAGCGAAGGCACCGCCCTGCTGTGGCGCGGCGATTTTCAAAATGCGCGCCAATTGCTGCAAGCGATGGCGCGGCGCGCCGACCGCAAAGCGCCTAAGCCGGCCCCGTCGCCGCAAGAGGTTTTCAATTTTCATCGTCAAGCGCAGTCGCAACGTGCCCGCACTTTGTCCATGCTGCTGATCCCGCTGGAAAGCGATTTCAGCATCCCGCTGCGGCGCGCGCCCGATCTGCGCCAAGCCTGTGAGGAAGCCTATGGTGCCGGCGGCGAAGCGTCCGTCACTTCGCTGCGCGAATTGTTGGGCATCGTCGGCGCGCACGAGTGGCGCAAGAAAGGCATTGAGATTCCCTTCCTAGGCGCGCGCATCCACCCCCATTACGGCGTGTATTCGCCGGTGCGCGGCGAGTATTTGGGGCTGGTGGCCAAAGCGCCGTTGCCGGCCACGACGCTGGCCTTTGATATCGGTACCGGCACCGGCGTAATCGCGGCCCTGCTGGCGCATCGCGGCGTGGCGCATGTGGTGGCCACCGATCAAGACCCGCGCGCGCTGGCGTGCGCCAAAGAAAATATTGCGCGGCTTGGCCTAGCCGAGCGGGTGGAGATAGTGCAAACGGACTTGTTTCCCGAAGGGCAAGCACCGCTGGTGGTGTGCAACCCGCCGTGGATCCCGGCGCGGCCTAGCTCGCCTATCGAGCACGCGGTATATGATCATGAGAGCCGCATGCTGCACGGATTTCTCAGCGGCCTGGCCGCGCATCTCACACCCAAGGGTGAAGGCTGGCTCATCCTGTCCGATCTCGCCGAGCACTTAGGCTTGCGCTCACGGGATGAACTGCTGGCGGCGATCCAAGCCGCAAGCTTGAAGGTCGTGGAGCGCATGGATGTGCGGCCAACGCACCCGCGCGCCGCCGATGAGACCGACCCGCTGCACACGGCGCGCGCGGCAGAGATCACCTCGCTGTGGCGGCTCGCGATTGCGGATAAAATTGCAACTGAGAAAAGCGATTAAATCATCCAAGACGAGCGGGGCCCTCATGGCAAAAGAACCAAGTAAATTAGATCAAGTGATACGTGAAGCGCGGCTCAACGCAGACAAGCGTGCGGAGGGTTATCGCGAGCAAGCGCTGAAGCTCTACCCCTGGGTGTGCGGGCGCTGTGCGCGCACTTTCGACCACAAGACATTGCAACTGCTGGAAGTGCATCACAAGAATAACAATCACAATGACAACCCCGCTGATGGCAGTAATTGGGAGCTGCTGTGCACCTACTGCCACGAGAATGAGCACTCGAAGCTAAAGGATGCGGAAGGCCGCACGGATACTGGCAATGCCGTAAGCTCTGCAACTTTTAATCCGTTTGCCGATCTCAAAGATAGGCTCAAAAACAAAACATAAGAGGTAATCATGGCCGGTCAAATCGAAATCACCAACATGGCGCTGTTTTGCGATTTTGAAAATATCGCTTTAGGCGTGCGCGACGCCAAATATGCGCAGTTCGATATCAAGAAAGTGCTGGAACGCCTGCTGCTCAAGGGCAGCATCGTCGTGAAAAAAGCCTATTGCGATTGGGAGCGCTACAAGGATTTCAAGGCCACCATGCATGAAGCGGCGTTCGAGCTGATCGAGATTCCGCATGTGCGGCAATCCGGCAAAAACTCGGCGGATATCCGCATGGTGGTGGATGCGCTGGACCTGTGCTACACCAAATCGCACGTGGATACTTTCGTCATCATCAGCGGCGACTCGGACTTCTCGCCGCTGGTCTCCAAGCTGCGCGAGAACAATAAACACGTGATCGGCATCGGCGTGAAGGATTCCACCTCGGACTTGCTCAGCGCCAATTGCGACGAATTTATTTTTTATGATGACTTGGTGCGCGAGCAGGAAGCGCAACAAAAACGCAAAGCCAAGAAAGCACCCGCCAAAGACAAGAAAACCACCGCCATCAAGGGCGAGTCGGAAAAACGCCAAGAGGCCTTGGATTTTATTGTGGAGACCGTAGAGGCCTTGATTGCGGAACGCGGCTCGGATGAAAATATCTGGGGCTCGCTGGTCAAGACCACCATGCAACGGCGCAGGCCCGGCTTTACCGAATCATCCTATGACTATCGCTCCTTCAAGGATTTAGTCGAGGACGCACAAAAGAAGCACTTGCTGACGGTGGTACGCCACGAGAAATCCGGCCAGTACACGATACGATTACCAGCAACCGAAGAATGAAAGTGAAAGGAAACCCTTATGGACTTAGACGAACAAGCCATCAACTCTGTTAAAGAATATTTCGAAGCCATTGCGCAGAATGCATTGGACGATGCCTATGCAACCGTCGATATCGACATCACGTTTGCGCAGTTCATGGAAACGCTGTTTCAAAGAATCAATCAATATGCCTGCGAGCACGTTGCCGTTGAAGTACTGCACCTATCTTCTAAAACCATTGAGGATTACAACAGTGGCGGCGGCATGTTTGTCGACGATATTCAAGAACTCATCGACACCCATGATGACGAAGCGTTTGACGAGGATGAAGACGAGTAAGGTGTGCCCTACCCGAATCACTAATAAAAATCCGGAGCATTGAATGCCACGTCGCTACCTCTTCACTTCCGAGTCGGTCTCGGAAGGCCACCCCGATAAAATTGCCGATCAAATTTCAGACGCCATTCTGGATGCTTTCCTCGCTGAGGAAGCCACCGCCAAAGTGGCGTGCGAAACCTTGGTCGCCGACAACTTAGTAGTCATCGCCGGTGAATTCAAAACCATCGACAAAGCACTCTACGAAAAAATCCAGAACAGCGCCGAGGGCATCGCGCGCCAAGTGCTGCGCGATATCGGCTATCGCGACGCCGAGACCGGCATCGACCCGGAGCGCTGCGAAGTGCACGTGCGCTTCAACCACCAGTCGTTTCAGATTCACAAAGGCGTGGAACTCGCCGGCGGCATCATCGGCGCGGGCGATCAAGGCCTGATGTTCGGTTATGCCTGCGACGAAACGCCGGACTTGATGCCCTACCCGATTTGGCTGGCGCATCGCCTGGTGAAGCGCCTGGCCGATCTGCGCCATGCCGGCGCCCTGCCCTGGCTGCGCCCCGACGCCAAGAGCCAGGTCACGGTGGTGTACGAGGACAATCGCGTGGTCGGCATCGACAACGTCGTGATCTCCACCCAGATCGCGCGCGACCTGGACCCGGCCTGGGTCACGCAGGAAATCACGCGCGAGATCATCGACCCGCTGGTGCCGCAAGACCTGCGTACGCCCGGATTTCGCATCTGGGTGAATCCCGCCGGCCCGTTCGAAATCGGCGGCCCCAACGGCGACACCGGCCTCACCGGCCGCAAGATCATCGTCGACACCTACGGCGGCGCCTGCCCGCACGGCGGCGGCGCCTTCTCCGGCAAAGACCCGACCAAGGTCGATCGCTCCGCCGCCTACATGGCGCGCTACATCGCCAAGAACATCGTCGCCGCCAAACTGGCGCGCCGCGCCACGGTGCAGCTCGCCTACGCCATCGGCGTGGCCGAACCGGTGTCGGTGCTGGTCGATACACATGGCACCGGCACTGTGGCGGATGAGCGCCTGGAAGCGGCCGTGCGCGCAACATTCGATCTCACCCCGCGCGGCATCATCGAAGCACTAAACTTGCGGCGGCCGATCTATCGGCAGACCGCGGCTTATGGGCACTTTGGGCGTAGCGAGTTTTCGTGGGAACAGACGGATGCGGTGGAACGCTTGAAGTTGCAGCTTTCAGAATCGGAGAAAAGACATATCGCTTGAGACTAGAAGCACACAAATTATGTGTCCATGATTTGCGCGCTTAGGTCTGCTTCGCAGCGTCATGGGACGATCCGATTGGCACTGAGTCAGGCAACTCAGTGCCAGGAGCGGACGACTGAGCAGTTTCCCTATACCGGTCATTCAGCGACACAGTTCGCAGTTCGCAGCCATAGCTGACCATCCAAAACATGGGCATAATGCATTGGTATCCGGTCTCCTTTTGCCTAGCGCAATAACCGGATCGAAGATCGAACGATCACTAAGAATCACCAAGACAAGACCCCGTGATTGCTGTCTCTATATTAATAGATATCCGGGTCTATTGATTAACCGTCAGGCATTCGGAGGCACTGTGGTAAGCGAAAGCGAAGATTCGAGAAGACGCTACCTTGCTTCGAAAGAAGGCGACCTCACTGCATACGCAGGCATGATCGGCGAAGAATTTTCCACGAAGGTTAATCGACTCGCACAAATCATTGGAACATCCCACGAGCCGAGCGTTGGGCGATATAAGGAATCGCTGCTGAGGACGTGTATAGAGCAATTTATTCCTAGGCGCTATAGCGTCGGAACGGGGTTTATTGCATTCACGCGAGAAAGCCATTTGCGTGAGAATGCGGGTGACAACACAGACCTTTGGAATCTCAAAGAGCATTATGTCTCTCACCAACTCGATATTATTGTTTTCGACGATCACAACTTCCCCCCGATTTTTCGTGATGGCGAGTTTGTAGTTGTAAGGCCAGAGTCTGTTCGTGCTGTTGTAGAGGTAAAGGGCTACCTGAAGAGAGACTCAGTTATTAGCACGCTTGATAGTTTTCTTGACCTCGGTCGGAAGTGGAACCAATACAGCGACTACAGCGAGCGCTGGGGACGAGAAAAACTGCATTCGCCTTCGTTCCATCTGATGGGCTGGGACGTGTACGTGAGCGAGGCTGGAAAAGCAGTATGCAACGGAGAACTTCTCCGCAAGACCATCGTGGGAGTCTACCGAGATCGTCTAACGAAGGTCGAGCTAGAAACTCGTTCAATTCCATTGCTAACCGGCGCTTACATTTATAACGACTGCGTCGTGACTCCATGCGGATACGTGATCGACAAGGCTTCCGGTTTTGGATACTCGACAAACAGAGGGCGCTTCGTAAGATACGGCGCGGACCGAGTTCCATTCCTCGACCGCGACTCAACCATCTCGTCCCTTCTTGCGTCCATTTACATTCATCTAGAAACGCCTTTCAACCCGGATTTCACTTACTTCGACCAAAGCACGACAACGAGCGTTTTGCGCCATCAGTATTCTGGAATTACTGATCTTGTTTCAGGTGAGGACGTCCATGCCTAACGTTCCGCTCCAGTGGGACGCTCCGCGGGCAAGCCGGCTTCGCGTTCCTGAGCTTGCACGTTGAGCCTGTAGAAAAACTCAACTCTGAAAAATGAGCGACATCATGCGCCAAAGTCGACCTCTCAAAACGCGCTGTATTCGACGATCTCATGTTCGGGAGGGGTTTTGTGACCCCCGCAATTTTTCTCATTTGACCCCTCAAGGGGTTTTTCTACAGCCTTGTTAGGCGTCTCATGGACGACATAGCCGAATCGCCCCAGCATCTATACCGATACCGCAGCTTGGACGGAAAATTTAAAGAGTGGGCAAAGGATTCGATACTGAACTCGATGCACTACTTCTCATCTCCTAATGCGTTCAACGATCCATTTGACTGTCGACCGGTATTCAAGTTTGATGCCACCAAAGCGGACCTAATCAAGTACTACGAAGGAGTCATATCTCGTCAGGCTCCGCACATGAGCCGGGAGCAGCGCCGCGCCGAAGCCAGAGCCAAGGTTAGTGATCCAAACTCTGATCCACGTGACCCGAGGAACCTTGGGCCCTTCCATCAGATGTACGATGAAATTGTTACATCAAAGATAGGCGTCCTCTGTTTGTCAGCCACTCCGAAAGACATATTAATGTGGTCACATTATGCCAATTCACATCGAGGTATTTGCCTTCAGTTCTTCGCAATAGGGAACGCATTCGAGTCTTCACAACCGGTTCGCTACAAAGCAGTGCGGCCAGTTGTAAACCCTGTTTCGCAAAGTCACGATGAAATGCTTGATCACGCGATATTCACTAAGTCTGATCATTGGGAGTACGAGCAAGAATGGCGTCTCATTCAGTACAAGCGTGGCGCCGGGGTCTATAAGACTCCACCGGAAGCACTTGTTGGGATCATTCTTGGAGCACTTATCGGAGAGGACGACAAGCGCGACGTGCTTGAATGGGTCGATAGTCGAGACATTCCAACGAAGATATTCCAAGCGAGAATCTCAACAACCAAGTTTGAACTCGAAATCGATGAAGTTAGCCGCACCGAGCCATCGCTTCGAGAGGACCGCGGTTCCCCGCCCACTCTGCGGCCGGGCGGCCCCTCAAGCTAAACGCTGAACGTCTGCTTTCCAAAACTCGTATGCCTGCTCAGGGTCGATGGCTGCCGATCCGCTCTGAGCGAAGACTGGCCGCTTTCAAATAGAACTGAGACTGTCAACAATAAAACAAGTTCGCATGTTACAACTTGCGTTGCAATATTCCAGATTCCGCCCTGAGTGCAAGATTGAACCGTAGAGCTTACGCGCCGAGCAGTCGGCGCGCCAACAGTGACTTCATGTCCCGCCGACCATCGGTGATCACATAAATGATCACTTGCTTGCCAATCACGCGGTAGATGACCCGATAGGGTTTGAAAAATGACTGGCGATATTCGCGGATGCCAAGCGCCAACAGTTCCGGGGGATACGAACCGCGCTCCGGAAAAGTGGCCAGGCTCTCGGCGACTTCCAGCAGCTTATCCAGCACGTCGTCGGCATTTTGTGGCGAATCATACGCTGCGATATAGCCGTGCAAATCATTTAGATCGCTTTCCGCGCCTGCGGTGAGCAGTACCTTGAACCGCATCAGGCGCGCGTTTTTTTGCTGCGCAGCCGCTTCACCACTTCGGCGATCGGCTTAACTTTGCCTTCTTCTATTTCGCGGTTGCCCAGCGCCAGGATTTTCAGCAGCGCGAGGGTTTCCTGCGTCTCGTCATAGGAGGCCACGTCTTGCATGACTGCCTTGGCCTCGCCGTTTTGCGTGATGACGAGCGGTTCGCGCTTCTCGGTTAACTGATCCAGCACCTCGGCGGCATTCGCCTTCAGATAGCTGATGGATTTGATTTGCGTTGTGTAGCGCATGGCTGCTCCGGGATAAATGCTAAGGACTTAATATAGTCCGTTAAAAGTCCTTCCGCAAGACCATGCTTTCAGAAGCGGCGGAAACACCTTTGCCGTCATATCGGCGTCCGATTCGTCGCGAATCTTAAAACCCTGGATTCCGGCCTTCGCCGGAATGACGGCGTTTTTCTGGATTCCTTATTGCCCCAAAATCTGCTTGGCCTCCGTCAACAAAAACGCTTTAAACGCCTGCGCCACCGTCGATAGCCGCTTATCTTTGCGGTGCACCACATACCAGTGGCGCATGATGGGGAAGCCTTTGACGTCCAACACTTTCAGCCGCTTGGTTTCGAGTTCCAGGCCGATGGTGTGCAGCGACAAAATCCCCAGGCCCAGGCCGGCTTGCACCGCTTGTTTGATCGCTTCGTTGCTGCTCATGACCATCCCTGCTTGCAACTGAATACCATGCTGATTGAAGAAACGCTCCATGGCGATGCGCGTGCCGGAGCCTTGCTCGCGCACCAAGAAGGTTTCGCTTTGCAAGCGCGCGAGGGGGATTTTCTTTTCGTTGGCGAGCGGGTGATTGATCGGGGCGATGACGATCAGCGGATTTTCCATGAAGGATTCGGCCAGCAGATCCAAGCCCTCCGGCGGTTGGCCCATGATGGCCATGTCCATTTCGTTGTTCGCCAATTGCGCGAGCAACGCTTGGCGGTTGGTCACATCCAGGCTCACGGTCACCGTGGGAAAACGCTGGCCGAAGACGGCGAGCAATTGCGGCGCGAAATAGTTGGCCGTGCTCGCCACCGATATTTTTAGACGGCCGCGTTGCAGGCCCTTCAGGTCGTTCAACACCGACTCGGCTTCGGACAACTGTTGCGCGATTACTCGACTATAGTGAGATAGTTCCCGCCCGGCTTCGGTGAGATAAATCTTTTTACCGAGCTGTTCGAACAGCGGCATACCGACGTTATCTTCCAACTGCTTGATCTGCATCGAAACCGCCGGCTGCGTCAGGTGCATCTCCTGCGCTGCGCGGGAATAGGAGAGGTGGCGCGCGACCGCCTCGAATACGGAGAGCTGGCGAAAAGTGAGATGCAGCATATTTAAACCCTACTGACTTATCATCAGCATTATCTTATCGTAATTATCAAAACAATTCACTGTTGCTTATACAAAACCTTGCCTATAGTTCGTGACTCACGCCGCTGACTAAATTGCGGCGTCAGAATTTTCTTCTCAATGACTGGAGGTTGTTATGGCCGTTAAAACCTATAACGCTGGTGTGAAAGAATACCGGCAAACTTACTGGACCCCGGAATACACTCCGCTGGATACCGATTTGCTGGCTTGCTTCAAGATCACCCCGCAAGCGGGCGTGCCGCGTGAAGAGGTTGCCGCTGCCGTGGCCGCCGAATCGTCCACCGGCACCTGGACCACGGTGTGGACCGATCTGCTGACGGATTTGGACTACTACAAAGGCCGCGCCTATCGCATCGAAGACGTGCCGGGCGACGATACCTGTTTCTATGCTTTCGTGGCTTACCCAATCGACCTGTTCGAAGAAGGCTCCGTGGTCAACGTGCTGACCTCGCTGGTCGGCAACGTGTTTGGCTTTAAGGCGCTGCGCGCCCTGCGCTTGGAAGACGTGCGCTTCCCCATCGCTTACGTTAAAACCTGCGGCGGCCCACCCCAAGGTATCCAAGTTGAGCGTGACATTTTCAACAAGTATGGCCGCGCCCTGTTGGGTTGCACCATCAAGCCGAAGTTGGGCTTGTCCGCCAAGAACTACGGTCGCGCGGTGTACGAATGCCTGCGCGGCGGTCTGGACCTGACCAAGGACGACGAGAACGTCAACAGCCAGCCCTTCATGCGTTGGCGCAACCGTTTCGAATTCGTGGTCGAAGCCTGCCAAAAGGCCGAGCGTGAAACCGGCGAGCGTAAAGGCCACTACCTGAACGTGACCGCTCCGACCCCGGAAGAGATGTACAAACGTGCTGAGTTCGCTAAAGAACTCGGCGCGCCGATCATCATGCACGACTACCTGACCGGCGGCTTGACCGCGAATACGGGCCTGGCTAACTGGTGTCGCGACAATGGCATGTTGCTGCACATCCACCGCGCCATGCACGCCGTGCTCGACCGCAACCCGCACCACGGTATTCACTTCCGCGTGTTGACCAAAGTACTGCGTCTGTCGGGTGGTGATCACCTGCACTCCGGTACCGTTGTGGGCAAACTGGAAGGCGACCGCGAAGCAACCCTGGGCTGGATCGACACCATGCGCGACAGCTTCATCAAAGAAGACCGTTCGCGCGGCCTGTTCTTCGACCAAGACTGGGGTTCGATGCCGGGCGTGTTCCCGGTTGCATCCGGCGGTATTCACGTGTGGCACATGCCGGCGCTGGTCTCGATTTTCGGCGACGATGCTTGCTTGCAGTTCGGTGGCGGCACGCTCGGCCATCCTTGGGGCAATGCGGCAGGTGCTGCTGCCAACCGCGTCGCGCTGGAAGCTTGCGTAGAAGCGCGCAACCAAGGCCGTCAGCTCGAAAAAGAAGGCAAGGACATCCTGAGCAACGCCGCGAAGCATTCGCCCGAACTGAAGATCGCCATGGAAACGTGGAAAGAAATCAAGTTCGAATTCGACACCGTCGACAAGTTGGACGTCGCGCACAAGTAATCAGGATTCGGGATTCAGGATTCGGGATTCAGGAAAAACCCTGATGCCCGGCGCCTGACGCCTGACCCCTAATCAATTTGAAAGGAATTTAAATGTCTGAAGTAATGGATTACAAAAGCCGCGTAAGCGACCCCGCCAGCCGCAAATTCGAGACCTTCTCCTATCTGCCCGCGATGACCAAGGAGCAGATCAAGCAGCAGGTTGAGTACCTGGTGAAAAAAGGCTGGAACCCAGCTATCGAACATACCGAGCCGGAGCACCTGATGGACTCCTACTGGTATATGTGGAAACTGCCGATGTTCGGCGAAACCGATGTAGACAAAGTGTTGGCCGAAGCCGAAGCCTGCCACAAGGCTAACCCCGACAACCACGTGCGTCTGATTGGCTACAACAACTTCAATCAGTCGCAAGGCGCGTCGATGGTGATCTACCGCGGCAAGACTGTTTAAATCGCGACGGGTGACCGTACCAGCCCCCGTCGCCCGCTGGGCGCGGGGGCTTTTTGTTTGCCCGCGAATGCCGCACCACAAGCCGCCGTACGGCATTCGTGGATAAATAAGCCTTTATTTGAGGAGTCCTCATGAGCACTATCGTCGATCAGTACCGCATCACCAAAGAACCGTATTACCGTGCCGTCGCCGACGAGGTCGAGCTGTTCGAAGCCGCCTACTCGGTGCGCATGCCCATGATGCTGAAAGGCCCGACCGGCTGCGGCAAAACGCGCTTCGTCGAATACATGGCCTTCAAATTGGGCAAGCCGCTCATCACCGTGGCGTGCAACGAAGACATGACCGCCTCCGATTTGGTCGGGCGTTTTCTGCTGTCCGCCTCCGGCACCGAGTGGCAAGATGGCCCGCTCGCCATCGCCGCGCGCCATGGCGCGATCTGCTACCTGGACGAAGTGGTCGAAGCGCGCCAGGACACCACCGTGGTGATCCATCCGCTGACCGACAACCGCCGCGTGCTGCCGCTGGAAAAGAAGGGCGAGCTGGTGCATGCCCACCCGGATTTCCAAATTGTGATTTCCTACAACCCCGGCTATCAATCGCTGATGAAGGACTTGAAGCAGTCCACCAAGCAGCGTTTCGGCGGCCTGGATTTCACCTATCCCGACCACGCCATCGAAACCGAAATCGTGGCGCACGAATCCGGCGTCAACGCCGAAGTCGCCGGCAAGCTGGTGTCGATCGCCGAGCGCAGCCGCAACCTCAAGGGCCACGGCCTGGACGAAGGCTTGTCGACGCGCATGCTGATCTACGCAGGCTCGTTGATCGCCAAGGGCGTGAACCCGCTGGCCGCTTCGCGCGTCGCGCTGGTGCGCCCGATCACCGACGACCCCGACATGCGCGATGCGCTGGATGCAGCGGTGTCGACATTCTTTTGATTCGTGAGCGAGAAACGGTGAGCAGCCGGCGGGAAAATCGCCTGCCGCAACTGCTCACCGCTCACTGCTCACCTTTTACAGTTCACTAAATCATGTCAATCAATCTCGACGATTACACCGAACTGCTGGAAGGCCTGTCCGAGCACACGCTAGAAGTGCTGCACGCCCACTGGCACGACGCCACCAAGGTCTTCTCGCCGCGCGGGCTGGATACCTATCTGAAGGGCGCCGCCGCGATCCGCGGCCTAGGCCGCGGCGATTCGCTGGTCGAAGCCTGGCTGGAAAATGCGCCGCTGGTAGCCAAGGAAGTCGGCGAGGACGTGATCGGCGATCTCGTCACCGCATCGCTGTCCCTGGCCTCGCGCACTTCGGGTTCGGTGATCGAACTGCTGCTCGCCACCGCGCCCACCGCGGCCAAGCGCTTGGCCGATGCGCAGCTGTTCCTCAACTACCTGCAATTCATCAACACCCTGATTGCGCAAGCGCCGCGCGGCGTGCGGCCGATGCTGGACAAGCTGGAAGTGCTGTTCCAGCAACTGACCCTGGGCGGCCTACGGCGCTGGGCGCTGTGGGGCGCGCACGCGCACCGCACCAACTACGAAGAGCAGATTCACTATTTCAGCCTGGCGTCGAAAGAATCGCTCGCCATGCTGCAAAAGGAGCGCAAGGGCACGCTGCTGGTGGACGTGCAGCGGCGCATCAACATGTATTTGCGCGCCTTATGGGCTCGCGACTTTTTCATGCGTCCCACCGCCGGCGATTTCGAGACGCGCGAAGGCTATCGGCCTTACATCGAGGACTACCTGCTGCATCTGCCGGACGCCCTGGACGATTTCACCATCGAAGGCCAAGAACCCGTTTTCGGCCTGGAACTCTACCGCGCCACCGCCGCGCACTGCGCCGCGCACGTGGTCGAAACCAAGCAGCCGATTTCCGCGGAAGGGCTGAACCCGCTGCAAATGGCGGTAATTGCCGTCATCGAAGATGCGCGCGTGGAAGCGCTGACGATCCGCCGCTTTCCCGGCCTGAAGCAACTCTGGTGCAAGCTGCACAGCGCCACCCCGGCCATGCAAAAGAGCCTGGGCGATTATCTCAACCGGCTGGCGCGCGCGCTGCTGGACGAGACTTATGCCGACAACGATCCCTGGATCGCGGAAGGCCGCGCCCTGTTCGCCGCCGCGCAAGACAGGCTCAACGACAACCACATCTCCTGGGAAATCGGCGCACAACTCGCGCATGGCCTGTCGCTGAAAAAAATCCCGTTCAACGCCCGCACCGATCTGCTTAGCGCGCCGTATCGCGACGACAATCGCTACTTCTGGGAGTTCGAGGAATGGAACTCAGACAAGGCCGCCAACGCCGGCTATGAAACCATCAAGCAAGTGCGCAAGAACGTGAATGTGATGGAGATGGCGAATGAAATCGAAGTCGAAGGCGCGGGCGACGATGCGCAAGAAATTTGGGTGCTGAGCACCGAGCTCTTTCCGTATGAGAATATCGGTGAGGAGAGCAACGGCAAGAGCTTCAACGAACTGGAAGGCAAAGAGCCTTTGTCCGAGCCGTTCCATTATTCCGAGTGGGATTACCAGATTCAACTGGAACGCCCGGCCTGGGCCACGGTGCAGGAAAAGCGCGCGAAGTCCGGCGATATGCAGGTCATCGACGGCATCACCGCACAATACAAGCGCGAAATCCATCGCATGAAATTTCTGCTAGACGCCATGCAGCCGCAGGGCGTGCAGCGCATCCGCAAGCTGGAGGACGGCGACGAGATCGACATCAACGCCGCTATCGCCAGCTTCATCGACATTCGCCTGGGCACCCAGCCCGACCCGCGCATCATGATGCGCTCGGTGCGCAAGACGCGCGACTTCTCGATTCTGGTGCTGCTGGATTTATCCGAATCGACCAATGAAAAAGTGCAGGATCAGGAATACTCGGTGCGCGAACTCACCCAGCAAGCCTGCGTGCTGCTGGCCGACGCGATCAACAAGGTCGGCGATCCGTTCGCCATTCACGGCTTCTGCTCGGATGGCCGCCACGATGTCGAATATTACCGCTTCAAGGACTTCGACCAGCACTGGGATGAAACGCCCAAGGCCAAGCTCGCCGGCATGACCGGCCAGCTCTCCACGCGCATGGGCGCGGCGATCCGCCACGCCGGGCATCACTTGAAATTGCAGCGTTCCGCCAAGAAGCTGCTCATCGTCATCACCGACGGCGAACCGGCCGATGTCGATGTGCGCGACCCGCAATACCTGCGCTACGACACCAAGAAGGCGGTGGAAGAAGTGGGCCGCGACGGTGTGGTAACCTACTGCATGAGCCTGGATCCGCGCGCTGATCAATATGTGGCGCGCATCTTCGGCCAGAAAAACTTCATGGTCGTGGACCACGTGCAGCGACTGCCTGAAAAGCTCCCGCTGCTCTATGCAGGTTTAACAAGATGAGCGGGCGCTTTTGGCTGCGGCCGCCGCTGCTCTATGCAGGCTTAACCCGGTAACATCGTCCTATGAGCAATACTTACGTTGGCTTCCATCACGATACGCACGGCATCACCCAACTGGGGCGCATCGTGCTGGATGGCTGGCTGTTCGGCCTCATTCCCGAAACCGAGGACTGCACCGGCTGGGATATGGGGCGGATGCAGGCGCTGATGGATAAAGTCAGCGCCGAATGGGACAAATACGCGAACTTGCCCAGCCGCCTGCCGCCGGCACTGCAACAACGCCATACCGAAATCTACGCCAAGGCCATGGCGCAAGCGCGGAAAAAAGGCTGGAACCCGGAATTGGGCGAGGACGAATAAATCCTTAAGCGGGTTTTGGCGCGGGAAATTTAAGCACGCGCGCCGGGCCTTCGACATGCGCCTTCGCCGCCAAGCTTTGCAGCGCGCGCGGTAGCTCCGCTTGCAAACGCACCATCAAGCCGCGCGCACTGGCTTGATAAAAAACCGCCTCGTACGCCACCGGATCATCCAGCGAAACGCGCGCTTGCGGCCGAAAATGCCGCCACGCAATGTCGATCCAGCACTTGCGCGCGCCATCCAGGAACACCCATTCCTCGCGATCCAGGATCGCCAGGTATTGCATGGAACGAATCGGCACGAATAAGTTACCGGTTGCGCTGCGCGCCAGCAGCGTCAGCGCCAAGTTGTAAGTGGCGGCAGGCAGTTGTCGCGGTTCGCACGCCAATTCTTGGTCGCGATAACAAGTGATTTCCATCGCGTCGCTCTCTCGTCGGAATCGATGCTTTAAATTGTATACCGCGCCGCACAAAAAGTTTCAGGCACGAGGTTTTTCGGCGAAAATAGCGCCTCACCGCCATCACCCGGAGCACCCCGCATGAAATTTCTTGAATTGCTGTTTGAAAAGACCCTATGGAACGGCCGCTTCGTCGTGGTCGTCGCAGTGATCGCCAGCATGGCCGCCGCCACGGTGATCTTCTACATGGCGACGGTGGACGTGGTGTATCTGGTCAGCCACATGCTGCATTACGCCGACCCGTCCATGGCGGTCGAGGCACGCAAGGCCATGCACGACGAAACCATCACCCACGTGGTTGAGGTGGTGGACGGCTATCTGCTCGCCACCTTCATGCTGATCTTTGCCTTGGGCATGTACGAGCTGTTTGTGAGCGACATCGACGAGGCGCGCGGCAGCAAGGCTTCCAGCCGCATTTTGGTGATCGAAAGCTTGGACGACTTGAAGTCGCGCTTGGCCAAGGTCATCCTGATGATCCTGATCGTCACCTTGTTCGAGGAGGCGCTGAAGATGAGCCTCGACACCCCGCTGGATCTGTTGTATCTGGGCGGCGCCATCGCGCTGATCGGCATAGCCTTGTATTTCTCGCATAAATCCGAAGGGCACGGTTCGGAAGGCGGAGCGGAATCGCACTGAGCGTTTAGCCTAGAAAAAGCATTTGAACCACGGAGTACACAGAGTACACGGAGTAATTCAAAAGCTTGGAAAAACAGAACGCCTACCCAGCAGGTGATTGAGGGAAAACCGCCAGACATTGGCTTTCTCTCCGTGTCCTCCGTGTCCTCCGTGGTGAAACGCGGTTTTTAGGTTTAATGTAAAAACAGACTGTCGCGCGCCGCTTCGGTGACGATGCGCACCGCCGGATGGGTGATGCGGCGCTCGCCGGTAATCACGTAGAATGCCTCGCGCAGCGCGCTGGTGCGGCCCACTTCGCGCACACCATACTGCGCCTCTACTTCTGCGGCGAGCACCGCCGGCGCCGGAAAAAATCCGCGGCCCGCTTGACCGAAGGCCTTCATCAGCGCCGCGTCGTCGAATTCGCCTACAATCCTGGGGGCCAGTTCCTCTGCTTCCAGCCATTGTTCCAAGCGCACGCGCGTGCTGGAATCCTCGCCCGGGATGAGCAGGGGCTTGGCGTCGAGACAGGCGGGAAATTTTTTGCACGTGCGCGCCAACGCGGGCGCGGCGAAGAATGCCACATCGCTCTCCCCCAGCTTGTGATTGAAGCCGCGCACCCGCACGCCGCTGGGCAAGGGGCGATCCGCCACCACCATATCGAGCCGGTGCAGCGCCAATTCCGCCAATAGGCGATCCAGCTTGCCCTCCTGACAAATCAAGCGCACCGGTTCGGTCAGCTCGGTCACCGGCGCCAGCAAGCGATAGGCGATGTTCTTCGGCACCGCATCGGAAATACCGACGCGAAAAGGCAAGCTGGGCACGCCATGCTGGTGGCCCATACTCGCCTTCAGGGCATCGCTCAAGGCGAAGATCTCGTCCGCATAACCCAGAGCAAGCCGCCCCGCCTCGGTCAGCTGCAGGCCGCGCCCGGCGGGCTGGAACAACGGCGCGCCCAAGGCGTCCTCCAGCAGCTTGATCTGCGCGCTCACCGTCTGCGGCGTGAGGTGCAGCCGCTCGGCCGCGGCGGCGATGCTCCCGCTGCGGGCGACGGTCCAGAAATAGTGCAGGTGTTTGAGGTTCATATTTTATACTTCGGTTTTTACGAAGTATAAACCATAAATATTCGACTTTTATTTCGCTTTTCCGGCCCTACAATAGATCTTGATTCGTCCGCCAATCGCGGCGGCGTTCACTCTGTCGCTCATTTCAAGGAGTTTGCCATGAAGCGCATCTTTCTCTTTCTCGCCACCAACATGGCCATCGTGCTGGTGCTGTCCATCACCATGCGCCTGCTGGGCGTGGAGCCTTACCTCAACGCACAAGGGCTGAATCTCGGCGCGCTGCTGGTTTTCGCGGCGGTGATGGGCATGGGCGGCTCCTTCATCTCGCTCGCCATCTCCAAGTGGACCGCCAAAAAATCGGTCGGCGCGCAAGTCATCGAAACACCGCGCACGCCGGAAGAAATCTGGCTGGTGAATACCGTGCGCCGCCAAGCCGAGAGCGCCGGCATCGGCATGCCGGAAGTGGCGATCTATGACTCGCCCGAGGTCAACGCCTTCGCCACCGGCATGAACAAGAACAACGCCTTGGTCGCGGTGTCCACCGGCTTGCTGCGCAGCATGACGCGCGACGAAGCGGAGGCGGTGCTGGCCCACGAAGTGACGCACGTCGCCAATGGCGACATGGTGACGCTGGCGCTGATCCAGGGCGTGGTCAACACCTTCGTGATGTTCCTGTCGCGCGTCATCGGCCACGCTGTCGATCGCATCGTGTTCAAGACCGAGCGCGGCCAAGGCCCGGCGTTTTTCGTCACCATGATCGTGGCGGAGTTGGTGCTGGGCATCCTCGCTTCCCTGATCGTGATGTGGTTCTCGCGCCGGCGCGAATTCCGCGCCGACCACGGCGGCGCCACGCTCGCCGGTCGGCAGAAGATGATTGGCGCGCTGCAAGCCTTGCAGCGCCTGCACCCGGCGCCGCTGCCGGACAAGATGGCGGCGTTCGGCATCAGCGGCGGCGTGGGCGGCGGCTTGAAGCGCCTGTTCATGACGCACCCGCCGCTGGAAGAGCGCATCGCAGCCTTGCAAGCGGCGGCGTAGATCAACATGAACAGCGTGAGCATCGGTACGCCCTTGCTGTGGGCCGGCTTCATCGGCTTCGTGCTGGCGATGCTGGCGCTCGACCTGTTCGTGTTCGGCGGCCGCAAGGCGCACAAGGTGGGCGTCAAGGAAGCCGCCGCCTGGTCGCTGGTGTGGGTGAGCCTCGCGCTCGCCTTCAATGCCGGCCTGTGGTGGTATCTGCAAGGCGCCGTCGGGCCGGAGGTCGCCGAGCGCAAGGCGCTGGAATTCTTCACCGGCTATTTGATCGAGAAGTCGTTGTCGGTGGACAACGTGTTCGTGTTCCTCCTGATTTTCTCCTCCTTCCATGTCGCCGCCGAATACCAGCGCCGCGTGCTGATCTACGGCGTGCTGGGCGCCATCGTCCTGCGCGCGGTCATGATCCTGGCCGGCGCTTGGGTAGTGCGCGAGTTTAGCTGGGTGTTGTATCTGTTCGGCGCCTTCCTGGTGGTCACCGGCATGCGCATGCTGGTGATGGCGGAGAAGGAACCCGAATTGGAAAAAAATCCGGTGCTGAAATTCGCGCGCCGGCATTTGCGCATCAGCGACGGCCAGCACGGCGAGAAATTCAGCGTGATGAAAGACGGCGTGCGCTACTTCACGCCGCTGTTCCTGGTGCTGATCCTGATCGAGGCCTCCGACGTGGTGTTCGCGGTGGATTCCATCCCGGCCATCTTCGCCATCACCACCGATCCCTTCATCGTTTTCACTTCCAACATCTTCGCCATCATGGGGCTGCGCGCGCTGTACTTTTTGATGGCCGACGTGGCCGACCGCTTCCACCTGCTGAAATACGGCTTGGCCATGGTGCTCACTTTCATCGGCGCCAAGATGCTGATCGCGCCCTGGTACCACCTGCCGGTAGCGGCCTCGCTGGCCATCGTCGCCGTGCTGATCGGCGCCAGCGTGATCGCATCCCTGATCGCCACGCGGCCCAGTAAGCATGGCTAACATCCGCGAACATTTTCCTTGTGGAATAAACCTAGAAAAAGCCGTTCGCCACAGAGAACACAGAGTTCACAGAGGAATCGGGTTTCGCAGGGATGAGCGACATGTCGCTCAACTCGCAAAACCAAGGGGTTGACGTGTTGATCGAACTCACCCGACGGGTGCGCTTGAGGATATTGCAAAACCCCTTGAATCTCTGTGTTCTCTGTGACCTCTGTGGCTGCATTTGCATTTTTTAGGATAAAGCGCCGCGGCTCGCTCTTAGCGCACGCCCTCGTCCTGACGCGCGATCCGCGCCGCCTCGCTCAACACGAACTGTGCAAACGCCTGCGCCGCAGGGCTCAGGCGCTTGCCCTGGCGCTGCACCAGATACCACTTCCGCAACAACGGAAAGCCCTGCACATCCAGAATGCGCAGCTCGCGCTTCGCCAGCTCGCCATGCAGTGATACCACGCCCACGCCGAGCCCCGCCTCCACCGCTTGCTTGATCGCCTCGTTCTTGTTCATTTCCATCGCGACCTGGAGCGTGAGGCCATTGGACTCAAAAAATTTTTCCACGGCGATGCGCGTGCCGGAGCCTGGTTCGCGCCCGACGAAAGGCTCCTCCGCCAGGCGTTGCAAAGGAATGTGGCGCACCTTCGCCAGCGGATGGGTCGGCGCGGCAATCACCACCAGCGGATTGTCCAGGAAGGGCCGCGCCTCCAGATCCCGTCCTTCCGGCGGCTGCCCCATCAACACCAGGTCGACGCTGTTCTCGGCCAGATGCTGCAATAGCGTCTCTCGATTCACCGCATTGAAGCTCACGCGCACCTCCGGGTGCGCCTGGCGAAATGCCGCGATCAGGCGTGCCGCCAGGTAGCTGGCGGAACTCGCCACCGATACCGTCAGGCTGCCGCCGTGCAAACCCTGAAAATCGGCCAGCGAATTTTCCAGATTGACCAGCTCGCGGCGGATGGCGCGGCTGGCCTCTAGCGTCTCCTGCCCGGCTTCGGTGAGGTGGATGCGCTTGCCGACATGCTCGAACAGGGGCATGCCCAACGACTCTTCCAACTGCTTGATTTGCATGGAAACAGCGGGTTGGGTGAGATGCAGCTCGGCGCTCGCGCGGGAAAAGCTGCCGCAGCGGGCAACCGCTTCAAGAATATCGAGCTGGCGTAAGGTCAGTCTTAACATAAGAAATAGTTTCATATCTTATCATTATTTCTGAATATTTCTTATAGACCATAACCGTTATATTGCCTTCCGTTCCTTGGGGTGCCTCTAAAAATTCAAAGTTCTAAGCAAGACGAGGCGCGAGCAAAAAATGTTTCCGCCGCATATGGGTGATATGTAAGGAAACATTTTTTGTGAGCAACGAAGTATTGCGACGAAATTTGGATTTTTAGAGGCGCCCTATGGTTATTTATCCGAAACCCGTTCGATTTGGAGATGTAAATGGATCAATCAGCACGCTACGCAAACCTTGACCTGAAAGAAGAAGACCTTCTTAAGGGCGAAAAACACATTCTCGTCGCCTACAAGATGAAGCCGAAGGCAGGCTATGGCTATCTGGAAGCCGCCGCCCACTTCGCCGCCGAGTCCTCTACCGGCACCAACGTTGAAGTTTCCACCACCGACGACTTCACCAAAGGCGTGGACGCACTGGTCTATCACATCGACGAAGCCACCGAAGACATGCGGATCGCTTACCCGATCGAACTGTTCGATCGCAACGTCACCGACGGCCGCTTCATGCTGGTGTCTTTCCTGACGCTGGTGATCGGCAACAACCAAGGCATGGGCGACATCGAGCACGCCAAGATGATCGACTTCTACATGCCCGACCGCGTCATCCAGATGTTCGACGGCCCGGCCAAGGACATCTCCGATCTGTGGCGCATTCTGGGTCGTCCGATCGAGAATGGCGGCTACATCGCCGGCACCATCATCAAGCCGAAACTGGGCCTGCGTCCCGAACCGTTCGCCAATGCGGCCTACCAGTTCTGGCTCGGCGGCGACTTCATCAAGAACGACGAGCCGCAAGGCAACCAGGTGTTCGCCCCGGTAAAGAAAGTGATTCCGCTGGTGTACGACGCCATGAAGCGCGCCCAGGACGAAACCGGCCAAGCCAAGCTGTTCTCCATGAACATCACCGCCGACGACCATTACGAAATGTGCGCCCGCGCCGACTTCGCGCTGGAAGTGTTCGGTCCCGATGCCGACAAGCTGGCCTTCCTGGTCGACGGTTTCGTCGGCGGCCCCGGCATGGTCACCACTGCCCGCCGCCAGTACCCCAACCAGTACCTGCACTACCACCGTGCCGGCCACGGCATGATCACCTCGCCCTCCGCCAAGCGTGGCTACACCGCATTCGTGCTGGCCAAGATGTCCCGCCTGCAAGGTGCTTCCGGCATCCACGTCGGCACCATGGGCTACGGCAAGATGGAAGGTGAAACGTCCGACAAGGTCATCGCCTACATGATCGAGCGCGACGAGTGCCAGGGCCCGGTCTACTTCCAGAAATGGTTCGGCATGAAGCCCACCACCCCGATCATTTCCGGCGGCATGAACGCGCTGCGCCTGCCCGGCTTCTTCGAGAACCTCGGCCATGGCAACGTGATCAACACCTCCGGCGGCGGCTCCTACGGCCACATCGACAGCCCGGCGGCCGGCGCGATCTCGCTGCGTCAATCGTACGAGTGCTGGAAAGCCGGCGCGGATCCGATCGAGTTTGCCAAGAGCCACAAGGAATTCGCGCGCGCGTTCGAATCCTTCCCGGGCGATGCCGACAAACTGTATCCCGGCTGGCGTGAAAAACTGGGCGTGCATAAGTAATCCGCAAGCCCTAGGCAATAAAGAATGCCCCCACATGGTTGGGGGCGTTTTTTTCCGGGCACAGAACCTCTTTGCAGTAAATGGATAAATTCAAAAACAGCTTGAACCGCCAAGACACCAAGAGCGCGGAGAAAAGCAAAGTATTTCATTAATCCTACACGGCCAAGCTCGTATTGAATAAGCCCTTGAAGGTTTTTCCTTGGCGCTCTTGGCGTCTTGGCGGTTCAACAATCATTTTTGAAAAGCATAATGCCGGAGATTTCGATGACCGATAAAGACCAATACAAAATTCGCAAAGAGCCCTTCTATCAGGCTCAGGGTAAAGAAGTCGCGCTGTATGAAGCCGCTTACGTCGCGCGTCTGCCGGTGATGATCAAGGGCCCGACCGGCTGCGGTAAATCGCGCTTTGTCGAATACATGGCCTGGCGCCTGGGCAAGCCGCTGATCACCGTGGCCTGCAACGAAGACATGACGGCCTCCGATCTGGTCGGGCGCTATATCCTCGAAGCCAACGGCACGCGCTGGCTGGACGGCCCGCTGACCACCGCCGCGCGCATCGGCGCGATCTGCTATCTGGATGAGATCGTCGAAGCGCGCCAGGACACCACGGTAGTGATCCATCCACTGACCGATCATCGCCGCACCTTGCCGCTGGATAAAAAGGGCGAGCTGATCGAAGCGCACCCGGATTTCCAATTGGTGATTTCCTACAACCCCGGCTACCAAAGCTTGCTCAAGGATTTGAAACAATCCACCAAGCAGCGCTTCACCGCATTCGAGTTCGACTATCCCGATGCGCAATTGGAAACTGGCATCGTCGCCAAGGAAACCGGCACCGACGAAACTCTGGCCGGCAAGCTGGTGAAGATCGGCCGCACCGCGCGTAACCTCAAGGGCCACGGCCTGGACGAAGGCATTTCCACCCGGCTTTTGGTGTACGCAGCGACGCTGATCAAAGGCGGCGTGGAGCCGCGCGACGCCTGCCGCATGGCGCTGGTGCGCCCGATCACCGATGACGCGGATATCCGCGACACGCTGGATCATGCGATTGATGCGACGTTTGCTGTTTGAAAAAACGGCGAACCGCGGAGGCGCAGAGGCGCAGAGAACGGCAAAGGAAAACTCAGAGTTTGCTGTGCGATCCTTTCCATTCAAATGGCTTTTTTGCTTTTCTCTGCGTCTCCGCGCCTCCGCGGTGAAATGATTTTTTTGGAAACATCGCCATGACAGAAGCCAACACCGCATACGAACACCCGCTGATGAAGGCTTACCGCGAGCAACTGAGCTGCGGTTTCCCGCAAGTGGCCGAGGTGTTCGAGGACTGCATGGCCGAGGCCTTGTCGGTGCTCTCCAAGGAAGGCATCAATGCCTATCTGGAGTACGCGCGCTTTCTGTGCAAGATGGGGCGCGGCGTGGAGCCGGTGCTGATTTTTTTGGAAGAGTGGCCGTCGATCGCGACCACGCTGGGCGAATCGGCTTTGCCGGCCATCTCAGACTTCATTCGCAAGATGTGGAAATCGCCCAACGGCCGCGCCATCGTGCCGTTCCTGCAAACGCTGGCGGCCACGTCGCGTCGTCTACATTCACAAGAACAGATGCAGGATTACATGGATCTGGCGCTGGCCTTCATGGAGCGCACCACCGGCTCGATTCACGGCATACACACCACCTTCGCCAGCCCCGGCCTGCCGGAATTTTTCAAGCACTCGCCCTATCTATTGAATCAAGTATCCATCGCCGGCCTGAAAAACTGGGTGGAATACGGCATCCGCAACTATGGCGATCACCCCGAACGACAGCAGGATTATTTCAGCCTGCAATCGGCGGACAGCCGCGCCATGCTGCAGAAAGAGCGCCACGGCACGCTGCTGGTGGACAACGAACGCAAGCTGGATCTGTATCTGCGCGGCCTGTGGCAAACCGATGCGCACTTCGTGCCCTACTCGCTCAAATTCGACGAGTTGCGCAAACCGATCCCCTATTACGACAAACTCGGCATCCGCTTGCCGGATGTGTACGACGACGTGAACGACGTCAGCGGTTTGGATCGCTATCGTGCCGTGCTCGCCCACATCATTGGCCACCAGCGCTGGACCACGGCGATCTTTGCCGACAACTACAGTCCGTTCCAGCGCATGGCCATCGAGTTTTTCGAAGACGCGCGGGTGGAAGCACTTGCCATGCGCGAATACCCCGGCCTGCGCCGCTTGTTCATTAAACTGCATCCTAAGCCGCTTGAGAACGCGTGCGATCCGGAAACCACTTCTTGCCTGCGTCATCGTTTGGCCATGCTGTCGCGCGCCCTGCTTGACCCGCAGCACGGCTATTGCGACGCGCAGCTCCTGGACTTCACCCAGCGCTTCCACGATCTGATGGCGCCAGGCGGATCTAACACCGAATCCAGCACCGAGGAAATCGCCAGCCTGGCCTTGAGCTATGTCGCCAAAACGCGGCGCCAAAGCGATCAGTTTGCCCGCGTGCATTTCGGCAACACCGAAGTGGATTACCGTGACGACAACCGCCACATGTGGCGTTTCCACGAGCAAAGCGACGATGAAGAAATGTTCGACGATCATCGCAAGATTGTGTTGGAGGAAGAAGAGCTGCAAGGCCTGCCGCCGCGCCATTATCCGGAATGGGATTGCAACAGCCAGACCTACCGCCCGGATTGGGCCAGCGTGTACGAAGCGCTGCATCCCAAGGGCAACCCCGCGCACATCGACCAGCTGCTGATCAAGCATGCGGCCTTGGCCAAGCGTTTGAAGCGCATGCTGGATTTATTAAAGCCGCAAGACAAAGTGCGCATCCGCTATCAAGAAGAAGGCAGCGAGCTGGACTTGGATGTGGCGCTGCGCTCGCTCATCGATTACAAGAGCGGCGCAACACCCGACCCGCGCATCAACATGAGCCACAAAACCAGCGGCCGCGACATCGCGGTGATGCTGCTGCTGGATTTATCCGAATCGCTGAATGAAAAGGCCTCGGGCCCAGGCGATACAAGTGATCAAACCATTCTGCAACTGAGCCAGGAAGCGGTGTCGCTGCTGGCCTGGGCGGTGGACAAACTGGGCGACCCATTCGCCATCGGCGGCTTCCACTCTAACACCCGGCACGACGTGCGCTACCTGCACATCAAAGGCTACAGCGAACGCTGGGACGACGAGGTCAAAGGCCGCCTGGCCGCGATGCAAGCCGCCTACTCCACTCGCATGGGCGCGGCCATGCGCCACGCCGCGCATTACTTGCAAGCGCAAAAAGCTGACAAAAAACTGATGTTGATCCTGACCGACGGCGAACCGTCCGACGTGGATACCAAGGACGAACGCCTGCTGATCGAAGACGCGCGCCAAGCCGTGAAGGAACTGGATCAAAAAGGCATCTACACCTACTGCATCAACCTGGACCCGAAAGCGGATGAATACGTCGCCGATATCTTCGGCAAGCAATACACCGTGATCGACAACATCCAGCGCCTGCCGGAGCGCCTGCCGCAATTATTCATCGCGTTGACGAAATAAGCGTCGCGCAATTTTTATCCGATCGAAACGAGAAAACCATGAACACCACCATCCCCTGCCCCCAATGCACGCTTGAAAACACCTACCAGGACGGCAATAACTACATCTGCGCCGACTGCGGCTACGAATGGCCGATTCAAGCAAGCACAGAGGCCGATGAAAATTCGGACCGGGTGGTCAAGGACGCCAACGGCAACGTGCTGGCCAGCGGCGACACCGTGGCGCTGATCAAGGACCTAAAAGTGAAAGGCAGCTCGATCACCCTGAAGGTCGGCACCAAGATCAAGGGCATCCGCCTGGTCGACGGCGATCACGAAGTGGACTGCAAGACCGATGCGGGCAACATCATGTTGAAGGCTTGTTATTTGAAGAAGGTCTGAAAACGACCAAAGCGGTCATTGAAAACTGCTAAAGCGGCCTCTCTCCTCCATTACCCACTAACAGATGACACCCGACACCGCTCACGATATCCGAGGACAATGATCACTAGACAGTGATCTGCCGAATAATCTCTCTAAGTTCTACGCTTCTCTGATTGCTTTCATCTTGTAGGAACTGTGGCAACCGATTGGTACAAAATGCTATAACCTCCGCCAGATCCTTCCCAATATCGAGATAATGCTCAAGATCACCGTTCCTAAGAATAAAGGTGTTGTTTGCATATTCTGTAGCTATACTGGACTCGCAGTCAGGGTGTGCGTTCTTGAAAGCCGTTACCGCAGTTGATGTCTTTAGCTTCGTCCATGATTCGTTAGGGTAGAAGATATTGTAGACATAGTCCAAATCAGCAATCCGATAGACAGTCAGCCCAAAGCTTTCAAAAAGAGTGGTCCATTGAACTAACTCGTTCTTACCACCGACGTGAAGTATCGCAATCTCTTGGTTTAGCTCCTGATATAGCAACTGAATCACAGCCTTAAAGAAATATCTGTCCGAGTCCCCTTCGACCAAAACGACTTTCTTTGCAAAGAACGCATAGGTTGACCTTGTGTTGTCAAGAATACGAATCAAGAGCTTCTGTTCAGCCGTAAGATTTGGGAACCGTATCTCTGTGTACCCTTCTGCACTGAGACTGAACCGCCTTACACTGCTGATAGTTGCCGAGTTTATGAGTGCTTCGGAGTGCGTAACCAAAATGTATTGACAACTTTGGTATTTGTTCAGTTCTCGTATTACCTGTAGGTACTCATGCTGGAACTGATAGTGCAGATGAATTTCTGGCTCATCGATGATAACGAGCCCACCTTTTAGGTCGCCTCTTCCATAGGCCTCGAAAACCAGATGGGTAATAGCCTTCTGCCCAGCACTAAGGCTGTTGATATCTGCAATGGCCTTGTTTCTTCGCAGATCTAAAAACTCAAATCTGTATTGCCAGGTGCGCTGATCAAGAAGTTTGATTTTGCACATCAGATTGACGATACGAAGACGTTTGTTGATTTCAAGTATGAACGGCAGCTCGTTAGCAGCGGCCTCGCATTCCGCCTCACTCATCTTTTGTGGCATTAAGCCAAAGTGCATTTCGGCAACTCGGAGACGAACAAGCGCAAAAATCGCCGGTTCCGAGTTATCGTTTGCGTTCAGACTCCTTGTGAAATCAGCGTTCCGAATTTGCTGAATCTGTGTGGCGGGCGTGCTGTCTCGCAAGCTTATTGAGACATTGAAAGCATGATAGTTGCGGTAACTGCTTATCAGAGTGAACGACTCGTAGAGCGTATCGACTGGATTCGCTGAATTTTCTAAGTTGTAGAGAGCGATCGTCTCTTTGTAAAAATTGTAGTCCGAGAGGTACTCATACCCGAAATCTTGAGCGCAGTCCCGAGGTTGGACGGAGAACGTTTTATCATTTCGATTTAAGATGACATCTAGAGTATACGTTTCGCTGAACTCTGACGTAGCAGTCTCACCCCGAGTGGTGTAACGCCCTACCCATGGCGTCAAAGTGTTTCGTTTATCTTGCAGATAATGAAGATTCTTTTTATCAATCTCGTCCAGTTTAACCACAATACTTATTGTTTGAGACCGGTCTTCTGTATTCCAATTAGGATCAAGTCTAAACCCGTTATACGAGAGGTTGTTTGCAGGAAGGAGAATTTGTTTTCGCTGATCAGCGGTGATGTTATTCCGCTGCGAGTATAGGTCTTGATTGAGGTTGTACTGTTTATAGAGAACGCGTCTGAACAGGAAATTTATGACTTCCAGAGCCGTTGATTTACCTGAGCCATTTTCCCCAATGATTATATTGAGATCATCATCAAAACTGATTTTCTCGGCATCTCCGACGTTATCGAAGTACCTGAAGCTCAAAATATTAGACAATTGCAGTGATATTATTTTCATACCGTACTTTCTAACGAAATCTCTATTGGGGACAGTGTTAGAGCGAAGCATGAATGACTAACTTGTCACGGGCAAGATCAATCCGTGTTTTTTCTGCCAGAGTGGCCGCTATCGGGAAAACCAAAGGTGAGGCACGACTAGCAGCTTTTGGCACTTAACCGACTTCCGTCACTAATCAGCATGCGTCTTTCAACTAGCGGCATTAGCTAAACGCTATTGTTCGTTTTCGAGCGCAGCCAGCATTTGCTCATCGAGCTCTTACAATCCCAGGCCCATATCGAGCAAATACCCATGCCACCCTTCTCCTTAATCGACAACAACCAGCGCCTGCCGCAATTATTCATCGCACTCACTAAATAGCTTTTGGCCTACGGCGTTTTCGGCGAAAATCACGCCCTTAGACTTTTCATATCTAAGGAAAAACCATGCTCGACGCAGTGATTTTCGACGTGGACGGCACGCTCGCCGAGACCGAGCGCGACGGCCACCGCCCCGCCTTCAATGCCGCCTTTCGCGAATATGGGCTGGATTGGGACTGGGACGTGCCGATGTATGGCGAGTTGCTGGCCGTGACCGGCGGCAAGGAGCGCATGCGCGCTTATTGCACAAAATACCGGCCCGATTTCCTACAGCGCCCGGACGCGGACGCAACGATCGCTGAGCTGCACAAGGCCAAAACCCGCCACTACGTGCGCTTCATGGAGCAAGGCACGATCACGCCGCGCCCCGGCGTGCTGCGCCTGATCCGCGAGCTGCGCGCCAACGGCATCCGCGTCGCCATCGCCACCACCACCACGCCGCAAAACGTGGATGCGCTGCTCGCCACCACGCTCAAGGACTTGCCCGCCGACACCTTCGAAGTGATCGGCGCCGGCGACATCGTGCCGGCCAAGAAACCCGCGCCCGACATTTATACCTGGGTGCTGGAAAAACTCGACCTGCCCGCCAGCCGCTGCATCGCCCTGGAAGATTCGCGCAACGGCGTGCGCTCGGCGCTCGCCGCCGGCCTGCCGGTGCTGGTGACGCAAAGCACTTATACCCAAGGCGAAGACTTTAGCGGCAGCATCGCGGTGCTCAGCGATCTGGGCGAACCGAGCGCGCCCTGCCACGCACTGAGCGGCCAGATCAACGGCAGCAGCCTAGTGGATGTGGCGCTGCTGCGCCGTTTGCATGCGGTGTAGTCTTGTAGGGGTCGGGCATGCCCGACCCGCTATTGATACCGGGCGAGGCATGCCTCGCCCCTACCCGCACCAAAGCGCGCCTCGTACGATGCCCCGCGCTTCGCTATAATTCACGCTTCACTCAGGGAAAATAACCATGTCCTCAGCACTCTACCAATCGCATATTCGCAGCCTCAAACTCCTGCATCGCGGCAAAGTCCGCGACATTTACGATGTCGACGCCAAGCGCCTGTTGATCGTTACCACCGACCGCCTCTCGGCCTTCGATGTCATCATGAACGAACCGATTCCGCGCAAGGGCGAAGTGCTTACCACGGTGTCGAACTTCTGGTTCGAGAAACTGAGGAACATCCTGCCCAACCAGCTCACCGGCGATGCGCCGGAATCCGTGGTGGCGCCGGACGAAGTGGATCAAGTGCGCGGCCGCGCCATCGTGGTCAAAAAACTGAAAGCATTACCGATCGAGGCCATCGTGCGCGGCTATCTGGTCGGCTCCGGCTGGAAGGAATACCAGCGCGACGGCAGCGTGTGCGGCATACCCTTGCCGGCCGGCCTGCGCGAAGCCGACAAACTGCCGCAGCCGCTGTTCACGCCCTCGACCAAGGCCGCGCTCGGCCAGCACGACGAGAACATCAGCTTTGAAAAAACCGTCGCGCTGATTGGCCGTCCGCTGGCGGAGCAAGTGCGCGACGCCGCGCTCGCGCTCTACAGCAGCGCCGCTGACTATGCCAAGACCAAGGGCATCATCATCGCCGACACCAAATTCGAATTCGGCCTGGACGACGCGGGCAAACTGTACCTGATCGACGAAGCGCTCACGCCCGACTCCTCGCGTTTCTGGCCGGCCGATCAATACGCGCCGGGCAGCAACCCGCCCAGTTTCGACAAGCAATACCTGCGCGATTACCTGGAAACCCTGGACTGGAATAAAAAAGCGCCCGCGCCGCCGCTGCCGGCGGAAGTGATCGCCAAGACCACCGAGAAGTATTTGCAAGCGCTGCAGCAATTGACCGGCGCGGCTATCTAGCCGTTCCAAACGCCTCATTTTCCCGAAAGGGGAATCGCGATGCCGCATGACACGGCAACAGCGCTCACCGCGCTGCTCGCGCTGGTTAAGCGCCGAATAGAAAACCCAAGCCCGCCATGCCAAGCACGCCGCCCAAGCTCATCTGCGCGCGCGGGTGCCGCATCACCCACTGCCGGCCGATGGCGGCGCCCAGCACAAACAGCATCAGGCTTGCGCTCGCCACACCGGCCGCAAAAGGCCATATGGCGTGCTGGTGCGGCCATTCCGCGCCGTGCGCAAAACCGTGGAAATAAGTAAATAGCGCGATCATCGAAATGCGCCAAGCGAAAGATGCCGCATGCTTGCGCAGCAGCATCAAACCCAGCATCAACAGCGTTGCCGCCAGCAAGGGATCGACGGACAGCGGCGCGTGCATTGCGCTAGCGCCGAACAAACCCACGAGCAAACTCAAGACTATTAAGCCCGCCGCAGCTAAGCGGCCACGCACGCTAAATCCTGCAACGCTCACACCCATCCCCAGCATGGCCAGCAAATGATCGAGACCGAGCAAGGGATGCACAACGCCCGCCATGAAACTCACGCCATGCAAACCCCCATGAAAACCATGTGCGCCGGCTATTGGGCTCACCAGCGCAGCGAACATACCGCAGCACAAAACTTGTATTTTTGACATGTCATTTCCCCTCGAAAGCCAACGGTTGAACCACCTCAAGCAAACCTTGGGATTGAATAAACTGCACAATGGCGTCCAGCCCCTGTCCGGTCTTGAGATTGCTGAAAATAAACGGGCGCTCGCCGCGCATTTTTTTCGCGTCGCGATCCATTACTTCCAGCGATGCGCCGACCATCGGCGCCAAGTCGATTTTGTTGATGATCAACAAATCCGATTTGGTAATGCCCGGCCCGCCTTTGCGCGGGATCTTGTCGCCGGCCGCGACATCGATGACATACAGCGTGAGATCGGATAATTCCGGGCTGAAGGTGGCGGACAAGTTATCGCCGCCGCTCTCGACGAAGATCATGTCCAAGCCCGGAAAGCGGTTGGACAGCCGCGCCACTGCTTCGAGATTGATCGACGCGTCTTCGCGGATGGCGGTATGCGGGCAGCCGCCGGTCTCCACGCCGATGATGCGTTCCGGCGCGAGCGCTTCGTTGCGCACCAGGAACTGCGCGTCCTCTTCGGTGTAGATATCGTTGGTCACCACCGCGATGTTGTAGCGCTCGCGCAAGGTCTTGCACAGCGCCAAAGTCAGCGCCGTTTTGCCGGAACCGACCGGGCCGCCGATGCCGACGCGCAGCGGTTGAGTTGTCGTAAGCATGCGATCTCCTATGAACGAAACAAACGGGTGTATTGCGTTTCATGGCGGCAACAGGCAATCGCGAAACCGGGCGCGAAGTTGCTGTAGTCCGCCACATCCAGGGCGCGCGCTTGTTGCGTCACGCGCGCGATCTGCTGGCCCAAGGCCAGCAAAATACGTTGGCCGGCGGTCTGCCCCAAGGGCACCGTCTTGAGCGCCGCCATGGTTTGGTTTTCGATCCAAGACCACAGATAAGCGCTCAGCGCATCGTCGCGATCGATCTCCCAACTCACCGCGACACTGGCCCACACCGCCGGAAACGAGGGCGCGGCTAATTGACTGGCCAACACCGCATCGGTTTGAAGTTCCTTGAGCAAGCGCAACAGCGAATACGCCATTTGCAAGGTTTCGGCGCGCAATTCCGCGCTCTCGCGGCTGGCCAAATAGCGCGCATTGAGCTGGCTTAAATGCGCCAGGTCTTGATCGGCGCACGCCGCCAGCATTTGCGCCAACAGCGGCGCTTCAAAGCGCCCCATATTCCATTGCAGCAAATCGCCGATCCACTGCAGGGCGCTCGACTCGTCTTTCACCGCGCCGGATTCCACCGCCCACTCCAAGCCTTGCGAATAGGTATAAGCGCCGACCGGCAAAGTGGGACTGGCGAGTTGCAGCAGGCGTGCGAGTTGTGGGCTCATGCCGGCCCCCGGAACAAATGTAATTTGGCGCTGGCACTCGTCGTCCCGCCATGCGTGTGCCCGTGGCCGTAGGCGCCGGACTCGGGCGAGAATGGCGCGGTGATGTCGGACACCGCCAAACCGAGGCCGAGCACCATATCCCGCAACACATGATCGCTGGCAAAACGCAGCCAGCCCGCGCCCACTTGCACCGCCACATGCCGGTTTCCCAAGTGGTAAGCGGCGCGCGCCAGCAGCAAGGGATCTGCGCTAGACACCTCGATTAAACATTCCGGAGCGGCGATGATTTCGGCGATGCGCCCATCCTGCGCAGCCAACTTATCGCCGTGCCGCAGCACGCTGCCGCGCGCGACAAACAAGCCTACGTCTTCGCCTGTCGCCGTGTGCGTGCGCAAGCGGCATTTGCAACGCAAGTCGAATGTCAGCACCACGCGTTCAGTGGCGGTGGCATCGGCGGGAGCAAGTTGTTCGAGGATCAGCATGATTAAAATAAAAAGTAACGCTGCGCCAGCGGCAGCACTTGTGCCGGTTCGCACACCAGCAACTCGCCATCGGCACGCACCGCATAGGTTTCGGCATCGACTTCGATATGCGGCAAAGCGTGGTTGTGCACCATGTCTTGCTTCTTAATATTGCGCGTGGCGCGTACCGCTTCCAGCGGTCGCTTCAGGCCCAAGGCTTGCAGTGCGGGATTTTTCAAACCGGCTTGCGACACAAACGTCAGCGCCGTGCGCTGCGTGCCGAAGGCGCCGAACATGGGACGGTAGTGCACCGGCTGCGGCGTCGGGATCGAAGCATTGGGGTCGCCCATGGCGGCGGCGGCGATCATGCCGCCCTTGATGATCAAGGAGGGCTTCACGCCGAAAAAAGCCGGCTTCCACAACACCAGATCGGCAAGCTTACCCACCGCGATGGAGCCGACGACATGGCTGATGCCATGCGTGATAGCCGGGTTGATGGTGTATTTGGCGAGATAGCGTTTGACGCGGAAGTTGTCGTTGCGCGCCGTATCCTCGGCCAATGCGCCGCGCTGCACTTTCATCTTGTGCGCGGTTTGCCAGGTGCGGATGATCACCTCGCCCACCCGGCCCATGGCCTGCGAGTCGGAGGACATCATGGAAAACGCGCCCAAGTCGTGCAGGATATCTTCGGCGGCGATGGTCTCGCGGCGGATGCGCGATTCGGCGAAGGCGATGTCTTCGGCGATCGACGGATCGAGATGGTGGCACACCATCAGCATGTCGAGATGCTCGTCGATGGTGTTCACCGTATACGGCCGCGTCGGATTGGTGGAAGACGGCAGCACATTGGCGTAGCCCGCCGCCTTGATGATGTCCGGCGCATGCCCGCCGCCCGCGCCTTCGGTGTGGTAGGTATGGATAGTGCGATCCTTGAACGCCGCCAGCGTGGTTTCGACAAAGCCCGATTCATTCAGCGTGTCGGAATGGATCGCCACTTGCACATCCATCTCCTCCGCCACGTTCAGGCAGTTGTCGATGGCGGCCGGCGTGGTGCCCCAATCCTCATGCAGTTTCAAGCCGATGGCGCCGGCCTCGACTTGTTCGCGCAGCGGGCCGGGCAAGGAGGCATTGCCCTTGCCGAGAAAGCCCAGGTTCATCGGAAATGCTTCCGCCGCATTGAGCATGGAAAAAATATGCCAAGGACCGGGCGTGCAAGTGGTGGCGTAAGTGCCGGTGGCAGGCCCGGTGCCGCCGCCCAGCATGGTGGTGACGCCGGACATCAAGGCTTCATCGATTTGCTGCGGACAAATAAAGTGAATGTGCGAATCGATGCCGCCGGCGGTGAGCAGCATGCCTTCGCCGGCGATGATCTCCGTGCCGGCGCCGATCAGAATCGTCACGCCCGGTTGAATGTCCGGATTGCCGGCCTTGCCGATGGCGCAAATGCGGCCATGTTTGATACCGACATCGGCCTTGATAATGCCCCAGTGATCGACGATCAAGGCATTGGTGATCACCGTGTCCGCCACCTCGCCGGATAGGCCTTGGCCTTGCCCCATGCCGTCGCGTATCACCTTGCCGCCGCCGAATTTCACTTCCTCGCCATACACCGTGTAGTCGGCTTCGACCTCGATCCACAGTTCGGTATCGGCCAAGCGCACCCGATCGCCGACCGTCGGCCCGAACATTTCCGCATAGGCCTGGCGCGATATTTTCATTCCAGCGCCCCCATGATCTTGCCGGCAAAGCCATACACGTAGCGCTTGCCGCCCAGGGCGATCAACTCCACCGTGCGCGTCTGTCCCGGCTCGAAACGCACCGCCGTGCCGGCGGCGATATTCAGGCGCATGCCGCGCGCCTGTTCGCGCGGAAACGACAAGGCGGCGTTGGTCTCGTAGAAGTGATAATGCGAGCCGACTTGAATCGGCCGGTCGCCGCTATTGGCCACCGTGATGGTGGTCAGCGCACGCCCGACATTCAGTTCGATGTCGCCGGCTACGATGTCGAATTCACCTGGGATCATGGCTATCTCTCTCATCACTTATACAATCGGGTGGTGCACCGTGACTAATTTCGTGCCGTCGGGAAACGTCGCCTCGACCTGTATGTCCGGAATCATCTCCGGCACGCCTTGCATCACTTCGTCGCGCGTCAGCAGCGTCGTGCCGGCACTCATCAGTTCCGCCACGCTCTGGCCATCGCGCGCGCCTTCCATGATGGCGGCGCTGATGAAGGCGACGGCTTCCGGGTAATTCAGTTTCAGGCCGCGCGCGCGGCGCCGCTCCGCGAGCAACGCGGCGGTGAAGATCAGCAGCTTGTCTTTTTCACGTGGGGTCAGTTCCATGATTCAAGTACTCCAGATGCGCGGAGAAACGGCGGCACGGCCGGCAAACACCGGCCGCAGCAAGCACCACAAATCGAACAGCCAATTGCGCGCCGCTTCGGCCACATGGCCGAGATAGCGCGCCACGACTAATTTGGGCAGACACGTGACGCCAACCAGCGCCGTGCTTTCTTGCGGCGCGATGGCGCGGCAAGCCGCGAGCAATGCCGGATCGATATCCGCGCCCGCCGCATACAGCGTGACGCACACGCTGCGGCCCGCCAGCCCGGCGGGCGAATCCATGAAACTGGAACCGCCGCGCAACTGACCTTGCTCGTGCCACAGCAAGGCATCGTCCAAATAAATCGCGCTGCGATTGTGCACAGCGCCTTGCGTGAAGCGTTCGCCCGAAGCGCTGCGTCCCAGGCACCAGGCATCCCAACCGAGATAGCGCGCACCTTCGGCCAGCCGAATCTCGCTGCTGATCGCGGCATTACAGCCACTAAAAAATATCGTCTCTTGCGGCAGCCACTCCAAACACGCCCCCGCCGCCACCTCGAATTGGCAATGCTGGCTGGCCCACGGCCCCGCCGAGCGATACCACTTGCCCGCGCCCGGCGTGGTCAGCAGCGCATGCGCTTGCGCTTCCAGCGTGAGCTGAATGGCCAGTTCGTCGCCACCGACAATCCCCGAGGGCGGGTGCAGCACGATGGCGTGGCACACCGAATCGCCTTCGGGATACAGCGCCTTCTGCACGCGCAGCGGGCCGCGGTGCCGACGCTCGCTGAGCAGCGTGGCCGATGCGCGCCGCGCAAAGCGCAGCGCCAGCTCTGCGCGCCAGCCTTGTAGAGGTACCGGTTCAATTAGCATGTGCGCCTCATACCGCCAGCAGCTCGCGCACGCCGTCGCGATCCATATCCGCACCGGCGCCGCGTTTGATAAATTCGCCGCGCTCCATCAGCAAATATTGGCTGGAGAGCGCTTGCGCGAAGTCGTAGTACTGCTCCACCAACAAAATCGTCATGCTGCCGTCCTCCACCAAGAGCCGGATCGCGCGTTCGATATCCTTGATGATGGAGGGTTGTATGCCCTCGGTCGGCTCATCCAGGATCAGCAATTTGGGCGAAGCGGCCAGGGCGCGGCCGATGGCCAGCTGTTGCTGCTGCCCGCCGGACAAATCGCCGCCGCGGCGCTTGAGCATTTTTTTGAGCACCGGAAACATCTCGAAAATGCGTTCCGGCAAGGCCGTGCGCGCCGGCTTGGCGGCCAAGCCCATCAGCAAGTTTTCGTGCACCGTGAGGCGCGGAAATATTTCGCGCCCTTGCGGCACATAGCCGATACCGGCGCGCACCCGCTGATGCGAAGCGCTCTGCGTGAGATACTTGCCATCCAGCATGACGCTGCCGGTCGCCGCCGGCACCAGGCCCATCAAGCATTTCAACAAGGTCGACTTGCCGACCCCGTTGCGCCCGAGCAAAGTCGTGACCTGGCCTGTCGGCACATCGAACGACAAGTCGCGCAAGATATGGCTGCCGCCGTAGAATTGATTGAGGTTGTTCACGACCAGCATGCTTAGCGCCCCAGATAAACTTCGATCACGCGTTGATCGTTTTGCACCGTGGCCAAATCGCCTTCAGCCAATACCGCACCTTCGTGCAGCACGGTCACCTTGCCGCCGAGCTGTTCGATGAAAGACATATCGTGTTCGACGACGACGAGCGAATGCTGCCCCGCCAGCGACTTGAACAGCTCGGCGGTGCGCGCGGTTTCGTCGTCGGTCATGCCGGCGACCGGCTCATCCAACAACAGCAGTTTGGGCTCTTGCACCAGCAGCATGCCGATCTCCAGCCACTGCTTTTGCCCATGCGATAGCAGCCCGGCGAGGCGATCGGCTTGCTGGTCCAGACGAATTAAACGCAGGGTGTCGGCGATACGGTCGCGTTGCGCATCGTCCAACTGCGCGAACAAGCTGCGCCAGGCGCGCTTGTCGGTTTTCATCGCCAATTCGAGATTCTCGAATACCGTGTGTTGCTCGAACACGGTGGGCTTTTGGAATTTCCGGCCGATGCCCAAGTGCGCGATTTCCGCTTCCGACAATTGGGTGAGATCCATGGTCTGCCCGAAAAATGCCGTTCCCGAATCGGGGCGGGTTTTACCGGTCACCACGTCCATCATGGTGGTCTTACCGGCGCCGTTGGGGCCGATAATGCAGCGCAGTTCTTTATCGTCGATGGTGAGCGATAAATTGTTGAGCGCCTTGAAGCCGTCGAAGGAAACGGAAATGTCTTCCAAATACAGGATGACGTGATGCGTTAGATCGACCTCGCCCTCGACATAAAAATGCCCCGTGCCAATATTCGGATCGCTCATGATTTAGCCTGCCCGCGCATACGGCGCCAAATTCCCACCACGCCTTGTGGCAAGAACAAGGTCACCAGCACAAAAATCAAGCCGAGGAAGAACAGCCAGTACTCCGGAAAGGCCATGGTGAACCAGCTTTTGGAAAGATTGACCAGGAAGGCGCCGATCACCGGGCCGATCAAGGTGCCGCGCCCGCCCACCGCGACCCAGATGGCGATCTCGATCGAATTCGCCGGGGACATTTCGCTCGGATTAATAATGCCGACTTGCGGCACATACAAGGCGCCGGCAACGGCGCACAACACGGCGGACAGCGTCCAAACAAATAATTTGTACCACAGCGGGTTGTAGCCGATGAACATCACGCGCGATTCGGCATCGCGAATCGCGGTCAGTACCCGGCCGAATTTCGAGCCGATGAGATAACGCCCCAACACCAGCGTGAACATCAGCATCAAGGCCGATAAGGCAAACAGCGTGACACGCGTCCCGGGCGCGGAAATCGAATAACCCAAAATGCGCTTGAAATCGGTGAAGCCATTGTTGCCGCCGAAGCCGGTTTCATTGCGGAAGAAATACAGCATGGCCGCGTACGTCATGGCTTGGGTGATGATGGAAAAGTAAACACCCTTGATGCGCGAGCGGAAAGCGAAATAGCCGAATACGAAGGCCAGCAGCGCAGGCACCAGCAACACCAACACCACGGCCCAGAGAAAATATTGCGTGCCCTGCCAATACCAAGGCAAGGCCTTCCAATCCAGGAACACCATGAAGTCGGGCAGATTGGAATGGTAAACCCCGTCGAGCCCGATGCTGCGCATCAGATACATGCCGAAGGCGTAGCCGCCGAGCGCGAAGAACACGCCATGCCCCAGCGACAGGATGCCGGCAAAGCCCCAGATCATATCCATCGCCACCGCTACGATGGCGTAGCACAAAATTTTTCCGCCCAAGGTGATGACGTAGTCCGAGACATGCAAGGGATGGCCTGCCGGTAAAGCCAAGTGCGCCAAGGGAAGCAGCACCAGCGTAATCAGCGCAAACACGCCGAGCGCGATCCAGCCGGACTTGCTGGTGGCTTGCAGAAAACGCAGGGTGAAAGGGATGCGCTGGGCCATATCAGTTTTCGACAAAGCGACCTTTCAGCGCGAATAAACCTTGCGGGCGTTTTTGGATGAAGATAATGATGAAAATCAACACCGCGATCTTGGCGATCACGGCACCCGCCCAGCCTTCCAGGAACTTGGTCACTACACCCAAGCCGAGCGCCGCCCACACGGAACCGGCCAACTGGCCGACGCCGCCGAGCACCACCACCATGAAAGAATCGACAATGTAGCCCTGCCCCATATCTGGGCCGACATTGGAGATTTGCGACAGCGCGACGCCGCCCAGCCCGGCGATGCCCGCGCCGAGGCCAAACGCCAGGCTATCAATGCGCCCGGTGGGGACGCCGACGCAGCTCGCCATCGGGCGATTTTGCGTCACGGCGCGCACGAACATGCCCAACCGCGTGCGATTCAACAACACCCACACCAGCAGCAATACGAACAACGCAAAGCCGATGATGATGATGCGGTTCCACGGCAGCACCAGATTGCTCACGACGCTTACCCCGCCCGACATCCAACTCGGGTTGGACACTTCCACGTTTTGCGCGCCGAAGATAACGCGTGCGCTCTGGATCAAGATCAGCGACAGGCCCCAGGTCGCCAGCAAGGTTTCCAGCGTGCGGCCATACAGCCAGCGGATCACCGTGCGCTCCATCAAGATGCCGACCAGCGCGGCGCTGAAAAAGGCCACCGGGATCGCCGCCAAGACATACCAATCCAGCGCGGCGGGAAAATAATGGCGGAACGCGCTTTGCACCGCGTAGGTGGCATAGGCGCCGATCATCAGCAGCTCGCCATGCGCCATATTGATCACGCCCATCACGCCGTAGGTGATCGCCAAACCCAGCGCCGCGAGCAACAGCACGCTACCCAAGCTGATGCCGGAGAAAATCCGTCCGACTTGCTCGCCGAGCGCGATGCGCCCATCGATCGCGCGCAGGCTGGCTTGAATCGCGATCCGCACGGCTTCCACAGATTCCGTGCTCAGCTGCGCTTCCAGGGCGTTTCTCACATTGGGCCGACTGCTGGCGCCCAAGGTCTTGACGGCCGCGAGACGCACTGCCGCGTCGGCATTTTGCAAATTGGCAAAAGCCAATACTTCGGTCAATTGCTCTTTGATCTCGGGATCTTTTTCCTGCTGCAAAGCGCGCGTGAGCAAGGGTGCGATACTGGCGTCCGCGCTTTGCGCCAGCGCCCGTGTTGCACTGAAGCGCGTAGCGCGATCCGGGTTGAACAAATTGAGCGCGGCGAGCGCGGCATTCAGCGCACTGCGCACACGATTATTGACGACGATGGTGTCCGGGTTCTCCGGCGCCGGCACCACCGCAGCGCCGGTCGCGGCATCGACGGCCTGCTCGTCTTCGAGTATGAGAATTTTCGTATCGACGACGGCTAAGCCATCGTCCGCCAAAGCTTTTAATACGCGTTCCGCCAAGGGATCGGCGCTTTGCGCGATTTGCTGAATGGCCGCGATCTTGACGTCGGAATCGTCATCGGCCAATTGCCGCAGCACAGCAGGATCAAGCGCGGCCTGGGCTGCACCCGAATACCAACTCGCGAGAAAAAATAAGATCCAAAGAATGCGCATTGAGAATGAATTGCAGCCAAAGGTTGAACGACGTTGCGAAGCATTTCCTGCTGCGAAAACCCCACACGGTCGCCCGTGTGGGGGCAGCCGCTTATTCCGGCTCGCCTTTTTTCTTGTCGTTACCCGGGATGTAGGGGCTCCAAGGCTCGGCCTTGATCGGGCCCTTGGTCTTCCACACCACGTTGAACTGCCCATCCGCCTTCACTTCGCCGATGAACACCGGCTTGTGCAAGTGATGGTTCTTTGGATCCATCATCACGGTAAAGCCCGACGGCGCCTTGAAGGTCTGGCCGGCCATCGCCGCGATGACTTTATTCACATCCGTGCTCTTGGCTTTTTCCACCGCTTGCTTCCACATATGGATGCCGATATACGTGGCTTCCATCGGATCGTTGGTCACCGCCGTGTCGGCCTTGGGCAACTTCTGCTTCTTAGCCCAGTCCTTGTACATCTTGATGAAGGCGGTATTGGTCGGATTTTTGATCGATTCGAAATAGTTCCAGGCGGCCAGCTCACCCACCAGCGGCTTGGTATCCACGCCGCGCAACTCTTCCTCACCCACCGAGAATGCAACCACCGGCACGCTCGTCGCCTTCAGGCCGGCATTGCCCAGCTCTTTGTAGAACGGCACATTGGAGTCGCCGTTGATGGTGGAGACCACGGCGGTCTTCTTGCCTTCCGAGGCGAACTTCTTGATCTTGGCGATGATGGTTTGGTAATCGCTGTGACCGAACGGCGTGTACTCTTCCATGATGTCCGCGTCGGCCACGCCTTTGCTGTGCAAGAACGCGCGCAGGATTTTGTTGGTGGTGCGCGGATACACATAGTCGGTGCCGAGCAGCACGAAACGCTTGGCGGAACCGCCGTCCTTGCTCATCAAATACTCAACCGCCGGGATGGCTTGCTGATTTGGCGCGGCGCCGGTATAGAACACATTTTTCTCCAGCTCTTCGCCCTCGTATTGCACCGGATAGAACAGCAAGCCGTTCAATTCCTTGAACACCGGCAACACCGATTTGCGCGACACCGAAGTCCAGCAGCCGAACACCACGGCAACCTTGTCCTGGGTCAGCAGCTGGCGCGCCTTCTCGGCGAACAGCGGCCAGTTCGAGGCCGGATCAACCACCACCGGCTCCAGCTTCTTGCCCAGCACACCGCCATGCGCGTTGATATCGGCGATGGTCATGAGCGCGGTTTCTTTCAGCGCGGTCTCGGAAATGGCCATCGTGCCCGATAGCGAATGCAGAATGCCGACCTTGATGGTATCGGCGGCGAATGCTGGAACAGTGAATATTCCCGCGCAGGCGAGCATCGTGGTCAGCGCGGTTGCTTTAAGAATGGAACGGCGATTTATCATTTTGAATAAGCTCCTTGGGTCGGGGGGAAATTTAAACTTCCCAGTGAGCTTAGTTGGATGGTGCGCGGGGTTGAATACGTCAGATTACGTAGATGGGAAATCAGGGGCTTCGTAGCGCATCGTGACACCCTGCGCGCACCGATGCCTAGGCCGCGCCCGATCGAATCCTGGACACGCGCCCAATCGCCAGATTTGCCGCCGCCGTGCGTGTCTCCACCCCGAGCTTTTGGAACACATGCTCCAGGTGCTTATTGACGGTGCGCGGGCTGGTGCCGAGGATTTCGCCGATGTCTTTGTTGATTTTGCCTTTGCTCACCCAGTACAACACCTCGGCTTCGCGCGTGGTGAGCTGGAACGCCGATACCAAGGCCTCCAGGATGGCCGCGTGGTTTTCTTCATGCAGGTGCAGCAGCCATTCGCCTTCGCGTTCCTGGCTACTGTGCAGGCTGGCGAACAGGCGGCGGGTTTCGGTGGACATGAGCACCGGCGGCGTGCGTTCTTCTTGGATGGCGCGCTGCGCATCCGCAATCCAAGTCAACAACTGCGCCGGCGCTTGCTCGCAGTCGATATTGAAATAGGTATTGAGCAGGGCGCGCGCCAAAGGTGTCTGCCAGATGAGCCGGCCATCGGATGCGCGCACCGCCAATGTGGCTTGGCCGATGGCGTCCAAAGCGGTGCGCGCTTGCTTGATCTGGCGCGCGTTCTGCATGTGGGCGGCGATGCGCGCCAGCACTTCCTGCGGCTTGATCGGCTTGGTCACATAATCGGCGCCGCCGGCGGCGAAGGCGGCGACCACATGCTCGGTCTCGGTCAGGCCGGTCATGAATACAATCGGAATATGCTGCGTTACAAAATCCGCCTTCAAGCGCCGCGCCACTTCGAAGCCGTCCATGCCCGGCATCACGGCGTCGAGCAAGATCACATCGGCCAGGCTTTGGCGCGCGCGCTGCAAGGCGCTTTCGCCATTGGTGGCCACCAACACGGTGTACCCGGCCTCGTCCAAGGCATCGTGCAGCAAGGAAAGATTTTCCGGCACGTCGTCCACGATCAGGACGACGTCGGCCTGCATCTGTTCCAATGGCGAGCTCATGGCGTTAAGCCCTGGCGCAACACGGCCTTCATGGCGTCGAACTGGAATTGTCGCGCATGTGCCCGCATCACACCGACAAACTCCGCATAGCGCGCATCGATGGCCGCGATATCGTCCAGTTTTTTCAGGATGCCGCGCACATAGCCCAGATCGATCAACTCGCCCAGCGCGTGCAGATAGGGCACGGCCGGCAAGACCAATTCGGCCAGCGCATCCGGGGCGGGCGTTGGCGCAACGTCTGCCGGCGCTGCGACCACCCATTCCAGCCCCAGGCGCTGGCCGATCCAATCCAGCAGCTCGTGCACCCGCACCGGTTTGGTGATGAAATCATCCGCCGCGATCCCGGCCTGGTTGTCGGCATTTTTCTCGAACGCATTGGCCGAGATGATGGCGATTTTGGCCGCGCTCAGTTGATGCGATTGAATGCGCTCGATGGTTTGCCAGCCATCCATCCCCGGCATCGCCAAGTCCATGAAGATCAGGTGCGGTTGAAATTGCGCCAGCATGTCGAGACATGCTTGGCCGGACGCCGCTTGCGCGAGTTGAAAACCCAGCGGCTCCAGAATATTGACCAGCAATTCGCGATCGGTGTTTTCGTTGTCCACGATCAAGATGCGCCGGCGCACGCCCATATAACCGATGCGCGGCGCTTGCGGCGCAGTCTGGACCGCCAGCACATTGCGGATATGCGGCAAGAACAGGCGCACGCGAAATAAGCAGCCCTGCCCCGGCGTGCTTTCCACCGCCAGTTCGCCGCCCATGACGTCGGTCAACATTTTGGCGATGGTCAGCCCCAAGCCGGTGCCCCCGGTGGCGCCGACGTGGGCCGCGCTGCCGCGTGCAAACGGCTCGAAGATTTTTTCCAGCTCGTGTTGCGGAATGCCGGGGCCGGTATCGCGGATTTCGAAAATCGCCATTTCACGTTGATAGCGGATGCCGAGGCTGACACTGCCGCTGGCGGTGAATTTGACCGCATTGCCGATGATATTGATGAGGATCTGCTGTAGCCGCCGTTCATCCGCGCGCACCCAGTCCGGCAGATCGCCCGATTTTTCGTAATGGAATTGCAGGCCTTTGTTGCGCGCTTGCAGCTCGAACATATGCACGAGCTGCTGCACGAAGGCGGCGAAATCCAAGGGCCGGATATTCAAGCTCAACTTGCCGCCCTCGATGCGCGCCAGATCCAGCGTGCCTTCGATCAAGGTCAGTAAATGATCGCCGCTGCGGCGAATGATGCTCACCGCTTGGCGCCGATTGGGCGGGATCGAGGCATCGCCATCGAGAATTTGCGCATAGCCGAGGATGCTATTCAGCGGCGTGCGCAACTCATGGCTGATGCCGGTGATGTAGCGGCTCTTCGCCTGATTGGCCTGTTCCGCGACTTGCTTGGCGCTTTGCAGTAATTCATCGGTACGCCGATGCGACTCGATTTCTTGCGCCAACAGCTGATTGTGGCGATTGGATTCTTCCAGCGCGAATTGCCGGCTCTTTTGCGTCAGCACCAGCCACCACGCAATGATGCCGGAGACTATTAGCAGCACGGCGAAGGTACGCATTGAAGCGCTGCGCAGAAGCTGGATCAGCGCTTGATCGTTGCTGCCTAAATTGAATACCTCTTGAAAGTACAGCAAGCTGGTGAGCAGCCCCATGAAAAACACGACGCCCAGCATGAGCAATAAATACTGCGCCAAACCGGCATCTAAATACGGTTTCACCGAACGCGGGAACAAGCGCGACAAAATATCCACCCATTGATCTTGCAAGCGCGCTTGCGGCTTGCATGCATCGTGACAACGCGCATCCAAGACGCAACACAAGGAGCAAATATTGCCCTGATAGGCCGGGCAGGCGGCCATGTCTTCGCGCTCGTAAACTTTGTCGCACACCGTGCAAGTCAGCGTTTTGGCTGCATGTTGCTCGGGCTGCCGTGCGATGTAATAGCGCCCGCGCGTGGCCCAAGCAATCAGCGGTGAGGTAACGAACGACACGCCCAGCGCAATAAAAATCGCATACGGTTGCAGCCCCGCGCCGAACACGCCCAGATACGCCGCGACCGAGAGCGCGGAAGCCAATAGCATCGCGCCGGCGCCCACCGGATTCACGTCGTACAAATAAGCGCGACGGAATTCGATGCCCGGCGGCGACCAGCCCATCGGCTTATTGATCACCAAATCGGCCACCACCGCCATCATCCACGCCACGGCGACATTGGAATACAGCGCCAGCACGCGCCCCAGTGCTTGGAATAATTCCATCTCCATCAGCATCAAGGCGATCAAGGTATTGAACACCACCCACACCACGCGCCCGGGGTGGCTGTGGGTGAGCCGCGAAAAAAAGTTGGACCAGGCCAAAGAGCCGGCATAGGCATTGGTGACGTTGATTTTTAGTTGCGAAATAATCACAAAGATCGCCGTTGCGGCCACCGCCCAGCCGAGGCCCGGAAAGACGTACTGATAGGCCACCAGATACATTTGATTGGGATCGACGGCGCGCGCTGCCGGAATGGCGTGGCGAATCGCGACATAGGCCAACAAGGCGCCGCCCAGCATTTTCACCACACCCGGAATCACCCACCCCGGACCGCCGATTAAAACGCTGGCCCACCAACGGTGGCGATTTTCCGGTTTGCACTCCGGCATGAAACGCAGGTAATCGACTTGCTCGCCCATTTGCGTAATCAGCGCCAAGCCGACCGCCATCGCACTCCCGAATAACGCGAAATCGAAGCGCTCGCCATGGCCTTGGCTGCCGCCGTAGTGCAACACCTCGCTAAAAAATTGCGGCGCCTTCACGGCTAAAAACACAAAGGGCAGCACCAACAACACCAACCAGATCGGCTGGGTTAAGGTCTGCACGCGGCTGATCACACTCACCCCATGCGTGACCAGCGGAATGACGACCAAGGTACAAACCATATAGCCCCACAGCGGCGGCAAGCCAAACGCCAACTCCAAGGCATACGCCATGATGGCCGCTTCGAGCGCGAAGAAGATAAAGGTAAAGGAAGCGTAGATCAGCGAAGTAAGCGTCGAACCCATATATCCGAAACCCGCGCCCCGCGTGAGCAAATCCATGTCGACCCCATAGCGCGCGGCATAAACGCTGATCGGCAGTCCCGCCAAAAAAATGATCAGCCCGGTGCACAGGATCGCCAGCGCCGCATTGGTAAAACCATAATTCACCAGCAAGGTCGCGCCGACCGCTTCCAACACCAAAAACGACGCCGCGCCGAACGCGGTATTCGCCACGCGCAATTCGGACCAGCGGCGATAGCTGCGCGGCGTGAAGCGCAGGGCGTAGTCTTCCAGCGTCTCGTTGGCGACCCAGGTGTTGTAGTCGCGGCGTATCTTTACGACACGCTGGACGACACGCTGGGCGGCGCGCTGGGGCGTTTGGGCGGGTTGGCTTTCCGTGCGGTTCATGGGCGACTAATTTTCGATCCAAACGGCTTATACAGCATGGCGGCACTGCTGCCTTCGCCGTCAATCTTACCGGAGCCGGGGAATTTGCGCTTTCGCTCGATCGCGGACACACTACAGGCGTGCTTTTGTCCGAGGATTGACGACATGCGATAGCGTTATTGCCCGCGCTGCGCGCACCCACTCGCCCCGTAGAAATCATTTGAGTTGCAAACTATTAAAGTATTTGTTTGAATACTGTCATGCCTACTCAACTTGCTCCCAAAAAACGCCTGTACGAACATTTTGCCCGGGTCGCCAAGGCGATGGCCAGCCCGGGTCGCTTGGAATTGCTGGAAATGCTGGCCCAGGGCGAACGCGGCGTGGAAGCGCTGGCGCTCGCCACCGGCATGTCTACCGCGAACACTTCACACCATCTGCAAACGCTGCGTGATGCGGGCTTGGTGGTCTCCCGCAAGGATGGCCTGCAAGTCATCTACCGTCTGAGCGACGACCAGATTCCCGCAGCGCTGGCCAGCATCCGTCATGTGGCCGAGCGCCACTCCGCCGAGGTGGAGCGGATTATTCGCAACAATTTCGCCAGCCGCGACGAGATGACGCCGGTTAAGCGCGAAGAATTGCTGAAGCTGGTGCGCGCAGGGGAAGCAATCGTGCTCGACGTGCGCCCGGAGGCGGAGTTTCAAGCCGGCCACATCGAGGGTGCTTTGAACGTGCCCGTGGACAAGCTGCCGCGCCTGCTTTCCAAACTGTCCAAGAAGCAGGAAATCGTTGCCTATTGCCGCGGGCCCTATTGCCTGTTCGCCATTGAAGCGGTCGAACAACTGCGCAAGAAAGGCTATCGCGCGCGCCGCCTGGAAGAAGGCTACCCGGAATGGCAGGCGGCGCGCCTACCGGTCAAGAAGGGGACATAGCAGGCGTTGCGCCCTGGACGCTGCACCTGCCGGCGCTCGCCCCACGCCGCGATTTTTTCTTGACAACGGAAAAATTCCGGCCCATTATTCAAGCATTCATTTGATTACTTGATTTAAGGACAGCATTTCCCAAACCTGAAACGCCATGGAGGCAACCATGTTTTTCAAGCAACTGGCAACAAAAGAGTCCTCATTATCCTATTTCTTCGGCTGCGGCTCGTTGGGCAAGGCGGTCGCGGTGGATGTGGTGGCAGGCGACGAGGAATGGTTCCTCGAAGAAGCGGCGAAAGCCAACGTCAAGATATCCCATGTGATCGACACCCATGTGCATGCCGACCATTATTCCGGCGGGCGCGCGCTGGCCAAGCTGGCCGGCGCGGATTATTGCCTGCACGAAAGCGATCAGGACTTGGTGAAGTTTCCCTTCCATGCGCTGCGCGACAACGATGTGATCGAGGCCGGCAACGTGGCCATCAAGGTGCTGCACACGCCGGGCCACACCCTGGATAGCATCTGCCTGGCGGTGGCCGACAAGCGCCGCAGCGAACAGCCGTGGTTCGTCATCACCGGCGACACGCTGTTCGTCGGCAGCATCGGCCGCCCCGATCTGGCCGGACGCGAGCAGGCCATGGCCGGCATGCTGTTCGACAGCCTGCACGCCAAGCTCTTGACCCTGTCGGACGAAACCGAAATCTTCCCCGGCCATCAGGCGGGCAGCGTGTGCGGCGCGGGCATTTCCGGCAAGCCGTCTTCCACCATCGGTTTCGAGAAGCGCTTCAACACCGGCCTGCACATCAACAACAAGGACGAGTTCGTGCGCTATCTCACCAGCGAAATCCCGCCGCGCCCGGCCGAGATGAACAAGATGGTGGCGGCGAATATCGCGGCCTGAAGTAAAAACCTTTCACCACGGAGGACACGGAGTACACGGAGGACACGGAGGAAACCGTTCTCTAAAAACTCCGTGTACTCCGTGGTTAACGCTTTTTGTTAACGGGAACCCCCCCATGAGCGCCTCTCTCACCCACGCCGAACAGCAATATCTGCACGGCATCCGCGACAACCTGAACCAGTTCCTGCACCAGCTGTTCCAGGTGTTCCTGGTCGGGCTGACGCTGGGCATGATGCGCACCGTGATTCCGGCGCTGGCCGAAAGCGAATTCGGCGTACCCAAGGGTTCGTACGGTTTGCTGATGGCTTTCGTGGTCGCCTTTGGCTTCGTCAAGGGCGCGCTCAATTTCGTCGCCGGGCGTCTATCCGAGCGCATGGGGCGCAAGACCGTGCTGCTGCTGGGCTGGGCTTCGGCGATCCCGATTCCCTTCATGATTCTGTATGCGCCGAGCTGGAACTGGATCGTCGCCGCCACCGTGCTGCTAGGCATGAACCAGGGCTTCACTTGGTCGATGACGCAGACCTCCAAGCTCGACCTCACGCGCGCCGATCAGCGCGGCCTGACCATCGGCCTCAACGAATTCGCCGGCTATGTCGGCGTGGCCATCGCCGGCATCATCACCGGCTACCTGGCCACTGCATTCGGCCCGCGCATGGGTCTGTTCATCTTCGGCGCGGTGGTCATCACCGGCGCCTTGGTTTTGACCGCGCTGTGGGTGAAGGAAACACTGCCCTGGGCCAAGGCCGAGGGCGCGCGCCACGCGGCGGGCAAGAGCACGGGACCGTCGCCGCGCTACCCGAAAAACATTTCCGACACGCCGACCACTTGGGAGGTGTTCACCCTCATGTCTTGGCGCGACAAGCGCATGGCCGCCATTAGCCAAGCCGGCTTGGTGGAGAAGTTCGTCGACGCGCTGATCTGGGTGGTGTATCCGGTATATTTGTATCAGCGCGGCCTGAGCCTCGCCCACATCGGCTGGGTGGTGGGCGTGTACGGCTTCGTGTGGGGCGGCTCGCAGTTCTTCACCGGCAAGCTATCCGACCGCATCGGCCGCAAGCGTCCCATCGTCTGGGGCATGTGGCTGTGCGGCGCGGGCGTGGGCATGATGCTGCTGGGCGATCAAGTCATGTGGTGGATCGCCTCTGCGGCGGTGACCGGCTTCGGCATGGCGCTGCTCTACCCCAATCTCTCGGCGGCGGTGGCCGACATCGCGCATCCCAACTGGCGCGGCTCGGCCATCGGCATCTACCGCTTCTGGCGCGACACCGGCTACGGCGTCGGCGCGCTGCTCCTGGGCTGGGTGGCGCACGTCAGCGGCAATCTAAGTTCCGGCTTCTGGTTCGTCGCCGGCGCGATGTTTGTTTCCGGCCTGATCGTGCAGCTGTTCAGCGAGGAAACCCATCCCAGGCTGAATCCGGCCAAGGCGTAATGAGGCGGCGCAACCCACGCGATATAGGAGATTGAAATGAAGCTCGGCATCATTATCAGCTCGAACGATCCGGAAACCGTCTGGAACGCGTTCCGTCTCGGCAACTTCGCCCTCACCCGGGGCGATGCCGTGCGCGTCTTTCTGCTGGGCAAGGGCGTCGAATGCGAGGGCCTGGACACCGAATGCTTCGCGGTCAGCGCCGCCATGCAGGAACTCGTCGCGCACGGCGGAAGCATCGATGCCTGCGGCACCTGTCTGAAATTGCGCCATGCCGGTGCGGGCGAAGTGTGCGCCCTATCGACCATGCAAGACTTGTACGAACTCACGCGCGACGCGGATCGACTGCTGACTTTTTAAACCATCCGCGCCGCGCAATCGCAACGGAGGAAAACAGGATGAATACGATTGGACACTTCGGCGGTTGGATGCCGGGATTCGGCTGGATCTTCATGTTGCTGTTCTGGACACTGCTGATCCTGGGTGTCGCCGCACTCGTCAAATGGCTTGGGGGCGGCGCGCGCAGAGATACGCCGACAGAAAAAAGCGCATTGCGCATCCTGGAAGAACGCTATGCGCGGGGCGAGATCGAGCGCGAGGAATTCGAGCAGAAAAAGCGCGATCTAGGCCGTTGAAGCGCAGACGCCGGCAGGTCACAAGCCAATCTTGATTCTCGGCGACGTGCTTGCAGAGACCAGCCGGCCGCTGCTTGCATTAGGCCAAGCTGCTCTACGAAAAATATTGGCTCTAAAAAGGGCTCTAGGAAAAACATGACCAAGGCACTCATTATTTTGCACGCCGCGCCGGACGCGCCCGACAGCCGGGCCTACACCGCAATCCGCCTGGCTGGGGCGATGCTGGCGGACAACAAGGACGTTTATCTGTTCCTGGTCGAGGACGGCGCCCGGCTCGCCGACCCTAAGCTGCCCGAGGGCAATCCGTGCCGCGCCCTGTTCTATGAATTGCTCGATGTCGGCCTGGACGTGCAAGTGTGCGGCGGCACCATGCGCCGGCTGGGTTGGGAGGACGGCTATCCGCTGCCCGGCGTGAAAAAAAGCTCGATGAAGGGCTTGAGCGCGCTGATCTCGGAAGCCGACGAGGTCGTCAACTTTTAGGCGGCGTTGCAACTCATGTAGGCTGGGTTAGCGGCTTTATCGCGTAACCCAACAAACTAAATCTTCACCATAAATAGAGCCCTCTTAGGCGACACCGATGTTTATAAAAATGATTAGGTTTGTTGGGTTACGGCGCATAAATTCGCGCCTAACCCAAGCTACGCTACTGCGCGCCGCGCCATGACGCCTGAAGCCTACGACGCCTGGTATCGCACGCCGCGCGGCGCCTGGATCGGCGCGACGGAATACGCGCTGGCGCGGCGCGAACTCGCCGCCCGGCCCGGCACGACGCTGCTCGATGTGGGTTGCGGCACCGGCTGGTTCACGCGGCGCTTTGCGGCCGACGGTTTAACCGCTACCGGGCTCGACCCGAATCCCGAGTGGCTCGCCCATGCCCGCGTACACTCGGGCCCGAACATCCGCTGGGTCGATGGCGATGCGCGCCGACTGCCCTTCGCCGACAACAGCTTCGACTGCGTAGCCTCCATCGCCGCGCTGTGTTTCATTCCCGAGGAACGCCAAGCGCTGGCGGAGATCGTGCGCGTGGCGCGGCGCCGTTTCGTCGTCGGCTGGCTGAATCGGGCCAGCCTGCTGTATCGGCACAAGCGCGGCCAAGGCGCCTACCGGGGTGCAAGCTGGCACACGATGGATGAAGTGCGCACCATGTTCGCGGGATTGCCGGTCGCCAAACTGCGCCTGTCCAGCGCCGTCTTTTTTCCAAGCGGCAGCGTGCCGGCCCAGGTCGCGGAACGGCTGCTGTCGAGCAAATTACCTTGGGGCGCGATGCTGTTCGCGGCCGGAGAGAAGGCATAATGTCTACTTCACAACGCGGAGAACGCCCATGTTGACCGACTACCTTACCAAGCTAATCCTGTGCGTGCTGCTGACCCTGCCCGGCCTAAGCCATGCGCTAGACCTGCGCTTCACCGAGATCGCGCCCGGCGTGCATGTGTTCATCGGTGAAATGAGCGGCCGCACCTACGCCAACGAGGGCATGAACGCCAACACCGGCTTCGTAGTGACGAAGAACGGCGTGGTGGTGATCGACAGCGGATCGAGCTACCGCGTCGCCCAGCAGATACACGCCGCGATCCGGCGCGCGACCAAGCAGCCGGTCAAGTACGTCATCAACACTGGCGGGCAGGATCATCGCTGGCTCGGCAACGGCTATTTCAAGCAGCAGGGCGCGACCATCATCGCTAACAAGAAAGCGATCGACGACATGGCGGCGCGCGGCGCGGAGCAGTTGGCCGGTCTCAAGCGCGATCTTAAAGAACGCAGCGACGGCACCGTCATTACCTTGCCCGATCAAAGCTTCGACCAGGAAAAAACCCTGAAACTGGGCGGCACGGAACTGCGCATCATCCACACCTTCGGCGGCCATACGCCCGGCGACAGCGTGGTATGGCTGCCGCAATCGCGCGTGCTGTTCAGTGGCGATCTGGTCTATGTGGATCGCCTACTGGGCGTGGTTCCGGTGAGCAACACCAAGAATTGGCTGGCCTCGTTCGAGGCCCTGGAAAAACTCGCGCCCAAGCAGATCGTTCCGGGCCACGGCAACGTGTGCGATCTGGCCAAGGCGCGGCGCGATACGAAGGACTATCTGCTGCTGCTGCGCGGCCATATGAAAACCGCGCTGGACAAAGGACTGGATTTACAGCGCGCCATCGACACCTTGGATCAGAGCCGCTTTAAGTCCTTGCTGAACTATGACGCGCTGAAAGGCAGCAATGCCAATCGCACTTATCTCGAGATGGAGACCGAATGATGCACAAATCAATTGGACTTCTCATCGCGGCAAGCCTGCTGGCCAGCAGCATCGCCCAGGCCGAATCCGATAATCGAAAGCTGGTGAAATTTCCCGCGCCAATGCGCACGCACATGCTCGGCAACATGCGCGACCACCTGACCGCGCTGCACGAAATCCAGGCCGCGCTCGCCGCCGGCAAATTGGACCAAGCGGCGGACGTGGCCGAACAGCGCATCGGCATGAGCTCGCTCGCCCTGCATAACGCCGCGCACATGGCGCCCTATATGCCGCAGCCGATGCAGGATATCGGCACCGCCATGCACCACGCCGCGAGCCGCTTCGCGCGCTCGGCGCATGAAGGCGATTTGAAAAAATCCTTGGCCGATCTCAGCGATATTACCCAGCAGTGCGTGGCCTGCCATGCCGCGTATCGCGTGCGATGAACCAGCCGCTAAGCCGCGACTGCCGCAAGCTCGCGCCGCGCCTGTCGCACCACCGACACGCCGGCGGTCAGCGCGAGCGTGCCCATGATCCCGGCCACGATCAAATCGGGCCAGGCCTGCCCGATGGCGAACACCCCGCCCGCAGCGAGCATGACCGCGACGTTGCCGATGGCGTCGTTGCGGCTGCACAACCAGACCGAGCGCATGTTGGCGTCGCCGTTGCGGAACGCATACAGCATCAACGCGACACTCGCATTGGCGATCAAGGCCAGCAGCGCGATAGCACTCATGGTGGCAGGCTCGGGGAGTATGCCGAGATGAATTTGCCACGCCGTCTTGCTCAGCACGAATACGCCAAATGCACCCATGGTAAGCCCCTTCACCAGCGCCGCGCGCGAGCGCCACACCAGGCCATGCGAGAACACCGCCAGCGACAAACCGTAGTTGCCGGCATCGCCGAGAAAATCCGCCGAGTCCGCGAGCAGCGACACCGAACGCGAGGAGAAGCCGCCCGCCAGTTCGACGCAAAACATCGCGGCATTGACCCACAGCGCAATCCACAATACGCGCCGAAAGCGCGGGCTGATATTTTCGCCCACCGCGCAGTGACCTTCGCAACAACCGCCTGCCATCTTCATCTCCTCAAGGTAAACCAAGATACTGCCGCTATTAGAAACCTTGCAGCCACACCAAGGTCAAGCCAAAATGATTGGGAATTCTTACGGGAGAACGCCATGCGCATCAGCGAGCTCGGGCAAGCAGCCGGGGTGAACGCCGACACCATCCGTTACTACGAGCGAACGGGGCTGCTGCCCGCGCCCGCGCGCCAAGCGAATGGTTATCGCAGCTATGGCCCGCTCCACCTGGAGCGGCTTGCCTTTATCCGCCACTGCCGTGCGTTGGACATGCCGCTGGCGGAGATTCAGCAACTCCTCGATTTCATGGCGCGACCGGATGCCGCCTGCGAAGGCATCAATCATCTGGTCGACGCCCAGCTCGCGCGGGTGCGCGCACGGCTTGAGAGCATGCGCGCGCTGGAGCGCCAGCTCGCCGCGCTGCGCGGCCAGTGCGACGCCAACCATACCGCGCGCAAGTGCGGCATTCTGCACGAATTGGTCGCGGCGGCACATGGCGAAGCGTGCGCCTGCCATCCCCCAGCCAAGGCCGGCAAATCAGCGTGAGCGCGCGGCTCCATCCCGGTATCGCGGCAGCGCTGGCGGCGGCCCTGCTGTTCGGCGCCGGCACACCCTTGGCCAAGCAACTGCTGTTGCAAGTCAACCCCTGGCTGCTCGCCGCGCTACTCTACCTCGGCTCGGGTTTGGGATTGTGGTTGCTGCGCCGCGCACGGCGCAGCGCGCCGGTGCATTTATCACGCACCGATTGGGGCTGGCTAGCGGGCGCGATCGCGAGCGGCGGCGTGATCGCGCCGGTACTGCTGATGCAGGGGCTGGCCGCCATGCCCGCTTCCGGCGCTGCTTTATTGCTTAACGCGGAAGGTGTTTTCACCGCACTGCTCGCCTGGTTTGCTTTCAAGGAAAATGTGAACCGGCGCGTCGCGCTCGGCATGCTCGCCATTGTCGCGGGTGCTGCGGTATTGAGCTGGCCGGGCGCGGTGCGCTTCGCCGGGCTATGGCCCGCGCTGGCGGTGCTAGGCGCGTGTTTCGCCTGGGGGCTCGACAACAATCTCACGCGTAAGGTCGCGCTGACCGATGCCACTTTCATCGCCATGAGCAAGGGCCTCGCGGCGGGCGCCACCAACTTGGTGCTGGCCCTGTCGCTGGGCGCGGCATGGCCACCCGCCAGCGCGGTGGCCAGTGCGGCGCTGATCGGCTTCCTCAGCTATGGTGCGAGCCTTGTGCTGTTCGTCGTCGCGCTGCGCCATCTCGGCAGCGCGCGCACCGGCGCATATTTTTCAGTGGCGCCGTTTTTCGGCGCGCTGCTCGCCGTAGCGCTGCTGCATGAACCCATCACCGCGCAACTGCTCGCGGCGGGCGTGTTCATGGCCTTCGGCGTGTGGCTACACCTTACCGAACAGCATCACCATTTACACACCCACGAAGCGCTGGCGCATAGCCATGAACATGTGCACGACGGCGACCCGCATCACCTGCACGATCACGACCTACCGGTAGTGCCTGGCACGCGCCACACACACTGGCACCGCCATGAACCAATCATCCATGACCATAACCATTACCCGGATGCGCATCATGGCCATAATCATTAAGACGCGCCACGGCAAGGCCGTGCGCTACACTCGCCCATCACCACCAGGAAGCCCTACATGACTACCCAAGCCGCCATCGTCGCCCTGCGCGCCGCTCTCAACGACGCCATCGTCGGCCAAGCCAAACTGCTCGATCGCTTGGTCGTCACCCTCATCGCCGGCGGGCATGTGCTGGTGGAAGGACTGCCGGGACTGGCCAAGACTACGGCGGTGAAAGCCTTGGCGGATGCGGTGCATGCCAGCTTCCAGCGCATTCAGTTCACGCCCGACCTGCTGCCGGGCGATCTCACCGGCACCGACATCTACAATCCGAACGAAGGCAGCTTCGATTTCGCGCAAGGCCCGCTGTTCCATGAAATCGTGTTGGCCGACGAAATCAACCGCGCCCCGGCCAAGGTGCAATCGGCGCTGTTGGAAGCGATGCAGGAACGGCAGATCACGGTGGGCGGCGTGACGCGCCCGCTGCCGCCCTTGTTCATGGTGATGGCGACGCAAAATCCCCTGGAGCAAGCCGGCACCTACCCCTTGCCGGAAGCGCAACTGGATCGCTTCCTGTTGCACATTACCCTGGACTATCCCTCGGCGGACGAGGAGCTGGAAGTGCTGCGCCGCGAACGCGCGCGCTTGAAACAAGCCGGCGCCGCACCCGCTGCCGCGCTGATCGACGCCGCCACCGTACTCAAGGCGCGCACCGAAGTGAACCACCTGCATCTCGCGCCGGAGTTGGAGCAATATATCGTCGCCATCGTTTCCGCCACGCGCCATCTGGACAAGGTCGCGCCCGATGTCGCGCGCTTCATCGCCGTCGGCGCCAGCCCGCGCGCCACGCTCGCCATCGCCCATGCGGCGCAAGCCCTGGCCTATCTGCGCGGCCGTGAATTCGTCACGCCGGACGACATCCTCGACATCGCACCGGATTGCCTGCGCCACCGCTTGATTCCCACCGTCAGCGCGCGCGTGGAGAAAGTGACGCTGGACAGCGTGATCGGGACATTGTTGCAAGCCGTGCCGGCGCCTTAATGCAAAAATCTTTTGCACCACGGAGTACACAGAGTACACGGAGTTTTAAATGACATACTTTTCTCCGTGTACTCCGTGGTGAATTTTTTACCTGATTACCAATGAACCTCAGCCAACGTTACAAAGCGGTACGGCATCGGCGGCGTGAGCGCGGCAGCCGCGCCCAAGCTCGCGACCATGCCCGCCAAATCGAAGCGTCGGTTGAAGCGATACGCGAATTCCGCGAGGTAACGCGGCAAATGCTTGGCGCGAATCGAATGATAGGTTCCGGCAATCGCGTTCTTGACGTTACCCAACATCGTATCGACCCACACGAACGACTTGCGGCGTTGCCGCCCCTTGGGGCCGCTCGTCACCAACGGCTCATGGTTGCAGCCAGCCTGCTTGACCGCGCCAAAGCACCACAGGCCATCCGAGCGGACATGCGCGCCGGGCGTCAAGTGCCGGCGAGCCCAGCGGCCAATCTCGCCACTACGGAAACCCTTCACCCGATCCATGCGCATGGTCAGCGGCTTGCCGCTTATCGGATCGGTTTCGACTGCAGCGACAAACGGTGTCTTGCCCCGCGTACCGCGTCCGCGCTTGTAGCCACGGCGTCGCCCGCCCCAGTAGGCATCGTCCATTTGGATCACACCCTGCAACCTGCGGCCCTGCTCGCGCTCCAGCATCGCCTGCATGAGCTTGTGCTTCATGAGCCAGGCGCTGTTGTAGCAGGTGCCCAGTTGCCGGGACAAATCCATTACCGAGACGCCATTCTTGGATTGCGTCAGCAGATAGATTGCCAGCAGCCACGTTGTCAGTGGCAATTTAGTGCCGGCGAACAGCGTACCGGCGGTCATGGAGGTTTGGCGGCGGCAGTGATGGCACTGGTAAAGTCCACGCCTGAGCACGCAATGGCCCGTGTGCCCGCACTCGGGGCAGACGAAACCTTGCGGCCAGCGCCAGGCAACCAGTGCCTGCACGCATTGTGCCTCGGTTCCGTACAAAGCCAGAAATTCGCTCAAACTCATACCTCGCTGAAATTGTACTTTGTTCTTCAGCATCGCTTATCTCCTTGTAAAATCAAACGATGCCAGTTTGCTACACCCACTGGCTCACTGGCTCACTGGCTGAGCTACATGGGTAATCAGGATTTTTTATGTTGAATTGGCCAACAAACAAAAAATCCGCAGCGATTCCTCCAGCTATTGACACCCCGCTACTCGCGCCGGACGAAATCGTGCTGCTCATCGAGCAAGCCGATGCGCTGCGCAACGCGCGCGCGCATGGCCGCGAGGTGTTGCTGCGCCATCCCGGCGATGCGCGCTCGGCGCACTTGGGGCGCGGGCTGGATTTCGAGGAAGTGCGCGCCTATCAAGCGGGCGACGACATTCGCGCCATGGACTGGCGCACCACCGCGCGCACCGGCGAGCCGTATCTCAAGGTGTACCGCGAGGAACATCACCCGGCGCTGCACATCGTGGTGGATCGCGGCGCCGGTATGCGCTTCGGCACGCAGCGCCAACTGAAAGCGGCGCAGGCGGCGCGCGTGGCGATTCTCGCCGCGGTATTGGAGAGCAGCGCGCACGCCTGTGTCGGCGGAACACTCATTGATTCCGAGCTTCTGCTACTGCCGTGCCTAGCCAAGCAGTCGGGCATTTTGCAACTCGCCCGCGCCAGCGCCGCGCCGTGCCCGCCGATTCCGCACGATGCGGAAAAGGAACACGCGCAATGGCTGGACGCCTTGCGCCGCATCGCCGTCAGCCTGCCCAGCGGTTCGCGCTTATTGCTCATCAGCGATTTCCACTGGCTGTTGCCGCCAAGTCATAACGCCGCACCCTTGCTGGCGCACTTGGCGCTGCGCCACGACCTAGCCGCAGTTCACATCAGCGACCCGGTGGAGCGGCAACTGCCCGCATTGGGCCGCATGCCGTTTTTTGATCTGGCGCAACAGCGTTTGCGCTGGATCGATACCGGCAACCGCCGCGTGCGCGAACATTTTGCGCAGACGGCCGCGCAACAGCAAAAAACCATTGCGACGCTATTGGCGCAACTCGATATCGACTACTTCGCGCTGTCGACGCGCGACGATGCGATGGCTTTATTCTTGGGGCAATTAAATGGCTGAAACGAGCCAACTCGCCGACATCATCGCCCCCATCGCGCCGCCACCTGCGCCGCCGCCTTATGGCGCAATTGCGCTCGGCGCGGGATTGACGCTGATCGTCGTATGGATCGTGGCGCGCCTGCTGTGGCGCCGCAGCCGGAATCGCCGCGCCGCATGGGCGCAACTCAAGCGCGCCGAACGCGCGCTGCAACAACAAACACTCGATCCGCGTGCAGCGGTGTTTCAAGCGGCCCAAGCGCTACGCCGCGCCCATGGCGCAAGCGACGGCGCTACGCCGGAGTGGGCAGCGTTTTTAAGCGCGCTGGACCAAGCGCGTTACGCACCGCACGCACCCAGCGCACAAGATGCCGCGCAACTGCTGGCGCAAGCACGCGACTGGATAGGCCGCGCGCCATGCTGACCCTGGCGCACCCGCTCTGGCTGACGCTGCTGCCCTTGATTGCGCTCGCCTTCGTGTTCACGCAACGCCGTGACGACGGCAACGTGACCAATGCGCATTTGGTCCACCCCGATTTAAGTTTTCTGGAAGACAGCGCGGCGCAAGCGCCTGTATCGCGGCGGCTGCAAACTTGGCTGATTTTTTGCGCCGCTTGTTTGCTGATGCTGGGGCTGGCGCAACCGCAATGGCGCGGCCCGGCCGTGCCGGAAAAGCCCCAAGGCCGCGACATCATGCTGCTGGTGGACGCATCCACCAGCATGAGCATCGACGACTTCGAAGTGAATAAACAGCGCGTGACGCGCCTCGATGTTCTGAAAAGCGTGACGCAGCGCTTCGTCGCGGCGCGCGAAGGCGACCGCTTCGGGCTCATCGCCTTCGGCGATCATGCCGCCACGCTCGCGCCGCCCAGCTTCGATACCGATTTGCTGCAAGCGCAATTGGCGCGGCTGCAAGTTGGCATCGCCGGCGAAGCCACCGCCATCGGCGACGCCCTGGGCCTGGCGCTGAAGCAAGTCAAAACCGAAGGCCGACTAAAACCCGCCTTGATTTTATTCAGCGACGGCGACAGCACTGCGGGCGAGATGAAACCGAGCGAAGCCTTGGTCGCAGCGCAAGCGCTGGGCGTCAAAATCTACACCGTGGAAATCGGCACCGATTTATTCGCCAGCCCGACGCGGCCGGTGAGCAAATCCACCGAACCCAGCCTGAAGCAAATCGCCGAAGCCAGCGGCGCGAAATATTATGTGGCGGGCACCGCGCAAGCCTTGCAGGCCATCATCCAAGACATCGGCCGGCTCGAACCCAGCATCGTGCGCCCCGCCACGCGGCGCCAGATTACCGAGTGGTATTGGCTGGCGCTGCTGGCGGCGGCGGCTTTGTTGGCGGCGGCGCAAGCGCTGTCGCTGCGCGAGGTGAACGCATGAATCTAAACATGAAAATACGTGAACCGCAGAGGCGCAGAGGCGCAGAGAAAATCCTGCTTAAGCAACTGCCGCCTGCGTACTCAGCCAGCCCAAATTCAAATATCCACTTTCTTTTGCCTTTACTCTGCGCTCTCTGCGCCTCTGCGGTTCAAGGATTTATTCCAGAATGAACATGGCCGAACTCCTGCAACTCGAATGGCGCGCGCCGGCATGGGGCTTGATCGCGCTCATGCCGCTGCTGTTCGCGCTGTTGGCGCGCTGGCGCAAGCAGCAGTGGAACCGCTACGCCGAACCGCACCTGCAAGCCTGGGCGCTGCGCCAAGGCGCGGCGCGTCAGCACAGCCCATGGCGCATGGCCGGGCAATGGTTCTTCTGGCTGCTGCTGGCTTGCGCCCTGGCTGGCCCGCGCTTGCCGCTGGAAACCCCGCTGGAGCCATTACAGGGCGCGCAGCAAACGCGCCACGACATGGATCTGATGATCGTGCTCGATGTCTCGCCGTCGATGGCGGCAGTGGATGTTGCGCCGAGCCGCTTGGCGCGCGCCAAGCTCAAGCTGCAAGACTTGGCCGCGCGCTTGCATGGCGAGCGCATCGGGCTGATCGCGTTTTCCGGCGAGGCCGGTTTGTTGCTGCCGCTGACGCGCGATACGCAGGTGTTTGACGCCAGCTTGGCCTTGGCCAATGCAAAATTATTCGATGATCACGGCAGCTATCTCGCCGCCGCGCTGGACTTGGCGCGGCGCAATTTGGCCGATAAAAAGCGCTCGCGCGCCGTGCTGCTGCTGAGCGACATCGACGCCAACAGCCTATCCGGCGCGGCCGGCAATGCCGCCATCAATGCCGCGCGCGCGCTCGAAGCGGCGCATATTCCCTTGTATATATTGGCCGTCGCCAGCGATGGCGGCGCGGCGATTCCGTTGGCAGAAGGCGGCACGCTGCAACAGGATGGCGTTCAGGTGACGAGCCGTCCCGACCGCGCCGGCTTTCAAGCGCTGGCCGGCATCAGCGGCGGCAGCATGGCGCAAGTCAGCAACGGCGATGCCGATTTGAATGCGCTATACCAGCGCGGTATTTTGAGCTTGCCCGCCTCCAAAGGCGGGCTGGATAAAACGCGCACTTGGCGCGAGCTATTTACTTATCCGCTGGCGTTGGCGCTGCTGTTGCTGCTGGTCAATTATTTGCGCTGGTCGCGGCGCGGCGCCTTAATCGCTGCCGCAGTCGTCGCCAGCAGCGGTGCGCAAGCCGATGACGCCGCTTGGCGCGAAGCGCATCAGGCTTACACGCAACAGCAATATCTCGTCGCGCAGCAACTGTATCGCCAGCTCGCAGGCTTCGATGCGCGCATGGGCGAAGGCGCGGCGGCTTACCGGCGCAAGGACTACGCCTACGCCAACCAGCAATTCACTTTGGCCCTGTTGCAGGCCACGCAAGCGAACCAGCGCGCCGATGCGCTGTTCAATCTCGGCGATAGTTATTTCTACGCCGGCAACGCCATCGCCGCCGCCGATGCTTTCGAGGGCGTGCTGCACTATCGTCCCAACGACCAGCGCGCCAAGGAAAATCTCGGCCGCGCACGCGGCAAGCTGGTGCTACGCAACAGTACGGCGCCGCAGCAAGACGGCGTTCTCGGCCGCAAGGGACGCGGCCTGGGCGATGGCGAAGCCAATGCCGACAGCCCGCTCGGCATGAAGCCGGACAAAGACGAAACGCGGCCGATGGTGGATTTCAATAGCCTCGATGCTGAAAATGCAAAACGTTTAGGCGTCTCGGCCCGCGCCGGCATCAGCGAACTGGAAGCCAACCGCCGCGCCGCCTTGAAGAAGCTAGACTTGCTCAGCGACAAACGCGCCGAGATGTTCAAAGAAGTTCTCAAGCAAGACGCCACGCGCGAACCGCCGGCGGGGATGAGTCCATGGTGATGCGCGCACTATTAAAGCAGCGGCATTACAAAGCCCCTCGCCCCGCATGGGAGAGAGGGATAAGCGTTAATCTATCGAAACTCCACAACAACAACCCCTTGGCCGTCATGCCCGCGAAGGCGGGCATCCAGCTCTTTGCTGCTTTGTTTGGTGTTATCAAACCCTGGATCCCCGCCTTCGCGGGGATGACGCGCTTTTGTAAACTTCCCCTAAATACCTCAGAGCATTTCTCCCTCCCCTTCAAGGGGAGGGCTGGGGTGGGGATGGGTTCAAATTCCATGGCGTATTTGTTGCTACTACTAAGCCTCTGGCTCCCGCCTCTCTCTGCCGCCCAACTCACAGCCGCGCTCGACAAAAAAATCTCCCCCATGGGCGAGCCGCTGCACTTGCGCATCACCAGCGCAGCCACCTTAAGCGAGCTCGATCTCGCGCCGCTCAAAAACAATTTCGAAGTCTTTAGCCAAGAAGCCTCCAACAGCAGCCGCAACGGCCGGGCGCAATCAACGCTCGACGTCACGCTCTATCCGCTACGCAGCGGCCAGCTGACGTTGCCCAGCTTAACGCTAGGTAACGCGCACACACGTGCGCTGTCGGTGGAGATACCGCCCGCGCAAGTCAGCTTGCGCACCTTGCTCACGCCGTCCGTCCCGATGGAGCGCGAGCCCGCGCTGCTGCTGTTGGAAATTCGCGACGATGGCAGCCTGAACTGGAGCATGCCGACCCAACTCGACGCGCCACACATCGCGCTACGCCCTCTGCCGGAACAACAACGCGAAGAACAACACGACGGCGCCACCAGCATCGTGCACGAATACCGCTGGCGCGTATTGCCCCTGAAAAGCGAAAGCCTGAGCATTAATTTCGGCATGCTCGACGCGAATAAATTCGGCCAACGCCTGCGCTTCCCCTTGAGCGCCGTCTCGTTCCGCGTGCAGGCCGCACCGGCTTACCTGCCCTTGTATCTGCCCATCGGCAAGCCGACGCTGCGCACCGATACCCTGCCCAAGCGGATCTTCGCCGGGCAGCCGGTGGCATGGACTATGGATATCCAAGCGCCCGGCTTGAGCGCGGAAGGCGCGCTGAAATTACTGCAATACGACACGCCGCGCGGCCTGCGCTTTTATCCGCCCAGCGTCACGCCGATCACACGCGACGGCAACGATGCGCTGCGCCTCACACTCACCTTTGTCGCCGAACGCGATGCGCAACTATTTCCGGCGTTAAGTCTCGCGTATTACGACCCGCAAAAGCAGCGCATCGAAGCGCTGAACATTCCCGCTGCGCGCATCCAAGTGCGCGATCCGCTGCGCGAGAAAATCATCCTCGCCTTATTTCTGATCGCCGGGAACTTGCTGCTAGCCTGGATCGGCTACAAGGCACGGCCCTGGCTGCGCCGCTGGCAAGTGAAGCGCGCCTGGCTCGCCCGCATCCAGGCCGCGCAAGATGCGGCCAGCCTGTACCGCGCGCTGACGCAGCAATCGCCCTGGCAAGCACTCACCTTGCAGCACTGGCCAGACACATTGCGCATCGACCCCGCATTGCGTGCGCAATTAGAGCAAGCCTGCTTCGCCCCGCATGCGGGCGACATTTCTTTCGCGGATTTGAAGCGGGCATGGTGGCGCGCCTGCGGGCAATTACCGCTTATTGAATTCGCTCGCTCCGCAAGGAACCAGTAACCTCTTCCATGCTTAACGCGGCAGCGCCGCAGATTGTTGGAGGAGTTGACAACACTCTGGGATGTTGGTACTATCTCCAACATGAAAGCCGTAAAGCTGATTCAAACCCGTATTACCTACTCGGAATCGGCTTTCGCTGAATTGGTTCTTTGGCAGCTTCCTAAGCCCTTGGAAGGATCACGACACGGGTTTAAATATAGACTGGCGTATGTTGTGGGTGACGAATGCGTCCTACGTTACGACAACGAAATCGGAAAAGGCGATCATCGGCACTTCGGCAAGAAAGAAAGCGCCTACGAATTCACAACACCAGAACAACTGATCGCCGATTTTCAACATGACATTGCGAGGTGGAACCATGAACATGAAAACCGTAATACTTGATGTGCGAACACCCGCCGATTCCATGGCGGACTTCGTGCAGGCCTGGAACACAAAAATACCGCAAAAATCCGCGCGCATCAGCTTCGCGACGCCCGAACTGCTTTGGCGCGTACTGACCGAAAAACGCTGGGAGCTGCTCAAAGCACTTTGCGGCGCAGGGCCAATGTCCATTCGCGAAGCCGCGCGCCGTGTTGAGCGCGACGTGAAAGCCGTGCACGGCGATGTCACGGCCTTGCTCAAAGCCGGCGTGCTTGACCGAACGGAAGACGGTCGCATCGTCTTTCCCTACGAGGCCGTGAAGGTTGAGTTTTTGTTACAGGCTGCTTAGCATGGCGTTGCTACGCTTTATGAAAACAACAGATAAAAAAGCATTGCCAATGCCAAATGTACCATTACAAGACTTGACCCTTTCTTTTTACTTTCTTTGGGTGAATTCTCATAACAAGCGCGCCAGTAGGAATTGAGGCGGGCACGGCGGGGAAGCTGATAGTGTGGGAAGTGCGACCCACCCACCTACCAGAAGGATCCCGCTATGCCCTATGCACAGCTTA
>JAKANO010000019.1 GCA_021812385.1 Pseudomonadota bacterium | reverse complement strand
AGGTAAGCTGTGCATAGGGCATAGCGGGATCCTTCTGGTAGGTGGGTGGGTCGCACTTCCCACACTATCAGCTTCCCCGCCGTGCCCGCCTCAATTCCTACTGGCGCGCTTGTTATGAGAATTCACCGGACTGCGCACGCAAAAGGGGTCACATCTTGTTATATGATATTGGTGAATTAAACTTACAAGCGCGCCACGAGTTGCCTTCCTCAATTCAAACATTTGAAGATAGGAGATGAGCATGAATGATGATCGACAGAAAGGTTTGGTCATGCGTCGCCGCGAGGCGCTCTTGCTGCTTAGCGCTACTGGAGCCACCCTGCTCGCCGGATACTCGAATGTGCTGGCTGGCTCCACCAAATCGTCGGGCGGCAAACTGCCCGCTTGTATTGCGACCCCCAAGCAAACCGAGGGGCCGTATTTTGTCGACGAGCATCTCCAGCGCGCCGACATTCGGGTCGACCCCTCTGACGGATCGGTGAAGGCCGGTGTACCGCTGACGCTCGGGCTGCGCATCTCTGCCATCAGTAGCGCTGGTTGCTCACCGCTGATGGGCGCTATCGTGGATATTTGGCATTGTGACGCGGCGGGCGTGTATTCGGACGCTACTGACCCAAGTTTCAATACGCTAGGCAAAAAATTTCTGCGGGGCTATCAAGTCACGAATGCGCACGGTGGCGTGCAGTTCACAACAATCTATCCGGGGTGGTATCCAGGTAGAGCCGTGCACATCCACTTCAAGGTGCGCGCCAAGAGCAAATCGGGGCGGCACTACGCGTTCACGTCACAGCTTTACTTCAATGATTCGATCACGGATCGCGTGCATGCGCACCAACCCTACGCCAGCAGGGGAAAATGCACCCTGAGGAATGATGGGGACGACATCTACCGCGATGGTGGCAGGCAATTGATGCTCTCGCTGGTCGAGAGCGGCCAAGGCTACGCGGCAATGTTCGACGTTGGGCTTCGGATCACTTGAGTAGCAGTGGCGATTTAAGCAAGATCATTTGCATTGCATACGCACAAGGACTGCCATGACTGCTGAATCAAACGACGGGCAGGGGCGAGAACAACAGCGCGCTATTTTTATTGCGAACATGCAGCGCCAAGTGGAACAAGCCCAAGCCAACGGCCAATCGCCCGAGCAAATCCGTGCGCTCACGGTCGCACTGGCCCATGCAGAAATGCAGCGGCAAATGCCCCGGATGATTGCCAATAGCCGTTCCTGGTGATCTGGATTTCGCAACTTCTTGATTGTCGGCGCGCTGGCGTACAAGGGCATCAAATATCCAGTGATTGGGGCCAGCAGCACAACCTCGTCCGGGCGCTGCAGATTGAGTTCGCTACGCCAGTTGCTTGCATTCTGATTGCCTTGATTGCGGGGTCGCTGCGCAAGCGCAGGTGAGCTTGTGAAGGATGCTATGGGCTACTGCCATTGAAAAGCAGGCATAATGCGCTCTAGTACTACGGTCAAACGGAACCCGCATGTCCGACATCAACGATCCAAGAGTCCTTTTTGCCGCAGAGCGCACTTTGCTCGCCTGGAATCGTTCGAGCATTTCCTTGATGGCATTTGGCTTCGTCGTCGAGCGCTTCGGTTTGTTGCTTGAAATTACCGGGCGCAAGGAAACCTTGATATTTCAGCGCCATTTTTCGTTTTTTGTTGGGGTGTCGTTCATCCTGCTGGCTTCATTCATCGCGATTTATTCGATCTGGCAGCACAAGCGGATACTCAAGACCCTCCGGCCCATCGAAATACCGCAAGGGTATAACCTGAATATGGGCATGTTGTTTAATGGCCTTCTGGGGTTTCTTGGAATCCTATTGAGCATCTACCTCGCGCGAGGCTTTGTCTAAATCCCAGCGCAACACCCCAAGCTATGCTTGATAAGGATTGCCTTCTCGTTAGGGCGAGTCGGCAAAAGTCCCTCCACCGTCATGCCCGCGCAGGCGGGCATCCAGTCGGATTTTAATTTGCCGCGACTTTTAAAATCCTGGATTCCGGCTTTCGCCGGAATGACGAACTTTTGCAGAGCACCTTTAGTGATGCGCTGCCGCCAGCCAGTCTTGTAGCACCGCCATTAATTCTGCTTCCTTAACAGGCATGGTCAATGCCGCGTCGATGCGCAAGCGGCTGCGCACCCGCTCCAAGGCGCTTTGATTCGGTGGCTCGTACAACACCAAAATTTTGACCTGCGGCATGGCCTGCGCCGCCGCCAGCAGCGATTCCAGATTGCTCACCCGATCGCGAAAATCGGGCTGCGAATAGAAATCGGCGACGATCACATCCGGCTGGGTTTTGCGCAGGGTGGCGATGGCCTTGCGTACTTGGCACTCGGTGCTGACGCTATAGCCGAGTTGTTGATAGCGTGAAGAGAGCTTGGCGTGTTCGAGAAATTCGACCACAGCCAGTAGTTTTTTGGATGGGGAATGCATATAGGAAATTACTTATTTACGAAGGCGCTATCCTACCTTGAAACTGCGAACTTAGCCCGGATGAAACCCGGATAAATGTCTTTAGTTATTGATAACAAATAACTTATAAAGCATCTCCCAGGCGCCGGACAAAAACCCTTGCCGCAATAATAGTTGACTAAATACGTAGGATAATGTTTAATTGCCAAACGTTTTGCTCATTTCTTTCAGAGCAACCTGCAGAGCATCCTATAGTGACACGCAGGACGACCCCCAATTTATTATTAGGAGAATTAAGCAATGGATCTTCCAGAACGTGATGGCGACGGTTATTTAACCGACATGAGTGAGTGGACTGAGGAAATTGGCCGCGCCATGGCGGATGCCGATGGTTACGAATTGACCGACACCAAATGGGACCACATTTTAAAGGCGCGCCAATATTTTGAAGAATTCGGCAGCGTGCCGCCGATTCGCAAATTCGCCAAGTATATCGAAGAGGATCAAAACGCCTTGTTCAAGATCTGGATGACGGGCCCGATGAAGCCCATCACCAAATACGGCGGGCTGCCCAAGCCGACCGGCTGCGTTTAAGCTCAAGCGTTACCCCTAAAAGGCGCCCCATTGTGGGCGCCTTTTGTTTTTCCAAACAGCGTCCGGCCCCCAAATAGAGGTGCGTTTTTGCCTAGCCAAACCGTGACGAAAAACCCTAAACCGGTTTACTATCAAGTTCAAAGGCTGAATGCCGAAACATTCAACTTAAGCCCATTCAACAAGAATTTTGAAAAATCGCGAGAAATGGCAAATCAATCTATCCGTTAAGCCCTGATTTCCCCCTATTGGCCGCGAATTCGCTGACATGCGCCGGTTGCACGCTGGCTTTTATGAATGCAGTCTGACTTTGTAAGGTGCCGTATGACTAAAAAAAATGATGCTAAAAATCAGAAAAGCACACAATCTTCCACGCACACCAAGGAGCGGCAACGCTTAGACGAGATTCGGAGCGGCAAAGGCGCGCCGTGGCGCGCTTGGGGCCCCTACCTCAGCGAACGCTCCTGGGGCACGGTGCGCGAGGACTATAGCCCGGATGGCGGGGCTTGGGGATTCTTGAGTCACGAGATGGCGCGCAGCAAGGCCTATCGCTGGGGCGAGGACGGGCTGGGCGGGTTTTCCGATCGCTATCAGTTGCTGTGTTTTGGCCTGGCGCTGTGGAATGGCCGCGACCCGATTCTGAAAGAGCGCGTCTACGGCCTCACGCCGCATGAGGGCAACCACGGCGAAGATCCGAAGGATTATTACTACTACTTGGACAGCACGCCGACGCATAGCTATATGCGCTATCTGTACAAGTATCCGCAGGCGGAATTTCCCTACCAGCAATTGATCGACGAAAACCGCGCGCGCGGCGGACGCGGCGCGGAATATGAGCTGCTCGACACCGGCATCTTCAACGAGGACCGTTATTTCGATGTGTTCATCGAATACGCCAAGGCGGGCGCGGACGATATTTGCATCCGCATCGACGTGCACAATCGCGGGCCGGAAGATGCGCTGGCGCATATCATTCCCAATCTGTGGTTCCGCAATATTTGGAGCTGGGGCGAGACGCGCGAGAACGCGCCTAACATCGAAGCCCTGCCCGCGCACGATAAATATGTGTGCCTGCTGGCGGATGACACGCACGCCACGGGTCTTAGCAACCTGCCTTTCAAGTACACGCTGGGGCCGCGCCGTTTGTATGGCGAACCCGATGGCGAGCTGTTGTTCACCGATAACGAAACCAATGTGGCCAAGCTCTACGGGGCCGAAGCGGACGATGGGCGGCGCTACGTGAAAGATGCCTTCCATCGCCATATCATCCATGGCGAAGATTGCGTCAACCCGGAGCAACGCGGCACCAAAGCTTGTCTGCACTATCAGCGCACGGTGCCGGCGGGCGGCCATGTCAGCATCCGTTTGCGCCTGACCAAAGAGGCTCTGGAAAATCCCTTGACCGACGTCGACGCCATGATTGCGCTGCGCAAGCACGAAGCGGATGAGTTCTACGCTTCGATTCATCCGCCCAAAGCCAGCGAAGATGAGTGCCGCGTGCAGCGCCAGGCGTTTGCCGGTTTGATGTGGGGCAAGCAAAACTATATTTTCGATGTGCAGAAATGGTTCGAGGGCGACAACAAAAATATGCCGCCGCCGGGATCGCGCCAACACATCCGCAATCAGCACTGGCGCCATCTGAATTCGATGCGCATTTTGTCGATGCCGGACAAATGGGAGTATCCGTGGTTTGCCGCTTGGGATTTGGCGTTCCATACCGTACCCATCGCGCTCATCGATCCGGACTTCGCCAAAGAACAATTATTGATGATGCTGTTCGAGCAGTTCCAGCATCCCAACGGCCAAATCCCGGCGTATGAATGGGAGTTCAGCGACCTCAATCCGCCGGTGCATGCGTGGGCGGTATGGCGCGTGTACAACATGGATCGCAAGCGCTCGGGCGTGGCCGACTTCGCCTTCCTGGAAAAATGTTTCCACAAGCTGCTGATCAACTTTGCCTGGTGGGTGAACAAAGTGGATCGGGCCGGCAACAACGTGTTCGAAGGCGGCTTCCTCGGCCTGGATAACATCACCCTGTTCGACCGCTCGGAAAAGCTGCCCGGCGGCGCGGTGCTGGAGCAATCGGACGCCACCGGCTGGATGGGCATGTTCTGCCAAAACCTGATGCGCATCGCGCTGGAGCTAGCCAAGACCAACCCGGTGTACGAGGGCATGGCCACCAAATTCTTCCAGCACTATGTGTATGTCGGCGCGGCGATGAAGCGCATGGGCAAGCAAGGCGACCATAATCTGTGGGACGAGAACGATGGCTTCTTCTACGACGTGCTGCGCTATCCCAACGGCCATTACGAAAAGCTGCGCGTGCGTTCCTTGGTGGGCTTGATACCGCTATTCGCCGTGGAGCGATTGGGCGAGGAATGGGTCAAGCCGTTCGCCGAGTTCGCCACCAACCTGCATTGGTTCGTGGAACATCGCCAGGACATCGTCGCGCAGTGCGTCAACACCCTGGAGCGCGACGATGAAAAAACGCTGATGCTGACCATCGTTTCACCGACGCAATTGCAGCGCATCTTGCAGCGCGTGTGGGACCCGCAGGAGTTCCGTTCCGATTTCGGTTTGCGCAGCATGTCCAAGTTTCATCAGGAACATCCGTTCAGCATGGGGCACAACGTGGTGCGCTACGAACCGGCGGAGGCCGACTGCAAGATCAAGGGCGGCAACTCCAATTGGCGCGGGCCGATTTGGTTCCCGACCACCTTCCTCATGATCGAATCCTTGCGCAAGCTGGACAAAGCCTATGGCGACACCTTGCAAATCGACGGCGCGAATGGCGAGAAAGCCACCACCGGAGAAATCGCGAAATACTTAGCGGATTCGATGATCTCGATCTTTACGCGCAATGAACAGGGCCAGCGCCCGGTGTTCGGCGATGTCAAAAAATTGCAGGATGATCCGCACTGGCGCGACCACATCACCTTCAGCGAATACTTCGACGGCGATACCGGCAAGGGCTTGGGCGCCTCGCACCAAACCGGATGGACCGCGCTGGTGGCGTCGCTGATCGATGAGTGGCGGCGATAACCGCTTAGTTAACCGCCAAGACACCAAGAACGCCAAGGAAACACAAAGCAAAACATAAATTCTTTTTAGCTTTTCTTGGCGCCCTTTGCGTCTTGGCGGTTCAAAAGATTTAAGACTTTTGAAATCAATTTTGGGAGAACAATCATGGCAATTCTAGCTGGCGATATTGGCGGTACCAAAACCCTGTTGCAGTTATCCGAGCCGACCGGCAAAGGCTTCGATGTGTTGTTCGAAAAGCGCTATGTCAGCGCCGATTCTGCGTCGCTGACCGCCATGGCCCAGGAATTTCTCAAGGAAGCTGCGGGGCAAGTCAAATGCCAAGTAGCCGCCGCCTGCTTCGGCATCGCCGGCCCGGTCAGCGGGCGCACCGCCAAAACCACCAACCTGCCCTGGGTGCTGAACGCGGACGACATGGAAAAAGACCTGGGCATCCCGCGCGTGCGCCTGATCAATGATTTTCAATCCGTGGGCTACGGCATCGAAGCCTTGCAAGCGCAAGACATGGTGACCCTGCAAAGCGGCGCGCCGGTGGCCGGCGGCACGCGCGTCATCATCGGCGCCGGCACCGGCCTGGGCCAGGGCCTGCTGGTGTGGCAAGGCCAGTACTATGAAGTGGTCGCCTCCGAAGGCGGCCATGCCAGCTTCGCCCCCACCGACGATCTGCAAATCGAATTGCTGCAATATCTACAGAAGCGCTATCGCTGGGCCACGTGGGAGCGCGCCGTGTCCGGCCGCGGCCTGGTGAATATTTTCAATTTCCTGGTGGACACCGGCAAAGGCACTCCTTCGGCGGCGATGCAAGAAGCCATGAAGACCGAAGACCATGCCGCCGTGGTGAGCACCATGGGCATGGCCGGCAGCGACCCGCTGGCGGTGCAGGCGATGAATTTATTTGTGCGCCTATACGGCGCGCAAGCCGGCAATCTGGCGCTGACCGGGCTGGCCACCGGCGGCGTGTATGTCGCCGGCGGCGTAGCGCCGAAGATTATCGACAAGCTCAAGGATGGCACCTTCATGCACAGCTTCCTCGACAAGGAAGAGCGCATGCAGGGCTTGCTCAAGGCCATGCCGGTGCATGTGGTAGTCAACGCCAATGTCGGCTTGCTGGGCTCGGCCGTGGCGGCAGCGCGCCTGGCGCTGGGTTAGGAACAGGGAATGGAGGACAGAGGTAAATCACTGTGCGCATGTTGCCATGCATGCGCTCAATGGATCTGATTGTCGTCGGCAATTTTACGTAGCGGCAGGAAAGTATCATCCGTCTTCGACATCAGCCACACTTCCTGAATTTCCGGCACTTCATTCAGACAAAATAAAATTTCCCTGATGGCAATTGCTGCAGCCACTTCCGGAGGAAACCCGCCATTTCCTGATCCCAGCAAGGGAATTGCCATGGATCGAATTCCCTCTCTCTGCGCGATTTCAAAAATGTTTTTATAGCACAGCGCGAGCTTTCCCTTCGAAATTTCCACATCACCTTTCCAATGGGGAGTAACTGAGTGAATAATCTGTTTGGCAGGCAAGTCGAATCCAGGGGAAATCTGCGCAGTACCCGTACGCGCGCTTTCAAATTTGCGACAATATTCCCGTAAACGCGGACCCGCTGCAAAATGCACGATCCCTTGTAGCCCACTATTCCCACTATACGAATGATCAGAAGGGGTAACAATTGCATCCATGGCTACTTTCGTTATATCCCCCTGTCGAATGCTCAGCCTTGATTTCGTTTGTTTATAAGACGACTGCCCTTGCCCCTCCATGCCCCCCTTCACAAGCTGCGATCCCTGCTGCGCGACATTCGTCAACAGTGAAGAAAAGCGGCTATCCCATCGATCCAACCACTGCACGGAAGATAAAAATAGTTCAAGCGCTTTGCAGGGTAGGACATCTTCTAGCCGAATCAACAGTATCTGCTTACGCTTGCTGAAAGCACGCTCCACCTCAACATGCACAAATGGCGAGGCATTGGCGTGTTTGGACAACAGCAAAATAAGTCCTTCCGAATTATCCAAACCATTGATAATCGCTTCCCCATAGGCCAACCCCGGCATGATATTTCTTGGCGCAATCCAACAACTGGCGCCCCAAGACTCCACTTGCCGACAAATAGCGGCAGCCTCATTTGCATCCTGAGAAGCATGGCTAAGAAAAAATCGGTACATATAATATGTAAAGCGGCAAAATTACTCCCTGGCCATCAACTGCTCCGCCGACACCACCACGTCGTAACGTTCCTTGGCGGTCTTCATGACTTCCTCGGCGAACTGGGGATAGTCTTGCAAGATGCGGCTGAAGTCGCTCTTGTCCAGCACGAATAGATCGCACAGCGTTTTCGCCTTGACCGTGGCGGTGCGCGGCGTCGGCATCAGCAAGCCGATTTCGCCGAAGAAATCGCCATCCTTGAGAGTCTTGAGAACCTTGCCGTTGATATCCAGCACCTCGACTTCGCCGCGGCAGATCAAATACATTTCGCCGGCGATGTCGCCGCGCCGAATGATCACTTCATCCTGCGCCACATCATGCGAGCGCAAAGCCAGAATAATGGAGTTGAGCAATAGCGGATCGGCGCCTTTGAACAGCGGCGATTTTTCCAGCACGTCCGGCGTGACGACTTCGTACCAATGGCGGCCGTCGCGCTCGATCAACTCGCTGGCGGCACGCGGGCCCCAAGAGCCGCGCGTATAGTTGGGGAAGCCTTCGGCCTTGTTCGATTCCCAGTGATCCAACAGCGGCTGCGCAATGTTCCACGCCGCCTCGACCAAATCGCCGCGTGAAAACAGCGTACCGTCGCCGTGCGTGCAGGAGTAGATCATGACTTCGTAGCCGGTATAGCGCGACGCCTTGAAGGCATCGCCATAACTAAAGCGCATGTCGACCTTCTGCAGCGCCATGGTCGGCCCCGGAATCTTGGCTTGGAACAGCAGCTCAATGCCTTGGTAGGGCTGAATGTGAAACACCAGCCGGTTCGATGCCAGCTGATCGATCGGCGTGCCTTTGAAAATCGCTTCCGGGGCTTTTTTGAACTCCACCACGATCTCCGTGCCGCGCTTCCACAGGCCTTTGCCGGAGCGCAAATAAATCGGCACGCCTTCCCAACGCCAGTTGTCGATATGCAGCTTGGCCGCCGCGAAAGTCTCGGTGTTCGATTCGGGATTCACCCCCTTCTCCTCGCGATAACCCGGCTTCAATACATTGCCGTCATCGTCCAAGGACGGGCCGTATTGCCCGCGCACCGCATACTGCGGCACTTCGTCCTTATCGTAGATGCGCACCGATTGCAGCACCTTGGATTTCTCGTTGCGAATCGCATCGGATTCGAAGGATGCCGGCGGTTCCATGCACAAATACGCCAGCATCTGGAACATGTGGTTTTGCATCATGTCGCGCAACACGCCGGAGCTATCGTAGTAGCCGCCGCGCCCTTGCACATCGACCACTTCGCACACGTTGAATTGGATGTTGTCGATGTAATTCTTATTCCACAAGGGCTCGAACATGCCGTTGGAGAAGCGGAAGGCCAGCAGATTTTGTACGGTTTCCTTGCCCAGATAATGATCGACGCGATAGATCTGATCTTCGTCCCAGTGCGCGAGCAATTCCTGATTCAGCTTCAATGCCGACGTCACGTCCTTGCCGAACGGCTTCTCGACGATGATGCGCTTCCAGCCCGGGCCATCGCGGAAACCCGCGTAGTACAGATTGTCGCAAATCAGGCCAAAGAAACTCGGCGCGGTGGCGAAATAAAACAGCACATTGCCGCCGGCCTGGTATTGCGCATCCAACTGCGCGACCTTTTCCTTCAGCCGTTGAAACCCCGCCGGATCATCAAAACTGCACGGCTCGTAGTGAAACCGGCTGACCAGTTTATCCCAAGCTTCCTGATCGAATTCTTTGCGCGTGTGAAACTTTTTGATCCCGTCCTCTTCGCCGCTCATGCGCGCGCGAAATTCTTCCGAGCTGATACCAGAATTCGCTGAACCAAGCACCGCAAAATTATCCGAAAGCAAGCCATCGCAAGCCAAGTTATACAAGGCCGGCACCAACAGGCGCTTGGTCAAATCACCCGATGCGCCAAAGATGAGCATGATGCAAGGCTTGCTGACGTGGTCGATGCCCTGCGACTCCTGACCGATTGAACCATATACCTGCGCTTTTTCAGCCATAGATCAGATCCCCATAGGAAAGACTGTTTTGTTTTTATTCAGAACGAAAAACCACCTTCTCAAAAGGAACCGCGCTGCTTTCCCTTGGCTTTCGGTCTTCTGATCGGTGCAAGCTCGAACTTGCATCAATGCAAAAAATGATCGTACAGGAATTTGCGGCTTAGGGAAATTTGTCCGGCAGCGGTTTCCGTATTTAAGAAGTTAAACGCGGCCGGATAAAAATTGCATAGCCCCTGTCGAAAACCAAACCAAGCGGCACTTTGGATGGCCTCTAAATGAACAATCAGCGAACCAATTTGGATGAAACAGCGGAAAAATGTCGATTTAGATGAAAAATCCACCTGAAAGCACGTCGGGCTAGAAGGATTATTGCTTATCAGCCAGCTATTAATTCATCAGTTCGTTAAGGGGCCGATATGCTTTCCCTTGCGCCAAAGGGTAAAATGCACCTTCGATAAAGCGATGCTCGCTTTAGTGCTTTGGCTCAACACACTGCTATCAAAAATATCATGCAAGATAACCAAAAACCTACTTCCCCTAGCACCGCAGAATTTCAACGCGAAGTTGCGGAATTGATGATCGAGTGCCTCAACCTTGAGGTCACGGCAGATCAAATCCTCCTGGACGCCCCCTTGTACGGTGAGGGTTTGGGCCTGGACTCGATTGATGTGCTGGAAGTCGCCTTAGTGGTTTCCAAACGTTACGGCCTGCAACTGCGTGCCGACAGCGCAGACAATCAACACATTTTCAGCTCGCTGCACAGCCTCTCGGACTATATCGCAGCGCAGAGAACCCGCTAATGGCACTCCGCATCGTGCGGTGGCTAGGCATTGCTGCGCTGCTGATCAGCTATCCGCTGCTGGCGCATTACACGAGCGAATCTGCGCACCACGGCAACCTGGGCGCGTTGGTGGCCATGGGACCCGTGGTATTGCTTGCGCTGGTGTTTGCCTGGCGTTCACCGCAGCGCCCCCTCATGCTGGGCGCGCTGGCTCTGTTGTGCGTTGCACTGTGGGCCGAATGGCCGGCGCTTACGCAACATTTTGGGCTGGTTTACTGGCTGCAACACATGGGCATGCAGCTCATTTTATTCATGACGTTTGCGCGCACCTTGATCGCTGGGCGCCAACCGCTGTGCACCCACTTCGCCGAGGTCATCCATGCGCCCTTGACGCCGCAGCAGGAAATCTACACGCGCCAAGTCACCGTCGCCTGGTCCGTGTTTTTTGCCGCGATGGCGCTCGTTTCCACCGCGCTGTTTTTCCTGACGCCCCTGAGCACCTGGTCGGTGTTTGCCAACTTCATGACGCTGCCGTTGGTGGCGCTCATGTTCATTGCCGAATATGGGGTACGCAGACTTGTGCTTCCTAATATGCAGCACGTACACATCCTCGATGCGGTACGCGCATTCCGCAACACGCCGGCGCGCCCGCGCTAATCGGCGCAGCCTGAACCATGTCTACACTGCCGCTGGTATCCCACGTTTCGCCGGACAGCCACATCGCCTGGCGCGCCGATGGCGCCGTCACGCTACGCCAGTTTTTGGCGGATGTGCGCCAGCTTGCCGCGCTGTTTCCCGCCGGGAAGCACCTACTCAATTTATGCGGCGACCGTTACCGTTTTAGCGTGGGCCTGGCGGCCGCTATTGTGAGCGGCAAAGTCAGCCTGTTGCCGTCCACCCACACCCCGGAAGTGGTGCGCCAGATCAAGGTTTTTGCCCCGGATGTGTTTTGTTTGACCGACAGTGCTCCGTGCACGGTGGATCTGCCTCAGCTGCGCTACCCCATGAGCGACGCGCAACCCATCGACACGCTTAGCATCCCGCAAATTGATCGCAGCCAGCGCATCGCCGTGGTGTTCACTTCCGGTTCGAACGGTACGCCGCAACCGCACAGCAAAACCTGGGGTGCGCTGGTCAGTAGCGTGCAAGCCGAAGCAATGCGCTTGGGCTTACTGCACAAGCCGCCCTGCACCCTGATTGGCACCGTCCCGCCGCAACACATGTACGGCTTCGAATCCACGGTGCTGATGGCATGGCAGAGCGGCAACGCGCTCAGCCATGCGCAGCCGTTTTACCCGGCCGATATTTGCCAGGCCCTGGCGTCCGTGCCCACGCCACGCGTATTGGTGTCATCGCCGGTGCATTTGCGCACCCTGCTGGATGCGGAGTTAGCGCTGCCGGAGCTGGCGCTGGTGTTATCCGCAACCGCGCCCTTGCCCGTGCAATTAGCGTGCGACATCGAAGCGCGCAGCCATGCGCCGCTCATGGAAATCTACGGCAGCACCGAAACCGGCCTGATAGCGACGCGCCGCCCCACGCAAGCGGCAGAATGGCAACTGCTGCCCGGCATTCAATTGCTCGTGGAGAATGAAGAAGTGCGTGCGTATGGTGGGCACGTCGAGACCCTGATCGCCATGAACGACAAAATTGAACCTGTTACAGACGAGTATTTTTTACTCCATGGACGCCTGTCCGATATGATCAATATCGCGGGTAAACGCCATTCGCTGGCGAGCCTCAATCACTTGCTGAATGCCATTCCCGGCGTTGTCGATGGCGCTTTTTATATGCCGGATGAAACCAGTCCCGAGCAGGTCACCCGGCTGGCCGCGTGCGTGGTGGCGCCGGGCATGGACGCGACGCAGCTACAGGCGGCGCTGCGCGAACATATCGACCCGGTGTTCCTGCCGCGCCCGCTCTTGTTTGTGGATGCACTGCCGCGCAACAGCACAGGCAAACTGCCGCGTGCTGCGCTGCAAGCGCTGTTTCAGTCGCACCGCGCGCGAAAATCCGCATGAATAAGCTCACGCACTGGACGGTTCCGCTGGATCATCCCGCCTTTGCCGGACATTTTCCCGGCACGCCCATTCTCCCCGGCGTGGTGCTGCTCGACACCGCGCTGCAAGCCATTGCCGATGCAACGGGAGTCGCGTTGGATTGCTGCGAGATTAGTTCGGTGAAATTTTTAAGCCCGGCCAATCCGGGAGATGCATTGGATATCCAGCACACAATCTCCGACAGCGGCACGATCCGCTTCGACATCGTGGCGGGGACGCGCAAAATTGCCAGCGGCAGTATCGTGCCGCGATCACCCGCATGACATCGAACACGACAAGCAGTCACGCCACCTGGGCGCAGACACCCGAGCGCAGCAATAGGCTCATGATGCGCGTCATGACTTGGATTTCATTGCGCTTGGGGCGGCGCGTGGCGCGCAGCGTACTGCACCTGATCGCTGTTTATTTTTTGTTGTTTGCGCCAAGCAGTCGCCGCGCTTCCAGCGAATACCTGCGGCGCGCCTTAGGTCGGCCTGCGCGCTGGCGCGATCTGTACCGGCATTTTTTCACCTTTGCCGCCACCATCCATGACCGCGTTTATCTGGTCAACCGCCGCTTCGATTTGTTTGATTTTGAAGTGCACGGCGAAGACACGCTGCGGCACTTGCTGGCCAAGGGCAATGGCTTGTTCCTGATGGGTGCGCACCTGGGCAGCTTTGAAGTGATCCGCGCGCTAGGCCGGAAAGACACGGATTTGCGCGTCGCCATGCTCATGCATGAGGAGAACGCGCAAAAAATAAACGCCATGCTGGCCGCCATTAATCCCGAGGCGGTCCAGGATATTATTGGCCTAGGGCACATTGATTCCATGCTCCAGGTGCGCGAGCGCCTGGATAGCGGGGGCGCGGTGGGCATGCTGGGCGATCGCACCCCCGGCAACGACACGCTGTACCCGGTGCAAATCCTCGGCGCTACCGCCCACTTGCCCAGCGGCCCGTTGCGCATGGCCGCGCTGCTACAGCGACCGGTGGTATTCATGACCGGCTTGTATCTGGGCGGCAACCGCTATGCCATCCATTTCGATGCCCTGGCGGATTTTACGCATGTGGCGCGCGCGCAACGCGCTGCCGCCGTGCAAGCCGCACTCCTCCGTTACGCCGCGCTGCTGGATCAATACTGCCGCAAGGCGCCGTATAACTGGTTTAATTTTTTCGATTTCTGGCAATCCGCCCCCACCACAACGCTGCCCAAATCATGATGACACGACGCCCCTTTGCCTTTTCCTTGCGCCTGGCTCTAGCGCTGATGTTGTGGCCTGCCAACAGCCACGCCGCCGAGTGGAATATCGATCAACTCATGCAGGGCCTGGCGCAAACCCGTTCCGACCGCGCCCGTTTTTTCGAAAAGAAATTCATCGCCATGCTCGACAAGCCGGTGGAGTCCTCCGGCGAACTACTCTACCGCGCCCCCGACCACTTGGAAAAACGCACGCTCAAGCCCAAACCCGAATCCATGACCGTGGACGGCGGCACCCTGATCATCGAGCGCGGCCGCCAAACACATCGCTTGCAATTGCAGGATTACCCCGAGCTGGCGGCGTTCATCGACAGCATTCGCGGCACCTTGGCGGGCGATCGCAAGTCGCTGGAACGCAACTACCGCTTGCATCTGGAGGGCACAGCCGAACGCTGGACGCTGCAACTATTGCCGCTCAATGAAAAAATGCTGGCGGTGGTGAAACGCATCCACATCGCCGGCGTGCGCGACAGCGTGCGCAGCATCGAAATCACCCAGGCCGATGGCGACAGCTCGCTGATGCTCATCGGAAAGATAGCCGCGCCGTGAGGCCACAAGGCAAGTCAGCGATCGCGCTATGGCTGGCGTTCATCCTCGCCTGCGCCATCATCATCAGCCGCAGTCAATTCACCACCGATCTATCGGCATTTTTGCCGCGCAGCCCGACCCCCGAGCAGCAACTGCTGCTGGAACAAATCCGCGACGGCCTGGCTTCGCGCTTGATTCTGGTGGGCATCGCAGGCGCCGATGCGCCCACCCGCGCCCAGCTTTCCAAACAAATGGCGCAGCGCCTGCGCGCCGATCCGGCTTTTGTCAGCGTCAATAACGGCGAACCCGTCAGCGCCGAACGCGACCGTTTGTACCTGTTCAACCACCGCTACCTGCTCAGCCCTGCGGTGACGCCGGCGCGCTTCAGCGTGGATGGCCTGCATGCCGCCGTCAGCGACAGCATCGACCTGCTGGCCTCGCCCGCCGGGCTGCTGGCCAAGTCCTTGCTGCCGCGCGACCCGACGGGCGAGATGGTGCAATTGCTGGAACAACTCAACAGCGGCAGCCGCCCGCCGATGGTCGATGGCGCATGGGCGTCACGCGACGGCAGGCGCGCCTTGCTGCTGATGCAAACGCGCGCTTCGGGCTCCGATACCGATGCGCAGCAACGCGCCATGGCCGCCATCCGCCTCGCGTTCGATACGGCGCCCAACGCAACGCCGGCTGCCAAGTTGGTGATGACCGGCCCCGGCGTGTTTTCGGTGACCTCGCGCGACACCATCAAAGGCCAGGTGAGCCGCTTGTCTATCATCAGCGTGGCGCTCATCGCCACGCTGTTGCTGCTGGTTTATCGTTCCTTCAGCGCGCTGGCCTTGGGTTTCTTGCCGGTCATCAGCGGCGCGCTGGCGGGCGTCGCCGCCGTCAGCCTGGGCTTCGGCGCGGTGCATGGCATCACGCTGGGATTTGGCACCGCGCTGATCGGCGAAGCGGTGGATTATTCCATCTATTTGTTCGTGCAATCGGAACAAGCAGGGGCTGACCAGCAGCATTGGATTCAACGCTTCTGGCCTACGATCCGCCTCGGCGTGCTGACTTCGATCTTCGGTTTTGCTTCGCTGCTGCTGTCCGGCTTTCCGGGTCTGGCGCAACTCGGCCTGCATGCCATTGCGGGGCTGATCGCCGCCGCCCTGGTGACGCGCTTCGTCTTGCCGCATCTGCTGCCGAGCAATTTTCGCATCCACGATGTATCGGCGCTGGGTGTTGTCCTATCGCGCCTGGTACAGCGCGCCGCCACATTGCGCTGGGCAGCCGCGCTACTGCTGCTGGCGGCTTGCGCCATCCTGGTGCAGCACCGCGCCAGTTTGTGGGATGACAAGATCGCTTCGCTCAGCCCGGTATCGCAGGCCGAGATTGCCTTGGATGCCAGTCTGCGCGCCGACATGGGCGCGCCCGATGTGCGTTATCTCGTGGTGGTATCCGGCGCGAACCAGGAAGCGGTATTGCGCGACGCCGAACAAGTCTCCACGGTATTGCAAGCGCAAGTCGATCAAGGCGCGCTCGCCGGATTCGAAAGTCCCAGCCGTTACCTGCCCAGCATCGCCACACAGCGCGCGCGCCAGGCCAGCCTGCCCGCCCCTGCCGTGTTGGAAGCGCGGCTGGCGCAAGCGCTTCAGGGCTTACCGGTGCGGGCACAATTGTTTAAGCCATTTCTCAGCGACGTCGCGGCCGCCAGCAAGCAGCCCTTGCTGCAAGCGTCCGACCTGGAACAGACTTCGATGGCCATGGCGGTGGATGCGCTGCTCATCCGTCAACAGCACCACTGGAGCGCCCTGTTGCCGCTGACTGCGGCGCAAGATGCCAGCATCAACGCCGATCGCATGCGCGCCGCCTTGCGCGCCAGCGGTTTGCCCAATGTGTTGCTCGTGGATATGAAAGCCGAGTCCGACCGCCTGTATTCCGGCTACTTGCATGAAGCCATCCTGTTGTCGCTGGGCGGGCTGCTCGCCATCATCGGACTGCTGCTATGGGTGTTGCGCTCGCCGCTGCGCGTGCTGCGCATCATCTTGCCGCTGGCGGCCGCGGTCATCAGCGTCACGGCGGGCTTGGCGCTGCTGGGCCAGCAGCTGATTATTCTGCACCTGGTGGGCTTGCTGCTGGTGGTCGCGGTGGGCTCCAATTACGCGCTGTTTTTTGATCGCGCCGAGCAATCGCTTGAACACAGCATCGCGCCGCGCACCCTGGCCTCGATGTTGTTTGCCAATCTCACCACCGTCGCGGGGTTCGGCTTGCTGGCGTTTTCCAATGTGTCGATCTTGCAGGCCATGGGCGTCACCGTGGCGCCGGGCGTCATTCTTGCGCTGATTTATTCCGCGATTTTCGCCAGGCAAGCCCATGCATAGTGCACGCTGGCAGCCCTCATTGTTAATCCGCGCATCCATCGCGCTGCATGCGCTGGCGCTGATCGCTGTTATCGCGGCACCCGCGCAATGGCGCTGGGCCTTGGGCGCGCTGCTGGCCAATCACGCCCTGCTCACGCTGCTCGGACTGTGGCCGCGCAGCCACGCGCTAGGACCGAACTGGACACGGCTACCTGCCGCCGCCACAGCCAGAAATGAAATCGCCCTGACCATCGACGATGGGCCCGATCCTGACGTCACGCCGCAGGTGCTGGACATACTGGAGCGCCACGCGGCCCAGGCGACCTTTTTCTGTATTGGGGAAAAAGCCGCGCGTTATCCCGAGCTATGCCGGGAAATCGTGCGCCGCGGCCATGCCGTGGAAAATCACAGCCAGCATCACCAGCATCACTTTTCATTCATGGGGCCGTCGGGCTTCCTGCGGGAATTACAGGCGGCGCAGGACACGCTCACGGCCATTACCGGCCAGCGTCCGCTGTTTTTTCGCGCCCCCGCCGGTTTGCGCAATCCCTTGCTCGGCCCGGTGCTGGCGCGATTGGAGCTAAGGCTGGCCAGTTGGTCGGCGCGCGGTTTCGACACCCGCAGCGGCGACGTGGCGCGCGTTAAGCAGCGCTTGTTGAACGGCCTGCGTGCTGGCGGCATTTTGCTGTTGCACGACGGCAACGCGGCGCGCACGCCTGAAGGTATCCCGGTTATTCTCGAAGTACTCCCCGCAGTATTGGCCGCCGCGCGCGCAGCGAATCTGCGTCTTGTCACCTTGCGTCAAGCCCTCGCATGATGTCCGACACCGCTGCACCACCGCTGCCCTGGTACCGCCAAGTCGCTGCGGCATTAGCCAAGCATCCCTATCTCAAAGGGATTGGAACGACGCTTTTCATCGTGCTGTTTTTCGGCGCTTATTTTTATTTGCTCAAAGAGCCGGCCTACCCGGCAACGGTAATGCCCTTCACCTTATTGGATCGCCTGATTGCCTTTCAGCCGCTGGCCATGCCCATGTACATCTCGCTGTGGGTCTATGTTTCGCTGCCCCCGGCATTGCTGTCGACGCGGCGCGAGCTGTACGGCTATGGCTTGGCCATGGCCGCAACCTGCCTGGCAGGCATGTTGGTGTTCTACTTCTGGCCCACCGTCGTGCCGGTGGCCAATATCGATTGGGCAAAATATCCCGACGTGGATTTCCTCAAAAACATCGACGCTGCGGGCAATGCCTTTCCGTCGCTGCATGTCGCCACCGCCGCTTTTTCGGGCGTCTGGTTGCACCACTTGCTGCGCCGCTTCGGCGCGCCGCGCTGGCTGCTCAGCCTCAATTGGCTGTGGTGTATCGGCATCGTCTATTCCACCATTGCCACGCGCCAGCATGTGGCGGTGGATGCCTTGGCCGGCCTGCTGCTGGGAATGCTCGCGGCCTATTGGTCATTGCGACAGCGCATGCGCGTGGGCGTAACCGGCAAAGTCCGGCAAACACACCCGCAGGATCAATGACGCTTAATCGAGTTTGAGTGACTTTAACGGTTGACCAATCTAATTATCGCATCTACAATAATTCAATGAAATCGCGCTTTACTTGGGACGCGCAAAAACGCGCAAGAAATCTGGACAAACATCATTTGGATTTTGCGGACGCGGGGTTGGTGCTGGATAGCCAGTTTCGGCTGGACGTGGAGAGCGTCAGAAATAATGAGGAGCGCATGCAGTCGTTTGCTTACGTATTCGACCGGCTTGCCGTGCTAACCGTAGTGCATCTACCAGGCACACAGCCCCACATTATAAGTTTTCGTACTGCAAGCGAGGAAGAACGAGAGGTCTATCATGAGTGGCTCGAAAATGACTACACAGCGTAAAGCAATTTTAGCGGCGGTGAAGAAGGCGCCACCGGGCGGTGATTACGCTTGGGACGGCAAGGACGAAGATGATCGTCCATTGACCCGCGAAGAAATGCAAAAAGGCGTTGACGCATACCGCAAGAAACGCGGGCGGCCAATCAGCGCCACGCGCAAGGAGCAGGTGAGCGTCCGCTACAGCCCAGAAGTCCTATCTTACTTCCGCTCGACCGGCGAAGGCTGGCAGACCCGCATGGATGCGGCTTTGCAGCTCCTGGTCAAAAAACATCCAGAGTGGTTGAAGAAGCTCGGATAAGCTGGCCTATGAACCGTGCCATCCTGCATAATGCCGTCGTCCCGGCTTTAACGTAACCAGCTCCGTGCTCGAATTGAATTCCACCCGAAATTTAATTCGAGCACGGCCCCTTTAATTCTGGATACTGATCCTCAATGCAATGCGGTGTATCGGCATCGTCTATTCCACCATCGCCACGCGTCAGCATGTGGCGGTGGATGCCTTGGCCGGCCTGCTGCTGGGAATGCTCGCGGCCTATTGGTCATTGCGAGAACGCATGCGCAAAGCCCAGCAAGCGACTATTTGACTCAACCCAGGCACTGGAATTTGCTAAACTCCCCCTATGCTCTGAGCCAAGAACTTGCACAGGATCAAAATGACCCATCAAGACATCCGTTGGCAGCAACGCTTCGCCAATTACAAAAAAGCTTTGCAACAACTGCAAAGCGCAGTCGAACTGCGGCATCAGCGCACACTCTCAAACTTGGAAAAACAGGGCGTGATTCAGGCCTTTGAGTTCACCCACGAACTCGCCTGGAATGTGCTGAAGGACTACCTGCAAGACCAGGGCAATCAAAACATCAAAGGCTCGAAAGACGCCACCCGCGAAGCCTTCAAGGTAGAACTCATCGCCGACGGCGAACCATGGATGGCCATGATCCAAAGCCGAAATATTTCATCGCATACCTACAATGAACACATCGCCGAGGCATTGGTTGAGGCCATCGTGGAACAGTATTTTCCGCTACTCGTCGCGCTGCAAACCGAGATGGAAAAATACCTGCCATGACCACGCAGACGCCATTTGGCTTGTCAGTTGCGACGCTGGATAAGCTCAACAGCGTTTTTGCGCAGCACGACGCCATCGATGCCGTGCTGATCTACGGTTCACGCGCAAAAGGCAACTACCGTCCCGGCTCCGACATCGACCTCAGCATCAAGGGCAGCGAGATTGCGTTTGCCGAATTCATGCAAATCGAAGACCAGATCGATGACCTGATGCTGCCTTACAGTGTCGATTTATCGCAGTACCGGCAGATTAACAATGCCGAACTGATCGCGCATATCGACCGCGTCGGAGTGGCAATTTACACCAAGGATGCGGGACACAATACAGTTGATAAGCTGGCGAAGATGAAGCGATGAGGGGTAAAGCCGGGTAGGGTGGCACGTCTTTGTGCCCACGCGGTTTTGAATCTGCGTGGGTAGATAAAAGCCCTCTCCCTACTCGGCTAGGTCTTACTTATGAATATTTTTGTAGCAAGTACAATTGATAGTTCCGAGCGAAGCAAATATAACCATGTTGCTCTGCGAAGCAAGATTGAGCTAATCAGAAACCTATACGAAGAATCAAATATACAGTTGAACTCAACTAGCCAACTATACGAATTGCTGGAGAGTGCAGAAAAACTTGTTGATGAGTGGGCTAGTGGCAATAGCGAAACAACTGATACGGCGCTATTATTTAAGTCCCTTCATGTTGAAAGAATCTCAAATGCCATGCAGGTATTGAGCAGCGAAGTCTCAAGGAAAAAGTATTTGAAAGATCTATTGCGGGGAACCTTGAATTTCTTTGAGCGGGAACTTTCCCACGCCAAGAGCATACTTTGGGAGCTAGAAGTCTGTACAAAAATACGGAAATCCATTCCAGATACGCAGCTGGCCGAACCCGATGTTGTTGTAAGCATTCAAGGGCAAAAAATCGCTATCCCTTGTAAAAAGATATTTTCAGAGAAAGGGGTACCCAAGGTCCTTTCTAATGCAGTATCCCAATTCGAAAAATTTTTTGATTTTGGAATTGTCGCTATAAACATCGATGATCTAATCCCCGCTAATGTGTTATTAGAAGCAAGAACATTCGAAGAACTGGGCGATAAATTGCATAGAGCCAATATGATTTTCCTCACGAACCATGAGCGCCACTTCAAAAAGTACTTATCGGAAAGCCGAATAATTGCTGTAATTGCATCTACTTCTTTAGTCGCTGATATTTTGGATGAATCACCGAAGTTCAATAATGCACTCCAGTGGGCCATTTGGACAACCCCAGAATTATTGCCAAAGCATGCGAAAGCAATTGAGGTTTTCCGAGAAAAGGTGATGTGTTGATATTTACTCTTACTCATAACAAGGCGCCCAAGTCGGACGGCTTCGCCGCCACATGGCTTAGTCGTAGCGACTGTTTATTACTGCTTAGCGGACTATCAGCGGGCAGGCTATGACCGGCTGAAACGAGTCACAAACCGTTCGAGTGAAGTTTTTCCCCTCAACGCCCCAAGCCCTCATCTTCAACTCTTTTTGTTAACGGCTTGCTTTACTTACGATAGGCTTATTTTTCCTTGAATCCACTTTGGCTTTCCCATTTCACCGCGACCAACAGCATCGGCCGCGGCCTCGCGCAGACCCTAGACGCGCTGCGCCAGCGCCGCGCCGGGCTGGCGCCGTGCGCATTCGATACGGTGGATCTGCCGACGTTTATTGGCGAGGTGGCCGGCGTGGATGCAGTGCAACTTCCTGCGCACCTGGCCGCGTTTGATTGCCGCAACAACCGGCTCGCCTTGCTGGGGATGATGCAGGACGGCTTTATCGAGGCGGTGCGCGCCGCCATCGCAACATACGGTGCGCAGCGCATTGGCGTGTTTCTCGGCACCAGCACGTCCGGCATTTTGCAAACCGAGTTGGCCTATCGGCGGCGCGACCCGGTGAGCGGCGCATTCACAGCGGATTTTATTTACGGCACCACGCACAATACGTTTTCCGTCGCGGATTTTACGCGCCATTATTTTGGCCTGACCGGTCCGGCGGTGGTGGTGTCATCGGCGTGCTCGTCCAGCGCCAAGGTGTTCAGTTCGGCGCGGCGCATGCTGGCGACGGGGTTGATCGACGCGGCGGTGGTGGGCGGCGTGGATTCGCTGTGCCTGACGACACTGTATGGTTTCAACGCGCTCGGCCTGATTTCCGAACAGGCGTGCCGTCCCTTTGACGCACAACGCAACGGCATCTCAATTGGGGAAGCGGCGGCCTTCGCCTTGCTGGAGCGCGCGCCGGAAAATCCGCACGCCGATGCCGTGCTGCTGCTCGGCATCGGCGAATCCAGCGATGCCTATCACATGTCATCGCCGCACCCGGATGGGCTGGGTGCGCGCATGGCGATGCAGGATGCGCTGAATATGGCGGGTTTGCAGCCATCTGATATTGACTATATCAACCTGCACGGCACCGCCACCCAAAGCAATGACGCAGCGGAGGGAAAAGCCGTTGCCGCGGTATTCGGCTCAGCCACGCCATGCAGCTCGACTAAAGGTGCGACTGGCCACACCCTGGGTGCGGCGGGTGGCGTGGAAGCGGTGATTTGCGCGCTGGCGTTGCAGCATGGTTTGCTGCCCGCCGGAATCAACACGCAACAACTCGACGCCGCCATGGAGCTCGATTATGTACTGGAAAATCGCGAGCAGCCGCTGGCGCGCGTGCTCAGCAATTCGTTTGGATTCGGCGGCACCAATTGCAGCCTGATTTTTGGGCGTGCGGACAGCCGATGAAACTCAGCGCTTACATCGAAGGCATCGGCTTGCTCGGCCCCGGTTTGAACGACTGGCCCAGCAGTCAGGCGATCCTTGGCGGGCAGCAAGCCTATCAAGCGCTCAAGACCCTTTTGCCGCCCCCCGCCTTGCTGCCGGCGGCCGAGCGCCGGCGCAGCGGTGCAATCGTCAAGCTCACGCTGGCGACCGGGCTGGAGGCCATCGCAGCCGCCGGCCTGAATGCCGCCGACTTGCCCAGCGTGTTTTCTTCGTCCGGCGGCGATGGCGAAAACTGCCATGCGATCTGTGAAATGCTCGCCTCTGATGACCGGCAAATTTCCCCCACCCGTTTTCATAACTCGGTGCATAACGCCGCCGCCGGTTACTGGAGTATCGCCACCGGCGCCATGACCAGCTCCTCGGTGTTGTGTGCGTTTGACGCCTGCTTCGGCGCGGGGCTGCTGGAAACACTGACGCAAGTGGTGGTGGATAATACGCGCAGTGTTTTGCTGGCGTGCGACACCGCTTACCCGGAGCCGCTGTATAGTGCCCGCCCCATTCCGGACGCCTTCGGTATCGCGCTGGTGCTGGCGCCGCAACGCAGCGCACAGGCGCTGGCGCAAATCACCGTCAGCTTGACCGACGCCAACGCAAACCCACTCGAGGACGCCGCGCTCGAAAACCTGCGCTGCGCCATTCCCGCCGCGCGCGGCTTGCCGCTGTTGCGCGCGATCGCATTGCGGCAAGCGCAACGCGTGGTGCTGGATTACCTCGACAGCGCACGTCTCGCCGTGGACATTACGCTGTGCTAAATCAAACCACACTGGACCACGCCTGGATCGCCAGCCACATCCCGCATCAGGGCAGCATGTGCCTACTGGATTGCGTGGAAGCATGGGATGCGCAACGCATCCAGTGCCGCGCCACGAGCCACTGCGCGCTGGATAATCCATTGCGCGCCAAGGGCCGGCTCGGCGCCGCCTGCGGTATCGAATACGCGGCACAGGCCATGGCGGTGCACGGTGCTTTGCTGGCGCCGCCAGATAGCGTCGGCGCCAAGGTGGGCTATCTGGTCAGCGTGCGTGGCGCGCAGTTGCATGTGCCCCGTCTGGACGACATCGCCGACGATCTGCGGGTGGAAGCGCATTGCATCACGCGCAGCGAAAACAATATTCTGTATCAATTCAGCATCAGCGCAGCGGGCCGTTTTCTGCTGGAGGGACGCGCCGCCGTGGTCGTCAATGCCGACTTACTGACATCAGGAAACACACCATGAAAAATGCCTTAGTGACGGGCGGCAGCGGCGGCATCGGCGCGGCCATTTGCCGCCGCCTGGCGGCCGATGGCTGCCATGTTTACATCCATGCCAACCGTGGCCTGCCAGCCGCACAGGCCTTGGCGAATGAGATTAATGCGGATGGCGGCAGCGCGCAGGCCTTGGCTTTTGACGTGACCGATAGCGCAGCCGTGAGCGCTGCGCTGACCCCGCTGGTCGAACAGCAGCCGATCCAAATTATCGTCAACAACGCCGGCATTCATGACGACGTGGTGTTCCCGGGCATGCGCGCCGAACAGTGGCACCGCGTGATCGACGTGTCCGTGCATGGCTTTTTCAATGTCACCCAACCGCTGATGATGCCGATGATCCGCAGCCGCTGGGGGCGCATTATCAATGTGTCCTCCATCGCCGCGCTCACCGGCAATGCCGGCCAGGTGAATTATTCCGCCGCCAAGGGCGCGCTGAATGCGGCGACCAAATCCTTGGCACGCGAAGTCGCCAGCCGCGGCATCACCGTCAACGCGGTGGCGCCCGGCATCATCGACACGCCGATGAGCGAATCCGCCTTCGACGCGCAGGAGATCGCGCGCCTAGTGCCGATGAAACGCGCCGGCAGCCCGGCCGAAGTCGCCGACCTGATCGGCTTTCTCGCCTCGACCCAAGCGGCCTATATCACAGGGCAGATTATTTCCATTAACGGCGGCATGATTTAAAGGCGCATAACAACATGAACACCTCCAGCCCTATCCCAGTACGCGCACCGCATATCCCGCTCACCGATTACTATCAGACGGAGCAGGATCGGCAAGCTTATCTGCGCCAAATTTTTGACGACACCGCCGTGGATTACGACCGCATCGAGGCGATGTTGGCGTGGGGTTCCGGTTCGCGCTACCGGCGCGAGGCGCTGCTGCGCGGCGGCTTGAAAACCGGCATGCAGGTGCTCGACGTTGGCGTGGGCACCGGTCTGGTGGCCGCGCAAGCGTGTATTCTGGTCGGCGATCCAGCCCTAGTCACCGGCGTCGATCCCAGCCCCGGCATGATGGCCGTCAGCAAACTGCCCAAGAGCATGGTGTTGTTGGAAGGCCGGGCTGAATCATTGCCATTCCCCGACAAGCATTTTGATTTTTTAAGCATGGGCTATGCCCTGCGCCACATCGGCGATCTGAGCGTGGCGTTCGTGGAATTTGAGCGCGTTTTAAAACCCGGCGGCCGTTTATGCATCCTTGAAATTACCAAACCGCAAAATCGATTTGGGCAATGGCTGCTTAAAAACTATATGCGCGGCGTGATACCGCTGCTGACACGCTGCATTTCAAAGCAAAAAAATACCACGACGATGTGGCGCTATTTCTGGGACAGCATTGAAGCCTGCGTCCCCCCTGAGCAAGTCTTGGCCACGTTACGCGCGGCAGGGTTGACGCAGGTTAAGCGCCATCTGGAACTCGGTATCTTTTCCGAGTATCAAGCAGTCAAGACCGTTTCGAATTAAGCGCGCGCAACCCATGACAACAGCCGTTAACATCGCCGCCCATAAAACCGAAGCGCTGCTATTTTTCACCCTGCTGCAACTCACCGTGATCGTGCTCGCCGCGCGCATCGGCGGTGGGATTGCGTTGCGGTTCGGACAAACTGCGGCGGCCGGGGAAATCATTGTTGGGATTTTGCTCGGGCCATCCTTGTTTGGACTGCTTGCGCCCGGGTTGTTCCAGTATGTATTCCACTCCGGCGCACCCGAGCCGATGCAAATGCTGTCGCAAATCGGCTTGGTGTTGCTGATGTTCCAGATCGGCCTGGAGTTTGATTTTTCCCATCTGAGCGAATCCCGCAACCGTAAGGCCATGTTATGGGTGGCTGCCGCCAGCCTGCTTGCACCGTTTGCGCTGGGTTACGGCATCGGTCACATCAGCGCGCCGATTCTCTCCCCTAGCGCGCATCCGCTGGCCTCGGCGCTGTTCATCGCCACGGCGTTTTCGATTACCGCATTGCCGATACTCGGCCGCATCATGATGGAATTCGACATGACCCGCACGCCGATTGGCGTCATCGCCATCAGCGCGGCGGCGATCAATGATGTGATCGGCTGGCTGTTGTTGGCATTGATCACCACGCTCACCTTGTCCAATTTCGACGCCTCCAGCTTCGCCCTGAAGGTCGTGCTGGTCGCGCTGTTTTTTGCGCTGAGCTGGTTCGGCGTGCGCCCGCTGATGAAGCGCATTCTGCACCGCTGCGACGCCCGAAGCGGCGCGCTGACCAACAACCTGCTGGGAATCGTGTTGGCGGCGATTTTCCTGTCGGCCATGACCACCTATCAGCTCGGTATTTTCGCCATTTTCGGTGGCTTCATGATGGGCGTGTTGTTGCATGACGAACACGCTTTCGTGAGCACTTGGCGTAAGCGCATCAGCCCGTTCGTGATGGTGTTTTTCCTGCCGATCTTTTTTACTTATACCGGGCTGCGCACCAATATCGGCGGCTTGGATAGCGCCGGCGCGTGGGCTTGGTGTGTGTTGATCGTGGCGCTCGCCACGCTGGGCAAGTTTGGCGGCGCCTACCTGGCGGCGCGGTTCGCGGGCTTGAGCCACATGGAAGGCAAGATACTGGGCGTGATGATGAACACGCGCGCGCTGATGGAACTGATCGTGATTAACGTCGGCTTTGACCTGGGCGTGATCTCGCAGCAGATGTTTACCATTCTGGTGATCATGGCGATTTTCAGCACCGTCATCACCAGCCCGCTGTTGCGGCGCTGGCTGCCGCGCATCGGGATTCCTATTCCGCCAAGCGTAAAAACAGCCTCAGCAACGTCCCCGCGCGCGCCTTACCAACAAAACGGGTAGGCGCAGCACAAACCCGATCAACAAACGCGTGTGCATCCAGCTTAATAACAGGTTGTCGCGCAAATAGCGGAAATGCGATACGCCGCCCTCCTCCGCGCGGTAGTAACGCACCGGGGCGGGCAGGTTCACCGGCTTGACGCCGCGCCAGCACAGGCGCACCACGGCCTCGGGATCGAAGTCGAAGTGGCGCATCCACGGCTGATGGCGCATCACCTGGCGCAATGGATCGAGCGGATACACGCGAAACCCGAACAGCGAGTCGCCAATGCCGGCCCACAGTGTTTCCAGATTGGCCCACCAGTTGGAGACGCGCCGCCCTTGCACGCGCAAACGCGGCGCGTCCGCTTCGAATACCGGCACGCCCAAGATCATGGCCGCCGGCTGGCGCGCGGATTCGGCCATGAATGCGGGGATACGCTCGGGTGGATGTTGGCCGTCCGAATCCATGGTTAACACGTGGCTGAAGCCCGCCGCTGCCGCCTGCTCCAAACCCTGCAATACCGCCGCGCCCTTGCCCTGGTTGCGCGGCAAGACGATCACGCGCAGGCCACTGTCTGCGGCTGCCATCGCCTGTAAACCCTCGGCGCTGCCGTCGTTGCTGCCATCCACCACCACCCACACCGGGTTCCAGTATTGGCGTGCCGCGCGCACGGTTTCATAGACCTTGGCGCCGGGGTTATAGCTGGGGATGAGGACGAGATGCGTGGTCGAAGCGGCGTTCATGATGGCGTATGGATTGCCTGGGTCGGCAGGGTATTGCTCGGATAAAACGCTGAGCCTTGTACCAGCTCATGCGCAAAGTATTGCTGCAATTCCGCCATGAAGCGCTGGGTATGCTGCGGCGGATCAAAGCGCCGCCCCAAGCGCACGCGGTAATGGATCGGCATGGGTGGCTTGCGGAACAGCGACCAGCCTTTACTGAGATACGCCGAGTCGGTTTCGATCAGTACCGTCTGCACCGGCACCTGCGCACGATGTGCAATCAGAGCGATGCTGCCCTTGAGCGGATTGACCGGGTTGGTGATGGTGCGCGTGCCTTCCGGGAACAGCAGCAAATGGCTGCCGCTGTCAAAATCCTGAATGGCCGTCCGCACCATGCCGCGCACCGGTTCATTGCGGATGTAGCGTGCCAGGCGCGCACCGGCGCCGAGAAAAGGATTGTTCAACAAATCGGACTTCAACACACAGGCGACATTCGGCAAGCGCGAAATCACCATCACCGCATCCAGCAGACAGGGATGGTTCGGCGCAATGATCAGCGACGGTTCGCCACGCAGCGCATCCAGCGCTTTCAGATCAAAGCTGCAGCGGCCCGATAAGCTCAGGCTCGCGAGATATAAACGAAATCCCCGCATGATAACGTAACGTCCTAGCGCCTGTCCCCAACGCTTCGGCAGCAAGGGGTAGGCCAGCAGCGCTAACGGCGTCCAGGCTAGACACACCACGCCCAGCCAGAGCAAGCCGAGATACAGCACCAGGTAATCATAGCCATTCAGCAACCAGCGCAATGCGGCGCGCAGCATCAGTTCCGCGCACCCGACATAGTCACCAGCGGATGACCGGCCGTGGCCTCAATCTCCAGCAGCAGATCCTGGCGGCACACATCCGCCTGCAGATAGACCGCATTGAGGGTGGCGCCCACGATGCGTTCAAGTTCATTGCGGATCTGCACCAGATCCGCGGGGTGGCGCACATACACCTTGTAATACAGGCTGGCGAGATCGAAGCTCGGCTGGCGCGCTAGGCGATTTGCCTCGGCCAGCACGGCCGCGATATTGGTCATGGTTTCGCGGGTTTGCGCCACGACATCGCTGGGGTGCAAGGTTGCATGCCCCACAATGCTGGCGGTGCCGGATACAAACAACACTTCGTCTTGCCCTAGGTGCACCAGGCTGGCACGCGAGAATGTCGGGCTGCGCGGGCCATATTGTTGCGGGTATTCGTAGGCGCTGATCTGGCGCGGATTTTCAATGTTCAGCGGCGCCACGCGCCCGGCCAAAAAAGCGATGGTCAAGGGCCCTGGCGCAGAAGTTCCCGGATGAAAACCGAGCGCACACGCGGCTGGGACATTGCCCACCACATCGCGCCCGTGCGCCAGAAAAGCATCCTGCCGTCCTAGATTAAACTGGCGATAGCGCTCCAGTCCAAAACTGTGGGTGTTGATGTCCGCGATGTAATTCCAGAAGCGAAACAGATACGGGTAGCGCAGCGTATCCAGCAAGGCAAACACCTGGCGATAGGCCGATTCGGTGGCTTGCTGCAGCGGCGTTTTGCCCGCGTCCGCGTCCATTGTTTCAGGCAAGACAAGCACGCCGAACAATACATCCTCGTCATGCCGATAATGGATCGCGCCACACCGGCCTTGCGTTAGCGCAGCGCTGCTGCGCCACACTTCGCAGAAAGAATCACCGCCGTCCAGCCGCTGCATGGGTACGCGCAGGCAAGGGATATCCGTGTCCGTTTGCATCTGGCTCTCGCCCGCATCCCCCGCATCCGCAGAAAAGCACAGCGCGCCCAGCACGCTGCTTTTCCATGGCGCGGGTTGTTGCAAAAACATGGCAATGGAGAGGTTTGCGCCATGCAGAGGCGATACCGAATCACGCATCAGTTGACCGCCGCACCCGTTTCATCCACCGCCCGGATATTGTGCTTGCGCATGCGCCACGCCTGGAAAGTGCGCCTGAAATTAAGCAAGGATGCCGTGTAATAAATCCCTTTGAAGATCAACAACGGGCCATGAATCGGTGTCTTGCCATACACGTCGCCGGCCAGCACCGATAGCAGCGCCTCTTTGACGCGAAACAGGTTGCGCGGCCCCATGAACATATTGCGCATGGTGGGATTGGTCACGCGGTAAATGAACCAGGAAAATTCCTTCGGGCCAATGCGCATCGTGCGGTCGAATTTTTTCAATGCGGCGGCCGCTTGCTGCGGATGGCGCAGACAGGTGTCCACGGTGTCGGCCCCGACAAACGCGCTGTGCATGGCCAGCATCACGCCGGAAGAAAACACCGGATCGATAAAGGTATAGGCATCGCCCAACAACAGATAATTGCTACCGTGCGTACGGTCGCACACGTAGGAAAAATTACCCGTGGCCTCCACCGGCGCAGTCAGTTGCGCGTGTTGCAGCCGCTCGCGCAGCGGCGTGCACAGGTCGATGGTTTCCTGCAAAAACTGCTCGAGGGATTTTTTGTTGCGGGTCTTCAGGTAATACGGCCAGCTCACCGCACCGACGCTGGTGGTGCCGTCGGCCAGCGGAATAAACCAGAACCACCCATGCTCGAACCAAAAAATGCTGATGTTGCCCTCGGCCTTGCCGGCGTTGCGCTCAGCGCCCGCGAAGTGGCCGTAGATGGCGGTGCTATTGTGTTTTTTATTACGCTGCTTGGCTTTGAAGCGATTGCCGAGAAAGGTATCGCGGCCCGAGGCGTCCAGCACAAAACGCGCATGCACGGTTTCGACGCTGCCGTCATCGTTGCGTGCTTGCACCAAGGCACCGGCATTGTTGGGCAAGAAATTCACATCTTGCACCTGACAGCCCTCCACAACGCGGGCATTTTTGCGGCTGGCGTTGCGGATCAGGATTTCATCGAACTCGGAACGTCGCACCTGGTAGGCCATGGGCATGGATTTATCCATAGCATCGGCAAATTCGAACGTCTGCTGGTGGTCATGCCAAGGCGAGACAAATTCCGCACCCCATTTTTCCATGCCGATCGCCTTCACCTCATCCGCCACGCCGAGCTTTTCCAGCAGCGGCAGATTGGCAGGGAGCAGCGATTCGCCAATATGGAAACGCGGATGATGGGCTTTTTCCAACAGCGTCACGCGGTAGCCACGCTCGGCCAGCAGGGCCGCGGCGGTCGAGCCCGCAGGGCCGCCGCCGATGACCAGGACATCGCAGTTTGAAGTATCGGCGGAGATAGTGTTCATGGATTAACCGGACTCGATGTTTATCAAGCCGAATTGTAGCGTATCTCCATCGCAGGAAAATGCTTTGTCCCAGGGCTGTCTTGCTGAGCGGGGAAATTAAATGGTGGGCCCCCCGAGAGTCGAACTCGGCACCAACGGATTATGAGTCCGCTGCTCTAACCAACATGAGCTAGAGGCCCAATAAGAAACTGGCCGGAAACCGGCCAGTATTTTGAGAGAGTTTATTCGTTTTCGAGGAAGCTGCGCAACCGCTCGGAGCGGCTGGGATGGCGCAGTTTGCGCAAGGCCTTGGCTTCGATCTGCCGGATGCGTTCGCGCGTGACGTCGAATTGCTTGCCGACTTCTTCCAGCGTGTGGTCGGTATTCATTTCGATGCCGAAGCGCATGCGCAGGACTTTGGCTTCGCGCGGCGTGAGCGATTCCAGCACTTCATGCGTGGCGTCGCGCAGGCTGGCGTACAGCGCTGCTTCGCCCGGGCCGAGCGTGGCCAAGTCTTCGATGAAATCGCCCAGGTGCGAGTCCTCATCGTCGCCGATGGGCGTTTCCATCGAGATCGGCTCTTTGGAGATTTTGAGGATCTTGCGGATCTTGTCTTCCGGCATTTCCATCTTTTTCGCCAGCAGCGCGGGATCGGGTTCTTGCCCGGTCTCCTGCAGAATCTGGCGCGAGATGCGGTTCATCTTGTTGATGGTCTCGATCATGTGCACCGGGATACGGATGGTACGCGCCTGGTCGGCGATGGAGCGCGTGATCGCCTGGCGAATCCACCACGTGGCATAGGTCGAGAATTTGTAGCCGCGGCGATATTCGAACTTGTCCACGGCCTTCATCAAGCCGATGTTGCCTTCCTGAATCAGGTCGAGGAATTGCAAGCCGCGATTGGTGTATTTCTTGGCGATGGAAATCACCAGGCGCAAGTTGGCTTCGATCATTTCGCGCTTGGCGCGACGCGCCTTGGCCTCGCCGGTGGACATCTGGCGCGCGATCTCTTTGATCTCTTTAATGGGAATGCCGACGCGCTCTTGCAACGCCAGCAATTTATTTTGATTGTCGACAATATCGTGCTGGTGCCGCGCCAACATTTCCACATAAGGTTTGCGCGCGCGCATTTCCGCAGCCAACCATTCCAAATCGACCTCGTGACCGGGGAATGACTTGATAAAATGGGCGCGCGGCATGCCGCACTTCTTAACGCATAAATCCAGGATGCCGCGCTCGTACACGCGCACTTCTTCCACTAAGCGGCGCACGCTGTCGCACAGGCTTTCGATCTGTTTCGCAGTGAAGCGAATGCCCATCAATTCGTCGGTAATCTGGCCCTGAAGCTTTTGATAGGCGCGGTCTTCGGTGCCCTTTTTCTCCAACAGTTTCATCATTTTGATGAAGATTTGCTGGATGGTTTTAAATTTCTCCAGGGCTTCGCCTTTCAGCACCAACATGCTGGCCATATGGGCGGCACTGGCAGCGCCTTCTTCGTCTTCTTCAGACTCTTCGACCTCGAGTGCAGCTTCATCCTCTTCCGGCAATTCGGCGGCGGCCGCGACTTCCTCTTCCGCGTCCGGGTTGACGAGGCCATCGATCAATTCGTCGATGCGCATTTCGTCGCGATTGACTTTGTCCGCTAATTGCAACATTTCAGCGATGGTGGTGGGGCAGGCGGAAATGGCCATAATCATATGGCGCAGCCCATCTTCGATGCGCTTGGCGATAACGATCTCGCCCTCGCGCGTCAACAATTCAACCGAGCCCATTTCGCGCATGTACATGCGCACCGGGTCGGTGGTGCGGCCAAATTCGGAATCGACCGTGGCCAAGGCGCGCTCGGCTTCTTCGACCACATCCTCGTCGGCGACCGGCGGGGCGTTCTCGGTCATGAGCATGGTCTCAGCGTCCGGCGCTTCGTCGTAGACCTGAATACCCATGTCGTTGATCATGCTGGTGATGCCTTCGATCTGTTCGGCATCCAGCATGTCATCGGGCAAGTGATCGTTAATCTCGGCGTAGGTGAGATAACCGCGCTCTTTGCCGAGCAGTATCAAATTCTTGAGGCGCAAGCGGCGCGCTTCAAGATCATTTTGCTTTAACTCAACTTTTTCGTTTTCGGTTGCCATCTCGCCGTTCCAAATTAATCGTAATATTTCGTGTAAAACCGGAAATTATAACAAAAATCCCGCTACTCACCAAACCTGTCGCAAAGCCTTGTTAGGAGGCCCTGCCGGTAGAGAGTTCCCGGGTTAGCGCCTGCTTCTGTTCCGGGCTCAGCGTTTGGGTTTTAGCCAACGCGAGCAGGCTGTCGATGCGTTTTTGCCGCGCCGAGCTGCGCAACTGTTCCAGCGCCCCTTGAAACTCCTGGGCCAGGTCAAATTCACCGTCCCAGGCCCAGGTCTCGCCAATGGCTTCACTCAGTACCGCCTCTTCCGGCGCGCCGCGGAAAGCCTCCAAAATCGCCGGGGGTGTAGTGATATGTGGGTCGCGATTCAATAATGCAAGCACGGCCAGCAACATACGTTCATCGCTCCCCCCGTCATCCAAGCCTTCGATTTGAATGCCGCGCGCCAAATCGGGCTGTTGCAGCACCATGCGCAGCAACTGTCGCGGCAAAGAGGGCGCGCGGCGCGCCTTGACTTGTGGCGATCTATTTTGCGACGGCCTGCTTTGCGATTCCTGGGGGCGGGACACTGCTGGGTTTGGCATCAAGCTTGTTAATTCGGCAGTGGAAAGCCCCGTCAGTTCCGCCAAACGCTTGCGAATCATCATTTGCAAGGCGGGCGCAGCGACTTTTTCGATCAGGGGCTTGGCGCTTTGGACCAGTTTGGCGCGGCCTTCATCGGTGGTCAGGTCCAGGTCGCGCGTCAGCTCCTTGAATAAAAACTGGCTGAACGTCAGCGCATTGGCGAAATTCGCTTCAAAACCCGCCTGGCCCACCTGCCGCACATAGGTATCGGGGTCTTCGCCCTCGGGCAAAAACAGGAACAGCAAACGCGCTGTGTCGGTGAGCGCAGCCAGGGCATTTTCCAGCGCGCGCCAAGCGGCACGCCGACCGGCCGCATCGCCGTCGAAACAAAAAATGATTTCATCCGCGGCACGCAAGAGCTTTTGCACATGCACCGGCGTGGTGGCCGTCCCCAGCGTGGCGACCGCATAGCCTATGCCGTGCTGCACCAGAGCGACCACATCCATATAGCCTTCCACCACCACCACTCGGCCGCTGGCACGAATCGCATGGCGCGCTTGGAATAAACCGTACAGCTCTTGACCTTTTTGGAACAGCGAAGTCTCGGGCGAATTGAGATATTTCGGCTCGCCCGCGCCCAGCACCCGGCCGCCAAAACCAATCACATTGCCGCGCGCATTAAGGATCGGAAACATGACGCGGTCGCGAAAGCGGTCATAGCGCCGCCCCTCGTCGTTCTCGATAATCAAGCCTGTTTCCAGCAGCGCTTGCGACTGCGCGTAATCGGGAAACACTTTCGCCAAATTTTGCCAACCCTCCGGGGCGTAACCCAAGCCAAAGCGCGCCGCGATCTCGCCGCTGACACCGCGCTTCTTGAAATACTGAATAGCGGTCTCGGAATGCTTGAGTTGCTCGCGATAAAAATGCAGGGCTTGCAACATCATCTCCGGCAAGCCGGCGTTGTGGGCGGCGCGGGTTTCCTGCTCGCGCTGCGATGTTTCATGCGGCACCGGCAGGCCGATACTTTTCGCCAACTCCTCCACCGCTTCGGGGAAGCTTAAGCCTTGGTGTTCCATGACAAAGCTGATGGCGCTGCCATGCACGCCGCAGCCGAAGCAGTGATAAAACTGCTTGGTCGGGCTAACCGAAAACGAAGGCGATTTTTCGTTGTGGAAGGGGCAGCAAGCTACGTAGTTGGCCCCAGCCTTTTTGAGCGGGACATAGCGCTCCACCACGTCCACGATATCGAGACGATTCAGCAATTCCTGGATGAAGGATTGCGGGATCATGTGGCCAATAATAGCGACTTAAAGCGCAAGGAAAAGACTTAGCTTGCCAGCTTGGATTTAATCAGCGCAGAAACTTTACCCATATCGGCGCGCCCCGCCAGCTGCGGCTTGAGCAGCGCCATGACTTTCCCCATGTCCGCGGGCGTCTTGGCGCCGGTTTGCGCAAACGCCGCATCAACGGCGGACGCAATCTCGTCTTCGCCCATTTGCGCCGGCATATAGGTCAACAACAGATCCAGTTCGGCTTGTTCGTTCGCCACCAAATCCGGGCGTGCGCCTTTTTCAAACTGCACGATTGATTCCCGGCGCTGTTTGATCATTTTTTCAATCACACTCAGGACTTGGGCATCATCCAAGGTGATGCGCTCATCGATCTCGCGCTGCTTAATCGCCGCCAACAGCATGCGAATGGTGGACAGGCGCGCCGCCGCCTTATCGCGCATGGCTTGCTTCATTTCTTCGCTAATGCGGTGTTTCAGGCTCATGATTGTCATTTCTTGAAGTTGAAGCCCGGAGCCTCGTTCAAGCCTTTGTTATAAAGACATTATTAAAAGGCGCAGGGCGAATTTAGAAAAAACATAGCATCGGCTGGCGTAATTTTAATACTAAAGCTTAAGACACGGAAATTGTGGCCGTTAATTAAGTGCCGCCTCTTTAAATAATGCGCCTTAAAATCTCTCCATGTCGAACTTTTTTAATTCCGGACTGCGACTGAAACTGGTAACCCTGGTTGTTATCGGGATCGTATCTGCTTTTACTGTATTCGGAATCTTTCAAGTGCAAGTCCAAAAGCAGCGCATCGCCGATGAAATGCGCCGTTCCGGGCAAGAGCGGGTCAGCATGATTTCGGAAGCCGTGGCAAACCTCTTGGTCGGCTACGACTACAGCAATATGGAGTCGTTGGCCGAACGCATCGTGCAACAGCAAGATGTGCAGCACCTGATCATCCGCAACCGTGACGACAAGGTGATGGTAGCGCGCAACAAGCCCAGCTTGCCTGACCAGACCACCCTGTCATTTACCGCCCCGGTGCAATTCTCCGGCGATGTCATCGGCAGAGTCGATCTCGAGCTTTCCCTGGCGCGCGTAGAGACGGAAATCAATCGCATTTATTTCGATGTGGTTTTGCAACAAATTTCTTTCGGCCTATTTCTTGGCTTGCTGATTTATTTTGCCGCCTCGCACGTCATCGTCAAGCCCATAGCGCGCATTAGCGAACACATGAAGCAGAGCTTGGGCAGCAAGTTCGACACCATGCCGGAGCAGCTACCTTTAACCAGCCATGATGAAATTGGCGATCTCACACGCATTTTCAATAATTTGAATCGAAAGATTTTTGAAGTGCAACAGCAACTGCGCGACAAAATCGATCTGGCCGGCAGTGCGCTCATGAAAACCAACGAGCAACTCCAGCAACGCAGCATGGAGTTGGAACTGCGCAGCCAAGACCTGGAAAAAGCACTCGATCTAGTCGAAAAACTGGCCGTTACCGATAGCCTCACCGACCTGCGCAATCGACGCTATTTTGATGACAACCTCGCCGCCTCTTTTGCCCGCGCCCAGCGCTTCAATGAGCCCTTGTCGCTGATTTTGGTCGATATTGATTATTTCAAGAACATTAACGACACCTACGGCCACGCTGCGGGCGATACAATTTTGCAAGCACTCGCGAATATATTTAAATCCCGCACACGGGAAACGGATATTTGCGCACGACTGGGTGGCGATGAATTTGCATTCCTGCTCTACCGCGCCAACCGCGAAGATGGCTTGGCATTTGCCGAAGGCTTGCTGGCCAAAGCCCATCAGTTGAAATTTACGTTTCACGAGCAGCCGATTGAAATCGGCCTTTCGATTGGCATCGCCTGCAATTGGGATGATATTCACAGCATCGAGGCCATCTACGGCGCAGCAGACGAAGCCATGTATGAAGCGAAACGCCGTGGCCGCAATCAAGTGGTGGCCTATCCTTTCGATATCCAGCCCTACAGCGGGCTAAAGTCTGCCAAAATTAATCCGAAAGCATAAACAAATGAAAACATTTCACACTCACCTCCTGCGAATTTTGCCTTTCGTGTGCTTATTGACCACGTCGGCGCATGCTGCGTCGCCTGCGCCGGATGAAATTTATCTGGGTTCGGTGGCCATGGACGTACCGGCAGCGATGGTGCAGCGCTTGGCCCCGCTGACGGCCTACCTCAGCAAGAAAACCGGGCTCAAAGTAGCCTTCCGCGCCTCGCCCAATCTAGATTCGGCAGTCAACGAATTGGGCAAAGACCTCACGCAAATCGCTTATCTCACGCCGGTTGCTTATATCGAAGCGCATGACCAGTACAAGGCAAAACCCTTGGTTTCGCCGCTGACGCACGGCAAGGCCACATTCAACCTCGTAGTCGTGGTGCCCCAAGACAGCAATATCCAAAGCATGGCGGATTTAAAAGGAAAATCTTTTGCGTTAGGCGACGAGAAAGCCCTACTGCAACGTGCCGTGGTGGTCAATGGCGGCATTAGCCTGCATCAGTTTTCACGCTTTGGCTTCCTCAAACACTATGACAATATTGCCAAAGCGGTACTCAACAAAGATTTTGACGCTGGCATTTTAAAAGACACGATATACGAAAAATTCGCGGGCCGAGGGTTGCGTAAAATCCACACATCGCCGCCCTTATCGTCATACTTATTTGCCGTGAATGAGCACTTGCCGGACGAGACCGTGAAAAAACTACGCGCCGCCTTCCTGACATTAAAGGCGGATAATCCGGAAGGCAACGCAATTTTGAAACAATTAGACCAGGGTTACGATGGTTTTGTGGTGACGGAAGACAAAGAATACGACGAGGTTCGCAAACTGATCGCGCCCTTCCTAAAACCCGCAAAATAGCCCGTAATAACAACCCCGATCAAAAAGCAACGCGCCGGATGAGTTTCCTCATCCGGCGCGTTTTTTCATTCGAAACCGATTTAGTACAGCTTCGGCGGCAGGGTCTGGCTGCGAATCCGCTTGTAGTGGCGCTTCACTGCGGCTGCCAACTTGCGCTTACGCTCCCAGGTGGGCTTTTCGTAAAATTCGCGTGCACGCAACTCGGTCAAAAGCCCGGTTTTTTCTACAGTGCGCTTGAAGCGGCGCAGGGCAACGTCAAACGGCTCATTTTCTTTAACGCGAACAGTCGTCATGCAACAATCCTTTGATCTGGGTATCTGGCCGAAATTTAGGCCAAAATTTAAGTAAGGCTGGCCAATAAAAACGAGCATTCTACCAGCTAAATCTGGATTTTCCAAGTGGGCAATACGGCCAATCAAGCCTGAGCGGGTTGATTCGGCTACAATCCCGCACCATGCTTGTACTCGGCATTGAAACCTCTTGCGACGAAACCGGAATTGCGCTGTATAGCACGGAATCCGGCCTGCTTTCGCACGCCCTCTATTCCCAAGTCCGCATGCACGAAGAATACGGCGGGGTCGTTCCTGAGCTGGCCTCGCGCGACCATATCCGCCGCGTTCTGCCCTTAACCCGGCAAGTATTGGATCAAGCAGGGTTAGCGCTTACCGACTTAAACGCCATCGCCTATACCGAGGGGCCTGGTCTGGCCGGAGCCCTGCTGGTGGGCGCCAGCATCGCAACCAGCCTAGGCTTTGCGCTACAATGCCCAGTGATCGGCGTGCACCATCTGGAGGGGCATTTGCTCGCCCCCCTGCTGGAGCCCGCCCCACCCGACTTTCCTTTTGTCGCGCTCCTGGTTTCCGGCGGCCATACCCAACTCATGCGGGTGGATGGCGTGGGCCGTTATGTTTTATTGGGCGAAACACTGGATGACGCCGCCGGCGAAGCTTTCGACAAAAGCGCAAAGCTCATGGGCCTGGGTTACCCCGGCGGGCCGGCGCTCGCCAAAATGGCCGAAACAGGGCGGCTCGGACGCTTCAAGCTACCGCGACCGATGCTGCGTAGCCATGATCTGAATTTTAGTTTTAGCGGCCTTAAAACCGCCGTTCTGACTGCAACGCGCGCCCAGGAATTCGATATGGCCAGGCGTGCCGACCTCGCGGCAGAAGTGCAGGAAGCGATTACCGAAGTGCTGGCGGCAAAATCCCTGGCGGCGCTGCAACAAACCGGTCTTGAGCGCTTGGTGGTCGCAGGCGGCGTCGGCGCCAATGCACGGCTGCGCGCCCGCCTGAGCTTGGCTGCGCCTAAAATGGGCGCGAGTGTGTATTACCCCAAACTGGAATTCTGTACCGACAACGGCGCGATGATTGCCTTTGCCGGCGCGATGCGGCTGCAGCACGCAAAAGAGGAATACGGATTCAGTGTGCATCCGCGCTGGGATTTAGCGCAATTGGAAGCCCCATAAAGACCGGCTACCCGCTCAGATCCCGCCGCGCAGCATTGATTCCACCCAGTGGGCCAAGGCCGCACTACCGGTCAAACGAATGAATAGTTCCGGGTAAAAAATCAGGCCGTAGAGCACAAGCAATACTACCAGCAACAATAAATGCCCGATCAAGCTCTCGGGGCGCAGAAAACCCCAATATTTCATGGCCAGGAACATGACATCCTTGCGGTGCTCGGACATTTGCCGATAGCGCCGCAGCATCGCAATGCCCATATACACTAAGTAGCCCGCAGCCAGCGAAACAAAGACCACGCGGAAAATGCCGAATAAATTGACCGTGCCGGCCGAATAGCGCTGGTACATCAACGACACGCCGCCCATTAAAAACGAGGCGCCGACCGCAATCAAAATATTCATGAACAAGCGCCGCCGCTCGCGCGCGATGTCTTGTTGGCGCTTCACGAAGAACGTGTCGACTTCGGCCTTGAAGTACTCCACTTTGTCTTGCACCAGGTTGGTGATTTCTTGTTTCATCACCAGCACCCGCGCATCGATGGTGGCGCCGAGTTTATCCGCCGCATAATCCACCAGTTCCTTGACATCGGTCTTGGTGAATTGCCGTTGGTCGTGCAGTTCCAGCGAGATCTTGTCCAGCTTGGCGTCAATATCCTGGCTCGCGCCGGTGATAATTTCACGCAACTCGCCGCCCGCTTCGGCGATACCGTCGCGCACCACCGTAGTTAATTTATTCGCAGCCTCGCCGATCGCATGCTCCGAAACTTTTTCCAAGCTCTCGCGCGCATAATCCATCTCTTTTTGAAACCAGGTCATCGCATTCACTCCTCGGCTTTTTTAAAACCGCCCTCTTTGCCTTGCAGCAAATTACGGATATTCGAACGATGCCGCCAGATCAGCAATAATGCCAGCACCAGCACCATGCCAACCGTCAACTTGCGATTGCCCAAAAAAAACGCTGCATACAATGGCGCGGAGAGCGCCGCGATCAAGGCCGATAAAGATGAAATTCGGCTCAGCATAAAAACCGTGATCCATGTTGCCAACACCGCCAACCCTAACCATAGGTTGAGCGCGAGCAAAATGCCAGCGGCGGTGGCGACGCCCTTACCGCCCTTGAATCCGAAAAACACGGGAAATAAATGCCCGAGGAAAGCCGCGAGCGCGGCCAATGCGATGCCCATTTCGGGGACGCCCCACTGCGGCGCAAGGAATTGCGCCAAGAACACCGCAGCCCAGCCTTTTGCGCCATCGCCCAACAATGTCAAGGCGGCGGCGGCTTTCTTGCCGGAGCGCATGACATTGGTCGCGCCTGGATTGCCGGAGCCATAGGTGCGCGGATCGGGCAAGCCGCAAGCGCGGCTGACCATCACCGCGAAAGACAGTGAACCGATTAAATAACAGAGAATGACGAGCGCTATCGTGCCCATGAGAAAAGCCTTAGAATGCGGTACTTTTTCATTCTACGCAAAAAATCGTGGACATCATATTCCTGCACGAATACAAATTAGATCTGGTGATCGGCATCTATGCGTGGGAGCGCCATTTGCCGCAGACGGTTCAGCTCGATATCGAGATCGGCCTGCCGGCCAACCATGCCGGCACCAGCGACCGCCTGGAAGACACGATTGATTATGGCAAAGTGGTGCAAGCCATCGAGGCCAGCGTGCAGCAAAAACATTTCGATCTTTTGGAAGCCTTTGCCGAGCATATCGCTCAATTGATCCGCGGTGATTTCAAAGCGCCGTGGGTGCGCATTTCGGTCACCAAACTCGGCATGCTGAGCAATATCAAGCGCGTGGGACTGACCATCGAACGCGGTCAGCGCGACTAAGCTGAAATCAGCGCTGTTCCGCCATTTTGCTGCACTAAACGCATAAACGCTTCGGGCGGCACAGGACGGCTAATCAAGTAACCCTGCGCCAACTTGCAACCCAGACCACGCAAGGTATTGAACTGGTCTTCGGTTTCAACGCCCTCGGCCACCGTGTTTTTTTCCAACAATTTCGCCAGCGCGAGAATGGTGTGCACGATGGCGTTATCGTCGACATCGGTATTCAGGCCATCGACAAACGTTTTGTCGATTTTGATCTTATCCGCCGGAATCCGCTTGAGATACGCCAATGAGGAATATCCCGTTCCAAAGTCATCGATGGCGATGCTGATTCCTAAGGCTTTCAACTTCCCCATGATGCGCATGCTGGATTCCGGATCGAGCATGGCGGCGGTTTCGGTAATTTCCAATTCCAATACGCCGGGAGCGAGATCGAATTCACGCAGCGCCATTTCAATCTTGGCCACCAAGTCCGGGTCTTGAAACTGGCGCGGCGAAATATTCACCGCAATCGAAACATGGACGCCTTCCGCGCTCCAGCGCTTGATCTGGCCGCACACATTGCGCAACACCCACTCTCCAAGCTGAAGAATCAAGCCCGATTCTTCAGCGGCTGCAATAAATTGATCCGGCAGCACCACTTCGCCATCCGGCTTGGTCCAGCGCACCAAGGCTTCCGCGCCGACAATCCGACCGCTCTCCAGCTCCACCACCGGTTGATACAGCATATGAAAAGCATCCAAGCGTATCGCCTCGCGCAATTCCCCGTCCAATTGCACGCGCTGCCGCACCCGCGCACCCATCTGCTCCGCATAAAAGCTGAAGGCGTTGCGCCCTTCGCGCTTGGCCTCATACATGGCCGTATCGGCATGCTGCAGCAAGGTGCCCACATCCTCTCCATGCTCGGGGTACAGCGCAATGCCAATCGAAGGGGTGACGCGCAAGGAATACTCGCCCACCGTCAAATTTTTCTGGAACACTTGCAGCAAGCGTTGCGTAATCTGCAAGGTCATCTCCGTGTCGCTCGTCGGCAGCACAATTAAAAACTCATCGCCGCCCAAACGCGCCAGCATATCGCCGCCGCGCAATACGCTCTGAATCAATTTGGTGATTTCGACCAGCAATTGATCGCCGATAATATGGCCATAGGAATCGTTCACATCCTTAAAGCGATCGATATCCAAAAACAAAACGGTGAACTGGCATCGCGTGCTATGCGCCATTTTGATGCAGTGCTGGATGGCTTCTTCGACTGCGGCCCGGTTCGGCAAGCCCGTCAAGGCGTCGCGTCGCGATTGATCGATCAATTCGCCACGGTGATAGCGCTCACGCAAGGTGATGCGATACGCCATGAAACCAAACAGGACGAGAAACACCAGGGAGACAATCATCACCGGCTGGTTATGCAGCCACCAGCGCCGCCACACATGGTCCGCCGGCACGGAAACATAAGCATACATTTTCGCATTGGACAAACGCGTAAAGGCCCCAATGCGCTCCCCTTTATTGCCGGGCCACAGCGACATCCCACTAAAAAATCCCGTGCGTATGCCCGGGTGCTCTTGAATCATGCGCAACGCGGGGCCCTTTGAAGGCTGGCCATACACCTCCTGGGATTCCGAAATCGGCCAGCGCGCTTGTTGGTAACCATCCTCGCGCAGCAGGCCGATGATGCTGTTAGCCGGCGCAGGAAGCTGGTGCAAAAAAGTGCCCTCGCGCTCCAACGGAATAGCCGCTTGGATCAAAAATCGCGGCTCCCCACCCGTGCCCCTGACCACATGACGCAAGGCAAAGCGCCAGCGCTGTATCGCCTTGCCGTATTCCGGCGCGCCGATGACATAACGCTGAGGGGCATTGAAATCGGCAACCAGTTGCCGGTTGTAAGGCGGATCAATGCGCAAATCGGGAAGCGGTTGATTAGGCGCCACGGCGGTATTCAGCAGCATTTTTCCATCAGCCGCAAAAATAGCGATCGCCTTGACTTCGGGATAGCGCAGTTGGAACGCCTCCAATTCGGCACGGACTACCTCGGGGGTTTCCAGCACCCTGGATTTGTCCAAAGAATGCCCTAGCGACACCAAGCCGTTGCCCAAACTATCAAAAAACGATTGCGATGCCGAAGCCAGAAAGCTCGACAAAATAGTTAAATTTTCTCGGACTTCATGCTGTTCGCGCTGCCAGCTATAGACCCCGTAAGCACCAATCGCCAAGCTTCCCCCCAGCATAAAAGCAAGGACTGCATTGCGCAGTACTTTGGGAAAGGCTGCATGATTATCGGTAGAAAGTCCCATGCTTGCGTCTAGACAATGTCCTAAAAAGGATAAATCAAGGATATCTTTTCATAAAAAAGGCAAACCATGAACGAATATCGGTAATTATTACAGTTTCTTGAACATGACTTACCCTGGACTCGTTCCGGCCAACTACCCGCGCGGATGGTGCTTGGCGTGCAATTGCTGCAAGCGTTCTTGCGCAATATGCGTATAAATCTGTGTGGTGGAAATATCGGCGTGGCCCAACAACATTTGCACCACGCGTAAATCGGCGCCATGGTTGAGCAGATGCGTCGCAAACGCGTGGCGCAAGGTATGCGGCGAAAGCGCTTTGCGCACACCGCCACGCACCGCGTGGCGCTTGATCAAATACCAGAACATCTGCCGCGTCATCGCGCCACCGCGGCCGGTGACAAACAGCGCATCGCTCTGGCGCGCGCCCAGCAAATCCCCGCGTGCCGCGCTTAAATAACGTTGCAAGCTATCCAGCGCTTGCTCGCCTAAAGGCACCAAGCGCTCTTTGTCGCCTTTGCCCATGACGCGCACCACCCCCATATCCAGGCTGGTTTCGGCCAATTTCAAATTGACCAACTCCGAAACGCGCAAGCCGGTCGCATACAGTGTTTCGAGCATCGCTCGGTCGCGTATTCCCAATGCCGTGGCCGCATCCGGCGCATCCAGTAGCGCATCGACTTCTGCCTCGGTCAAGCTTTTGGGCAAACGTCGCGGAAGCTTAGGGCGCTCGATTAATAAGGAGGGATCGGCCTGGATCGTGCCTTGGCGCAGAGCATATTGATAGAAACGACGCAGACTGGAGAGCAGGCGACTGGTGCTGCTGGCTTGAAGCTGCGCGGCGTGTTGCGCGAGGAAATCCAGCAAGTCGCCATGCGTCGCTGTGAACAAATTGCGTTTGCGCTGCGCCAGCCAAACAGACACTTTCTGCAAATCGCGACGATAACTGGCGAGGGTGTTTTTTGATAAACCTTCTTCCAACCACAATACATCGCAAAAGGTATCGAGCAATGCATCACTTTCCGCAATGGCGTCAGTCATCGCACCAGCGGGTCGGGGATAGACCGGTTATCAAGGTTGCCAGCCCTCGTGGTGCAGCAACCATTCCTTAATGTTCAGCGGCGCACCATTGGCATGATGCATAAACCCCCCAAAGCCGTTTTTCGCAACGACCCGGTGACAGGGGATGAAGAGTGGAATGGGATTGTCGCCGCAGGCCCCGCCAACGGCGCGCGGGCTGGAAGCCAATTGTTGCGCCAACGCGCCATACGTCAGCGCGCTGCCGCGGGGAATAGTGCGCAGCGCCTGCCACACCTTGCTTTGATGCGCCGTTGCGGAAAGTCGCAAGGGCACGTCCAAGATAAAGTCCGGGTCGCGCAAATAAGCCGCGACCTGCTCACAAACCGTCCGAGTAAAGTCGTCGCACGGCGCCAGAATCGATGCATTCGCAGGCAAAAAATCCACGCCGACCAAGGCGTCGCCTTCGGTGCGAATGCCCAATACCGCGCATGGTATCCGCATTTTGGCTTGGTACCCGACGGTAGCGGGTTGAATCGCCGATATACTTTTAGTTTGGTCGCGTCTCATTTTTTACGCTTGCTTTTGCTGGGTGCTGTTTTTTTCGGTGGAACAATTTGTGCAATCACGCGCCGGTAAAATAAATCCGCATCATCCTTATAGCCGGCCTGCTCTAAGTTGCTTCTCACATGCTGCAGCGCGAGCAAAGCCAACGCGTCGGGTGCGCGCAAGTCGCTCTTCAATACGCTTTGCGCAAAATAATCCGCCGCCAGCAGTGCATTTTTGCGCACTTCCTGCAATCGTCCAGCCGTAAAATAAACCGGGCGCGCCGCATCCGGTAAATCGGCTGTTAATTGCGTCGCCATAGTGTCGATCTGCGCATCGGTCAAGCGCTTGTCGCTCCATGGCGCGGCATCGAAGATCCACACGGCCGCACCATCGAGCTGCGCGGTCACTAAAGCCGCATACAACTGGGTCCGTGCTTTTTCGCGCGCCTCGTTTACCGCGCCATGTTGCGCGATATAAGCATACAAGGCACGCGCGCCCAAGCGATCATCGCCGCGACTCGCCGCGAGCGCCAGCCATGCCGCGTCGTCACCGCGCAGCAATTGCGCCTGATTGCCCAAAAGCTCCGCTTCACGCTGATAGGCCCGCCATAATTGCTGCATCTGGCCAGTCGGCGCCGTTGCTGTCTCGGTGAGATTCAACCATTGCTCTAGCGCATCAATTTGTTGCCGATCATCCTTCAGCAACGTCGCTGCATCGGCGACAATGGCAGCATACGCTAAGGCTTTGGGCTTTTTTTGCAAGACCGCGCGCGCTTGCAGCAGCGCCGCATCCGGGGTGATCAAACCGGATTGCATTTGCAACGCCAGCAATGTCGGCGTTCCGGCATCCAATTGCGCCAACCACGTGGTGGCTTCCGTCGCGCGCTCTTCCGCCAATAAACCCTGCACGAACTCTGCTGCTACCTCTTGGGATAATGGTTGAAAATCTTGCTGATAACGCAACATGGCACGGTAAGCTTCGTCCGGTTTATGATCGTGCAAGTAAGAGCGGATCACCAGCCGGCGCGCCCATTTCTGATCGGCAGGATTCAGATCGAACTGCCAAATCAGCCGCGCCAACGCGGCGCGCGCTGCGACATTCTGATTCAATTCAAGATACGCCCACGCATCATGGCCGAGCGCTTTTTGCATGAAATCGCGTGGCGCATTGGCAGGATAAAGCTTAGCGCGCAGCAATATCTCGGCGGCTTGTTGCGTTTCAGAAAGCAAGGAGAGGCGCAACGATTCCCAATCATACCAAGCGGCTTGATCGGATTGCGGCGGCTGATCGCGCTCAACGCGCGCCAAAGCGAGTCGCGGCGAACCGGCTTGATATAGTTGGAGCGCTGTTTGCAGGGAATCCGCCGCGAATGCGGAAACGGACAGGAACAACAAGAATAAAAAAGAGAGGGCTTGCATGCAACCATTCTACTCCATGCATATCCCGGCGAAAATCCAGGTGCGCGCACCAAACAAAACGGGCAGCCCGAAGGCTGCCCGTTTTAAACACGCCATACAGAAAGATTACTGCACTGCGACTTCCTTGACGGCGCGCGCGCTCAGCTTCTCTTTGATCCGTGCCGACTTACCGGAACGATCACGCAAATAATACAGTTTGGCGCGAGCGACATCGCCCTTACGCTTCACATCAATACTGGCGACCAAGGGCGAGTAGGTTTGGAAGGTACGCTCCACACCCACGCCGGAAGAAATTTTGCGCACGATAAAGGCAGAATTGAGGCCCCGGTTGCGCTTGGCGATGACCACGCCTTCAAAGGCCTGGAGACGCTCACGCGTACCTTCCTTCACTTTGACTTGCACCACGACGGTGTCGCCGGGGGCAAACACAGGCACGGTTTTACCCAGGCGGGCGATTTCTTCGTTTTCAAGTTGCGCTATCAGGTTCATGGTATTACTCCTTCATTTCTCTTCATAACCGTGTACCGTGCTCATCACGGCTCAATCAAATTCTTGCTCGCGCTTTACGGCCTCAAGCAAACGCATTTCCTCTTTGGACAACGCACGGTCTTGCAACAGATCCGGACGTCTAGCCCAAGTTCGCGCCAGCGCTTGCTTCAAACGCCATTTGCGAATTTCTTCGTGGTGCCCGGACAGCAACACCGGCGGCACCGGCATACCCGCATAAACTTCAGGCCGCGTGTAATGCGGGTAATCCAGCAAGCCATTCACGAATGAATCTTCGACCGCCGAATCCGCATCGCCCAGCGCACCCGGTAATTGGCGCACCAGCGCATCAATCACCACCATCGCCGCCAACTCGCCACCGGACAACACATAATCCCCGATGGAGAGTTCTTCATCCACTTGCCGTTGTATCAGGCGCTCATCCACGCCTTCATAACGTCCGGCTAAAAATATCAGTCCCGGTTCAGCCGCCAATTCCATCACCACGCGATGGGTCAGCTGCCGACCTTGCGGCGAAAGGTAAATCACTTTCGGCCGCGTAACGCCATCTTTTTGCTGCGCGGCCTTGGCTGCTTCGATCGCCAAATCCAGCGGTTCCGCCAACATCACCATTCCCGGGCCGCCGCCATAAGGTCGGTCGTCGGCGGTGCGGTGGTTGTCGGTCGTGAAATCGCGCGGATTCCACGTCTGCAACACAAACAATTCTTTTTCCAGCGCGCGGCTGGTAATCCCCTGCTTTGCCACGGCATCCAACATGGGTGGGAACAAAGTCACCACATCGAAGCGCGGTTTAATAATCCGCTCCCCATTCCACTTGAATCGTGCCGTTCTCAAGGTCCACCGTGTGGATCACTTGACGCAGAAACGGGATCAAACGTTCTTGATCGCCTTCGACCACCAGCACATCATTTGCGCCGGTCGCCAATATCGTCTTGACGGTACCGAAGGTCTGTCCTTCGGTATTCACGACTTTCAGGCCGATTAAATCAGCCCAATAATATTCGTCACGCTTCACTTTCGGCAGTTCGGCGCGCGGTACCGCAACTTCCATCCCGCGCAAGGTAAACGCCGCATCGCGATCGTCAAACCCCGGCAACTTCGCCAGCACCTCACTACCGTGCGCCTTAGCTTCCTGCACCTGGTACGCCGTGTACGCACCATTTTTCCCCAACCACCAAGTGGCATAGTCGGTTAGTGCGCGCACCGTCTCGGTATACGGGTGAATCTTAATCCAACCCTGCACACCGAATGGGGCGATGACATGCCCCATCGTGATCAGATCTTTAGGCAGCAGCGCTACCTGCTTGCTTGAGCAGGCGCGCAACGGTGTCGCTCAATTGAGCGCCTTGGCCCTGCCAATAAGCGATGCGATCGCGGCTCATGCGCAGACCTTCGGTGCCGTCAGTCGCTTTCGGGTTGTAAAAACCCACGCGCTCGATAAAACGGCCATCGCGGCGGGTACGGGAATCGGTCACCACCACATTATAAAAGGGGCGCTTTTTTGCGCCGCCACGTGCAAGTCGAATTACAACCATGGTTATTCGCCTAATCAGAATACGGAAAAGGGCGAGATAGTACGGGATTCCATCCAAAATCGCAAGCCTATAACCCGCATCGCTCACACAGCCCTGGTTCCAGCCAAAAACCACTCTTTTACAAGGAATCATTGACTTACAGGCAATTAGCGGTCAAACCGTCAACGCAATGGTATAGTGCGGCATGCCTAAAACACACCCGATCAGCGCTATTTTACTTGCCGGCGGCGCCGGTCGCCGCATGGGGGGCGAAGATAAAGGCCTGTTGAAACTCAAGGGCAAACCGCTGGTGGAATGGGTGTTGGCGCGCATTGCGCCGCAAGTCGATGAAATTCTCATCAGCGCCAATCGCAACTTGGATACTTATCGCGCTTTCGGTTATCCCGTACTGCCGGACAAAACCGAAGGCTATGCCGGCCCGCTGGCCGGAATCGCGCGCGGCCTGCTCGATGCCAAACATGAACTCATTCTTTCCGCGCCCTGCGACACGCCTTTTTTGCCGGACGATCTGGTTGCGCGACTCATGCACGCGCTGTTTGCCGGCGACTTCGACCTCGCGGTACCCAGCATTGCCGGCGCCGGACAACACGCCATCTGCCTGATGCGGCGTCAGGTCGGCGCTAATCTGGCGGGGTACCTGGCGCAGGGCGGACATAAAGTTCAGGAGTGGCAAGCCGGCTTGAGATGCGCGCAGGCCGATTTCACCGACGCCGCACCGTTCTTCGTGAATTTAAATCGGCCGGAACAATTGGCCGCGCTCGAAAGCCGCATCAAGCGGGCTTAAGTGCCGCGTCGATCAATTCTATCCAATGCGACACCGGCTTTTGCGTGCCGCTTTGCAACTGCATCAAGCAACCGATATTGGCGGTGACGATACATTCCGGCCGATTGGTTTCGAGTGCTTTAACTTTATTTTGCAATAAGCGCTGCGACAATTCCGGCTGCAGAATGGAATAAGTCCCCGCCGATCCGCAGCACAGATGCCGCTCCGGCGCATCCGCCACTTCAAATCCCGCCGCGCTCAAAATCGCTTCCATCACGCCATTGATTTTTTGCCCATGCTGCAAGGTGCAGGGCGAATGCACCGCAACTTTTTTCTTCGGCAAAGCGGATACATCACTCGTCAGCAGTTGCACCAGCGCGGCTTGTTCCGTACTCATGATTTCGCTCAAATCGCGCGTCTTGGCGGAAATCCGCGCCGCAGCCTCGGCATAAGCCGGATCGTGTTGCAGATAATGTCCATATTCCCGCACCGTGACGCCGCAGCCGCTGGCGGTCATCACAATCGCTTCCACGCCTTGCTCCAAGTACGGCAACCAAGCATCGATATTGCGGCGCATGGCCGCCAAACCTTCCTCTTGGGCATTCAAGTGATAGGCCAGCGCACCGCAACATCCGGCTTGCGGCGCAACGATCAAACTAATGCCCAGGCGATCCAAAACACGCGCACTGGCGGCATTGATTTGCGGTGCGAGCGTGGGCTGCACGCAACCTTGCAGCACCAGCATTTTGCGCGCATGGCGCGGCGCGGGCCAGGCTCCGGCCGTCCCGGGCACCGGCATTTTGGCTTTCAGCGCTGCCGGCAGCATGGGGCGAAAACCTTGCCCCAACTTGAATAAGGACGCGAACAAAGCCGGCTTGGGCAGCAAAGCGCGCAGGGCCTTGCGCTGCACGCGGTCCGGCAAACTGCGCCCCACTTTTTGCTCGACGATGCCGCGGCCGATATCGACCAACTTGCCATACTCCACACCGGATGGGCAGGTGGTTTCGCAAGCCCGGCAAGTCAGGCAACGATCCAAATGCAGCTGGGTCTTGGTCGTCACCGGCGCGCCTTCCAGCATTTGCTTAATTAAATAAATGCGGCCGCGCGGGCTGTCCAGTTCGTTGCCGAGCAATTGATAAGTCGGGCAAGTGGCGAGGCAGAAACCGCAATGCACGCAAGAGCGCAAAATGCGGTCGGCGGCTTGACCCTCGGGGGTGTCGCGAATGAAATCGGCTAAATGAGTTTGCATAGTTTAAAAATCCGGATACATCCGCCCAATGTTAAATATCCCTTGCGGATCGAAAGCGCGCTTCATGCGTTGATGCACTTGCAGCAAGGGCTTGGGCAGCGGATGAAAAATTATTTTGGGTTTTGTGGCGCTGCGAAACAAAGTCGCCTGGCCGCGCGCTTGCTCCGCCAGCGCGCGTACCTTCGCTCCATCCTCATCGGTAAACACCCAGCGCAGCGCGCCGCCCCATTCGATCAACTGCTTGCTGGGCAACTGCAAAGTCGCCGTCGAAGGCAAGGAAACGCGCCACAAAGAACTTTCCTCGCGGAAAAAACGCGACGTTTGCTCGCGGATGCCGTGCCAGAATTCATCGTCCGCCACCATCAACTGCCCGCCCAGCTTGGCATGCGTGGCCTGGATCGCGCTTTGCGCGCCGGACAAGCGCAGCGTCAACACATGGTCGTGATAACACGTCGCGGAAATGGGAAAAGGCTGGCCGGCCCAGCGGTTCATTTTTTCCAAGGCTTGCAATTCGTTCAGTTCGAATTGCAAAGTCGCTTCTGCTTGTGGCTTGGGCAAGACTTTCAGCGAGACTTCCAGCAGCAAACCCAGCGTGCCCAAAGATCCGGCCATCAAGCGCGACACATCATAGCCGGCGACGTTCTTCATCACCTGCCCGCCGAACTGCAAGCTCTCGCCCAAGCCGTTCATCATGCGCACGCCCAACACGAAATCGCGCACCGCGCCGCTGCTGGCGCGACGCGGGCCGGACAAGCCCGCCGCCACGCAACCGCCGAGCGTGGCGCGCGGCCCGAAATGCGGCGGCTCGAACGGCAGCATTTGCCCTTGCTCCGCCAGCACGGCTTCGATCTCGTGCAGCAAGGTTCCGGCGCGAGCGGTCAGCACCAACTCCTCTGGCGCGTAATCGACGATGCCGCGATACCCGCTGGCATCCAGCACCTCGCCGGAGGGCGTGCCGCCATAAAAATCCTTCGAACCCGAGCCACGGATGCGCAGCGGCCGGCGCCGCGTTCCGGCAAGGCGAATGCTTTCACTAAATTGATCGAGTAAGGTCTGCATCATTAGAAACGCGGCACGTTGGGAAATTTAGCCTTGCCGTGATGCACATGCATCGCGCCATATTCGGCGCAGCGATGCAAGGTCGGCACCGCTTTGCCGGGATTTAATAAACCTTGTTCGTCCCAGGATTTTTTCAGCGCATGGAACAGCGCCAACTCTTGCGTCATGAATTGCACGCACATTTGGTCGATCTTTTCCACGCCCACGCCATGCTCGCCGGTAATCGAGCCGCCGACTTCGACGCACAATTCCAATATCTTCGCGCCAAAGGCTTCCGCCCGCACCAGCTCGCCCGGCTTATTGGCGTCGTACAAAATCAAGGGATGCAAATTGCCGTCGCCGGCATGGAACACATTCGCCACCGCCAAGCCAAAGTGCGCGGAATAATCATGGATGCGCCGCAGCACTTGCGGCAAACGTTTGCGCGGGATGGTGCCGTCCATGCAGTAATAGTCCGGCGCCAAGCGGCCGACGGCGGGAAATGCCGCTTTCCGTCCGGCCCAAAATTTCAAGCGCTCGGCGTCATCCAGCGCGGTGCGCACCGTCGTCGCGCCGGCCTGCTGCAAAATGCTGTGCACGCGCTTGATCTCGACCGACACTTCCTCGTTCATGCCATCCAGCTCGCACAGCAAAATCGCTTCGACATCCAGCGGATAGCCGGCATGCACAAAATCCTCCGCCGCGCGAATCGCGAGCTTATCCATCATCTCCAGCCCGGCAGGAATAATCCCGGCAGAGATAATATCCGCCACCGCGGCGCCAGCTTTTTCGACCGAATCGAAACCCGCCAACAGGACTTGCGCGCGTTCCGGCTTCGGCAATAATTTCACCGTCACTTCGGTAATCACCCCGAGCATGCCCTCGGAGCCGGTCATCAAGGCCAGCAAATCGTAGCCCGTGCTATCCAAGGCCGCAGAACCGATTTCGAGGATTTCCCCTTCGATCGTGATCACGCGCAAGGCGAGAATATTATTCACCGTGAGGCCGTATTTCAGGCAATGCACGCCGCCGGAATTTTCCGCCACATTGCCGCCGATGGAACAAACGATCTGACTCGAAGGGTCGGGCGCGTAATACAAACCAAACGCCGCCGCCGCTTCGGAGATCGCCAAATTGCGCACGCCCGGCTGCACCCGCGCGGTGCGCGCCAAGGGATCGATGTGTTCTATCCGCGAGAACTTCGCCAAGGACAGCAACACGCCGTTGCTGAGCGGCAGCGCGCCGCCGGACAAGCCCGTGCCCGCGCCGCGCGCCACCACCGGCACCGCTTCGGCAAAGCACAGCCGCAGCACTTGCTGCACTTGCGCTTCGGTTTCGGGAATCACCACGACGAGCGGCAATTGCCGAAAGGCGGTTAGCCCGTCGCTTTCGTAGGGGTTCAAATCTTCGCGTTCCGAGAGGATGGATTCGGGCGGCAGGAATTCACGCAGGCGTTTCAGTAGACGGTCGGACTTCATCGGATTTTCAACACAGTTGGAGCGCAGCCAAGAAGCTTAATAGCTGTCGACTACCTACGGCAACAAAATCTTCTTGACTTAGTGTTATCGCGACACTATTGTTAGTGTCTCAACTACACTAAATAGCCATGAGCACAAAACAGTTTTGTTATCGGCATCCCCACCCCGCGGTGAGCACGGACATCGTGCTGTTCACCCTGCGTGCGGAAAAGCTGCAACTGCTCTTGATTCGACGCCGCAATCCGCCGTTCCAGGGTGGCTGGGCGCTGCCGGGCGGCTTTTTGGACATGGACGAAGATTTGGCCGATTGCGCCAAGCGCGAGCTGGAAGAGGAAACCGGGATCAAGAATGTCTACCTGGAGCAGCTCTACACCTTCGGCAAGCCGGGGCGCGACCCGCGCGAGCGGGTGATCTCAGTGGCGCATTACGCCTTGATCGCGTCCGATCGAATCACCTTAAAACCCGCTTCCGATGCGACCGAGGCCGCTTGGTTTGCGTTCGACGAATTGCCCGAACTGGCGTTCGATCATCGCGAAATCGTCGAGAAGGCGCATGAACGCTTGGTGGCGAAGCTGGATTATTCCACCATCGCCTTCCAATTCATGCCCAAGCAGTTCACCCTGAGCGAACTGCAAAATGTGTACGAAACCATTCGCGCCGAAGCCTTGGATAAGCGCAACTTCCGCAAATGGATTCTGGCGCGCAATTTGGTCGAGGCCACGGGTTTGGAGCGCCGTAACGGCAGTCATCGCCCGGCGCAATTGTTCCACTTCAAGCGGCCCGGTCGGGTCGAAATCATTCGCTAACGCACGAGGCCGCCATGCAACAAGCCTTCGCAATTTCTACGCCCAACCCAGGGCCATCAGCACCGGCAGCGCAGCCGGATCAAGCCGCGCTCATCGCCCGCATCAAGCGCATGCTGGTGGAACAAAACGCGGTGTTGATCGCGCATTATTACACCGCGCCCGAGCTGCAAGAGCTGGCGGACGAGACCGGCGGCCATGTCTCGGATTCGCTCGACATGGCGCGCTTTGGCCACGAGCATGCGGCCAAGACCTTGATCGTCGCCGGCGTGCGCTTCATGGGCGAGACCGCGAAAATCCTCAACCCGGAAAAACGCGTGCTGATGATCGACAGCGCCGCCACTTGTTCGCTGGATGAAGACTGCCCGGTGGATGCCTTTACCGCATTTTGCGATGCACACCCCGATCGCACCGTGGTGGTCTACGCCAACACCAGCGCCGCGGTGAAAGCGCGCGCCGATTGGGTGGTCACCTCATCCATCGCGGTGAAAGTCGCGGCACACCTGCACGCGCAGGGCAAAAAAATCATCTGGGCGCCGGACAAACATTTGGGCCACTACGTACAACAAGTCACCGGCGCCGACATGTTGTTGTGGGACGGCTCGTGCATCGTGCACAACCAATTCAAAGCCCAATTACTGGCTGAGATGAAACGCGCGCATCCGCAAGCCGGCGTGCTGGTGCATCCCGAATCCCCGGCCGGCGTAATAGACCTCGCCGATGTCGTCGGCTCCACCACGGCCTTGATTAAGGCCGCCAAGGATTTGCCGAACACGACGTTTATCGTTGCCACCGACAACGGCATTTTCCACAAAATGCAGGAAGCCGCACCCGGCAAGACTTTCCTCGAAGCCCCTACCGCCGGCGTGGGCGCCACCTGCAAGAGCTGCGCCCATTGCCCGTGGATGGCCATGAACGATCTGGAAAAACTCGCCCAAGTCTTGGAAAGCGGCGCCAACGAAATCCACATCGACGAAGCCATTCGGCAAAAAGCCATAATCTCCATTCAGCGCATGCTGGACTTCGCCCAATCCAGCCAGCAAACCGTCCTGGGCAAGGGCAACGCCTAAGCGCCGTTTTAGGGCGTTTGCCCCGCTCAATTTAGTCCCATATTTGCCGCTATAAGAGTGTGCCGCATTAAAAGCGCGCACTGGCAAGGGACTTTCTTTGAAACGATTTACCGCAAAACTCAGCACCTGGTTCGCTCGGCTCGCTTTTTGGCGCAAGCCAGTTGCGCCAACGCCGCCACAACCTGATGCGCCTGCACCTAAAACCGCTAGGGCTTCAAGGTCAATCGAGCCGGAACCCAGTGAAATCGCTGAAATCCCCGTACCCCCAGCACCCAAGCTCGGCTGGTTCGCACGCCTGAAACAGGCTTTGCGTTGGCGGCGCAAGGCCGCCCCGGAACCCGCTTTAGATCCAGATCAAACCGTGATCGTAAAACGCCCATCCCGGGAACAACTCGAAGCAAGCGAGGAGATCGAGGCAGAACCCGCACCTAAGCTCTCTTTGCTGACACGCCTCAGAAACAAATTGCGCCGGCAACCCTTGTTGGAGCCGCTGGAGGACGCACCCGAGGAAGCGCATCCCGGCGAACGAAAGCGCGACCGGGCGCGTGCGTCTGATGACGAAAATGCAGAAGATGAAACCGCTGCAGAAGACACCCCAACAGTTGGAATTTTCAAACGCTTATTCGCCAAGCTGTGCAACAAGTGGGTATGGATACCCGCCGTCAGCGTCCTGCTCCTCAGCATGATTGGTGCCGTGCTATTTATCGTGCTGCACACCGCGCAGGAGAAAGAAAAACTGCAAGCGGAACTGCAAGAGACGCAAAAACAACTCAAAAAACAAGCCGCCTTGGTTAAGCAGGCTGCCGCCACCGCCGCCGTCACTGTCGCTCCCAAGCAGCAAGCGCAGCTCGCCGTTGCAAGCATCGGCAAAGCCAACGCCGAGTCCAAACCCGGCATCAATCCGGGAGATTGCCTGGTCACCGATAAAGAAAGCGTGACCAAAAATCTCAAGAATTGCATTGATAGTTTCAACGACGCGCCTCCAGCGAACAGGAAACCCTAATCATGTCCAACGGCGATATTTTTCTGGCGCGCCAACCGATTCTGGATCGCACCCAAACCATTGTGGCGTACGAGTTGTTGTTTCGCGGCAGCCAAGCGAATTACGCCCAGATCGACAACGAACTCCACGCCACGGCACATGTGATTGTCTCGCTGTTCAATGAAATGGGGGTGCAGTCGGTCTTGGGCAAAGAACGCGGCTTCATCAACGTCAGCGCCGATATGTTGATGAGCGACATGATCCTGATGCTGCCCAACGAGCAAATGGTCATCGAGCTGCTGGAGAGCATCGAAATTACGCCGCTGATTTTGGAGCAATGCCGTAAATTGAAACAAGGCGGCTTCACGTTGGCGCTGGACGATTTCGCGGTAATGCAGGAACAGTATCAAGAGCTCCTGCCGATTATCGACATCATCAAAGTCGATCTGACGCAAGTCGCCGAAGGCGCCTTAGCCAAGACCGTACAAAAGCTGCGCGACTATCCGGCCAAACTATTAGCGGAAAAAGTCGAAACGCGCGAGGAATTCGAGGCCTGCAAAAAACTGGGATTCCATTTTTTTCAGGGCTACTACTTTGCCAAACCCGTCGTTCTCACCGGCAAGCGCGTGGAGCCTTCCACCATCGCTTTATTCAAAATGTTGAGCTTAATTCTGGACGACGCGGCCACTGCGGCGCTGGAAGCCGCGGTCAAAAGCGATTCCAATCTCACCTACAACCTGCTCAAGCTGGTCAATTCCGTGGGCGTGGGCGCCAACCAAAAAGTCGATTCGCTGAGTAAAGCCATTATGGTGATTGGCCGCCGGCAAATGCAGCGCTGGCTGCAACTCCTGCTGTATTCCATCAACGATAAAAGCCAATCCGCCAACCCGCTGATGCAGCTGGCCGCGACCCGCGCCAAGATACTGGAAATCGTCTGCCGCTGCCTGAATAACCAAGACACGGCGCTACAAGAGCGCGCCTTCATCACCGGCTCTTTTTCTCTGCTCGATACCCTGTTGTCGCTACCGATGGCGGACATCATGACTAAGCTCAGCTTGCACGATGAAGTAAAACTGGCGCTGACCCAGCGTGAAGGTCAACTGGGCCTCCTGCTGACGCTGATCGAGACTTTGGAAACCGGCGATTTTGCCGCAGTGGAAGCGCAACTGAAACTGTTGCCAGGTTTAGATGCCGCCATGCTGAACGAAGCGCAAATGGCATCGATTCGTTGGGTGAGCAGCCTCAACGAAAGCAAGTAGCGATTAACCGGGCTGCCCATCCACCCGCGGCTTGATCAGCATCGGCGCATAGATCCAGAGAAACAGCGCAAAAGCAAACAGCCAAGCGGCTAGCGCCAAGCCCACCCATTCCAAAGTGTAGCCCGGCATGATCACGGGCATCACGGCACGTGCAATGAATGCACTAAACAGCGCAATAAAAATCACCGGCAACCAGCGCGGCCCGTTCTGAATATCCCGCCCCGTATGGCCGAGGATCACACGCGCCATCATGCCGGTAGTCATGAGGCCAATGCCTCCTACGGCGAACGCATGCACGGGTAAATAAGGCGAAAGCGGCAGCACCGCCGTCAGCGCCTTGAGCAGAAAGCCTGATACCGCCGCGCCATAACCCAGGAACAACACCCACAGCAGCGGCTTCTTCCACACGCCGGGCGAATGCCAATCCCGCAAACGGATGGCGTGCACCACGAACAGCAGTGCCGCCAACAGTGCCGCGAGCTTGGCCTGCTCGGTAAATACATCCACCAGCCAAAACAGGGCCATCAAGACCAGGCTGGAATAATCCACCCAGGGGCGATTCACCAGTTGCAGCGGATAGCCCACGCCGCGCTCGATGAAAAACGGCACGACGCGCCGCGCCATCACAAAGATCAATGAAAGAATAAAATACAATCCCGAATACAAACCCCATAGCACGCCATGTTCGAGTTGCCCGAGAACGCCAAGGTAGAAACAGGCATTCGCCAGCCCGAGCAACATGATCTTCGAAACGAGACTGAGCTGCTTCCACTGCTTGGCCCGCACCAGTGGAATAGTGACGGCAGCCACCAGCGCAAGATTAAATCCGACATCCAGAATAAAAATCGGCAACATCTGATGCGGCGCCACCAGCATCAACACCCGCGCCGCCAGCCAGAGCGCCGACAGCAGCGCCAGCTTGATGCCCGTCAGCGTCGGAACATTGGTCCAGTTGCGCACCGCCGTGAGTAAAAATCCGGCGATCACCGCCATCGCATAACCGAACAGCATCTCGTGGGCGTGCCATTGCTGCGGTGCGATTTGCAGACCGGCAAGGCTATTCACGCCAAAATAAATACTGCCCCAAACACCCATCGAAACCATGGCGAACAAGGCCGCCAATAAAAAGAAGGGGCGGAAGCCAAGGTTGAACAAGGCGAAAGGATGCGGCTTCTGGCCGGGTTGCTGGATGTGGAGGAATTGAGTTGCCATGGGGGGATTATGCGCTCGGAGTAGTGCTCAGTAGTTAGAGATTAATCTAAATCAAAGTGGTTTTGTACGCGCTGCGCGCGGATTATTTAGGGCCGGGGTAGCCGGCGGGCTAGTTACTTTCTTTTGCTTGCCCAAAAGAAATGTAACCAAAGAAAAAGGCACCCCCTACCCCGCCCCTAACGGGGTTCCTTCCTTACGGGTGTACTGCACGGGGCTGCGCAACTCGCCCTAGCAGCCCGCACAAAACGCGGGCTGCCGCGGAGCTCAAACAGTGCTCGCCTAAAGCTCCGCGCAGCACACCCTCCAGTCAGCGGCGCAGCAGGGGCCCCGAAAACCAAAACTTCGCGAATTTACTTTTCTATCTTCGTTAAACAACGCTGGCTTTTTAAATCGATAAGGGCCAACCATAGA
>JAKANO010000006.1 GCA_021812385.1 Pseudomonadota bacterium | reverse complement strand
ATCACTTGAATACGCCGCGCGTGATTACCGATACGGCCAACAACATGGTGTGGCGTTGGGACTCGGATCCGTTTGGGACGGATGTGCCTAACGAAGACCCGAATGGGAGTGGGAGAAGGTTTGCCTACAACCTGCGGTTTCCGGGACAGTATTACGATCAAGAGACGGGGTTGCACTACAATTATTTCCGTGACTATGATCCGAGTACCGGAAGATATGTGCAAAGTGACCCGATTGGGTTGATGGGTGGCCTCAATACTTATGCATATGTCGGAGGGACTCCGGTATCACGAATTGACCCACTGGGGTTATCAACTACTACTCCCGGGTTCGAAGGTGGTTTTTTTATTCCAGGCACTGAAGTGCCTCTTCCTCCTACAGGAGTTTCCCAGGGTACTCTTTCTGAGGAATATATACGAACATCGAATCAAATTGGCACCGTGGTTGTGGTTGCTGCGTCATTTGTTCCTGCTACTCGTGTGGCTGGCATGTGCTACAGGGTCGGGAAGACGATAAAGAACCCATGCCAGAATGCAGTCCTTGCAGCAGCGCTTGGGTCTGGAATTTGCAATGGTGATCCTGCGGATGATTTTCCTAATGATATGAAAAATCGCGAAGAAATTAGGCGTGGGGCGGAGTTGACGGGGCAGAAGAAAATTGGAAATCAGAAGCAATATCCTTAGTTTCCCGCGTAGCGATAACCAGCGTTTTGATGCTGCGATTTCGCTTTATGCGAAAGGCAAATACAGCGCCGCTTTGAAAGAAGTGATCACGTTGATAAATGAAGGATATGGGCACGCGAATACTCTGGCCGGCGCGATCTATGAGAGGGGTGGCGATGGTGTTGAGCAAGACTACGGAAAAGCCAAGTACTACTATCAAATGGCGGTAGACACAGTCGGGGCAGTCGAAGGCTGGCTTGCACTTGGTCGGCTTCACTACTTTGGTAGGGGGATGCGCCCTGATTACGAGAAAGCTTTTTACTATTATTCTGTAGTTGATCAGGATACCGAAAATGCCGTTGCGTATTTAATGCTTGGACAAATATATTTGGAGGGAAAGGGAGTTCCCAAGAATTTAGAGAAGGCCCGAGATTACTTCTCTAAGGCGGCAAGCAAAGGTTCAGTATTCGCGCTTACGTACCAAGGACTCTTAGAAAAGGAATGTGGTAACAATTTTAAAAGCCTATGGCTTCGTTTGAAAGCTGCATACCGAGCTTTTGTTATCACTAAACATAATCCGTCTGACGTACGGCTGAGACGCGCATAATGAATCGCGATAGCCTGTTTCTCCAAAAGAGAAATGCTCCCAAACCCGTGCGTGCGGGTAGCTGCTAAAGCGCGGGGCCGCAATTGGAATCCGATGGTCAATAAAATCCGCATATCCCCCTTTCTTTTGGAAAGGATAAGATATCAAAGTGGCTCAATTTTGCGATAAATATTTTTAACTTCTTTGAGTTCGTGCCGGAGAGCTCCACCGGGGGGAGAGGTCTATCGTAATACTGCCGGGACAGTATTACGATCAAGAGACGGGGCTCAATTACAACGGCTTTAGAGATTATGATTCTTCGACGGGTCGGTACATCCAAAGCGATCCGATTGGGTTGTATGGCGGAACCTTTAGCACTTACGGTTATGTTGGGGGAAACCCCGTTCGATATTCAGACCAGAGTGGGTTATGTGGCTTCCTTTGCGCGGCAGAAGTAGGTGGTGCTGCTGCTACTGGGAGTGGTGCCGTTGCCACGGGTGGGGCCGCATCGTGGAATGGCCAACAAAGCTCGACCTCAGGTTCACAGCCTTTCTGGCCTAAGTGGGTTCGAGATCTATTTCCATCATTGGATCCCGACTACCAGTGGGTATCAGAGGGCGGTGCCACTCTTTCGACGTCAAAACCTCCACGGGTGACTGATCCAGAAGCTAATCGCGAGTGGCAAAACTACAAAAGCCAATATGGTCAACCACCACCGCCAAACTTGGATGAATGCGAAATGCTGAGGTGGCAGCTGAAAAGAGAGCAGGAATTGTTGGCAGCTAGGCAGGCATGGGACGCGAAGTGGGGGCCACATCACGCTGCTACAATACCCCAATCACAAAATGCCATACGGAATATTGAGGCGAAATTGAAAAAGGCTGGTTGCCAATGTCCATGAATCTGACTAAAGCTGAGATTGATGAGCTGCTACAGAAATACAGCTACTTGGTGAATTATGAATCTGATGACCCGAGTACTCCAATTGATCCTCTTACCTATGTTGATTCAAATGGCGATTATCTACTGCATATTGCAGCACAACGTGGAGACCTTCGAACGGTCGAGCTACTAATAATGGCAGGCTTAGATGTAAATCAGATCGGTGACATGGGATGCACCGCTCTGCATTACGCAAAAATGAATAAACATGATGATATAGCCGATTTTTTACTGAATCACGGAGCATCGGGAAGTATTAGAAATGATTTCGGTCAGTTGCCTGGGCAGAGTGAAGACAAGCCGATCTAGGTTTGATGTAGACCAACCCGTATACCAGTTTCATATTCATGTATCGTTGATAGCGGCTAAGATAGGTTGTAAACGAAGGACGAAGGGGTCACGAAGGACGAAGGGGTCACCCATTAGCCAACCGTAGTCAATAGCACGAGCATACCCACGCCAACCTGGTTGACGGATATCAACCACCGTTCCACCGCTCGCATCCGATCATTCAATTTTCTGGCATCGCTACCATCCGCGCCAGTCACCCATCTGGATCAAGGCAATACCGAATTGCTGGTTCGCCCCTGGCGGCAAAGCCGCCCCACAAAATTCTCGGTACCAGCACATCTCCAAAATACGTTTCACAAAATCTGTGGTTCGGCCTGGTGGCCGTCCAACCCTTGCTTGGTTCATGCGCTAGGCGAATGGTCAAAAACGGTGGCGCGCCGAGGTTGCCAATCAACGTCTCATGGTTTTACCAACCCCTTACCCTGGTTGACCTCAGCCCGCCAAACTCAATGCGCAAACAAGCGCTGTGCATCGAACGGCACTTGGTCGCGCAACATGAAATACGCCGCCCGGCACAGCTTGTGCGCCACGGCGCGGATCGCCACAATGCCGTTCTTCTGGGCGCGCTTCTTATCATAAAAACGCTTGGCCAGCGGATCGTAGCGCACCGCAAAATGCGCCGCTTCGGAGAACGCCCAAGAAAGGTACCTGTTCCCGCTCTTGGCGTTGCCTTCGCCTTTCTTCTTGCCGTTCGACAGGTGTTCGCTCTTGACGCAGCGCGAATATGACGCGTAATCGCCCGGCCCGGCAAAACGTTCGATGCGCCCCGTTTCAAACATCACGGTCATGCCCAGGATCTTACCGATGCCGCTCATGCTTTGCAGAATCGCGAATTCGGGGGCGAGCTTGGCCTGGCCCAACACGGTTGCCTCTATCGTGTCGATTTCGCGCTGCACGGCGCGGTAGAGCGTGAGCGAGCTTTGCGCGCCAAGCACGGCATGCGGGTCGATCGGTGGCATCACGAATTCCGGTTTGCGGATTAGGTTGGTGCTCGCCATGGCGCCGGTGTAGCGCCAGATCATGCTTTGCACGCTGATGAGCTGGCACGAGGCTACACGTACCAGCCCCATCCTGCGCCGCAACAAGTCGCGCACCGCGCGCTGTTCCTTGGGGTAGATATAACCGGTGGGCAGGATATTGAGCCGCATGAGGTGCGCAAGCCAAAAGGCGTCGTGCCGATCATCGGCATATTTGAGCCCATCGTATTTCTTGACGGCCGCCGTATTCACCAACTTGACCTCCATGCCCGCCGCCATCAGTCCATCGACCAACCAGTACCAGTTGAAGGTGGATTCCACCGCGATGCCGGCGAGTTCATCCTGGTAGGGCGCAAGCGCTTTGAACGTTGCAGACAAATCATTTGGTAAACGTTTCTCCAATAACCGTTTGTCTGATTCATCAATAACCGTGAGCCAGTGATTGTTTGAATGCAAATCAATTCCACAGTACAGTGCCATGTCAGCCTCCTTGTGTCGTCAACACCGCGATCAGTGTTCCACTGTTCGCGGGAGGCTGGCTAGAGGATTATCACATCTTGTAATATGACATTTTATTTGCCGCCCACTTCGCAACGCCCGCTAACGCGGGCGTTGTCACGTTTACTGTAAATGCGTCACGCCCTTTTGGCGCAATTGCGCAGCTATAAACTGCGCATCAAATGGCTGTAGCGTATCGATCACGATGGCGTGTTGCAATTCTTCTGCGGTCAGCGCTTCGCGCATGGCCAGTTGCCGCTCCAATACCGCAATGTCTGCTTCCGCCGCATCCGTCCCGGCTTGATATCGGGCTCGGACACGTTCCCTTAGAACTTCTGCCGGCGCCTCGCAGGACACGATCCAGGTATTAGTGCAAAGCGCTTTAAACGGCGCGCGTTGTTGGGCGCTGAGAAAGGTGGCGTCGAGCACCACTGCATAACCCGCCGCTTGGGCTTCGCGAGCGATTTCCGCCATTCTGGCATAGGTGCGCTGCGTGGCCGCTTGGGTATAGATGCCGGCGCCGGGTTGGGCGTCGGTGCGCGCCAGCGGGCTGAAGCCGTAAAGACGCTTACGTTCGACATCGGAGCGCACGTGGATGGCCGGCAGTTGCGCGGCCAGCTCGCGCGCCACGGTGCTCTTGCCGGAGCCGGAGAGGCCGTGCATCAACACCAGCAGGAACGGCGGGGTGTGGCTGAATTGCTGCGCCAAGTGCAAATAATGGTGGAAGTCATGCCAGGCCTGGACGCGTTTATCCTCAGGGGTTTCTGCTTCCGTCGCGAGAAAGGCCGCGATCTTGGCGCGCACCACGGCGCGAAACATCAGGTAATAGCGCAACACCTGTAGCCCGCCAAAATCGCCGGTTTGCTCCAGATAAGTATTCAAGAAGCGGAAGCCGAAGTCGGGCCGGCCGCGGCTGGCGAGATCCATGACCACAAAGGCGACTTCGCTCATGACATCGTTCCAGCGGAAGTTGTCGTTGAATTCGATGCAATCGAAGGGCACGATCTCGCCGTCGATCAGCGCCATGTTGCCGAGGTGCAAGTCGCCGTGGCATTCGCGAATGAAGCCTTGTTGCTTGCGCTGCACGAAAAGCGGCAGCGAGCGCGCGAACAATGCCTCGCTGATCTGCGCCAGTTGCTCGAGCTGCGTCCGGTCTGCAGTGCTGGAGATTAACGGTGCAATTTGGCTGAAGTTCTGGCGCGTGGCCGCGTGCAGGGTATCGGGTTCGCCATAGGCCTGGCTGGAATCAGCGCCGGGCAGCGCGGCATGGAATGCGGCAATATGCTGCGCCAGGCGATCGAGTTGCTCGGCGCGTAGTTCGCCGCGCGCTAGCACATTGCTGAGCAAGCTCTCCTGCGGGAAACGGCGCATTTTGACGGCGTATTCGATGGCTGCGCCAGTGCCGTCGAAATGCGGGTCATCGACTGAGCCGGTGATCGCCACGACACTTAGATAGAGGTCGGGCGCTAAGCGCCGGTTCAAGCGCAATTCCTCTTCGCAAAAGTGGCGGCGCGCGTCCAGCGTGGTGAAATCGAGGAAGCCGAGGCTGTAAGGTTTTTTCAGTTTGTAGGCGTAATCGCCTGCCAGCAGCACGCTGGAGATATGCGTTTCCAGCAGTGTGATGGGTTCGGCCGGGTGGTCATATAGCGTGGGATTTTTGAGGCACTCGATCAAGCGCTGAAATCGGCTGGCGGGTTCAGTTGCGCTGGATACCGGATGCTGCAGCGGTTGCAGAGTTTTCATGGGAGCCTTAATACGCGTGTACTTCTTCACTGTAGTTGGCGCGGCTCGATTTTGGGAGCGATCAAGCCGGTAAGATCACGCGCGCTTCCAACCCGCCGCCGCTGCGCGGCAGCAATGCAAGCTTCCCGCCATGCATGCGGGCAATCTGTTCCACGATGGCCAGCCCTAGGCCGGCGCCGGCATGGCCGCTGCGGGCCGTATTCAGGCGGCTAAACGCTTGCAGGGCGATTTCTGTTTGTTCGGGTGGAATACCTGGGCCGCGATCCAACACAGAGAGCCGGGCTTCGCTGCCGACGTGTTCGGTGCGAATGGTGATTGCGTCGCCGCCATGGCGCAGAGCGTTGTCCACCAAGTTCGAAATCAGTCTTTGCATGGCCAAGGGGCGCAGGTTTAACGGCGGTAGCGCACCGAGTTCGAGGCTGAGATGTTTGCCGCTGCGCGTATAACGATCGCGGGTCTCGGTGATGAGCTGGTTCAGGTCGACGGATGCGCACGCTTCATTTTCCGCACCACGCGCGAAGGCGAGAAACTGGCCGATGATCGCATCCAGGTCGGCGATGTCTTGCACCATCCCGGCACGTTGCGCTTCATCGATTTTTTCTTGCTGCAACTCCACCGCCAGCCGCAGTCGCGCCAGCGGCGTGCGCAGGTCGTGCGAGATGCCGGCCAGCATGACCGTGCGCTCCTGATTCATCCGCGCCAAGTCTTGATTCATTTGGTTGAAGCTGCGGATGACGCTGCGGATTTCTTCCGATCCGTCCTCCATCAACGGCGCCGGTTGGGCGCCTTGGCCGATACTTTGCGCGCTGGCGGCAAGCACCTTCAGCGGCTGATTGATGCGCCAGGCGATGAACCAAGCGCCGAGCGACGCCAACACAATGCTGGCGCCAATCCAAATGAGCAGCTTGATCGGCAATGTACGCTCCACCGGAATGCGCGGCAGCGCGACCCAATACATGTCATCGTCGATAGCGAAGCTGACCCACAGTCCTGGTACGCCGTGCCGCCCTAACTCAACCCGCGTATCCGGTCCCAGGCGCGCCCTGATTTCACGGGCAATCATTTTTACAAACGGATGCTGCGGCAGTCGCCCCGGGGGTTCATCGGCGGCGGCAGGGTAGATGCGGATGCCTTCTTGGCGATGCAGTTCGGTCAAGAGATAACGCCGCTGCTCGCGCGGCACGGCAATCAGCGCGGTGCGCGACAAATTGACGATGCTCGCTGCCTGCTGCGCGATTTGCTGGGCGCGCGGCTCGCGATCGTTGAGGCGGGTAATGGAAATCGCAATCACCTGGCTGCAAACGATCAAGGCCGCTATCAGAAAAAAACTGCGCCAAAGCAGGGTGCTGGGCAGCAGCTTCATTGATGTGGCGTGCCTTCGGGAACGAACACATAACCGAAGCCCCAGATGGTTTGGATCAGGCGCGGCTTGGCGGGGTCTTCTTCCAGCAGTTTGCGCAAGCGCGAAATTTGTACGTCGATGCTGCGGTCGAAAGCTTCGTGCTCGCGGCCGCGCGCCAGTTCCATCAGCTTGTCGCGCGACAGCGGTTGGCGTGCGTGTGCAGTGAGCGTCTTCAGTAAGGCAAACTCGCCGCTGGTGAGGCTGACGGCGACGCCTTGCTTGGTGAGTTGGCGCGTGGCGAGGTCGAGGTGGAACGGGCCGAATTCCACCACGCCTTGCGCGGTATCCGGCGCGCCGGGTGGCGTTGGCGATTTGCGCCGCAGCACGGCGTTGATGCGCGCCAGCAGCTCGCGTGGATTGAAAGGCTTGGGCAGGTAATCGTCGGCGCCCATTTCCAGGCCGAGGATGCGGTCGATTTCATCGCCTTTTGCGGTGAGCATCACAATCGGGATGGGGTTACTGTTGCCGCGCAGGCGGCGGCAAATCGCCAGCCCATCCTCGCCCGGCAGCATGAGGTCGAGCACCATCAGCGCATAGTGGTTGCGCGTCAGCTTTTTATCCATTTCGCCGGCATCGGCTGCCATATCCACGCTGAAGCCTTGCTCGGACAAATATTGACCCAGCAGATCGCGCAAGCGCAGATCGTCGTCCACCACTAAAAGTCGTTGCGGCAAAGGTTTCATGGCCTCTATGCTAATGGCTCGCGCGCCTGGGGCAAAGTCTTATGTATCGAGATATTGCAAGGATGCGCGTTGGTTACAAATTGTTACACGATTCCAGACTGGCTTTGTCCTGCCCAAGCAACACTTTTTTACAATTTCAGGTGCACGCGAAACACTTTATTTACATCCCCCGGGTAATCTGCCCATCATCCGAATCAGCCAATTCGGAAAACCTTTTAACCTTGCTTAACTTTGGGAGATATCGATGAAAACCACATTTAGTATTTTGCTTGCTTCACTCGTCATTGTGTCCGGCCATGCCGCCGCCGAGCGAGTTGTGCGCCCGCATGACCCAAACGTCAATGCGCGCCAACTGCGCCAGGACCATCGCCTAAAACAAGGGGTGCGCTCCGGCGAACTGACCAAGGGCGAAGCGAGCAGCCTGCGCGAACAGCGGAGATCCGTGCGCCAGGAAGAACATGCATACAAATCCGATGGCACGCTCACGCGCGACGAACGCAAGGACCTGCACCAAGACCTGAATACCTTATCCAAGGATATTTATAGCGAGAAGCACGATGCCGAGAAGCGTCCCAGGGCGCGCCCTTAAGCTTTATCGCCCTACGTTAACGACCCAAACTCAGGAGACACATGATGCATAAGGCAATTAGAGACACGCTTGTTTTAACCACGCTTGCGGGCCTTTTGAGCGCGAGTGTATTTGCCGCCGAAGAAGCAACGCCGCGCCAGCGCCCCAGCCCGGAGCAGCGCGCCCAGCGCCACGAGCAGATGAAGCAGCGTTGGAATAAACTCGACGCCAATCAAGACGGCAAGATCAGCCGCGAGGAGGCGCAGCAAAATGCGCCCAAGTTGGCTGAGCATTTCGATAAATTGGATGCCAATGGCGATGGCCAGTTGACGCAAGCGGAAATGCGCCAAGCCCGGCAAGCGCGCCATGCAAATAAAGGTGAGCGGCATCTCGGTCAACCTTCCGCAGAGTCGGGTTCGGGAACCTAGGCAGGCATGAAAGGCCTTCTCTGCTTGCTGTTTCTGTGGGCCGGTTTGGCCCACGGGAGCGGCATGGGTTACGACGATGCGCGCCATTTGCTGGCGCGCAGCGGATTTGCCCCGACCGCGTCCGAGCTTGATTTGTTTGCGCAGCTGTCGCGTCAGCAAGCGGTGGATCGGATTCTTTCCGCCACCTTGACGGAAGCGCGCGTTGCACCGCCGGCATGGGTGCTTGAGCCATTGCCGCCACGGCAAGAAGTGCAAGCCATGACGCAAGAGCAGCGGCGCAAGTTCGTGCGAGAAACCCTGCGCAAGGGCTTTGAGCTGCGCGCCTGGTGGTATCAAGAGATGCTGCAAACATCTTCTCCGTTGACCGAGCGCATGACGCTTTTCTGGCACAACCATTTCGTGTCCAGTTTGGAGAAGGTCAAGGGGCCGCAGTTGATGTATCGCCAAAATATCTTGCTGCGGCGCTATGCGCTGGGCAATTTCGGCGAACTGTTGCATGCCGTTGGCAGGGACCCGGCGATGGTGGTGTATCTGGATAGCGCTTCTAATCGTCGTGGCCAGCCCAACGAGAACTTTGCCCGGGAGTTGATGGAGCTGTTCACCCTTGGCGTGGGCCATTACACCGAGCAGGATGTCAAGGAAGCGGCGCGCGCTTTTACCGGCTGGAGCCTGGATCGCACAACCTACGCATTCCGCTTTTATCCTTTTTTGCACGATGGGGGTGAAAAGACGGTGCTCGGGCGCAGCGGAAACCTGGATGGCGACGATGTGCTGGATGTCCTGCTCGCGCAACCGGCAACGGCGGAATTTGTGGTCACTAAATTATGGCGCGAGTTTGTTTCTCCGCAACCGGCGGCAACGGAAGTTAAACGCTTGGCCGGCATTTTCCGCGCATCGCATTATGAGATAAAGCCCGTACTGCGCGCCTTGCTGCTCTCGGATGCGTTTTACGCAAAGGAAAATCGCGCAGCGCTGATCAAATCGCCGGTTGAGCTGCTGGTCGGCACTGCGCGGCAATTCCATATCGAGGGTTTGGATCCGCGTTTGTACGCCTTGGCGGGACGCCAGCTGGGACAGGATATTTTCGCGCCGCCGAATGTGAAAGGCTGGCCCGGCGGCGAGGATAGGATCAACAGCACAAGCTTGCTCGGGCGCAAGCAAATCATGGCGCGCATATTTCGTGCGCAGGAAATGCCCAGGAACCAGCAAGCCGATGCTGCGGCGGAGAATGGCGGCGCAGCGTTGGGCGCGAGCCGCATGGCGCAGCTGAATAGTGGCGTGTTCGACGTGCAGCGCTTCTTTGCCGAATTGAGCGGTAACGAGAATGCGCGGCGCGCCCAAGCCGAAAAACTGCTGTTGGCGCTGCCGCCCAGCCAGCCTTTTAGCGGCGGTGATGGCGGCGGCCGGATTGCATTCGTGCGCCATCTCGCGCTCGATCCGGTCTATCAATTGAAGTAGCCGGTGAATGAGCCGACACAAGGAAAGGTGAGGTGCAGCATGCTACGTCGTGACTTTCTCGGCGCGCTCGGTCTGGTGCCGCTGGTATCGGCATTGCCGAATTTGGCTTTTGCCGCAGCGCCCGCAGCCGACTATCGCAATTTGTTGGTGTTGATCGAGCTTAAGGGCGGCAATGATGGGCTGAATACGCTGGTGCCTTATGCCGATCCTAACTACTATCGCTTGCGCCCGCGGCTCGGCATCCGCCGCGAAGAGGTGCTGCAATTGGATGAGCGCGTGGGCTTGCATCCAGCTTTGCAAGCGCTCATGCCCTTGTGGCAAAACCGTGAATTGGCCATTGTGCAGGGGGTGGGCTATGCGCAGCCCAATCTCTCGCATTTCCGTTCCATCGAAATTTGGGAATCCGCATCCGCATCCAGCGAGTACCTGGCGGATGGCTGGTTGGCGCGCAATTTTAAGGCGCATCCGGTGCCTGCTGCATTCGCGGCGGATGGCGTGGTCATCGGATCGCAGGACATGGGGCCGCTCGGCGGCACGGGTTCGCGCGCCATCGTCTTGAACAATACGCAACAGTTCATGCGCCAGGCGCGCTTTGCCGATGATGCTGCGGCAAAATCCAAGAACGCGGCCTTGGCGCATATCTTGAAAGTCGAGGGCGACATTGTGCAGGCGGCAGCGGGTCTTGCCGGCGAACGAAGTTTTCGCACGGAATTTCCTCAAGGGCCGTTCGGCAATGCGCTGAAGACGGCCGCCAACGTGGTTTCCGGAAAGTCGGGCGTGGCGGTAGTGCGGGTCACCCTCAATGGTTTCGATACCCACAACGGCCAGCCGAACACGCAACAGCGGTTACTCAAGGAATTGGCCGAAGGGCTGGCGGCATTCAAATCCGCCATGCAGGAAATTGCGCGCTGGGATAGCACCATGATCATGACCTATGCCGAGTTCGGGCGGCGGCCGCAGGAGAACGGCAGTCTTGGCACCGATCATGGCACCGCCAATGCGCATTTTGTTTTGGGTGGGAAAGTGCAAGGCGGTTTATATGGCCAAGCTCCCAGCCTGAGTCAGTTGGAAGGCGGAAATATGCTGCATAGCGTGGATTTTCGTCGCCTCTACGCCACGGTCATCGAGAAATGGTGGGGCCTGGATGCGCGCGGGGTTTTGAACGGAAAGTTTCCCGGTCTGGACCTGCTGCGCGTTTAGGGTATTCGCGCGCTTGGCTTTATAATCTGCCTTATGCGCGTCTTGGCTCTCGACACTTCTACCGAATACCTATCCCTGGCTTTGCTCATCGACGGCGAAATCCTGGTGCGCGAGACGCAAGCCGGGCAAAGTCATTCCGAGCTCACATTACCGATGCTGGAGGTGCTGCTGGTCGAGGCCGGTGTGCGCCTGCGCAGCCTGGATGGCGTGGCCTTCGGCCAGGGGCCGGGTTCGTTTACCGGCATTCGCATTGCTTGCGGCATTGCGCAGGGCTTGGCGTTCGGCGCGGATTTGCCGCTGGTGGGCGTCCCGACCTTGCTGGCCTTGGCGGCGCAAAGCGAACATCCGCGCGTGATTGCCTGCATCGATGCACGCATGCGCGAGGTGTATCACGCGGCGTATCAGCGCAATGGCGAGGATTGGACGGAGATCCATGCGCCGGGCTTGTATTCGGCACAAGCCGTGCCGGCGCTTATCGGGCAAGATTGGCACGGCATCGGCAGCGGTTTCAAGGTGGCCGATGGCGCGCTGCGCTTGCAGTATGCGGACCATCTCGGCGCGGTTTGGGATGAGCGCTATCCGCATGCGCGCGAGATCGCGCAACTCGGCGCGCAGCGCTTGGCCCAGGGTCAAGGCGTACCCGCGTGGGACGCCGCCCCCCTATATATTCGCGATAAAGTCGCGTTGAAAACGAGCGAGCGATGAACGCCGTGCCTGAGCCGGTATTTTCATTTCGCCCCATGAACAAAGCGGACGTGGCGGCGATCATGCCGCTGGAGCGCGTGCTCTACACCTTTCCGTGGACGCCGGGCAATTTCACCGATTCCCTGAATGCCGGCTATAGCTGTTGGGTATGCGAGTTCGGTTCGGTACTGGTGGGCTATGCGGTGCTGATGCTGGGGGCGGGCGAGGCGCACGTGTTGAATATCGCGATCGGCCAAGATTGGCAGCGCCAAGGGATCGGGCGGCGTTTCTTGCAGCACTTGATCAAGGTCGCGCGCGAATACCATGCGGACATGATGTTTCTGGAAGTGCGGCCGTCGAATCGGGCTGCGCGCCGTCTGTACGAAGACATCGGCTTCAACGAAATGGCGACGCGCCGCGGCTATTACCCGGCGCACGATGGGCGCGAAGATGCGATTCTGATGGGCTTGGTGCTATGAAAGCTTACTCGCAGGAATGGCTGGAAGCGTTGAATTTGTCGCCGTTGTGGCGCGCGCGTGACGCTGAGCTTGCCGCTGCAACTGAACAGCTTACGGTAGCGCCGACATCCTTGCCGCACTTAAAGGCAGAGGGCGGCATTTATTTCGTCACCTTCCGCTTGGCGGATAGCCTGCCGCAAACTGCGCTCGAAGAACTAAGGGAAATACCTCCGGAAGCGCGCTCAAAAAAAATCGAGCATTACCTTGATGCCGGTCACGGCGAGTGCGCCTTAAGCAAACCAGAAATTGCGTTGATGCTGGTGCATGCGCTCAAGACCTTCGATGGCGAGCGCTATGTGCTGCACGATTGGGTGGTGATGCCGAATCATGTGCACTTGGTGATCGAGCCGCGCGGCGCGCACAGCTTGAGCGATATTTTGCACAGCTTGAAATCCTATACCGCGACCGAGGCGAATCGAATATTGGGCCGCGACGGCGCGTTCTGGCAGGGCGAGAGCTACGACAGATTGCTGCGCAATCAAGATGAGTTCGATCGTTGCGTGCAGTATGTGCAGCAAAATCCGGTTAAGGCGAATTTGGCAGCTGCGCCGGATCAGTATGCGTATGGGCGGGCGGGGTTTGTTGCCGGCAAGGATGCCGGCGCTACAGATGTGCGGCACTTGGAAACATCTGAAACTCCCGGTATTGAAGCGGAGCAACTTTCTGTAGCGCCGGCAACCAGCGCTGTATCAGAGATTGCACAGATGGACTGGCCGCAACTTAAACAAGCCGTCGCCGCTTGCACCCTTTGCCCGCTGCACGCCAATCGCACGCAAGCCGTGTTCGGCGTCGGCGACGAGCAAGCGGATATCCTGTTCGTCGGCGAGGCGCCGGGCGAAGAGGAAGATCAACAAGGCGAGCCTTTCGTCGGCCAGGCCGGCAAGCTGCTGGATAATATGCTCGCCAGCATCGAGCTCAAGCGCAGACAAAAAGTTTACATCGCCAATGTGGTGAAGTGCCGCCCGCCGGACAATCGCAATCCGGAGCACAGCGAAATCGCCGCTTGCGCGCCATATCTCGATCGCCAGATTGCCTTGATCGCGCCCAAGCTGATCGTGGCCCTGGGCAAGGTGGCGGCAACGCGCTTGCTGGGCAAGGAAGCGAGCATCGCCAGCCTGCGCGGTCAGTTGCTCGAATATCAAGGCAGGGCGTTGATTGTGACCTATCATCCAGCTTATCTGCTGCGGACTTTGCAGGACAAAGCCAAGGCATGGGAAGATTTGTGCCTGATCAAGCGCACCCTGCGGGGCTTGCAAAACCCTTAGCAGCACCCATTTTCACGCTACCCGCTATAACCTGAGAGGAGCATTACGATGTTTCGACGTTCGTTGTTGGCAGTATTGTCATTGTTGGTTTTGGTCTCGCTCGGCGGTTGCGGCTATAACGATCTGCAATCGAAAGACGAACAAATCAAGGCCGGCTGGTCCGAAGTGTTGAACCAGTATCAACGCCGCGCGGACTTGGTGCCGAACTTGGTGAATGTGGTGAAAGGCTATGCGGCGCATGAGAAGGATGTGCTGACGCAGGTGACGAATGCGCGCGCCCAGGTAGGGCAAATCCAAATCACCCCAGAACTCGCGAACGATCCGCAAGCCTTGCAGAAATTCCAGGCGGCACAAGGGCAGCTCGGCAGCGCTTTATCGCGCCTGTTGGTGGTGTCGGAAAATTACCCACAGTTGAAGGCCGATGGCGTGTTTCGCGATCTCCAGGCGCAATTGGAGGGCACGGAAAACCGCATCACGGTCGCGCGTAATCGGTACATACAATCGGTGCAGTCCTACAACACCACGGTGCGCCAATTTCCTTCCAATTTGACGGCGAAGATGTTCGGGTTTGCGATTAAGCCGAATTTCACGGTTGAAAATGAAAAGGAAATTTCCGCCGCGCCCAAGGTCAACTTCGACACCGCACCGGCGCGCTAAGCCCGTATGTTGCTGCACAAACGATGTAGCTTGGCGCACCTCTTTTTTGGGCTGTTGCTGAGCGCGCTGGTCGTCACCACGGCGCGCGCCGAGGTGGCAATTCCGCCGCTCAAGGCGCGCGTGACCGATCTGACGCAAACCCTCAATGCCCAGCAAATTGTAGCGATCGAGCGCAACTTGGCGGATTTAGAGACGCGCAAGGGCGCGCAGATCGCGGTGCTGATTGTGCCCAGCACGCAGCCTGAGACCATCGAGCAATATGCGCGGCGTGTGCTGGATGTGTGGAAGCTGGGTCGCAAGGGCATCGACGATGGCGCGCTGTTGTTGATCGCCAAAGACGATCGAGCTTTGCGTATCGAAACGCAATATGGCCTGGAAGGGGTGATCCCCGACGCCATTGCCAAGCGCATCATTGCCGAGGATATCGTGCCGCACTTCAAGCGCGATGATTATTACGGTGGTATCGAAATCGGCGTGTCGCGCATGATCCGCCTGGTGGAAGGCGAGCCTTTGCCGCCGCCACGGGAGAAATCGGCCGCTTGGTCCTCGGTCGGGGATTATTTCCCCATGCTGTTGTTCGGGATTTTTATTATTGGCGGTTTTTTGCGCACGGTGTTCGGCCACTTGTTGGGGGCATCGATTGCGAGCGCGGTGGTGGGGGCCTTGATCTGGTTTTTGATGGGCACGCTCACCTTTGCCGTGATCGGCGCGGTGGTGGCCTTTATCTTTGTGCTGTTGGGCGGCGGCGGTGGCGGTTTGGGGGGCTGGAGTAGCGGTGGCGGCGGGTGGAGTAGCGGCAGTGGCGGCGGCGGTTTCAGTGGCGGCGGCGGCTTTGGCGGCGGCGGCGGCGCGTCGGGACGATGGTAGGGATGAAACATATGCGCAGACTGGCTCAGCATCTTTTCTATTTTCCTTGGCGCTTGCGCCAGCTCTTCAACAAGCAGGTACTCGCAGCCATCGAACGCGAAATTGCAGCTTCAGAGCGCCACCACAGCGGCCAAATACGCTTTGCGGTGGAAGCCAACTTTGGATTGCTGCCATTGCTCCGCGGGGTTCGCTCGCGCGCACGGGCGCTGGATGTTTTTGCGCAGTTGCGCGTCTGGGATACCGAGCAAAACAACGGCGTATTGATTTATTTGCTGTTAGCGGAACACCGCGTCGAAATCGTCGCCGATCGCGGCATCAATGCAAAATTGGATCAAGCGGTTTGGCAGGCAATTTGCCATGAGATGCAGCTAGCCTTGCATCGGGGCGATTACGCCTCAGGCGTGTGTGCGGGCATCCGCGCCATTGATGCGCACCTCACTGCGCATTTCCCCGCTACCCGCGCTGCGGACAACGAGCTGCCGGACCATCCGGTGGTGCTTTAACACCGCCCTACATTTCGCTTTGCGCGGCCATATATTCGTTCATTTGCTGCGTAACCGCTTCGATCATGCTGGCGCCCACGCGCAGATTTTGTGCCGCTGCATTGATATCGCTTTCGCTAATGGAGTCCGAATTGGCATGAAACCCGTTTTGAATGGCGATTAGGTTGGCGAGCGCGACGACATACAAGGCATTATTGGGCTGGGCGGCTTTATCTACATCCTCGTGGTAACGCGCCACCTGCTGATAGTCGCTGGGAAATTTCCATTTGGTGAGCAGCAGGGCGCCAAACTCACCGTGCACCTGCTCCATTAAATCGATGCATTGCTGTTCGGTCGCATCCGCGCGTTTTTTTGCAATGTCTGAAAATGTTTGCAACACGAGTAATTTACCGATGTCGTGTAATAGCCCTAGGGTGTAATAGCTATCCGCGTCGTTGAAGGCGAGTTTTTGCGCCAGTGCTTGCGCGCAGGCGGCGGTCGCAAGCGAGTGTTGCCAGATGCGGTTCAGTATCGCTTCATACTGGGGTTCATCGACCTTGAATAAGCCGCGCTTGGCGAGCACGAGCACATAGTTTTGCGTCATTTTCAAGCCAATACGCGCGATGGCTTTGTCCAAGCCTTTGATTTCCGATAAGCCGCGAAATTGCGGGGAATTGGAAATGCTGATGAGCTTGGAAGTAATGCCCGGGTCGGTTTGTACGACCTTAACCAAATCGCTCAACTCCACTTCCTCGCGTTGAAACAATTCTTCAACCTTGGTGGTCAGTTCTGGCAGCACGGGTAAGGCATTTTCGCCGCTTTTGATGCGCTTAATCACTTCGTCGGCAACCGACATCGCAGGGGAAGCCTGAATGGCATCGATTTTCACGTCCTGCGCTGTCGCAGCCACTGATTTAGCTAAGAGTTTAATGGCCTTTTGCACCAGTATGTCCTTGTCGAAGGGCTTGGTGATGTAGTCGTTGACGCCTGCTTGCAGCGCGCTAATGACGCTGTCCTTGTCCGAGCGCGCGGTCAATAACAGCATGGGGACATTGCGCGTGTGATCGTTGCCGCGCATATCTTCCAGTAATTCGAAGCCGGTTTTCAACGGCATATTCCAATCTGAAATGACCAATGAAAAGGGTTCGGCTTGCAATTTTTCCCAGGCATCCTGGCCATTCTCGCAAGTGACGACTTCATCGCATTGGAGGTGCTTGCGCGCAATGGTTTTTAGGGCAAGGAGAATATTTTCCTCATCTTCTGCCACAAGAATTCTAACAGTCATGCTAGGTGCTCCCGATAGCGCTGTTCGACGCTGGCATTTGCCGTGCATTGGTTTGGTGTTGTTGTTTTAAGGCTTGTTCGATTTCGGCGTCGGTGATGTAACCGAGATCGACCAAAATCTCGCCCAATTTTTTCGTGGCGCCGCTGGCATCTTGGAGAATGAAAAATATCGTGGTGCCTTTTCCGACTTCGCTTTCGGCCCAGATGCGGCCGCCATAGTGGTCGATGATCTGCTTGCTGATCGTCAAGCCCAAGCCCGTGCCCTGGATCTTGCGCGATTGGTCGTTTTCGACCTGATAGAACTGTTCGAAAATGCGCTTTAATTGGCTTTGCGTTAATCCGGGGCCGGTGTCTGTTACGGCGATCTGCAAATAGGGCAGGTTTGACTGGCTATCCCAGATGCGATGGATGTGGACTGCAACCTTGCCGGCTTGGGTGAACTTCAGCGCATTCGATAGCAGATTTGCCAGTATTTGGCGTATCTTGTCCGAATCCACGACAGCCAACAGAGTTTGATCGGCGGTATGAAATTCCAGGCCAATATTTTTACTGTAATAGGCGCCGCTGAAGGATTCCACGGCGGCACGCGCAATATCCACCAAATTCACTTTTTCATCGCGCCACACCATGCGTCCTGCATCGATTTTTTGCAAATCTAAAATGTCGTTGATCAAACGATTTAAACGATCCGCCTCTTCATTGATGATGCGCAAGCAGCGCTTGGAATTTGGGTCGTCTACATCATCGTCGAGAATTTCTGCAAAGGACTTGATGGAGGTGAGCGGGGTACGCAGTTCATGGGAAACGATGGAGATAAACTCGGATTTTGCCTGGTTTGCTTGCGCCAGGTCTGCATTGGTTTTTTCTAGCTCGGCGGTACGCTCTTTGATCAACTGTTCCATATTGACCGCTAATAATTGCAATGCGTGCTGGTTGGCGGCCAGGGCGTCTTCATGATCCTTGCGCGCCGTTACGTCGGTTTGAATGCAGATGTAATGACTGGTATCGCCGTTGAGCGCGTGAATCGGCACCACGGATGCATCGACCCAGCCGATGTCCCCCGAGCGTTTTTTGATGCGCATTTCCCCATGCCAAACGTCGCCATGTTGCATCTTGTCCCACAGTATTTCGTTATAAGCGATCGGATCGTCTTCCGCGCTTAGCATGGTGAACGGCCGTCCCAGTATTTCATGGCGGGCATACCCGGAAAATTCGCATAAACGCTCATTGGCAAACTGTAAGGCGCCTGTGCAATCAATCATGCTGACAATCGCATGCTGGTCAAAAGCATAGTGCTGTTCTTGCAACTCGGTGAATGCGGCGTTGAGGACGCAATCCTGCTGGTGCAATTTGACAGCGGTTTTGTTCAACGCATCGACGAGTGCGGCGATTTCCAAGGATGCCGTGGGAAGCGCTAGCTGTTTGCCCTGCTTTGCGACAAGGTCTTGCGCAAACTCGCTGGCGTGCGCTAACAAATGCAAAGGCCGGCTTAACAAGAAATAGACCAGGCCGCCCATAACGATCGCTAAGAGGATAGCTTGCATCCAAAAGGGTGCAAAGGGCTGAAGAGCCGATAACCATAGGTATAACCCGCCCGATACAAGCGCCGTCGATAATGGGAGGCGCCACTGAAGCCGTTGAGGCCAGTGCCGCGAAAAGAGGGTGCGCATAGCTAGTCTGGATGCAAGTACAGATGCATGTTCCTGCTGCTTGGATTCAGCAAATAGCGGCTACAAGATGGAAAACTTGATTCGAAGCGGTGAAATCAGGAGTGCGAACTGCTGCGTGCGACTTCCAACAGTTTTTGGAGCTCCGGACCATGGCGCGTGAGGTTGCAACGATACCAATTCATGATCATCAACATGGCGGCGGTCGTGAATAAACCGAATATCACCACCGCGCCGTTGACTGAGATATCGGCTTTTGCCAGCAGATAATAGGTGCCTACCATGAGCAATATTCCGGCGTTTTCATTGAAATTTTGCACCGCGATAGAGTGGCCCGCACCGACCAGGATATGCCCGCGATGCTGCAGCAATGCATTCATGGGCACCACGAAAAAGCCTGCTGATGCACCGATGAGAATCAACAAAACCACCGCTATTGGCAACGAGGTAATTCCCACCATCGCAATGACTAAAATCCCCATCAGTGCGCCGACCGGCAGCACCTTGGTGGAATTTTGAATCGGCACCATGCGCGCTGCGACCATGGCCCCGACGGCGACGCCTACGGCGACAACGCCTTGCAGCATCGATGCTTTATCCAGCGGCAGATGTAGCGCTGCTTTGGCCCAATCCAACACGATAAATTGCAGCGTAGCGCCGGCCGCCCAAAACAAGGTGGTTACCGCAAGCGAAATCTGGCCGAGCTTATCCATCCATAAAAGCTTCACGCAATGGCTGAAGTCGCGCACTAAATACAAAGGGTTGCTATGCACTGGTTTGTGATCCACGCCAGTACTAGGGACATACATATTAAATATTGCCGCGAGAACATAGAAAACGGCAATGACGGAAATCGCGATTTCCGGCGGCGTGTCGATGCCGGTTTCGATCCAGGGGATATCGATGCTGGCCAGAAAGCCGTTAACGCTGGGCGTGATCAGCACGCCGCCGACCACCGTGCCAATGATAATTGCGCAGACCGTCAGGCCCTCGATCCACGCATTGGCCAGGACCAAGTCCTTAGGCGGAAGCATTTCGGTCAGAATGCCGTATTTCGCCGGCGAGTAAGCGGCCGCGCCGAGGCCGACGATGCCATACGCCAGCAATGGGTGAGCATTCAGTAGCAGCAAGAAACAACCGGCAATCTTGATGGTATTGCTGATGAACATCACCCGGCCCTTCGGCATCGAGTCGGCAAAAGCGCCGACGAAGGGGGCCAGCACCACGTAGGAAATAGTGAAATAAAATTTCAGTAGCGGCGATAAGTCGGGACGTTGAAAGAAGTCGATCAGCAGCGCAATGGAAGCGATGAGCAAAGCATTATCGGCGAGGGCGGAAAAAAACTGCGCCGCCATGATGATGTAGAAACCGCGCGTCATGTAGAAATAGTTATTACTCGGTACAGAGGCCGATATGTTGCCAAAAAACAAAGGTTACTTATACCACACCAGATGCGCGCGCCGTAAGAGAGATCCGTTCAGCCCTGTTCAGTACGGCGAAAGTATGGTTAAATTCAAGGCTTTCCAGAACACTCGTTACGCATCCCGGATATTTTTATGGCTGATCCCAATGGCTGATCGTAGACTCCAGGTTTTTTATACGGTTGCAAAGCAGCTGAGCTTCACCAAGGCTGCCGAATTGCTGTACATGACCCAGCCCGCCGTCACGTTCCAAGTCAAGCAACTCGAAGAGCATTTCAATACCCGCTTGTTTGAGCGTAGTCACAGCAAAATTACCCTGACGCCCGCAGGCGATGTCGCGCTCGAATATGCCGAGCGTATTCTCAATTTGAATAGTGAAATGGAAACCCGTTTAGGCGAATTAACGGGGCAAATTTCCGGCACGCTATTGGTCGGCGCCAGCACCACGATCGCTGAATACATGTTGCCGCGCTTGCTCGGCGATTTCAAGGCGCAGTACCCGCATGTGCAAGCGCGCTTAACGGTTGCCAATTCCGAGACCATCGAATCCCGCGTATCCGACCATACGCTCGATGTCGGGCTCATCGAATCCTCTTCGCACCACCCGCAACTGTCTTCGCAAGTGTGTTGCGAAGACGATTTGGTGGCGATTTGCTCGCCTAAGCATGCAGTGGCGGCGTTCAAGTCGATCACGCCGGCACAGTTGGCCGAATTGCCTTATGTCAGCCGCGAGTCTGGCTCAGGAACGCGCGAGGTGGTGGACGAGTATTTCCGCAGGAACGGCGTGCAGCCGGAAGACCTGCACATCACCATGGAGCTGGGTAGCCGCGAGGCGATCAAAGGCGCGGTGGAGGCTGGGCTAGGCGTTGCCATCGTGTCGCTGTCCACCATTCAAAAAGAACTCAAATTAGGCGACTTGATTGCCGTGCCCTTGCAGCCGCGCCTCAATCGACCCTTGTCCCTGGTGTATGCCAAGGAGAAATTCCAATCGCGTTTATTGCAAACCTTCCTTGAGTGCGTGGTCGACACCTTGAAGGACAAGCGCTGATTGTCTGCGCACGACCTGCCGCATGAAGCGCGACGAAAAAGATTTGCTCAAGCACTTTCGTGCATTGCCGCCTGAGCAGCAGGAAACCTTGATTGCTTTTGCCGAATTTCTCGCGGCGCGCGCAGCGGAAGCACCGCGCGAATATGGCGAACCGGAACCGATTCCCCGTCCCGCAGACGAACGTGTCGTGCAAGCAATCAAGCGCTTGCGCCTGATTTACCCGATGCTGGATCACAGCACAATGTTGCATGAGCTGTCCGATTTCATGACGCAGCATTTGGTCATGGGAAAACCGGCGCAGGAGGTGATCGATGAATTGGAAGCGGTGTTCCGCCGCCATTACGATCGGCTCATGCAGGGTTAAAAAAGACGCATCCCGGCAACAACGTCCGGCTTACAGCACCTCCGCCGCATGATCCGCCAGCCGCGAACGTTCGCCGCGCATCAGGGTAATGTGCCCGCCATGCACCCAGCCCTTGAAACGATCCACCACATAGCTTAAGCCGGAACTGCCCTCGGTCAGATAAGGGGTATCGATCTGCGCGATGTTGCCCAGGCACACCACTTTAGTGCCCGGCCCGGCGCGGGTGATGAGCGTTTTCATCTGTTTGGGCGTGAGGTTTTGCGCCTCGTCGATGATCAGAAATTTGCTGAGGAAGGTGCGGCCGCGCATGAAGTTGAGCGACTTGATCTTGATGCGCGAGCGAATCAAGTCCTGGGTCGCGGCGCGCCCCCATTCGCCGGCGGAGTCGTCGGTCTTGTTGAGCACGTCCAGGTTGTCTTCCAGCGCGCCCATCCAGGGCGTCATTTTCTCTTCTTCGGTGCCCGGCAAGAAACCGATATCCTCGCCCACCGGCACGGTGACGCGGGTCATGATGATTTCGTTGTAGCGCTTGTCGTCCAGCACTTGCGTGAGGCCGGCGGCCAGCGTGAGCAGGGTCTTGCCGCTACCGGCCTGGCCGAGCAGGGTAACGAAATCGATGTCGGGATTCATCAGCAGATTCATGGCGAAATTCTGCTCGCGGTTGCGCGCCGTGATGCCCCAAACATTGTTCTTGCTGTGGGTGAAATCGCGCACCGTTTCCAGTACCGCGCCGTTACCGCTTTGCTCGCGCACCCAGGCGTACAAGGGCTGCGGGCCTTCTTGGAAGACGAACTCATTGACCAGCAATTCGCGGCACAGCGGTCCTTTGATGCGGTAGTAATTGCGGGAATTTTCTTGCCAGGATTCCATGCCCTTGCTGTGCTTGTCCCAAAAATCGTCGGCGAGTTGGCGCGTGCCGGTATACAGCAGGTCGGTATCTTCCAGGACTTTGTCGTTGAAATAATCTTCGGCAGCGAAACCCAAAGCGCGCGCCTTGATGCGCATATTGATGTCTTTCGACACCAGAATGACTTGGCGCTTGGGAAATTCACGCTGCAAGTGCAGCATGACGCCGAGAATTTGGTTGTCGCCTTTGTAGCTCGGCAAGGCTTCCGGCAGCACGCTATTGATGGCGTAGGTTTGCAGGAACAGGCGCCCGGTGGCGGCGCCGCCACTATGCGGCGCGAGGTCGATGCCGTCTTCCATATCGGCTTGCGGGTCGCTGACGATTTGATCGAGGAAGCGGCTGGTTTGGCGCGCATTGCGCGCGACTTCGGTCATGCCTTTTTTGTTGTTGTCCAATTCCTCCAGGGTCATCATCGGCAGGAAAATGTCGTGTTCTTGAAAGCGGACTAAACTGGAGGGATCGTGCATCAACACATTGGTGTCGAGGACGAATAATTTGGTAAGCGCGGCGGTGGTTTTAGTCGTGGTGCGCTTTTTGGCCATGGGGGCGATGTCTCCGTGAGTTAAAGGGATTTAAGGTATTCCAGCACCTCGGGCACGTGATTCGGCACTTTAACCCCGCGCCATTCTTTTAACAGCTTCCCCTTTTTATCGAAGAGGAAGGTGCTGCGCTCGATGCCGCGTACTTGTTTGCCATACAGGTTTTTCATTTTGATGACAGCGAACAACTGACAGGCGATTTCTTCGCTGTCGCTGAGCAATTCGAATGGCAAACCAAGCTTGGCCTTGAAATTCTCATGCGCCTTTAGGCTGTCGCGCGAGATGCCGAACACCTCGCAGTCAAGCTGCTGAAATTCCGCGTAGTGATCGCGAAATTGCATGCCCTCGGTGGTGCAGCCAGGGGTGTTGTCTTTGGGATAAAAGTAGAGAATCAGGCGCTTGCGCTTGAGTTTGTCGGACTGAAAAATCTTGCCGCCGGTGGCCGGCAACGAGAATTCTGGGAGGTTCTGCATGAGCATCGTGCCCGTATTACCTGTGCAGCTGAGTCATGTCTGCATTGTTGTCAAAATCGTGGCGCTTGGCAAGTGTAAAAAATTAAATAAACTGAAAATAAAATATCAAGACACAGCGTGAACGCTGTGCTCTGTGTGGCAAAAGATTTTTGAAGTATGAAACTTATGAGCGCGCCACGATCACGACGCCCAAAATAATCACGCCGATGCCGGCGATGCGCATGACGGAAACCGATTCCCCTAAGAAATGCCAGGCCGCGATGGCGGTCAACACATAGCCGATGGACACCATCGGATAGGCGACGCTGACTGGAACCCGGGACAGCGCCATGATCCAAACGATCAAGCTCAAACCGTAGGCGAATATGCCGCCCAGGATCAAGGGCTGGGTGGCCAGTTGCCAGCCGACTGGAATCAGGTTGGCGCCGGTAAAAGCGAAACTGCCGACGGCAGTGGTGCCCGCCTTGAGCAGTAATTGCGCCATGGTGCCAAGCAGCACAGCGCCGAGGATGAGTGCCCAACTGGTGAATGCCATCATGACTCCCTAAGTAATTTATTTTCCCTGCTTCAACAGCACGATCACCGCGCCGCTGCCGCCCTCGGCCGGTTGTGCTGGAACAAAAGCCAGCACGTCCGGCCGCTGCATCAGCCAATTCCTGACCAATTGTTTCAAGACCGGTTCGTTGTTTTTCGAACTGAGGCCCTTGCCATGAATGATACGCACGCATTTTGCGTGCGATTCATTGCATTGATTCAAGAATGAAACCAGATAAGTGCGCGCGGCATCGCGGTTCATGCCGTGCAAATCCAGTTCGTCCGCGATAGGCCAATGGCCGCGCCGCAGTCGGCGCAAGGTTTGCGCTGCAACGCCGGGACGCAGGAAGCCGAGTTCCTGCTCGGATTCGCTGCTGTGCGGCACATGATCGGACAGCAGGTCAGGCGTGGTGGTCGTGTCGCGCGCGCGCTGGCGCGGGGTGGGCGCGACGCGTGCTGGTGCCGGGGTGATGCGCCCTGGATCGGGGAGTGGGCTGACATCGCCCACGGCGGCGCGAAACAGGGTCGCGTCGTCCGGGGCGGGAGCGGCTTCTGCGGCTTGGGGCGGTTTAGGCTTTGCCAAGTTGGTCGAGGTAGCGCTCTGCATCCAGCGCGGCCATGCAGCCGGTGCCGGCGCTGGTGATGGCTTGGCGATAGATGTGGTCTTGCACGTCGCCCGCTGCGTAGACGCCGGGAATGTTGGTGGCGGTGGCATTGCCTTTGTTGCCGGAATGCGTAATCAGATAACCGCCTTCCATGTCGAGCTGGCCGACAAATAAATCGGTGTTGGGCTTGTGGCCGATGGCGATGAAAACGCCGGTGAGTTCGATATCTTTTTTACCGCCGTCGCCCGCGGTGCTCTTCAAGCGCATGCCGTTGACGCCGGTTTTATCGCCCAGCACTTCGTCCAGCTCCTGATTCAATTCCAGCGTGATCTTGCCGTCGGCCACTTTTTGCATCAAGTGGTCGATCATGATTTTTTCAGCTTTAAACGTGTCGCGGCGATGCACCAAGGTGACATGGCTGGCGATGTTGGCCAGGTATAGCGCTTCTTCGACGGCGGTATTGCCGCCGCCGACCACGGCGACTCTTTGGCCTTTGTAGAAAAAGCCGTCGCAGGTGGCGCAACCGGATACGCCCTTGCCCATGAAGGCTTGTTCCGAGGGCAGTCCCAGATATTTGGCCGAGGCGCCGGTCGCAATAATGAGTGCGTCGCAAGTATAGGTGCCGGCATCGCCGATCAAGGTCATGGGTTTTTCCGTGAGCTTGGCGGTGTGGATGTGGTCGAAAATGATTTCGGTGTTGAAGCGTTCGGCATGGCCTTGGAAGCGCTGCATCAGGTCCGGACCCTGCACGCCGTTGACGTCGGCAGGCCAGTTATCCACCTCGGTGGTGGTCATGAGTTGTCCGCCTTGGCTCAGGCCGGTGATCATCACGGGTTTTAAATTCGCACGGGCGGCATATATGGCGGCGGTATATCCCGCTGGGCCGGAACCGAGAATCAGCAGGCGGCAATGCTTGGCGGACATGTAAAACTCCTGAAATGAAAAGGGGTAAATGTAGCGAAATGGAGCGTAATTTTAGCAGTATTCTCAATATTGCTGTGGGTTGTGCTGTGGCGGCGTCGATGTTGGTATAATCGACCATTCTTTAATTATTTGAATCAATGGCCAATTCCTACCGTAACGCAGGCCGTAATGCAGGCCGCAGCGCAGCCCAGGCAAATGGGGCGCCAACCAACGCACGCCTTGTCATCTTGTTGCGCGAAGCTTGGTGGATCGCGCTGATCGCCGGCGCGATCTTTCTGGCGCTGATATTACTCACGTATCACAAATCCGATCCGGGCTGGTCGCACGGTGGTTCCGACTTGGCCGTGCATAACGCGGGCGGCAGTTTCGGTGCTTGGCTGGCCGATGTCTTGCTGCATGTTTTCGGCTTGTCCGCCTACTGGGGCGTGGTGTTCGTCAGCTATCTGGTGTGGTGGGGTTATCGGCGCATGGAGCGCCCGGGCCTCAGCGAGCGCCGCTCGGTGTTCGTCGCCTTCGTCGGCTTTGTGCTGGTGTTGTTTAGTAGCTCCGCGCTGGAGCATTTACGGCTTTACAACTTGAATGCGCAATTGCCGGACGTTGCAGGCGGCATATCGGGGGCCGTGGTGGGCCAAATGTTGGCCAGTGCTTTCGGTTTTACCGGAGCAAGCTTGTTTCTCCTGGCCTTGTTCGGCATAGGCTTCAGCCTGCTGACAGGCGCTTCCTGGCTGGTCATCATGGAACAGATCGGCACCGGTGTGGAGTGGGGCTATACCTGCATCCGCAGCCGCATCGATAACTGGCGCGACCGCAAGGCGGGCGAAGTCGCCAAGATCGAGCGCGAAGAAACGGTGCAGGTGCTGAAGAAGCATCTGGTGGAAGACCACGAGCCGATCCGCATCGAGCGTCCGGTACTGGAAATCCAAAAGTCAACGCGGGTGCAGAAGGAAAAGCAAGTTCCGCTGTTCGCGGACTTGCCCGATTCGCCTTTGCCGCCGGTGCATTTGCTGGATGAAGCGGATGGCGATATCGAATTGCTCTCGGCCGAGATGCTGGAATTCACTTCGCGCCTGATCGAACGCAAGTTGCTGGAGTTTGGCGTCGAAGTGAAAGTCGTCGCGGCTTATCCCGGCCCGGTGATCACGCGCTACGAAATCGAGCCGGCGGTGGGGGTGAAGGGCAACCAGATTCTCAACCTGACGAAAGACTTGGCGCGCGCCTTGTCGGTGGTCAGCATCCGCGTGGTGGAGACGATACCCGGCAAGAATTGCATGGGACTGGAGTTGCCGAATCCCAAGCGCCAAATTATTCGCTTGTCGGAAATTGTCAGCTCGCAAGTGTATGCCGATATGGCATCGCCCTTGACCATCGCCATGGGCAAGGACATCACCGGCAAGCCGGTGGTAGCCGATCTGGCCAAGATGCCGCATGTGCTGGTGGCGGGCACTACCGGCTCGGGCAAGAGCGTGGCGATCAACGCCATGATTTTGTCCTTGGTGTATAAGGCCGACCCGAGCCAAGTGCGCTTGATTCTGGTCGATCCGAAAATGCTGGAACTGTCGGTGTACGAAGGCATTCCGCATTTGCTGGCGCCGGTGGTGACCGATATGCGCCAAGCGGCGCACGCGCTGAGTTGGTGCGTGAACGAAATGGACAAGCGCTATCGCCTGATGTCCAGCCAAGGCGTGCGCAACCTTGCCGGCTTCAACCAAAAAGTCGCCGATGCGAAAAAAGCCGGCACGCCCATCACCAATCCCTTTACGCTTACCCCGGAAAGCCCTGAGCCTTTGGACGAGTTGCCGATGATCGTGGTGGTGATCGACGAGCTGGCGGACATGATGATGGTGGTCGGCAAGAAGGTCGAAGAATTGATCGCGCGCCTGGCGCAAAAAGCGCGCGCCTCCGGCATTCATCTGGTGCTGGCCACGCAACGCCCCTCGGTGGACGTGATCACCGGTTTGATCAAGGCCAATATTCCAACCCGCGTGGCGTTCCAGGTGTCGAGCAAAATCGATTCGCGCACCATCCTCGATCAGCAAGGCGCGGAAGCGCTGCTGGGCCAAGGCGACATGCTGTACTTGCCGCCCGGCACCGGTTACCCGCAGCGCGTGCACGGCGCTTATGTTTCGGATAACGAAGTGCATGCGGTGGTTGACTGGCTGAAGAAGCTGGGCGAACCGCAATACATTGAAGGCATCTTGGACGGTAACGAGGGTGAAGAGGGCAGCGAAGGCGGCGAGGCTGGCGCGGGCGATGTCGAATCCGACCCGCTGTACGATCAAGCGGTTGAGATCGTGCTCAAATCGCGCCGTGCTTCGATCTCCAGCGTGCAGCGCCAATTGCGCATCGGCTACAACCGCGCCGCGCGCTTGATCGAGCAAATGGAACGGGCCGGCTTGGTGTCGGCCATGCAATCAAATGGCAATCGCGAAGTGCTGATGCCGAATCGGGAGTGAATGTTGAAAAAACTTTTTAAGACTTACCGCAGAGGCGCTGAGACGCAGAGAAATTCGAAACAGGGTTTTCTCTGCACCTCTGCGCCTCTGCGGTTTGCTTTGTATTTTGCGGTTTCCTATTTATGCGTTCCGTTTGCCCATGCTGGCAGCGTCGACAGCCTGCGTGCTTTCGTGCGCGAAACCCAAACCGCCCGCGCGCAGTTTGATCAAACGGTGCTCGACCGCAATGGGCGCACGACCAGCCAGGCTTCGGGCGTCATGGCGTTCTCGCGTCCCGGCAAGTTTCGTTGGACTTACGCTAAGCCCTACGCGCAGTTGATCGTGGGCGACGGCGCGAAGCTGTGGATTTACGACAAAGACTTGGACCAGGTGACGGTGCGTAAACTGGATGAGGCCTTGGGCAGTTCGCCTGCGGCCTTGCTGGCGGGCAATAACGAGATCGAACGTTTTTTTTCTTTGAAAGATGTGGGTAGCCGTGACGGCATGGAATGGCTGGAAGCATCCCCCAAATCCAGCGACACCATGTTTGCCGCAGTGCGCATGGGCTTTGCCGGTTCCACGCTGAAGCAGATGGAGTTAAGGGACAGCTTTGGCCAGACCACGATCATTCGCTTTGAAAAACTCGAGCGCAATCCCAAGCTCGCCGCCGACCAATTCAAATTCGCACCGCCCAAGGGTGCCGACGTGATCGGTGAGTGATCTTTTCTCGCACGAGCCGGACGCGCCGCTGGCGGAACGGCTGCGCCCCAAGACCCTGGATGAAGTGATCGGCCAAGCCCATCTGCTGGGCCCCGGCAAGCCGCTGCGTCTCGCCTTCGAATCCGGCAAGCCGCACTCGATGATTTTGTGGGGGCCGCCGGGCGTGGGCAAGACTACGCTGGCGCGCCTGATGGCGGGCGCTTTTGATGCCGAATTCATCGCGCTGTCTGCGGTGTTGTCGGGGGTGAAAGATATTCGCGACGCCATCACCCGCGCGCAATTCGCCTTGGAGCAAAGCGGCCGCCACACCATCTTGTTCGTGGACGAAGTGCACCGCTTCAATAAATCGCAACAAGATGCTTTCTTGCCCTATGTCGAACAGGGTTTGTTCACCTTTATCGGCGCTACCACCGAGAATCCCTCGTTTGAAGTGAACAGCGCGCTGTTGTCGCGGGCGCAAGTGTATGTGCTGAAACCCCTATCGGAAGTCGAGCTCGGGCAATTGTTCGACCATGCAATCCAAGCGGCATTGACCGATCTCAGTTTCGAGTCCGGCGCCAAGTCGCTGATCGTCGGCTATGCCGATGGCGATGCAAGGCGCTTGCTGAATATCCTGGAGCAAACGCGCACTGCGGCGCTGGCCAGCAAAGTGCATCTGGTCACGGAAGATTTTGCGCGCAACACCGTAGCCAAAAGCGGACGCCGCTTCGATAAAGGCGGGGAGGAGTTCTACGACCAGATTTCCGCGCTGCACAAATCGGTGCGCGGCACCAATCCGGATGCCGCGCTGTATTGGTTCATGCGCATGCTGGATGGCGGCGCCGATGCGCTGTACTTGGGGCGGCGCATGATCCGCATGGCGTCTGAGGATATTGGGCTGGCCGATCCGCGCGCGCTGCGCCTCACCTTGGATGCGGTGGAGACCTACGAACGCCTCGGCTCGCCGGAGGGCGAGCTGGCGTTGGCGCAAGCCGTGATTTACTTGGCCAGTGCGCCCAAAAGCAATGCCGTGTACGTCGCGTATAATACAGCCCGCGCTTTCATCGGCAACGACAAGTCGCGTCCGGTGCCGCTGCATTTGCGCAACGCGCCGACCAAGCTGATGAAAGAACTGGGTTACGGCCATGCTTACCGCTACGCTCACGACGAGCCGGAAGCGTATGCCGCAGGGGAAAATTACTTTCCCGAGGACATGCCGCAGGTAAGTTTTTACGAACCCACCCCGCGCGGACTAGAATCAAAAATTGCTGAGCGTTTGGCGCATTTGCGCGAACTCGACGCTAAAGCTAATAAACGAAAGAAATAATTATGCTGGATATCCAACTGCTGCGTAACGATCTTGAAGGTACTGCACAACGCTTGAAAGGGCGTGGCTTTGAGCTGGATGTGGCTCGTTTTCAAGAACTAGAGCAAGAGCGCAAAGGCGTGCAAATGCGCACGCAGGAATTGCAGGCCAAGCGCAATCAAAGCTCGAAGCAAATCGGCATCGCCAAGTCCAAGGGTGAGGATGTCGCAGCGATTATGGCCGAAGTCGCGAACTTGGGTGACGAACTCAAGGCGGCGGAAGAAAAACTCGCCTATATCCAAAGTCATTTGAACGATTTGCTGATGACCATTCCCAATTTGCCGCACGAGAGCGTGCCGCTGGGAAAATCTGAGGAAGATAACGTCGAAGTGCGGCGCGTCGGCACGCCACGCACGTTCGATTTCGCGGTGAAAGATCATGTCGATTTGGGCGAAAGCTTAAAGCAGCTGGATTTCGAAACGGCGGTCAAGATCAGCGGCGCACGTTTTTCGGTGATGAAGGGGCAACTGGCGCGCCTGCATCGCGCGCTCGCGCAATTCATGCTCGATACGCACACTGCGGAGCATGGCTACACTGAAGTGTATGTGCCGTATTTGGTGAACGCAGAAAGTATGCGTGGCACCGGCCAATTGCCGAAATTCGAAGCTGATCTTTTTTCCGTACAGAAGAATGAAAATGAAAAGCTGTATTTAATCCCCACCGCCGAGGTGCCCGTCACCAACATCGTGCGCGACGCAATTATCGCCGCCGAAGACTTGCCCTTGAAGTTTGTGTCTCATACGCCGTGCTTTCGTTCGGAGGCGGGCTCGTATGGCCGAGATACGCGCGGCATGATCCGCCAGCATCAGTTTGATAAAGTGGAATTGGTGCAGATTGTTGCACCCGAACAGTCCTATGCGGCGCTGGAGACACTCTTGGGTCACGCCGAGACTATCCTGAAAAAACTCGAGTTGCCGTATCGGGTGATGGCTTTGTGCAGCGGCGATATGGGCTTCTCTGCCGCCAAGACTTACGACATCGAAGTCTGGCTGCCGGCGCAAAATACCTATCGCGAAATTTCGTCCTGCAGCAATTTCGAAGCATTCCAAGCACGGCGCATGCAAGCGCGCTACCGCAACGAGAAGAATAAACCGGAACTTGCGCATACCCTCAATGGCTCCGGCCTTGCGGTGGGGCGTACCCTGGTGGCGATTCTGGAGAACTATCAGAATGCCGATGGCAGCGTGGCCATCCCTGCTGCGCTGCGGCCCTATATGGGCGGGATGGAGAACATCACCTTAGAGGATTAAGACGCGAGTTGTTTGCGTTTAGGTGATTGGTTCTCGCGCACCTGCGGCGTAAAGAAGGAACGGTGCGGCTTTGCGAATTTCAGCAAGATTTCGTAATAGGTGCGAATATTCTCGGTGAAGATCACCGGTTCTCCGCCGCGCGCATAGCCATGCTTTGCGCTTATGTGAAATTCCGCTTTGCTCAACAGCGGCAAGGTTTTTTTCAAGTCAGGCCATGCATTGGGATTCAGGCCTTGGCGCTGCGCCAAAACGCGCGCATCCTCCAAATGACCATATCCGACGTTGTAAGTGGCCAGCGCAAACCAGGTGCGATCCGGCTCTGCAATGCGCGGCGGCAGGCTTTCTTGCTGACTCAATAAATATTTGGCGCCCGCGAGAATGCTTTGCTTGGGATCGAGCCGGTCAGTCACGCCCATGGCATCCGCCGTGTCCTCGGTCAACATCATCAACCCACGCACGTTGGTAGGGGATGTGGCCAAGGGATCCCATTTCGATTCCTGATAGCCCAGCGCCGCCAGCAAGCGCCAGTCGATGCCAGTCAGATCCTGCGCTTCTTGGAACATGGCACGGTACTTGGGTAATACCGTATTCATTTTGGACAGAAAGCCGATCACGTCAGCTTGTTGCAATCGTTCAAGATGGCCGTAATAGCGGTCTTGCAAGCGCTTTAAGGTGCCGTCGCTCTGTATTTTCGCAAAGAATTCGATGGATTTTTTATACACCCAAGCATCGCCGTCCTTGGGGAAGGCCCACGCCAGATATTCGGGGCGACCCACGTCAAATGCGACTTCAAGCTCGGGATAAAAGATATGCGATAGCTGAAAGATGTTTGAATCTGTAATCACATAGTCGATTTCGCCATCGGCCAAACTGGCCAGCAGATCCTCGGTTTGTTGGTTATCGACTTCCTCCCATGTCAGGGTAGGGTATTTGCGCTTGACTTGAATCAGGCGCTCTGCATAGCTAGTACCAGCAACAACCTTCAGTTTTTTACCGATAACGTCCTTGAACGAATTGGGTTTGGCTTGCCCTGACTTGTAGACCAGTTGTTGCTGCACCGTTTGATACGCAGTACTGAACAACATGCGTCGCTTGCGGTCTTCGGTGATCGTGATTCCTGCCGCAGCGAAATGTGCCTGACGTTTGAGGACTTTGGGAATGATTTCGTTATATTGATCGGCGACCACAAACCTAACTTTAAGCCCGACTTCCTTGGCAAAAAGCATCACGAGATCATGCTCCAAGCCAGCATAATTACCCTGAGCATCTTCGTAATAGGTGGTGGGACCATTGCGCGTAACAACGACCAACTCGCCCGATTCGCGCGCCGGTGGAACAGGTGGGCTTTCCCACCCACAAGCGGCCAATCCTGCGCAAAAAATGAGGGTGATGAATACACGCATGACATGAGTTTGGCGAACGAATTCAATTTTGTCTATGTGCCAGTGTGAAATGTGGCCGCGCTTCTGTTAAAATCGCGCCCTTCGGAGAGGTGGCAGAGTGGTCGAATGTACCTGACTCGAAATCAGGCGTACGGTTATCCGTACCGTGGGTTCGAATCCCACCCTCTCCGCCAAGTCAAAATGGGAGCCTTATGGCTCCCATTTTCATTTGGCGGAGAGGGTGTTTGTTAAGAGAAGCCGCACGGGTTCGACAACACGCCACGGAGTGGCTTGTTTCGGCATAGGCTAACCCGGCGCAGCTAGGTTAACTTCGTAGCACGGCCACCTAAAATTAATCGCATCCAACCATATGGTTTCTATTTTGTCCTTTGATGCCGGTAAGGATGCCGGCGCTACAGAACTCAGCTTCGTTTAAAATAGCTTCAAACCAGGCGATCTGTAGCGCCGGCTTTCCAGCCGACAACATTGGCCAAGCTACTAACCCCTAAACTGCCTTAAAATGGCAGTATGCAACTCATCCCCGAAATCAAGCCCAGCCAATCCATCGCGTTGTTGAAGGAGCTGCACATCTTGACGCGCGATGGCAAGATGAACCAGGACAGCCGGCGCAAGTTGAAGCAGGTGTATCACCTGTATCAATTCATCGAGCCGCTGCTGCAAGAAATTCAGCAAGAGCGCTCCGAAATTCAATTGGTCGATCATGGCGCTGGTAAGTCCTATCTGGGATTTATTCTGTACGACCTGTTTTTCAAGACGCTGAGCAATGCCTCGCATATTTACGGCATCGAGACGCGCGACGAGCTGGTGAAAAAATCCCAAGCGCTCGCCCAAAGCTTGGGTTTCGCACAGATGACTTTTTTGAATCTGTCGGTGGCGGCATCGATCACATCGGAGCGCTTGCCCGCACAGGTCGACGTGGTCACCGCCTTGCACGCGTGCGACACGGCCACCGACGATGCGATCCATTTTGCGCTGAAGAAGCAAGCGCGCTTCATTGTGCTGGTGCCCTGTTGCCAGGCCGAGGTGGCGGCCGTGTTGAAGAAAAATAAGGTACAAGCTTTGCGTGGCCATGCGCTGGCCGAGCTTTGGCGACATCCGCTGCATACGCGCGAATTTGGCAGCTTAGCCACCAATGTGCTGCGCTGCCTGCAACTTGAAGCGCACGGTTATCAGGTGAACGTGACCGAGCTCGTGGGCTGGGAACACTCCATGAAAAACGAGCTCATTATCGCCAGTTACAAAAATTTGCCGCGCAACCGTCCGCAGGAGCGTTTGCGCGAAGTGTTGCAAATATTAGGTCTGGAAGAAATGCAGCAGCGCTTTTTTACCGCAGCGCAAGAATCACCATCATCATTAGGCGCGCAATAGCAAATTTATCGCGGGTTGCGCTTTGTTGCCTGAAATTGACAAGCGGCTGTCCCTCGGTGAAGCTAAAGACTTCCCAAGCAAAAGATAACCCTAAGAGGAAAACATGGCGCCCTATGTATATTGGTTTTTACTGGCTTTAGGTTTGGTGATCCTGGAGTTGGCGACCGGCACTTTTTATATGCTGGTCTTGGCGCTGGCCTTGGCCATCGGCGGGGTTGCGGCATTATTTGGTTTGAGCGAATCCATGCAGTTCACCCTGAGCGCCGTTGCCGGCGTTGTTGGCACCTTGGTTTTGCAACGTGTGCGCCGCGCTAAATCGGCCCATGAGCCAAATCAAAGTTTGGATATCGGTCAGCCGGTGCAAAACGTGAGTTGGCGCAAGGATGGAAGTGCACGGGTGTTTTATCGCGGCGCCGAATGGGACGCGGAACCTGAACATAAAGACACGCCGCATGAGGGGCCGTTCTATATCAAAGAACTACGCGGCTCTACCTTGATAATCACACATCGCAAACCGCAAGCCTAACCAGGAGTATTTTGATCATGGAAATTGCACTGTTTATTTTGTTTGTCGCCGTGGTGTTTATATTCAAGGCGGTCAAGGTCGTGCCGCAGCAGCACTCCTGGGTGGTTGAACGGCTTGGGCGATTTCATTCCGCGTTGACACCGGGACTGACGATCGTATTTCCCTTCATCGACCGCATCGCCTATCGCCACATGCTGAAGGAAGTGCCGTTGGATGTGCCAAGCCAAATTTGTATCACCAAGGACAACACCCAGCTGCAGGTGGATGGCGTATTGTATTTTCAAGTGACGGATCCGAAGCTGGCATCTTACGGCACCAGCGACTATGTGGCTGCCATTACGCAGTTGGCCCAGACGACGCTGCGCTCGGCCATCGGCAAGATGGAACTCGATAAAACCTTTGAGGAGCGCGAGCACATCAATACCGCCGTGGTCGCGGCCTTGGATGAGGCGGCATCGAGTTGGGGCGTGAAAGTGTTGCGGTACGAGATCAAGGATTTAACGCCGCCGAAGGAAATCCTGCACGCCATGCAAGCGCAAATCACCGCCGAGCGCGAAAAGCGCGCCTTGATCGCGGCTTCCGAAGGCCGCAAGCAAGAGCAGATCAATATTGCGACCGGTGAGCGCGAAGCGTTTATTCAGCGCTCGGAAGGCGAAAAACAATCGCAGATCAATCTGGCGCAAGGCGAGGCCGAAGCGATCAAGGCCGTCGCCGATGCGACCGCGCAGGCCATTCGCAAGGTGGCCGAGGCGATTGAATCGCCCGGCGGCATGAATGCGGTGAACCTCAAGGTGGCGGAGAAATATGTGGAGGCCTTTGGCAATGTGGCGAAACAAGGCACGACTTTAATCCTGCCGAGCAATATGGCCGATATGGGCTCCATGATTGCCACGGCGATGACCGTGATCAAAGGACAGAAATAAAATCGGCACGCTAGTTTATTCCACCGCGCACGGGAAAATGTGTCCCGGTTGCGGTCAGCCCATAGCCGCGTGCACCTGCAAGCAAGCCAAGGCGCCCGTTTCGGATGGCATCGTGCGCGTGCGCTTGGAAACCAAGGGCCGCAAGGGCAAGGGTGTCACGGTGATCACCGGCGTGCCGCTGGCCGAAGACGCCTTGATCGATCTCGGCAAGCAGCTCAAACAGCGCTGCGGTTCAGGAGGAACGGTGAAAGATGGCGTGATCGAGGTGCAAGGCGATCACCGCGCGACGGTGATGGAAGCGCTGAAGAAACATGCTTGGGTTGTTAAAGCTTGAAGCTTGGCAAAGCCGCAAAAAGGCTTTCTACTTGAATGTCTAGCGTGGGGAAAAAAGAACGGCACCGCGAACTACTATTAGGTGTCAACGGGCCGTTTCAATGCCCCTAGAAAGGGGCGGGGAGTCATCAAAGCTTCCTTGCGTGCGGTCATTTCCCTCGGTTTCCCGAGGGGCACATAAACTTAAGTGGACAAATGCGCGCCGATTTCGGCTTCCGCAGCCAACCAATCGTCGACTGGATTGCCGCCCTGAAAGCCACGTTGCTCTGCCCGATAGTAGGCGGCAATTTCGATCATGTGGTGGTGTAACTCCGGCTCCAGCTCGGCGGTAATGGTTTCATGTTGCACATCATCGGTCTGATTGCCCTTGATGGGGGCAATGCGTTTCCCTGATTTTGGTTTTACTTTGATTGTCGGTTTGGATGCGGGATTACTGGTTACGGAATGCGTCTGCTTAGCCACTGCTTCATCTCCGTGGATTGCCTATGTATTTTTATAGTCAAAATTTTTTTAAAACAGAACCATTAAATTAAATTATATTTTCTGTAATGATTGGGGATTTGCATGTTTAGCGGGGTGAGGTCGGGGATAGGCGGGTATTGCGAAGTTTGGCCTAGCGTTAACGCGTGAGCCAGGAACGCGCGCGAACCGTCACCATGGCGTAGGGGAATATCCAGAATAGCGTGAAGAACGAGAAGTAGGCGTACGCAATGCCATACACAAAGTCCAGCGACTTCTCGCTGCGCAAGTAATACAGCATGTAAAACGTCGACACGACGCCGATGGCGACCATCATCCGCAGCAGGCGGTGCGGGTCTTCCAAGACGAGCATGACCAGCAAGCCCATGCTGATATAGATCATGGGGAAACGCATATTGGTAAAAAACGAGTCCACGAACGATATCCAGCGCGTGCGCCATGGCCGCTGCCACAATACCTTGGTCAGAAATTTCCATTCCTCGCGCACATAGCTGCGCTCCCAGCGTAGGAACATTTTTGCCAGCTTGCCATAGGTTTCCGGCACGATGGTATGCACTACCGCATTGCTCTGGTAGACCGTGTTCAGTCCCTGCTCAAGGATCAAATTGGTGAGCGCCCGGTCTTCGCCGAAGGTGCAAGGCACGCCCAGGAAGGTTTGATTGCGCCATTGTTCCAGCACCGTGCGTACAACCGACAGGCGATAGGCCGAGAGTGCGCCTGGACAACAATAGACGGTGCCATAGGTGGATTGCACGGCGCGCAGCATGTCGAAGGACAGGATGAAGCGCACATGCAGCATGCGCGGGATGATGCCGTTGCGGCGATTATAGGCGGCTACTTTTCCGGCTACCGCGCCCACTTTGGGATTGCTGAAAGGCGCGACCAGCGCCAACAGTGTTTGCGGTTCGATCACGCTGTCCGAATCGATGGTGACCACGATTTCACCGCGTGCTCGGGTAAACCCGGCCTCCAGCGCGGCGCGCTTGCCGCGATTTTCCGCAAAGCGCACAGGCGTGACCAAATCGGGGTGGCGGTTTACCGCGGCAACGATGTGTTCCCAGGTGTCATCCTTGCTGCCATCGTCGACGACAAAGATTTCTAGCCGGTCCCGTGGGTACTCAGCTTGCGCGATGGAGTCGATTGTATTGCCGACCATCGCGCCTTCGTTATAGGCCGGTATGATGACGGTCAGTAGAGGTGCTGTGTCTGGCACGGCGGCGGCAATCTCACGGTAGCGGAACAGCAGCACGGTTCGAAATGCCAGCATCAGGAGACCCATTGAAATCCAGATGGCGCTGGGCCGGATAATGGCGCGCGTCCAGTCGTTCATTGCCGCGGCATCTAATATGGGTTGAAAAACTCTTCCATAAACTGCGAAGTAGAGCAGAGCACCCAAGCTCAAGACGATGACCGCTTTCAATAGCCAATCCATGACGTCATTGGGGCGCTTGGGTAATTCCATGATTAGCATGGCGCGTGGCGCGCTGCTATCTTGAGTGGGGGATGGCATGTGGGGTTCTGAGGATGGCGTAGGTGTCGACAATTAACGTTGAACGCAAGCATTCGTTGACTGAATTGCACGCGCTTGGTGCATTGATTGGGAAGCGCGAGCACCGTTTCAAGTTATTTCAATAGCGTATTCGAGCTGCGCAACATACTTAAGGCAACGGCTTCTGCAACCTTAATGCCATCGACCGCCGCGGACAAAATGCCGCCAGCGTATCCCGCACCTTCTCCGGCAGGATAGAGCCCAAGTGTATTGAGGCTCTGGTATGCCTCATTGCGCTTGATGCGGATGGGCGATGAGGTGCGCGTTTCCACGCCGGTCAGCACCGCATCGTGCATGGCAAATCCCTTGATTTGTTTGTCGAAGGCCGGCAGCGCTTCGCGAATCGCCGCGATGGCGTAGTCCGGCAAGGCGCTGCTGAGGTCGCATAAATGTACGCCGGGCGTATAGGACGGTTGCACCGAGCCCAGCGCGGTGGAGGGTTTGCCAGCCAGAAAATCCCCGACCAGTTGCCCCGGCGCATCGTAGTTACCCCCACCCAACTCAAAGGCGCGTTCTTCCCAGCGGCGTTGAAAAGCAATGCCGGCGAGCGGATCGCCGGGATAATCTTCCGGCGTGATGCCCACCACGATGCCGCTGTTGGCGTTGCGCTCGTTGCGTGAATATTGGCTCATGCCGTTGGTCACCACACGACCCGGTTCCGAGGTGGCGGCCACCACGGTGCCGCCGGGACACATGCAGAAGCTATACACCGAGCGGCCGTTTTTGCAGTGATGCACCAGTTTGTAATCGGCGGCGCCTAGCAGCGGGTTGCCGGCATAGTTGCCGAAGCGGCAACGGTCGATCAGCGATTGCGGATGCTCGATGCGAAAGCCGATGGAGAAGGGCTTGGCCTCGATATACACGCCGCGATCATGGAGCATTTGAAACGTATCGCGCGCGCTGTGCCCCACCGCCAGCACCACATGGCTGGCGGCGATATGCTCGCCATTGGCGAGCACCACGCCGCGCACTTGGCCGTTGTTGATGTCGAGGTTTTCGACGCGGCTCTGGAAGCGGATCTCGCCGCCCAGCGCCTCGATGCTGGCGCGCATTTTTTCCACCACGCCCACCAGGCGAAAGGTGCCGATGTGCGGCTTGCTGACATACAGGATTTCCGGCGGTGCTCCGGCTTTGACGAATTCGTTTAATACCTTAAAGCCATAGTGCTTCGGATCTTTGATCTGGCTGTGCAGCTTGCCGTCGGAGAAGGTGCCTGCGCCGCCTTCGCCGAACTGCACATTGGATTCAGGATTGAGCTGGTGTTTGCGCCATAGGGCAAACGTGTCCTGGGTGCGCTCGCGCACCTTTTTCCCGCGCTCCAAAATGATGGGCTTAAAGCCCATCTGGGCGAGGATCAAGCCGGCAAACAGGCCGCAGGGGCCGGTACCGATCACCACGGGGCGTGTCGCGAGGCCGGCTGGGGCCTGCGCGACAAAATGATAGCTGCGGTCCGGGGTTTGCGTAATCTGGGGAGCATGGCGCGCCAGTAGCGCCGCTTCATTTTTAACTTCGACATCTAATGTATAAACCAGCGCGAGTTTGCTGAGTTTGCGTGCATCGTAACCACGGCGCGCAATGGTGTAATGCAGGAGTTCGTTCGCCGCAATGCCTAAGCGCTGCAAAATGGCGGCTTGGATTGCGTCCTCGGGATGATCGAGCGGTAGTTTGATTTCAGACAAATGCAACATGTGCGGTATTCCAATAAATAAAATGTAATCTGCAATCGCCAGGGGCAGGACTATAGTGCAATTTTACCTTAGCGAGGCGCCACGCTGCCGCGCTGGGTCAGGGAACCGGGGCGAACTTTACCACCGTACACTGCTACGGTTAAGCAATTAAAGTTTTATCAAGACACGCCGATCACTGAGACTAAATCTGTCATTGTTTTTGCGGATTTGGCATCTGTAACGGGCAAACCCATCGAAAGATGGGGACGCAAAATTTCCGGTCTAAGGGGCCTACGCCCTAGGATAGCGGGATTGCTGGATGTGCTAAGCGTAGTGTCGCTTATCAAGTTGTCCATCAGTCGCGCACTTTTCCCAAGCCGGATTAGAACCGCTTTAAGGCGATATGCCTAAAGCGAAGTAAAGGAAAAGATCATGAGCGACACCGATCACGACCATCTCTTGAATGCCATGGCGCAATCCAGCCGAGGCCCTACGCCGGCCGACACGCGCATTATCGAGCGCTGCCGCGATATCGCGGTCGGCAGCTTGTCCGGTACGCTAAAGGGCATGCTGGAGAACCTCGTCGATGAATTCTTTATGCTGGCCGACAAGGCGGTGCTGAACGAAACGCAGAACCTTTACTTCGAGGCCATGAGTGTCGTACGCGATCAACGCGAGAAGATCGAGAACGGTTTTCGCGATCACTTTATTCGCGGCTTTGATACCGCAGTTCGTGGCGAAACGGATGTGCACAAAAATTCGAATTTCGATGAGCAGGGCGAATTCGATTTAGTCGATGCAGATGCCTTGGAAGAATCCATTGCGATCCAAGAGATGACGGCCAAGATGAAAGCCGGTAGCCGTGAAGAGTTGTTTGCCTTGGATAAGCGCATGGGCGTACTGCTGCACGATGCAGAATTGAAGCAACACAAAAATCCCCTCGGCGCCGAGGTGATGGCCAATGCGTTTATTGCCGCCTGCGGCGAGACCGATGCGCGACTCAAAGTGCGGTTGTTGCTGGTGACCATGTGGGATCGCCAAATGCAAAATGGCGTGCATTCGATGTACCACGAAATCAATCAATACCTGGTGGAAAAAAATATTCTTCCAAAAATCAAACATGAAATTAAGCGCAAAGATTTTAGCCAGGTAGAGCAAATCGCGAGCGCCGCGGCGCATGCAGCAGTGCAAGCCATGGCCATGTCCGAAGAAGATGGCGATGTATTTGAAACGATGCGGCACCTGTTCTCCGCAGCCGCTGCACGCGGCGGGGTGCCGGGCGTACCCGGCATGACCGGAATGATGGGTAGTGCCGGTGTTATCGGTCAGGCCGGAATGCCGGGCGGCCCCGGTGCAGCAGGCATGGCCGGGATGCCGGGCATGATGGGGATGCCTGGATTTTCCGGAGTGCCGGGTGTGCCAGGTGTAGGCAGCGCAAGTGACGCGGCCTCGACGGGCGTAGCGGGTGCTGGTAATGCGCCACTAGGCAATGCTGGCGTAGCTTACGCTTATGCGCATAATCCCATGTTGTTAACCCAACTGACCCAATTGCAGCACGGCGATACCGCGGTATTGGGTGTAGGTGGCGCCATTGATGGGGCAATGGTTGCGGTCGGCAACACCAACGTGCTGCGCGAGTTGAAAAGCAGTGAACTGGCGACATCGCTAGGCTCGGCGGATGCAATGACCATCGACATTGTCGCCATGTTGTTCGATTTTATTTTCGACGATAAGCGCGTACCCGATCCGATCAAGGCGCTGCTGGGACGCTTGCAAATCCCGGTGCTCAAGGCAGCAATGTTGGACCAGGCCTTCTTCTCCAAGAAAAGCCATCCCACGCGGCGCTTGTTGAATGCCATGGCGGAAGCCGCCAATGGCTGGGATGAAGAAATTACCCACGATTCGCCCTTGTACCAAAAAGTCGAGCAAATCGTGCAGCGCATCAACGCCGAATTCGAAGATAACCTGGAAGTGTTCGAACAGGCGCTGGATGCGTTTCAACAATTCATGGCGGAACGCGAAAGCGCCGCCGATGCATTGGCCGAAGTCAGCATCGATATGATCGAAGCGCGCGAGCGCGAGCAAATCAAAGAGGAAGATGCGCAACTCGCTGCCGAAGATGCGGTGCGCTCGCGTGCTGCGGATATGGAAGTGCCGGACACGGTGCGCTTGTTCTTGTGCAAGGAATGGATCACCCCCTTGCGTGATGCCTACCTGCACGGGGGCAGCGAGAGCCATGCTTGGTTGAAGGCAGTGGGCTTGATGGACGATTTGATCTGGAGCGTGCGGCCCAAGATGACGCGTGAATCGCGCCAGTATATGGTGAAGACGCTTCCAGCTTTGCTGCGGCGCTTGCAAGAAGGCATGCAGCTTGCTGAAATTCCTCAAGCAACGCGCGATCAATTCATGAGCCAGTTGGTGCAGTGCCATGCCGCAGCGGTCAAAGCCGGGTTCCAAACGCCGGTAGAGCCGCAACCGGTACCGGAAGAAGCCTGGAAAGCGGCGGTGCTGGCGCGCCAAGCCAGCAACAAGGAACAAGCGCAAGAATCCGCTGTTGTATTGCCCTTCGCGCGGCCTGAACGTGTTGCAGATGAAGGCGAAGTGAAACTGGAAATCATTCAAGCGCAGTCTGAAGAAGGCAAGTTGCATGTGGAAGAAATAACCATCGGCAGCGTTGGTTGGAATGATGCCGATGAACTCGACGATAGCGCCGTGGAGGTATCGTCGGAAATGGAAGTGCTGGATCAATCGTCCGCCAAGCACTTGGTCGCTGAATTGAAGCCCGGTGCATGGGTCGAATTCCGCCATGAAGGCGAAGAGACCATGCACGCCAAGCTTAAATGGATCAGCCCTTTGAAGAGCGCTTACCTATTTACCGATCGCCAAGGCAAACGTGCTGCCACCATGCCGCTTGAAAAGCTGGAAGCGGCGTTCCGTATCGGCAGCGCGCGCATCGTCGACGATCTGCCCTTGCTCGACCGGGCAGTCGGCAATGTGATCGAGGCGCTCAAGAAAGCCGCAGCGTAATCCTGTAGGAATCTTGACGTTGGGGATGAACAATCAACGCCCGTGGGATTCTTTTAGCCAACGCAAATAGTGCAATCCATAGCGGTAGCCGAGTTGCATACCCACTGCAAAATCGTCGCTCGCATCCAATTCGCTCTCGGGTGGCGTTAATTGCGCTACGCGGTAAGCATTTCCCTTTAAATAGCCGTGCGCCATTTCCAGCCCCCAGCCCGTACGGCGTGCCAAACGATAAGCTGCCAAGTGAATAATTTCTGCCATAAAGCCTCCTGCTTAATTTAAAAGCAAACAACAGGCCAACTTCGTCTCTGGGGCAAGAATAGGTCTGGGCTAAAGCACCATGTATTGATTTGGCATAGTTCGTTATACTGGCGTCAAAGCTGCATTCAGCGCGGCTGTACTAAACGCGGTTCTATAAATTCAATTTCCTGGTGTTTGTTAGTGTTGTCGGCATACGCGAGTGCAGGGGGAGCCCATGGCAAAAGTAAAAAAGAAAAGCAAACTCAAAAAACGCTTAATTCAATTGGCGGCACTCTTGGCCTTAGGCGGCTTATTGGCGTGGATTTTCATACCCAGCCCGATTGCGGTGAAAGTCGATGCAGTGCGTGTCGGCAGTTTCAGCGCCATCGTCGAGGCAGATGGCATGACGCAAGCCCGCGATCACATTGTCGTATGGGCGCCGGTTGCGGGTATACCGCAGCGTATGCCCTTGGCGGTGGGCGATCCGGTGGTCGTCCAGCAGCCAGCCGCGCGTTTCGTGCCGGATGGCGCGACATTCCAGGATGCGCAAACCGTCAGTTATTTGACCGAACGCGCCACGGCTGCCGCAAGCGCTAAAAATCGTATCTTGGCGGAGCGCGAGAAAACAGCGGCGATTGTGAACCAAGCGCGCGATAATTTGCGTAACGCCGAACAACGCGCCGCAACCGGTGGCGCAAATGCGTTGCAACTAGAGCAATCCCAAGTAGCGATGAAGCTCATCTTCAAGGAGCTGGAATCCATGGACGCTGCCGCGCGGTCTGCGGCATACGATGTTGCAGCAGCGGAATCCGCTTTGCAGAAAATCAAGAGTGAAGCGCCACGTGAGTGGGAGATTCCTGCGCCCATGAGCGGCACGGTACTGGCCGTCGCTGACAATGGCAAGCCAGTCGCCATGGGCGCGCCGCTGGTTGAAATTGGCAATCCGATGGACTTGGAAGCGATCGTGGAAACAAGCGCAAGCGCGGCAGCCCAAGTTTCCGCTGGGCAGCGCGTGGAATTGAAACCAGCCCGTGCAGATGCGCTCACTGGGCGCGTGCGGCGCGTTGAAATCATTCAACCACCTGCAAGCAGCGGCGAAGTGGCGGCGCCCGGCAAGGCGCGTGTCGCGATCGAATTTACCGACCGACCGGCACAATGGCGCAAGCTGGGAAACAATCATCCGCTAAGTGCGCGCATCACCATCGCTACCATCGATAATGTGTTGAAAATTCCGGCTCAGGCACTGATCGCCAACAGTCAGCCAACGGCGGTTTTTCTGATTGAAAACGGCAGGGCGCGCAAACGGGCCATCACGTTGAGCGCGCGCGACGCCGATACTTTAGTCATTGAAAGTGGATTAAAGGAAAACGACCGGGTGATCTTATCGCCCGGACCGAACATCAAAGACGGCGTTCGGGTGAAGTTGATATATTAAACAGCTTGTAGACCCGCAGTCGATGCCGGGCGAGGCATGCCTCGCCCCTACGGTTAATCCAGATTCTCGTAGCGTACTTCAATGATATCCAATTCCTGCGCTCCCGCAGGGGTGTGCACGACGATGCTATCGCCTTCTTGCTTGCCCAGGAGAGCTTTGGCTAGCGGCGAAATCCAACTGATATGGCCGCGCGCCAAATCGATTTCATCCATGCCGACGATGGTGTAGGTGTGATCCTTGCCGTCTTGATCGCTGACCACGACGGTCGCGCCAAAATAGATTTTTTCATGCGGCTGCTCGGTCGGGTCGACGACTTGGGCGGAGCCGATACGCTTGGTGAGAAAACGGATGCGCTTATCGATTTCGCGCAAGCGTTTTTTGCCGTAGAGGTAATCCGCGTTTTCCGACCGATCGCCGAGCGCCGCAGCCCAGGAGACGATTTTTACCGTCTCCGGTCTTTGCACTTTCATCAAGTCATCGAACTCAGCGTGTAAGCGTGCAAAGCCGGCGGGCGTGATGTAGTTCTTGGTGCCCTTGGGGGTATTGTCTTCGATCTCGAGTTCTTCCCTGAGATCGTCCGGGAGATCGTCGTCTTGTTCTTTAGTGAAGGCTTTGCTCATGATTTCTTAAATGGGGCAAAGTTTGCAGTGTAAACCAATCGCTCCTAGCCGAGCAGGTATGCGCCGGATAGGGCGATTGCCCAGCCCAAGGCCTGTTTGAAACGTGCGCGGCTCGCCACGCCCATGCCGACGCCGCTTAAATGCAGGGCCGCCGTGGCACCTTTGGTAAGCTTTTGAATTACTCCGTGTCCTCTGTGTACTCCGTGGTTCAACTGCTTTTCTAGGCTCATTTGATCTTCACTTTCACTAGCTCCTCGCCATTCGGATCGGTCACATGCACCGCGCAAGCAATGCAGGGATCGAAGCTATGAATGGTGCGCAGGATTTCGATCGGCTGCTTGGGGTCGTGCAGCCGGTGTCCCTTGAGCGCCGCTTCATACGGGCCGTCTTGTCCTTGCGGATCGCGCGGGCCGGCATTCCAGGTGGAGGGCACCACCGCTTGATAGTTGTCGATCTTGCCGTCCTTGATCACCACCCAATGCGCCAAGGCGCCGCGCGGCGCTTCCGTGAAGCCTGCGCCTTTCGAGACCTTGGGCCAGGTGGACGGATCCCACAGTTTATCGTTGAAGGTCTTCACATCGCCGGCCTTGATGTTGGCGATCAAGTGGTCGTACCAGCCTTGCATCGCGTCGGCGATGATCTTGGTTTCCAGGGTGCGCGCGGCGGTGCGGCCCAGGGTCGAAAACAGTGCGCCGACCGGGATGTCGAGTTGCTTGAGCGTCATGCCCACCAGTTCCTTGGTCTGGGCATGGCCCTTGGCATACAGCATCAATACCCGCGCCAAGGGGCCGACTTCCATCGGCTTGCCTTTCCAGCGCGGCGATTTGAGCCAGGAGTAATCCTTGGCCGTGTCCAGATGTTCGTAAGGCGGCTTGGGGCCGGTGTAATCGAATTCGGTTTCGCCTTGGTAGGGATGCAAGCCCTTGTCCTTGCCCACGCTGTATTTGTACCAGGAGTGCGCTACGTATTCTTGAATCTGGTCCTCGGCGTGTAAATCCACTGGATGGATCGTGGATAGATCGCGATTCAGAATCACGCCGGAGGGGATGAGATAAGTTGCGGGATCGCTCATGCCTTTTTCCGGGAAGTCGCCATAGGTCATGAAATTGCCGATGCCTTCGCCCTGCGCTCCCCAGTCCTTGTAGAAGCCAGCGATGGCCAGGGTGTCCGGCACATACACTTGATCGACGAACGTGCGCATCTGGTCGATGATGTTTTTGATGTTTTGCAGGCCGACCACGTTGAGCGAAGTCGCGCCTTCGCCGCTGCCGGTGTGCGCGCTCTTTTCCTGTTCCGGATGCACGCTGATGGCGCACGGCACGCCGCCCACCAAAAAATTCGGATGCGGATTCTTGCCGCCGAAAATCGTGTGCAGCTTCGCCACCTCGCGCTGCCAGGCCAAGGCGTCCAGGTAATGCGCCAGCGCCATCAGATTCGCTTCCGGCGGCAGCTTGTAGGCCGGATGGCCCCAATAGCCGTTGGCGAAAATGCCCAGCTGGCCGCCTTCGACAAAGGTTTTGACTTTCTTCTGCACATCGGCGAAATAGCCGGGCGAGGACTTGGGATAAGACGGGCTGACCGTTTGCGCCAGCGTCGAGGTGGCCTTGGGATCGGCTTTCAGCGCCGACACCACATCCACCCAATCCAAGGCGTGCAAGTGATAGAAGTGCATCACATGGTCGTGCACGTACTGCGCGGCGATCATCAGGTTGCGGATCAATTGCGCGTTGGCCGGGACTTCGTATTTCAGCGCGTCTTCCACCGCGCGCACAGAGGCGATGCCGTGCACCAGGGTGCACACGCCGCAAATGCGCTGCGCGAAGGCCCAGGCGTCGCGCGGGTCGCGGCCGCGCAGGATGATCTCGATGCCGCGCACCATGGTGCCGGCGCTGGAGGCATGGGTGATGCGGTTATCCGCATCGACTTCGGCTTCGATGCGCAGATGGCCTTCGATGCGGGTGATGGGATCGACGACGACGGTTTGGGGGGCGTTCATGGTTGTTCCTTTGATCGGGTTTTGTGCGCTACGCGCCCATATTTTGGGTCGGTCTTGACCCGACAGGGCAGTTACTTTTTCTTGCTTGCCCAAGAAAAATGTAACCAAAAAGAAGGGCACCCCCTGCACCGCCCACTGCGTGGGTTCCCTGCGTTGCTCGCCAAGCCGGGCGGCTGCGCAACTCGCGCTGCGCGCTCAGACAGTGCTCGCCGACTTCCCCCGGCCTGTCTGCGCTACTCGGCGGCGCAGCAAGGGGCCCCAAAAACCAAAACGTCGATAGCGAAACAGCCGTGGCGAAGCGCTCCCCTCTCCCGCATGCGGGAGAGGGGCTGAGGGAGAGGGCGCTGTTCTCGATCATCAGGGTCAATCTTCCAAATGTGCCGCAAGCAATTCGGTCAAGCCCAGCAATTGCGTTTTCATTTCATAATGATCAACCGCCTCTTCCATCACGATGCGGCAGTTGGAGCAGAAGGTGACCATGGTGTTGACGCCGCTGGCCTCGATTTGCCGTTTCTTCACCTGGAACGCCTTGAAGCGCAGCGCTTCCGCTGCCGGCTCTTGGATCGACGATGCGCCGCCACCGCCGCCGCAGCACCAATTCCATTTGTTGCCGTCGGGCATGGGGCGGTAATCCGAGACGACTTGCCGCAACAGAGGCTCAGGCGCGTCCAGCACGCCGCCGCGGCGCACGATCTGGCATGGGTCGTGCAGGGTGACGGGCGTGGTGAACTGGTCCTTCATCTTGAGCTTGCCGGCGCGGCGCAACTCGTCCAGCAGCTCCAGCACATGCACCACTTCGAACGGGAACGGCCGTCCCATAAGGTTCGGCCCTTCCCAGCGGATCGCCATATAGGCATGGCCGCATTCGGGCGAGAGCACGCGTTTTACGCCAAGCTTTTCCGCCGCATTGACGATGCGCGCGACGATTTCGCGCGCCAGATCCGAGACGCCGATCTGAATGCCGGCGTTGGTGGCCTCCGACGCCTCCGAAGACAGCGTCCAAGTCACCCCCGACTTGTGGAATATCTTGGCCAGCGCGCCGAGGTATTCCGGGTAGTTGATCACCTCCATCGAGGACATCAACACCAGCACGTCAACGCCGGGCTGGTCGATGGGAATCTTCAGCTCGGTCTCTGCTTCTTGATCCTTGATCACATGCTGGATCGCCGGCCACTTCACGCCCATCGGGCTGCCGATTTCGATGGTGCGTTTAACCGCTTCTTGTATGCCTTGCGGCGCATGGCCCGATACCGCCATGCCCTCGCGCAACTTGCGCACCATGTACACGATGTCGTTGCCCACCGGGCACACCAGCGAACAGCGGCCGCACATAGTGCAGCTGTCGTAGACCAATTCGCTCCAGGCTTCGAGTTCGTCGTCACTGACCGGCTTGGACAGGCCGAGCATTTTGCCCAGGCGTCCGAGCAAGGTGTATTCCCGAGAGTAGACCCGGCGCAGCGGCTCCAGCTTGTGGATCGGCGTGTATTTCGGATCGTCGGTTTCGGTGTAGAACAGACAAGCCTCGGCGCACAGCCCGCAGTGCACGCAGCTCGCGAAAAAACTGGCGACCGGCGCGTCGATGACCTCCTTCAGTACATCGATTCCTTTTTGCAGGGACGCGCTCATACCGGCACGCCGCGCCGGCCGTTGATGTTGCCGTTATACCAGCGCGATCCGAACACGGTGACGGCATGAAATAATTTGCAGAAGGGCAAGACGATCAGCAACAGCTCCACGCTCAAGATATGCACGGCGAGCATGGCGGTGTAGGGCAGGAGCAGATGTTTCACCGCCAGGTAGCCGGTGAGCAGCGGCAGGAAGGTGAGCGCCCAGGTGGCGTAATCCTCGAAGGTCGAGAGAAAACGCTTCACCGGTCGATTGATGCGATCGAACAGCATCACCAGCATCGCGGCCAGGGTGATGACCGTGACGCCGTCGATCACGGGCGACGGCAAGCCCGGCCACGACAAGCCCGTCAGGCCTTGCACCAGCATGATGTGCGGCGCGAACAGGAATACCACAATGGCCAGGCCGACATGGAAAATATAGCCGCCGACATAGCTGATCGGCGAGCGCTGCATCAGGCCCGGCGCCGGCAGGGAGCGGCGAAAAATCGTATGCCAGCCGCTGGCGCCGGCGCGCGCTCGGGCGGCGGCGATGTCCTGTTTGCGGCCGAGGGAATAAATCTCGAACAAGCGCCAAATCGTCCCCAGCAGAAACACGCCGATGGCGATATTCAATCCCGGACCGCGCACCCAGGTGAGCAACTGAATCTCGTTCATGTCATTTCTCCAGATCGTCCAGGGTGGCGGCTTGGTGCGCTTTTTTCGCCGCGCTTTTTTTGGCGCGGTTGGCAAGCGAGACGCCGATACCGATGGCGGCGCCGGCAACCGCGGCGCCGGTGGCGAAGGTGAGCGGCGTGGCCGGCATCGACAAGGCTTGGTAGAAGCCGCCGGCATCCCAAAAATCCGGCTCGGAACAGCCGAGGCAGCCATGCCCCGACTCAATCGGGAAGCTGGTGCCGCCATTCCATTTGGTGGTGGCGCAAGCGTTGTGCGTGGTCGGGCCTTTGCAGCCGAGTTCGAACAGGCACCAGCCGTTGCGCGCGCCTGCGTCGTCGAAGGTCTTGGCGAACTTGCCTTGATCGTAGAACGGACGCCGGTAGCAGCGGTCGTGGATGGTCTCGCCGTAGAAGGCCTTGGGGCGACCCAGATGGTCGAGTTCCGGCAAGCCGCCGAAGGTGAGGTATTGCGCCAGCACGCCAGTAATCACGGCCGGGATCGGCGGGCAACCGGAGATGTTGATGATGGGTTTGTCCTTCACGATGTCCGACACCGCGACCGCGCCGGTGGGATTCGGATTCGCCTTTGGAATGCCGCCGAACGAGGCGCAGGTGCCGATCGCGATGATGGCGGCGGCGCCCTTGGCCGCTTCCTGCAGCAGGTCGAGATTGGTGCGGCCGGCGATGGTGGAGTAGATGCCGCCGTCCTTGGTGGGGATCGAGCCATCTACGATCAACAGATACTTGCCGTAAAATTCCTGCATGGCATCGGTGCGCGATTTTTCCGCGGCAAAACCGGAAGCCGCTTGCAGGGTGTGATGATAGTCGAGCGAGATCATGTCGAAAATCAAGCTCTCCAGCGTCGGCGCATGCGAGCGCGTGAGCGATTCGGTGCAGCCGGTGCATTCCTGAAACGACAGCCAGATCACCGAAGGGCGCTTGGCTTTTGCCAGCGCCGCAGCGATCGCGGCTGCGCTGCCGGGCGGCAAGGCCATGAGCGAGGCCATCGCGGTGCAAAATTTGAGAAAAGCGCGGCGGCTGATGCCTTGCTGCGCCAGCCGCTGTTCTAATGTGCCGTGGTCTGCCATATTGTCACCTCAATCATTCGTGGCGGCGGGTGGAGCGAGCATGGACTGCAAGCGCTCCAATCCGGCGCGCACATCCTCGGGCTGGCTTTGCAAAATATTCGGAAAGGGTGCGATCTCGATCATGTCGGCGACAATATCGCCTTCGATGTTGAAGTGCGTCAACCACCACACGCCCGGGTATTGCGTTTCGGCGATCTCGGATGGGCCGATCGCATCCATATGCGCCGTCACCTCGCCTTGGCCCAAGGCCTGGCGCAATTGCTCATATTCGCCCGGCGCGAACGGCAGGCTTTTCAGGTCGATCAGACTGGTCTCACCCGTGGCGATGAGTTTTTCCAGCTGCGCGGCAATTTCAGACAATAAGGCCGTCACGCTGCCGACCGAGAAGGCGTCGTCGGCCACCAGTTTGATCGCGATATTTTCCAAGCTCATGCGTGCCAGGCCTCGATCAGTTGCAGCGCTTGTTGGCAAACTTGCGGCAGCGTTGCCGCCACCGCCGGGGAGGGCGTTTCGCCCCAATCGATTTCGCCGGGCTGAATCCCGATCAAGGCGCGCTGCGGCGGCAAGTGGTCGGTCAAACGCGCTATCGCCAACAGATCGAGCAAACTCACCTCATGCACGCTCATCTTGCGATTGCCGCCGATAAAGGCATCCATGTGCGCGCCTTCGAAGACTTGCGAAGTACCCGGCTTGGCATCGAGCTGCGCTGCATCGATCACGATCAGCCGATCGGCGTCGGCAATGGCGCCGGCCAAGGTGAAGCTCAAGGTGCCGCCATCCAGAAGTTCCACATCGTCGCGCTCCCCCAGCAAACCGCGCAACTGATTGAGCGCGTGAATGCCCGCGCCTTCATCGCGCAACAGGATGTTGCCGATGCCCAGGATCAAGGTTTTTTGACTATCATCCAAAGGTGCCTGCCGTTTTGTGATTGATGTTTGAGCCGGTATGGCCTCGTGGCCGGATTAATCTTCATTGCATTGTTCGCCATTGCATTGTTCGCTGGATTGATTCAAATTAGTACCTGTACGGACGAATATCAACCTCTGCCATGCGAATTGAAATGAGCACCTCCCAATGTGCCTAGGCATCCCGATGCAGATCGCCGCCATCGACGGCTTCAATGCGCGCTGCGCCGCCAAGGGCGTGGAGCGCGACGTGAGCCTGTTCCTGATGCAAGGCGAGCCGCTGGCCGCGGGCGATTTCGTGATGGTGCACGTGGGTTACGCCATCCAGAAAATGAGCGAGCAAGAGGCGCGCTCGGCGTGGGAGCTGTACGACGAAATGCTTGCGGCGGAGGCGGGTGGTGCATGAGCTTTCGGTGTGCCAGGCGCTGATCGCGCAAGTCGAACAAATCGCGGCGCAGCATGCGGCACAGGGCGTGAAGTCGGTGCACCTGCGGCTCGGCCCCTTGTCGGGCGTGGAGCCGCAATTGCTGCAAGACGCCTACCCGATGGCCTGCGCCGGGAGCGTGGCGGCGGGGTCGGTGCTGTTGATCGACTTAGCGCCGCTCAAAGTGAAATGCCAAACCTGCGGCGCGGAAACGCAAGCCAGTCCCAACCGCTTACTGTGCGGGCAGTGCGGCGACTATCACACGCAGGTGGTGAGCGGCGATGAAATGCTGTTGATGAGCGTCGAATTGATACAAGGCGCGGCGTAAAACTAAGGAGAAACCGATGTGCAATACCTGCGGCTGCAATATCACCCCCGGCAATCGGACGCATGCGTATAAACCCGTGAACGGCGTCACCGCTGTCTCGGTATTGCAAAACCTGCTCGCCAAGAACGACGATCAGGCCGCGCACAACCGCCGGCATTTCGACCAGCACCAAGTGCTCGCGATCAACTTCATGTCTTCCCCCGGCTCGGGCAAGACCGCGCTGCTGGAAGCCAGCATCGACGCGCTGAAAAACGAATTTCGCATCGGCGTGATCGAGGGCGATCTGGAAACCGAAAACGATGCCGAACGCATTCGCGCCAAGGGCGTGCCGGCACACCAGATCACCACCGGCTCGGCCTGCCACTTGGATGCGCACATGGTGCACGATGCGCTGCACCATTTTCCGCTGGCGGGCCTGGATATTTTGTTTATCGAAAACGTCGGCAATCTCGTATGCCCCGCCAGCTTCGACCTCGGCCAGCATCGCAACGTGACGCTGCTCTCCGTCACCGAGGGCGACGATAAGCCAGCCAAATATCCGGTGATGTTCCGCGCCGCCGATGCCGTGCTGCTCACCAAGAGCGATCTGTTGCAAGTGCTGGACGATTTCGATCCCGAGCGCGCCGAATCCTATGTACGCAAGCTCGCCAGCACGGCACCGGTGCTGCAATTGTCCGCGCGCAAGGGCTTGGGCATGGAAGCCTGGCTGCATTGGCTGCGCAATGAGTTGGCGCAACAGCGTGCGCGCCTGGCAGGCGGCGCAACGGCACGGCCCAAGGTGCAGCCGGAAGGTGTGGCATTGCATGCCTGAACAGAAATGCGTTGCACCACGGAGTACACGGAGTTCACGGAGTTAAAGTCGAGTTTTGTTTTTGGTTTTCCTCCGTGTCCTCTGTGTACTCCGTGGTGAAGGATTTTTAAATAAGCTGAACCGACCATGCCCCTAACCGCCCAAGACTGGCTCGCCAAAATTCGCGCTCTGCCGCTGCAGCGGCGCGTGCGTATCATGAACGTGTGCGGCGGGCATGAGCGTTCGATCACGATGGCGGGCTTGCGTGGCGCGCTGCCGAAAAACATCGAATTGATTCCCGGCCCGGGCTGCCCGGTGTGCGTGTGCCCGGAAGAAGATGTGTATCAGGCCATCCAACTCGCGCTGCAGGAAAAAGTTATCCTCGCCGCCTTCGGCGACATGTTGCGTGTGCCGGTGAATGTGGGGAAAGGCGAAGTGCGCTCGCTGGAGCAAGCCAAGGCGCTGGGCGCCGACGTGCGGCCGATTGCCAGCCCGCGCGAGGCGGTGAAGCTCGCGCAGGAAAATCCAGATCGTGCGGTGGTTTTTTTCGCCGCCGGGTTCGAAACCACCAGCGCGCCGGTGGCGGCGATGCTGCTCGAAGGCGTGCCCGACAATCTCTCCGTCTTGCTCTCGGGACGGCTGACCTGGCCGGCGGTGGCGCTGCTGCTGGAGTCGGAAACGCCTGGCTTCGATGCCCTGGTCGCGCCCGGCCATGTCGCGACCATCATGGGGCCGGAGGAATGGCGCTTCGTGGTGCAGCAGCATGGCATCCCGACCGCGGTAGCGGGTTTTACGCCCGTCTCGCTATTGGCGGCAATGTATTCCACGCTGCGCCAATTGATCGAAGCCAAGCCCTTTCTCGATAACTGCTACCCCGAGCTGGCGCGGCCCGGAGGCAATCCGGCGGCGCAAGCGCAGCTTAAGCAAGCCATGCGGGTTACCGACGCCAACTGGCGCGGCATCGGCGTTATTCCCAATTCCGGCTTTTTCCTGAATCCAGCATTTGCCGCACACGACGCGCGGCTGCGATTTCCAAGCCAAGACGATGCGAGCCGCAAGCGCGCCGGCGAAATGCCGCCCGGCTGCGATTGCGCGCGCGTGGTGCTGGGCAAAATCTATCCGAATGAATGCAAGCTGTATGGCCGCGCCTGCACCCCGCGCAACCCCATCGGGCCGTGCATGGTGTCGGACGAAGGCGCGTGCCGCATCTGGTGGGCGGGTGGGGTGCGCGAGCCGGTAGAAGCGGCTTAGCCGATGGTTCTGTGTGACCCGCCAGACGAAGCCATCGTGGAATAGGCATTTCTTGCATTGGCGGCGTACCCAAGAAGATTCGGCTAATCAAAATTCATTGCGCTTGGCCGAACCGCGCGCACAGGCTCTCCACAACCTCGCGCTCGCCGCGAATGCGCAAGAACGCGCCTGCGTCGTCGGCGCGCTCCCCCAGCACTTCGCAGCGCGCATAGATTTCCCCGCGCATTTGCTGTGCCGACCAGGGCAGGAAAAGCTCGGCCTCGATGCGATCGCGCTGGAAAAATGCGACGATCGCCGCACGCAATTTCGCCACATCGTCGCTGTGGCGCGCGCTCATCACGATGCAATCGGGATACTGCGCGCGCAGTGCCGCTGCGCGTTCGGCTTGCGCCGCGGCGTCGCCGACGTGGTCGATCTTGTTGAAGACGCGGAGGCGCGGCACGGCCTCTGCGCCGATCTCCTTGAGCACGGCGTCGGTGACTTCGCGTTGCCGTTCATAGCCGGGATCGCTCGCGTCGATGACGTGGAGCAGCAGCGAAGCATCGAGCGCTTCTTCGAGCGTGGACTTGAACGACGCGACGAGTCCGTGCGGCAAGTTCTTGATGAAGCCGACGGTGTCGCTGACGAGCACGCGCGGCACGGTCTCCGGTTGCAGGGCGCGCACGGTGGTGTCGAGCGTGGCAAAGAGTTTGTTTTCCACCAGCACCTCGCTGCCGGTGAGGGCGCGCATCAGGGTGGACTTGCCCGCGTTGGTGTAGCCGACCAGCGCCACGTTGGCGATTGCCTGGCGCTCTTGCCGCCGCGCGCGCTGCGTCTTGCGCTCGGCGTCCATAGCGGCGATTTCCAATTGCAGTTCGGCGATGCGGTCGCGGATCTTGCGCTTGTCCAGCTCGGTGTGCGACTCGCCGGCGCCGCGGCCGCCGGTACCGCTGCGCTGCCGTCCTTGCGGCCCCGCGAGCTTCGCCGCCTCGCGCAGGCGCGGCGCCATGTAGCCGAGGCGCGCGATTTCCACCTGCGCGCGTGCGGCGCGGGAGCTGGCGTGCCGGTGAAAGATTTCGAGGATGACCATGGTGCGGTCCATCACCTCGCAGCCGACCTCGATTTCGAGATTGCGCGCCTGCGACGGCGATATTTCGTGATCGACGAAGACGACTTCGATCTTGCCGACATTGGGGTCGGCTGCGGCATACAGTGTTCTTTCCAACTCGGCGGGCGCGGGTTCGTTGCCCACGAAAGCGCGTATTTCCTCCCGCTTGCCGGCGCCCAGGTAGGCCGTCGAATCGAAGCTTGCGCGCTTCTGCGTGAAGGTGGCGGTGATCTCGTAACCCAGTGTCTTGGTCAGATCGCGCAGCTCGGCCAGCGATGACTCGAACTCGACATCGTTCACGTTCGGCAGTTGCACGGCCGCCACGACGGCGTATTTGGGAATGGCGTTGACTTCTTTTCGCATGCGGGGATTGCTTCTCTTGAGTGAGCGTAGCCGGATTGTATAGTACCTGCCAATGCAATAGTGCCCTGGCACTGGCTATGCACTGCTCGCAAGCCTGCGACTCGTTTGGATATCGGCATTCAAGAATGGCCTATAGAAGTTTCGGGGCTGGCGCGCGGCTACGCAATATTCGATAGCGGAGGATCAAATCGAGTAGCTCCTGGTTGCGTCGAATGAGGCAAAGGCCAAGGAAGCAACGGTTGACGTTATCTTCATGACGGGCCGGTCATCGGCCAAAGCGGTCGATTGCAGGCTAGTAAAAGCACTCCATTCGGGAATGTCTGCTTTTCGGGGTACCTGAATTGGTGTGATGATTTTCAGAATGTACTTTACACCGACTGAAATGTTTTCTCCAGAATGCTAACCACAATTCTGATGTGAGTGAGCTAAAGTTCCTAGCAATCTTGCCGATAGCATAAAAATGCTAGTATTTTTATGTTAGGCATGCACAGGCGTTCTATGGGTATGTTTTGCAGTTTTTAACAATAGGAAAGGGAGGCGCGCAATGTTGAATGCAATCATTGTCACTTTGATAGTTGTCATATCCATCTGGGTTTACCTGGATGCAACAAAAAATAAAATTGGCAAGGTTCCTGGTGGGCAGGGGGTGTTTAATATGTCGGCGGGAGCGTGGGCAGTAGTGACCTTGTTGCTTTGGATTATTGGTTTTCCAGCCTACCTTATCAAGAGAGGTAGTCTGATCGCAACAGCAAAGGAACACCCAGTTGATGCGGGTGGGCGCGGGGCTAAAACAGCAGCGTTGGCTATTGTGGGAGGGGCGTGGGTACTGGCCGCTTTTAGTATGGCCATGGATTCAAGATTGCCATCCTGTGATAGCGCAGAGGCAACACAGCTTGTTGGTAAGGTGTTAACTGATCTCCCCATCGCAAAGGCTTCTGGCATTCAGTATGTCACAGTGAAGAGTATTAACGAGCAGGGATATAACAAGGATACCGAGATTCGCTCGTGCACAGGCACCCTTGTCACCACCGCAGGTGAAGATACGGTTCAATATTCTGTTAAATGGAATGACAAAGACAAGAGTGAATATTATGTGGAGGCGCAAATAGCCAATTAAACGCCTATCAGCCGAGTGGGGGAAGGGGTACCAGCCTAAAGCTCTGGACTTCGGAAACAAAATACTTCACCAATTATGGCGACTCAGAGGAGACTGCATGAATCTAAGTGACGAGATATCCGTCATCAAATTTAAGAATGTGATTGATATGGCTATCACGTTCACTGCTATGAATCGCATATTTGAAAAAGGAACAAAGAAAAAGATTGTGCAGAGGCTGGAGAATTCGTTTAGCAAGTTCATGATCTTTGATGGCAAAGACTCTTTTGAGAGTATCCACTTGGAATTCTGTGAGTGGTTCACAAAGAACGTTTCGACGGCAGAAAAGAAGTTAAAGAATAAGAAAAATAAGAAAAGCCAGGCAGCCTCATATGGCCATGCCGCCAAAGTCTTTGACATCGCCGTGAAGGTTTATGTCTACTACTGCCACCTGCCAAGTTGCGATTTGGCGGCAAAGTTGTTGCCCGTTCTTCACGGAGCAGTCGACACCCCGATCTTAACAAACCTGAAGAAAAAGTATCCCAGTGCGAATATCAAGGCTGAAACGATTGAAGCATTGGGAAAGTCTGAATATGACGCCCTACAAAAATTGGTTGCAAAACACATTGAAGACGATTTTCAGAATGCGATTCATCCTGTACAGTACGATGACATTATGTGGCATCGGCTTAACCGACTCGTCTAACGATGGTTTCCAGGTGACTTCGTCACTAATGCGCCACCGGGCCTGAGCCCAAGCGTTCAAGCTGTATAGAAGCTCTTGCAGTAATTTCACCGAGGAAGACTGAAGTTCACTATCTTTCGGACTGCTATTAACGGTAGCACGTGCGCCTGTAGATAACCCCAAAGCAGACATAGGCAGAATAGCAGTGCTTTCCCACGAACGCCTGCAAAGGCCGAGTAAGAGACGCTCAAACAAAAGCGCTTGAACTTTAGCTAGCTCTCTGTATTTGTTTTAATCACAACCTACCGATTAACCGCGACAAAGTGCGCCACCTTGGGCGGCTCAGTCCCGACATGAAACCGCCGCACCTTTTCGCTGACGTCACGATCGGCAATGGTGACGCGCTCGTGCTGGCGCAAGTGTTCGATCCACGATTCGACCATGAAGCATTCCATCACGCGGCCGGGGACTTCGACATCGTTGAACAGCTCCCACATGAAGGCGCCGTCGCGCCGGCGGATGCGGCGCATTTGGCACATGGCTTGGGCAAATTCGTCGACGTGCGCCGGGTCGATTTGATATTCCACGGTGACCATCACCGGCCCGCGATCCAGTAGTTCCTCGCCCGACATTGGCGTGGGCCAGTGCATGGAGGGCGAAAGGTCGGCGACATCGTGCAGACCAATTTTATATTTGCGTGTCGCAACGATGCCGATCAGTGCGCCGACAGCCGCTGCCGTCAGCGCCTGCGGTATGCCAACCCAGGACGCGACTTGTCCCCACAGCACGCTGCCCGCGGCCATGCCGCCGGTGAATACGACCCAGAACAGCGCCAGGCCGCGCGCTCGCACCCATCCCGGCAGGGCGGTTTGCGTCGCCGTCATCAAGGACGATACGACGCTGATCCAGGCCATGCCCATGAGAAACATCGCTACGCCGGCCGCATATACATTGCCGCTGTGGGCCAGCGCCAGCATGGCCAACACGTACAGCAGCGTTGAACCGGCCACGAGTCCATCCCGCGATAGGCGGTTGCGCGCTTTCGGCAGCATCAGGGCGCCGCCGATAGCGCCGATCCCCAAGCACGCCAGGAACAGTCCGTAGGTGCCGGGACCGCTTTGCAATTCTTGCCGCACGATCAGCGGCAACAAGGCCCACGGTGCGCTGGCGAACACAAAAAATCCGACGCCGCGAATCAGCACCGCGCGCAGTTCCGGCGCATGCCGCGCAAAACGCAAGCCGGCGCGCACCGCGCCGGCTAGGCGCTCCGCCGGCAGCTCGCTTTCCTTGGGCGAGCGCTTCCAGCTATACAGCGCGGCGATGGTGGAGAGAAAGGAGACCGCATTGACGATGAACACCATGCCCGGCCCGGTTGCGGCCACGATCAAGCCGGCCAGCGCGGGGCCGACAGCACGCGCCAGGTTCATGCCGATGGTGTTGAGACCGATGGCGGCATGCAATTCGGCGCGCGGCACCAGCTCCGGCGTGATCGCACCCCACGCCGGCATCATCATGGCGGTGCCGATGCCGAGCGCAAACGTCATCACCAGCAGTACCGGCGCCGTGGTCCATCCAGCCAGCGTCAGCACGCCCAGCACCGCCGCCACGAGCATCATCCACACTTGCGTTGCGATCAGGTAACGCCGTCGGTCGATGATGTCGGCCAGCGCACCCGCCGGCAGCGCCAGCAAAAATATCGGGGCCGTCGTGGCTGCCTGCACCAGCGCCACCATCAAGGGGCTGGGCGCCAGCGAGGTCATCATCCAGCCGGCGCCGACTTCGTGCATCCACGAGCCGATGTTGGAGAAGATCGAGGCAATCCACAGCATGCGGAATATGCGGTGGCGCAGCGGTGTCCAAGGGGATGCAGGTATGCTGTGAGCGTTGTCGATAGCCATGTTTATTCAGCGCTAAGCGCTATGCAATACGAAGGATTTTCCCCGCTTCAACGGCTACGCCATTGAAGCGCCTGCGGTACCTTGCCAGACATAAGCATCCATGGCTAGGGCGGCATAGCTAAAGTGCGGGCGTAAGCGCGTGGGCGTATCGCCGCTCGCCGCGCCAAGGGCCACGAACAGCGGCAGAAAATGATCTTCTGTGGGATGCGGCTCCGCGCCGTGCGGCAGCGCGCGATAGGCCAGCAGCGCTGCGACATCTTGCGCAGCCAAGCGCTCGGCCACCCAATCGGCAAACACCGCGGCTTGCGGCAGTGGCGCTTGCTCGCTTTGCGCCTGCCAATCCAGCCAGCCGAAGTTATGCGTGATCGCGCCGGAAGCGAGGATCAGCACGCCTTCCTCGCGCAAGGGTGCGAGCGCCTGACCCAGCGCGAAATGTTGCGCCACGCTGCCGTTGCGAATGAGCGAGAGTTGGGTGACCGGCACATTGGCCTGCGGAAACATCGCCGTCAGCGGCACCCAAGCGCCGTGATCCAGCCCACGGCTCGGATGCAGATCCGCCGCGATGCCCGCAGCGGAGAGCAAGGACACGGCGCGCTCCGCCAGCGCCGGCGCACCCGGCGCGGGATATTGCATGCGCTGCAGCGCCGGTGCGAAACCGGAGAAGTCGTGAATGGTTTCCGGCGCACCGGATAGGCTGGCCGTAGGCTGGCGTGCTTCCCAATGCGCCGACACCACCAGAATCGCGGACGGCGCGGGAAGCTGCCGGCCGATGTCGCGCCAGCAGTCCACGGCGTCCGGCGCCTTCAACAAGGCATCCGGAGCGCCGTGGGACACGAACACGACGGGCATGCGCGCGGACATTGCGCTTCCTTATTCCTTCACCGCTTCGACGGCGATGCTGAGGGTGACGTCATCGGAAACATTCGGCGCGTATTTGCCCATATTGAATTCCGAGCGCTTGATCTTCGTCACGGCATTGGCGCCAATCGCGTCTTTCTTCATCATCGGATGCGGCTTCGCTTGGAACGAGGTGAGGGTCAGGGTCACCGGTTTGGTGATGCCTTTCACCGTGAGATTGCCCATGACTTCCACCGGCTTATCGCCCTTGAATTTCACGGAGGTCGATTTGAAGGTGATGGTCGGGTATTTCGCGGTATCGAAAAAATCCTCGCCCTGGATGTGCTCGTTCAACAAGGCGTAGCCGGTGTTCACCGATTTAGCGTCGATGGTGATATCCACCGATCCGGTCTTGGCGGCGGGGTCGTACACGATCTTGCCGCTGGTCTTGTCGAAGCTGTGGATCTGCATGGAGTAGCCGAAGTGGCTGTATTCGAAACGCGGCGCGGTGTGCGCCGGATCGATGTCGTAGGTATCCGGCGCGGCAAACGCGCTGGTGGTGAGTGCAGCAAGAGCAAGGGCAATCGCGAGTTTTTTCATGGTGATTCTCCTGTGTGAAAAAAAGTGGGGGTAACTACTTCTTGCCGGCGGCGCTGGACGCCACCAGCCGGAACTTGATTTGCACTTCATTGGCCACGGTGCCGAAGTCGGCCCACATGCCTTCGCCGAGGCCGTAGTCGGCGCGCTTCAACACGAAGCTGCCTTCGAATACGCCGTTCGCGCCTTCCGGATGAAACGTGGCCGGCGTGCTGGCATCGTGCGTCCTGCCCTTGATGCTCATCTTGCCCGCCACTTCGAAGCGGTTGTTGCCCAGTGACTTGATCGATGTGGACACGAAGCGCGCGCTGGGAAACTGTTTGGTGTTGAACCAGAGCTTGCCCGCGACCTCGTCATTGGCTTCGTCGGAGCCGGCGTCGATGCTGGCGAGATCGATCTCGATCATGGCTTTGGCCAACGTCGGTTTCGCCGGATCGAAAATGATTTGGCCGTTGAAGCGCTTGAAGCTGCCTTCGAGCGGCACATTCATTTGCTTGTAGACGAAAGTCATGCGGCTTTGCTCGGGGCGCAGGGTATTGTATTCGACGGCGTGCGCCGCACCGGTCAGCAGCGCGAGCAGGAGAGCAGATTTTAAAAGTGTGTTCATGGCAATTCTCCTAACAATTTGTAGAAAAACTACTACGCTACGTTTTTGATAAATTTTTAAGCTTTTTTAAGAAAAGGCAGCATGCGCGCCAGCACCGCGTCGCGATCGATGAAGTGGTGCTTGAGCGCGGCGCCCGCATGCGCCAGCACCAAACCGGCCATGGTGAAATTCAGCGCCTGATGCACCGTCTCGAGCGTCTTGCCCAGCTCCTTGTTCTTCGCCAGTAGATCGGGCAGCGGCAGCACGCCGAAATACACCGTCTGGAAACCTTTGGCCGAGCTCATCAGCCAGCCGGACAGCGGCACGGCGATCATCAACGCATACAGCAGCCAGTGTGCGGCTTCGGCCGCGGTGTGCTGCCAAGCGGGCATGCCCACGGGCAGCGCCGGCGGAAGATGCGTCAAGCGCCACATGAGGCGAAACGCCACTAACAGAAAAATTGTCACGCCGGCCCATTTGTGCCAGGAATAAATCTTCAGTTTGTCGGGCGACAAGGGCAGGTCGCTCATGTACAAACCCACGCTGAAGGTTGTGACAATCGCAATTGCCACTAGCCAATGCAGGCCGATGGCGGTGCGGGTATAGCTTGCGGGATGACGCATAAGCAAACTCCATGTGGTTGCGGTTGGTCGATGGCTGCACTGTACGCAAGAACTTGTACGAAAAATAGCCTACAATTGAGAAATCATTATTGCAAAATATGCAACAATAGATCGGAGAGATTGATGGATAGGCTCGATAGCATGCAACTCTTTGTACGGGTCGCCGAACTCGGCAGCTTCGCTGCCGTGGCGCAACAGATGCATGTGGCGCGCTCGGTGGTGACGCGACAGGTGGCGGGGCTGGAAGCGCACTTGGGAACGAAGCTGCTGGCGCGCAGCACGCGGCGCCTGAGCCTCACATCCGCCGGCGCGACTTATCTGGAAAAATGCCGCGAAATTTTGAGCCTGGTGGACGCCGCCGAAGGAGGCTTAACTGAGGACAGCCAAGCGCCGCGCGGCCACCTTCGCATCACCTTGCCGTTCTCCTTCGGCATTCGCCAATTGATGCCGATGTTCGGCGATTTTATGAAAGCCAATCCGGAGATATCGATTGAGCTGGAATTCAGCGACCGCCGCAGCAATCTTATCGAAGGTGGTTTCGATTTGGCGATTCGCATTGCGGATCGGCTCGATCCAGGCGACGTGGCGCGCAAGATCGGCAGCAGTCAGAGTGTGGTCGTCGCCGCGCCGGCGTATTTAAAGCTGCATGGCCGGCCCAAGCACCCCCGGGATCTCATCCAGCACGAGTGCTTCGGCTATTTGCTCGCCGCGCGCTCCAGTTGGTCCTTCGTCATCGACGGCGAAACACAGTGGTTCCCCATTGGCGGCAAGCTCGATGCCAACAGCGGCGATGCCTTGCTCGCCGCCGCGATACAAGGCCTCGGCATTACCAAGGCACCAACTTTCATCGCCGAAGAAGCGGTGCGTGAACGCAAGCTGGAAATTCTTTTGCGCAAATTTCCGACGCCGGAGCTGGGTATCTACGCGATTTTTCCGAGCAACCGCTATGTGCCGCACCGGGTTAGGGTATTGGTCGAATATTTGGCGCAACGCATCGGATCGCAGCCGCGCTGGGACGCAATACTCAAGCTGCGCGCGGAGTGATGCGGTTCATGGCTTGAATAAATTTTTGAACTCGCGTGGCTGCGAGCGCCAATATTGTTTCGGCGCGTCGACTTGGGCGCCCAGCTGCGCCGCCGCATGCCACGGCCAGCGCGGGTCGTACAGCATGCCGCGGGCCAGCGCCACCATGTCGGCTTGTCCCGAGGCGATTATTGTTTCTGCCTGATCCGGCTCGGTAATCAGTCCCACCGCGATGGTCGGCATGCCGCTGTCGCGCCGGACTCTTTCGGCGAAAGGTACTTGATAGCCGGCTTGCACTGGGATTTGCTGCAAGGGCGACAGTCCGCCGCTCGATACATCGATGAAGGCGCATCCCCGACGCTGCAATTCCTTGGCGAACACGACGCTCTGCTCGATGTTCCAGCCGCCATCCACCCAGTCCGTGGCGGAAATCCGGATACCCACCGGCGTGTCGCCTGGCACGGCGCTGCGTATCGCCTCGAACACTTCGAGCGGGAAGCGCATGCGGTTCTCCAGCGTGCCGCCATACCGATCCGTTCGGGCATTCGACAAAGGCGACAGGAATTGATGCAGCAAATAGCCGTGCGCCGCGTGCAGTTCGATGACCTCGATGCCGAGCCGCTGTGCGCGTTGCGCGGCGGATACGAAATTGTCGCGGATGCGTTGCAGTCCAGCGTCATCCAGCGCGAGCGGCGCACCACTGTCCGCATCAAAGGGCAGGGCAGAGGGTGCGATGGTCTGCCAGCCGCCATGTTCTGGCGCGATAAATTGCCCGCTTTGCCACGGTACCTGGGTGGATGCCTTGCGTCCGGCATGCGCCAACTGGATGGCGATAGGTATGGCGGAGTGCTGCCGAATCGATTGCAAGACGCGCGCTAGTGCGGCTTCCGTTTGGTCCGACCATAAACCCAGGTCGGCGGGAGAAATGCGGCCATCGGGCGTCACTGCCGTTGCCTCGATGAACAACAGCCCGGCGCCGGATAAAGCCAAATGCCCCAGGTGTATCAGATGCCAATCCGTTGCTTGGCCCTGCTCGGCGGAATATTGGCACATGGGCGCGATAACGATGCGGTTGCGCAAGGCAATCTTGCCGAGGGCGATGGGGGAGAATAGTTGGCTCATGAGCTGTCTCGATGATTGAAGGTGTTGGTTGCTTGTAGCAGGTCAAACAAAAGTCAGAATAGACGATATCGCCCGCCGGGTACTATCAAACGACATGAAAGATTTGTTGGGCCAAGGTTTTTTTGCGGCTTAGCCCAAGCTGCTGGGTTTTCGGTGGATTACTTCGCTAGTTGCGATAGTAAAACCGAGGTTTCCTGAATGACAGGTTCGGCAGAGGGTAAACGTGCGGTTTTTTGCGCGCCGCTATTGGCGTCAAGCCAGAGCTTGAAGGTGTCGAAGGGAATAGGCTTGCTGAAATAATAGCCTTGGGCAATGTCGCAGCCGAAGCTGGTTAATGTTTGCAGGATCGCTTCGCTTTCCACGCCCTCCGCGACGACTTTCTTGCCGAGCGAATGCCCCAGGTTGACAATCGTGCGCACGATGGTTGCATCGTCCTCGTTGCGCTGCATATTCATCACAAATGAGCGATCCACCTTGATTTCCTGTAGCGGCAACAGGCGCAGGTTGACGAGTGAGGAATGCCCTGTGCCGAAGTCATCCATGGAGATGTGGAATCCCAGGCCATCCAGTGCCTGCAGCACTTCCCTGGTCTGGATCGACTTATCCATGACCGCGGTTTCGGTGATTTCAAGCACGACGCGAGACGGCGGAATGTGCGATTTCTTAACGGCATTCAGCAGCATATTGGCCAATTCCGGATCCTGCAGGCTGACGGCGGATAGATTGATGGCAAAGCTCATGTCATGCCCTTCCCGCAACAATTTCTGCAAGTCCGGCATCGCCGTTTCCAGAACGAATTCAGTGAGGGGGCGGATCAAGCCGCTTTGTTCCGCCAAGGGAATGAAGCGGTCGGGAGAAATAAAACCGAGCGTGGCATGTTTCCAGCGCAGCAGGGCTTCCCCGCCGATAACGGCACCGGTTTTGATATCAATTTTTGGCTGGTAATACACGCTCAATTGGCCGAGCTTGATCGCATCGCGCAAATCGTTGCTGAGGATCAACTTTTCCCGGCTGTATTCGTCAAGTTTCGCGTCGTAGATAATAAAGTCGATACCGGATCGCTTGGCGGCATACATGGCGACGTCGGCATATTGCACCAGCGTGTTGGCATCCTGGGCATGCGTCGGGTAGCGAGCGATGCCTATGCTGCCGGATACGAAGAGCTTGTTGCCGTTTATTTCAATCGCCTGCCCAATCATGTTGGTCAATTTCGCCGCCATTGCAGTGGCGTCTTCGTCACTAATGTGACCCAGAATCACAGCGAATTCATCGCCGCCGAGGCGAGCCACCGTATCGGTTTTACGGATGCCGCTGGCTAATCTTCTGGAAATCTCGATCAACAGCAGGTCGCCGTAGTGGTGGCCGAGGGTGTCGTTAATTTCCTTAAAGCGATTGAGATCGATGAACAGCAGCGCCAGTTCGGATTTGCTGCGATCGGCATCGTGCATCGCTACTTGCAGCCTATCCAGCATGACCGCACGGTTGGGCAGGTTGGTGAGCGCATCGTGCATGGCTTGATGCTGCAATTTGTCCTTTTGGCTATTCAGCTTTTCGAGCAGCGAGGCAATCAACTGCGTACCCCAGATGGCCACCCAAACCACAATCAGCGCGGATAAAATCAACTGCAATTCCAGGCGCTTAAAAAATGTACGCACTTCATGCGTGTTGGTACGATGGATAACGCTCAGGGTATAAGGCGTGCCGGCAACCGGGGAGGTGTCCCAGACAAAAGAGAGCTGCTCCACGGAGGCGCTTCCGGACTTGGTGGAAGTCAGGATTTGTTGTCTTATTACAGACGGCAACTCATTGCGTGCTGCATCGGATAGCCATTGGCGGTTGCCGGAAGTGATCAGGATCGCCAAGTGCAAGCTGTTGAATTCGGTCAGCCAGCGTTCAATGTCGGCTTCGCTGGGATGGTCGCCGATATCCGTATGCAGGTCGCGGCTCAAGCTGCCGGATAAATCCTGCAACAGCGCCAACTCGCGCGCCGTTCCGGATTGGACGGCTGAGTCGTACGCCATGTAACCGAAAAAGGACAGGGTCGAGGCGAAGAACAGCAAGATTCCCAGAAATAGCTTGATCCTCAGGGACATCAGGCATCTGTCCCATCTTTGCAACGGTAAGTACTGATCCCGGTTAATCCATAGACCGGGCAATAGGAAAATGCCGCGGCAAATAGGTTGACGATGCCGAAAATGCCCACGATCGTCGAGACAATTTCGTTGCCAATAATGCTGGTATCGATGAATCCAATATAGAGGCAGCCCAGGCCAATGACGAGCCGCACCAGGCGATCTACATTGTGCAAATTGCGTTTGAAATGCATGACATGGCTTTCTTTTTCATTTTTGGACGCTTTGAGACATTCGCATTCTGCGCAGCCCTTTCAGAACCGGAATATCCCGCTTTATTGGGTATCTAAGGCTTCTAACGGTACTTGCCAGAATTTCTTTAGCGGCCAGATTCCCCTAATTACGCCGTGGGAATGCTAGGGAAGGCCTATGGATAATGGATTTTTAGCGCTTGAATTTTAAACAACCCCCCTGTAAGTTGGTTTAATGACTGCGAACGACCCACAAGCGGTTCGGGAGACGGCGCTGCAAGCGCGCCGCTGGCGTGTGGCGGGGCGGGTGCAGGGCGTGGGTTTCCGGCCATTTGTGTTCCGACTGGCGCAACGCTTGGGGCTTGCGGGCCAAGTGCAAAATTTGGCAGGCCAAGTGTTGATCGAAGCCGAAGGCTGTTCCAGTGCGCTCGATGCCTTTGCTGCGGCACTGATTGCCGAAGCGCCGCCGTTGGCGCGGCCGCAGATTTTGTCGCAAGAGCGGATTGCGCTGTGTGGTTTACAACAATTCGTGATTGCCGCAAGCAGCGCCAACGCAGAGGCGGATATCCATGTGCCGCCGGATTATTTCATGTGCGATGACTGTCGGCGCGAGCTGCAAGATCCGCACGACCGGCGCTATCGCTATCCCTTCATCAACTGTACCCAATGCGGCCCGCGCTACACGCTGATCACGCGTTTACCCTACGATCGTCCGAACACCACCATGGCACCGTTTACCTTGTGTGCTGCGTGCCAAGCGGAATACGACAATCCGGCTGATCGCCGCTTTCATGCCGAGCCGGTGGCCTGTCCGACGTGCGGGCCGCAACTGCGCTTTGTCTCACCCAATTCCGATGTGCAAGGCGATGCCGCATTGGATGCTTGTATCGCTGCCTTACAGCGCGGCGAGATCGTCGCGGTGAAAGGAATTGGTGGTTATCATTTGCTGTGCGATGCCACGCATGCAGCCGCGATTGCCCGCTTGCGCGCCAACAAGCCGCGCCCGCATAAGCCCTTGGCCGTGATGTTTCCCTGGCGGGGTGATGATGGCTTGGAGTTTGTTCGTCAGGAATTGCATATTGATGCGGTAACACAAACAGCGCTGACGGATCCGGCGCGACCGATTGTCCTAGCGCCCAAGCGTGCGGACTGCACTTTGCCCAACGTCATTGCGCCAAACCTGAATGAAATCGGCGTGATGCTGCCGTATAGCCCGTTGCACCACTTATTGCTCGATGGCTTGGGAAAAGCGGTGGTAGCGACTTCCGCCAATATCAGCGGCGAGCCGGTATTGATTGATCGTGACGAAGTGGAACAGCGCCTGGGTCATGTGACGCAATTTTTTCTGCACCACAATCGGCCGATTGCGCGCCCGGCAGACGATAGCGTGGTGCGCGTCATCGCTGGCAAGTTGCGCCTGCTGCGCGCCGGGCGCGGCAGTGCGCCGCTGGAATTCGACTTGCCGCGCGCTTTGGCGCAGCCCTTGTTGGCGGTGGGCGGGCACATGAAAAACACCATCGCCATCGGCTGGGGCAAGCGTGCCATTTTGTCGCCGCACATCGGCGACCTGGATGCGCCGCGCGGCTTGGCGGTGTTCGAGCAGGTGATCGCGGATTTGCAGCGCTTGTATGACGTCCGCGCGCAAGCCATCGCCTGCGATGCGCATGCGCACTATGCCAGCAGTCGCTGGGCGGCGCGGCTAGGTTTGCGGCTGGGCTTGCCGCTGCATCGCGTGTGGCACCACCACGCGCATGCGTCGGCTTTGGCCTTGGAGCAGGGTGCGGATAAAACCTGGCTGACTTTCACCTGGGATGGCGCGGGTTTGGGCGAGGACGGCAGCTTGTGGGGCGGCGAAACCTTGCACGGTCGGCCCGGCGCATGGCGGCGCGTGGCCAGCCTGCGGCCATTTCGCTTGCCTGGCGGTGAACGTGCGGGACGCGAGTCGTGGCGCTCAGCAACGGCTTTGTGTTGGGAGCTGGGTTTGGACTGGCGTAGTGATGCGGAACTACTGAAAAGCGCCTGGGATAAAGGTCTTAATGCGCCACAAACCAGCGCAGTTGGGCGTTTGTTCGACGGCGCGGCAAGTTTGCTTGGTTTGATTGATAAAGCGAGTTTTGAGGGGCAAGGGCCGATGTACCTGGAAGCGGTCGCCGCTGGCGCAGCGGAAGCGCTGATGATGCCCTTACACGAAGATGCAGCGGGTTTGCTCATAGCCGATTGGGCGCCGTTGATACACGCACTCATGAGAAACGATATTTCCGTCGCGCAGCGCGCGCTGCAATTTCATCTCAGCCTGGCGCGCTTGATCGTGGAGCAGGCGCGTTGGATACACGCACGTCAGCCATTCGATGCCGTAGGCTTGACCGGAGGTGTATTTCAAAACAAGTTGTTGAGCGAGCTGGCGCTGACGCAACTCAAGGCCGCTGGCTTCATTGCGCATTTACCAGAGCAGGCGCCGTGCAACGATGGCGGAATTGCTTTGGGGCAGATTGTGGAATCTTTGTATTCGTGTGCCACAATCAAGACAGGCGAAATGAATAAACAATAAAGTTTAAAAGGCGATTCACTGCAGAGGACGCGGAGTAATGCCGACGTTTATTGAGAATTACCAAACTATATGACGCACCTACAAATCCCTCCTGCCCTCCCTTTGACAAAGGGAGGAACCTGCTAATGCTGTTCGTAGCAGGTTCCCCTCCTTGGCAAGGAGGGGACAGGGGAGATTTTGCCCAAGCAGCGAGCGATTCAGCGCAAAGGACGAGTTCTTGTTTTTCCAATGCGTCCTCCGCGTCCTTGCGGTTAACCGATTTTTCTTAGAATTGGAACGATGCAAGCTCCAGCCCAATTCCTAGCGCGCAGCGCTTTGCAATCCATGATCGATGCCTTGGCGGCGCGCGGTTACCGTGTCATCGGCCCGCAAGTCCGTGATGGTGCGATCGTGTATGCCGATCTCGCCCAGGTTAATGACTTGCCGCAGGGTTGGCGCGATGCGCAGGAACCGAGTAGTTATCGCTTAACGCACAGCGACAATGTACGTTGCTTCGCCTGGGCCAATGGGCCGCAGGCAATTAAGCCGCATTTGTTCGCCGCGCAGGAGCCGCTGTGGCGCGCAATCCAAACCGACGATGGATTCCGCGTCGAAGCCGTTGAGCCGGATGTTCGGCCTTTGGCTTTTATCGGCGTGCGCGCTTGCGATCTTTCCGCGCTGGCCTTGCAAGATCGCGTGTTCCTCGGCGGACCTTTTGTCGATCCCTATTACGCGGCGCGCGGTACGGAGATGCTGTTGATTGCGGTGCACTGCAGCCATGCCGCAGCGACTTGCTTTTGCGCTTCCACCGGCGATGGGCCGCGCGCCGGTGCGGGGTTCGATCTGGCCTTGAGCGAGTTGGAGGAGGGATTCGTACTCGAGGTTGGCAGCGCAGCGGGGCGCGGTATCGCCGCACTGCTGCCGCTAACAGTGGCCAGCGCACAGCAGATACAAGCCGCGCAAACGCAGGTAGAGGCGGCAGCGCAAAGCCAAACGCGTACGCTGCCCAGTCGCAATTTGCGCGATCTACTGTTTGCGAATTTGGATCATCCGCGCTGGGACGATGTCGCCGCGCGTTGTTTGAGTTGCGGTAATTGCACCCTGGTTTGCCCCACCTGTTTCTGTCACGCCGAGAGCGAGGTGACCGCCCTGAACGGCAAGGAAACGCTGCATCAACGTGAATGGGATTCTTGTTTCAGCGCCGGCCATGGCTACATCCACGGCTTTCAAGTGCGCCCCGAAACCAAGCATCGTTATCGGCAATGGCTCACGCACAAGCTGGGCAGTTGGCATGAGCAGTTCGGGCGCAGCGGTTGCGTCGGCTGCGGACGTTGCATCGCCTGGTGTCCGGTCGGCATCGACCTGACCGAAGAGGCGCACGCCATCACCGGGGAGACTGGGCATGATGAGTGACGAGAATCTCATAAGGATTAGTCATGAGCCGCGCTATGCGCGAATTGATTTTGGGCCGGGTGCGCCCCGGCGCGGCGGTTACTTTCTTTTGCTTGCCCAAAAGAAATGTAACCAAAGAAAAAGGCACCCCGTTCGCCGGCCCCCATTATGGGGGCTTCCCTGCGTTGCTCGCCAAGCCGGGCGGCTGCGCAACTCGCGCGATCCGCTGCGCGGCCACGCGCTCAGACAGTGCTCGCCGACTGCCCCCGGCCCGGCTGCGCTACTCGGCGGCTCGCAGGGGCCCCAACTACGTCGCGGTTTTTACAATGCACACTAACCCCTATCTGCCGCATGTCGCGCGCATCGTCGAACGGCGCCAGGATGCGCCGACGATATTCACGTTGCGCCTGGCATTCGAGGATGCGGCAATGCAGCGCCAATACCGCTTCCAGCCGGGGCAATTCAATATGCTGTATTTGTACGGCGTGGGCGAGGTGGCGATTTCCATCGTCTCCGACCCCGAAGAGGAAACGATGTTCGACCACACTATCCGCGTTGTGGGCCGCGTCACCGAAGGCTTGGCCAAGCTTGCGCCCGGCGACCGTGTCGGTATTCGTGGCCCCTATGGTCGCGGCTGGCCGCTGGCGGCAGCGGTTGGAAAAAACGTGCTGATCGTGACCGGCGGCCTGGGCTGCGCGCCGGTGGTGTCGGTGATTCGCTATGTGATGCGCCGCCGCGCCGACTATGGCAAGCTCACGATCATTCAAGGCGTAAAACACAGCGCGGACTTGATCTATCGCCTGCAGTACGAAGACTGGGCGCGCGCACCCGATACCACAGTGCTGATCGCCGCCAATGCCAGCGCCGGCCCTTGGCCGTGGCATGTGGGGCCGGTGACGGAATTGATCACGCAAGCGCATGTCGCGCCGGATAGCAGCGTGGCCATGATGTGCGGGCCGGAGGGCATGATGATCGCCGCGGCGAAAATTCTGTTGCAGCACGGCTTAGGTGAAGACCGGATTTATTTCAGCACCGAGCGCAATATGCATTGCGCGCTGGGGCATTGCGGCCATTGCCAGTTCGGCGGCAAATTCGTCTGCCGCAACGGGCCGGTGTTCGATTATTCCGAAATTAAGGAGCTGTTGGGGATACGGGGATTTTGATTTTAGCTTTTTAAAACATTTAAACCGCGAAGGACGCGAAGGTGCGCGAAGGAAAGGAATGGCTTGATCTGCCAGTTGGGCGCCAAGATTGGTGTGATGTTGAACATTCCTTTGCGAACCTTTGCGTCCTTTGCGGTGAAGTGTTTTGTTTTAAATCTAAGGTTGTGCGATGACTAAGCCGCGCGTTGCTATACACAAATTTTCTTCCTGCGATGGTTGCCAGTTGGCCTTTCTCAACGCCGGCGCGGCCTTGCTGGAACTCGCGCAACTGGTGGACTTGGTGCATTTTGCCGAGGCCGGTGCGGTGCAGCCGGATGCGGCGGTGGATATCGCCTTCGTCGAGGGCAGCATCACGACTGCGCACGAAATTGAGCGTATCCAAAACATACGCGCCAACAGCAAATATCTGGTGACCATCGGCGCATGCGCCACCAGCGGCGGCATCCAGGCGCTGCGCAACGGCAAGATGCAGGGTGCGGATTGGATAGCTAGCGTGTATGCCAGCCCGCAATTCATTTCCAGCTTGGATACTTCGACGGCTATCGCCCAGCATGTCAAAGTGGACTACGAACTGTGGGGTTGCCCGGTGACTTCGCGCCAAGTGCTGCAACTGCTGCGCGATTTGCTGTTTGCAGTACGACCGAAAGTCAACGCCGATCCGCTCTGCCTCGATTGCAAGCGCGCCGGCAATGTCTGCGTGCTGGTCACGCGCGGCGAGCCCTGTATGGGGCCGGTGACGCGCACCGGCTGCGGCGCCTTGTGTCCGCAATTCGGACGTGCCTGCTACGCTTGCTTTGGGCCGTCGGAATTGGTCAATGGCCATGCTTTGGGTCAACGCCTGAGCGGTTTGGGACTGACGTCTGCCGATGTCGCCAAGCGCTTTTTGTTCATCAACGCGGGCGCCGAGGCTTATGCTGAGGCCGCCGCTTTCACCGAGCACAAGCATGACTGAGCCGCGCGAAATCTCAATTCACGTCCCGGTGCTGGCGCGGGTGGAAGGCGAGGGCGCGCTGGAGCTGGCGGTACGCGACGGCGCCATCAGCGACTTGAAACTGAAAATCTACGAGCCGCCGCGCCTGTTCGAAAAATTCCTGCAAGGCCGCAGTTATACCGAAGTGCCGGACATGGTGGCGCGGATTTGCGGCATCTGCCCGGTGGCGTATCAGATGAGCGCGGTGCGCGCCATCGAGGCGGCGTTTAGCACCCGCGTCACGCCGTGGGTGGAGGACATGCGCCGCTTGTTCTACTGCGGCGAGTGGATCGAGTCGCATGCGCTGCATATTCATTTGCTGGCCGCGCCGGATTTTCTCGGTTGCCAGAGCGTGATTGCATTGGCCGAGCAGCAGCCCGAAGCGGTGCGACGCGGGTTGCGCTTACAGGATTTGGGCAACGCGCTGATTCGCTTTCTCGGCGGGCGTTCGGTGCATCCGGTGGGCGTGCGGGTTGGCGGTTTCTATCATGCGCCGACGCTGGAGCAAGCCGCACAACTGCGCGCCAAGCTGGAAGCGGCCTTGCCGGAAGCACGCGAGCTGGTGCGCTGGTGCGCCGCGTTGCCAGTGCCGGACGATACCCAGGAATTCGAGTGCGTCAGCGTAGCCAGCGACGATGGCGATTATCCGATACTGGGCACGCGCATCGTGTCCTCGCACGGCCTGGATATCGACCTGGCCGCCTTCGAACAGGAATTCGAGGAAATCCACGTGGCGCATTCCACGGCGCTGCATTGCTTGCATAATGGGCAGCCGTATTTGGTGGGGCCCTTGGCGCGCATGAACCTGCATTTCAATCGGCTGCCAATTTCCGTCCAGCAAGTCGCGCTGGAGACCGGCGTCGCCTGGCCCTCGAAAAATATGTTTCATAGCCTGGTGGCGCGCGCGGTCGAGATTCTGTTTGCCATCGAAGAAGCGATTGGCTTGCTGGTGGCGTATCGCATGCCGGATGCCCCATTTGTTGAAGTTGCGCCACGTGCCGGGGTCGGCTGCGGCGTCAGCGAAGCGCCGCGTGGCCTGTTGTGGCATCGCTACGAACTGGATGCGCAAGGCCGGATAATGCAGGCGCGCATCGTGCCCCCGACCAGCCAAAATCAGGCGCGCATCGAGCAGGATTTGCGCGCGAGTTTGACGCAACTGGGTTTCGAACAATCCGACCAAGCGCTGCGCCTGCATGCCGAGACCGTGATCCGCAATTACGATCCCTGCATCTCCTGCGCCACGCACTTTCTCGATCTTCGGCTGCGGCGCGACTGATGCCGAGCACGAAAATCATCTGCATCGGCTCACCCTTCGGCGACGATCAATTCGGTGCGTGGGTTTATGACGAACTGCGCGCTTGGATCGATCCCAAGTCTGCAGAATTGATTTACCTGGATCGCCCGGGCACGCGCCTGATCGGAGCGCTCGTTGGCGTGGATCAGTTGATTTTGATCGATGCGGTGAAAAGCGGTGCGGCAATTGGCAGCGTGTTGCATATCGAGGGTGAAGCGATTTACCGACAGTTGGCGCGCCATACTTCGACCCACGGCTTTGGTGTCGCCGATGCATTGAAACTGGCAGAGCGCCTTGGCCAATTGCCACCTAAAATACTGTTGCTCGGCGTTGAAGTAGGAGAGACCGATACCCTGGCTCCGCTATCCAATCAAATGCGTGCAAGCTTGCCGAGGTTGCTGGAAGCGCTACACGACTATGCGCCACAGAGAACAAGTAGCTTGGGTTAGGCGCGCTTTCGCGCCGTAACCCAACAAACCCAATCCTCTCTCTGTGACCTCTGTGTTCTCTGTGGCAAAAAGGTTTTTAAACCTAAAAAAAGGAAATGCAGCCACAGAGAACACAGAGAACACGGAGAATCAGGGAGTTTTGCGAGATAGGCATGCGCACCCGTTGGGTGAGTTAGAACCGCCCATTAACCCCTTGGTTTCCTCTGTGATCTCTGTGGCGAACTGCTTTTTATAGGTTAAAGGTTTTGAAAAATGGACGACACCCACATCACCCTGGCCCACGGCAACGGCGGACGCTACATGCGCGAATTGATCGATGAAATCTTCGCGCGCCATCTCGCCAATCCTTTGTTGAATACGCAGGTGGATGCCGCGTCGCTGCCGGCGATGACGGGTGAAGTGATGGTGACGACAGACGGCTTCACCGTGCAGCCGCTGGAATTTCCCGGCGGCACCATCGGCTCTTTGGCGGTGCATGGCACGGTGAACGATTTGGCCGTGGCCGGCGCTATCCCGCTGTATCTCACGCTGAATGCCTTTATCGAAGAAGGCATGGAAATCGCCCAACTCGAACGCATTGTCACTAGCTTGGCGCAAGCGGCGCGCGAGGCGAATGTGGTGGTGGTCGCCGGCGATACCAAGGTGCTGCGGCGCGGCGAGGGCGGGGGCTTGTACTTGGCCACGACTGGTGTCGGCGTGCGGCCGCCACAATTGCAATTGGGTATGCAACAGATTCGAGCCGGCGATGCGATCCTGCTCAGCGGGCCGGTGGGTGATCATGGCACGGCGGTGATGCTGGCACGCGAGCAGTTCGGTTTGCGCGGCGATTTGCTTTCGGATGCGGCGAGCGTATTGCCGCTGGCGCAAGCTTTGACGCCGTTGCCCGGTCTGCGTTTCATGCGCGACCCGACGCGCGGCGGCTTGGCGACGGTGATGCAGGAAATTTGCCGCGCTACGGAACTAACGGTGCGCCTCAAGCAAGCCGCGATCCCGGTGCGCGAGCCGGTAGCGGCGGTGTGCGAGATGCTGGGTTACGATCCGCTGTACTTGGCGTGCGAAGGGCGGCTGGTGGCGGTGCTTGCTAAAGATCAGGCAGATGAGGCGTTGTCACGCTTGCGCGGCTTGGCGCAGGGCAGCGATGCGGCGTTGATTGGCTTTGTTGAAACCGGACGCGCGCATGTGGTGTTGCAGACGGAATTGGGCGGCGAGCGCTTGCTGGAAGAGCTGGAAGACGATCCGCTGCCGCGAATTTGTTAGGACTTGCGCTTGCCGGATTCGATGAGCAGCGGAATTCTACGGTCGTCGATGCAGCGCCGATCCACCCAGCCGCGAATGCGCCGGTCGAGATCGCTGCGGCGGTCGGGACGAACGGCAAAACGCCGGTCGAGGTTATTGGCGGCGGCTTTGCGCCGTAAATAGCGGCGGTCATAGGCGTCGCGACGATCGGCGTCGTATAGGCGGCGGTTATGTTCTTCGCGCCGGTCGGCTCGGCGCAGCGCGGCTTGGGCAGAAAGTTTTTGCACGAAGCGCGCGACATCGTCCTCAAAATAAAATAGGGCGTCGCCGTGTTGCAAAAACGGCAAGACCGGGCTATAGCGTCGGTCGTTTTCCAGCCATTCCGCTGCATCGCGTTGCGGCATGAAGCGTTGTAGCAGTCCAATCGTTTGCGACAGGGTGAGCATGGTTCGATGTCCGATTGTGTTCATGATGGTTCAAATTCAATCGTACCAATTCTATGGATAAAGCCCTGGATTGCAAGGTTTATGGTGCCTTTATCTCAAGATGGCGACATATCATTTCACTGAAACTTTGACGGATGATTTTTTAAATAGTTTCTTTATAAGGGTTTTTGATCTTTTTCTTCATCCAAAATACATGAAGTTGTGTATAAGCAATGGTTTTTGAATCAAATTGATATAAATCAATTTTATCCGCGCACTTCGGCCAGTAGCCGCTGCATCATTTGCTGGGATTGTCCGGCATAAGACCCGCCAAACAAATTGAAATGATTCAGCACGTGGTAGAACTGGTACAAAATCTTGCGAACTGCATAGCCGGCGGCATCAATCGGGTAGGCGTCCCGATATGCCGAATAGAAGCGTGGCGGAAAACCGCCAAACAATTCAGTCATGGCCAGGTCGGTTTCACGGTCGCCGTAATACAGCGCGGGGTCGAAAATAACCGCTTTGCCTTGGTCATCGGCACCCCAGTTGCCTCCCCATAAATCGCCATGGAGTAGGGAGGGTGCTGGTTGGTAGGTATCAAAAAAGGCCGGCAGGATGGCGATGAGCTGCTCGCCCAAGTTCAGCAGCCTGCACCCCTTCTCCTCCGCCAAGGCGAGCTGGAAGTGCAGGCGCTGCTTACCGTAAAAACTCACCCAATCCGCTGCCCAGGTATTGATTTGCGGGGTGGCGCCGATGGTGTTGTCGATCTCCCACCCGAACTTGGGGGCGGTCTTGCGATGCATTTGTGCGAGCTGCAGACCCAAGTCTTCTGCGCTGCGGCTATCGCCTTCTTGCATGCCGATATATTCCAGCACCAGATAAGCTTGGTCCTCGGCCACGCCGTGGCAGATGGGACGCGGTGCGCGCAGGCTGTGGCTGGCGAGGATTTCATTTAAACCAGCCGCTTCTGCTGCGAACATGTCGCGCTTGTCGGCTTGATTGGTTTTCGCGAAAAAAGCCCTTTGTCCGTCCTCGATTACAAACGCTTGATTGATGCAACCGCCGTCGACGCTGCGCTGGCGGCGCGCTTGAAAGGGTGTGCCGGTGGCTTGGCTGATGTGTTCGGAGAGGGTGTTTGAGAGGGGCATGGTTAAAGTCGGTTAAAAATCGTTCACCACGGAGGTCATGGTCAATGTAGGGGGCGGGCATGCCCGCTCCGCTTAGGCTATCGGGCGAGGCATGCCTCGCCCCTACATCCATACTCCGTGGTTCAAGGTTTTTTAAGGATGATAGACTGCTTGGTAACGAATTATCGCATTTTGTAGCCAAGCCACCGATCTGATCTGGAGTATTTGCGTGTTTCAATTTTTCGAGAAATTTCTTAATCCCTATCCGGACACGGCACCGGTTACGCCGCCCAAGGATTTCTTGCCTTTTCTCTGGTACTGCACGCGCGGTTTGCGTGGCTACATACTGGCGATGACCTTGTGCACGGCGGTGATTGGTGCGTTCGAGGCGTTCTTATTCAGCGTCCTGGGAAAAATCGTCGATTGGCTGGGGCATATAGAACCCAGCCAATTGTGGACCGAGCAGCGCTCGACGTTATTGCTGCTGGCTGCGGTGCTTTTCGCCAGCCCCTTGCTGGTGGCGCTGCAAACCATGATCAAGCACCAGACTTTGGCCAACAACTTTCCCATGCTGTTGCGTTGGAATTTTCATCGCCAGATGCTGGCGCAAAGCATGAATTTTTATCAGGATGAGTTCGCCGGGCGCGTGGCCACCAAGGTGATGCAAACTGCGCTGGCGGTGCGCGAGGTTTGGTTGATCGTGGCGGATATTCTGGTATTCGTGGTGATTTATTTCGTCACCATGGTGGCGGTGGTCGGCAATTTGGAGCGCTGGATCTTGCTGCCATTTCTGGGGTGGTTGGCGCTGTACATGGTTTCCTTGCGCTACTTCGTGCCGCGCTTGGGGAAGATCGCCAGAGAGCAGGCCGATGCGCGCTCTTTGATGGTCGGCCGCATCACCGATGCTTATACCAATATCGCGACGGTTAAATTGTTCTCCCACACGCAGCGCGAGGCGGGCTATGCGCGCAGTGCGATGCAAGATTTCATGCGTAGCGCCAATGTGCAAGCGCGCTTGGTCAGCGGCTTCGAGGTCGTCAATCACACGCTGAGCATGGGTTTGATTGCGAGCACGGCGGGCGTCACGCTGTGGCTGTGGATGCACGGCGCGGTCGGTGTTGGCGCGGTGGCGGCGGCGACCGCCATGGCCTTGCGCTTGAACGGTATTTCGCACTGGGTGATGTGGGAATTTGCCGCGCTGTTCGATCACATGGGCACGGTGCAGGACGGCATCAACACGCTGTGCCGGTCACACGCCGTGACCGACACAGCGGATGCAAAGCCACTGACGGTGACGCGCGGCGATATCCGATTCGAGCAGGTGAGCTTTGCTTACGGCGGCGCAACCCCGGTAATTGATCGTCTGTCGCTGCATATCCGTCCGGGCGAAAAAATCGGGCTGGTCGGGCGTTCCGGCGCCGGTAAGTCGACCGTGGTCAATCTGCTGTTGCGCTTCTTCGACGTAGAGCATGGCCGGATATTGATCGATGGCCAGGACATTGCGCATGCCACGCAGGACAGCTTGCGCGCGCAGATCGGCATGGTCACCCAGGATACTTCGCTGCTGCATCGTTCGTTGCGCGACAATATTTTGTATGGCCGCCCCGATGCGAGCGAGGAAGAGGTTGTCGCCGCCGCTAAGCGCGCCGAAGCGCATGCCTTCATTCAAAATTTAGGCGACCCCAAAGGGCGCAAGGCTTACGATGCGCATGTCGGCGAACGCGGCGTCAAACTTTCCGGCGGGCAGCGCCAGCGCATCGCGATAGCGCGCGTCATGTTGAAGGATGCGCCGATTTTGCTGTTGGATGAGGCTACCAGCGCGCTCGATTCCGAAGTGGAAGCGGCCATCCAAGCCAGCTTATATCGACTGATGCAAGGTAAAACCGTGGTGGCGATTGCACACCGCTTATCCACCATCGCCGCCATGGATCGGCTCATCGTGCTGGACAAGGGGCGTGTCGTCGAGGACGGCGACCATCAAAGCTTGTTGGCTGCCGGTGGCTTGTATGCGCGCCTTTGGGCGCATCAGAGCGGCGGCTTCCTGGGCGAGGATATCGACGAGGGCGAGGAGTTCAGCCCGCAGCACGTCGTGGCAAGTTAATTTCCCTGGTGCTGCAAGCGGGTTTGTAAAAAAGGATTTCACCACGGAGGACGCGGAGGACACGGAGGAAAAGCAAGATCAAGGCCTTTTCTGATTTCTCGCTACGTGTATAAGTCTGCCGACTTTGTTCAGAATTTGATTTACTCCGTGTACTCCGCGTCCTCCGTGGTGAAGAACTGCTTTTAAAATTGCGGCTTAACCTCAAACTCCCCAACAAACACCGTTTCCGCGCGTTCCTTCAAGCGTAGCGTCATGCTTTGATCTTTGGCCTGAGCCGTGCCGAAGCCGGTGGTGAGATTTACTTGCAGCGTGGTTGCGCCGGCGACCGCTTGTTGGCGGCTGCCGAAAAAATTGACTTCGATTTTATATTTTCCGGGCTTGGCGTAGCGCAGCGAAAATTCCTCCGGCCCGTAGCCGCCGGTGAAATCACGCGACATGTGCCCGCCCTGGTAGGTGAGTCGATGGCCGTAGTAGCACTTCTCGCCATTGGGGTCGGTGACCCACAAATCCATATCGCTGTTATCGGCGTCCCAGGTCAACACGGCGCGCAGATCCAGCGGCATATTTTTCAGCAGACGCGCATCGAAGCGGCTGGTATCGAGCGCCGTGGGCGCGTTGGCAATAATGGCATTGAGCTCGGCCAGCGCGATCAGCTCGATGTCGGCGAAACGATCATCCCAGGGCCGCAGCGCGACTTGATTGAGCTGATCCACGGCGGACTGGAATTGCTTGGCCGCGGCATAGGCCAGACCCAAGTCGCGGAAAGATTGCGGCTCTTCTGGAGCGAGCTGTTGCACCTTGGCGAATACTGGAATCGCCAATTCCGGTGCGCCGGCTTGCAGCAAACGGTAGCCGAGAATGCGCAACACTTGGCGATTTTCCAGATCCATTTCGGCCAGGTTGGACAAAACCCGCAACGCCAGATCGCGCTGGTTTTTTTCCAGCAGCATATCGGCGGCATCCAGGAAGAACGCGCTGCTGTTGGTATAGCTCGGCTTCTCGTCGAGGTAGATGGCATAGAGGCTCTCGCGCGTGGCGGCTTGCATGCGCGCGATGTAGGGCGCATCCGGCGTCCACTTTTTGATGGCGATGCCGATGCTGGGCGCAGCGCTACTCTCCTTTTTTGCCATGGGCGCTGAAGCGGCTACGGCATCCTGCATCGGCGCGGGTGCGGCGAGCGCCATGGCGGGAGCCGGCCGCTGGGCGCTTTGTTCGCGTTGGCGTTCGGCATGTGCAACGGCGCCTACAGCTATTCGCTGTTCCGCAGCCTTAGCCCTTTCTTGGATTTGCGGCGGCGCGTCTTTTGGATAGGTCTTTTCCCACCACATCACTTTTTCCTGGAACGCGCGCACGATGCGTTCCAGATGTTGCGTGCGCTTTTGGCGCAAGGCTGCGCCGCGCTCGGCTTTGAGCTGCTCGAACGCCGCCAGATACGCCGGCGGTGGCGCAATATCGTAGCGCACGTAATCCTCCAACTGATCTAAAACGATGAGCGAGGTTTCGCGTGTAGGGATGGAAAAGCGTTGGCCGATGCGGCCGATTTCGGCGCGATGCAATTCGTAGTCGGCTTCCAGCGCGTGCAGTCGATAGCTGGCCCAAAGATAAGCGGCTAAGGGATGGGCGGGTGCGCTGCTGCTAATCGGCAGGGTGAGGTTTTGCGTTTTGCCGTTTTGTCGCAAACTTACGTGCAATTGCGCGCTGGGGCTGAGTAAACGTCCGGCAACGCGGATGAGGTTTTGTTGCGAATCGTCTGCGGATACTTGTAAAGCCGTTGCGCCGGTTGCGTTCAAGCTTGCGACCTGCGCGCCTTCCGTCAGCAAGGCCTGTGCGGCGCTGCCGGGCGTTTGCGCTGCGACTTGAATTAAGCGACCGCCGTTGGCTTGCGCCAATGCGGAGAGGCGGCTGGTATCGGCGCGCAATGCGGAATTGATGGCGTAGAGGCGTCGACCCGCAGCCAGCTTAGGGAAAGGCGCGGCGCCATAATTCATCAAGCCATCGCTGAACAATAAATATTCGCCGACATCCGCTTGCGGCTGCCAGTCGGACAGGGCGCTGGCGCCATCGTAAATCGTGGATTGCAGCGCTTGTCGCAGCGCGCGCCAATTGCCTTTTACGATAGGGAAAGTTTCAGTCGCTTCGGCGCGGTCGCGCAGCCGGGTCAGTCGCACTTCGGCATTGCCCAGCGCTTTGAAATAACGATCTAGCTCAGCCAGTTCGGCCGTGTGATTGCGTTCCGCGCCGGAGCCCGAACTATCCCACAATAGCCCGACGATCTTGGGCAACGGCCGCGCAACACGCCCGGGTTGGACCGGGATTTCGGTCACGAAAAAAGTCTCGCCATCCTGTACCTGGGTGTAAGTCCGCGGCTGCTGGCTGGCGGGAAGCAGCAAGTGCAAAGTGCCACTGGGCGCATAACGATTTTTGGCTATATGCGCCTGGTAACGGCTGCCGTTTTGGGTGAATTGAATCGCACCCAGGGCGCCACTCGCTTGGGGCGGCTGCTTGCTATCGTGTACCAGCAGATCCAGATTGAAATCCTGTAGACGTTCGCCATAGGCCAGCGGCAGGCGATACGCCCAATGCGCACCTTGGCGCGACAAAGCTTCAGCGTATTTAAGCGCTACGGTGCGCGTGCCGTGTGCGGCAATAGGGTAGATACGCAGTTGAAAGTTATTGCCTTGGGTGACTTCTAAAAGCGCAGGATCGACTTGACGTCGCTCGATGGCTTCAAACACTTGCCGGCCTTTGGCTTTTTCGACTGGCACTGCAGGGCGTAACTGGCCGTCGATATCCAGGGCGAATGCGGTCATCTGTTGTCCGTCGAGCAAGGGGAACTGCAAACGCCCCTCCAGGGCGCGCTGATTCGGATTAAAGAAAACCAGTTGCACCGTGGTTTGCGCCATGCCGCCGCTAATTTCGCTGCTGATGTGCAAGCTTTGCAGTTGGATCGGTTCCTCGCCATGCTGGGTTTCGATCAAGCGCGGCGTGGCGCTGGATGCGGCTTGCGCGCTCGGGAGGGTGAGGCCAAACAGGAACAGGAACAGAAAAATAGCGTGCTTCATGGCGGCTCCGTCATTGAGTAATGCCACTTAAACGCTGCCTTCGGCGCTTTAGGGTTAAGCCAAACAGGATTTTTACGGACTAAGCTGTGAATAGACGCACAAACAAAAGAATGCGGATGAAAACTGGGGTAAAATGCGCGGGTTATGCAGGTTAAACTTGCAGACAAGAAAAAACCGCAGCGACTCAAATCAAGTAACGCTGCGGCTTTTTATATTTCTTTGATGGTGCCCGGAAGAGGACTCGAACCTCCACAGTGTTGCCACCGCATGGACCTGAACCATGTGCGTCTACCAATTCCGCCATCCGGGCATGCCTAAACCAAGGCAGCGAATTTTATAGGAAACCCCCGATTTGTCAACGAAACCAAAATCACCCAAGCTCGCAAAAATCCGTTTGAAGGATCCTTTTTTCGAGCGCGAGCAGGCTAAATACGGCTTGCCACTCCCCAGCCGCGAATACATTTTGTCCATGCTCGAGGAGCAAGGCGTGCCGGTGGAGTTCGAGGATTTCGCCCAGTTGATGGGGATAGAGGCGAGCGAAATGCAGGTTTTTTCGCGGCGTATCGATGCCATGGAGCGCGACGGCCAGCTGATGCGCAACCGCAAGGGCGCGTTGTGCAAGATGGACAAGCTGCATTTGATTCCAGGCATCGTGCAAGGCCACCCCGACGGTTATGGATTCTTGGTGCCGGATGATGGCAGCCCGGATTTATTTCTCGCGACGCGCGAAATGGAAAAGGTCTTGCACGGCGACCGCGTCGTGGCGCGCGCCATTGGCTTCGACCGGCGCGGACGCCCGGAAGGCGCCATTGTCGAGGTGCTGGAGCGCGCCAATAACAAAGTCGTCGGCCGCTTGTTGCTGGAGCATGGCATTGCGGTCGTGGTCCCGGAAAATAAGCGTATCAGCCAAGACATTCTGGTGGAGCCGGGCAGCACCAAGAACGCCAAGCCGGGGCAAGTGGTCGTCATTGAAATTATTCAGCAACCGAGCCGGCATGCGCAGCCGATCGGGCGCATTGTCGAAATCCTCGGCAACTATGCCGATCCTGGCATGGAAATCGAGATTGCGCTGCGCAAGCACGAATTGCCGCACGAGTTCTCGACCGAGGTCGAGCGCCTGGCGAAAAAATTTCCCAAAGGCGTGCGTAAAGTCGATCTCGACGGGCGCGAGGATGTGCGCGACTTGCCGCTGGTGACCATCGACGGCGAGACGGCACGCGATTTCGACGATGCGGTGTATTGTTCCAAGCAAGGGCGCGGCTGGCGGCTGGTGGTGGCGATCGCCGATGTCAGCCATTATGTGCAGGCAAAAGATGCTTTAGATCAGGAGGCGCTGGATCGGGGCAACTCGGTGTATTTCCCGCGACGCGTGATCCCGATGCTGCCGGAGGCGCTGTCGAATGGCCTGTGCTCGCTCAATCCGCAAGTGGATCGGCTGTGCATGGTGTGCGATATGGACATCGCCGCCAGCGGCGCGATCGAGCACTATCGTTTCTATCCGGCGGTGATGCACTCGCATGCGCGGCTGACTTACAACCAGGTGTGGGACATGCTGGAAACGCCAAAAGGCGACACGGCTAAGCAGTTTGGCGCCGTGCTGCCGCACGTGCAAAGCCTGTACAAGCTGTATGCATCCCTGGCCAAGGCGCGCGGCAAGCGCGGCGCGATCGATTTCGAGACCATCGAAACGCAGATGGTTTTCAATGATGCCGGCAAGATCGAGCGCATCCAGCCGGTGGTGCGCAACGATGCGCATCGCATCATCGAAGAATGCATGCTCTCGGCCAATGTCTGCGCTTCGGATTACTTGCAAGACCATGACCATCCCACGCTGTACCGCGTGCACGAAGGCCCGACGCCGGAAAAGCTGGTCGCCTTGCGCGATTTTCTGAAGGGTTTCGGCTTGGGCTTGCCGGGCGGGGATAAACCGCATGCCAAGGATTACGCCAAGCTGTTGGAGGAAATCAAACCGCGCCCGGATGCCCAGCTATTGCAGACCGTGCTGCTGCGTTCGCTCAAGCAGGCGCAATACAATCCGGAAAATGCCGGGCATTTTGGTCTGGCCTATGAATCGTATACCCACTTTACTTCCCCTATTCGGCGCTACCCCGATTTGCTGGTGCATCGCGCCATCAAAGCCGTGTTATTGGGCGGGCAATACAAGCCGGGCAACTGGAAAGACTTAGGCGCGCATTGCTCCATGACCGAGCGTCGCGCCGATGACGCCACGCGCGATGTGGAGCAATGGTTGAAGTGCTTCTACATGCAAGACCGGGTGGGCGAGGTGTTCGCGGGCACGATCAGCGGCGTCACCAGCTTCGGTATTTTCGTTTCCCTCGACGGTGTTTATGTGGAGGGCTTGGTGCATGTCACCGAACTCGGCAACGACTATTATCAATTCGACCCGGCACGTCACACCATGACGGGCGAGCGCACCCATCATGTGTATCGTTTGGCGGATCGCCTGCAAGTCAAAGTGGCGCGCGTCGATTTGGAAACCAGCCGTATCGACTTTGCCCTGGCCGAATCCCGGAACGAGCCAGCGCTTAAGGAACCCCGTAAAGCATCGCGTAAAGAATCCGTACCCGAACGCGCCCCTAAACGGAAGCGCCGCAAATGAGCGCCAACGAATTTATCTACGGCTTCCATGCCGTGCAAAGCCGTTTGCGCAGCCATGCGGAAAGCGTGAATGAACTGTATGTCGATGTCGAGCGTAAGGACCAGCGCGTGCGTAATTTGCTGGAACTGGCAGAGCAACTGAAAATCCGTATTTTGCCGGTGGATCGCAAGCGTTTGGACGGCATGGTCGGCAACGACAACCACCAAGGTTGCGTGGCGCGCGTGAGCGCGATCAAGCTCGCGGTATCGATTGCCGACGTGTTGGATGTGTTGACCGAACCGGCGTTGCTGTTGGTGCTGGATGGCGTGCAAGATCCGCATAATCTCGGCGCTTGTTTGCGTCTCGCCGATGCCATGGGCGCGCATGCGGTGATTGCGCCGAAAGATCGCGCGGTTGGCGTCAACGCCACGGTGCGTAAAGTCGCATCCGGTGCGGCCGATGTCGTGCCGTTCATTCCCGTCACGAACCTTGCGCGTAGTTTGCGTGAACTCAAGGATCAAGGCGTATGGCTCATGGGTGCAGCGGGCGATGCCGAGCAGGATTTATTTAGCACCAAGCTATCCGGCCCGATCGCTTGGGTGATGGGTGCGGAAGGCGAGGGTTTACGGCGTTTAACCCGCGAACATTGCGACGTGCTGGTGCGCATTCCCATGTTCGGCAGCGTCGATAGTTTGAATGTCTCCGTGGCCAGCGGGATTTGTCTGTATGAGACGCGGCGTCAACGCACGGTTTAAGGCATTTGCTACGCAATAGCCTGTAAAAACGGACTAAATAATATAAAAGGGCGGGGGAACCTGCCCTTTTGTTTTGGGTCATGGGCTAGGTTTGCTGTTTCCCTTGCAAATCAGTATAATGGCCGGCTTTCCTGGCGCCTTGCCGGGAATTTGTTTTTTTACCTTGCCTCACTGCCGCACATGCAGGAGGTATAACCAAAAGGAGAGTGCATGCGTCATTACGAGATCTGCTTTATCGTCCATCCGGACCAAAGCGAGCAAGTGCCAGCCATGATCGAACGCTATAAGGCTACGATTACTACGCGCAACGGCTTGATTCACCGCCTTGAAGATTGGGGCCGCCGCCAGCTTGCTTATCCCATCCAAAAAATCCACAAAGCCCATTACGTGCTGATGAATATCGAATGCGACTTGGAAACGTTGAGCGAACTGGAACATGCGTTCAAATTCAACGATGCCGTGTTGCGTCATTTGACGATCAGCATGAAGGCCGCGGTGACCGAGCCTTCGCCCATGATGCGTGCAGGCGAAGAAAAGCCCCGCGCAGCAGCGCCAGTGGAAGCTGCACCGGCGGAAACGGTGGAGGCAGCTAGCTAAGTGTCGTGTAACCGGACGCATTTGTGCGGCCGGCTTGAAACGCGAGGTGCGCTGCGCTTCAGTCCTGCGGGGGTGGCATTGGTGGATTTCACCATTGCACACCGCTCGGAGCAGAAAGTAGCCAACACCGTGCGTAGAGTGGATTGTGTGATGAAGGCCACGGCAGCGGAGGATCTGGCGCAGAAAATTGCCAAGCTTCCCGTCGGCGCCCAAATTAAAGCCTCCGGGTTTTTAGCACAAGCGAGCCGAGCCAATTCAGCGTTAGTGTTGCATGTACAAAATTTCGAATTGATTGAATAGAGGTGAACCATGTCACGTCATATGTTTAAACGTAGAAGATATTGCCGCTTTTCCGCGGAAGGCATTAAAGAAGTAGACTACAAAGATGTCGGTCTGCTGAAGGATTTCATTAACGAAAACGGCCGGATCATTCCGGCACGTATCACCGGCACCAAGGCGCGTTATCAGCGCCAATTGTCCGTTGCGGTCAAGCGCGCACGCTTCCTGGCGTTGTTGCACTACACCGACTTGCACTAAGGGGCGCGCGATGCAAATTATTCTGATGGAAAAAGTCGTTAACCTCGGCCAGTTGGGCGATGTGGTAAAAGTTAAAGATGGCTTTGCACGTAATTTCCTGATCCCGCAAGGCAAAGCAAAGCGTGCTACCGAAAGCAATTTAAAGGCTTTTGAAGCGCGTCGTGCCGATCTGGAAAAGCAGCAAGCCGAACACTTGGCGCAAGCGCAAGCGCGTGCCGAGAAGCTCGAAGGCTATCTGTTGCAGGTCAGCCAGAAAGCCGGCCCGGATGGCAAACTGTTTGGTTCCGTGGGGATCGTCGATATCGTCGATGCCCTCAAGGCCCAAGGCTTTGAAGTGACCAAATCCGAAGTGCGCATGCCGCAAGGCCCGCTCAAGCAGATTGGCGATTTCCCAATCACGTTGGCGTTTCATACCGACGTGACCGCGACGATTACGGTCTCGGTGCTGGGCGCAGCTTAAGCCTCACTTGTTTTACTGAAAAGGGCCGCTTTGCGGCCCTTTTTTGTTTGTCTGGCCAGTAACTTATGGCGCATGGAATTTCTGTGCTAACCTGTTTTTTTTGGACGATGTGACATGGGCGATAATCAACTAGACGCAATCAAACTCCCGCCGCACTCGGTGGAAGCCGAGCAATCGGTATTGGGCGGTTTGCTGCTTGAAAATAGCGCATGGGAGCGCATTGCCGACCTGATCACCGAGCAGGATTTCTATCGCCACGATCATCGCCTGATTTACCGCCACATCACCAAATTGCTCGATGCCAGCAAGCCGGCCGATGTGGTGACGGTTTCGGAATCCCTCGAATCGAGCCAAGAGCTGACCACGGTGGGCGGCCTCGCTTATCTGGGTGCTTTAGCACAAAACACCCCGAGTGCAGCGAATATTCGGCGCTATGCCGAGATTGTGCGCGATCGCGCCATTTTGCGCGGCTTGGTTGAAGTCGGCACATCGATCGCTGATTCTGCTTACAGCCCGATGGGCCGCTCGGCGAGCGAGTTGTTGGATCATGCCGAAGGCCAAGTGTTTGAAATTGCCGAAGCGGGTGCGCGCGGCAAAAAAGGCTTCATGGAATTGCCGGTATTGTTGACGCAAGTAGTGGAACGCATCGATATGCTGTTCCAGCGCGACAATCCCAGCGATATCACCGGTATCCCCACCGGCTTTACCGATTTGGACCAAAAAACTTCAGGCTTGCAGCCGGGCGACTTGATCATTGTGGCCGGGCGGCCGTCGATGGGTAAGACCGCCTTTTCTTTGAATATCGCCGAAAATGTTGCCCTAGAATCCGGCTTGCCGGTTGCGGTGTTTAGTATGGAGATGGGCGGTACGCAACTGGTGATGCGGATGATGGGCTCGGTGGGCAAGCTGGATCAGCATAAAGTCCGCACCGGGCGCCTGCAAGACGAGGATTGGCAGCGCTTGACCTATGCGGTTGGTAAGCTGAATGAAGCACCGCTGTATATCGATGAATCGGCGGCGCTCACCGCGCTCGAATTGCGCGCCAGGGCGCGCCGCTTGCATCGCCAGTGCGGCAAGCTGGGTTTGATCGTGATCGACTATATTCAGCTCATGTCTTCTACGCGCCAGGGTGAAAACCGCGCTACGGAAATTTCGGAAATATCGCGCTCGCTGAAAGCCTTGGCCAAAGAACTCGACGTGCCGGTGATCGCGCTATCGCAGCTCAATCGCAGCTTAGAGCAGCGCCCGAATAAACGTCCGGTGATGTCCGATTTGCGCGAATCCGGCGCTATCGAGCAAGACGCCGACGTGATTTTGTTCATCTACCGCGATGAAGTTTACAACCCGGAAACACCGGAAAAAGGCATTTCCGAAATCATCATCGGCAAGCAGCGTAACGGCCCGATCGGCACCGTGCGCCTGGCCTTCCTCGGCGAATACACGCGCTTCGAAAATCTGGCGCATGGCAGCTATCCCGAGTACAGGGGTGAATAAGTTTTAAAAATGACCCGACCGATTCAGGCCATTGTTCATCCTTCCGCCCTCGTCAATAATCTGCTCGTTGCGCGCCAAGCCGCTCCCATCTCTAAAATATTAGCTGTTATCAAGGCCAATGCTTATGGCCACGGCTTATTGCGCGTAGCAAAAGCCCTGGAGGAAAGCGATGGCTTCGCCGTGCTCTCGCTCGATGAAGCAGTGCGCTTGCGTGAAGCGGGTTTTGCGCAGCCGATCTTGTTGCTGGAGGGCGTGTTCGCAGAAGCGGAATTGGCTGTCGTTACCGAGCATCAATTGAGCTTGGTCGTCCACAACCAAGCGCAAATCGAATGGCTTAAGCACGCCTGGTCGCCGGTGCGCATCGATGTCTTCCTCAAGCTGAACACCGGGATGAACCGGCTCGGCTTTGCGCCACAAGACTTGCCGCAAGCCTTGGCGGATTTGCGAAGCTGCCCGGTGCTAGGCCGGATTACGCTCATGACGCATTTCGCCACGGCGGATGAAGCGCCGGGCGTGAACGAACAACTGGCATTGTTTCAAACCTTGCATCAGCCCTTGGCTTTGCCATCATCGCTGGCGAATTCGGCCGCATTGTTGCGTTATCCAGAAACTCACGCGGATTGGGTTCGGCCTGGCATCATGCTGTATGGCTCATCCCCCTTCAGCGATCGGAGCGCTGCAGAATTGGGTTTGGAGCCGGCGATGAGCCTGGTTTCGGCAGTGATCGCGGTGCAGCATGTCAAGGTTGGTGGGCGCGTCGGGTATGGTGGCGTATTCAGCGCCGACCGCGATATGCGCGTCGGTGTCGTCGCCTGTGGCTATGCCGACGGTTATCCGCGTCATGCCGCGACTGGCACACCAATCCTGGTGGAGGGCGTCCGCACGCGTACCTTGGGGCGCGTGTCCATGGATATGTTGATGGTCGATCTCACGGCGCTGCCGCAGGCCGGCATTGGTTCGCCGGTTACGCTCTGGGGTGGGGAATTGTCGGTGGATGAAGTGGCGCGCGCCGCGGGTACCATTAGCTACGAATTACTGTGCGCGCGCGCTGAACGCGTACCACTTAGTGAGGCTTAGATGGCAAAACCAAAATCGATTTATACCTGTACCGAGTGCGGCGGCCAAAGCTTGAAGTGGCAAGGCCAGTGCCCGCATTGCAATGCTTGGAACGCGCTGGTAGAAACGATTGCCGAAGCAACGAGCAGTACTGGAAATCGCTATAGCGCGCTGGCGGCCGATGGCAAGGTGCAAACGCTATCTGAAGTAGAGGCGCTTGAAGTGCCGCGCACGCCGACCGGCGTGGCGGAGTTGGATCGGGTGCTGGGCGGAGGCTTGGTCGAGGGTGCGGTGGTGCTGATCGGCGGCGACCCTGGAATCGGCAAATCGACTTTATTACTGCAAGCGCTGGCGCATATGAGTGCAGAACACAAGGTGTTGTATGTGAGCGGAGAGGAGTCGCCGCAACAAATCGCACTCAGAGCCAAGCGGCTAGCGCTCGACGCCAGCGATGTCGTGTTGTTGGCCGAGATTAACCTGGAAAAAATTGTGGCGTGCTTGCAGCGCGAACGTCCCAAGGTCGCGGTGATCGACTCGATTCAAACCGTCTACTCGGAAGCGCTACAGTCTGCACCCGGAAGCGTGGCGCAAGTGCGCGAGTGTGCGGCACAATTGACGCGCATGGCCAAACAATCCGGCATCTCCATTATTTTCGTGGGGCATGTGACCAAAGAGGGTACGCTGGCCGGCCCGCGCGTGCTGGAACATATCGTCGATACCGTACTGTATTTCGAAGGAGAGACCAGCTCTAGTTTTCGCCTGGTGCGTGCCTTTAAAAACCGCTTTGGCGCGGTGAATGAGTTGGGTGTATTTGCGATGACCGAAAAGGGCTTGCGCGAGGTCAGCAATCCCTCGGCGCTGTTCCTTTCGCATCATGTGCAGGAAGTGCCGGGTTCATGCGTGATGGTTACCCAGGAAGGGACGCGACCCTTGTTGGTGGAAATTCAGGCCCTGGTTGATGAGGCGCATGCACCAAATCCGCGGCGCCTGAGCGTGGGGCTGGAACAAAACCGCTTAGGCATGTTGTTGGCCGTGTTGCACCGGCATGCCGGCATTGCCTGCTTCGATCAGGACGTATTCGTAAATGCCGTAGGCGGGGTGCGCATTACGGAACCGGCGGCGGATTTGGCGGTGTTGTTGGCGATCGTTTCTTCGTTCAAAAATAAACCATTGCCGGAAAAAATGGTCGTATTCGGGGAAGTCGGCTTGGCGGGCGAGGTGCGCCCCGTGCAACGCGGCCAAGAAAGATTGAAAGAAGCGGCTAAACTTGGCTTTACGCGTGCCGTTATTCCAAATGCAAATAAGCCGAAGCAAGCTATTGCAGGGATGGAGATCGTTGCGGTAGGGCGGCTAGAAGAAGCGGTTGAAAATTTCCGGTAACGAATCTACAATGACAACGTAATTATCCATAATGTTTTATTATGGAAAGTTACGCAAAATAACAAATAATTAACTTTTAATAGTATTTTCCGCCCCGCAGACTGGAGAGAGATTAACGTGGAGGCTGCACAAACCATAGCGCCGGAATGGCATGCGTTGACGCCTCGGGCAACGCGGCTTGTTTATGCCGCCCTGAGTGATACCGGTCGCGTGCGTACCAGCAACGAAGACAGCCTGGAATTCGATCCGGAAACTGGATTGTTGGTGCTGGCCGATGGGATGGGTGGATGCAATGGCGGCGAAATTGCCAGTGCAATGGCGCTGAACATTGTTTTAAATGAGTTTCGGCAGTTCCCATTGACCTTGCCGGTGGAGGATGAATCAGCGTCTGGCTTGAGCCATGCTTCGATGCGCTTATGTACGGCGATAGCTAAAGCCAATCGCGAAATCTTCCAGCTTAGCTTGATGCGGGCGGAGCTCTCCGGGATGGGCACTACGCTGGTGGCGGCCTTGTTTTCCGGCTCACGCGTCACCATTGTGAGTATTGGCGATTCGCGCGTTTACCGCTTGCGCCAAGGGCACTTTGAACAACTCACGGTGGATCACACCGTGTTGCAGGAGCAACTGGAATGCGGCTTGATTACACTGGAGCAGGCGCGCCTTGCCGGTAACCGCGGCTTAATTACCCGCGCGCTGGGAGTGCAGGCCGGCGTTGAAGTCGATGTGCAAGAGCAGCCCGTGTTGCTGGGCGACGTATTCTTGCTGTGTTCCGATGGGCTGTTCGACATGGTGGACGATACCGACATTCAGTATGTGATCGAGCATGCCGATGGTAATTTGGAATCGGCGGCGCAGCATTTGATAGATATCGCCAACAATAAAGGCGGTTACGATAATATTTCATTGATTTTAGCGCGAGCAGTCTAGACCATCGACCGCTCTGCTATAAGCGCAGTGGCGGGAGCAATATGTCTAAGTTGGTTTTGTACGATCAAAATGGCAATGAGATCAGTGAACGGCAAATTGATCGTGAGCGCATTAAAATTGGCCGACGTTCCGATTGCGATATTCAACTCGATCATATTTCCGTTAGCGGCGAGCACGCCCTGGTTTCCACCATACGCAACGATTCCTTTCTGCAGGATCTGGGTAGCACCAACGGTGTGCGTGTTAATGGCAAACTCATCAAAAACCATCATTTGCAAGATGGCGATGAAATCAGTATCGCTATATTCCAGCTAAAATTTTATTTTGAGCCATGGGTCATGCCGGACAGTTCCTGGGATCCTACGGTGACCAGAACGATCAAGCAGACGGTTATGTCGGGAGCTGGTCGCAATGATGAAACGCTGCTCGAAATTGGGGTGAACGATAGCGCAGGCTTATCGCGCAACAATACGAGTAATCGCATGTTCGATACATTTGTAGTGAAGCAGGATGCGTTGAACAACCCAAGCAGTGAAAACCGGACGGGTGTGTTGCGGCTAATGGGGGGCGCCGGCACTGGCAAGCAAGTAGAGCTGGATAAACCCGTATTAACGCTCGGCAAGCCGGGCATTCAAACTGCGGTGATCGGGAAAAAATCCGCAGGTTATTTCTTAACCTACGTGGAAGGCGTCAACTATCCATTGGTGAACGGCGCAGAGGTAGGCGCAACCCCCTACCATTTGCAAGATCATGATATTTTGGAATTGGCCGGCACACGTCTAGAGTTTTACTACAAATAAACGGCTATAGCGGAACTTGCCGTCTCCGATATCAGGGCTTTATTTTTCCTTTGGATAGCAGCTCTGCGCGCACGCTGTTAAAAACCGGACCCCATAAGGGATGCCCGATTTCTGTGCGATCCAGCTTAAAGCTCGGATCAATATCGAAGGCGCGACGAAATTCGTCGCGGCATTGCTTTTCCTGATTCGACGCGCAGTAAATAAAGGCTAGGTATTTGTGCGCTGAAACTTTATCCGAATCGAAGGCTAAGCCGAGGTTGAGCGCTTCCTGGAAGCTTTTGAGCGCGGTTTTTAAATCGCCATCTTCATATTGTTGAACGCCCTTATTCAGGGATTGCTCCGCTTTGCGGGGCGCTAATTTGTCGATTCCCATTTCGCGCGAGGTTTGGGATGCGCACCCTGCAACGAGAAATGCGCAGGCCAATATGAGCCAAGCAAATAGTTTCATGCTCTGTCCCTTTAATTTTGAAATTTGTATTTTATTTTGAAGGTGCTGTTTGGCGCGACATCAATGGTCTTGGAATAGGGTTTAAAGGTTTCATTGACGATCAGAATCGTATGCTTGCCGGGTGCCAACGATAATTCACGCAAGGGGGGGCTGACCCCTTGACGACTTCCATCGACGAAGACCTCGCCCCAAGGGCTTATGGCCAAGGTGACCGTGGATGCTTGCGTCGCGCTTGATTTGCCCTTGTCTTCAGATTTTTTTGCGAGTTCAGCATTTGCCAGCTTGGCTTTTTCACGCTTCAGCCTGGCCTTTTCTTTCGCTTCCAAAAGCATATTGCGGGTGTTTGATTTTTCAGCAATGACTGCTTTGGTCTCAGCCGCCACAGGCTCTTTTGCCTGGGGTAGGTTTGACTTTTCCGGAGAGGGCTCGGGCGTGGTAACGGCTATTTCAGATTCTGTTGTATTGGCGGCGGGGCTGGACAAAGCAAGCTTGGTGTCGCTGGTGCTTGCATTTTGGTCTGTCGCAGTGCGTGTCTTGCTGAGCGTAACCACGGCGGCGAATGTAACTATCATCGCGGGGATGGCGGCATACAGCAGAAAACGTTGTGTATTCCACCAACCATCTCGCGTCGTTATGCTTCTTGTAAATGTAGCGCCTTCACCCTGAAGGAGTGCGCTGGGCATCATCTGGGTAGCGTCGATTTCACTGTCGCGTGGCTTTGAGCGGCGTTCCATGCGCTCAGGTGCGGGCGCAACCGCACCTTCTGCCGGTACTTCCATGGTCTTATAGCGTTTAAGATCGCGTGCCATATCCTTGGCATTTTGGTAGCGCTTATCGGGGTGTTTGGCCAGGGCCTTAAGCACGATGTAATTGATCGAATCCGGGATGCTTTGATTGAAAGCCTTGGGCGGGATCGGCTCGTCGTTCAGAATCTGATACATGATGGCGCTTATGTTGTCGCCGCTGAAGGGGGTTTTCCCCGTGAGCATCTCGTACAACACGACGGCCAATGAAAAAATATCGGAACGGCCATCGACGGCTTGACCGACCACTTGCTCGGGTGACATGTATTTGGGTGACCCCATCACCATGCCGGACATGGTGCGCGAGGCGGATGACATTTGCGCGATGCCGAAGTCGGTAATTTTCACCAGGCCATTTTTCATCACCATCACGTTGGCTGGTTTAACGTCGCGGTGCACAATGCCGCGCTCATGCGCAAAACCCAAGCCCTCGGCTACCTGTGAAGCAATGTGCGCAATCTTTTCGATCGGCAGCACGACGCCGGAGTCCAGGATCTCGCGCAACTCTTTACCTTCGAGGAACTCCATCGCCATGTAGGCGACACCTTCGGTACGGCCTACATCGTAAACCGTCACGATGTTCGGGTGATTGAGTTTGCCGGCGGATTGGACTTCGCGTTGGAAACGCTTCTCGAAATTCTCCAGTTCTTCCTTGGAGAGATCGAGATTAATTGTTTTGATTGCAACGGTACGGTCGATGAGTGGGTCTACGGCCTTATATACGACGCCCATGGCGCCTTGACCGATTTCCTCAACGATAACGTAGCGGCCAAGTTTTTCAATGACCATGTATTTTAAGGAATAAGCTGGCAAGTTAGGATATCTAAAGTAGTTTTTATCGGCTACGGTGTCAAGAGACAGCGTTGCTGAGGTGCTAAAGTTTTACTGCGCGTTACCCGTAAAAGGGTATGACTTAAAACTAAATTTGCCATTTTAAGTAAAATTCCACTGGAATATCCGGTGTTCTGTACACATTAACAAAAGTTAAATTATGCCAGTCCCTCTAACGGTAACATTTTGCAATCCAGTGCTAAGCATTATATCTGCGGGCTTATTAGCCTCCGGCAAGAGTAAACCATGAAACTGAAGCATGCCCTGACCATTTCCAGCGCCACCGATGCTGGCTTGGTCCGAAACTTTAACGAAGACAGCGTCGTCGCTGACGATGATTTTGGCCTGGTCGTGCTGGCTGATGGCATGGGAGGCTATAAAGCCGGTGACGTAGCCAGCGGTATGGCGACCATGATCATCGGGAATGAGCTGAAAGATAAATTCGCCAAGGGCGTCGGAAAGTCCAACGGCGTCGATTTGGAAACCGAGCTGTTACGCGATGCCGTGAGTCGCGCGAACCAAGCGATTTATCATGCGGCCCACAATAAAACACAGTTCCAAGGCATGGGCACGACGGTGGTCATTACCTTGTTCAGGGACAACGTGGTCACGATTGCCCATGCCGGGGATTCGCGCTTATACCGCTTGCGCGACGATAAGCTGGAGCAGCTCACGACGGATCACTCCTTGCTGCAAGAGCAAGTGCAATTGGGCTTGATCTCAGCCGAGGATGCGCGTGTCTCGCATAACCGAAATCTCGTGACGCGTGCCTTGGGTGTGAACCAGACGATTGCGGTCGATATCCGTCAAGAACGAGCGTTGCCAGGGGATATTTATTTGCTCTGCTCGGACGGCTTGAATGACATGGTGGATGACGCCGATATCGAATTGGCCATGGTGGCAATCAAGGAAAATATTCCGCTTCTAGTGCAGCAATTGGTCACGATGGCTAACGATAATGGCGGTCACGATAATATTTCTGTTGCTGCGATTAAAATTGAAAAGCCCTTTCCCCTTCGCACAGGTTTCTTTGCGCGCTGGTTCGGCGCGTCTTCTTAGGCGAGGTAGCTTATGGCAAAGTTAGTTTTAAGCTTGAACGGTTCGGTGCTGGGAAATTATTTCTTGGAAAAGGAACGGTTTTCCATCGGCCGCAAGCCATCCTGCGATATTCAAATCAACGACCAAGGTGTCTCCAAGGAGCATGCGGTCATTCTGACCATGGGTAATGACCAAATCCTAGAAGATATGGATTCGACCAATGGCACGCATATTAACGGCCAAGGGGTCAAACGCCAGATTTTACAAAATGGCGATGTGATCGAAGTCGGGCGTTATCGTTTGAAGTACGTCAATCAAAAAGCCATGCCGGATATGGATTTTGACAAGACCTTGATGATTCCCGCTTTTGATCGAACCAAGTTGCGAGCGGAAGGCGCGGATAAGGTTGGCGAAGATACCGCGAGTATTTCCACGGCGGTTGCCAATGCGCGCAACGTAAAAACTGTTTTTCCCCTAGGCGTGGTGCGCGGAATTGCGGGCAGCGTAATGGGGCGTGAAATCGAATTGGTGCGCGCCATTACCCCATTGGGAAAATTAGGCGGTAGTGCGATTATTAGTCGGCGACCGGGGGGCTATTACATCACGCATGTGGCGGGCAAAAAGTATCCCATTGTGAATGGCAAATCCATCGGCACCGAACCTTTTGCGCTAGACAATCTTGACCAAATCGAAGTTGGTGCGGACAAGTTGCAATTCTACTTACAATAAGTTTTCTGCCTGCGCCTCGAATACCCGGCCATTCTGCCCGCGGCTGTCTGCACCCATCAAATAAAGATACAACGGCATCAGGCTTTCGATGCTGGCGAGTTGATCGCGGTTCTCCGCCGGGTGGCTGATTAAGCGCTGCGGCGAACGAACCGGCCCCGGCACGATGCCATTGATGCGCAAATTTGGGTAGGGAGCAAGTTCATCCGCCCATATTTTTACCGTTGTTTCCAAGGCGGATTTTGAAACCGCAAAGGCATTCCAGAAGGCCGCTGGGGCATGTCCATGCGTTTCCGATGTGAAGACCACAGAAGCATCCGGAGCACGGGTGAGGAGCGGCCAGCAAGCGCGGGTCAGCGCGATGGGGGCCGCAAGATTGACGCGCAAGATGTTAAGCCAGGGTTCGAGGGCTTGCAGTTCCAGGGGGATCAATCCTTCGAAGCGCGCCGCGTTATGCAAGATGCCATCGAGCCGCCCCAGCTGTTCGGAGATTGCCTGCGCCATGGCTTCAAATTGTTTGTCATCCGCTTTTGCCAGATCGAGTTTGAGCGACATCGGTTCGGGAAATCCCTTATCCACAATCTCGTCATACACTGCATCGAGCCGTTTCTGGTTGCGCCCTAAGAGCAATAGCGTCGCCCCATGTTGGGCATAGCTGAGCGCGGCGGATTTGCCGATGCCTTGGCCAGCACCGGTGACAAGAATAACCCGATCTTTAAGCAGATCGGGGGCGGGAGAGTAATTCATGACGCAACTTCCGAGAAAAACCAGCATTGTAGCGGGTTCCGCCGGCTCATGCCGGGTTCGGCTATTGCGCTAGGCTATTTAAAGCCAGGCGTGCGCTGTTGACGCCGCTACGGATGGCGGCCTCGAGGGTGGCTGGATAATCCGATGCGGTGTAGTCCCCGGCTAACCATAGCCCGGGAACCGGTGTTTGGTTTTGCGGCCGGTCCAAATTCGGTGTGCAGGAAAATGTGGCGCGTTTTTCAGCGATGACTTGCGTCCAGCGCGGGGTCGCGTCGATGCCTAAAGTTTGACGTAGCTCATGCTGCACATGCAGGGCGAGGGCGTCATGGCTCAACGTTTCATGCGCGCCTTGCGCGCTAACCACGACGGCCAATAAACCCGGTTGCTGCGTCAGCTGGCGATCAATGACCCATTGGCTCATCGTGTGCGACAAGCCCAGCATGGGAAATGGCAGATGCACGGCTGCATCGTATTGCAGGTAGACGGTATAGATCGGTTGATAGCGCCAGGTTGCCAACCCCTCGTTGAGCGTTTGCATTGCGGGGATATGCCCGAAGAGCGCGGGAACCCGAAATGACGGGATGGCGCAAATCACTTGAGAGAAATTGTCGCTGCCTTGCGCGTGATGCAGGGTGAAGGCCGTATCGTGAATGTCGATGCCCTGAATGCGCCGGTTGCAGTATAAGTTGCCGCCATGAGTGCCGAGGTAGCTTGCGGCCGCATCCGGGAACAGCGCGCCTAAGTCGATGCGCGGCAATAACAAGCGGCTAGCGTCTCGCGCGGCGAAAAATGCATCGCGCAGGACATTCACAAAGATTTGCGCAGCGGCGATATGGGGCGGCGTATTCAGTGCGGCAATACACAAAGGGTGCCATAGAAAATCATTGAGCTTGGCGCTTTGGCGCTGTTGCGCCAGCAAAGCAGAAACGGTGAGCTCCGGGTCAACGCGGAATTGCACGCGTTTAAGCGTCAGTAAAAAACGCATGGCGGAGAATTTCTCGCGCAGTGAAATGCCTTCACTGCGCAACAGGCCGACGCCTAAATGCCAGGGCGCGGGTAAGGCTGCGGCCTGTAGTCGAAACCCCGGCTCAACTTGCAGCCTAAGCGCCGGCGCAAAACAGGCGGCGTCGATGTTGATTCCGACTTGCTCCAACAAGCGCAGCGTTTCACGGTAGGCGCCAATTAAAATGTGCTGGCCATTATCCAGAGGTACGCCGTTGATCTCAACGCGCCGCGCGCGGCCCCCAAGCTGGGCGGCGCTCTCGAATAAGGTCACGGGGATTTGCTGCTCGGCTAAGGTAACCGCTGCGGCAAGTCCAGCCCAACCGCCGCCGATGATCGCAACCGACATGGGGTTAACTAAAAACCCAGGTGCGCCAAGCGAGCCACAGCTTGCGGATGGGGGTTAACGATACGCGTTGTTTGAGTACCGGATAGTCATCGCGTGCGATTTCATTCAGCACCGCTTGGTAGATCGCCGCCATCACCAAGCCGGGGCGTTGGTTGCGGCGATCTACTTGCGGTAATTCCTGCATGGCCTGCTGATAGTACTGTTGCGCGCGAGCTGTTTGGTATGCCAGCAAGGCGCGAAATGCAGGGCTGGCATGACCGCATAAAATATCTTTTTCCGATACGCCAAATTGCGCCAGTTCATCTTGCGGCAGGTAGATGCGGTTGCGCTGCGCATCCTCACCAACATCACGGATAATATTGGTCAGCTGGAAAGCGATCCCTAAATCATGGGCATATTTCAGTGTGCCGCGTTCGGTAAAGCCGAAAATAGCGGCAGCCAATTGCCCCACAACGGCAGCGACGCGGTAGCAATATAGCTGCAACGATTTGAAGTCCGGATAGCGCACATGCTGCAAATCCATTTCCATACCATCGATGATTTCTTCGAAGTGCTCCAGCGCCAAGTCATAGGCGCGAATCGCGGGTAATAAGGCTTGGCTTACCGGGTGGCTGGGCTTACCGGCAAATGTCTGCGCCAATTCATGGCGCCACCATTCGAGTTTGATGCGGGCAATGGCGACATCCTTACATTCATCCGCGATATCGTCGACTTCACGACAAAAAGCATACAAAGCGGTGATGGCATCACGGCGTTCTTTTGGCAGAAACAAAAAGCTGTAATAAAAACTGGATCCGCTTTGCGCGGCTTTGTTTTGACAGTATTCGGCGGGGGTCATTTGGCCCTAACTGCGCGATAGAACATGTAAAGCCAATCCGTCGGGTTTAATACCGGGCGCGCATGAAACATATCGCCACGCGCCGTATGCAGTTTGCTCAAAATACGATCTCCGCCCATCACGATAAGACGCAACTCTAGCCCAATACGCCCTGGGAGTTGCTTGCCTAAGGGAGCGCCTGCTTGGAGCAGTTTGCGCGCACGCTCTATTTGAAATTGCACAAAAGGCCACCACAGGCCGCTGGCGTCGCCGCGCGCGATTTGTTGTTCGCTAATACCGTATTTTGCCAGTTCATCTTGCGGGAGGTAAATGCGCCCCTTTTGAAAATCGATGGCGATGTCCTGCAAAAAATTGATCAGCTGCAAAGCGGAGCAGATGCCATCGGACAGCCCTAATTGGCGCGCATCGGTTTGCCGGTATAAATGTAATAGTAGTCGACCGATGGGGTTGGCGGAGCGTCGGCAGTAATCCATGACCTCGCCGAAATTCGCGTAGCGCGTTTTGCGCACATCTTGGCTAAAAGCGTCTAGCAAGTCGCGAAAATAGCCTAAGGGAAGCTGGTGTTCTTGAATTACGTCCGCCAAATCCTGGAACAGCGGAATGTTGCTGGTTTCTCCATGCTCGATGCGATCCAGTTCGGTTTGGAATGCCTGTAATTTGTTTAAACGCACCTCAGGAGCATCATGGCCTTCATCTGCAAAATCATCCGCCTGGCGCGCAAAGGCGTAAATGATCTGGACCGGGCGCCGTAGATGGCGCGGTAGCAGAATGGAGGCAACAGGGAAATTCTCATAATGCTGGACAGCATAATCCACCGGCAGGCTCCAGAAAGTCGCTTATAATGAGCGAGTTAGATAGTAAAAATGACTCGGCGACGGGTTTCGACTAAAATGCTGCATTTTAAGCGAAAGTGGCGGAATTGGTAGACGCACTGGATTTAGGTTCCAGCGGATCACATCCGTGGGGGTTCGAGTCCCCCCTTTCGCACCAGCATTCTTTGAATTTAAGGACATAATCATGCAAGCACAAGTTGAGACCACCGGGCAATTGGAGCGCCGCGTTCGAATCGCAATACCGCGCGCTCAAATTGAAACTGAAGTTGAAAATCGCTTAAAGCGTATCGCTCGCACCGTGAAATTGCATGGTTTTCGTCCTGGCAAAGTACCGATGAAAATCGTTGCGCAGCAATATGAAGGCCAAGTGCGCCAGGAAGTGATTTCTGAAGTCGGCAGCCAACGGATCAACGATACCTTGCGCGACCAGCAAATTAAGATCGCCGGATATCCGCGTATCGAACCTGCCGCAGATGCCGACAATGTCGATCAACTGGAATTTACCGCAGTGTTCGAAGTCTATCCAGAAGTTGTCATTGGCAACCTCGCAGATATCAAGATCGAACGTCCAGTGGTTCAAGTAACAGAGCAGGACGTCGATAATACGATTGAAGTGTTGCGCAAACAGCGTGCGACATTTGCACCTGTCGAGCGTGCCGCCCAGACTGGTGATCAAGTGGATATTGACTATCTTGGAAAGATTGCGGGCGAGCCTTTTGTGGGCAATGAAGCCAAAGGCTTTGTGGTGACACTGGGGCAAGGCCGCACCCTGGCAGAATTTGATCATGCAATCGTGGGCATGCAACCGGGCGAGTCTAAGACTTTTGATGTGACGTTCCCTGCGGATTACCAAGGTAAAGAGGTTGCAGGCAAAACGGCAAGCTTTGAAGTCAAGTTGAATAAAGTGCTTGAGCCGAAATTACCCGATGTTGGCGCAGAATTTGCTAAGGCTTTAGGTGTAGAGGATGGCGATGTCGCCAAGATGCGCGCCGAAGTACGTGCCAATATTGAACGCGAAGTCGAAAAGCGGGTCGATAATAAGGTGAAGGAGCAAGTCATGCAGGCCTTGATTGCCGCAACGCCTTTGTCGGTGCCGCGCGCTTTAATTGATTCCGAAACGGAGCGCTTAGCGCAACAAATGCGCCAAGATATGCAAACACGCGGCATTCAAGGCGCCGATGTGGCTTTGCCGCCAGCGTTTTTTGAAGAGCAAGCGCAGCGCCGTGTAGCGTTGGGTTTGATTTTGGCTGAAGTGGTCAAGGCGAATAATTTGAAGGCTGATCCCGCGCAAGTTCGCAAGCAAGTTGAAGTCTATGCGGAGAGCTACGAACATCCTGAGCAGGTGGTTGCTTGGTACTACGAAAACCCTACTCGGCTTGCGGAAGTTGAATCCTTGGCGCTGGAACAGAATGTGGTAAGCTGGGCAATGAAGCAAGTGCAAGTGGAAGATAAATCCACTCCTTTTGATGCGATGATGGGAATCAATAAATGATCGATCGTTTTATGCAATTTGCTGACCGTAGCGGATTTGATCCGCAAATGCTCGGTTACATCCCAATGGTGATCGAGCAGAGCGGTCGTGGCGAGCGCGCTTATGATATTTATTCGCGTTTGTTGAAAGAGCGCGTGGTGTTTTTGGTGGGACCGGTGAACGATGCAACGGCGAATGTGATCGTTGCGCAACTGTTGTTCCTGGAGTCTGAAAACCCAGATAAAGATATTAGTTTTTATATTAATTCACCGGGCGGCTCGGTCTCTGCTGGTTTAGCTATTTACGACACCATGCAATTTATCAAACCCGATGTGGGCACGCTGTGCACCGGCATTGCGGCGAGCATGGGCGCATTTTTATTGGCATCAGGTGCTAATGGCAAACGTTTTTGCCTACCCAATTCGCGCGTGATGATTCATCAGCCGTCGGGTGGTTTCCAAGGCCAGGCCTCGGACATCGAAATTCAGGCTAAAGAAATTCTCTATTTACGCGCACGATTGAACGACATTTTATCCAAGCACACCGGGCAGCCGGTTGAAGTAATCGAACGCGACAGCGACCGTGATTATTTTATGAGTGGCGATCAGGCCGTAGCTTATGGCTTGGTGGACAAAGTACTTGTCAATCGAGGCGAAGCCACGGATTAATGCCAACACCGTCATTAAAAGGATAGGGTTATGAACGACAAAACCAGCAGTAACGAAAAACTGCTTTACTGTTCCTTCTGCGGTAAGAGTCAGCATGAAGTTCGCAAGCTCATCGCCGGGCCATCGGTCTTTATTTGCGACGAGTGCGTCGATTTGTGCAACGACATTATTCGAGAAGAAATTCAGGGTGATTCCGGTACAAAAGCCGGCGGCACTGAATTACCGACACCCGCAGAAATTTGCCAAATTCTCGACCAATATGTGATCGGTCAAGGGGTCGCGAAAAAAATCCTGTCTGTCGCGGTTTACAACCACTACAAGCGCTTGAAAAATACCTCTAAGAACGACGAAGTCGAGCTCTCCAAAAGCAATATTCTTCTGATTGGTCCAACCGGTTCCGGCAAGACTTTGCTGGCGCAAACCTTGGCGCGATTGCTCAATGTGCCGTTCGTGATCGCTGACGCTACCACGCTGACAGAAGCGGGTTATGTCGGTGAAGACGTCGAAAATATTATTCAAAAATTGCTGCAAAAGTGCGATTACAACGTCGAGAAGGCGCAGCAAGGAATTGTATACATCGACGAAATCGATAAGATCTCGCGCAAATCGGATAACCCCTCCATTACGCGCGATGTTTCGGGTGAGGGCGTGCAGCAAGCCTTGTTGAAGTTGATTGAAGGCACGGTTGCATCGGTACCCCCGCAAGGCGGCCGCAAACACCCCAACCAAGAATTCGTGCAGGTAGACACCTCAAATATTTTGTTCATCTGTGGCGGCGCCTTTGACGGCTTGGTGAAGGTGATACGCAACCGTTCGGAAAAGGGCGGGATTGGCTTCGGCGCAAAAGTAAAAAGCAAGGAAGACCGCAAGGCCATCGGCGAGGTTTTACGTGGCGTCGAGCCGGAAGATTTAATCAAATATGGTTTGATTCCCGAATTTGTTGGCCGTTTGCCGGTTGTGGCAACGCTCGAAGAGTTGGACGAAAAGGCCTTGGTGCAAATCCTGACCGAACCCAAGAATGCTTTGATACGCCAGTATCAAAAGCTCTTCAATATGGAAGGCGTTGAGTTGGAATTCCGCGAGAGCGCCATTGAAGAGATTGCGCGCAAGGCGCTTGCCCGCAAGACCGGCGCTCGTGGCCTACGGTCCATTATGGAGCATGCCCTGCTGGATATCATGTTCGAACTCCCATCGCTCAAAGATGTCACCAAGGTGGTGCTGGACGAAGATGTAATCAAGGACAAAACCAAGCCCATGCTGATTTACGCAGATCAACCGCGCGTAGCGTGAGTGCACGGAATTTTCAATTCAAGTATTTCCTGCCTCGCGCCGCTATTCTTTTCAAGTGCTTAGCGCCCCTTTGGGGCGCTTTGCGAACCAACCAAAATCGGCACTTGATATCGCCGGTTAGGCCCCAATCTCTCTTAAACTCGCTACTTACTTAGGCAGATAAATTATGAGCTTACCTCAAGAGACACTGGGTGATCGCGTAACGCTACCCTTGCTTCCATTGCGTGACGTGGTGGTCTATCCCCATATTGTGATTCCCCTATTTGTTGGCCGCCCCAAATCCATCAAAGCGCTTGAAGTAGCGATGGAAGCCGGTAAGCATATTTTGCTGGTAGCGCAAAAATCCGCCTCGAAAGACGAACCGACCACCGATGACCTTTATCACGTCGGCAGCGTTGCCAGTATTTTGCAAATGCTGAAACTGCCTGATGGCACCGTGAAAGTGTTGGTGGAAGGTAATCAGCGCGCGCAAATCAGTGATTTCATCGATGCCAAAACGCACTTTGCGGCCGATGCGGAAATCACCTTGATCGAGCCGCCGACCGACAACGAAACCTTGGCGCTGATGCGCAGTGTTTTCACCGAGTTTGATCAGTATGTCAAACTCAACAAAAAAATCCCGCCCGAGATCCTGACCTCGCTCGCGAGCATCGATGATGCTGGCCGCCTGGCGGATACGATTGCTGCGCACTTGCCCATTAAACTTGAGCAGAAGCAGGAAATTCTTGAAATGTTCTCGGTGCATGAGCGCTTGGAGCACCTGTTTGGTTTGCTCAATGCTGAAATTGATATCTTGCAAGTCGAGAAGCGCATCCGTGGCCGCGTAAAGCGCCAAATGGAGAAAAGCCAGCGCGAGTATTACCTGAACGAGCAAGTAAAGGCGATTCAGAAAGAATTGGGCGACATGGAAGAGGGCGCCGACCTCGACGATCTCGAGAAGCGCGTGGTTGAAGCCAAAATGTCGAAAGAGGCGCAAGCCAAGGCCTTGTCCGAGTTGAAGAAGCTCAAAATGATGTCGCCGATGGCGGCTGAGGCCACTGTGGTTCGGAATTTTGTCGAAACCATCGTCAATCTGCCATGGCGCAAAAAGAGCAAAATCAGCAAAGATTTAAACCGCGCAGAAGAAGTCTTGAACGAAGACCACTTCGGCCTCGACCGGGTCAAAGAGCGCATCATTGAATATCTCGCCGTGCAACAGCGTGTGGATAAACTCAAGGCGCCGATTCTTTGCTTAGTTGGGCCCCCGGGTGTGGGTAAGACTTCACTGGGTCAATCGATAGCCAAGGCAACCAATCGCAAGTACGTGCGGATGGCCTTGGGCGGCGTGCGCGATGAGGCTGAGATTCGCGGCCATCGTCGTACTTATATTGGCTCGATGCCAGGCAAAATTTTACAGAGCATGACTAAAGTAGGCGTGCGCAATCCGCTGTTCCTGCTCGATGAAGTGGATAAGATGGGCTCGGACTTCCGCGGCGATCCTTCTTCAGCCTTGCTGGAGGTATTGGACCCGGAGCAAAATCACACCTTCGTTGATCATTACGTAGAAGTGGAATTTGACCTGTCCGAAGTGATGTTCGTGGCGACCGCCAATTCGCTGAATATCCCTGCACCGTTGCTCGATCGGATGGAAGTGATTCGCCTTGCCGGCTACACGGAAGACGAGAAGATTAATATCGCCGTGAATTATCTGTTGCAGAAACAGATCAAGACGCATGGCTTGAAACAAGCTGAGATCAACGTTACGCAGAGCGCGATTCGCGACATCGTGCGCTACTACACGCGCGAAGCTGGTGTGCGTAGCCTGGAACGTGAAATCGCTAAGATCTGCCGCAAGGTCGTGAAATCTTTGTTGGTTGATAAGAAATCCAACAAGATTACGGTTAGCGCGCGCAACCTGGATAAATTTCTCGGGGTTCGCCGTTACAGCTACGGCATGGCTGAAAAAGCCAATCAAGTTGGGCAAGTCACCGGCTTGGCCTGGACCGAAGTGGGTGGCGAATTGCTGACCATTGAATCGGTCAAAATTCCAGGTAGAGGCAAAACCATCACCACTGGAAAACTGGGCGATGTAATGCAAGAGTCGATACAGGCGGCTTTGTCGGTTGTGCGCAGCCGCTCGAAACGACTTGGCATCCCGGAGGATTTCTACCAAAACAACGATATCCATATTCACCTTCCGGAAGGCGCTACGCCCAAGGATGGACCGAGTGCAGGTATTGCCATCTGTACGGCGATGGTATCGGTCCTGACCGGTATACCAGTACGTGCCGATGTCGCTATGACGGGTGAAATTACCCTGCGTGGTGAAGTTTTGCCAATCGGTGGCTTAAAGGAAAAACTGCTTGCGGCGCATCGCGGCGGCATTAAAACCGTTTTGATCCCACAAGAGAATGTTAAGGATTTGGTCGATATCCCAGACAATATTAAGAATAAGCTTGAGTTGCATCCTGTGCGCTGGATCGATCAAGTACTGGATTATGCGCTGGAACGTAAACCGCAATCCTTGCCGGATGAAGCCCCGGCGACACCGCCGACTAAGATCGAAGAAAAGCCGACCACAGTGGTTAAGCACTGAACCATAGGCGCTCACTAAAAAGCCGGATGGGCAAATCCCATCCGGCTTTTTTATCGACGCAATATTTCGAATATTTAAATGCTTTAAACTTTGCAGCCAGCATATAGCTTGACACTAAGTTTTTGCGACTGATATAAAGCATGGAGCAAAGTTCGACAACGTAAGACAAACCAAAGGGGCGACACGTGAACAAAACTGAATTGATCGAAGCAATTGCCAAAGATGCAGACATTTCTAAAGCGGCAGCAGGACGCGCGTTGGATGCAACCGTTGGCGCAGTGCAGCAAGCGCTGAAAAAGGGCAATATGGTTACGCTGGTTGGCTTCGGAACCTTTTATGTCGGCAAGCGCGCCGCACGCAATGGACGCAATCCGCAAACGGGTGCTACCGTCAAAATCAAAGCGGCAAAAGTTCCTAAATTCCGTGCTGGAAAATCTCTCAAAGATGCATTAAACTAGCGGCCTTTTGGTGAGGTCGCGTTGCAATAGCGGCGCGTTCGATCCCAGTGTCTTTAGTAGCAATATCTCAATCCTAAGCCCATAGCTTATAAAGATGTCGCGAGAAAGGCTCCGTTTTGGGTGCTTAGCTCAGCTGGTAGAGCGTCGCCCTTACAAGGCGAATGTCGGGGGTTCGAACCCCTCAGCACCCACCAAAGCAAGATTGGGAGTGGTAGTTCAGTTGGTTAGAATACCGGCCTGTCACGCCGGGGGTCGCGGGTTCGAGTCCCGTCCACTCCGCCAGAACCGGGCGAGTCCTTAAGTATTTAAGGGCTCGCCTTTTTCATTTAAGCCAAGACAAATAGGATCGCAAAATGTTATCCGACACCCTGCACGAGAAGACAAAAGGTTTATTTGCCCGCATTATTTTAGGCATTGTCATTCTTTCATTTGCATTATTTGGTGTCGAAACCTACCGTACAGCAGGCGGATCCGCGCCCTACGTGGCTGAGGTTGGCGATAGTAAAATTTTATTGCAGCCCTTCGAAGAAAAATTCAAAAGTCAGCAGAACCAATTGCGCGAATCTGGCGAGCGCAATCCAAAAGTATTAAATAGCAAAGAACTTAAAACCTCAGTGCTGGACAATTTCATCAATGAAAGATTGTTGCTGACACAAGCCGCCAAACTCGGATATAGCGGAAATGAAGCGGCGATTATGTCCGCCATACAAAACAGCCCGGTGCTGCAAGAAAACGGAAAGTTTTCAGACGAGCTGTTCCAGCGTTTTTTGGATAGCCGCCGTCTAACGCGCAAGCAGTATCTGGCTGGGATTATGCAGGATCAAATGATCCAGGACTTGCTGGTAAACCAAGCACAGACCGGTATTGCTTCCCGAACGCTTGCGACGCATTTGGCGGACATCATGGCCGAGCAACGGGAAGTTTCCAAGGCTGTTCTAAAGGCTGCGGCATTTGCGGCGCAAGCCAAGATTGAACCGGCGCAAATTCAGTCTTATTACGATGCACATCCGGAATTATCACAAGTGCCAGAGCAAGCGCGCGTCGAATATATCGTTTACTCCCCCGAAGTGGTTCTATCGCAAGTGCAGGTGAGTGACGCCGATGCCCAGGCCTATTACAAAGACCATATTGCGCAATTTACCGAGCCGGAAAGCCGTGAAGTAGCGCACATTTTGGTTCGCTCGGCAGCCGATGCCAAACCGGCGGAACGCGAAGCAGCGCTGCAAAAAGCGCAACAACTGCTGCAGCAAGCGCAGAAAAACCCGCAATCCTTTAGCGCATTGGCAAAACAAAGCTCACAAGATCCGCTGACTGCGGCGAAAGGCGGTTCGTTCGGCTTGATTAAGCGCGGAACGATTTTCAAGCAAGTCGAAGATGCCGCATTCAATATGAAAGCAGGCGAGATCCGTGGACCCGTGGAGTCTCCTGCGGGCTTTCATATCGTTATGCTCAAGGCTATTGTGGGCGGCGGCCAGCGTCCTTATGAAGATGTGAAACCGCTGGTGATAGAAGCGGCCAAACGCGAAATGGCTTTGCGTAAATTCAATGAAGAAGTCGAGCCATTTGGCGATGCCGTGTATTCCAAATCCGACAGCCTCAAGCCTGCGGCAGACAAATATAAACTCACCATTCAAACCAGCGATTGGTTTGGGCGCCAAGGCCCGGCGCAAGGCCTGCTTAAAAACGAACGCTTGCTCAATGCGATCTTTGCCAGTGATGCGGTTAAAAACAAACGCAACACCGAGTCGATTGAAGTGGCGCCGAACACTCTGGTTGCAGCCCGCATCTTAGAATACAAACCGGCGGGCCATAAAGCGCTCGAAGCGGTGAAGGATGAAATAGAAGCGCAGCTGCGCAAGCAACAAGCGAGTGTGCTGGCCAGCCAGCAAGGAAAATTGGATTTAGCCGAATTGCAGCAAGGTAAAACGTTAAGCGGACTTAATTTTGATGCGCCGATAAAAGTCGGTCGCGAGGATCTGGCTAAATCAGGCTTGGATCACGTTTCAACGGAAGCTATTTTCCGCGCATCAGTCAAGCATTTACCGGCATTTACCGGGGTCACGCTTGAGAACGGTGATTATGTCCTTTACAAAATCAGTGCCGTGAGCAGTAACGACCAGTTACGGCAGCAGGCGCTTCAAGCATTGCCTTTTTCGGTTGGGCAAACCCAGTCCCAACAAATCCTAAGTTCCTACTTAGAGAGTTTGCGGAATCAAGGCAAGGTTAAAATCAAACAGGATGTGTTCGATAAGGTAGGTGCGGAACAGTAAAGCAGATTACTGCGGATCAGCTGTGCTACCGCTGCTATTCAAGTAGCTGCGTATGTGCTGAACCATTTCCTTAAGGGCGATAATTTCACTTGCTCCTCCCAAGGCAATCGCTTCCTTGGGCATGCCGTAGACCACGCAACTCGCTTCGTCTTGCGCAAGCGTATAAGCCCCGGCCTGTTTCATTTCCAACAGGCCGCGCGCGCCATCTTTTCCCATTCCGGTCAGGATCACGCCAATTGCATTGTGCCCGGCACAATTCGCAGCGGAACGAAACAATACATCGACTGATGGGCGGTGCCGGTTAACTGGCGGGCCATCGTTTAGCTCGCAAACATAATGACCGTCACGACGCGCCAGCAACAAATGTGCGTTGCCGGGCGCGATGTAAGCGTGGCCGGGCAAAACATGCATGCCGCCCACGGCTTCGCATACGCTGATTTTACAGATACTATCGAGGCGAGTAGCGAATGCGCGGGTAAAGGTGTGCGGCATGTGTTGCGTCACCAAAATACCCGGACAATTCGCCGGCATTTCAATTAATAAATCTTTGATCGCTTCAGTGCCACCGGTAGAGGCGCCAATGATGATCAAGCGCTCCGTGGCGGCGCAGTGGTTAAGCTGTAAGCTCAATATGACATCTGCAGAGAGCCGCTCCGCCACATCCATGGGCGAGCCGGTTTTAGCGGGGCCTTGCTTTGGCGTGTCGGTTGGCATGATTGAGGCGTGACGAACGCGCTCGGTTTGGTCTGGGGCTTATCCCCAAAGCCCGCCGACTGTCGTATTAAATCCGCTATCCACATAAGTGATTTCGCCCGTCATGCCGGAAGCTAAATCGCTCATCAAGAACGCGGCGACATTCCCCACTTCTTCAATGGTCACATTGCGCCGTAGGGGCGCGTTTTTTTCCACGAAATCCAAAATTTTTCCGAAACCGGTAATGCCGGTCGCGGCCAGCGTCTTAATCGGACCCGCCGAAATGCCATTAACGCGAATCCCTTTTGGGCCCAGGCTTTGCGCCAGGTAATACACGCTCGACTCCAGGCTGGCTTTGGCTAGCCCCATCACGTTGTAATTGATAATCGAGCGCAACGCGCCCAAGTAAGTAAGCGTGAGGAGCGATCCATTGCGTCCCTCCATCATGGGTAAGGCCGCCTTGGCCAAGGCCGAAAAACTATAGCTGCTGATATCGTGCGCAATGCGGAAATTTTCGCGGTTGACGGTGCTCAGATAATCGCCCGAAAGCGCATCGCGCGGCACGAAGGCAACCGAGTGCACCAGGCTGTCTAGGCCGTCCCAATGGCTTTTAAGATCCGTAAACAATTGCTCGATTTGCTCATCAAAGCCCACATCGCAATTGAACACCAGTTGGGAATTGAAATCTTTCGCCAGATCCAGAACACGTTCGCGGGTGCGCTCGCCCTGGTAGGTGAAAGCCAGCTCAGCGCCTTCGCGTCGCGCGGCTTGGGCAATGCCGTATGCAATGGAGCGGTTGCTTAATAAACCCGTGATTAAGATTTTTTTGCCTGCGAGAAAACCCATGGCGCATTCCTTCTTTGGATGAATCGAATTACCCATTATAAATCAAGCTGGCTGTGCCTCGCAGAGGCTGTTTTGCGCTAAACTCATGCCCCATGTTTAACGTAAAACTCGCGCAGCGAGCCTGCGTCCCTCTCTCCCGCTTGTGGGAAAGAGTAAGGAGAGAGGGGACGGTCATGGCGACCTTTATTCTGTGGGGTGAGCATTGCCATGACCGTTAGCTTTTTGCGCGTATCGGCCTGCGTCATGCTGCTGTCTCTGGTGACCGCTTGCGGCAAGGTGCCTTGGAACGATCCTTACCCCGTGGCCGAGCGCGGGAAAAATATCTTATACAGCGTTTTCAACGAGCGTCCCAAGCATTTGGACCCGGCGCGCTCTTATTCCTCCAACGAGGTCATTTTCACCGGCCAGATCTACGAGCCGCCTCTGCAATATCATTACCTGAAGCGTCCGTATACTTTAGAGCCGCTGACGGCCCAGGCGATGCCCGAGGTGCAGTACTTCAACGCGCAAGGGCAAGCGTTGCCGGCGGATGCCGCTGCCGAGAGTATCGCCTATAGCGATTACGTCATTCAGATAAAGCCGGGCATCTACTATCAGCCGCATCCCGCATTCGTTCAAGATGCGCAGGAAAATTATGTATATCAACACTTGCGTCCCGAGCAGATCGCTGCATTGCAGTCGCCAACGGATCTCCCGCTCCAAGCAAAGCGTGAATTAACCGCCGAAGACTATGTTTTCCAGATTAAACGCTTAGCCAGTCCGCGCCTGAATTCCCCCATCTTCGGCTTGATGTCGGATTATATTTTGGGCTTGAAGGAATACGGCGAATTGCTCAGTCGGGAGAGCAATAAACTCAAGTCAGAGAATGGCGCCGAAGCGTATCTCGATCTGAATCGCTATCCATTGCAAGGCGCCCAAGCGCTGGATCGCTATCGTTATCGTATCCGCATCAAAGGCAAATACGCGCAATTCAACTATTGGCTGGCGATGCAGTTTTTTGCGCCGGTGCCGTGGGAAGTGGAGAAGTTTTACGCGCAGCCGGGCATGAAGGAAAAAAATTTCGTGCTCGATTGGTATCCCGTCGGCACCGGCCCATACATGCTGGCGGAGAACAATCCGAACAAGCAAATGGTGCTGGTGAAGAACCCGAATTACCATGGCGATCGCTATCCCAGCAGCGGTGAGCCTGGCGACCGCGCGAGCGGTTTGTTGGCCGATGCAGGCAAACCCCTGCCGTTTATAGATCGCGCGGTTTACACCTTGGAGAAGGAAGATATTCCTTATTGGAATAAATTTCTGCAAGGCTATTACGATGCGTCGGGCATCAGCTCCGACACTTTCGATCAGGCCGTCAAAATCGGCGGCACCGGCGAGGCGGCGCTGACCCCGGACATGCAAGCGAAAGGCATCCAACTCAAGACCACGGTGGCCACCAGCATCAGCTATATCGGTTTCAATATGCAGGACGCGGTGGTCGGTGGTTTGTCCGAGCGCGCACGCAAGCTCAGGCAGGCCATTTCAATCGCCATCGACAGCGAGGAAATGATTTCGATATTCCGCAATGGCCGCGGCATTGCAGCGCAAGGTCCGATACCCCCGGGTATCTTCGGCTACGAAGAGGGCGAAGCCGGGATCAATCATTATGTGTACGACTGGGTAAAAGGGAAGCCCGAACGCAAATCGATCGCGCAAGCCAAGCGATTGTTGGCGGAAGCCGGATATCCTGGCGGGCGCGATGCGACGAGTGGCCAGCCCTTATTATTGAATTTCGATACGTCCGCAGTCGGTCCCGATGCCAAGTCACATCTGGAATGGCTGGTGAAGCAGCTGAATAAAATCGATGTGCAATTAGTGATTCGCTCCACGGATTACAATCGCTTTCAAGACAAAATGCTCAAGGGCGATGCGCAGATTTTTGAGTGGGGCTGGAATGCCGATTATCCCGACCCGGAAAACTTTTTGTTTTTGCTCTATGGCCCGAATAAAAAAGTGGGTTTGAATGGCGAGAATGCGGCGAACTACGATAATCCCGAATTCAATCGCCTGTTCGAGCAAATGAAAAATATGGACAACAGCCCGGCGCGGCAACAAGTGATCACGCAGATGCTTGAGATTGCACGGCGCGACGCGCCTTGGGTCTGGGGTTTTTATCCGAAAAACTACGCCCTGTACCATGCCTGGTATTTCAATGCGAAGCCCAATCTGATGGCGAATAATAGCTTGAAATATTTGCGCATCGATGCAAAAGAACGCGAGCGCATGCGCAACTTGTGGAACCAGCCCATCCTTTGGCCAATCGCTGTGCTGCTGCTCGCCCTGGCCGCGGTCTTGCTGCCGGCCGCACTCGCTTATCGGCGCAAAGTACACGCCGCGCCTAGTGCAAGGAAGGCAAAATGATCGGCTATGTGCTGCGCCGTTTATTGTATGCAATCCCGATTTTGATCGGGGTGAATGTGTTTATTTTCACCTTGTTCTTTGCAGTGAATACACCGGATAACATGGCGCGCATTCATCTCGGCATGAAGCGCGTGACGCCGGATGCGGTTGCAAAATGGAAGCATGAACATGGTTACGACAAACCCTTGCTGTTTAATGCGCAAGCAGCAGGCACGCAAAAATTCACGGCAACCATTTTCTTCACAAAATCGGTACCGATGTTTGCCTTCAAGTTTGGCGCCGCGGACGATGGGCGCGATATTGGCCAAGACATTAAAACGCGCATGCTGCCCAGTCTTGCCTTGGCTGCTCCGGTATTTCTATTGGGCTTGCTGCTCTATATTACTTTCGCGCTGACGCTGGCTTTTTTTCGCGCCACTTATGTGGACTATGTGGGCGTAGTGCTGTGCGTGGCCATGATGTCGATCTCCGGGTTGTTCTATATCATCGGCGGCCAGTTTCTGATCAGCAAGCTATTGCACTTGGTGCCAATTTCGGGATACCAGTACGGTACGGATGCGTTTAAATTCTTGGTGCTGCCGGTGGTGATCGGTGTGATCGGCGGCCTGGGCAGCAGCAGCCGCTGGTATCGCACGATTTTTCTGGAAGAAATGAATCGCGACTACGTGCGCACTGCGCGCGCCAAAGGCCTGCCGGAGCGCATAGTGCTGTTCCGCCATGTGCTCAGGAACGCCATGATCCCGATCTTGACCGGGGTCGTGGTGGTGATCCCGACGCTGTTCATGGGTAGCCTCGTATCCGAATCCTTTTTCGGAATCCCCGGGCTGGGCAGCTATACCATCGACGCCATTCGCAGCCAGGATTTTGCCATTGTGCATGCCATGGTGTTCTTGGGGTCGGTGTTGTATATCGTGGGCCTGTTATTGACCGATATTTCCTACACCTGGGTCGATCCGCGAGTGCGCTTGTCATGATGCCGCAATTCACGCCGCTGTGGACCGACTGGCTGATTTACGCCTTGCTGCTGATTATTGCTGTTTATATCGCTTATACGCGTAGCAAGCCGCATCTGCTCGCGCCTTGGCGCAAAGTGATGCGCAGTCCAACCGCTATCGCTTCCAGCGTCATTCTGCTGGTGTTCGTTACGATCGGATTGCTCGATTCGATACATTTTCGGGAAGCCCTGCCGCAGCAAAACAATGGTGAAAAGACCGTCTATAGCGCGGAAATTATCAGCCTATTCGACCGCATGGCAACGCCGCTGCGCAACCATGTGGAGAAGACCTATTCCGCGCCGTTGGCGGTTAATTTGTTTGCGATGGAAAGCGTGGAGCAGCCCGATGGTCGCGTGGCGCGCTTGTTCCCGCGATTAAAGTACGCCGGCAGTCATTTAGGCAAAGACATCGAACACAGCACGCGCGACCAATGGCGGCTCTTCATCAAAGGCTCGTTATGGGGCGCTGTGATTTGGGTCTTGCTTTGCTTGGTTTTGAATGCCGCTTTAGCGTCACATGCCCGGATTGATTTCTCGCAGATGGCGCGGCGATTGTGGCGTGGCGACACCGAGCTACCCTGGCGCACGCTGCTGCTCACCATAGGCATGGTCTTATGGTTGAGCGCAATTGCTTGGCAAATCGCACCACGCTATCACTTATTCGGCACGGATAAAGTCGGCCTCGATGTGCTTTATTTAGCGCTCAAAAGCATTCGTACGGGCTTGATCATCGGCATCCTGACTACGCTGGTGATGCTGCCGTTTGCGCTATTGTTCGGCATTATGGCGGGCTATTTCAAAGGCTGGGTAGATGATGTTATTCAGTACATTTACACCGTCCTTAATTCGATTCCGAGCGTACTGTTAATTGCCGCCGCGGTGCTGATGCTGCAAGTCTATATGGACTTAAACAAGGATTCTTTCAATTCCGTTGTCGAACGCGCCGATGTGCGCTTGCTATTTTTGTGCCTGATTCTGGGCGTCACCAGTTGGACCGGGCTGTGCCGCCTATTGCGTGCCGAAACCCTGAAATTGCGCGAATTCGATTACGTGCAAGCCGCGCATGCCCTGGGTGCAAGCCATTGGAAAATCATGACGCGGCATATCGTGCCCAATGTCATGCATATCGTGTTGATTACCATCACGCTCGAATTCAGTTCGCTGGTGCTGGCGGAAGCGGTGCTGGCCTATGTCGGCGTGGGTGTCGATCCTTCCATGAATAGCTGGGGCAATATGATCAACAGCGCGCGCTTGGAATTGGCGCGCGAGCCCATGGTGTGGTGGCCGCTTGCGGCCGCCTTTGTATTCATGTTCGTCTTGGTGCTGGCGGCGAATCTGTTTGCCGACGCCGTACGCGACGCCTTTGATCCCAGGGTGCAATAGAACAGCCATGGCGCATTTGCTCGAAGTCGAAAATTTATCCACCCTGATTCAATCGGGAGCCCGCAAGGTGCGTGCGGTGGATGGCGTGAGCTTTCACATTGCGCGCGGTGAAACCTTCGCCTTGCTCGGTGAATCGGGTTGCGGCAAATCTATGACCGCTTTATCGCTGCTGCGCCTACTGCCAACCGGTGGGCAGTTGGTTTCGGGCAGCGTGCGTTTGGATGGCGAGGATCTCGTCAGCTTGCCTGAGCTTGCGATGCGCGGTGTGCGCGGGGCGCGCTTGGCGATGATTTTCCAAGAGCCCATGACCAGCTTGAATCCGGTCCTGAGCGTATCGCGCCAAATTAGTGAAGTATTGATTACGCACCAACACCTGGCGAATGCTGCATTGCAACAACGCCAACTGAGCTTGCTGGATTCGGTTGGCATTCCCGATCCAGGGCGTGTACTTGCGAGTTATCCGCATCAACTTTCAGGCGGCATGAAGCAACGCATCATGATCGCAATGGCGCTGGCGTGCGAGCCGGATTTGCTGATCGCCGATGAACCGACCACCGCGCTCGACGTGACGATTCAAGCGCAAGTCCTGAGCCTTTTAAGGAATCTGCAAACCAAAAACGGCATGGGCATGCTGTTCATCACGCATGATTTGGGCGTGGTCTCTGAAGTGGCGCAGCGGGTTGCGGTCATGTATGCCGGCGAAATCGTGGAACTGGCGACGCGCGACGAATTTTTTAAACGTCCACGCCACCCCTATTCGCAAAAACTTTTTGATTCATTACCACGCAGTAGCAAACGCGGCGAAACCCTGGCTGTCATCAGCGGCAATGTTCCAAGATTGGATCAGGTGTTTAGCGCTTGCCGTTTCGCCGCGCGCTGCGATCAAGCCTGGGAGGTGTGCCATACGCAGGTGCCGCGCTGGATCTCTGGAGCAGGCGGCAGTGGTGTGCGTTGCCATTTGTACGATGCCGCTAGGACGGGACAAAACGCGGTGGACTTGGGCGTGGCGGCGGCACAGCCACAAACCCCAAGTCATGCTATTGCCGAGACGGAACCGTTGTTGCAAGTGAACGATTTGAAGGTTCACTTTCCGATTCGCAAAGGATTTTGGCAGCGCAGGGTGGGCAGCGTCAAAGCGGTCGATGGCGTGTCGCTCAGCATCGCCCCGGGGCGGACGCTGGCCTTGGTGGGCGAATCGGGATGTGGAAAAACGACGGTTGGCAAGGGACTCCTGCAACTGATTCCCGTCAGCACCGGCAGCGTGCAATTTGCCGGTGAAGAGCTAACGCGCTTGTCGCCGCAAGCGCTGCGCATGCGGCGCGGCAAATTTCAGATCATTTTCCAGGACCCTTTTTCTTCTCTCGATCCGCGCATGACGGTGATGGAAATTTTGGAAGAGGGGATGCGGGTGTTGGGTTTAAAAGATGGCGCGCGCCAAGATCGCATCGATACCTTATTAAACGAAGTTGGTCTTAGTCCAGAGAGCAAATTGCGCTACCCGCACGAGTTTTCCGGCGGCCAACGCCAGCGCATTGCCATTGCACGCGCCTTGGCGGTTAAACCGCAACTCATCGTTTGCGATGAGCCGACCAGCGCGCTGGATGTTTCGGTACAAGCGCAGATTCTCAATTTATTACGCAAGCTGCAGGCAACGCATCAGCTTTCCTATTTATTCATCACGCACAACATCTCCGTCGTGGAATACCTGGCGCATGAAGTTGCCGTGATGTACCTCGGACGCATCGTTGAATCCGGCCCTGTGGTGAGCGTATTAACCACCCCCAAGCACCCCTACACGCAGGCCTTGCTATCGGCAGTGCCCATGATAGAGCGTAACTCAGGGCGCGAAATCATCCGCTTGCAAGGCGAGATGCCTTCGCCGGCACAACCTCCCAGCGGTTGCCACTTCCACCCGCGCTGCCCGCAGGCAATGCCGCAATGCGCGCAACAATACCCAGGGATCAGCGTGTTCGATGCAGGTCATACAGCGCACTGCCATCTCTATTCAAGCAGTGTGTAGTGTGGCGAAAAATTTGGAGAAAAAGGGCTGAGACTAACCGTTCTTAGCGAGGACGATGGTGACTTTGTCACCCGGGTGAATGCGCGATTTGGTGGAGAGTTTGTTCCAGCGCCGCAAGTCGTCGAGATCGACATCAAAGCGTTGGGCGATGGAGTACAGCGTATCGCCGCGGCGCACCGTGTAGCGCTTGTGCTTCGATGCGGACTTTTGGCGCGCTACTTTTACGGGCGCAAGGGTCCGCGCCACACGTGTTGGTTTCGACTCGGCTTTTTCAACCGGCGCAAGATACAGCTTTTGGTTGCGCGCCAGGCGATTGCTGCGGAGATGATTCCAAGCCTTGAGTTGCGCCGCTTTAACGCCATGGTGTTTGGCGATGGAGAGCAGGGTATCGCCCTTGCGAACGGTGTAAATGCCGCCGCTGGCTTCTGGCGCGGTTTTGATTTCGCTGAAGGATGCGCTTTCCAGTTTTGCACTGCCGGTTCCAGGCACCAGCAACACTTGATTACCCAGCAGGCGCCCGCGCTTGAGCTGCAGACCATTTGCTTCTTTTAAACGTGCGGTGCTGATGCCATGGCGGCTGGCAATGGCGTCGAGTTTCTCGCCGCGCTTGGCATGGTAAGGCTGCCAGGAGACCAAGGGCTTGCTGTAGTTTTCCAGATTGGCTGCAAACACCTCGGCTTTATCCACGGGCAACAATAAGGTGGCCGGTTGGCGCGCCTGAATCACCGGGCGGGTGTAATTCGGATTAAGCGCAGTAAACTCTTCCAGCGTGGTGTCGGCGAGTTTGGCGGCGAGCGCGACGTCCATATGCTGCGTCAAGGTGATTTGCGCGAAGTAGGGCGTGTTCGGTACGACACCGAGATCGACACCATAATCTTGCGGGTGTTGAATCAGGTTTTTGATGGCGATGAGGCGCGGCACATATTGCTGCGTTTCCCTGGGCATGTGCAGGCTGAGATAATCCGTGGGCAAGCCCTTGGCCTGATTCTTCGAGATGGCGCGCATCACCGAGCCTTCGCCCCAGTTATACGCTGCCAGCGCCAACTCCCAGCTGTCGAACATATCGTGCAGTTTTTGCAGGTAGTCGAGGGCGGCATTGGTTGCAGAGATCACATCGCGCCGATTATCCACCCACCAGTTTTGCTGCAAACCATAGGTGCGACCCGTAGAAGGAATAAATTGCCATAGTCCTGCTGCATGCGAACGCGAGTAGGCTTTTGGATTGAAAGCGCTTTCAATCATGGGCAACAAGGCAACTTCGGTCGGCATGCCGCGCTGTTCGACGGCCTCGACGATATAGAACAGGTAGCGTTTGCTGCGTTCCAACATGCGTGCGAGATATTCAGGCCGGTTGACATACCAATTGACGTTTTCCTGCACCAAATTGCTGTCGAGGTCATGCAGCGCGAATCCGACGCGGATGCGCGCCCATAAGTCTTGCTGTGGATTGCCGAGACTATCGGCGGCTTTGAGCAGCGGGGTGGAATCTTTTGGAGCGGATTCGATGCTGATGATCGAGGTTTGTTCGGGCGCGCTGCTATCGACATCGTTTGCGGCATCGCTAGGTGGTGCTAAAACCGTGAGCAAATCCGGTGCCGTCGTGGAAATCAACGGCGGCGTTAAATCGTCGGCGAGGCTTAAAATCGAGGTGCTGGTTTGATTCGATGTGTCGTCGACAGCATCGCTGACCGGATCCGTGGCCGTGGTTAGGTTTTCTTCGGCCCATGCGCCAGAGCTATAAATACATGCGATCAGTAGCGCAATCGTCAGTTTGGTGCGGTTGCAAAGCATCAAATTTTAATCTTTTGTGTTGGCGATCTGCTGCGATAGTAAAGGTGTAAGGCCTTACGCGTCAAGGGTTTATTATGCGGGGCGTCAATCCAGGGCATCCTTCCAGGCACGCACAGTGGCGAACACTTGCCACGGCTCAGTGAGCGCTCGACCCGCATAGGTTTGAGCGGCCTGGATCACTGTCGGAACCTGGCTGCGCAGAAACGGATTGGTGCGTTTTTCCAAACCCAAAAAGGACGGTACGGTGGGCTGGTGGTTTGCGCGGCTGTTGCGGTCGCGTGCTTCACGTTCCAATAAATCCGGGTTTGCGGGTTCGACGACCTTGGCGAAACGAATGTTATCCAAGGTGTATTCGTGGGCGCAGTAAACTTGCGTTGCGTCGGGAAGCCGCGCAATTTTGGATAGCGATTGGTACATAACCTGCGGCGTGCCTTCGAACAGCCTGCCGCAGCCGCAAGCAAACAGGGTGTCGCCACAAAATAGGCTTTCTGCGCCATAATAGGCCACGTGTCCAGCGGTGTGGCCAGGCACGTCGATGACGCTTAATTCCAATTCCAGTTTGGGCAGTTGCACGCAATCGCCTTCGACCACCGCATGCGTGCGCCCCGGAATCGTTTCATGTGCCGGGCCATACACGGGGACTGGGTAATGGGCTAGCAATTCGCGGTTGCCGCCGACATGGTCGCCATGATGATGGGTGCAGAGGATGGCGCAGAGCGTGAGTTTATGCTGCTGCAAATAATGCAATACCGGCTGCGCATCGCCGGGGTCGACCACGGCGGCGTAGGCGCCGTGCACCAGCAGCCACAGATAGTTGTCTTCGAATGCCGGAATGGGGATGACTTGGATCATATGCATATAGTTGGCGGAGAGGCTCGACTTGTCAAATTTGAATGAGGCGCCGCGCGTCGAGCGTCGGCGCGATGCGCGGCCCTGGTATGACACGACGCTGGGCCGTTATGTGCTGGAGCGCGAGCAAGCTTATATCGATGCGGCGGTCAGCGATATCTTTGGCTTTAATGCCCTGCAATTCGGTTTGTCGCAATACGATCTGTTGCGTGCCAGCCGCATCACCACGCATATCTCCCTGGGCCCTTATGCGCCGGCGCGCTTGCGCACCGATTTTGATTCCTTGGCGATCGAAAGTCAGAGCATCGATCTGGCCCTTATGCCGCATGTGCTTGAGTTTTCCTCCGCGCCGCATCAGATTTTACGCGAAGTGGAACGGGTGTTGATACCGGAGGGACATGTATTGATCACGGGGTTTAACCCATTGAGCCTTTGGGGTGCATGTCATGCCATACGGCGCCGCAGCGACGAGTATCCGTGGCGTGGTCGATTTATTAGCTTGCCGCGCCTTAAAGATTGGCTGGCATTGCTGGGGTTTGAAGTGGTGGCAGGCAAGCTGGCTTGTTATGTGCCGCCGATGCAAAGTGAAAAATGGTTAGCACGTTTTCAGTTTATGGAAGCTGCCGGAGACCGCTGGTGGCCGCTGGGCGGCGGGATTTATAGCTTGCTCGCCAAGAAGCGGGTGCATAGCATGCGCGTCATTTTGCCTTCTTGGAGTGAGCGCATGGCAGCGCAACGCGGTATCGCGCCGGTAACGCAAAAGGGCGCCAAACAAAACCGCGATCAGCAGGAGAATGAGCTTGTCTGAAGTAATCGAAATCTTCACCGATGGCGCTTGCAAAGGCAATCCTGGCCCGGGTGGTTGGGGTGCGTTGTTGCGATTGGGATCGAAGGAGAAGGAGCTATGCGGCGGCGAGCCGCTCACCACCAATAACCGCATGGAGTTGACCGCGGTGATTCGCGCGCTGGAAGCGCTCAAGCGCCGCAGCAAGGTGAAACTGCATACCGATTCGCAATATGTACAGAAGGGGATCAGCGAATGGATCGACGGCTGGAAACGGCGCGGCTGGAAAACGGCGGATAAAAAACCGGTCAAAAATGTCGATCTGTGGCTGCAATTAGACCAGCTCGCGGCGCAACACGATATTGAATGGCTATGGGTCAGGGGACATACTGGCCATGAGGGTAACGAGCGTGCCGATCTCCTGGCGAACCAGGGATGTAGCAATCAAGCTGGAACCTAGTTAAAAACGATAGAAGCAATTTCATGGAAATTCAATGCGACAAATTATACTGGATACCGAAACCACCGGCCTGAGTCCGGCACTGGGCCATCGCATCATCGAAGTAGCGGCGGTGGAGATGATCAACCGGCGTCTTACGGGCAATCACTATCACTGCTATCTCAATCCGGAACGCGAGATCGATAGCGGCGCACAGCAAGTTCACGGCATCAGCCTGGAGTTCCTGCAAGATAAGCCCAAGTTCTCCGAGGTGTCGCAGGAGTTTTTGACTTTCGTTGCCGGCGGCGAGTTGGTGATTCATAACGCGCCTTTCGACGTCGGATTTCTCAATCACGAATTGGCGCTGCTCAGTTTGGAACCGGTTGAAACCTATTGTGCCGGCGTCGTCGATACCTTGAAGCTTGCCAAAGAACTGCATCCCGGCCAGAAAAATAATTTGGATGCTTTGTGTCGGCGCTATGAAGTCGACAACTCCAATCGCACTCTGCATGGCGCATTATTGGATGCCGAGCTGTTGGCGGAAGTGTACCTCGCCATGACGCGCGGGCAAGAAAGCTTGATGATCGAGATGGCGCCGGCAGCACAAAGCATCACGACGGAGGCGTCGCTGACGCCTTCCTTGCCGTTGCACGTGTTGTACGCCAGTGCGGAAGAGCTGGCAGCGCATGCAGCATTGTTGGGGGATATCGATAAAGCGAGTAAAGGTGCGTGTGTTTGGAATAAATTGGAGTGAGGCTAAGGCATTACGTTTTTTTAAATAAAAAACATCCACCTTGCCTGTTGGGCATCGTCGGTGGAGAAGTAGGGGAGTTGCAATGAAAGCTTCGATCAACCTAGCGCGCTGGCGCGTACGGATTGGTATCTTCGGATTTCTTTATGTGACCGGCGCCAGCGCGGCAGAACCCGTGACTCCACCCTTGTCCGAGCAAGATTTTCTCGGTGAAGTGCCGATGGTCTTGACGGTTTCGCGTCTGGTGCAACCGGTTTCGGAAGCGCCGGCAGCCGTGACCGTGATCGACCGGGACATGATTCGCACCTCTGGGTTCCGCGATTTGGCGGATGTTTTCCGCTTGGTGCCGGGATTTTATGTTGGGCTTTTTACCGGCAATGAGCAGCTGGTAAGCGGCGGCCTGAACAACCGCTTCTTTGGACGCGTGCAAGTGCTGCTCGATGGCAAATCGGTTTACACGCCGATGTTTGGACTGGTGCCGTGGTCGGCTTTGCCGCTCGCCTTGGAGGATATCGAGCGCATCGAAGTGTCGCGCGGTCCGAACGCCGCCACTTATGGTGCCAATTCTTTTCTCGGCGTGATCAATATCATTACCCGGCACCCGGCGCAGGATCAAGGGACGCTGATTGCCACGCGCGTCGGCGATCCGGGCTTGGCGGACGGCCTGGTGCGGCATGCCGGCAAGTATGGCGACTTGGATTATCGGGTCACCTTGAGCCACAAGCAGGATAACGGCTTCGAGCTGCGCAACGACAGCCAGCGCACAAATTCGATTTCGGGCCGCGGTGATTTACGTATCGATAACAATAAATCTCTGGAGTTTCAATTCGGCTATACCGGCGCGCTGTTTGGCGAAGGCTATTTTGGCAGCAATGATGATGGTCCGCGCGATCAACACGCGCAAAGCAGCTATCAGCAAATGGTTTGGCGCCAGGTCAGCGGGGCGGACGACGAAATGTCCGTGCAGTTCTATCACACCTACAATCTCAACCATGAAGTGTTTACCACGCCAGCTTTTACCGAAGGCCCATTTCAAATATTGCCGACGGTGATCCGCACCGATCTTGACGCCGAGCGCTTCGACCTCGAGTTCCAGCGCAACCAACGCCTAACCCCCGCATTACGCCTGGCTTGGGGCTTGAGCAGCCGCCTGGATCGGATACACGCGCCGCTTTATCTGGGCAATGATTCGACCCAGGACACGCAATTGCAGCGGTTGTTCCTGAATGCAGAATGGCGTCCCGTCGCGGATCTGATCGTCAATGCCGGCGCGGCGTGGGAGCACAACGATATCAACGGCACCGCCCTGTCACCGCGCCTGGCGCTCAGCTACCACCTGGCCCCGCGGCATACGCTGCGCGCCGGGGTGTCGCGCGCCCTGCGCACGCAGACCGTGCTCGAAGACATTGGCAGCTACAGCGTGACGGCGAATACGACCGTTGGGCCACTGGTCGTGCCGCGTTTTTTCGGCAACGCCAGCTTGCTTCCCGAATCCATAGTCACGCGCGAATTGGCCTATATATTCGATGTGCCGGAGCAAGGTTTTTCCGCGGATGTGCGCCTGTTCGAGGATCGCGTGCATAACGTGATTGCGCCCGTCAAGGTGATCGCGCCCTTTGAATACTTCGTGTTTCGCAATGCGGCGAATGTGACGACGCGCGGCGTGCAAACCCAGGTGCGCTGGCGCGCCGGCTCCACCCAACTGCATTTCGCGCATGCTTACACCAAGACCATAATCGACTCGGCCTATAACGCTGCCGTCGCGGAAGACTTGCAGCACTCGAATCCGAGCAACACGATAAGCTTGCTGCTGTCGCATCGTTTCGGCAATGCGCTTGAAGCGAGCATGGGTTATTACAACGTAAGGGCGATGGAAGTCATCGGCGATGGCAAGCCATTAAAGACTTACCGGCGCGTGGATGCACGCTTGGCGTATGACTTTCAGCTGAATGGGAGCCGCGCCGAGGCTGCGTTGGTGATGCAAAATTTATTCAAACCCTATTATGAATACCGCACCGAAAACGAATTCGATTCGCGCGCACTCGCAACGTTAAGCATGGAGTTTTAACCTGCCGCTTGATCTTGCATACAGGCGATTATCCGGGCTCGTGTGGCTGCGATCTCTGTTGGCGCTCGTCCTGTCCTGCTGCATGGGTTTAGCCTACGCCGGCCCGCAAGTGCTGGTGGTTTTGAGTGAAGACGGCGTTGCCTATCATGAAGCCGCAGAAGCCATGCGCGGCTACTTTCAGGGGCACGATGCAACGGTCTCACTGCGCGCGATACGCGCTGTAGATTTGGATAATTCAGCCGCCGCACAGGCGCAAGCGGATATTCTGGTTGCGGTGGGCGTGCGTGCCATGCAAGACCTTGCCATGGATGCGCGGCCCACACTGAATATCCTGGTGCCGCAGCAAAACTTCGAGTTGGTGCGGCCGCCGTCCAAGCGCGATTCGCGCTTATTCTCGGCGATCTATTTGGATCAGCCCATCGCACGCCGTTTGCGCTTGATTCAACAATTACTGCCTGGCCGACAGCACATCGGCGTTTTGCTTGGCCCGACCACGCTGGATCGCAGCAAGCCTTTGCAGAAATCCGCGCGCGAGCAGCAACTGGCGCTGGAGGTGGCGCAAGTATCCAGCCAGGAAGAAATCATCCCTTCGTTAAATCAGTTGCTAGCCAACAGCCAAGTGTTGCTGGCCTTGCCCGACCCCTTAATTTATAACCAGAACACCGCGCAAAGCATTTTGCTCACTTCCTATCGCGCGCAGACGCCCTTAATCGCCTATTCCAAGGCGTATGTGCAGGCCGGGGCATTGGCGGCGGTGTTCTCGACGCCTGCGCAAATCGGCCGGCAAGCCGCCGAGATGGTGATGCGTGCGCTGCAAACGAAAAATTTCGTGCTGCCGGCGCCGCAGTATCCGAAATATTTTTCGGTCGACGTGAATTATCAAGTGGCACGTTCGCTGGGCTTTGTCTTGAAGGATGAAGCAACTTTATTGAACCAAATGCAAGCTGGAGCGGAGCGCGAATAACATGAATCACTGGGGCATCAAAGGCAAAGTGTTGTTTCTCGCGCTGGCGCCGGCGGCTTTAATCGCCGTGGTGTTAGCCACGCATTTCGTACATAGCCGTCTATCGGACTTGGAGCAATCGCTGCGTGATCGGGGATTGGCGATCGCGCGCCAACTGGCGCCTGCCAGCGAGTACGGCGTGATTTCCGGCAACCGGGAAATCCTGCAGCGCTTGGCCAGTGCGGCGCAAAATGAAGCCGACGTGAATTGGGTGGCAATTACGGATATCAATAATGCGCTGCTGGCACAGAGCGGCAAGGCCGGACAGTTGCCACAACTGCTCAGTACGCATGCCGGGCTTAATTTTGCGGTGTCAGAGAATGTCGATACCTTGGTTTTCAGCGCGCCGGTGATTTTGAGTCGAATCGAGATCGAAGATATCGCTACTGATTCGCCCGGTGCGCTTGGTGCGCTTGTTGCGGCAAAAAATATGGCCCCACAGACGCATAACATTGGCCGTGTGTATGTGGAAATGAGCCGCGACAATACCGTGCAGCGCAAGAACGAGCTGATCCGTAACGGGCTGATCATCACTTTGCTGGGTTTGTCCGTCAGCGGGCTATTCGCATACCGCATGAGCCGTCAAGTCACGCGCCCGATCCAACGCCTCTCGGATGCGGTACAGAAAATCGGCGGCGGCGCGCTGGATATTCGCGTGCCGGAAAATTCGGTGGGCGAGTTGCTGGTGCTAGAGCAAGGTATCAACAGCATGGCTGCGGCACTCAAAATGTCCCACGAGAATTTGCAGGAGCGCATTGATGAGGCGACTTCCCGGCTTTCGTACCAGGCCAGCCATGACGCATTGACCGGGCTGCCAAACCGGCGTGAATTCGAGGCGCGCATGGAGCGCGCGCTGAAGAGTGCGCGCGACCTGAATGAAGCGCACACCTTGTGCTATCTGGATCTGGACCAGTTCAAGATCGTGAACGATACCTCGGGCCATGTCGCGGGAGATGAGTTATTGCGCCAGTTGGCCATGCTGCTGCAGACCAGGCTGCGCGACCGCGACACCTTGGCGCGTTTGGGCGGCGATGAGTTTGGCGTGCTATTGCAAAACTGTAGCCTGCAACAGGCGCAGCCGATTGCCGAATTATTGCGGCAGTTGGTCAAAGACTTTCGTTTTGTTTGGCACGATAAGTCGTTTGCCATTGGCGTCAGCATCGGTTTGGTGCCGATTACCGCGGAGAGCGATGGGCTCTCCAGTTTGCTCAGCTATGCCGATGCGGCTTGCTACGCGGCGAAAGATCGCGGCCGCAATCGTGTTCATGTGTATCAAGCCGGGGATGCGGAGCTATTGAAGCGTCAGGGTGAAATGCAGTGGGTCACGCTCATTACGCGCGCCTTGGAAGAAAATCGCATGCGTTTATTTGCGCAGCCGATCCTGCCGTTACATCCGCATGCGGAAGCGGATTCGCACTATGAAATATTGCTGCGCATGCTGGACGACGAAGGCGAATTGGTGTTGCCGATGGCTTTTATCCCCGCGGCAGAGCGCTACGGCTTGATGCCGTCGATCGACCGTTGGGTGATCGGAGCGACTTTTACTGCGTTCCCTTCATTGTTTCCGCAGGCCCAGGACGGCAAGTCGATTTGCACGATTAACCTTTCCGGCCATTCGCTCTGTGACGAAAAATTCCTGGATTTCATCGAACGGCAATTCACTATCAACCAAGTTCCTTGCGCGGCGATTTGTTTTGAAATCACCGAAACCGCGGCCATCACCAATTTAACCGAGGCCATCCGTTTTATCCATGCGCTCAAAGCCAAGGGTTGTAAATTTTCACTGGATGATTTCGGCAGCGGCTTATCGTCATTTACGTACTTGAAAAACTTGCCGGTTGACTACCTGAAAATCGATGGCGCATTCGTGAAGGATATGGAAATTGACCCGATGGATCGCGCCATGGTGGAATCGATCAACCATATCGGACATGTATTGGGCCTCAAAACCATTGCCGAGTACGTGGAATCGGAAATCATCCTGGATCACCTCAGGCAAATCGGCGTCGACTATGTGCAGGGAAATTGGCTGATGGAACCGCAACCCATATCCGCTTTATTGAATCGAAGCTGGTCCTGATTGCAGACGCATGCTGAACATATGCACGCCATCGCCGCGATCCTTGCCGAGCAGTGCGAGCAGGGCTTGCAGTTTGGCGGCGTAAGCGGGGTCGGCCTGTGCGCTGCCGCTGAAATGAAGTCCGTCCTGTTTCGAATAGGCGCCAACGCCATCAAGGCGCAGTTTGCCGCCTTGCGTTTCCAGCCGTGCGTCGATTGCGCCATTCGCGTTACGCAATGTCAGACGGTAATCGCCGAGGGGTTGGACCGTGCTTAAATTCAGCGCTGCATTGCGCCAGACGACAATGGCCTCGCTGGGCATTGCTGCGTTTAGCGCAAAGCCCTGGGTTTGGATTTGCACTTCACCCTCCGGTTGCCACGGACTAAGCTGCGGCAGGCGTTGTGCCAGATCGGCTGCGGGCAAGGCCAGATCGGCTTGCGCCACGCGCAGTCCGCGCAAGCCGCGCGCTAAGGTTAGGCTGCCAACGGCATCGGCCGATTCTAGTTTCAGGGCAAGCTCGCCGCGCCATAAATAACGCCATTGCACTTTCCATTCCAAGTCGCTTACTTGCACCAGGCCAAATTTGGTGGCAATTGAGACTTCGTCCGCGGAGCCGTGCCACAGCGTTCCAGTCAGATGCGCCAGGGTAATTCCGGACTGAGCCGATACTGCATGCTGGAGCAGTGTTGCGGGGGCCGTTGCGCCGAGAATCAAAAAATAAACGGCGCACAGCAGCGCGAAATAGCGCCTTGGCACGGCATGCATCATGCGCATTAGGGAGGGCTGCCGGATGAGGAAAGCACCGCTTGTATTTTAGCCATTCCGGGTTCGGCTAGCGCGAACACTTCCGCCGATTCGACGCGCACGCCTTGTTCCGCTTGTAGGATTTTCACCCACTCGATCCAGCTATCGAATGCGACGGCATTAAAAGTGATGCGTGCGTGATCCGCGTCCATGGGGCTTATTGCGGGGCTGCCAATGGCGCTATGCGCAGACATATATTCCAGCGCACTACGCAAATTGGGCTTGACGGTTTTTTGCGGCAGATTTCGCAGGCGGTTTACTTCCGCAGCCTGGATCTGCATTTGCGCCGCCGCCGCGCGCAATTGCGGCAGCGTGGCGCGCAAGCGTTGCTGTTCCTGCGTCAGCGGGTGCCAGACAAAGCCGTATAGCAGCGCGATGGCTAGCAATATGCCCCCGCTCGCGAGGGTGCGGCGCTCGGTATGCGTGCGTTCTTGCCAAAATTGCTTAATATTTTCTTTCATTATTATTCCCTCGGGGCGAGGTCCATGCCCAGGCCGAGTTGCACTTTAATGCCCGACGGCAGGGGCTGGGTTGGGCCGATAACGGCGCTGAGCGGAATTGTGCGGAGTTGTTCGCGTAGCACGTCAAGCTCTGCCGCATCGCGAACGACTAATTCGAGCTGAAGCTTGTCCTGTGCATATTGCAAAGTTTGGATTTTTGCCAGGCGTATGACGGGTGCGGAAACCGCCAGCAGCGGTAATAAGTCGGTGCTGACCGGCGCACCGTGCGCGCGTTGCAATGCAGAGAGATTGCGCCGCATTTGCAGCGCCGGATCGACAATGGCGGTAGCGGCCGGAAAGGTTTGCTTAAAGGTGGCGATCATCTCGCTTTGCAACTGTTTCTGTTGCTGTCGAAGACGCGCCCAATCGGCCAGCGTGGCAAGCAGGTGCACCCCAACGATTAAACCCAAGAGCATCAAGGCCGGACGTAAATGCTTGAGCCATGCCTGGCCTTTGCTGGGCGGTGCGAATTCGCCCTGCAATAAATTCAAGGTGGATGTGCCGCCGCTCTCCGCACTGCGCCAATCCCAAGTGCCACGCAGCTCTATGTCGAGATTGAGGCTGTCGGACCAGTCTGGCGCGCGCGTGCCGTTGGTGTGATAAATCAAAATTCGATTGGGGCTGGTTTTTGATGCGCGGGCTTCATCCAGCGCGAGCTTCAATCCCATCGGCGGGGTGCGCTCGTCGCCGCCGTCGACGGCGAAGCCTGCGCTCGGGCCGCTACGCACAAAGCCGCCTTGGCCATTCCATACCATGCTCCAGGCATTGCTTTCCAAGCGCGGCAAAAGCGTTTCCGCCAAGGCTTGATCGCAGCGTATTCCCTGTTGTTGCAAATGGCTTATTTGCTGGCGCAACCAGGCCTTGTCGATGATGGCAACCGCAGTCTCGCCGCCGAGGGCGCGTGCGGCGGCGACCACATGAATTTTGTCCGGCTCCACCAGCAGCTTGTCTTCGACGGCGAAGGCGAGCATTTCGCGTAACTTGCCTTGGCTTACGGCAGGCAGATTGATGTGCGTCAGCAAGACCCGGCTGGCGGCAACGATGAGATGGATTTGATCTGCCTGCGGCACGGCGGCACAAGTACTCGTGCCGGTGCTAACGCTAGCGGCGTCACGCAGAGCCCAGTCGCAGTTTTCGCCTAAGCCTGACTCGGGGACAAAAATTTGCAAGATAGACATGCTGAATCCTAAAAAACACGCATTACGCTTATTCGACCAATTGCCGCTGCCAGACAATACTCGGCCATCCGCCCACTGCGGGTCGCGCTAGCAAAGCCTCGTAAGCGGTGTCGGCATGGCTAGAGCGCACCATGACATCGGCTAAAAAATAGTTGCTCGTGACATCATAAGCATCATCGCGCAGAGCAGGCGCTGCCTGTGGCAGACGTGCACGGAAATCCTGTTTGCTGTTAAAAAATGCAGCCTTGCGATTTTCCAGCAGAGTGCTTATATCCGTTTCAGCGAGATCCGGCAATAAGGCGCTTAAAATTTCACGCGGCGCGGTGTTGACATTGATCGTCGTGCGTTCTGATAGGGCTGTGACGAATGGCTTCAAGCGCTCGATGTTGGCGCGGTTGAAGCCGCGCACACGGTATAGTTCATCCACGCTCACTAAGGCTTGGTTTGCACAGCGGTAGGGCGGTTCGCCGAGCAGATAATCCGCGTCTTCCGCGCCGCCCGGAGCATGCACCGTGCTATCTGCATCGATCCAGTCCAACAGCGGGTAGACCAGGTCTGTGGGCAGTTGCAGTTGCGTCAAAAGGCGCTTGAATAGCGCGATATCGGCTTCGCTGTCACGGCCGTTATTGACGAGATTGTTCAGGTTGAACAGGGCTTGTTGGTCGTGAATGGCGCCGCCGATGTTGGCGGATTCGACGGGAAGCCCAGCTAAAGGCTTTGCCCAGGCTTCACCCGCATGGTCTGCCCTGCTGTTGCGCGCATCCTCTGCCAATATGCCGCGCGCCCAATCGATTGCGGCATGCGCGAGCGCATTGTTTTGCGAGCGCCCCAGAAGATTGCCGGCTTGCTCTGTCCACATGGATTGCTGTCCGGCCATGAATACCGCGATGGTCGAGGCTATCGCCACCACCAAGATGGCTAGAATAAGCGCAGCGCCTTGTTGTCGGCAGCTGCTCATTGCTGCAAAGCCGGCAAGGCGAAGAGTCGTGTGATGCGCTCTTTAGACTTTAATTCGAGCACAACTTGTACTGCGGCTGGGAAAACAAGGTTATGCCCTGGCAGTGGCCAGCGCGTGTGCCATGCGCCCGCATGATCCAGATATTGAAATTCCACGGCGGCTACATTTTCCAACAAGGTATTGATCACCGGAACTGCGCGCGGAGCAGAATCCGGCGCCGGCCATAAAACTTGTTCGATGATATCGCCGCGTAGGCGGTATCCGCAGCGCAACGGTCCTGCCAGGGCATTGGCTTGGTCCGGAAAACCCATGCGGGTAAACATCATTTGGGCGTCTTGTTCGCCTTGCGCTATCGGTTTGGCTATGAAGGGTGGAGCAGTTAAGTCACTTGCATCGCGTACCGGGCGTTTGGCCAACGTGGATAAATCTTGGTCGATGCGCGCGAACAGCATGGCCACGGCTCGCCACTTGCGATTTTCTTCAGCGAGGTGCGTACGGGTTTGAAGAACCGTCGTTAGTCCGCGATAAGTCATGCTGGAAAGTAGTGCAAAAATGATGAGCGCGACCAGTATTTCAAGGAGCGTGAATCCGGACGCGGAATTTTTTGCAGGGGTGTTCATAACGCCGTTGGGTCGGTTATAAATCCCACTATTTGCGCTAAGGCGTAGGCGTGATCGTGGCGCGCAAAAATTTTAATTTCTATGCGGCGAAAAGCTGCATTGGGCGTGGCAGATACTGTTTGCTCCCAATCCAGCGCAATTCCCGCTTGCTCGCTGGTGCCCGTCTGAACACCGGGGGTAGGCCAAGTTTTGCGTGCAGTTTGATCGGCCAGCCGGTTCTCCGCGCTCCACTGGGCAAGCAGCTTATATTTAATTGCTTGGGCTTGATCCGTGGTCACGATGCTGGCGCGCAACGCGGCAGACAAGGCAATTGCGAGAATCGCGAGTGCTACCAAAACCTCGATCAGCGTAAATCCCTTTGCAGGTACTTTAGTTTTCATCTTTGACTTGAATTCGACCGGCGCTGTCACCAATCAAGTGTACACGATGCGCATGCAGTTCCAGGGTGGCTACAAAGGATGAATTCAAACCAGAGGGGGAAAATATCAAGTGTTCGCCAACAGGGACTTTAACCGCGTTAATGGTTAATTCCGTCAAACGGATCGTGGCGGGAAGGGTGCGCAATCGCAGTGTATGATTACCGGCAATGGGCGCCCAGCGCCGTTCTGCGTTAAGCCGCCAGAAGGTATAGGTTTGATGTTGGACCGTCCACGCAACGCTGTGCCCGCTTACAAATGCTTCGTCACGCGCTTGCTCCAGCAATAGTCCAAGTCGATCCGCTTCCTGCCGTAAAATTTGTCGCTCATCCGGAAATGCTTTGATCACTACAGTTGTCAGCATTAGTCCGATGATCACCAGGACAACGAGTATTTCAATCAGCGTAAAGCCGCGTAAGCGCGGAATATGATTATGCATTCGGTTTCGATTGGTTGAAATTAAATACGATCCGGCTGTTTTTTTGAAAGTTCGCTTGCAAAAAAAACGCACATGAAATAACCTTAACTTTAATGTGGGTATAGTGCTTAATCGATTTAATGGGCGAGTCAAAAGCCCTTGGAATCGACAATCATACTACCCAAAAAAATTACACGCTGTTTAGGCAATACGATATACTTTGATTCAAAATAAACGTCGAACATAGTGTTTAATAAGAAGATTAGGGTTTTACACGATGTCGCATAAAGGCTTAAATTTAAGCAAAATGCCGCGTGTTATTCCCTGCCTCGCTGACATTACAATTTTTAAATAAGTGCGGCAGACGCCACATAAGCGCGTCAATTACAACAAGAGGTGATGGGGTCTCGCCTAACAACAGCCATGCACCAAAATCAATCTATTCTTGCGTTTAAGCGCGCGCGCTATTTGAAGCTTGCGCTGGGGCTTTGTGCTCTGGCGATCGTTGTTTACATCTGGCACACCCCCCCTCTGGTCTACATCAAGCCTTATGGCGGCACTTGGCTGGGTTATACCCTGGGCACTGTCGGCGCAATTCTCATCGTGTGGTTGATGCTGCTGGGTGTGCGCAAGCGGCGCTATCGTTCCAGCATGGGCAGCGTGCAAGGTTGGACTTCGGCGCATGTCTATATCGGCACTGCGTTAATCATTATTGCCACCTTGCACAGCGCTTTCGAGTTCGGGTGGAATATCCATACGTTGGCTTATGTTTTGATGGTGGCTGTAATCCTGAGTGGTTTTTTTGGTGTGTACGCTTATTTGCGCTACCCCGAACTCATGACGGAAAACCTTGCGGGAGAGGCGACTGAAACGATACTGCTGAAAATCGCTGATTTGGATCGCAAGTGCCGGCGTCTTGCATTAGATCTTCCGGATGAAATCAATGCGGTGGTGACCAAGGCGACCCGTGCTTCTACGCGCGAATTAGCGATGGGCAATAATTTTCGCCGCCAGATAACCGCCGTCAATGCGTTTTGCCCCTCGCGCGCTGCGTGCGATGTGCTGATGCATGTCGGCGTGCACTTGACGCCAGAGCAAGCCCGTATCAACGGCCAACTGCTATCTGAGATGACGCGCAAAAGCGCATTGATCGATCGTGTCCGCCGCGATATGCGTTTCCGGGCCTTAATGCGGATTTGGTTATACGTCCATGTCCCCTTGTCGTTCGCGCTGCTGGCGGCTTTGATTGCCCATATCTTGTCGGTCTTTTATTACTGGTAATCAAGGCATAGCGCGCGATGGAAATCCAAGTTACTTTTGTCAGTGTTAATCAGCGCGGTCAAACCCAGCGTGATCAAAGACGCATCCCGGGTTCGGTGCAAATTATCGGCCGCGGAACCCAGTGCCAAATTCATTTGCCCGATCCGCGCGTGGCTTTATCGCATGCGCGCATAACCGTCACCGACGAGGGGTCGGTTATTGAGGCCGATCCGGGGCGGATTCAAATAAACGGCCGCGCGGCGCAAAATGCAAAATTGGCGGTTGGGGATAGAATTGAAGTAGGCCCGTATCTGCTCCAAGTCGAAGCCGCGCCGGAAGGTGTGCCGCTGGCGCTCTCGGTGACCCTCGTCAATCCGATTGCAAAAGACGGCGGCGAGGGGGTGGATCGTGTGGTGCTTAAAGACGGCGGCATTTCAAAACGACGCCTGTCCTATTTCGCTTTTGTGGGTGTGTTGTTGCTAACGCTGTTGGTGCCCATCGCTTCGGATGTGCTGGGCCGCTTCAATGCGCCGGCCGAGAGCAAGCTCAAAGCGGGCGAGGCGAGAGAAATCACGCAAGTTGTCAGCGCCAAATTCACGCAATCGTGGAATCCCGGCCCGCTATCGCAAAGTCATCAGTCGTTTGCTTCGGATTGCCGGGCCTGCCACCAAGTGCCGTTTAAGCATGCGCGAGATCAGGAATGCGTCACTTGCCATAAACGCATCAAGGAGCATGTGCCGAGCGCGGAACTCACCGGGCCCAAAGGCGAAGCATTTCGCGAAATCCGTTGCGCTGAATGTCATCGGGACCATAAGGGCAACCAGATGGCGCCGCGCGCGCAAGAGCAATGCGCGGAATGCCATGCGGACGTGCACAAGGTGGCCAGCGATGCGCAATCTGAAAATGTCACCGATTTCCGCACCGAGCATCCGCAGTTCCGTTTGTCCCTGCTGGATGCGGATAATCCAAAGCTGATACGGCGCGTGCGGCAAGATAAACAACATGCAAGCCAGTTGGTCGAGCATTCCAATCTCAAGTTCGATCACAAGTTGCACCTTGACCCAGAGGGCGTGCGCGACCCTGACGGCAAGCGTGACCCGAATGGCGTGCGCGATGCGCAAGGCCGGCGCACCATTTTGAAATGTTCGAATTGCCATGAACCGGAAGAGGGCGGTCGGCTGATGAAGCCGATCTCGATGGAAAAAAATTGCCAGAGCTGCCATTCCCTTGCATTCGAGCCGCAAGTAACGAAGCGCCAAGTGCCGCATGGTTCTGAAGCGGCGGTGAATACCATGCTGCGCGAATTTTATGCGCGCTTGGTGCTTGGCGACGTGCCGCCCGATGTGAACCCGCCGCCCGATTTGCTGCGTCACCGTCCGGGAGAAGTATTGACTTATCAGGACCGCCAAGCCGCGTTGCAAATCGCCAATCAAAAAGCCAAGCTTGTCTTGAATGACCTGTTTGAGAAACGCAAAGTTTGTTCGACTTGCCACTATGTCAAACGTTCGGCTGACGATACGGGCTGGGATGTTGCGCCGGTGCGCTTGGCTAAAGTATGGATGCCGCAAGCGGTGTTTTCGCATGCTAAACATGCAACGGAGAAGTGCGAGTCGTGTCACGATGTGACGAACTCAAAGGAAGCCAAGGATATTGCAATGCCGAATCTCGCGAAATGCCGTGAATGCCATGTGGGCGCAAAACCGGTTGCCGGCAAAGTGACTTCGGATTGCGCGACTTGCCATAAATTCCATGCAGGCCGAGATTTCTGGCATAAAGAGATGCAAACGCAAATGTTGTCGAAAGGTTCGAAATGAGATTGATCGGTGTCTTGCTGCTGATTGGCATACTCACCGGATGTGGCGGTGGTTCAGGTGGTGATGGCGGTGGAACTATCGGGGCTTCTAGCGGCTGCACCGGCGGTTGCGCAGCGGCTACGCCCACTAACTTGACGGTCGCCGAGGTGAATCGTGTTGTGAGCCAGGCGGTGCAGGAAGCGCAAGCGCGCGGCGCTACGCATGTAACGATTGCCGTGGTGGATCGGGTCGGTAATGTGTTGGGTGTTTATCAAGTGGGAGGCGCATCCACCTTTACCATTACCAGCGGTCGTGGCGTGACCGGTGGCCTAGAGGGCGTCAATACGGTAGCTTCAGAATACGCGGCCATTAGTAAAGCCATTACCGGTGCTTACCTTTCTTCCGAGGGCAACGCCTTTAGCACACGGACCGCGAGCCAGATCGTGCAGGAACATTTCAACCCTGGCCAATCGAACGCGCCGGGCGGACCCTTGTTCGGTGTGCAGTTTTCTTCTCTGTCGTGCTCCGATGTGGCATGGAGCCTAACATCTGGCGGCTCACGGGGACCGCACGGATCCCCGCTGGGATTATCGGCCGATGCGGGTGGTTTGCCGCTGTATAAGAACGGTACCGTAGTGGGTGGTATCGGTGTGATTGCGGATGGCACTTACAGCCTGGACTTGAATATTCAAGATACCGATACGGACTCGGATGAGTTGATCGCTGTTGCCGGCACCAGCGGCTTCAGTGCGCCTAATGCCCGTCGCGCCGACCGCATTACGGTGGATGGGCGCACCCTGCGCTTTACGGATTCCGAAACCCTTGCCTCAAACCCTGCTGCTGCGCCTGCAACACCTGTGGGTGGAGCTTTTATTGCGGTTACGGGTTATAAGGCGGCGGCAGGGCCAATCGACGGTACTGCGTTTGATACTGCCGCATCGGGATATGCGGCGGACAGCAGTGGAAATTTTACAGGCTTAAATGCATACACGATCGTCAACGGTGCCGGTACTAATCGTTACCCCGCAATAGCCGGAACGGATGGTTTGTTAACGCAGGTGGAAGTCACACGGATTCTGGCCGAAGCGATCCGTATCGCGAATCGTGCCCGAGCTCAAATTCGCCTGCCTTTGGACTCACAAGCGCAAGTCACCATTTCGGTCGTTGATACCAATGGCGCAATATTAGGTTTGATACGCACCCCGGATGCGCCGGTTTTCGGCACCGATGTTGCAGTACAAAAAGCGCGCACGGCGATGTTCTTTTCCCGGAATGCGGCGACGGATATCCCCGTAGCTCAAAGTGCCTACGTTACCGCTGCACAGTCCTTTAATGGTGTTAACACTATTGCGAGTGGAATTGCCCATAGCAACCGTTCGGTCGGAAATCTCGCGCGCCCGTTTTTCCCGGACGGAATCGATGCCAATGGGCCGGGGCCTTTGTCCAAGGCCTTTGCATCCTGGAGTCCATTTGCGGATGGCTTGCAACTGGATTTGATTCAGACCAAGCTGGTTTCCAATATTGGGGTGGTGCCAACGTCAAGCTGCAGCACCGTCTCAGCCAATGGTATCCAGATTTTCCCGGGTGGGTTTCCGATATATCGCGGGGGCACCTTGGTTGGTGGTATCGGTGTCTCCGGTGATGGTATCGATCAGGACGACATGGTGGCATTCCTCGGCTTAGCTAACGCCGGAACGGCGCTTGGAACCGGCATTGCACATGCGCCACTCGGAAGTCGCGCGGACCAACTCAATCCCAGCGGCGGACAACTGCGCTACGTCAACTGTCCGCTGGCCCCTTTCCTCGACGATCCTACGGCGACCAACGTTTGCGATGGCATATAACAACCGAAAACTTAGTTTTATTTTAATGTCGCTGTTCGCGGTTTCAGCGCCGATGGGCGTGGTGCAACCGGCCTGGGCGCAAGCGGCCGAACAGCGTGCAGAAATCGTGACAGCGGCTCGGTTGCGCGCTGGCCCCGGTGAAACCGCCCATATTCTGGCCGTGATGTACCAGGGCGAAAGCGTCCAAGTGCTGCAACAAGAGAATGCATGGACCAAGATTCGCCGCACCCAAGGCGCTGAAGGTTGGATTAGGTCGGATTTGATGCGCATTGCTGGTTCCGCCAAGCCAGTAGCAAGCGTTGCATCCTCAGTAGCCCTTCCTGTGCAGCACCCAATATCCGCTCAGGCTGGGCAAGCTGCAGAGGTGATAACGGCGGCGCGGATGCGCGCTGGCCCCAGTGAAGCAGATCACATCCTGGCCCGCATGTACAAAGGCGAGTTAATCCAAGTGCTGCAGCAGGATAAGGGCTGGAGCAAGATTCGACGCACCAAGAATGCGGTGCTGGATCGGGAAGGTTGGGTTAGATCGGATTTGATTCGCCTTTCTGGTGAAACTAAACCGTTAGCCGCCGTCGCGTCTGGCGGTGATGCGCCACAGCATTACTTGGTTCAAGTATTGGCGCCCAGCATTGCTGTTTACGAAAAACCGGATCTGTCACAGCCGGTTATTGCGCGCGTTGAGCAAAGCGTCGAACTGGATGCCGACCTGAAGCAAGGCGATTGGTATCGCGTCAAGCGTTTTGGCGGTGGCGAAGCTTGGATATTCAACGCGCCTACCGCGACCGGACCTTCCCTGGGCATTGGGCCGTTTCCCAAAGATCGCCGCATTGATTATGCGGTCGGACAATTGGATCCGCGCAGAGCCGAATCCTTGAGCAAAGCGCAAGCGGCTGAAGCTGCGGCTAGACAGGAAAGGGAAAAAGAAACGGCTGTCGCACGTGCCCGACCTGAAGGCGCGCCTCTCGAGCCCAGACTGCCGATCATCGACCCGTCGCAAGTTGAACCGCCATCGCCGCTGATTGTGACGCAGGAAATTCCCATTCCTGATCGTTGGCGCTTGGTGAAGGCGCTTAAATTATTGCCTTACGAACCGCTCGATCCGTACAACCCCAACGTATTAAAAGGCGATTTGCCGGTTTTGCAGCATGTGCTGGGTGAGGAATGGTTCTTTAATTTATCAGCAGTATCCGACACTTTATTTGAAGCACGGCGTTTGCCGACACCTGTCGGCGCGCAATCTTCGCTCAATGCCGGTTCAAATGGCACTTTGGGGAACGGCAAACAATACACTGCGGCTGAAACCGCAATCCTCAGCTTGGCGTTGATCAAGGGCGATACCACTTTTAAACCGCCTGAGTATGAGTTTCGCTTCGTTCCGGTTTTCAATGTCAACTACACGCACACGGAAGTCGTGCGTGCGGTCAATATTGATCCGTCTCGCGGCCCAACGCGCAACGACAATTTTGTTGGCGTGCAGGAACTGTTCGTCGATAAGCACTTGCGCAATGTCTCAGAGCGTTACGACTTTGATAGCGTGCGGGTGGGTATTCAGCCTTTTACCGCCGACTTTCGCGGCTTCTTGTTCCTGGACCAGCCCTTCGGCGTGCGCTTGTTCGGGACGCGCGACAACAATAACTTTCAGTACAACCTGGCCTGGTTTCGCCGCTTGGAAAAAGACACCAATAGCGGTTTGAACGATATTGGCCAACGCTTGCGTAATGACGATGTGTATGTGTTTAACGTGTATAGCCAGGATACGCCGGTGTTGGGCTTCACCACGCAAGGAACAATTCTGCACAATCGCAATCGCGAAGGCGATCGCTCAAGCTACTATAACGACAATGGCTTCCTGGAACGCCCGGCCATTTTGGGTAGCGGACGCCCCTATAATTACAACGTCACCTATTTGGGCTTGAATGGCGACGGCCATTTCGGGCGCTGGAACATCAACGCATCGGGCTACTACGCCGCTGGCAATGTGAGCAAAGGGCAGCTATCCGGACTCAAAGAAGACATCGGCGCGTATTTTGGCGCGATCGAAGTATCGCGTGATTTCGATTGGTACCGCATCCGCGCGAGCGGCCTGTGGGCCTCCGGCGACAAGGATCCTTTTGACAACAAAGCCGGCGGGTTTGATGCCGTACTCGAAAATCCGCAATTTGCCGGCGCCGATACCAGCTATTTCATTCGTCAATCTGTGCCGTTGATTGGCGGCGGCGGAACCGCCTTGTCGATGCGCAATGGCTTGCTCGCTTCCTTGCGCACTTCCCGCGAACACGGCCAATCGAATTTCACCAATCCCGGCTTGCATTTATTGGGCATCGGCGCGGATTTCGATGTGACGCCCAGGCTGCGCGTGATTACCAATGCTAATTATTTGGAGTTCGATAATCTGTCATCGCTGGCGGTCTTGCGCCAGCAACGACTGCATAGCACGCGGATCGGCTACGACCTATCGGTCGGCGTGCAATACCGCCCGTATTTCACGCAAAACGTTGTACTGAATGCATCGATCGCCACCTTGGAGCCGGCAAAAGGCCTGCGAGAACTGTATGGCGCCGGCGTTAATGCCCGCCAATATTCCGCACTTTTTAATCTACTGCTCACTTTCTAACTAATGAAGAAATTTGTACTGACTCTGTTATTGCTGCTGGCTTCGTTGAGTAGCCTGGCCAACGCGCCTGTCGTGGAAAAAAATGTGGCGCCGCCTGCACCGGAAAAGCAAACCGTGCGCGAAGCGGATGCCAAGTCTGCCGGTTGCATGACATGCCATACCGCAACGGATCGTCACACCATGCACGCCAATCCAGCGGTGATATTGGGATGCACGGATTGCCATGGCGGCAATGCCCACATACAAAAACCCAATAAAGCGGAATACAAAGGACTCGGCGCCAAAGCATATCTTGATGCCATGAATCAAGCGCATGTGTTGCCGCGCTTTCCAAACAAATGGAACACGCCGGATTCATCTAATCCCGAAGCTTCTTACACTTTACTCAATCATGAGAGCGCTGCTTTTATTCGCTTTATGAACCCGTCCGATTACCGCGTAGTACGGGAAGCTTGTGGCGCCTGCCATCTGCCCGTGATCCAAGCGGCAGAGCGCAGCCTTATGTCGACAGGCGCCATGCTGTGGAATGGCGCTGCTTACAACAACGGTATCCTGCCGTTCAAGCGCGGGGTATTGGGCGAAGCTTATACGCATGATGGCGAACCGGCATCGATCAAAAATCCGGTGCCGCCAAACCAATGGATGATCGAGAAAGGCATCGTGCCCCAGCTTTATCCTTTGCCTGCATGGGAAACCATCCCACCGGCGGATATTTTTCGCGTATTTGAGCGGGGTGGGCGCGTTATTGGAACCCAGTTTCCAGAAATCGCAATCCCCAATAGCAAGGGTAGCTTGCAAGTGTTGGACGAACCGGGCAGACCCGACATCAAACAATCTAACCGCGGGCCTGGAACCGGTTCGCGCATTGCAGTCCCGGTTATCAATATCACTAAAACGCGTTTGAACGATCCATTTATGTGGTTCCTAGGCACCAACGAACAGCCTGGCGACTATCGTTCATCCGGATGTGCCGGCTGCCATGTGGTTTACGCGAATGACCGCAGCCCCTTCCATTCTGGCCCATACGCAAAATACGGTCATGACGGCACGACCATCACCGTAGATCCGACGATTCCTAAGGACAAACCGGGCCATCCGTTGAAACATGAGTTTACGCGCGCGATTCCATCGTCGCAGTGCATGATCTGCCATATGCATCAGCCGAATGTTTTCGTGAACACGTTTTACGGTTACACGATGTGGGATTACGAATCTGATGCGCCATTCATGTGGCCTAAGAAGCAGCGCTATCCGACGGCTGCGGAACGCCGCAAAATTTACGACCGCAACCCGGAAGGCGCTGCGGTGCGCGGCAAGTGGAGCGACCCGGAGTTCCTCAAGCAGGTTTCATCGCTCAATCCAAAGCTGAAGGATACCCAGTTCGCCGATTATCACGGACATGGTTGGAACTTCAGGGCCATCTTCAAGCGCGATCGCAAAGGCACGCTGCTGGATAAGGATGGACAAAAGGTATCGGACAGCGATCCCCAAAAATTCAAGAAGGCCGTGCATTTGCAATCCATCCATGTCGATCTTGGGATGCAATGCGTGGATTGCCATTTCTCGCAAGATGCGCATGGCAACGGACATATTTACGTTGAAGTTGCGGCGGCCATTGAAATTGTTTGCGAGGATTGTCATGGCACCGTAGATAAATATCCGACCCTTTTCACCTCGGGACCCGCAGCCAAGCCAGGCGGCATGGATATGAGCCTGTTGCGCACCGCAGATGGGCGCAAACGCTTCGAGTGGCGCGACGGCAAGCTTTATCAACGTTCCGCAGTCGACCCCAACAAGGAATGGGAAATGTCGCTGGTGAAGGACTCGGTCAATCCCAAGAGCCCAAAATACAACCAGAAAGCCGCCTACGCGAAGCTTGTTGCGGAAGGAAGTTATGACGACTATCAGCAGCGCTGGGGGCTGTCCATTCCGTCCAACAAACGCGCGCACCAAGATAGCAAGATGACGTGTCAAACTTGCCACACGTCATGGACTACCAGTTGCGCGGGTTGCCACTTGCCGATCGAGGCCAACGATAAAACCGAACGTCATCATTACGAGGGAGGGGAAACCCGCAACTACGCAACTTATAATCCTCAAGTTGCGCGCGATGACATGTTTCAGCTGGGCCTACATGGACCGGTCAAAGGCGGAAAAATAGCCCCCATTCGTTCCTCGTCGGCGCTGCTGTTGTCGTCCACCAATATCAACCGCGAACATATTTATGTGCAACAGGCGCCGACCGCAGCCAGTGGCTTTTCGAGCCAGGCCTTTGCACCGCACTATGCGCATACGGAAAGAAAAACCGAGACCAAAACCTGCGACGATTGCCATTTGTCGCCAACAAACGATAACAACGCCATCATGGCGCAGTTGTTATTGCATGGAACCGGCTTCGTCAATTTCGTGGGATATAACGCCTGGGTCGGTGAAGAAAAACATGTCGAGGGCGTGCAGGTCACCGAGTGGGAAGAACCGCAAGCCGTTATTGGCAGTTATTTGCACCGCTACGCTTATCCGGATTGGTATGCGGATCATCAAAAGCGCGGACAAGAATTGCCCGAAGCGCATAACCATGTGACGGATGATCAAGCAAGCTGCTTACAATTACGTGGGGAATATCTGTATGTAGCGGAAGGCAAGGGCGGCATGCGTGTCTATGACGTTGCCTCCATTGCAAATAAAGGTGTTTCCGAGCGCATCATAACGGCGCCTTTTTCCCCATTAGGTCAGGACACGCATATTGCTTCGCAGAATGCGACCTGCCTGGCCTTGCCGACCAATCAGCCGATCGCGCCCTTTAAAAATCATGGGGACCTGATACGTAAGGTGAATCTTGAGCAACCCATGCATCCGATTTATAACTACGCTTTTATCACGGATGCAAAGGAAGGCTTGATCCTGACCAATGTGAACACATTGCAGGACGGTGACCCGCAAAACAACTTTCTGTCGCGCGCCGTCACTTGGGATGAGAACGGGATTCTAAATGGTGCGCGGCATATCACCATGGGCGGCTATTACGCCTACATTGTGGCGGATGCGGGCATCGTCATCGTCAATCTCAACAATCCGCTCAAGCCGGTGCTGACTAAAGTGATCCCAATTAAAGGCGCTCGCGCAACGGCCTTGCAATTCCGTTACCTGACCGTGGTGGATGAGGCCGGCATGCACGTGATTGATGTCACCATTCCTGAGCGCGCCAAACTGGTACCCAATGCATTTATACCGCTGGCGGATGCGCATCGTGTTTATATTGCGCGCACCTATGCCTATGTCGCGGCTGGAAAAGAAGGCTTGGCTATCATCGATATCGAAAATCCAGAAAAGCCGAAGGTGTACATGAAGTACACGGCCGACGGCCAATTGAATGACGCAAGAGATGTCATCGTAGGATCGACCAATGCATCGTTGTTTGCCTACGTCGCAGATGGGCGCAATGGCTTAAAGGTGATCCAGTTAACAGCTCCGGATACACAACCGAAATTTTACGGGTTCTCCCCAGACCCCAAACCGTATTTAATCGCCCATCGCAAAACCCAAAGCCCGGCGCTTTCGCTTTCACGCGGCTTAGAACGCGATCGCGGTGTCGATGAAACGGGCGGACAGGTCGCGGTATTCGGGCGCGTCGGTTCCAGGCCCTTCAACCTTGAGGAACAACGTCGCTTTTATCTCAAGCCCGATGGCACGCCCTGGACGGTTAAAATGCCACCCACTACGACGGTGAAACCATGATTAACACAAGAAAATTACTTGTTTCTATGGTCGTGAGCCTGCTGCTGCAAACTTTTGCACTCGCTGACACCGTACTGCCGCAATATGCACATGATAAGTCGCTCGGGGTGGCGAGTTGTTCCAGCAGCCTGTGTCATGGCTCGATCGAAACCTGGAAAAATTCCGACGTTTTACAAAATGAATATGTGACATGGTTGCGCAGCGACAAGCATGCCCGCGCCTACAACGTTCTGTTAAATGCACGCTCAAAAGAAATCGCCAGAAAACTGGGTTTAAAAGAACCCGCTGAGAAATCCAACCTCTGCCTGGATTGCCACACGCACAATCCGCCTCCCGCTCAGCGTGGCGAAAAATATGAAGTGAGCGATGGCGTGTCCTGCGAAGCTTGTCATGGGGCGGCAGAGCGCTGGATTAAAAGCCATGTGGAAGTCAAGGCCACGCATCAACGCAATATCGAGAAGGGCCTTTACCCAACCGAGAACGATGTAGCGCGTGTCCATCTGTGCCTGTCATGTCACCTGGGAACAGAGAAAAAATTCGTGACGCACAGAATGATGGCGGCCGGGCACCCGCGCATGAGTTTTGAGCTGGACACCTTTACCCAAATTGGCCCAGCACATTTTCGTATCGATGACGATTGGCACAAACGCAAAGGTTCTTGGGATGGTGTACGCGCCTGGGCTATCGGCCAGGCGGTGTACGCACAAGATTTACTCAAACTGCTGCAAGGACCACGCGGCCGGGACGGCCTATTCCCGGAACTGGTGCTGTTCGATTGTCACTCCTGCCATCACAATATGAGCGACAAGCGCAACACCGCAGCGCGGGTGGGTGCCGGACCTGGCGTGGTGCGCATCAATGATGCAAGCTTCTTGATGTTGCGCCAAATCGCGAAATGCGTTGATCCTAATGCGGCGCCGATCTTGGCAAAAGAAGTATTCGCCTTGCATCATGCCGTTGCCGATGGTAGCGATGCGCTGAAAAGAGCGCATGCAGTTGAAGCAACCATTTCAAAACTCATCCCCAAAATCAGCGCGCACCAATTTTCAGCCGAAGATCTGCGCGGCATTATGCTGGGTTTGATCGATGAAGGATTGGAGGGGCAATACGGGGATTACCAGGGCGCAGAGCAGGCGGTGATGGCGGTGCAAAGTGTTGCCGATTTCATGGGACGTAGCGGTATGCTGCGCACGGCGGCACTGCGCGCCAACCTGAAGCAGCTTTTGGCGCTGACCGCCAATGACGAGAAATACCGTTCCGCCAGCTTTGAGCAAGCCTTGCGTGCACTTAAATCCAATATTGCGACAGGAGCGGCCAAGTGAGTACCAAAGTTCGAATAGCCGTGATTGGTTCGGGCCCGAGCGGACTTTCCTGTGCCGCACATGCAGCCGAACTGGGTATCCCGCATGTGCTGTTAGAGGCGGAAGACCACGCATCGCACACGATTTACCGCTATCAAAAGGGTAAGCATGTGATGGATGAACCGGGCATCCTGCCGTTACGCAGCCCGATGACCTTTGCTGCGAGCAAGCGCGAGACCATTCTGGATCAGTGGAACCATGAGCTGGATAAGTACAAAGTCAATATTCAATATCGCGCGGCCGTTACTGCGATCACGGGAGCGAAAGGCGCTTTTGAGATCAAGCTAGCGAATGGCGAAACCTGCCAAGCGGAACACATCGTTTTATGCATCGGCCTGCAAGGCAACATCCGCAAATTGGGCGTGCCGGGAGAAGATCTCGATCTGGTTCAATATCAACTCGATGACCCGGATGAATACGCCGGCGAGACCATTGTCGTGGTCGGCGCCGGCGATGCCGGCATCGAAAACGCAATTGCCTTAACCGCCAATAACCGCGTCATCCTGATTAACCGCTCGCAGGAATTTGCACGCGTCAAACAAGGGAACATCGACCTAATCAACAACGCGATAGGCGAAGGCAAATTAGAGTGCCGTTACAGCACGTCCGCGATCAAAGTTGAGGCCGTTGAGACGGATGGCAAACCGCTATGCTTCGTCGCCCAAACGGCGCAAGGCGTTGAGAATATCTCCTGTAATCGCGTCATCGCACGCTTAGGCGCAATCCCACCGCGGAAATTGGTTGAAAGTTTCGGCGTGCAATTTCCGAATGCCAATATGGACGCCGTTCCGCAGGTTTCCGAAATCTACGAATCGAATGTCCCAGGGCTTTATATCATCGGCGCGCTGGCGGGATACCCGCTGATTAAGCAAGCGATGAATCAAGGATACGAGGTCGTCGAATATATCCAGGGTAATCGCGTAGAACCGGCGGATGAGCCCTTGCTCAAGGCAAAGTTCAAGAATTACACCCGGCCAAAATCCGTGTCGGAAGCGCTGGCGCTGGTGCAGCGCAATGTGCCGCTATTTGCAGGCATGGCGACGCTACAGTTGCGCGAGTTTATGCTGGACAGCGAGGTGCATGCTCCCAAAAGCGGGGAAGTGATCTTCCTAAAGGATGACTATACCAATTCACTGTTCTCCATTCTGGAAGGCGAAGTGCTCGTTGAAATTCCCGGGGCCGATGGGAAAATTAAAAACATTCCCCTTGCGCAAGGGCAGTTTTTTGGCGAAATGGGCTTGCTCTCCGGACGGCGCCGCTCCAGTACCGTAAGGGCGGGTGCGAATTGCGTGCTCATCGAATCGCCGCGGCGCGCCATGCTCAAATTAATCGGCAGCGTCGAATCGGTGCGTCAAACCATGGACGAGGTTGCTCTGCGGCGCACGGTGCGCGCAAAAATCGCCCCTGCCATATCCGAAGAAGAGTTAGACGAAATGGTGCGCGGCGCCACGATTAAAATGATTCCAGCGGGCAAAACCTTATTCAAAGAGGGCGATGATGCCGATGGCTTGCATCTCATCCGCAAAGGCTCGGTCACCGTTTCCAATATGATCGGTGGCAAGGAAGTGGTTTTATCCTATGTCTCCGCAGGGCACTACGTTGGCGAGATGGCGCTGTTATCGGATGCCAAGCGCTCGGCCACGGTGCGCGCAGCCGTCAACTGCGAAACCATTTTGCTGACAGCAGACGCCTTCAACGCGGTCATCAATCGCAATCCAAAACTACGCAGCGATATCGAGGCGCAAGTTTTCCAACGCCTCGCAAAGAATGTCCAGCGCGAATCCGCTCCCGATACCGGCAGCATGATCAACTTTTTGGTGAGCCAAGGGCTGGGAGAAGCAACCGACGTATTGTTGATTGATGAAAGCCTGTGCGTGCGTTGCGATAATTGTGAAAAGGCCTGTGCGGATGTGCACGATGGCACTTCGCGGCTGAATCGCGAGGCCGGGCCGACCTTCGCCAATATTCACGTACCGACCTCATGCCGTCACTGCGAAAATCCCTATTGCATGAAGGACTGCCCGCCGGATGCGATTCACCGCAATCCCAATGGCGAGGTGTTTATCGAAAGCACTTGCATCGGCTGCGGCAACTGCCAGCGCAGCTGCCCTTATGGCGTGATTCAAATGGCACAGATCAATCCGAAACGGCGCCCGCCAAGCTTGTTGGCTTGGCTGCTGACGGGGCTGACAACTGAGCCAGGTTGCGAAAGCGCTTTTCATGATGATGAGTTAGGCAAGAAAGCGGTTAAGTGCGATATGTGCAAGGACCTTCCAGGCGGGGCTTCTTGCGTTCGCGCATGCCCAACCGGAGCGGCAATTCGCGTGAGCCCAGAGAAATTCATGAATTACACGGCTTCTTAGCACTTGCTGGGCGCCTGCTTAACAGCAGCGCACAGCGTGCAAGACGTTTACAGCGTTAAAAATCCCAAGAACCGATATCCGCGCTCCGGCCTTCGCCGCCGATAGCGCCATCGCCGCCTAAACTAAAGACATCGATTTCCCCGTGTAATCCGGGATTCAAGAATTGGTAATCATGCCCCCAGGGATCCTTCGGTAAGCGCTCGAGATAACCCCCGGTTTTCCAATTCGCCGGGATGGGTGGCGCAGTAGGGCGCTGTACCAGGGCGAGCAAGCCTTGATCCGTGGACGGGTAGGCATTGTTATCCAAGCGATAAAGTTTTAACGCTTCCAGCAATGCGCCAATGTCGTGCCTAGCCGCAATGATTTTGGCGTCGTCAGGACGGCTCATCACTTTGGGCACGATCAAGGCCGCAAGAATGCCCAGGATCACGACCACGACCATGATCTCAATCAGGGTAAAACCTTTGCTGCGAAGGAAGTGAGTCGTTTTCATGGTTTATCCAAACAATTAGCAAACAGTTTTTAGTGCATTTCAGTTCAACATGCCTGGCATTATTTTACCAATTGGTTCATTTCGAAAATCGGCAGCAACATCGCCATCACAATCAATAGCACAAGCACACCCATCAGCAAAATCAAAGCTGGTTCAAATAAGCTGGTGAGGGTGGCGAGGCGATTTTCGACTTCGCCGCTTTGTTGGGTGGCGGCGCGTTCCAATAGCTCATCCAAGCGCCCACTGGCTTCGCCGCTCGCGATCATGTGAACCAAAAGCGGCGGGAAGAGTTTGCTCTTTCCCAGCGCCAGCGACAACGGCGCGCCTTCACGCACCAAGCGCTGCGTGTCTTCCAGCGCACGCTTCATCGGCAAATTATTCACCACCCCTACGCCCGCTTGCAATGCGGTGAGCAAGGGAACGCGACTGCCGACCAGAATGGCCAGAGTGCTGGCGAAGCGAGCCGCATTCACCGAGCGCATCAATCGGCCCAGCAGTGGCAGGCGCAACAGAAATGCATGAAAAGAATACAGACGATTGGGATTGCGTAGCGCGCGTCGCGCCAACCATCCACCCGCAACAATGGCGATTAGCCAATAAAAACCTGTGACGCGCACAAAGGTGGAAATGGCGATGAGCGCGCGGGTCAGCCAGGGTAAAACTTGCTGCGCGTTCTGGAATACCTGCACCACTTGCGGGACCACGTAGGTCATCAAGCCGATCACAATGCACAAGGCGGTTACGCTGACGACAGCTGGGTAAATCAGCGCGAGCAAGATTTTTTGGTGCAACAGTTGCCTGGTTTCGAGGTAATCCGCTAAGCGTAATAAAACGCGGCTTAACTGTCCCGACTGTTCGCCGGCATTCACTAAGGCGCGGTAGAGCTCTGGAAACACGGCGGGAAATTGATCCATTGCGCGAGCCAATGATTTCCCCGCCAATACCTCTGCGCGAACACCCGCTAGAATGTGTTGTTGACGCGGGCTGTCGGCTTGCTCAATCAAGGCCGTAAAGGCCTGCTCTACCGTCAGGCCCGCATCAAAAAGCGTGGCGAGCTGGCGTGTGATTAGATTCAATTCGGCGCTTGATAGGCCGCTGCGCCAAGGTCGCGCATCCGGCCGCGACTTGGCCAAGTCCTGTGCGAGCGCATCGACTTCGAGTGGAATCAAGCCTTGTTCGCGTAATTGCAATCGCGCTTGGCGCGCGTTGTCGACTTCCAGAACGCCCTTATGGATGCGCCCATCGTGGGCGATTGCTTGGTATTTGAATCCAGCCATTTCGATTGTGCGCGCTATTCCCGCGTCACGCGCAGCACTTCCTCAAGCGTGGTTTCTCCTGCCGCCACCCACCGCATGCCATCCTCGCGCAGATTGATCATGCCTTTGGCCGCGACGTGCTGGCGTAACTGCTGCTCCGGTGCGCAATCATGAATCATGCGCTGCATGTCCGCATCGACTTCAAGCAACTCGTAAATGCCGGTGCGTCCACTGTAGCCGGTCCAATTGCATTCGGCGCAGCCCACTGCCGCATACAGTTGCGCGGGGACGGGCTTGCCGTTAAATGCGGCGGACTCCGCCGCATCCGGCGTATAGGGGCGGCGACAGCTCGGGCATAATTTGCGCAATAAACGCTGGGCCAACACGCCCAACAGACTGGAGGAGAGCAGGAAGGGTTCGACGCCCATATCCACCAAGCGCGTGACCGCACCCGTTGCGTCGTTCGTATGCAGCGTGGCCAATACCAGATGGCCGGTCAAACTCGCTTGCACGGCGATCTGCGCCGTTTCCAAATCGCGGATTTCACCGATCATGACCACGTCCGGATCCTGGCGCAGAATCGCTCGCAGCGCGCGCGCGAACGTCATATCGATGCGCGCATTGACTTGGGTTTGGCCGATGCCGTCCAAATCGAATTCAATCGGGTCTTCCACGGTCATCATGTTGAGCATGTCGGTGGGCAAGCGCGACAAAGCGGCGTAGAGCGTCGTGGTTTTGCCGGAGCCGGTTGGGCCGGTCACCAATACGATGCCATGCGGTTGCCGGATCAAGGCATCAAGCCGCGTCAGGGCCGCACTGCTCATGCCGAGCCGGTCTAAGTCCAGCCGCCCAGTTTGCTTATCCAGTAAGCGCAGCACGACGCGCTCGCCATGTCCGGTCGGCAGGGTTGAAACCCGCACATCCACCGGTCGTCCGGCGATCTTCAGGGTGATGCGGCCGTCTTGCGGCAAGCGTTTTTCGGCGATGTCCAGCTGCGCCATTACTTTAATGCGCGACACGATCGCGGCATGCAGGTTGCGCTGTGGTTCGAGAATGTCGCGCAACACGCCATCGACGCGGAAGCGCACCAGCGAGCGATGTTCAAAAATTTGAAAGTGCACATCGGATGCGCCGTCGCGCAAGGCTTGCGTGAGCAGGGCATTGATCAGGCGAATGATCGGGGCGTCGTCCTCGGATTCCAGCAGGTCGGTCACCTCGGGCATTGCTTGCGCGAGCTGCTGTAAGTCGACATCCTGCCCCAGGTCATCCATCAAACGTTCGGCGGTATTTCCCTGGCGGGTGTAAATCTGCGTTAACCGTTGCTCGAACTGCTCCGCGCTGAGCATGCTCGGCAGGAGCGGCACACCCAGCATGCGCCGCACTTCCGCCAAGGTCGTGGCTTGTATGCCAGGACGTGCCCAAACTTCCAATTTGTCTCCCACCATGCCTGCGGCAATGATGCCTTTAGACTTGGCGAAATGATAGGGAATGCGCAACGCATCTTCAGCGATTGGAGCGATTGGCGCTGTGCTTGCGCTAGGATCAAGATCGGAACGTGGCTGCGATTTCATCATGACCGGTCAAGGCGCGGTGCTTGGTTGTGCTTTCGGTGTCGTTCCGGGTTTATTTCTTAGATCAAGCTGAAGCGGGGGTAGTTTTGGCGCATTCAAATCCGGCAATAACAGGTGGGAACCGGATTGCGTTTGGGCCTGTTCATTCCGAATGTATTCGTAACGGTCGCCGGTCAGGCTGGCGGATGCTTGCGCATCGCGCAAAACGACAGGCCGCAGGAAAACCATGAGGTTGGTTTTGGTGCGCGTGCGCGACTCATAGCGGAATAAATTGCCGAGCACTGGAATGTCGCCCAATAGCGGCACTTTATCTTGCACGGCTTGGACATTGTCCTGCACCAAGCCACCCAGCACCACGATCTGGCCGTCATCCACCAATACCGTGGATTCCAGCGAGCGTTTATTGGTCGTTACGCCGGATGAACTCGTCAGAGAGGTTTGATCCACGCTGGAAACTTCTTGGTAAATTCCGAGCTTGATGCTCCCGCCTTCAGCCACTTGTGGTCGCACACGCAGGGTCAGGCCCACATCCTTACGCTCGATCGTTTGAAAGGGATTGACCGCCGCTCCGGAAACGCCGGCCGCCTGGGCAAAACTGCCGGTAATAAAGGGTACGTTCTGCCCCACGACGATTTTGGCGTCTTCGTTGTCCAAGGTGAGTAAGCTCGGCGTGGAAAGAATATTGGCATTGCCATTCGATTCCAACGCGCGCGCCAGGAAGCCAAGATTGAGAATTTTTCCGTTAACACCCGGCAGGGTGAGCTGCCCGCGCACGACGCCAATATTGAGTCCCGCACCGATGCCACTGATGTTGGTGGCGGCATCGATGATATTCGAACCTTTGGTGGTACGGAAATTGGTGCCGCCAACCACTTGCGCCTCGTTCGCATTGGCGCCGGTTAAATCCTGCCATTGGATGCCGAACTCACCCGAGGTATTGCCGGTCACTTCGACCACGAGCGCTTCAATATAGACTTGGGCGCGGCGCGCATCGAGTTGGTCGATGACGGTGCGCAACGAGTTATATACGTTATCCGGCGCCACGATCACCAGCGAATTGGTGGAAGCGTAGGCCTGTATGGTACTGGTCGGCGCCGCCGGGCTTGCTGAACTGGATACGGTGGCGATTAGGGAGGCTGGTGTTGCGGCGGCATTGGCAAGCGCAGGCGCGGGCATGGGCGAATTTTTAGCTGCATCTGCCGCCAATAATCCCCGCAGGGTCTCTGCCATTTTAGTCGCATCAGCGTTGCGCAAATAAACCACGTGTATGTCGCCCCCAGCTGCCGCAGGCGTATCCAAGTCTTTTAACATGGCGCGAATGCGCGTTAAGTAAGAAGGATTGTCCGCGCGCACGATCAGGCTATTGCTATGCGTATCCACCGCGATGGATAGTTTCGGGGTTGAGCCGGCAATGGGGGTGGCTTCCGGCAATAAATGCATCAGCATTTGCGAAGTATCGATGGCGGAAGCGTATTGCAACTTCATTACATGCATCTCGGATTGGCTCGGAACATCAATCGAAGAAATGATCTTGTTAATGCGCTTCACGTTCTCTGCGTAGTCGGTGATGACCAAGGTATTGCTGTTGGGATAGACGGCAATGACATTATTCGGCGTAATCAAAGGCCGCAATACCGGCAACAATTGCGCGGCAGACTCATGCTGCAACGGGTATACCTGCGTGATGATTTTATCGCCGGAAATACTGGCGATCTTGTCGCCTGCACCCTTTGTCCCTACGGTTTCGGTCATGCTGAAGTTCAACTTGGCATCGGCCTCGGGCACGATCTTGGTGAAGCCTTTTTCTTCCACTGCGGCATAACCGTGCAAGCGCAAGGCGGAGAGCAGAATGGGATAGACCAGGTCGCGCGATATCGGATTTTCGGAAACGATGTTGAAGTTGCCGGTGATGCGCGGATCGAGAATGAAATTTTTGCCGGTAATCATGCCAACCGTTTTGATCACCGATTGAATGTCGGCATTCACAAAATTAAGCGTGATGTTTTCTTTGTCTTGCGCATTTTTTTTGGTTTGTGGTGCAGCCAACAGCTCCACCGGTGCTTGCGGTTGCGGCGTGGCCGCAGGCTGCTGTGTTGCGGATGCAAGGCGCAAATGCGGTGTACTGACCCAGCCTTCTTGGGATTGGTGAGGCCCCGTGCGGCGAATCTGTGTCCAGCCATTGGCTTGGTTCAAGACCTGCACCTGTTCCCCTTTGGGAAGCACCGCCATGGCGCGCGCACTTTTCCCGGCGCCGGTGCGTAAATTCACGGAACTCAGCACTTCGGCAATTTCCGAAAATGCTTTTGTTGCGACATCCGTAGGCGATGCCATGGATGGCGCTGCAAGCGACAGCAAAAGCAAAGAGCCAATAGTGCCGAAGCAAGATAGCTTCCACGATGGCAGTGGCAAGTCCTGTGTTTTTCTCATCCCTGTGTCCCCAATTATTATTGCTGTACGGTATAGCGTAACTGTATCAGCTTGCCGGATCGTGTAATGTCCAGTTGCACTTGCGATACCTGTTTAAAGCGTTGGTAAATACTTGATAGGTCGGCCATGGACGATACCGGTTGGCCATTGATATTGCGCAACAAGTCGCCTGCTTGCAGGCCGAGTTTTTCAGCCAGGCTACCGTTGGATGCATCTGTCACGAGCATGCCGCCGCCGGAAGCTGAGGTTAATTGCCCTAGCCGAATATTCTCGCCCCCATTCTGCAAAGCGGCTGTCAGATTGTTGCGTGAAATACTGTAGGCATTATAACCCAGGGACCTTATGCCAAGACCTGCTGCTCCGGTCTGGACCAACGATAGTTCCTGACCCTTTTGCTCGAGTTTAATCCGCTTGGGTACGCCATCATGATTGACGATAATGTATTGCGGATGAACCGCTTTTAGCTTCACTCCGGGCTGGATTTCATCGCCGACGCGTACCGTCTGATCGGTTTTAGTGCCGGTATTAATGATGGCATAACTGTCGCTACGCCTATTTGCAGCGAACACGCCGGTAAGGTGAATATTCAACGAAGCGCTGTCGTTGCTGACCGGGCCCCCAGCCCCCCCACCCTGGGCCGAACTGCCAAACAAATGTTCGGCGATAATCGTGCGCGCTGCGGCCTCAGCATCGGTTTGCACTGCGTTTAGCGTGGACGCTTCGCGGTTCGGCAAGAAAAACTCCCAGCTCCAGTGCGCCAACTGTGCACCCAGCACGATGATGAGTGCTAGTACGGGCAATGCGGGGGCATGGCGCAGGAAGAATTGTCGAATCTTGATTTGCAAAATAAAGCCATTAACCAGCATTAAAGAGGCAAAAGTATAACACCAGGCAAGCCCTCATTAGAGGTCAATGCCGCTATAAAATCAGTTCGGGGAAACTGAAAAAATATGCGCGCCGTAAGCACTTAAACGCACATATAAGCCATTACTTATAAGGTCGCCACGTTCACGCCAATATACCGCATCGCTCAATAGGTCGAGCAAACGGTATTGTGCTGCGGGGGCAATTTCCTCGGCAATCCGAATTCGACCCTGCGCAACGTCGCCAGCCAGGTTGATCACCACGAGTTTGTATGCATCTTCAAAACGCCAGCGATAGGCGATGAGTTGCTCATGGCTGGCATCCGTGTCGGGGGCAACATCGAGCAGTCGCCATTCGCCCAAATGAAACGCGGGTTGCATGGCAATGTGCAGCGACTTTTGATAAATCCGCAGCAATTCCAGATCCGGCGGCTCGTCCGTAGCGGCGTTCAAGGGCATGGGGAGGTGCACGGTCTTGCCTTCAAACTGGCCTTGGTGAAAAAAACGCAGGCCGGGTAGGGTCGAGAGCATTGCAATCAGCCCCGGCAGGCGCGCGCGGCCAAAGGTTTTTGCGCTGCGTGGCTCGTCATGATTCTCCAGAAATCGCGCCATGCGGCTTTGGTAGGCGCTGTCTGCGCACAGGTGCGCGCGAATCTCTTGCGGTACGGCGTGTTCGAGGCGGTCATACAGGCGCTTGTCATAGGTGTAGTTAAAACCGAGTTGCTGCAACTGCCATTCCATATCCCAATACACTTCCGCCATCCATAGAAAATCAGGCGGCAGGGCGGCGATGGCATCGGGCCAAAATTCGCCGGGCGGGACTGAGCGGCCATGCAGCAAGTGCGTCCAGGTTTTTGTGAAAATATCGTTGAGCACCAGCATCGCCATGTCGCAGCGCAAACCATCGCAGTGTTTGGAAATGCTCCGCAAGGTCTCAATCAAGGCGCTGCGTGTTGCGGGGTTGGCGTAATCCAATTGCGCGGTGTCGGCCCAAGGCGCAAAGTAGGGATCACGTCCGCGCGCAATAAAACGCGGTTCGGCATCCTGGTTGTCGATCAAGTGAAACGTGGATGGCGCTTGCTGAAAGTCCGCTTCCGTTCCCTGCAGGAAATACTCCGGATGGCTATCGATCCAGACATGATCCGGTCCAGTGTGATTGGGCACAAAATCCAAGATCAGGCGCATGCCGCGCGCGTGGAGTTTTTCCCGCACCGCATCTAATTGTTCCCAGTCGCCAATGCGCGTATCGGGTACATAGTCCTGGATCGAAAACGGCGAGCCGATGACCGAATGAATCGTCCAGCCGGGAAGGGCCTGATCGAATACGCGGAATGCGGCCGCATCGGTGCGAAAAATATGCCTTCCAGCAGGGCTGCGCTGCCAAATCCCCATGAGATAGACGAAATCGAAACCGAGTGCTTGGATCTGATCCCATTCGCTATCAGGAACATCGCGTAATTGCAGCTTGCGTCCCGCTGACTTCGATAGCGCATCCAACCACGCCCAAGTGTGAATCTGGAACAAATGCGGATGGGGTTTCCATGGTGCGGATAGGCGCGGCTCGGTTTTAATATTCATGTGCGTGTGCTCCCCTAAGAATTTTTATTGTCATGCGTAGGCCAGCTGTTCCAGTTGTCATGGTATAGAAGGCAGTTTCAAGCGCCAAATATTTCCGCGCTTAAACGCATGACTTATTTTGCGGTCTTCAATTGCATGTTTTAAAAACCCAGAAAGCCACAGAGCAGCGCGCCATTCGCCCCCCTAAAATCGACATAAATATTAATAAATTCATTTACTTATTAAAATTCATGCGTGCTCGGTCACTATTTTTGCGCTTACCCCTAAACTTCCAAAAATATTAGCCGTATATAAGCTATAAATTAAAGCTTCCCGAGCGCCAATAGAATGAAATCATCGCATCAAGTCTCGACATTCCACGCCATGTCTCATGAAGAGCGGGCATTTTTTGCGCGCCTTGCGGCCATGAACACAATGTTTGAATCGGCGCGTTCTGGTGCCGCAGCACAAAGTTTTAGCAGTCGTGCCCAGTCATGCGAAGCCTTACTGGCGACTTTTCTGGAAACCTTGAAGTCGGATGCGATGTAAATCCCCCATCATCATCTCAATCTCCCATCTCCCTTAGCAGTTCCTCTTTAGCAACTATCTGTTAGTTGCTTTGTCTTTTTTCTCTTGTTTCCAAGCCTCTGCGCAGCAATGCAGTCGCAAGCTTATATCTTCTGCTTATGCGGATATCTTATAAAAAATTAAAGTCCCGCTTAATCCGTACCGATAACCTGAGTATCCAACTCTTGTATTGAAGATGCAGCGCTGGGCGCATCTTCATTATGAAAATGACCCTGAAATTAAGGATTACATAAATGGCAAAAACGATTCTCGCGGTCGATGACTCGACATCCATTCGGCAAATGGTTGCATTCACTCTGAAAGGCGCCGGGTATGACGTGGTGGAAGCGGTGGATGGCCAAGATGGGCTGGACAAAGCCAAGGCAAAATCCATCAACCTCATTCTCACCGATCAGAACATGCCAAAAATGGACGGCCTCACGCTGATCAAAAGCTTGCGTGGCCTACCGCAATATAAGACCACGCCGATTTTAGTGTTGACCACGGAAGCCGGCGACGACATGAAGTCCAAAGGAAAAGCGGCAGGCGCTACAGGTTGGCTGGTTAAACCCTTCGATCCGCAAAAATTGCTGGATGTCGTGAAAAAAGTGATCGGCTAACGATTTCGATATTCATCCCTTTCGAATAATCCCAACAAATTTAAAGGCGTGCCATGACCGTTGACATGAGTCAATTTTATCAAGTGTTCTTCGAGGAAGTCGCGGAACACTTGAGCGCCATGGAAAGCCTGTTGCTGGGGATTGATGTCAGCGCGCCCAGCATTGACGATCTGAATGCGGTGTTTCGCGCGGCGCATTCGATCAAAGGCGGTGCCGGCACATTCGGCTTCAACGACATGACCTCGGTCACGCACGTTTTGGAAACGCTGCTGGATAAATTGCGCAAAGAGGAATTGGTACTGCGCAATGAAATGATCGATGTCTTTTTGCAAGCCGGGGATGTGTTAAAAGCACAGATGGAAGCCCATCAAAACGGCGGGGATGTCGACGAAAACATCGTTACCGATGTCTGTCGAAAATTGGAAGAACTCAGCGCATCAAATCCGGCGCCCGCCAAGCCCAAGAAAGAAAAGAAAAAGAATAAAGCGCTTGCTGTCCCCACCACCAAAAAAGAAGTCTGTCGCCAAATCGAATTTACGCCGGATGCGGGAGCTGCATTAGATAATCTATTTGTGGAGCTTGCCAATCTCGGCAAGCTTGAAATCATCGAAAGTGGTGCGGATAAAGTGCCTCCCCTGTGGCGTTTAAAACTGACTGCGGCCGCCACCGAATCTGAACTCAGCGATACCTTTGCATTCTTTGTGCAACCGGAAAAACTGCACATTCAATTATTCGCGGATGCCCTGCCGGAAGATGAGGGCTATGGCTTTTTTGTCGATATTGAAAGCCCTAAGGTTGAAGAAGATCCGGGCTATGGCTTTTTTACCGATATTGAAACGCCGCAAGCCGAAGTAGACCCGGGTTATGGATTTTTTACCGACATCGAAACACCGCAAGCGCAACCCGAGCCCGCCGCATTTGAACGCTCACCGGGACGGCGTGCATCGGATAACCCGATTCTAGAAAATGTTAAAACCGGGCGGCGCGACAATGACAAAGTCGCCGTCAATTCCCAGGCAGATGCGAGCACCATCCGTGTCAACACCGACAAAGTTGATTTATTGATTAACTTGGTTGGCGAGTTGGTGATTACGCAAGCAATGTTGGCGCAAACTGCCGGGAAGCTCGACCCAGTATTGCACGAGCACTTGCTCAACGGCATGGGCCAATTAGAGCGCAACACCCGTGATTTACAAGAATCGATCATGTCGATTCGCATGATGCCGATCGGCTTCGTGTTCAGTCGTTTCCCGCGTGTCGTGCGCGACTTGGCCAACAAACTGAATAAGCAAATCGAGCTCAAAACGGTTGGCGAGGGCACCGAACTGGATAAGGGCTTGATCGAGAAACTATCCGATCCGCTCACGCATTTGGTGCGCAACAGCATCGACCACGGCATCGAATCCCCGGACTTGCGCGTAGCCGCTGGCAAAGATGCGAAAGGGACCATTACCCTGCGCGCTTTCCACCAAGGCAGCAACATCATTATCGAAGTCAAAGACAATGGCGCTGGATTGAACCGCGCCAAGATTCTGGGCAAGGCCAAGGAACGCGGCTTGCCCGTGAATGACGGCATGACGGACCAAGAGGTGTGGCAACTCATCTTCGCCCCCGGATTTTCCACCGCCGATGTCGTCACCGATGTCTCCGGTCGCGGCGTGGGCATGGATGTGGTGAAACGCAATATCCAGGAAATGGGCGGGCAGGTTGAAATCAGCTCCGAAAGCGGCTTTGGCACCACCATCGCCATTCGCCTGCCGTTGACGCTGGCGATATTGGACGGCATGTCGATTTCCGTCGGCGGCCAAATATTCATTATTCCGCTCACCTTCATTTCCGAGTCTTTACAGCCCTCTACCAAGGAAATTAGGACCGTTAGCGGGCAGGGCACGGTGGTGCAAGTACGCGGCGCTTATCTGCCCTTAGTTGCTTTGCATAAAGTTTTCGGAATTGCAACCGACATTACTGAACCAGAGCGCGGCATTTTGGTATTGCTGGAAGCGGATGGCAAAAAGGTTGCGTTATTTGTGGATGAACTCGTGGGCCAACACCAAGTCGTGCTGAAAAGTTTAGAAGCGAACTATCGCAAAGTGCCCTACGTGTCCGGTGCAACCATCATGGGTGATGGTCGAGTCGCCATGATTTTAGACGTGGCTTCTCTGGTACGGCTCAATCAAGAGCAGGGCATGCACCTGCGCTGTGCTTGATGCGGCAAGATTCAAAGCGTTTTGAAGTGACAAGGAATTGAAAAGGGGATAGCGATGCAAGCAGCGCAAGAAACATTAAGCGAAGACGTGGTAGCCAATAACGAATTCTTGTCCTTCACGCTGGGTAAGGAAGAGTACGGCATAGACATTCTCAAGGTGCAGGAAATCCGTGGCTATGACGCCGTTACCGTCCTTGCAAACACGCCCGAGTTTATCAAGGGCGTGATTAACTTGCGCGGCATTATCGTGCCGATCGTGGATATGCGCATCAAATTCAACTTGGGCAATGTCACCTACGACGAGCTTACGGTGGTGATCATACTGAATGTCGCCAAGCGTGTGGTGGGCATGGTAGTGGACGGTGTCTCGGATGTGATCTCCTTGACCTCCGAGCAAATCAAACCGGCGCCGGAGTTTGGCGCCAGCCTCGACACCCAGTACATCATGGGGCTGGGCACCTTGGATGAGCGCATGATTATCCTAGCCGATATCGAACGTCTCATGACCAGTAACGATATGGCGCTGGTCGAATCAGCCGCCGCTTAGGGAAGGAAACAAAAAATGCGTACAAACATGCCGGTGACCAACGTCGAATATGAGCTCCAGCCGGGAGACTCCATTGTTTCGAAAACCGATCTCAAGGGTCAGATCACCTACATCAATCATGACTTCATCCGTATCAGCGGATTTACAGAACAGGAATTGATCGGCGCTCCACACAACCTGGTGCGCCATCCCGACATGCCGGCGGAAGCGTTCGCCGACCTGTGGGAGACACTCAAGGCTGGACGCCCCTGGACCGGACTGGTGAAGAACCGCTGCAAGAACGGCGACTATTACTGGGTGGAGGCGAACGCCACGCCCATCCGCGAGAACGGTCAGGTGATCGGCTACATGTCGGTGCGCAGCAAGCCGGATCGCGCCACGGTTGAGGCAACCGCCAAGGTGTATCAGCTATTTAAAGAGGGCCGTCAGGGCAACTTGAAAATCCAGCAGGGCAAGGCCGTCAAAACCAGTAAATTCGGGAGTTTAAATATGTTCAAGAATCGCACCATCAAGTCGCGACTGACTTTTGTCCTCGGATTGCTGTCGGTACTATTGGTTGGTATTGGCCTGTTCGGCCTATATGGCATGAGCAAGGCCAACGATGGGTTGCGCACCGTGTATGAAGATCGAACGATTCCCATGGGGCAATTGGATAAGATTGTGCGTTTGCTTAACAGCAATCGCATCAACCTGCTCGAGTCTTTAGTGAACCCTACGCCGGCGGTGATCGCCAAGCATGCAGAATCCATTACGCAGAACGCTGCGGAGATCACCAAGACCTGGGATGCCTATATGGCGACCACGCTGACGCCGGAAGAAAAGAAACTGGCGGACACCTTTGTCGAAGCGCGCGGCAAATTCGTGACGGATGGCCTCAAGTCCAATATGGCTTTACTGAAGGACGGTAAGATCAATGACGCGAAGCAGTACTACGATCAGAAAGTCGTCGATCTGTATACGCCGGTTAGAAACAGCGCCGACGCCTTGATCAAGCTCCAGCTCGACGTGGCGAAAGAAGAGTACGCCCAGGCGCAAAGCCGCTACACCATGATACGCAACGCATCCATCGCGGTCATCGCGCTCGGCCTGCTGCTGGCGGCCTGGATAGGCTGGGTACTGATTCGCGCCATCGTGCGGCCATTGCAAGCGACCATCGGCCATTTCGAGCAAATCTCTCAGGGCAACTACAGCAACCGCATCGAGGTCGAAAGCCATGACGAAATCGGCAAGGTGTTGGAAGCCCTGAAATCCATGCAGACCAAGCTCGGCTTCGACGTGGCCGAGGCGAAGCGCATCGGCGACGAGAATTTACGCGTCAGGATGGCCCTGGATAATGTGGCGACCAACGTCATGATTGCGGACAACGACCGCAACATCATCTATATGAACAAATCCATCCTGCCAATGCTGACCAATGCCGAGAACGACATCCGCAAGGAGTTGCCGAGCTTCAGCGTGAACAAGCTGATGGGCGGCAGCATCGACAGCTTCCACAAAAATCCGGCGCATCAAAAGAATTTGCTGGCGACTTTCACCAGCACGTATAAAGCCCAAATCGTGGTAGGCGGGCGCACCTTCGCGCTGGTGGCGAACCCCATTATCAACGCGAAGGGCGAGCGTTTAGGTTCTGTGGTCGAATGGAACGACCGTACGCTGGAAGTGGCAACGGAAAAAGAAATCGCCGACATCGTGGAAGGTGCCGTGATGGGCGACTTTACCCGGCGCATGGATATGCAGGGTAAGGTTGGTTTCTTCAAGCAGTTGGGCGAGGGCATGAATAAATTGCTGGAAACCAGCGAGGCCGGGCTGACCGAAGTGGTGCGCATGTTGTCCGCGCTGTCGCGTGGCGATCTGACCGATAGAATCACCAACGATTACGCCGGCACCTTTGGACAACTCAAGGATGACGCTAACTCCACCGCCGAAAATCTGAAAGAAATTGTGGGCCAGATCAAGGAAGCCGCCGACACCATCAATACCGCCTCCAAGGAAATCGCCGTGGGCAATAGCGATCTCTCTCAGCGCACGGAAGAGCAGGCTTCGAGCTTGGAAGAAACCGCCTCTAGCATGGAAGAACTGACTTCTACCGTGAAGCAAAATGCGGAAAACGCCAAGCAAGCCAATCAATTGGCGAAGGGCGCTTCCGACATCGCGCTGAAGGGCGGCGAGGTGGTGGGCAAAGTGGTTGATACCATGAGTTCGATCAACGATAGCTCACGCAAGATTGTGGATATCATTTCCGTCATCGACGGCATCGCGTTCCAGACCAATATTCTGGCGCTGAATGCCGCCGTGGAAGCGGCGCGCGCCGGCGAGCAAGGGCGTGGTTTCGCGGTCGTGGCGGCCGAAGTGCGCAACTTGGCGCAGCGCTCCGCCGCAGCGGCCAAGGAAATCAAAACACTGATCGGCGATTCCGTGGAAAAAGTGGAAGGCGGCACCAAGCTGGTGGACGAAGCTGGCAAGACCATGGAAGAAATCGTCACCGCGGTCAAGCGCGTCACCGACATCATGTCGGAAATTTCCGCAGCATCCATTGAGCAGAGTTCCGGTATCGAGCAGGTGAACCAAGCGATTACGCAGATGGATGAAGTCACGCAGCAGAATGCGGCCTTAGTAGAAGAAGCGGCTGCGGCAGCAGAATCGCTGGAAGAGCAAGCGCAGAACCTGATTGAGTCTGTCAGCATATTCAAGCTGGCAGGAGCAAGCGGTGGCGCCATGCAAGCTAAACGCGTCGCGGTTCAAGCTGCGATAGCAACGCCAGCCGTCCCGGCCCCCTCCATGGCCAAGGCCGCGAAAAAAACGGGAGCAAAACCAAGGCCCAGCGCTTCTAGCGATGAATCCTGGGAAGAGTTTTAATTGCGGATCTGATTCAACTCAACACCCGCCAAGCGCGCAAGTTTGGTGCTTGGCGGGAGGTTGAAAGCTTTGTGTGGTTTTTTTACCTTCAGCATGTTGTCCCCTCAAAAACCCGCAGGGGAGGGCATTGGAACTAATTCTTGGTGCCTACCACTATGCCATCTCCAAGCCAATCAATAGACAAAGCCCGGGAATTCCAATTTACATCCAAAGATTTCGAACAAGTTCGCAAGCTCATCTATGACTATGCCGGTATCTCGCTGAATCCAAGCAAAGAGGATATGGTCTATAGCCGCTTGGCAAGGCGCTTGCGCGCGACCGGTTTAGACAGCTTTAGCGAATATTTATCGCGTTTGGAACAAGATGGGGACTCTGCAGAATGGCAATCGTTCGTTAATTCGCTCACCACGAATCTAACGGCATTTTTTCGCGAAGAGCATCATTTTCCGCTATTGGCCGACCACGTCCGTAAACAACGTGACAAGCATCCCATCATGCTGTGGTGCTCCGCCAGTTCCACCGGTGAAGAGCCTTATTCCATGGCCATGACCATGCTGGATTTGTATGGCTCAAGCATGCCCCCGGTCAAAATTTTAGCGACTGATTTGGACACGAATGTATTAGCCAAGGCTGAAGCTGGAGTTTATCCCTTGGAACGTTTGGAAAAATTACCGGAAGAAAAGCTTAAACGCTATTTTTTGAAAGGCAAGGGCGCCAATGCCGGGTTTGCCCAGGTACGGCCAGAATTGCGCAATATGATCACATTTCGCCAGCTCAATTTGTTGGATAAAACCTGGCCGATACGTGGTCCGTTTGATGCGATCTTTTGCCGCAATGTGATGATCTATTTCGATAAGCAAACGCAGCTGCAAATACTGCAAAGATTCGCGCCGATGTTGCAACCGGATGGCCTATTGTTTGCCGGACATTCGGAAAGCTTTCATAACGCGGCCGAGATCTTCAAATTGCGCGCAAAAACGGTGTATGAATTGGCGAAAAGAGCTTGAAATGAATGCCGATGGCTATATCGAAACGGAATCCCCAAATTTATATTTTGACCGCAATTTTAATATCGACGCGGCCAAAATATTGCCGGGAGAGTTTTATGGGACTAGCCGCGATATGGTGCTGGTCACGGTACTCGGCTCTTGCGTGGCCGCCTGCATTCGAGATCGCGTAAGCGGCATCGGCGGCATGAATCACTTTATGTTGCCCGACAGCGTCGGCCAAGATCAAGAAAATCCATTAAGCACCTCGGCGCGCTACGGCACGTTCGCCATGGAAATGCTAATCAACGAGCTGGCTAAACTCGGTGCGCGACGGGCTAATTTAGAAGCGAAAGTATTTGGCGGCGGCAATGTGTTGCGCGGCTTTACCGTCGCCAATGTCGGTGAGCGTAATGCTGCTTTTGTACTGGATTTTCTGCGCACGGAAAAAATTCAAGTGGTGGCGCAGGACTTGTTGGATATCTATCCCCGTAAGGTTTATTTTTTCCCGCAAACTGGGAAAGTGATGGTGAAGAAACTACGCAACGTGCACAACAACACGATTGTCGATCGTGAGTCGGAGTATAGGGTGCGCTTGCGCCAATCAGACGTGGGTGGGGAAGTGGAGTTGTTTACCTAATGTGCTGCATATTGCTTAAATCATGAAAATCAAAGTACTCATCATTGACGACTCCGCGCTGATTCGCAGCATTTTGAAAGAGATCATCAATTCCCAAGACGATATGGAGGCGATTGGCGCAGCACCGGATCCGATTGTGGCGCGGGAGATGATCAAGGCGCTCAATCCGGATGTACTGACCTTGGACGTTGAAATGCCCAAAATGGATGGCTTGGATTTCCTGGAAAAACTCATGCGCCTGCGGCCAATGCCGGTGGTGATGGTTTCTTCCCTGACCGAGAAAAGCTCATCGGTTACTTTTCGTGCCTTAGAGCTTGGCGCTGTAGATTTTGTCACCAAGCCGAAAATGGATATCACGCAAGGCATGCAGGATTACAGCCAAGAAATCACCGATAAAATTCGCGCCGCGGCAAATGCCAAAATCAGAAAAACCGGCATCAATGTCGCGCCCAATCATTCCGCTGATGTGGTGTTGCCAGCCGTTGCCAATCGCATTTCAACCACCGAAAAAATTATCATTGTCGGTGCCTCAACTGGCGGAACGGAAGCCATTAAGGAATTCCTGATTCGCTTGCCTTCTGATTGCCCGGGAGTTTTAGTCACCCAACACATGCCGGAAGCCTTCACCAAGTCTTTTGCGCAGAGACTGGATGGCCTATGCAAAATCGCCGTTAAGGAAGCCGAACATAATGAACGTATCTTGCCGGGGCACGCCTATATCGCACCAGGGCACTCGCATTTGCTGCTAAAGCGTAGTGGCGCAAATTACATGACCGAGCTCAGCCAGGCGTCTCCCGTGAACCGGCATCGGCCATCTGTTGACGTCCTATTTCGATCTGCCGCAAATTATGCGGGAGCCAACGCCATTGGCGTCATCTTAACCGGCATGGGTAAGGACGGTGCATTGGGCATGAAGGAAATGAAGGACGCAGGTTCCTATAATTTTGCCCAGAACGAAGAAAGTTGCGTGGTGTATGGAATGCCCAAAGAGGCGGTTGCATGCGGCGGCGTTGATGAAGTCGTGCCGCTATTGGATATGACAAGAAAGGTGTTAGCGCACTTGGCCACAATGGGTGTTCGCGCCAATCGAGTTTAGTGCAGTATTAAAAATTGGAGCCGCGCGTTTAGAAAAAGAAACGGCTGGACACAGCGCCCAGCCGTGCATCAAACATAAAGTTTATTTTATTGCGCTTATTTAGGGGGCGGGTTATTCCTTACCCAAGCCGAAGCTTGCAACGGCGTGATCAAATATTGCTTTGTCCACTTTTCCCTGTGGGCCATGCAGGACGACCAAGTATTGGCGGCCATCCTTTAGAAATAACGCTGTATGTTTCTCAAATACCTTTCCGCCATCGGTCCAGGTCGTCAATAAATAGCCGCCTTTTTCCCCGCCAATAGTCAGACCTGATTCCTTGATCACTTTGTGATTTTTGCCTTCGTAACGCTTGTTCTCGGCACCAATGCGAAACTTTATGAAGTCAGCCATGGTGTATGTCGCTGGTTGTACTTTTCTTAAATAGACGCCTTCCAATGTCGTGCCGGTCTGAGCAGATGTGAAGTAGATCATTAACAGCTTGTCGTCTAAATCTTTGTAACCCGGGGCCCAATCTTTTGGCACTTCCATTTCAAAACGGGTGCCGGATAGTTTGACTGTATTGCCGGCTGCAACAGCAGTTGCAGTAACTGATGAGGATAAAAATCCAATCATACCTAGCGTAAGAAACAAGCGTTTTGCAAAGCCCATGTTTATCTCCTTTGTGAATGGGTTCATTCTATTTTTGCTAACTATCGATTATTTAAGTAGATGCTGCTAAGCAAATACTACTAAGCAGATACTACATTTTCAGACTAAATTAACTTGCTCAGCAATGCAAGGGAAGTGCGCTAATCAACTGATAGCTGCATAACATTGAATAGGCATTCGAAGAACATCTGGGAACATCTGAATTCACTATTTAACATAATATACATTATACGAAGTAAAGAAGGATTGCTTCTTCTTAGCGCTGGCATGAGCAAGAAAATCTGCAATGTCGGTATTGCCATGAGCTAACGCATGGTCGCTCGCACTGAGATTGTTTGCATCTCGCAAATTCGCATCTGCTCCATGGCGCAGCAAGCTTTTGAGAACATCCAGGTGGCCTTGCATAGCAGCGACCATAAGCGGCGTCAGATCAAGTTTTGTGGCAGCATTCACATTGCTGCCCAGATCTAGGAATTTGTTTACAAGACGTACATGCCCGGCAAACGCCGCATAATGCAAAGGCGTCCATCCTTGAGGATTGGCGCCAAGGCTTCCACCCTTGGCGAGCAACATATCAACGACTTGCTCAAAACCGCCAAAGCTGGCAACTAGCAAGGCGGTGTCCCCAAAGGCGTTGCTTGGATAAACTTTTGCGCCTGAATTGAGCAAAAGCGCCACCGTCTCAACGTTGCCATTGCGGGCAGCCAAAATCAGCAAGGTATTGCCATCCTGGTCGGCGTAGTTGATATCCAGGCCACGCTTGATTCCCTCTGCAACCCCTTTAACATCGCCCACGTTAATGGATTGCAGGGTGTCGTCTACGATTTCCCCGGCTATAGAATTGCCGGCTACGCAGGTAAAAAATAGGAATCTAATTAGTATTTTATACATTTATTCATAATCTTATATGAATAACTTAAAAAAATTATTAGAAGTTGCGCAGCCTATATTTTCAAGCGTATCTGATCTAAGTCGCGCAATTTCTTCTGCTACATGTTTAACCAATGCGGGCTCATTTTGTTTGCCGCGAAACGGCACCGGGGCTAAATAAGGTGAATCGGTTTCGATCAGCATGCGCTCAAGAGGCATTTTCTGCGCAACTTCTTTTAAGGCCAGCGCTTTTTTGAAAGTAACGATGCCCGAGAATGAAATATAAAAACCCAACTCCATCGCCTGTTCAGCGACTTCCCAGCTTTCGGTGAAGCAGTGCATGACGCCGCCGACAGCTTGCGCTCCCTCTTCGCGCATGATTTTTAGCGTATCCGCAGCCGCCTCTCGGGTGTGGATAATCAGTGGCTTAGATGCGCTGCGCGCGGCGCGAATATGGGTGCGAAAGCGTTCGCGCTGCCACTCTAAATCACCTTTGAGGCGAAAATAATCCAGACCAGTTTCGCCGATGGCGACAACGCGCGGATGGTCCGCTAACTGCACTAACTGCTCAACCGTGGGTTCGGGGGTGTCTTGGTAATCCGGGTGCACGCCCACCGAGGCGTATAAATTCTCATGCTGTTCTGCCAAGGCGCGCACACGCGGAAAATCAGGCAAATCAACGGCCACGCAGAGCGCGTGGCTTACTTGGTTGCTTGCCATATGGGCAAGTAATTCAGGGAGTTTTTCTGATAGCTCTGGAAAATCCAGGTGGCAATGGGAGTCGATAAACATGGGCAATGGCGCGAGTGAAAGCGCCATTATAGAGCGCGGGCTATTTACATGGTATGCGTCGGGCGCGTCGATTTGAGCGAACCGCCCAGCAAGCCCTCGATCTTGCTCCGCGCTGCACTACCACTTTCGTTGGCCGCGAATTCAACGCCGATTCCTTGCGTTTTTCCGCCCTGCGCGCCGGGAGGCGTAATCCATACCACCCGCCCCGCAACCGGCAATTTGTTGGGGTCGGTCATCAAGGTCAGCAACATGAATACTTCGTCGCCAATGGCGTAGCTTTTATTGGTGGGGATAAAAATTCCGCCATATTTCAAATACGGCATGTAGGCTGCGTATAGCGCCGATTTTTCTTTGATGCTGAGCGATAACACGCCAGGACGCGCGCCACCGCCTGAACTGGGTTTGGGTGCTTCTGCCATTAACTGACCGCCGCTAAGTAACTAAGCAGCACGCTTTCTAAGAGCAGCTGCGGATTTAAAGGATGTTTCAAGCGTCGTTTGATTTGCGCCAGCTCGCTCGCGAACTGTTGCACGCGCATTAAGTTAACCTTTACCGCCAAATCCTGCAAGCTGGAAACGAAATCTAGGTTATAGCGAACCTTGCCCGCCAGGCGTGATGTGATCAGATCGGACAGCCACTTTTGCAGCCAATCGAAACGCGCGGCTAAATCCGCCTTTGCGCCCTGCTCTGCCAACAGCAACCAGTTCAATTGCTTGGGTTTTTGCAGCGCGCTCAAGAATTGCTGCCGCGCCTGGAGATATTGCGCATCGGCATATTCGCGCGCGAGCAATGGGGCGCCACCCGCCAAAGCCAAGCATAATTCAGCTTGCTCCGCGCCTTGTTGCGCCAGCCAAGCATGGGCCTGCGCCGCGCTGGGTTGCGGCATGCTGATGCGGTGACAGCGGCTCTTGATCGTCGGCAGGAGAAAATTGGCTTGGTGCGTGACCAGCACGAAAAGACTGTTAGGACTCGGTTCTTCCAGGGTTTTGAGCAGCGCATTGGCCGAGGCCGGGTTCAGCGCTTCAGCCGGATGAATCACGATCGCGCGGCCACTGGCGCGATGGCTCGACAGATTCACAAAATCGCCCAGCGCACGCACTTGGGCAATCGTGATCTCCTGTTTTTTACGTGTCGCACCCTCTTCCGCTTCGTCGCTATTTTCCGGCGTTACAGGTTCCAGCAAACGCATGTCAGGGTGAGCGCCTTGCCCGATCCAATGGCAAGCCGTGCAATGGCCGCATGCGTGCCCATCCTTGTTGGGCGTCTCGCAAAAGCGCGCCGCGGCCAATGACAAGGCGAAATCGCGTTTGCCGATGCCGCGCGGCCCTTCCAATAATAATGCGTGCGGCAAGCGTTCCGGTTGGGACATCAACCGTTGCCAGAGATCCGCTTGCCATGAATAGTGGTTCATTGCTTAGTGTTGAAACCTTTTTTATTGCGCCAAAGTATCGAGCAGGCTGCCTAATTCCGTTTGAATCTCGGCGATGCCACGGCTGGCGTCGATCACGCGCATGCGGTGCTGGAAGGCATGGGCGCGATCGAGATAGGAATCGCGCACGCGCTTAAAGAAATCTTGTTTCTCTTGTTCGAAACGATCCAGGGATTGATTGAAGGCCAAGCGTTGATGGCTGAGTTCGCTCGACACATCGAATAGAAAGGTCAAGTCGGGTTGCAGGCCATTTTGCACCCAGTCCTCCAGCAGCTTTAAACGTTCGTTGGCGATGCCGCGACCACCGCCTTGGTAGGCAAAGGTAGCATCGGTAAAGCGATCGGAAATGACCCAAATGCCTTTTTCCAACGCCGGCACGATGACTTTGTCGATATGCTCGCGGCGCGAGGCGAACATGATGAGCGTTTCGGTCTCCACATGCATGGATTGCGACAGCACCATATCGCGCAGCATCTCGCCCAAGGGCGTGCCGCCCGGTTCGCGCGTGGTGAGCACGGCCTTGTCCAATGCGCGCAAGTGTTCGGCGATAAAGCTCAGATGCGTGCTTTTCCCCGCGCCGTCAATGCCTTCCAGGGTAATGAATTTGCCTCGGCTCATTGCTGCCTCTGATATTTGTTGACGGCCTGATTATGCTCGGCCAAGGACGCGGAAAATTTATGGGTGCCATTTCCGCGCGCCACGAAATACAGCGCGCGCGTTGGGGCCGGATTGACTGCCGCGCGCAGTGCCTCGATGCCGGGCATCGCAATTGGGGTTGGTGGTAGCCCGGCACGCAGGTAGGTATTGTAAGGCGTGTCGTCGAGCAAGTCTCGCTTGTGCAGATTGCCATCGTAACGATCCCCCAAGCCATAAATCACGGTAGGATCGGTTTGCAGCAGCATGCCGCTATGCAAGCGATTGATGAAAACCCCGGCGATCATTGGGCGCTCTGCGGCTTGGCCGGTTTCCTTTTCGATAATGGAAGCCATGATCAGGGCTTTGTTCATGGTGTCGTAGGGTAGGTTTGCCGCACGTTCGCGCCAAACATTTTCGAGGTGGGTTTGCATCAACTTGTGCGCACGGCCAAGAATAGCCAGATCGCTCATGCCATGACTAAAAAAATACGTATCCGGAAAAAATCGACCTTCCGGATGTTGCTTTGGCCAGCCTAATTTAGCCATGATCTCAGCATCGCTCAGTCCGCGCGTATCGTGTTGCAAGTTGGGTGCGCTATCCAATGCTTGGCGCAGTTGTTTGAAGTTCCAACCCTCGATGAATTTGATTTCGCTTTGCGTGACGTCACCCTTGGTCAACTTCTGTAATAACTCCCAAGGGGTCAGCGGTTCGTTCAACGCGTAGTTACCGGCCTTTAACGCGGAGCCTTTTCCGGTCAGACGCGCTGCCAGCGTGAAAGCGAAGGGCTGTTTGAGCACGCCGGCCTGCGCCAATTGCTGCGCAACCCGTTTCATGGTGATGCCGGACTTCACATCAAATTCGAAAGGTGTCACGGGCAGCGCCACCGGCGTTGATAAAAAATAGGCGAGCCAGCCGCCTGCGCCAAGCGTCATCAGCAGTAACAACCAGAGCGCGCGCTTAATCAATGGCGCTCTCTAGAATGCGCTGCATCTGGGCAGCTACCGGGCCCGGCGCTATTGAGGCAGCGCCAATCTGCCGTACCGGCCAGACGCCGATGACGCTATTGCAGACGAATATTTCTTCAGCTTGCAGCAGTGTCGGCAAAGTAAAGTGCGAAATTTCGGCTGTCAGGCCTAGCGTTGGCGCATATTTTAAAATCCGATCGCGTTGCAATCCAGCCACGCCGCATGTGGATAAATCCGGCGTGATCAGTTTTTGGCCGACGCGCATGAAAATATTCGACATGGTGCCTTCTACCACCCAACCGTCGGCGTCGAGCAACAGGCCTTCGGGGATGCTGGCATCATCCCATTCCATGCGCGCCAGCACATTCTCAAGGCGATTGAGGTGTTTGATGCCGGCAAGCCGGGGTTGATGCGACATGCGAATTTCACACACATGCAGTTTGACGCCCTCATGCCAAAAGCGGATTGGATGCTGCGGTGCGGGAGAACTCAATACTACGCGGTTGGGTGAAACCGATGCGGGCACACCATAGCCACGCCCGCCTTCGCCACGCGACACAATAATTTTCACCACACAATCGGGTTCATCCAGGGCGAGTTGGCGCAACTCTTGTTCAAGAATATGTTGTGCTGGGCATAGGATGTCCAGTGCCTGACAATCCGCATTTAATTTTCGATACTGTTGCGGCCAACATTTCACTTGCCCTTGGCGCATGCACATGGTGCGGAACACGCCATCGCCGTACATGACGGCACGATCCATCGCATGAATCACGCCCCCTTGCTCACCATTGATCATGAACACAATGCCGGAACCTTATTTTTATAATATGAAAGTCTAATAATCCAATACATCCTTGGGCTTGTCGAGTCCCGCTTTTGAAGCAGGGAATTTGGCACGTAAACTACCCTATCTAGCGCTGTAAGGCGCGCAATAAACCCTTGGCTTTGGCGCGCGTTTCATTCAACTCGCGTTCTGGCTCGGAGTCCGCAACAATTCCGGCGCCGGCCCAGAATTGCAGCTGGTTTTCTTGCAGCATGAAACTGCGAATCAAGATATTCAGATCGAGACTGCCATCGTGGTTCAGGTATCCCATGCTGCCGGTGTAGGCGAGGCGCGGTGCTTGCTCCAGTTCGCGGATGATTTGCATGCAGCGCACCTTGGGGCAGCCGGTGATGGTGCCGCCCGGAAACAGCGCGCGGATCACCTCGCACGGCGTGACATCCTGGCGCAATTCGCCGCGTACGGTGGATTCTAAATGATGCACGTGGGCATAGGTAGCGACATCGAGCAAGGCCGGCACGACCACGCTGCCGGGCTTGCAAATTCGCCCCAAGTCGTTGCGCTCCAGGTCCACTAGCATGATGTGTTCAGCGCGCTCTTTCGCGGTGGACAACAATTGCGCTTTCAGTTGCAAATCCTGTGCGGGGTCGGCTGAGCGTGGATGCGTGCCGGCAATCGGGCGCGTCTCAATCACCCCATGTCGCGTACGTACCAGGCGTTCGGGTGAAGAACTGATAATTTGCGCCCTACCCAAGTCGGCAAGGCCGCCGAAAGGTGCCGGGTTATTTTGTGTGAGGGCTTGGTACAAGCCGATCGCATCGCCGTGCAATTCGCCAGCCCAGCGTCGGGCCAGATTCACCTGGAACACATCACCTTCTTGGATGTAACGCTGAATGCGTTCAATGCCGCTTAAATAATGCTCCGGCGCATCTTCTTTCAAGTCGGTTACGGAAATGGGATGGGCCGCAACAGGGCCTGCATGGGCGATGTCTTGTTGCATCAACGCCAGCAATGCCGCGTGGCCGGATTCAGCAAATACATAGGTTGTATCGTGTTCCCGATCCAGCAACAGCGCCGCCGGCACGCGTGCGGCAAAGCCAATGGGGAAATCCGATTGCGGCGCACGGCGCGGCACGCTGGCTTCTATTTCGTGCAGCAACTCATAGCCCAGATAGACGAACCAGCCGCCGTGAAACGGCAACCAACTCGCTTTAGATTCGGCACTACCTGCGCCCTGCTCGGCGCGCCAGGCTTGATCGAGGCGGTCGAGAAAGGAGCCAGTTTGGCCTTGGTGCTGCACGATTTGCTGCTCGGGAAAGGCGAACAAAATATCCCAGCCTAAAGTACCGCCTAAGGTTTGTAGCAGAAATGGATAGCGTGCCGGGTTGGCGGCATGCAACCGTAACAGATCAACAGGGTAAGGTAAGTTGAGTAGCGCCATGGGACAATCCGTCGATTATCCTTGAAAATTCAGGTAACAGCTTGTCTTAACTGGTGCCCGGAGCCGGAATCGAACCGGCACGCCGATTTCTCAGCGAGGGATTTTAAGTCCCTTGTGTCTACCTATTCCACCATCCGGGCAGTGGAAAAAATGAATAATAATTGGAGGCGGGGGTCGGAATCGAACCGGCGTACACGGCTTTGCAGGCCGCTGCATGACCACTCTGCCACCCCGCCTTGGCTACAGATTAAACCTGAGGGAACGCGCAAAATCCGCGTATGAAACTAAAAAGGGAAAACGAAGTGTTATCTTCGCTTTCCCTGCAATCTGGAGCGGGAAAGGAGTCTCGAACTCCCGACCTCAACCTTGGCAAGGTTGCGCTCTACCAACTGAGCTATTCCCGCAGAATCAAGAGCCGACATTTTATCCATTTCGGCGTGTTTGTCAATCAATGCGAGGGCTTGCGGCTCGAATAAAATGCATGAACGATATAGTAAGCCATCGATACCACGGTCAAAACCGCGGCGATGTAGATGAGCCATGTGCCGATTTCATCGATATCAAGGCCGAGCAGTGAATCGTGATAGAGCAACAGCAAAATGGCGATCATTTGCGAAGCGGTTTTGATTTTCCCGATAAACGCCACAGCCACGTTTTTGCGCTGACCGTCACCCGCCATCCATTCGCGCAGCGCGGAAATGGCAATTTCCCGGCCAATGATGACTAAGGCCACGATGGCGTCTACGCGGCCCAATTGCAGCAACAGAATCAAGGCGGCGGCCACCATCAGCTTATCCGCAACCGGGTCGAGAAAGGCGCCGAAGGCCGAAGTTTGCTTGAGTTTGCGCGCCAGGTAGCCGTCCAGCCAATCCGTGATGGCCGCCAGCAAGAAGATGCCTGCCGCGGCAATGTTGACCGACTGGCGCTCCATCCAAGTATCCGGCAAATAATAAAACAACAGGAATACCGGAATCAGCAGGATTCGCAGCCAAGTAAGCATGTTGGGTAAGTTTATGGGCATGACCTAATGTAAAACTGCGTAGATTCTTTCTGCGAGCGGCTGACTAATGCCTTCGACTTTCGCCAATTCTTCAACACTGGCGTTTTCAACCCCTTTGACACCGCCAAAGCGCGTGAGCAACATTTGTCGCCGTTTTGGCCCAATACCATCGATATCATCCAGTGTAGATTTAGTGCGGTTTTTCCCGCGTCGCGCGCGGTGTCCGGTTATGGCAAAGCGATGCGCTTCGTCGCGGATCTGCTGGATGAGATGCAAGCCCGGGTGATCCGTGCCCAATTGTATCGGCTTTCGCGCATCGGCAAAAATCAATTCCTCCATCCCAGCTTTGCGCTCCGGCCCTTTCGCTACGCCGAGCAGGTTGATATCCGTCAATCCGAGCTCGGCTAGTACCTCATAGGCGACGCCCACTTGCCCTTTCCCGCCGTCGATCAAGATCAAGTCTGGTCTTCTGCCCTCCCCGGTCGCTATTTTTTGATAACGTCGGGTCAGTGCAACACGCATTGCGGCATAGTCGTCGCCGGGTTCGATGCCGCTGATATTGAAACGCCGGTATTCGCTGTTGCGCATAGCGTTTTGATCGTACACCACGCAGGAAGCGACGGTCGCCTCGCCCATAGTATGCGAAATATCGAAGCACTCAATGCGCGCAATGTTTTCGGTAAAGCCTAGAGCCTCGGTCAGAGCGGCTAAGCGGGCTTCCTGGGTGGCGTGTTGCGCCAGGCGTTGTGCAATGGCGAGCAGTGCATTTTTTTCCGCCATATTCAACCACACGCGCCGTTCACCGATGGGGTGCGTCACTATTTTTACCGCGTGACGCGCTTGTTCGCTGAGGATGGCGGCCAGCTCCTCGCTATCCAATTCGATATTCATGAGTACGAGGGGAGGAATCGGCTTATCGCTGTAATGCTGGGTGAGGAAGGCCTCCAAGATGGCTTCCGGCGCATGCCCTTCGGCATTTTGCGGGAACAGGCTCCTGTCCCCCAGATGGCGCCCGCCACGAATCATAGTGAGATTGACGCAGGTCAAACCGCTCTTCGTGGCGAGCGCCACCACGTCTGCTTCGGTTTCGCTGCCGCTCTCCACAAATTGCTTTTCTTGCACCTTGCGCAGGGCCTGGATTTGGTCACGGTACAAGGCGGCAGCCTCGTAATGCTGCGCGGCGGCAGCGGCGAGCATCTTGCGCTCCAGCCCTTCCAGCAGAGTTTGCTCGTGGCCGGACAAAAATTCGGCCGCTTGGCGCACATCGTCCTGGTACTGCTCGGGGCTGACCAGGCCGACGCAGGGTCCGCTGCAACGCTTGATTTGATGCAATAAACAGGGGCGCGATCGATGGTTGAATACGCTGTCCTCGCAGGTGCGCAGGCGAAATATCTTTTGCAGCAGGTGGATGCTGTCGCGCACCGCCAAGGAATTAGGAAATGGCCCGTAGTAGCGATTTTTCGCTTGTTGTGCGCCGCGATGGAAAGCCAGTCGCGGGTAGTCATGACCGGTTAGAACAATGAAGGGATAGGATTTATCATCCCGGAACAAGATGTTGTACTTGGGAAATAGCCCCTTGATAAGATTATTCTCAAGGATCAAGGCCTCAGCTTCGGAGCGCGTCACCGTGGTTTCGATGCTCGCGACTTGACCGAGCATCAGGACGATTCTGGGAGAAAGCTGGGTCTTTTGGAAATAGGAAGAAACACGCTTTTTGAGATCGCGCGCCTTGCCGACATACAGCACTTCGCGAGCGCCATTCAACATGCGATATACCCCGGGCAGGTGAGGTAAGCTGGCTAGCAACTCGGCGGGATCAAACATTTAATAATTCAGATTAACAATTTCATTCATATTATTGTTTTGTATAATGATTATTTATACGATAAAAGAGCTCACTCCTCATCTAATAATTTGCCTGCGATAGCCCAATTCTCATCCGGCAATTCATCGAAAGCGATGTAGGTGTAAGACTTCGGTTTAAGCGCTATGCGCTCCAGGGTATCGGTAATTTCAGCAGCGATTTTCTGCTTCTGCTCCCGGGTCAGGGAGCCGGCAATGCGAATATTCACATAAGGCATGTTAGCTTTCCTCGATCTGTCGGCGGATATTGGCGAACACCGCATGGAACATTTCCGGGGTTAAACGTCGCGTCTGCGTATTATAACGACTGCAATGATAGCTATCGAATAAGCTTAATCCGCTGGGGAGTTTGTGTTCGGCGGCATGCGCAAAACGGTAATCTTTTAGTTTCAAGCCTTGCGCTATCAGGACTGCCTGGTGCGCGATTTGCCCTAAAGCCAGCACGAATACATCATCACTTAATACATTAAGTTCTTGTTTTAAGTAATTGTTACAATTATTTATTTCTGATTTTTCAGGCTTGTTTTCTGGCGGCAAACACTTCACGGCATTGGTGATGCGGCAAGCGATGAGTTGCAAGCCATCGGCCGCATGTTCCGAGATGGGCTGGTTGCTGAAACCGAAGCGATGCAAAGTCTCGTATAACAAAATGCCAGCGTGGTCGCCGGTAAAAGGGCGGCCGGTGCGATTGGCGCCGTGCATGCCCGGCGCCAGGCCGACAATCAAAAGCCGCGGTGAGGCTGCGCCAAATGGCGGAACCGGTTTGGCAAAATAATCGGGATGACTGCCCCGTACTTTAATTAGAAATTCGCTCAAGCGCGGGCAATCGACGCAATCGGTAGTAAAGGCTTGAGCCATGTCTTTAACGCTCCGCTACTGGGTCGTTGAGCTTATGCAGCGGCAAATCGCCGCTACCCTGTCCGATGTCGCCGATGGCGTGCACCGCCGCGACAAAATGTGCATCTTCATGCAACTGCACCAGGGAAGGCGCATGCGGCTTGCCATGCATGCGCGCCAAGCGCGCCAGGCTTACGGCGGAAATATGCCCATGCAAACCATCCAATAAAGTTTTTGCGCTGTGCGGGTCATTGCACACCAAGACCATATCGCATCCCGCTGCTAGCGCCGCCTGGCCTCTGCTCACGACATCGCCGCCCGCCTTCGCCCCTTCCATGCTGAGGTCGTCGCTGAAAATAACGCCATCGAAACCCATCTCGCCGCGCAAAATGTCCTTTAGCCAGACAGGCGAAAAACCGGCCGGCTTGTCATCGACTTTCGGATAAATGACATGGGCCGGCATGATCGCCGCGAGGCCAAAGTGGGTCATTTGCCGGAATGGCTCGAGATCGAATAAGCGAATATCCGCTAGATCGCGTTCGTCCACGGGGATGGCCAAATGCGAGTCGGCCGCCACAAAGCCGTGCCCCGGGAAATGCTTGCCCACCGCTGCCATGCCGGCTTCCTTCAGCCCCAGCATCAAGTCATGCGCCAGTTCGGCAATGGCTTGGGGAGAATTATGAAACGCGCGATCGCCGATAACCTGGCTGGCGCCATAATCCAGATCCAGCACCGGGGTGAAACTGAAATCTACGCCGCAAGCGCGCAATTCGGCTGCCAGCACATAGCCCACTTGGTGCGCAAGCTTGCGCGCTTGCTGCGGATGATGATCCCAAATCTCACCCAAATGGCGCATCGGCGGAATGCGGGTAAAGCCCTCGCGAAAGCGCTGCACGCGCCCGCCTTCGTGATCGACGCCGATCAACAACGGCGGTTGGCGCACCGCATGAATGGCTTGGGTTAAAGCGCTTAGCTGCGTGGGAGATTCGTAATTGCGCGCGAACAAAATAACGCCGCCGACTTGGGGATGGCGCAGTACTTCGCGCTCTTCGGCGCTCAGTTCGGTGCCGCACAAATCGAGCATCACCGGCCCCAGCGTCATACGCCTTGCTCCAAAACCACAAAAGCTGCGACCAATTCTTTTTCGTCGCTGATCGACAAATGACAGTGCGTGATGCCGCACGCGCTCACCAGCGCTTGTAAGGCAGGTTCAAAATCCAGACCGGGCTTGCCCAAGGCATCGTGTGTGACGCGGATATTGGTGAGCGTTACCTTCCCGCGTAAACCGGTGCCAATGGCCTTAGAAAAAGCTTCTTTGGCGGCGAAACGCTTGGCGAGAAAACGTTCGGGGAATTGCGCGGAAGCGTACTCGGACATCTCTGATGCGGTCAGCACATGGAGGGCGAAGCGCGCGCCGTGACGCGCATAAATGCCGGACACGCGGCTCACTTCGACGATATCGGTGCCAATGCCGTAAATGCTCATGCCGTCAGCGCTTCCGGAACTGCGCTCAACTACGCGCTGCCAACATCAAGCGTTTCATCTCGCGTACGGCGGCTTCCCACCCCACAAATAACGCTTGGGCGACGATGGCATGACCGATGTTCAATTCGCGAATTTCCGGAATTGCCGCGATGCGCTGCACATTGTGGTAATGCAGGCCGTGGCCGGCATTGATTTGCAGGCCCAAACTCTGGCCGTAACTCGTCGCTTCTTGGATATGTTGGAATTCGTGATCCTGCGCAGCGCCCGGCGCCAGGTTTGCATAGTGGCCGGTATGGATTTCAATCACCGGCGCGCCGGCATCGCTCGCGGCCAGAATTTGCTCCCGATCCGGTGCAATAAACAGCGAAACCCGGATACCGGCTTGGCCCAGTTGGGTGCATGCTTGGCGCACGCGCTCGAACTGGCCGACCACATCCAGCCCGCCTTCGGTGGTGAGCTCCTCGCGGCGTTCCGGCACCAAGCAGACATCTTGGGGCTTGAGGCGAACGGCGATCGCCAGCATTTCATCGGTCACAGCCATTTCCAAATTCATCTTGGTCTGCAAGCACTGCCGCAGAATTTCGACATCCGCATCTTGGATATGGCGCCGATCTTCGCGCAAATGCAGGGTAATCGAATCGGCACCGGCGGTTTCCGCCATCAAGGCGGCTTGGATCGGGCTGGGGTATGGGGTGCCGCGCGCTTGACGCAACGTTGCGACATGGTCGATATTGACGCCGAGATCAATCACAATTCTTGCAAGTCCTTCAGCAGTTGACGGGTTTGTAAATTTTCGCTGCCCAGTTGCTGGCTGATTAAAGCCCGCATTAATTGTTTCGCTTGAGCCAGCGTGGTGGGATCGGAATAGTTGTCTTGCGCGAGATCCAGCAACGTTTTTCCGCGTAATTGTACACCGTTTTGCGCGCCGCCCCGTTCGCTCGAAAGGCGGCTCGGCCCGTGTTCCAAGTCGTAAAAATAGCTTATTTCCGGCTCGATCGGACGTGCGTTGCCAACTTCTTCCTGCAACATCAAGGCATAGCCCAACTCCTGCATCAAGCGCTTCTCGAAGCGCCGCAAGGCCACGACTTGCGGTTCACCCTCGGCCAATGCCTTCAGGGTTTGCTGGTAGTAGAGAAACAATTGCGGGTGCGGATCGTCACGCGGCAACAGCTTTAACAGCAGCTCATTCAGATAAAACCCGCACATCAGCGCCGAGCCGGCAAGAGGACGTTGCCCACCCTGCCATTCGGCGTTTTTTAGCGTGCGCAATTCGCGCTTGCCGAACCAGGAAAGCGTCAGCGGCTGGAATGCCATCAATAAACCGCGCACTGCGGAGCGCGGGCGGCGCGCGCCTTTTGCCAGGAGTGCAACGCGCCCGGCGTGCTGGGTCAGCGTCTCGACGATCAGGCTGGTTTCGCGATAAGCGTAGGTGTGCAGGACAAAGGCGGGCTGGTTATCCTGCGGTTTTTCAAGTGTCGCCATAGCCCAGGGATTTCACAGCGCGTTCGTCGTCAGCCCAACCGGATTTCACTTTAACCCAAACTTCTAAATAGACTTTGCCATCGAACAGCTTTTCCATGTCCTTGCGGGCTTGAGTGGAGATGGCCTTCATTTTCTCGCCGCCTTTGCCGATCAGGATGGCTTTTTGGCCGGCCTTGTCCACGATCACGCTGGCGTGAATACGCCTTAAATTACCTTCTTGCGTGAATTTTTCGATCATCACGCTGGTCGAATACGGCACTTCTTCGCCGAGCAGTCGAAAGATTTTTTCGCGGATGATTTCCGCAGCCAAAAAGCGTTCGTTGCGATCCGTGACATCGTCCACGTCGTACATGGGCGGGCCTTCGGACAAATAGTTGCGGATGGCTTTGGGCAAGCCATCGATTTTTGCATTCTCGGCGGCCACCGGCACGATTTCGGCAAAAGGAAACTCTTTCGACATGCGCTCGATAAAGGGCAGCAATTCGCCCTTCTCCGCCACGGTGTCGATTTTGTTGATGACCAGGATCACCGGGCGCGAACTCGGCAATAGCTTCATCACGCGCTTATCGCGTTCATCAAAATGCAAGGCTTCAATCACGAACAACACGACATCCACGCTGCTTAGGGTGGATGTCACGCTTTTGTTCATGGCGCGGTTTAGCGCATTTTGATGTTCCAACTGAAACCCCGGGGTATCGACGAAAATAAACTGTGTATTCTCATCGCTGTGAATGCCGGTGATGCGATGCCGCGTGGTCTGGGGTTTCTTCGAGGTGATGCTGATCTTCTGCCCCACCAATACATTGAGGAGCGTCGATTTGCCCACATTGGGCCGGCCAACGATGGCGATAAATCCCGTGCGAAAATCAGCATTCATGTTTTTTGCTCATGTTTTTCTTCGGCGCTCGCGAGCGCAAAAGCAGTTTTGGCGGCTTCTTGCTCCGCTTTGCGCCGACTTGCTCCCTCGCCTTTTGCGCGGATCTCTAGATCGGGAATGACGCATTCGAGTTTGAAATGCTGCTCATGGGCTTCGCCCTCGGTCGCGATAATAATGTACTGCGGCAAGGATAATTTGCGGCTCTGCAAATATTCCTGCAACTGCGTTTTGGGATCTTTGGATAAGGTCTTGGGGTCGAGTTTGGCGATGATCGGGGCGTACAAGGCTTCGATCGTGCGGCTGGTTTCTTCGAAACCGCTGTCCAAATAAATCGCGCCGATGATGGCCTCCAATGCATCGGCCAATAAGGAGGGGCGGCGAAAACCGCCGCTTTTCAATTCGCCTTCGCCGAGAAACAAATAATCGCCCAGCTGTAGTGTTTTGGCGATTTCAGCCAAGGTCGGCTCTTTTACCAAATGCGCACGAAAGCGCGAGAGGTCGCCCTCGGTGAGCTTGGGAAAATCGTGAATCAGTTTGCTGGAGATCGCCAATGACAGCACGCTATCGCCGAGGAACTCCAGGCGTTCATTATGCGGGCTGCCATGGCTGCGATGGGTTAGCGCCTGCCGTAACAGCGCTGGCTGCTTGAATGTGTAACCGATCTGTTTGCTGAGGCGCCGTAAATCGGAAATCATTCGCTTTTAAGTGGTTTGCTCGCTGAGCCTGCGGTACTGGCATTAAAGTCCAGACAGGCGCTGATATTCAACACCAATGGGATTTTTTGCGCGTACTCGACGGAAGCGACGTTTTCCCCGTTTTCCTTGGACAGATCCAAGTCTTTACCGTTAATCGTAGTGACATAGTCGATGGTCGCGCGCCGATCGAAAGAGTCGCGAATTTCCTTCGGACTCATATTCGCGAATGCCGGATCCTTGGCCATGGCAGACATGATTTTTCTCACCGAGAAAAACTCAATGTAGGCCGGTGTCAATTTCACCACCAGCAAGGTGATGGATACGCCCAAGACGATCAAAACCAGAATGCTGATAATACTCATACCGCGTTGATGATGCATGCTCGCCTCCCTAATCGATGGATTTGCCGATACGACTAAAATCGCTGAAATTCATCCACACAAAAAAAGCTTTGCCCACAATATGATCGTCAGGCACAAAGCCCCAATAGCGGCTATCGGTGCTGTCGTCGCGATTATCACCCATCATGAAATATTGACCGGGCGGCACGACACAGACGAAGCCGTGGTCATTGTAATCGCAATTCGCGCGATGCTGAAATGGACGCACTTGATCAGCGCGTACCGGGGGATCATCCGGTTGCACTAAGACGGCATGCCGATGTTCGCCCAATTTTTCGCGGTACAGCTTGGCATTCACGGAATTGAGGCCGGCCTTGGTGTAATCGTAATCGCGTTCAAATTCCATGGGTACCGGCTTGCCATTGATCAGCAAGCGCTTGTCCGCGGTGTATTCGACTTTATCCCCTGGCAGGCCGACGACGCGCTTGATGTAATCCAGCGAAGGATCGACCGGGTAACGGAATACCATGACATCGCCGCGCTGCGGCCGGTTGACCTCTTTAATTTTGATGTTGGCAACCGGCAGCCGAATGCCGAAAGTGAATTTGTTCACCAGGATAAAATCACCGACCTGCAAGCTCGGAATCATCGAACCGGAAGGTATGCGGAACGGCTCGACCAAGAAGGAGCGCAAGAAAAATACAATCAGGATGACCGGAAAGAAACTTTTGGCGTACTCGATCAACAGCGGTTCTTTGTCGCTCGCACCGCGCTGTTTTTTGAAATAGACAATATCCAAAAGCCAGATAAATCCAGTCACCACTAAAGCAATGAGTAAAATCAAGGCAAAATTCATTGGAAATTCCCCGTCGGGTTATTTGTTGTCAATTTGCAGCACGGCGAGGAAAGCTTCTTGTGGAATTTCCACATTTCCCACCTGCTTCATGCGTTTCTTGCCGGCCTTTTGCTTTTCCAAAAGTTTTTTCTTGCGGGTAATGTCGCCGCCATAGCATTTGGCGAGTACGTTTTTGCGCATGGCCTTGACGTTTTCGCGTGCAATGATGTGCGAGCCGATAGCGGCCTGGATCGCGATATCGAACATTTGGCGCGGGATTAATTGGCGCATTTTAGTCGCCAGTTCCCGGCCGCGCGATTGCGAATTGGCGCGGTGCACGATGGTGGACAAGGCATCGACTTTTTCGTTATTCACCAGGATATCGAGCTTGACCAAGTCCGCCGCCTGAAATAGCTTGAAATCGTAATCGAGCGAGGCATAGCCGCGCGAAACCGATTTCAGCTTGTCGAAAAAATCCATCACCACTTCGTTCATCGGCAAATCATAAGTCAGCATCACTTGCCGCCCCATGTATTGCATATTGGTCTGCACGCCGCGCTTGCCGGTACAGAGCGTGATGACATTGCCCAGATACTCTTGCGGCACCAAAATGGTGGCGCTAATCAGCGGCTCGCGAATTTCTTCGATTTTCCCCGGGTCGGGCAGTTTGGACGGGTTTTCGATTTCCAGCACTTCGCCATCGCGCATCAGGACTTGGTACACCACCGTCGGCGCGGTGGTGATGAGGTTCATATCGTATTCCCGCTCCAGTCGCTCCTGCACAATGTCCATGTGCAACAGCCCCAAGAAGCCGCAACGGAAACCGAAGCCCAAGGCATGCGAGGTTTCCCCCTCGTACTGTAGCGAGGAGTCGTTGAGCTTGAGTTTTTCCAAGGCATCGCGCAGCGCTTCGTATTCATGCGAATCGACCGGATACAGGCCGGCGAACACTTGCGGCTTAATTTCCTTGAATCCGGGCAGCGCTTCGATGGCAGGCTTATCCGCACGCGTCACGGTATCGCCGACCTGCGCGCTTTTCAGTTCCTTGATGCCGGCAATAATAAAGCCGACCTCGCCTGCCCCAAGCTGCTTGCGTTGCACGGATTTCGGCGTGAATACGCCCACTTGCTCGCAAAGATAAGTCGTGCCGTTGGCCATCAGCAAGATCTTGTCCTTGGGACGCAAGACGCCATCTACCACACGTACCAGCATCACCACGCCTACGTAGTTGTCGAACCAGGAATCGATAATCAGCGCCTTGAGCGGTGCATCCAGATTGCCCTTAGGCGGGGGGATCTTCGCAATCACCATTTCCAGAATGTCTTCGATGCCGATGCCGGTTTTGGCGCTGGCATGGATCGCATCGGTTGCATCAATACCGATGATGTCTTCGATCTCCTGGATCACGCTATCGGGATCCGCGGATGGAAGGTCGATTTTATTGAGCACGGGCACCACTTCAACACCTTGCTCAATGGCGGTGTAGCAATTGGCGACGGTCTGCGCTTCTACGCCTTGAGAAGCATCGACCACTAGCAGCGCGCCCTCGCACGCCGCCAGAGAACGCGACACCTCATAGGAAAAGTCCACATGCCCGGGTGTGTCGATCAAGTTCAAGTAATAGAACTCGCCATTGCGCGCTTTATAGCGCAAAGCGGCGGTTTGGGCCTTAATGGTGATGCCGCGCTCTTTTTCCAAATCCATGGAATCCAGCACCTGCTCTTGCATTTCGCGCTCGGACAGGCCGCCGCAATGTTGGATAAAGCGGTCAGCCATCGTGGACTTGCCGTGGTCGATATGGGCGATGATGGAGAAATTACGGATAAACTGCTGCATGGAGTACCAGCAAAAAAGGGCACGCAAGGCACCCTTTGCTATGAATTAGAAGACCGCAATATTAGCTGATTTCCCCAAAAAAATCATTCACTTTTCTGGCTTGGGCGGGTGTCGAGGAAGGCTTTCAAGGCGGGAAAATCCAGGTGGTGGCGACATATTTCTTGGCCATTCCCCAACAGCACCGGCACGATGGTGCCATACAGCATCACCAAGCGTGGATTTTCATCGATATCCACAAAATTGAAGTTAAAGGCGTAGGGTTCTTGCAACTCTTCCAGTGCGTGCACCATATCTTGGCACAGATGGCAATCCGGTCGACCGTATACGGTCAGTTTAAAACGCGGCTGTCGCATCGTTAGAGGCGGCGCAAAATGATCGGCTGTGCACTGGGCGGACAAAACTTAGACGAAAATATTTTCAGCGCTAGCGCGCTAGCGGCCAAGCCCAGCAAGCCGCCTAAACCGGCGTATAGATCGCGCGCATCGCTCTGACCCGCCCAAAACAAGCCCAAAGCGGCACCCAGCAGCAAAGCGCATAAGGGCAACAAATAAACGGCGACTGCGGTTTTGAGAAAGGCAACCTCCTGCAAGCCGACCACGACCCTTTCGCCTACGCGCGCTGATATTGGATTGTTCACCTGTAAAGATTTGGGTTCTTGGCTAAAAATCTGTGTCAAGACAGCAGTGCCGCAGGTTTGCGTGGAACATTGATTCGAGCCGCAACTTCCACCGTTCTGGGGCTGGACAAAAGTAGCGCCGTTTTCAATACTGACTACGATGGCTTCTGATTCAAGCATGGTTATTGTTTGTACGTTACGGAGTCGCCGATTTGTACGACCGTTGCAGTCGGGACCTCACCTAAAACGGTAATTTGCTGATTCGCCACGATGCGCGTATAGACATGCACGGCCCCTTGGCTGGACAAGCCCGCAACCGTTTTTTCCGATGCTGGTTCGATAAAAACCGATACTGCCGCCAATCCATCGGAAAAGACGATGTGATTTACCGGCATGTGCGCACCCGGTAAAACGCGTTTTATTGCCATCATATGCTTGTATCCCGGCGGAGCGGAAATATCCCAACCGGGATCGATCGGCACCGCTGTATCCATGTCTTCACTGGTTGATCGCACAAGTTTTTTCCCGCGCAACTCCGGCTTGACTTCCGTTCGATTGATGGCCGCGCCGATCTTGATATCGCTGAAGAAAAATTGATCGACCAATTCCTTTTGATTGTTCCAGATGCTGGCTTTCAGCAACAAGCCTGTTTGTTTGTCGGACCAAAAGCGATGCCCATAGCGATACGTATCCTTCGGCGTCAGAACGATAATCCGGCTATCGCGACCGGCCACGCGTTCCTGCCCGCCCAATTGAATATCGTAATGCTTGTTCAAATCCGCCAGTTGTGTCGGCACCAGAGCGGGGAAACTGCGTTTCGAGTGGCGTTTGTCCACCATCACGGTTTTATCGTCCGCCAAAAAACAATACACCTCGTCATTGTTGCGAAAAACCTGGCGCCGATGGCCATTCAACATGACTAATTTCTCGTATTCGCCACGCGCATCCTTCATGTGCGTGATGCGCGAAGTTTCCATATTGTGTTCGTGCTGGTACACAAAGCTGCCGGAATAATTCAATTGGTGCGCAGCATTTGCCATGCGCTGCAACAAAAGAAAAGCCTCGTCTTGATTGCCTGCGGCATTTGCAGATCCCACCGCGGCGGCGCAAAGTAGCCCAGAGGCCAACCATCGATTCATTGCTTGCCGTCTCTTTGTTCGGACACCACGCGCACATAGGCCGGAGCGTAACCAGGTGAAAATTCTTGGTGCGCCAACAGATAAGTGCTGGGCGTTGCGCTGGTGAATTTGACGTGTACAGGCGCTCTTGCTACGGGACTCTCCCCTGCTTTCTGCGCTGGCGGAGTCAACAGCGCCACTTGCTGGACAACTGGCGCCACTGCTACTTGAGTCGGCACAGCCCCCTGATTTAAGCGTGTCATCTGCAAGGCCAGAATGCTCACTAAACCCACCGCAGCAACCGATGCTGCGATGGATAGGGGGAAACGCCGCGTAGCGGCCAAGCGCTTACGTTCGCGTTGCGGTGCCAAGACGGTTGGCTCTTGCGCCAAGCGCTGCATCAGTTTGGCATTGAAATCCGTGCTTAATTGAGGTGATTTTCGTAAGGCATCGCCCAAGACGTGGTAGGTATTCCAGGCTTCATGCAGGGCATCGTCATGTTTCATAGCCTTCATTAAACGTGCGGCCTCGGCCGCGCTTAATTCGCTATCCATCAGCGCAGAAAGTTGCTCTTTCATGATTACCACCTCCGGTCTTGACTCGTCCCCAATAAGGGACGCAATTTTTCAGCCACCGCTTCGCGCGCTCGAAAAATGCGCGAACGTACGGTACCAATCGGACAATTCATTGCTTGCGCAATTTCCTCATAACTCAAACCTTCAATTTCGCGCAAGGTCAGCGCTACGCGCAATTCTTCAGGCAACGCCGCCATCGCCGAATTCACCGTTTGCCCAATTTCCTGGGTCAACATGGCGGTTTCTGGTGTATTCAGATCATGCAAGGCATCAGCATCTTCGAAGCCTTCCGATTCTTCCGCATCCAACTTGGTAACGGTCGGCGCACGCCGCCCTTGAGAGACCAAGAAATTTTTCGCGGTATTGATCCCGATGCGGTAGAGCCAGGTGTAAAAAGCGCTATCGCCACGAAATGTCGGTAATGCGCGATAGGCTTTGATAAACGCTTCCTGCGTCACGTCCTCAACCTCGGCCGAATCGCGAATAAAGCGCGAAAGCAAGCGCCCCAGCTTGCGCTGGTACTTGGAGACCAATAATTCAAACGCGTGCTTGTCGCCTGCTTGCGCGCGTTCGACCAGGACTTGGTCGATCTGCCTTTCACCCGTAACGGGTTCACTCATGCTGGGCCGATCCGTGGAGTTTGTTTCTGGGGCAATCGCCCCTAGCGGAATGTCACTTAGTAGGCCCAAAGTATACCGTCTCCACGCAATAATCGGGAATTGAAAATGTTGCTTGTATAAAAGACCAAGCGATCTGCCAAGAGTTCACTTAGAATTGGTCTTAACCTGTTTATTATTCCCTATCCATGCTTATTAATTGCCAGCTATGCGTTATTCATTCGATGTGCTGATTGTCGGCAGTGGACTGGCCGGGCTCACTACCGCGCTGTATCTGGCCGAGCAGCGCCAGGTAGGCATCATTACCAAGCGCGCATTGCTCGACGGGGCCAGCGATTGGGCCCAAGGCGGGATTGCGGCGGTACTGGCATCCGAAGATTCCATTGAAGCCCATGTGCAGGACACCCTGATCGCGGGGGCTGGCTTGTGCAATGAAGCGGTTACACGGCATGTGGTGAGCCACGGCCCGGAGATGATTCAATGGTTGATCGACCAAGGGGTAGCATTCACGCGCGATGCAAACCATGCAACCGGCTACCACCTCACGCGCGAAGGCGGCCATAACCAGCGGCGCGTGATTCATGCCGCGGATGCCACCGGCCATGCGGTGCAAACGACGCTAATCGAGCGCGTTAAAGCCCACCCCAACATCACCCTGCTGGAGCAGCATATCGCCGTCGACTTAATAACCGATGCCAAGCTCGGCCGTGTCGGCAAGCGTTGCTATGGCTTATATGCGCTCAATAAAGTCGATGGCCATGTGGTCACGATTGCCGCCGATAGCACGGTATTGGCTAGCGGCGGCACCGGGAAAGTTTATCTCTATACGACCAATCCCGATGTCGCGACCGGTGACGGCGTGGCAATGGCTTGGCGCGCCGGATGCCAAGTCGCCAATATGGAATTTATCCAATTTCATCCGACTTGCTTGTATCACCCGCACGCAAAATCCTTCCTCATCACCGAGGCGGTGCGGGGAGAAGGCGGTCTGTTGAAATTGCCGGATGGAACGCGCTTCATGCCGGAGCACGATGCGCGCGCAGAATTGGCCCCGCGCGATGTGGTGGCGCGCGCCATCGACTTTGAAATGAAAAAACGCGGCTTGGACTGCGTCTATTTGGATATTTCACACCAACCGGCGGCTTTCGTGCGCGAGCATTTTCCGACGATTTATGAGCGTTGCCTGGCCTTGGGAATCGACATCACCAAACAAGCCATCCCGGTCGTACCGGCGGCGCATTATAGTTGTGGCGGCGTGCTGACCGATCTTGATGCGCGCACCGCCGTTGCGCAGTTATATGCCGTGGGCGAAGTGGCTTGCACCGGCTTGCATGGCGCCAACCGGCTCGCCAGCAATTCCCTGCTGGAATGCTTGGTTTTCGGGCGCGCTGCCGCGGAAGATATCTTGCAACACCCGGTCAGCACTCTCCCCGCCCTGCCCGACTGGGATGAAAGCCGCGTGACGGATGCCGATGAGGAAATCGTTATCTCCCACAACTGGGATGAGTTGCGGCGCTTCATGTGGGACTACGTCGGTATTGTGCGCACGAATAAGCGCCTGGAACGGGCGCTGCATCGAATCCAGCTGCTGACCGGGGAAATCGATGAGTACTACAAAAATTTCCGCGTCAGTAACGATCTCCTGGAATTGCGTAATCTGGTGCTGACGGCGGAACTGATCGTGCGCTGTGCAGTGCTGCGGCATGAGAGCCGTGGCTTGCATTTCAGCCGTGACTATCCGCATTTGCTAGCGCATGCCGAAAATACGGTGCTCACACCGTAAAGCTGACTGGGCTGGCCGCACATGCGATTTACGATTGGCCGGTCCAATCGACATTTGCCTTCGGCGCTGCGCCACGCCCAAGGCGCCATTTCAACCAAACGCGCAAGGTACGAAACAATTCCGGCGCCAGCATATCCGGCAACAGAACCACGCTGCGCGCAAACCAGCCCTGCTTCGATTTGAGCAGGATAATGCTGAGATACGGCGCGACAAAACTGCTTCCAAGCACCTGCGCTTCAAGAAAATTGCCGTTACGGTATTGCATGAACACGGTGCCGTCTTGCTCAAACTGCAGGGCGACGATACTGAATGGCCAAGTACGCCAGACCTGATGTCGAAGACTGTAAAGAAGGCTCGCCAGCAGCAGGCTCAGCAGTAATAATTTTAGCCAAGGCAGGAGCGGCACGCTGAGCACACATATTGCCGCGATGAAATGTCCAAGCACCAGATACGCCATTAACTGGCGCGAGGGCTTAAAGCTGAGCCTTAACATGCGCGCAACAAGCTGATCACGGTTTCATAGTCAGGCGCTGGGGCAGGCATTTCGCCATTGAGCATGGCCCATAAATCTTCGTCTCCGGCTTCTAGCAAAGTTTCGAAGGCTTGCTTGGAATTCGCATCCAGCGTCGCATAGTCGCGCTCTAGAAATTGCTGCAGCACCAGATCGAGTTCGAGCGTGCCGCGGCGACACTTCCAGCGCAGGCGATTGATGGCGTTCATACGCTGCGATTGACTAATAGGGTTTTGATTTTCCCAATCGCTTCCGTGGGGTTAAGCCCCTTCGGGCAGACCGCGACGCAATTCATGATGCTGTGGCAACGGAACAAACGATAGGGATCTTCCAAGTGGTCCAAGCGTTCATTGGTGGCCTGATCTCGGCTGTCGGCAATAAAGCGGTAGGCTTGCAGCAGGCCTGCGGGCCCGACGAATTTATCCGGATTCCACCAAAATGAGGGGCAAGCCGTAGAGCAGCAGGCGCACAACATGCATTCGTACAAACCATCTAATTCGGCGCGCTGCTCCGGTGTTTGCAAGCGCTCGATCTCGGGTTCCGGATCATGATTGAGAAGGTAGGGCTGAATGGAGCGATATTGTTGGTAAAACTGCGTGAGGTCGACGATTAAATCGCGGATCACCGGCATGCCGGGCAAGGGGCGTAAGGTAATCGGTTGTTTTAAGTCGGCGAGCGGCGTGATGCAGGCCAAGCCATTTTGGCCGTTGATATTCATTGCATCGGAACCGCAAACACCTTCACGGCAAGAGCGGCGCACGGATAGCGTAGGGTCGATGTCTTTGAGTGCAAGAATGGCATCCAACAACATTTTGCCTTCGGGCTGAAAATCCAGCTCGATGTCTTGCATATAAGGTTTTTGCCCGGTTTCCGGGTTGAATCGGTAAATCGAGAAGCGCATCGCTACCCCCTAGAGTACGGGGTATTGTACTAGTATCCCCACATGCGATGCACATCGAGCTTGACTGCGCGGTCGCGCACCACCATCTCCACGATCGCATAATCGGCTTGCGTCGAATCGCGTTTGAGGGAAGATGGAAATGGCGCGCCGCGCGGACCAATCACCGCATGGACGATGGGTTTCATGCTGTTTTCCCCGCGCCGGGTTACGATGCCCACCTCGCCATTTTGCAGCTTAACAAATGTTCCGGGCGGAAACACGCCCAGCACTTTAATGAACAATTGCGCCAATTCCGCATCCATCTCACCGCCGCGTTTCAAGAAAATATCGCGCAGGGCATCCCGCGCGAGAATCGCGGTGCGATAAACCCTCGGCGTCACCATGGCGCTATAGGTGTCGGCCAAGGAAAGAATGCGCACAGCGAGCGGAATGTCGTCTCCACGTTGTGCGCCGGGGTAGCCTGAACCATCGATCTTTTCATGATGGTGTAAAACCGTGGCAATCCATAAATCATCTTGTACGCCGATTGCGAGCAGCTGATCCACGGCGCTGACCGGATGCGAACGCATTTCCGCCTTCTGCTCGTCGGTGAGCGGCCCTTCCTGCTTCTGCAGTTGTTCCTGCAATTCAATGATGGATATGTTTGCCGTCAGCGCTGCGGCAACAATCGAAAGCCGCTGATCCTCCGGAACCTTTTTAACGCGCGCAATTAACTCAACCAGAATTGCGACATACAAGGGATGCATGATGGTGTAACGGCTTTCGGTATCAAGATGCATCATCCCCAGCACCGCATCCGTATCTGAATCGCAAACTGCCTGTAAATCGCGCGCCAGTTTCAAAATGCGTTCGGGCAGATCACCGCTTTGCGCATTCGAAATGCTCTCGAATATGCCGCGTAAGCGCCGCTTAAATTCCTCGACGGTATGGAAGGGAGAAGTTTTTTCTGCCGGGCGTGGTATAGCCAATTCAGGGGCAACCGCTTTTTGTGAAATGAACAAGCCGCGCGCGATCAAGCCTTCAATTTGGCGCTCGCTCGTCACCAAAATTCCTTTGCGCAAGAGCAAGGTGCCTGCGGCATCGTAGCAATCCCATAAAATGGGCTCGCCGACGCGAATATCAGAGGCTGATAAGCGATTCATAAAATCAGATTAATGACGAAGTGATAAGCGATAGCCTTGTATCGGCCTAAATCGTCAATAGTTTAGTTGGACAACAGCTTATGGAAGCGTGCTTTAGTAAAGGCGGGCAAGCGGGGGAAAGGACTCGACCGTGAGGGGTTTTAGGCGCACCGGCTTGTAATCCAAGCGCTGGCCGTCGTAAAAAAACAAACTATGTTTCAACCAGTTATTGTCGTCACGCGCAGGAAAATCAACGCGCGAATGGGCGCCGCGACTCTCTTCCCGGGCACTTGCCGAAACGATGCTGGCGAGCGCGGTTTCCAGCATGTTTTCGAGTTCCAAAGCTTCGATGCGCGCGGTATTGAAGATTTTGCTGTGGTCGTGCAATACCGCGCGCGACATGCGATCCCGCAGTTGCTGCATCTTCTCCACGCCTGCGCGCAGGCTGTCACCGGTGCGGAAGACGCCGCAATGATCTTCCATGATGCGGCGCATGGATTCGCGAATGTCGGGAATGCTTTCCCCTTGCCCGCCCTTCTCCCAGCGCGCAAGCCGCGCTAAAGCCGGCTCCGCAGCTTGTTTCGGGATCGGACGCGGATAGGGATTTTCATGCAAATAATTCAGCATATGGCTGCCGGCGGCGCGGCCAAATACCACGATATCCAGCAAGGAATTGCCGCCCAAACGATTCGCGCCGTGCACCGATACGCAAGCGCACTCCCCCACCGCATACAATCCCGGAACCGGTTCTTCCGGTCCGGTGGCGGTCGGCGCCACGACTTGGCCATGGCGATTGCTGGGGATGCCGCCCATCATGTAATGCGCGGTTGGAAACACCGGGATTGGGTTGTCGATCGGGTCGACATGCGCAAAGCGGCGCGACAAATCGCGGATTCCCGGCAGCCGCGACAGGATTTTATCCGCGCCCAAATGATCCATTTTGAGCAACACATGGTCGGCATGTATGCCGCAGCCACGCCCTGCGCGCACTTCGGAAATAATCGCGCGGCTGACGACATCGCGGCTGGCCAAATCTTTGTTGTGCGGCGCATAGCGCTCCATGAAGCGCTCCCCCTGGCTGTTGACCAGATAGCCGCCCTCGCCGCGCGCCGCCTCTGAGATCAAATTGCCGACTCCGGCAATCCCGGTTGGATGAAATTGGAAAAACTCCATGTCTTGCAGCGGAAAACCAGCGCGTAACGCCATGCCCAAGCCATCGCCGGTGTTGATCAAGGCATTGGTCGAGGTGCGGAAGATGCGCGCCGCGCCGCCGGTGGCGATCAAGGTGGTGCGCGATTCGATCAATAAAGGTTCGCCGGTTTCGATCTCCAGCGCTACTACCCCGAGTACGTAGCCGGCCTCGTCCTTGATCAAATCAATGGCGTAGAACTCGTCGAAAAAATGGGTTTTGGCGCGGATATTTTGTTGGTACAAGGTATGCAACATCGCGTGCCCGGTGCGATCCGCAGCGGCACAGGCGCGTGTCGCTTGGCCCACGCCAAAGTCCGTGGATTGGCCGCCGAAAGGTCGCTGATAAATCTTGCCGTTATCCAGGCGCGAAAACGGCAAGCCGTAATGCTCCAACTCATACACCGTTTGCGCCGCCGCGCGGCACATGAATTCGATGGCATCTTGATCACCGAGATAGTCCGAACCCTTCACGGTGTCGTACATGTGCCAATGCCAATTGTCTGGGGTGATATTGCCCAAAGCCGCATTAATGCCGCCCTGCGCCGCCACGGTATGCGAGCGTGTCGGAAACACTTTGGACACGACGGCCACTTTGAGATCGGCTTGCGCCAATTGCAGCGCGGCACGCAAGCCGCCGCCGCCCGCGCCGATGACCAGGGCATCGAAGGTGCGTTTCGGCAAGCTCATCGTGCACCCCACAAGAGCGCTATCGTCCACATCGCATAGACCACTAATGCGGCAATGGTGGCGGCTTGCAAGGCCAAGCGGAGTCCGGTTGCGTGCACATAATCCATCAACACATCACGCACCCCAACCCAGGCATGCACAAACAGGCTGAGTGCGAACAGCAGCGTAAAAAAACGCACTGCATCATGTTGAAATAATCCATGCCATGCTTCGAAATTCATCGGCTGATGCGTGGTGACATAGGCCAGCAAAGCGATGCTGTAGAGCAGCATAATGACCGCACTCAAGCGTTGCGCCAGCCAATCGCGCACGCCGTAATGCGCGCCCGTGATGGCGCGCTTCACCATAGCCAGGCTCCCAGGAGCAAGAGACTCAGCAAACTTGCGCCAAGCACTGCCCAGGCTGTCAGCCGGGCGGATTTAAGTGCTGTTCCCCAATGCAAATCCAGCAGCAAAAAGCGCAGTCCGGCGAAAAAATGATAGCCATACGCCGCGCACAAAAAAAACAGCGCCAGCTTAAAGCCGCTGCTTTGCTGCAAAGTAGCAAAGCGTTCCGGACTCGTCAGCGAATCCTGCAAGGCGGTGAGCAAGAAAGGAATGGCCAAAAATAACAACACGCCACTGATCCGGTGCAATAGCGAAATCATGGCTGGAAGCGGTTGTCGAATGCGCAGCAAATCCAGATAGACGGGACGTGAATGTTTCATGCGAGTTTGAAAAACAGTGCAATCGCCATTATGTTAGCATTCTGATTCGGTGCTGAAATAACCCTGAATTCTTTCAGGTTTTGTCTTGCAATATTCATTGGGCTACAAAAATGATCGCTAGTTGGCAACACACGCTTGAAACACACGGCGCGACCATCATCAAAGGCAGTGTCGCAGATTTTGGCAACGCAGATGCCGAACAACAACAATCCGCGATCGGCCCTATTGTAGCCGATCTATCGCATCTGAACTTGATCCAGTTTGTGGGAGAAGATGCACAATCTTTCCTGCAAGGCCAGCTATCCAATGATGTGCGTTTGTTGGATGGCGCTAATGCCCAGTTCACCAGCTACAACACGCCTAAAGGGCGCATGCTGGCCAATGGCCTGCTGTGGCAGAACGCGCCCAACAGCTACATTTTTCAGCTTCCGGCCAGCTTGCGCGAAGCCATTCAAAAACGCCTAAGCATGTTCGTGATGCGCGCAAAAGTGAAGGTAAGCGATGCCAGCGATGATTGGGTGCGCCTCGGCTTTGGCGGCGCTGGAGCTGCAGCCGCTTTGTCGCAAGCAGTCGACGCATTGCCTGCGGCTGTGCAAGGTTTAGTGCAAACCAGCTTTGGCAGCGTGCTGCGTTTGCCCGGCGATCACTTCGAATTGCTGATCGCGCCCGACCAGGCAGCCGCAATCTGGGAAAAACTTCTGCAGCAGGCGAAGCCGGTTGGGTATGCTTGCTGGGATGATCTTTTGATTCGTGCCGGCATTCCCACCGTGCTGCCCGCGACGCAAGAGCAATTCGTGGCGCAAATGCTGAATTACGAACTCATCGATGGCGTCAATTTCAAGAAGGGATGCTATCCCGGCCAGGAAATCGTTGCGCGCACCCAATATCTGGGTAAGCCCAAGCGGCGCATGTATCTAGCGCATATCGCCTGCGCTGAATCCCCTCAGCCGGGCGATGAACTGTACAGCGCCGATTTGCCGGATCAGGCATGCGGCATGATCGTCAATGCCGCGCCGGGAACAACAGGTGGCTTTGACGTGTTGGCGGTGATTCAAATCAGCAGCGCAGCCGGCCAGGATTTGCACTTGAAATCGCAACAGGGGCCGCAATTGAACTTGCAAACGTTGCCGTATGCCGTGCCCTTATAAGCCGCATGCGTCATTACTACATCTATTACCGCATTCAGCCTAAATTTGCTTCCGCCATCGAGTCGGCGATCCAGCGCATACAGCTTGAAATAAAGGCGCAACTCGGTGTTGCCGGACGCCTGCTCAAGAAGCGCGATGATCCGCAACTATGGATGGAGGTGTATGAAAATGTGCCGGAAAATTTGGCATTTGAAGATGTTTTGCGGTCCGCTGAAAGCGCAACAAATATTGCCGGCTTACTAGACCCCGGCAGTAACAGGCATATCGAGTGTTTTCAGGATTAAGGGCGGCTCAAAAGAGCCGCCCTTTTCGTTTGGTCTTATTCGAAGGGGTGACGCATGACGATCGTTTCTTCACGATCGGGGCCCGTTGAAATAATGTCCACCGGGACTTCGCACAATTCCTCCACGCGCTTCAAATAATTGCGTGCCGCAAGCGGAAGCGCATCATATTGTTTGATGCCAACGGTGCTGTCTTTCCAGCCGGGCATTTCTTCGTAAATCGGCTCGCATTCCGCCAGCGTTTCCGCACCGACCGGCAAAATATCACTCTGGCCACCGGGGAATTTGTAACCGGTGCAAAGACGCAAGGTCTCCATGCCATCCAAAACATCGAGCTTGGTCACGCACAAGCCGGAGACGCCATTGATCTGGATCGAGCGCTTCAAGGCGGCGGCATCAAACCAACCACAACGCCGTGCACGCCCGGTGGTGGAGCCAAACTCGTGGCCCCGCTCAGCTAAAAACTTACCCACATCATCAAACAATTCCGTCGGGAATGGGCCGGAGCCGACGCGCGTGGTGTATGCCTTGGTAATGCCCAGCACATAATGCAGGGTGTGCGGCCCGACACCTGCGCCAGTGGCGGCGCCACCCGCGGTGCAATTGGATGATGTCACGAAGGGATAAGTGCCATGATCGATGTCCAGCAGCGTGCCCTGCGCACCTTCAAACAACAGATTTTTGCCGGCTTTGTTGGCCTCATACAAGCGCCGCGGCACATCGCCCAACATCGGTTTAATGCGTTCGGCCAAGGCCATGGTTTCATCCAGCGTCTTATGGAAATCGACGATGGGCGCATTGAAATAATTTTTCAAAACGAAGTTGTGATAATCGAGCACTTCGCCCAACTTGGCGGCAAAGCGCTCGCGATGAAACAATTCCTGCATGCGGATCGCGCGCCGCGCGACTTTATCTTCATAGGCCGGACCAATGCCGCGCCCGGTGGTGCCGATCTTGCCGGCGCCCTTGGCCGCTTCGCGCGCATGGTCTAGCGCCACGTGATGCGCCAAGATCAAGGGGCAGGCCTCGGAAATAATCAAACGGTCGCGCACGGCCACGCCGGCTTTTTCCAGCATATCCACTTCTTCCATCAGCGCCTGCGGCGACACCACGACGCCGTTGCCAATGTAGCACTTGACGCTATCGCGCAAGATGCCCGAGGGGATGAGATGCAGAACGGTTTTCTTACCGGCGACGACCAAGGTATGCCCGGCATTGTGACCACCCTGGAAGCGCACTACGCCTTGCGCATGATCGGTTAACCAATCAACGATTTTTCCCTTACCCTCATCGCCCCATTGCGTGCCGATAACCACTACGTTCTTTGTCATTTTGCTCTACCCTGTTTCCTGATTAATTTGTGATGCGGGATCTTCAAGAACGGTCCCGTGCATCCTTCATTCGATTTCCCAAATGCCGTTTTTCTGTACCAAGCGCCGATTGCAGTGCGCTTCAACGCGATGCGCTTCTTGCCCCGGCAATTCCACGACGACTATTTGTCCATCACCCCGCAAAGCCTCGATCTTTTCCGCTAAAGCCGGATCGGTGCTATAGGGCGCAAGAATGCCGTGCATTTGCGACGGCGGCTGCAAATAAGGCGCCAATGCGCGCAAATCCAATGAAAAGCCGGTTGCGCAACGGGCGCGGCCAAATTGCTGCCCGACATTGTCGTAGCGTCCGCCGTGCGCCACGGCATAAGGCGAACCCTGCGCATAGGCCGCAAACACGACGCCATTGTGGTAGTGATAACCGCGCAATTCGGCTAGATCGAAGTACAGTTCGGCGTCGCTCGCCGCCAAGTCTTCGGCCAAGGTCTCCAAGGCATCCAAGGCGCGGCCAATTTCCGGCAATTTTGGCAGCACTTCGGCCGCACGCGCCAATATTGAGCGCTCGCCATATAGGGTGGGCAAGACCAATAGCGCGTCGCGCAGGTCGGCTTGCATAGGGCGCGTCAGCTCGGTAATAGCGGGAATATCCTTGGCTTGCAATGCGTGAAACAGATCGCTCTCTAAACCGTCATCCGCTTGGGCAGCGTTCATCAATGCGCGAAAAATTCCGACATGGCCGAGATCCAAGTGCAACGCTTGCACGCCCAGCGATTTGAGCGTTTTCAGCAGCATTTTTTGCACTTCAAGATCGGCTTCCAGACCGGCGTGGCCAAAGAGTTCCGCGCCTACTTGCAGCGGCTCGCGGCTGGTTTGCAAATTACCCGGCCGCGTATGCAGCACTGGGCCGGCGTAACACAGACGCGTAACGCCTTGGCGATTCAGCAAATGCGCATCGATACGCGCTGCTTGCGGCGTCATATCCGCACGCACGCCCATCAGGCGGCCGCTCAACTGATCCACCAGTTTGAAGGTGTCGAGCTCCATATCGCGCCCGGTACCGGTCAGCAAGGACTCCAGATACTCCATCAGCGGTGGAATCACCAGCTCATAACCGTGACTGGCAAACACGTCCAATGCCGCGCGGCGCGCACGTTCAATCGCACTCGCCGCTGGCGGCAAAATGTCTTCAAGATATTCGGGTAATAACCAGGTATGTTTCATTAGCGCGCAATCAAAACAATGCCCAAGCCGGCCAGCATGGAGAACAAGCCCATAAAACGCAATTGGCCGTCACTCAATTCAAGCATTTTGCGAAATGCCTCACGCCATAAGCGCGGGGTTAGAAAAGGGAGGATGCCTTCCAGCACGAGCACCAGCCCAAAGGCTGCAAACAAACTATTCATAGCGACTTACTTGCCGCCTTTGCCGGAGTGTTTGAAATAGCGGAAAAAGTCGGAATTTTGGTCGATGACCAATACGTCGTCCTTATTCTTGAAGCTATCCTTATAGGCATCCAGGCTGCGGTAGAAAGCATAGAACTCAGGATTCGCCGAATAAGCCTGGGCATAAATCGCCGCGGCTTTCGCATCGCCCTCGCCCTTCGTGCGCTGCGCGTCACGATAGGCTTGGGAAACCAAAATATCCCGTTGCTTTTCTGCGTCGGCCTGAATCTGCTCCTTAACCGCGGCACCGATCGAACGACGCTCATTGGCCACGCGGGTGCGTTCCGAGCGCATGCGCTCGAACACCGAGCTTTCAGCATCTTCGGAATAGTCGACGCGTTTCAGGCGCACATCCACCACTTGCACGCCAATCGAACGCGCATCCTTGTCGACATTTTGGCGCAAGCTTTCCATGACTTGCTCGCGTTGACCGGCGACCACATCATCCACGGTGCGTTTGTTGAACTCGGCCCGTAAACCGTCGCGCACGACGTTCATCAAGCGCTGATCGGCGCGACGTTCATCACCGCCAACGCTGATGTAAAACTGCTTGGGATCAATGACGCGCCATTTAACGAAAGAATCCACCAGCATATTGATCTTTTCTTTCGTAATAATGAGATCGGAGTCCGGCGTATCGAGGGTGCGTACGCGGGTATCGATGTACACCACATTTTGCAGCAAGGGGATTTTGAGATAGAGGCCCGGCTGTTGTTTGACCGACTTGATTTCACCCAATTGCAGGACAATCGCTTGTTGGCGTTGGTCCACTGTAAAGAAAGTAAAGCTTAATACCGCGATTAGCAGCAACACCGCTACCAGTACGGAGGCAAAATTACGGTTCATGGCCGCCCCTCCCGATTGCGCAACAAATCGCGCCCTTGTTCATATTCATTGGCCCGCGGGGTATCGCCAGTTATGGGTTTCACGGGCGCGGCAACTTGGCCCTCTTTCACTTGTTGCATCAACTTGTCCAGGGGTAGGTAAAGCATATTACCGCCGCTCTTTTGATCGACCATGATTTTTGTAGTGTTGGAGTAAATCTGCTGCATAGCGTCGATATACATGCGGTCGCGGGTTACGCCCGGCGCCTTGTTGTATTCAACCACGAGTTGCTTGAAACGCGAGGCATCCCCTTCGGCGCGGGCGATGATGCTTTGTTTATAACCTTCGGCTTCCTGTATCAGGCGCGCGGCACTACCCTTGGCTTTTGGCACTATGTCGTTGAAATAGGCTTCACCTTCGTTCTTTTGGCGCTCGCGGTCTTGATCGGCTTTGATGGCGTCATTGAAGGCGGCTTGCACCTGCTCCGGTGGTTGTACCTGACGAATGGTGACATTGGCCACCGTGATGCCGGTTTGGTAGCGCGTCAACATGTTCTGCATTAAGACCCCGGCATCATTGGCAACTTTAGTGCTTTCGCTCAGTACTGCATCGACCTTAGTCTTGCCCACTACCTCGCGCATGGCGCTCTCCGCCACTTGGCGTACGAAGACTTGATCATCACCCACGTTGTTATTAAATAGAAATGCCTGTGGGTCGGTAATCGTGTATTGCACCGCGAACAAAACATTGATGATGTTTTTGTCGCTGGTGAGCATGGCGGCTTCACTGGCTTGCTTGCTTTTTTCATTTTGACGGAAACCGACTTCGGTCAGGCGGTTTTGTGCGGTATCGACGATTTCCACGGACTCTATTGGATACGGCATATGCCAACGCGGACCCGGCATGGTGATTTCGGTTAGTTTGCCAAAGCGTAAAACGACGCCGCGTTCACGCGCATTCACAATGTAGAAACCACTGCCAATCCATATCACGGCAATGATGGACAGCAGCAAAATCACGCCACTCGTGGGATTGGCATTTTTACCACCCACCGGTCCGGTCGGTGTGCCAGCACCGCGTCCCTTGCCGCCGAATAGGCCGGCTAGCTTCTCATTGAAGCGACGCCACAACTCATCCAAGTCTGGAGGGCCGCTGTTATTACCTTTTTTGCCCCAATTGGGATCGTTCCAGGCCATAAATTTTCCTGCGTTATTTTTAAGGGCTAAAGTGCGAGTTCGGCTTGTGCTGCTATTGGGGCCTGTGCCGCTTCACTTAGGGCGAGCCGGAGTAAATCCATGCCGGCGCCGGTCGCTGCACTGACCCAAATACGGATGATTTTACCATATTCATCGCGATCCACGCGGGGAAGCAAATCCGTGCTATCGATTTTGTTCATCACCAGGACTTGGGGTAAATGCGCTGCGCCGATTTCTGCCAAGACAAGATTCACTTGCTCGATTTGCCGATCGCGCATGGCACTGGATGCATCTACGACATGCAACAATAAGTCAGCCTGCGCGGCCTCTTCAAGCGTGGCACGAAAGGCTTCCACCAAGCCATGCGGAAGCTGCTTGATAAAACCTACGGTATCGGACACGACGACCTGCCCGACTTCGGGGATGAAAACGCGGCGCGACGTGGTGTCCAAGGTTGCGAACAATTGATCCGCAGCAAATGCATCGGCATGCGTTAATCGATTGAATAAGGTGGATTTCCCCGCGTTGGTATAACCCACGATAGAAACCGAAAAAACCGCATTGCGCACGCGCGCACGGCGTTGGGTGCGGCGTTGGCGCCCCAGCTTAACCAGGCGTTCCTTGAGCGATTTGACGCGTTTGCCGATTAAGCGCCGGTCTGTTTCCAACTGCGTCTCGCCTGGACCGCGCAAGCCGACACCGCCCTTTTGCCGTTCCAAATGGGTCCAGCCGCGAACTAAGCGTGTCGAAAGCCGTTCAAGCTGAGCCAATTCTACTTGCACTTTACCTTCATGAGATTGCGCGCGCTGGGCGAAAATATCGAGGATCAAACTGGTGCGGTCAACCACCCGACACTTTAATTCACGCTCTAAATTGCGTTGCTGGGCTGGGGACAGATCATGATTGAAAATGACGACCGCAGCTTGTTTATCGCGCACGGCAGCGCCAATTTCTTCGACTTTGCCGCTGCCCGCGAAAAAAGCCGCATCGGGACGAGAGCGCTTGCCTTGCACGACGCCCACAGCCAAAACGCCGGCACTTTCAGTTAAGCGCCGTAATTCTTCCAGGCTTTCTTCGGCATCCGGGTCGCCAAAATCCAAGGCGACCAAAATTGCCGTATCGTCTATAACCCGATCCCCATTCGGGGCTGCATCAAGCATCCGGCATATCGACGGAGATATTCACCGCTCGGGCCGGCACAACGGTAGAAATTGCATGCTTATAAACCATCTGTGTAACGGTGTTTTTAAGCAGTACGACATATTGATCGAAGGATTCGACTTGACCTTGGAGTTTAATCCCGTTGACTAGGTAAATCGACACGGGGATGTGTTCTTTACGTAGCGTATTCAAAAACGGGTCTTGTAGTAATTGCCCTTTCCCGCTCATAGCTTCTCCATATTGTTGTGAACATAAAATAAAGCGGGCCAGTATATTCCATTGGCAAGTCCGCCGCTAGGAGTCAAAAAGCGACCCCGATAATTATAATAGTTGATATGCGGATATTTTTACGAAAAACAAGACTTAACTTAAGATTCTAATTCGGTAACATTAGTTCCCATGTTTTCAATCAAGGGATAACCGAAATGGTAACCTTGGCCCCAATCCACGCCCATGTCGCGTAACATTTCTGCGGTACGTGCATCTTCGACACATTCAGCAATGGTGGTCATCCCCAAAGTTTGGGCCAATAGCACAACACTTTTGACCATGCTGAGTATCCGGTCGTTGTATTGCATATTCCGCACCATCCACCCTTCGATTTTGATATAGCTGATGGGTAGTTCGGCAAGATATAAAAACGAAGAATAGCCGCTGCCGAAATCGTCCAGCGCCAACTTGAAACCGTATTCCAATAAATGCTTTAGGTTTTCGCGCATTGAGCCAAAGTCTTCCAACAATTGGCGTTCGGTGATTTCGAAAACCACCGGTTGGTGTTGCAGCAAATTAAGTCCGGAACTGCCTGCTAGTTTCTTGGCATCTTCCAAAAGAGCGTCTAGCAGGTCGCGCCGGGCCAAGAATTGCGGTGAAAGGTTGATGAAATGGGTGATTTTACCGTGCGTGCCCGCCTCAACTTGTTTGCTATAGCGCTCGATTGAATTGCGGGCAATGATTTCGTCAACTTGATGAATCAAATTGATGCCTTCCGCCGCCTCGACAAATTCCGCCGCTGGATAAATTTTGCCATCGGGATGAATTAAGCGTGCCAAGGCCTCATCGGCCACGACTTCGCCCGTGCTCAAGTTCACCATGACTTGATAGGCCGCGACGATACGATTTTCTTGCAGCGCGTGTTGCAGCATTCCCGCTTGCCATAAGCGTCCCCGGGTGGCGGTTTCACTGAGGATCACACGATCACGCCCGCGGCGTTTTGCCTCATATAAGCAACCATCCGCTTCGGATAACACTTGCAAGAGGTCAATGCCATCGTTGTGGAAAATGCCGATACCAAAACTGGCCGTCAAAACTAAATTGCCATGCTGTGTTTCTAACGGACGGGATTTGATCTCTTCGCGCAAACGTTCCATCGCGTTAAAAGCTTCTTGTCCGCTGGAGTGATGCAAGAAAACGATAAATTCCTCACCGCCCCAGCGCGCCACCCAATCGCCCTCGCGTAAAGCGCCGCGCATAATCGCGCTCACATGCTGAAGCACTTTGTCGCCGATGCTATGGCCGAAGTGGTCGTTAATCAACTTGAACCGATCCAGATCGCAGATCACGACGGCGAAAATCTCTTCGGCACGTTTGGCGCGCGCGGATTCACTGGTTAGCAGGGACTCCGCCGCGCGGCGGTTTGGCAAGCCAGTCAGGCTGTCCGTCATCGCCATCGCTTCCAGGATTTTGTGCTGCTGCTGCTCGAAGAGCACTTTACCAAACCACCCGGCAAGCAACTCCACAAACACCTTATCTTCATCGCTAAACGGTTTTTGCTGCTGTCGATTGTAAAAGGTGAGCGTGCCGTAAATCTTGTCCCCGATCCAGATTGGCGCACTGACATAGACACGCAAGTGCCATTGACGCACTAAAGCACTGGAGGCATATTCGCTGCGCGCATTCAAGTCATCAATAAACTGGCTACGCTGGTAGCGCAAGGTTTCACGACACAAACTATCGGTCAAGGGTATGGCTTGTCCTTCTTCAAGCAGTATCGCCATGCCCACCTTGTATCGCACATGCAATGTGTCATCGACGTGCTCTGTGAGCATGCTGGTTTCCATTCCCAGCGTGTCCAACCCTAGGCGCAACATCTGTCTCAGTTTGTCTATATCCGGTGTTTCACGATCGGTCGCGAGCTGCCACAGCGTGCGCAGGCGGTCGGAGTGCAATTGGATTTTTGCGAGTAATTCTTCGCGTTGACTCACATTGATCGCCAAGCCTTGACGTAGCGGTTCTCCCTCTGCGCTATCGATGTACTCGGCTAAAGAGAGCCACACGGGTTGCCCGAATTTGTGCTTAAACCGCAGCACACGCAGTGATAGTTCTTGGCTTGGGTATTGGCCGGAGAATGAGCCATCCGTACCGTCACCTTCTTCGAACAAAGAAGCCCATGGGTGGTTGACCACTTCTTCGCGGCTTCGGCCAAGCATGCCTAAAAATGCATCGTTGGCCTGCAACACCAGGCCATCGCGTAAGCGCAGTGTGTAGGTTCCGGCGTCTGCGGCTGATAATAATTGGTGTTCCCGGGTTTTGGCGGAGGCTTCGAGTTTGCTTTGGGTGGCGGCAAGCGCTACACACAACTCATCAATTTCGCGCACACCGCTGACAGGTAAACGCCCCGGGCTGTTTACGCTACTTTGCGCAAGCGCTGTTTGAATGATATTCATGCGTTGCGCAAAGCGGCGTGCAAGCAAGCTATAAAGGGTTGCGCCCAGCAAATACAGTAACAAAAATGTATAAACTGGTACCTGGATGGTACGCCACCACAGATTCAGCAAAAAGCTGTTCGGCATCGACAAAAATGCATAGGCGGGATAAGCCTGCAAGCGTTGATAGACCCCTTCGCGCTGCATGCCCCAATGCGCATTCGCCTCAATGTAAAAGCCGTTGGTTACATTTTTTGAAATTTCATTGGTTAGTGATTTTGCTTGGAAAAGTTTTGGATCTACGGCGCTGGACAATGGCCACATGGATAACAAGACTCCGTCCTCTCGGATCAAGCCGATCTGTACCCCTTGCTGCAGACCCAAATTCGCCCAAAGCGCTTGTTGGCGCTCCAATAAAATTGATGTCTGAATCAAAAATTTGACCCTGCCTGCATCATCCCGGAAGGTGTAACGCAGTGGCATGATCCAGGCATTCAACAAATATCCGCGCTGCGGCTTATTGAGCGACAACCCCCTGGATTGCAGGTTTTGCAGGAAATCGGCGCGCCAATTCGGATGTTCCATAACGTTTGGTAAGCGCGCGCCGGGCTTGAGCGCCGTCGAAACCAGCATCTGGCCGGAAGGCAAAATGATGCTGGCCCCACCTAAATCGGGATTCTTGGCTTTAAATTCTTTCAGTATTTCTGTGGCGACCTTGGGATCATTCAGCGCATCGCGCTGATTGATCAAGTTGGCAAGGCTATCCAAATGGCTGCCAACGGTATCGAAAAAACTTTGCGATTGATGCGCGGCGAGCGTGGTGGCGACTGTCATGCGCTGCAACTGCAATTGCCGCAGGTTTTTCCAGGACAGCAACATCCATAAACTGATCAACACCAGCGTCAACAAGCCAAGGGCAAGCAAGACGCGTCTACCAAGCTGAATCAGGGAAGGGCTTTTCTGTAAAAGGTCTGTAGCCAAAATTCCAGTCACGCGATAAGAGAAAACATTTCTACCTTATCGGCTGATAACAGGAAAAATTGATCTATTGCCTTTTATTTCGCCAAAGGAATGCAAAGCTTGGGACGGATAAGCTTGCTTAAAATCGGCAATGCATTGAAATTAAAGATGTTTAACGCCCATATTTGCGTTTTGATACGCGATTGGCGCGGCGCCGACTATTTTCTTCGCCTTGGGTGGGTGTGGGGGGCTTTCTGCCTTCGAAAGGGTTCGCGCCTTGTTTGAATTGGACTCGCAGCGGCGTGCCCTCAAGCTTGAAGGCCGTGCGAAAAGTATTCTCCAAATAGCGCTTATAGGAGTCGGAAATGGCTGTCACGCTTGTGCCATGCACAATGATGATCGGGGGGTTGCTGCCGCCCTGATGTGCGAAGCGCGGCTTGGGACGAAATGGGCCATTTTTTGGTGGCTGATGCGCAGTCACCGCTTCTTGCAGAATGCGGGTCAGCCGTGGGGTCGGCATCTTGGTCATCGCCGCTTTATACGCTGCATCGACCGATTTCAATAAGGGCGACAAGCCGGTGCTTTTCAACGCCGAAATGTAGTGGAATTTGGCAAAGTCAAGAAAAGCCAGCTTGTGCAATATATTGGCTTTCACCGTTTCGCGGGAATAGGACTCAAGGCCATCCCATTTATTCACTGCCACCACCAAGGCACGTCCGGCTTCGAGAATAAAACCGGCGATATGCGCATCCTGTTCGGATATATCCTGCTGCGCATCCAGCACCAGTACTACTACATTGGCGTCTTCGATAGCCTGCAGCGTTTTGATGACGGAAAATTTCTCGACCGACTCGAATACTTTGCCACGCTTGCGCATCCCCGCTGTGTCGATCAACGTATAGCTTTTACCGTCGCGCTCGAATTCGACGTAAATGCTGTCGCGCGTCGTTCCGGGTTGATCGAATGCAATCACCCGCTCTTCCCCCATTAAGCTATTGAGCAACGTGCTTTTGCCAACATTAGGGCGGCCGACTATGGCGATCTTGGGGTGACTCGGCTCAGGCCCCGTAGATTCGTCTTCGGGAAATCCTTCCAGCACCAACTCCATTAGCTCGCGTACGCCCTCGCCGTGGCTGGACGAAATGGGCAGCGGGTCACCCAATCCCAAAGCGAAAAACTCTGCCGCCACGACCTCGCGCCGCATGCCTTCAGCTTTATTCACAACCAGCCACAGCGGGCGCCCGGATTTGCGCAAAGTTTCAGCAATGCTTTTATCTTGCGCTGTCAGTCCCTGACGCGCATCGACCAAGTACAGAATCGCGTCTGCCTCATCGATGGCGAGTAAGGTCTGGCGTGCCATTTCATGCAAAATTCCGTCTTTCGCCACGGGTTCAAAACCGCCCGTGTCGACCACCAAATAAGGCTTATTGCCCACAACACCGTGACCATAGTGACGGTCGCGCGTAAGGCCAGGCAAATCGGCCACCAACGCATTGCGTGTTTTGGTGAGGCGATTGAATAACGTGGATTTGCCCACATTGGGACGACCGACGATGACTATAGTGGGTTTCATTGGGGATAATATTTACTGCGGCACACGCGGGAAACCACGAGAATCGCGACAAAACGCGCAGTATACCGATTCAGGGCTGATGATTGCGAGAAAGATTCAAATTCCGTTCCTAAACAGTCCCGTGTTTAGTCTCGACTAAGATGCCGATTTCCTTGAGGAAGGGGGTCGGCAATATACCGCCGGCACAGACTATAACGATATCGTTATTCAATTCCATGGTGTCTTCTTCCTGTACCAAGGTGACACCTTCGGGTGAAATTTCCTTTACCCCTGATTTAAGAACGACTTTGACGCGTCCCGCTGCCTCGGCTTGTTGCAAGCGCTCCCGATTTTTTTGTTTTACCCGTCCAAAAGCTTCGCTGCGGTAGGAAATCGTCACTGACGTACCCGGTTCATCTGCGATGGCCAGGGCCGCTTCCAGCGCGCTATCGCCCCCACCGACAACTAGAACGCGCTGATTACGATATTGCTCTGGATCCACCAAGCGATAAACAACTTTGGATTGCTCTTCACCTGGCACGCCGAGCTTGCGTGGCGTGCCACGTCGGCCAATGGCGAGCAGCACATTCTTTGTTTCATAAACTGCCTTACTAGTGGTAACAGTAAAGCCCTGTTTGTTGGATGATATTTTTTCCATCCGTTCGTTGAAATTGATCTTTAGGTTGGTTTTGCTAACAATCCCCTGCCAAAAATCCAGCAGCGATTCCTTGCTGATTTCCCCCATTTTTACCTGGCCGATGATGGGTAGCGTGACAGGAGCGGTCATCACAATTTTATTGCGCGGATAATGGTAGACCGTGCCTCCCAGGGAGTCTTCTTGCTCCACGGTTATTGACCGCAGCTTTTTGTCCATGGCGGCAAGCGAAGCTGAGAGGCCGGCCGGCCCTGCGCCTACGATAAGGACATCCAATTGATTGCCTGTACCGCGCGACTTGGCGATTGACTCCAACGCCTGTCGTCCTTGCTCAACCGCTTTACGAATCAACCCCATTCCGCCCAATTCACCAGCGATATAAATGCCGTTCACATTGGTTTCAAAATTTGGCTGTAATTGGGGGATATCCATGCCCCGCTTCTCAGTACCAAACACCAGGGTAATTGCATCATGCGGGCAAGAGGCCAAACAGGCGCCGTGACCAATGCATACAGTTGGGTTAATGAGGTGGCCCTTTCCCCGAATAATGCCAATCGCACCTTCAGGACATGCGTAAACACATGATCCTGATCCAATGCATTTATTGGGGTTAAAAACCGGATGCATAGATGGCGGCTCAGTCAGCCCAGCCGCAACTGCGGAGTTTAATTCGCCAATGTGCTGTCTTTCTTGGTGCCGGTAGCGCCGTATATAAAAGTACAGCACCAAGAGCAAAGGCAAAATATATAGTGTAAAAGTCCACATAATCATTACGGATATAATTTATATATCAATGTCATTTTACATAAAGATAAATAATAGTATTTAATCAAGTATATGTATATGTTAGTCTTGAACATCATATTATATGATTCAGTATCTTATATTGATCAGGCTTAGATCAATATGAATAAGATGTAAACATAAATTCTAAAAAAGTATTATATAAACAGCCTTAGCCTTTAATACCAAAAACACAATCAACCATGACAGCCATTTCAACAACTTCAGAAATGGAACGAAGCTCTGGACTACTTGCGTTGGCCAGAAAACACAGCTGGCTTCTATTTTTCATTACGCTTATAAGCGTCATTTCAATTGGCGTATATGTCGCCCAACACAAGTATTACACCTCAGGCGATGACTTTGGTTACTACCTGGGATTGGTTGGCGCGCTGCTGATGTTGTCGCTACTGTTGTTTCCGCTACGTAAACGTATGCGCTTTATGCAAGGTTGGGGCAAGCTCCCCAATTGGTTCCGGATACATATGATCATCGGCATCACCGGGCCACTCTTAATACTATTCCACGCTAACTTTCATTTTGGATCGATCAACGCCGGCGTAGCACTCTTCAGCATGTTGCTTGTGGCGGCAAGTGGCGTCCTGGGACGTTTCGTCTATACCAAAATCCATCATGGGCTTTACGGTCGCAGCGCCAGCTTAAAAGAAATCAAAGCCCACTTTATCGCCCAGGGTGACAACGTCAAAACAAAATTTCATTTTGCGCCGCATGTTGAGGAATGGCTCCGCAGCTTCGAATCTTATGCGCTCGATACCACCCTCTCAATGTCCGCAAAAACTTGGCGCTTTTTCTCAATAGGCATCCAAGCGAATTGGGTGCATCGAAAAGCCATGCGCGAGTTAAAACAACTGCTATCCCAGCGTGCGCGTGAGCGACATTGGGATGACACTAAACTAACGCAACGCTTAGCTGCAGCCAATCACATGGCGAAAACTTATTTGCATCAAGCCCAAGCCGTAGCCCAGTTTGCTACTTATGAAAGAATTTTCGCGCTCTGGCATGTACTCCATATTCCTCTGGTTTACATGCTTGTACTGAGTTCGGTTTTCCATATCATCGCGGTACACATGTATTGATGCTCCGGATAGCCCTCCTCCTATCGCTCCTCTTTTTACTGACTGCAAACGCTCAAGCCGACAGTTTTGAGGGCATGCTCATGCCGGGTAACGTGATTTCCGGCCATGCCAAGTTGGAAGGCGAATGCAGCAATTGCCATGTCAAATTCAATAAAGCGGGACAAAGCAAACTTTGCCTAGATTGCCATAAAGATACAGCCAAAGATGTCCAGCAAAAAACCGGCTTTCATGGACGAATCAAAGACATTGACTGTCGCAATTGCCACACGGATCACAAAGGCCGCAACGCCATCGTCTCGTCGGTCGACCAAAAAACTTTTAACCACAACGACACTGATTTCACTTTAAAAGGAGCCCACAACGGGCCCAAAGCCGCTTGCAAGGACTGCCATAAATCTGGCGTCAAATACCGAAAAGCGCCACATGAATGCATTGGCTGTCACAAAAAGGACGACAAGCACAAAGGGTCGCTTGGTGTTAAGTGTGAAACCTGCCATAGCGAAAAAAACTGGAAGGATGCCACCTTCGATCATAGCAAGACTCTTTTCCCGCTACTGGGAAAGCATGAGCAAGTGAAATGCCAGGAATGCCATAAAGATACCAAATACAAAGAGACCCCGAAAGCCTGCATCGCATGCCATCGCAAGGACGATGAGCACAAAGGGCGCTTCGGCGAAAAGTGCCAGACTTGTCATGCCGAACGCGACTGGAAAACCATTCATTTCAATCACGACAAGAACACCAAATTTCCGCTGAATGGCAAACACCACTCCACAAAATGCGAAAGCTGCCACAAAACACCTTTATACAAGGAAAAAATGCCGACCACCTGTGTTGCGTGTCATCGATCTGATGACGTACACAAAGGTAGCTTGGGTGATAAATGCGAAAAGTGCCATAACGAACGTGCCTGGACGAGTACCTCATTCAACCATGACAAGGACACCAAGTTTCCTCTGCGCGATAAACACAAGAGCGCTAAATGTCAAAGCTGCCACACCGGAAGCGGTTTCAAGGAGAAGCTCCCCTTAACGTGCATCGGTTGCCATAAAAAAAATGACGAGCACAAAGGTAAGTTTGGTGAAAAATGCGATACCTGCCACAGCGAAAAAGCATGGAAGCCGTCAATCTTCATGCACGATCTAGCCACTAAATATGCGTTACGTGGCAAGCATGGAAAAGTGAAATGCGAATCTTGCCACACAGGAATCTTGTATAAGGAAAAGTTGGCATCAAGCTGTTATGACTGTCATCAGAAGGACGATAAGCATAAAGGTCAGGAAGGCAAAAAGTGCGAGCAATGCCATACTGAAAAGGATTGGAAGTACACGAATTACGATCATTCGAAATCCAAATTTCCGCTAGTGGGTAGCCATTCCAAAGTGGAATGCAAAAAGTGTCACATAAGCTTGCTATTCAAGGATGCGCCATCGGAGTGTTACGGTTGCCACAAAAAAGAAGATATGCATAAGCGTACTTTGGGCACAAATTGCGCTCGTTGCCATAATAGTCGCGACTGGAAAATATGGGATTTCAACCATGACAAAGACACCAAATTCAAGCTTGATGGCTCCCATAAGCCTCTAGAATGCATGGCTTGCCATAAGTTGCCCATGGATAAAAGCTCAAGAAAATTAGCGAGTTGCTATGACTGCCATGAAGGAGATGATGTCCATGAGAACAATTTTGGGCGCCAGTGTGAACGTTGTCATGTAACTACTTCTTTTAGAACTATCAGAAATGGAATAATTATTAACTAGAATTAATGATTTTGTTTTTTTATTGCAATTTGAATTTAATAAATGTAAAAATTCGCTAATAAACAAAACTTCATGTCATTAAAATAATGATGATGGGGGGAAATAACGATATAAAATACAAATAAATAAAACTGTTTTTATTAATAAAAAGCAAAAAATAAGGGCGGCAAGTATGATGACTTGCAAGATGACTGCTAAGTTGATGCAGCAAATTACCTTAATGGTATTTGCTGTATTCATGGCATTCGTCTGCGGTTCAGGATTGGCCGCTACCAGCGTCGGCAACTCATCTTTCAACCATAACACTACTGGTTTTGCTCTTAGCGGCGCGCACAATCGCGTTAGTTGCGAATCCTGCCACACACAAGGCGTTTTCCGCGGCACTCCTAAAGACTGCGCCTCATGTCACCGCCCAGGTGGCAAAGCACCAGGAAAACCCGCCAACCACATTTCAACAACTATTGCCTGCGACAGTTGCCATCTGCCCTCAGGCTGGACCCCCGTGTACTTTAACCATGAGATGACTCAAGGGGTCGTGAAAGGGCAATGCGCCACTTGTCACAACAATGGAGCGGTTAAAGGCAAGCCTGCGGCGCATATCCGTACAAATTCCTCGTGCGACACCTGCCATTCCTCAAAAGCTTGGCTACCAGCAAGTTTCAATCACAGGGAAGCGACACCTTTTAATTGTGCGACGTGCCACAACGGTTTGATTTCTGTTGGGAAGCCGCCTAATCATCCATTTACATTGGCTTCCTGCGCGGCATGCCACCGTACGACGGCTTGGTTACCCGTCATTAAATTTAACCATCTAGATATAGTGAACAACTGCACCCGATGTCATGTATCCGGCAGCCAAACAACAGCACCGCCCGCCCCTTTAGACACGCTGCATAGCAACGTGTCTAATGTCACTCGATGCGAGGCGTGTCATCGCACCACGACTGATTTTAAATCGGGGGCAAGCTTTGATCACAGGCTAACAACAGCTTCATGCGCATCTTGCCACAACGGTGTCGCGGCTATAGGTAAAAGCACTAGCCATATTTCCACCACGGCGCAATGCGATACCTGCCACAGCAGCACCACTACCTTCAGCGGCGCAGCATTCAATCACGCCACCGCCAATCCGCCGGTGGCCGGACGCTGCGATACTTGCCATGGCGTGACGGCCGGCGTCAAAGCCAAGTCCACCACCCATATTCCGACCACGGCGCAGTGCGATACTTGCCATAAGAACACGCAGAATTTTGTGCCGGCAGTCATGAGTCATAGCGCCACCAAGGGGCCGCTCTCTGCCGGCAATTGTGCCACTTGCCATAGCGGCAGCTTCGTCGCCGTCAATGCCCTGGCGAAACCGGTGAACCATGTTTCCACCAGCGCGCAGTGCGATACCTGTCACAACTCGACCACCACGTTCAAAGGCGCGGTGTTCGATCATGCAGCCGCCACCCCGCCGGTGGCCGGACGCTGCGATACCTGCCATGGCGTGACGGCCGGCGTCAAAGCCAAGTCCACCACCCATATTCCGACCACGGCGCAGTGCGATACCTGCCATCGCAACACCACGGCCTTTGCGCCGGCCACCATGAGCCATAGCGGCACTACCGGGCCATTGGCTGCGGGCAATTGCGCCACTTGCCATAGCGGCAGCTATGTAGCGGTAAACGCGTTGGCGAAACCGACCAATCACGTCTCCACCACCGCGCAGTGCGATACCTGCCATCGCAGCACCACCACCTTTGCCGGCGCGGTGTTCGACCACAATGCGGTCTCCCCGCCGGTGGCCGGGCGTTGCTCCAGCTGCCATGGCGTCACCGCCACCGGCAAGCCAGGCACGCATATTCCGACCACGGCGCAGTGCGATACCTGCCATCGCAACACCACGGCCTTTGCGCCGGCCACCATGAGCCATAGCGGAACTACCGGACCATTGGCTGCGGGCAATTGCGCCACTTGCCATAGCGGCAGCTATGTAGCGGTAAACGCGTTGGCGAAACCGACCAATCACGTCTCCACCACCGCGCAGTGCGATACCTGCCATCGCAGCACCACCA
>JAKANO010000005.1 GCA_021812385.1 Pseudomonadota bacterium | reverse complement strand
ACCGAAAAAGAGATTGCGCTCGCCGTGAAAAAGTTGAATCATCGACCCAGAAAGTGTCTCGCCTATCAGACACCCCACAGTGTATTTATGAAGGCTTTGCGTGGCGCGCTTGTAAGTTGAATTCGCCTCCCTCTCGACTGCCGGGTTAGCTATTGACCCACTCCAGCACTGCCCGAACTTGAGCTGGTGAAAGAGTTTGCCCATAGCGACTGATGAGTTCAATTGGGGTCGCTCCTTGGCTGTTAAATATGCGCTGGAGCATTGGAACAAAATCGGGAGCCAGCACCTCAATTTCCTCGGCGGTTAGGAGGCGCGAGTTAGCGACCTCTCCGATTACATATTCATCCTTAATTCTGTCAAACATGTGCTGATGAGCCCCTACGTCAAACCGGTTATATCGGCCTGAGGCATCAACGATTATGTTGCCGTTTGGGATTTTGTTGCTCATGCGCTTAGATTTTAGATTGCTCCGAACGAACGCAGCCGTATGTGTGATTTTCTCTTGAACCTTCAAATACCCAAAGATAGATTGAGAATGTTTCGCCGCTTTTGGCAGGACAAAGAAAATGTAATCTCCTACATCTGCTCGGCGGCGCAGATCATTACGGCATATTCCCCAAGTTGGTGGGCTGCTCCAAAAATGAGGGTCGTTGTCTATCCACTCTTTCCCGCCACCGCAAACCGAGCGACGGACAGAGTGGAAAGAACCAGCGATGTACATGAGCCCCTTCATATTGATGGCTAACGTGGAGGTCACCGGCGCTGCGCGGCTTTATCGCGCAGCGTCCGGTGGACCGCAGGGTTATGCATCGCTTTGCGGGAGTTCATTTAGCCGAACCCGCTCAACGATCATTCGTGCAGCTTGCACCGGGGAATGCTCTTCGAGGTCGACATAGCCGTCAATAGACATTGAACCGCTTACATCTGCACCATCGAACCGCATGAACATGATCGCATAATCATTCTTGTTCTTGATGATGGTTCGAATAGCGCGCCATTCCAAGCCGCACCACTCTTTACGCTCATAGTCCGCACAAAGAAAGACAACCACGAGTTCTGAGTTGTTCAGATAGATTCGCTGAAGCAGGGTGTCCAGATTTGGTCGTGCAAGTTGTGCGGTGAAGTCCTTGTCATAGAAGACCGTACCCGGCCCAAGCCTCTTTTTCACTTCTGCGGCTACTGCCGCAACGTAGTCTCGCTTTTCGCCAGGAAATGAGAGCGCGACCTTAAAGCGCATTTCCTCAACCCGACCAGGCGGGCGATCCACTCCGATATAGCTCTGATCAACTAGATTGGCAGCGGCCAGGATCTCGAAGAGATCTTCGTCTTTAACGGCCCAGTGCGTCCGTGACATTTCCCAGCCACCGATATCGAGCTTTACAGCTAACGGCGCTAGGGCGCTAAAGGAAAAAGGGGAAACTGTTTCATCGAATTCGTATTCAATCAGAATGCTCCGGCCTCTCTCCCGGATTCTTCTGATGTAACCGACCCGGACTGGCGCATCATCACCCTCGTAGGTGAACAAGGTGGGAAATAGCTTCAGTTGCTCAATTGCCTCGGTCGTGAGCTTGGCAAACCGGGCCTTGAGGCTCTCAGCTGTGTACTCAAGAAAACGGCTCCGGTCGTACTCGTAGGCATCGAGGTCCCAAGCTCCCTCAGCCGCAGTTACAAGAAGGTTGTACATAGGATTAGCGAGTTCGTAGGGGCGGTGATTTACGATACATAACGTAAAGTAGACCCCAAAAATGGGGTAATTAATTGCACCAATACTGGTGGGAAATTCGGATGTGTGGTCATGTTTATTCTTGATTGTTATCAATATATACTATTGGCATTATTTTTATCCACCTCTGGATGCTTATGCAAATCCCTCAACCAAAATTATTGGACCAAGTGCGCGATCGCATCCGGGTCAAACATTACAGTATTCGCACTGAGCATGCTTATGTCGACTGGATCAAACGCTTTATTTATTTTCATCGCAAGCGCCATCCCAAAGAATTGGGCGCGCCGGAGGTCGAGGCTTTTCTGACGCACTTGGCGGTGGACGGCAATGTGGCATCCTCCACGCAGGCGCAGGCGCTTTCGGCCCTGCTGTTTTTGTATATGGCGACCGGGTTGGTGAAGCCGACCACTTGCCATACCTTCCGCCACTCTTTTGCCACGGACGATGATCTACACGCATGTGCCGAATCGCAGCGGGCGCGGGGTGGTGGGTCCGCTGGATCGTTGATTGCCGGAGGTTGATGGTAAGATGCCGGCGCTACACGGGGGGCGCGCAGCTTTAGCATGGGAAGTTCAAGCTGCGGCCGGCACGATTTCTTTTTCAATACGCTTGGCGTTTTCGATCTCCGCAACTCTCAAGTCGTAGGCCGCTTGCAGGTTCATCCAGGAGCGTGCATCGCCGCCGAAGTAGCGCGCCAGTCGCATCGCCGTGTCGGCTGTAACGCCGCGCCGTTCGCGCACAATGTCGTTGATACGCGGTGCGGGCACATTGAGCGCTTTCGAGAGCGCGTTGGCGCTCATGCCCAGCGGAATGAGAAAGTCTTCTCGTAAAATTTCGCCGGGATGTACCGGCCGCATGCCGTTTTTAAACATAATTGTTCTCCGTCAATGATAGTCCTTACGTGGTTTTTAGCACTATAAACTATGTGGCCTGCGTTCAAAATTTCTGGCGTCATGCCGGCGAAAGCCGGCATCCAGCCAGTGTCTAATTTGTCGAAGCTTTTAAAGCTCTGGATTCCAGCTTTCGCTGGAATGACGCCGTGGGAAGTGCACGCGTGTCACTTACTTATGTAATTCTCAACAATGATTAGGCGGCAGTGCTTTGCCGCGTCAGCACCGCCGCAAAAAAACCATCCGTATGATGTATGGCGGGGTTGAGCTTGAAGAAGCTGCCGGTGGCGAGCGAGATTTCATGCCGGGCGAGCAATTCGCCGGCGTCGGTGATGCTGAATTCGGGATGGCGCGCGAGGAAGGCGTTTACCACGTCTTCGTTTTCTTCGCGCAATAAGCTGCATGTCGCATACACCAAGCGCCCGCCGGGTTTGACCAGGCGCGCGGCGGATTCGAGGATGGAGGTTTGTTTGGCGGTGAGTTCGGCGACGGTGTCGGGCGTTTGCCGCCATTTCAAATCGGGGTTGCGGCGCAGGGTGCCGAGTCCGCTGCACGGCGCATCCACCAGCACGCGGTCGATCTTGCCGGCGAGGCGTTTGACCTTGGTGTCGTTTTCGCTTTGGATCAGGTGCGGGTGGATGTTGGAGAGGCCGGAGCGCTTGAGGCGCGGCTTTAAATTCGCCAGTCTTTTTTCCGAAACGTCGAAGGCGTACAAGCGGCCTTGTGAGTGCATCATTGCGCCCAGCATCAGGGTTTTGCCGCCGGCGCCGGCGCAGAAATCCACCACCGTGTCGTGGCGTGTGGGCGCGACCAGGAATCCCAGCAGTTGGCTGCCTTCGTCTTGCACTTCGATTTTGCCGGCGACGAAGAGGCGATTTTTATTCAGCGCGGGTTTGCTGTCGAGGCGCACGCCGATGGGCGAGTAGGGCGTGGCGATGGCGTTGATTTTGTCCGCGCCCAGTTTGCCGAGCACTTCTTCGCGCGTGGCGCGCAAGGTGTTGACGCGCAAATCCAAGGGCGCGGGTTGTTGCATGGCGCGCGCCAGCGCGACCAACTCCGCTTCGGGCATTTGCGCGTGCAAGCGCTCGAACAGCCAATCCGGCAGATCGAGCTGCACCGCCAGCGGCAGCGTGCTGGTGTCGCGCGATTTGATGATGCCGAGCCATTCGCCTTCCTCGGGCTGCAACACGGCGGCCAGTTGGCGAATGCTGACGCCGACCACGCGCACCAAATAACTCAATAGCAAGGCGCGGCCGGTGCTTTGTTCCGCGACGGCTTCCAGCAGGCGCTTGCGGCGCAGTACGCCGAAGGTGGATTCGGCGATGAAGGCGCGATCGGTGCTGCCCAGCTCGGGGTTGGCGCGGAAGTAGCGCGAAAGTACGCCGTCTGCTGGTTCGTTAAAGGGCAGTATCAAATCCAGTGCGGCGCAAGCATGCGCCAGGGTGTTGCGAGTTGGGATCATATTAGGTTTGTGTTGGTGGTGTGGCGGATGGGGGGCTTAAGGTCCAATCACGCACGATGCTATAGCCCACCGCAAGCAGGGTGGGTCCGAGAAAAACGCCGACGAAGCCGAAGGCCGCCAGGCCGCCGAGCACGCCCAGCAGCACGAGGATGAACGGCATCGCAGCACCCTGGCTGATGAGATAGGGCTTTAAAAAATTGTCGATGCTGGAGACCACGGCCACGCCCCACACCACCATGAAAATCGCCCAGCCCACGTGGCCTTGGTAATACAGCCAAGCCGCGGCCGGCAGCCAAATCAAGGGCGGACCCATCGGCACGACCGATAGGAAGAAGGTGATGAAGCCGAGCAGCAAGGCGCCCGGCACGCCTGCAAGCAAAAAGCCGATGCCGGCGAGAATGCCCTGCGCGATGGCGGTGCCGAGAATGCCGTACACCACGCCTTTAACGGTGTTGCCGGCCAGCAGCAACAAGTTGTGCGCATGTTCGCCGCCGATGCGCACCAAGGCGTTGTTCAGCCGTTGCGCCAAGGCTGCGCCGTCGCGGTAGAGAAAAAATAAAATGAACATGGCCAGCGACATTTGTAGCGCGCCATTGCCCAAGGCTACGCCGCGCCCCAGCAGCCATTTGCTTAGTTCGGGCAGGTTGCGTTGCAGCGGTTCGAGTAAGCTTGCGGTGTCGGTCGCGGCAGAGAGCCAGAGCTCATTTAATTTTGGGCCCACCAGCGGCAGTCCGGTCACCCAATCCGGTGGCAGCGGCAAGCCTTGTTCCAAGGCGATGTGCAGCATGCTGTTCAGTTTGCTGACATTGTCGGCCAACGACAGCGCCACGAACACAAACGGCACCACCACCACGGCGGTCAGGGCGAGGCACAGCAGTGCCGCAGCGCTATTGCGCCGATCCTTGAGGCGGGTGTTGAGGCGGGTAAACAGCGGCCATGTGGCATAGCACAACAGCGCCGCCCACAGCAGCGCTGAGATAAAGGGTTGCAGCACCAGATAGCTGCCGATGAGCAGGAGCAGCAGCAGGCTGATGGCGATGAGTTGTTCGATATTTTTTGCGGTATTCATGGCGGGCTTTGCCAGGGTACTAAGAGGGTTGCGGGAGGGTTGCGGCCATTCTAGCCGGATCGCCGCTGTGCGTCCAAAGCGTTTTGGCTTAAGCTTTTGCTGGGTTTGCGCCGGCTATGTTAATCTCGGCGACTCTTAGGAGGAGGCGGCATGGAAAACGTTGGCGGAAAAGTCATCAAGGTCTTGGCGGCGATCATGGCGATTGCCGTGCTACTGTTTATTGCCTACACCTGGCTGGTGCTGAGCTGGAGCTATTCCAGCGGCGAGCGCGCGGGCTATATACAAAAGTTTTCGCATAAAGGCCTTCTGTGTAAAACCTGGGAAGGCGAAATGGCGCTGGTGTCGATGCCGGGCACCGTGGCGGAGAAGTTTTATTTCACCGTGCGCGACGATCAGATCGCGAAACAAATCAACGAATCCATCGGCAAGCGTGTGGCGCTGTCCTATGAACAACACATCGGCGTGCCCAGCAGCTGCTTTGGCGATACGCAATATTTCATTGGTGCGATCCGGGTGGTGGAGGAGCCGGGATTTGTGCCGAAGCCGGCGGTGCCGGCGTCTAAATAGCGTCGGTCGGGTTACGCTGCGCTAACCCGACCTACTGTCATTCTCCCGGCTTTGCTTCGATGCGCTTTCCCTCCACGCGCAATTCCTGGATCCAGTGATCCAGCACTTCGCCATTGCGCGTGCCTAATCTAAAGCGCACCGGCAGGTAGTGATAGTCAACCGCCAGCCAGATATCGGTGCTTTCTTTGGAATCGATTTTTGCAGTGACGCGCGCCAGGTGCTGGGTTTTAAGTTTACCCAGCGCGGTGTCCAGCGTTTCTTCGCCCACCACTTGATAGGTGTATTGGTTGAATTTGCGCCCGGTGGTCAGCGCGAACTGCAAGCCCCCTGGATGCGGCGCGGTGAGCGCTAATTGGTAAAACACCGAGAGCTGATCTTGCGCGCCATTGGCGATGCTCACGCTGTGGCGCTCGGTGCCTTTGCCGTAATCCAGGGTTTTCGCCCGCCAGTCGAACTCGGCAAATTCGGTGCGGTCGTTGCTCTGCCCGCGCTGGATATAAAAGGTGCTGGGTTGTAGGCCATCCGCCGTAATGTCGCCGCGACTGGTCATGAGGTAGCGACCGCTGTAAAACAAGGAAAACAAGCCGCTGGCTGCGGTGGTGCTGGTGAGCTCATATTGCGTGCCGCTGACGTGCCATTGGTGGGTGGTGGTGCCGAGCTTAATGCCGTGGTCGCCGCGATACACTGAATACACGATTTCGATGTTCGCCGGGAAAGCCTGGCGCACGTTGATGGGCGGCTGCGCCACGGGCGGCGCCGGTTCCGGCTCCGGTGGTGCGGGTTGCGGCGGAATCGGCTCGGCAGCGACAGGTTGCGGCGTCGGGCTAGTTACAGTCGCCTCGGGAATCGCAGCCACCGGCGCTACCGCCGGCGCTGCCGGTTTGCGCGGTTTGGGGCGGGGCGCTGGACGGGGTGCAGCAGCTGGCGGCGCGGGTTTCGGCGGTGGTGCTTGAATCTCTACCGTGAGCGGCGGTGCGGGTTTCCAGTCGGGCAGTTCGAGATTTGGGCCGAACAAAAAAACCAGATGAATGAGGAATGAGAGCAGCAGTGCGTAGAGTAAAGGTTTCGCTGCGCGCGAAGGCATTATTCACTCGTGACGCGGGTGAGAACTTGCTCGGTTTCTACTCCCTTTTTTTCTTCGATGGCGACCTTGATGGGGGCGGCTAATTTGTCGCTGACCCACACGGTGATGCCGTCATGGTCCGGCGAGTACGGGCGGGTATAGCGTGTGGTTTGGAAGCGGCCGGCCGGCACCGTGAGCATCTCCTCGCCGGCGCGCTGCAAATGATATTCGGTGATTTTTTTGCCGTTGCTGACGGGCAGGCGCAGGGTGTCTTGCGCTTTGGGCCAAAAGCGCAATTGATAACCCAGGCTCAACAGGTCTTGCAATTGTTCCGGCAGCGCTTGCGATTCGGTCTTGCCGTCAAAGTTGAAAGTGGCGATGTGTTTTTTCCAGTCGAAATGCGCGTCGAGGTTTTTCTGCGGCTTGGTGCTGCGCTGGTAGCTGTATTGCTGCGGGTGGTAACCCTGGCCGTCATACGCGCCGCTGCTGGATTTTTTGATGACGTCTTTGACGAATATCGCCAATACGCCGACCGGGATGGTGGTGCTTTCCAAGCGGTATTGGCCTTGTGCGATGTCCAAGGTTTCACTGATTTCGCCGATGGCTTGGCCAACGCGCGTGATGCTGTAAGTGGCCTTGAGCTTGGTGCCGTTTGCGGCCAGCGCCGGCGTGATCAAGAGGGTCAGGAACAAGGCGGCGAGTAGGCGATTCATGATGCTTCCCAGGGTGAGCGCAATGCAGTGTCTAACGTTTGCGCGCCATGCACGTTGACTTGGCCTTGGTGCAAGTGCAGCCGATCTTCGGCAAACCAGCGCAGTGCTTGCGGATAAATTTGATGTTCTTGTTGCAGCACGCGCGCCGCCAAACTTTGTGCGGTGTCGCCGTGTTTTACAGGTACAGCGGCTTGCACGACGATGGGGCCATGATCCACCACCGGGGTGACGAAGTGCACGGTGCAGCCATGAATCTTGACGCCGGCTTCGAGTGCGCGGCGGTGCGTGGCCAAGCCCGGAAATGCCGGCAGCAGCGAGGGATGAATGTTGATCAAACGGCCCGCGTAATGTTGCACAAAGCCGTCGCTGAGGATGCGCATGAATCCGGCCAGCACCACCAAGTCGGGCGCGTAGGCGTCGATGCAGCGCATCAATTCCGCATCGAAGGCTTCGCGCGTGGCGTGCGGCCGATGATCGACCACAGCGGTGGCGATGCCTTTTGCCTGCGCGTATTCCAGTCCCGTGGCGTCCGCCTTGTTGCTGATCACCGCCGCGATGCGCAGCGGCAGATTCGCTTCAACGATGGCCTGCATATTGCTGCCGCGGCCGGAGATCAGGATGACAATGCTTTTCACAGCGACTTATTGCACGATGGTTTGCGCTTGGCCTTCGGTGCGGGTGCGGATTTCGCCGATGCGATACACCGTCTCGCCGGCGGCGGTTAGCGTTTGCATGGCGCGCTCGGCATCGCCGGCGGCCACCACCACGGCCATGCCGATGCCGCAGTTGAAGGTGCGGTACATTTCCTGCGCTTCAACATTGCCTTGCTGTTGCAGCCACTGGAATAAGGGCGGCAGGGTCCAGCTATTTTTGTCTAGTACGGCGGTCAGTTCGGGTTTGAGAATGCGCGGAATATTTTCCAGCAGGCCGCCGCCGGTGATGTGCGCCATGCCTTTGACCGGCAGTGCTTGCATCAGGGCCAGCAGCGGTTTCACGTAGATGCGTGTCGGCTCGATAATGGTTTCGCCGAGGGTTCGGCCAGCAAATGCAGCGTTCAAATCGGCGCCGCTGACTTGCAGGATTTTGCGGATCAGCGAATAGCCGTTGGAGTGCGCGCCGCTGGAAGCCAGGCCCAACAACGCGTCGCCGGCCTGGATGGTGGCGCCGGAAATGATTTGGCTTTTTTCCACAGCGCCCACGGCAAAACCGGCCAGGTCGTATTCGCCTTCCGGGTACATGCCCGGCATCTCGGCGGTCTCGCCGCCGATCAAGGCGCATCCCGCCAACTCGCAGCCTTGGGCAATGCCTTTGACCACGGCCGTGGCGCTGGCCACGTCGAGCTTGCCGCAGGCGAAGTAGTCGAGGAAAAATAATGGCTCGGCGCCCTGCACCAAGATGTCGTTGACGCTCATCGCCACCAGGTCGATGCCGACGGTGTCGTGCTTGTTCATCTCGAACGCGAGCTTGAGTTTGGTGCCGACGCCGTCGGTGCCGGATACCAGCACCGGCTCTTTAAATTTTTTCGAGAGCTCGAACAGCGCGCCGAAGCCGCCGATGCTGCCCAGGACTTCGGGGCGCATGGTGCGCTTGGCGAAGGGTTTGATGTTTTCGACTAAGGCGTCGCCGGCGTCGATATCCACGCCCGCGTCGCGGTAGCTGAGCGATTGGGGGGTGGAAGTAGGGGGCGTTGTGCTCAAGATCGTTCTCGCTGGTTAAGTAATGCGGTAAAGTAGCTGCTTTTTCACATTTTACCTCAAACGCCGGGTTTGACCGGCGGCAATCAATGAAACAATTGGTTTTCGATATCGCCCCGCCGCCGCAGCCGACGCTGGAGAATTTCGTCATCGGCCCGAATGCCGAAGTTTTGGCCAATCTGCGCGCCTTGCTGGCGGGCGCAAGTCACGAGCGTTTTGTTTATCTGTGGGGCGGTACGGGCAGCGGTAAAACGCATTTATTGCAGGCGCTGGCCAGTGCCGCGGCGGCGCATCCATGGCGCGTCTGCAACACGGCTGCGGGCACGGTATGCCGCGAAGAAGAGGCGATGGCCTGCGATCTGGTGTTGGTGGACGATGTGTTGCAGCTTGACGCGGCCGGGCAAAACCGCCTGTTCAATATCATGAATCAAATGCGTGACGGCAGTGGCTTGCTAGTTGTCACCGGCCCTTATGCGCCGATCCATCTGAATATCCGCCAAGACCTGGCGAGCCGTTTGGCGCAATGCCTGGTGTTCCAGGTGAAATGCTTGTCCGACGAGGACAAGGCACAAGCGCTGATGACGCATGCGCAAGGCCGCGGCTTTACGCTGCCTTATGAAGTGGCGGCTTATTTGCTGAGAAAGTGGAAGCGCGATATTCCGTCATTGCTGGCGGTGCTGGACGCTTTAGATCGCTACTCGCTGGAAATAAAGCGTCCCGTCACCGTGCCGCTGGCGCGCGAAGTGTTGGCGCAATTGCCGAAAGACGCTTAGGCCGGCTTGGCGGCTTCTTCCGCAGCGATTTCCGCGCGAATCTTGTCCATATCCAATTCGCTGGCTTTGCCGATGATTTCTTCCAAGGTCGAGCCGGGCAAGGCGCCGGGCTGGGAGAAGATGATGACTTTTTCGCGGAACATCATCAGGGTGGGGATGGAGCGAATCTGAAAGTAACCGGCCAATTCTTGCTCTTCTTCGGTGTTGATTTTAGCGAACAACACATTCGGGTATTTTTCCGAGACTTCTTCATACACCGGCGCGAAGCCTTTGCACGGGCCGCACCAGGGCGCCCAGAAATCGATGATGACGAAATCGTTGTCGAGAATGGTTTGTTCGAAATTGTCTTTGTTGAGGTCGAGCGTGGCCATGAAAGGATCTCCGAGGCTATGAATGAAAGGATTGGAACAGCGGGCGTGATTGAATAAGAGGCATAACCTTAGCAGAAATCAAAACGCGGGGCTAGGCGACGGGTGCTTAGGCCGCATCCGATTCGGCTTCCACCGCGTTTTCGTGTTGCTGCAGCGACCACATGTGCGCGTACACGCCGTTGCGCTCCAATAATTCGCGGTGCGTGCCGCTTTCGGCGATGCGGCCATGATCGAGCACGATGATCTGGTCGGCGTCGATAATGGTGGAGAGGCGGTGCGCGATCACCAGCGTGGTGCGGTTTTCGGAAATTTCCTTGAGCTCGCTCTGGATGGCTTTTTCGGATTTGGAGTCGAGCGCGGACGTGGCTTCATCGAAGATTAATATATGCGGGTTTTTCAGGATGGCGCGCGCGATGGCGACGCGCTGCTTTTCGCCGCCGGACAGTTTCAGGCCGCGCTCGCCCACCGTGCTCTCATATTTTTCCGGCAGCGATTCGATGAATTCGTGAATGTGCGCGTGCTTCGCGGCTTGGATGATTTCGTCGTGGCTGGCGTCGGGCCGGCCATAGGCGATGTTGTAATAGATGGTGTCGTTGAACAGCACGGTGTCCTGCGGCACGATGCCGATGGCGGCGCGCAGGCTGGCTTGCGTGACGTTGCGGATGTCTTGGCCGTCAATCAAAATGCGCCCGCCGCTGACATCGTAGAAGCGGAACAACAAGCGCGACAGCGTGGATTTTCCGGCGCCGCTGGAGCCGACGACCGCCAGCTTGCGCCCGGCGGGAATTTCGAAGCTCAAGTCGAACAGGATGGGGCGCTTGACGTCATAGCTGAAGTTCACGTGCTCGAAGCGAATCACGCTGCCGCGGATTTGCAGCGGCGTGGCGTCGGGTTTGTCTTTGATTTCGGTGTTCACCTCCAGCAGGGTGAACATTTTTTCCATGTCCGCCAGCGAGTGCTTGATCTCGCGATACACGAATCCCAAAAAATGCAGCGGCAGGTAGAGCTGGATCATGAACACATTCACCAGCACCAGGTCGCCGATGGTCATGGTGCCTTGGGTGACGTGGTGCGCCGCCAAAAACATCAGCAGGGTGACGCCGATGGCGACGATCAGGCTTTGCCCGGCATTGAGCGCGGCGAGCGAGGTTTGATTGCGCACCGCGGCGTTTTCCCACACTTCCAGGCTTTCGTCGTAGCGCCGCGCCTCGAAGCCTTCGTTGCTGAAATATTTGACGGTCTCGTAGTTGAGCAAGCTGTCGATGGCGCGGGTGTTGGCCTTGGAATCGCTGTCGTTCATGGTGCGGCGGAATACCATGCGCCACTCGGTGATGGTCAAGGTGAAGGCGACATACACGACCAGGGTGATGCCGATGATGATGGCGAACCAGGGGTCGTATTTCTTGAGCAAAATTGCCGCGACCAAGGCGATCTCGACCAGCGTCGGCAAAATATTGAACAGCATGAAATTGAGCAAAAAGCCGATGCCGCGCGTGCCGCGCTCGATGTCGCGCGACACGCCGCCGGTCTGGCGCTCCAGATGAAAGCGCAGCGACAGCGCATGCAAGTGGCCGAACACTTTGGATGCGACGCGCCGGATCGCGCGCTGGGTGACCTTGGCGAATACCGCGTCGCGCAATTCCCCGAACAAGGTGCTGGCGAAACGCAGCAGGCCATAGCCCAGCAATAGCATCGCCGGCAACACCAAGACGGCGTGCGGCTTGCTCAGGGAATCGACGATTTCTTTTAATAGCAAGGGCACGGCCACATTGGCGAGCTTGGCCGTGATCAAAAAGGTGAGGGCGAGCGCTACCCGAATGCGGAATTCCCATAGATAAGGCAGGAGCGTCCGGATGGTTTTCCAGTCGTTGCGGTCTTTGGGCGGTGGGCCGGTATGGGTCGTGCGCATGTTCGGAAATAGTCGAAAAAGGCAGGGAGGTGACGGTGGCGGGCACAATCAGCTTAAGCACTTGCACCTTAACATAGGCCAAAAGCAGCGTCCAGAAGGGATTGGCGGCCACTTTCAGGATTCCGGCGGATTCCGGTACGAAATTTGCTGCAAGATTACAAGGTGGTTAAAGTTAAGTTTGGGGAGAGCCGCTAATAACAAGAAATCGGCGATCTAAAATTGAATATTCAGCGCCGTGGTTACTGTGTGTGGGCAATCTGGTTTTGACATACAATTAACACGTCTTCGTTCGGTTCCTGTAGTCGAAGCGCAAACAAGGGAAAAGCGGGCATGGCCTTTTTAGACGATCTTAAAAAAGAAGCGGAACATCAAAAGCAGCAAGAGATGCTGCAGACCCAATCCAAGCTGGTTGCGGTCAGCCAAAATTTTCTGCTGGTGCAAAAGAAATATAAGGAAGTGCACCATTATCTGCTGGAGCTGGTGAATCAGCTGAATGTGCTGACGCTGGATTTGAAGCGGGCCTATTACATCGAAGGCTTCGGCATGATCGATAATTTCCGCCCGCGCGACTACGCGCTCAGTATCGATTCCATTCGCATTGGGCAGAAGGATTTTGCCAACACCTTGGTGCTGCGTTTCAAAAACGTGACCGATAAGGCGATTACGGTGGAGCGCAATGTGCCGACGCAGATCGATAATCTCAAAGAGTATCTGTGGCAGAACAACCTGAAATATCAGTGCACCGAATTTAAAAATGAGCGCGCCGTGGTGTCGCGCGCGATTTTCAATATCACCAGCGAAATTCCGATCACCATCCGTTTTTCCGCCGACTTCGAGAACGCCAAGATCTTTTTACAGATGAAAAATTTTGGCGGCCTGACAGTGAACGAGTATATCTACGATGCGGATGAAGTGAACACCGAATTGCTGGATGAAATGGCGAAATTCCTGATTGATAAGCCGAGTAAATTTAGGGATTTGGGGCGGCATCAGCAAAGCATGCGCGAGTCCACGCGCCAAGCGCGGCAAGCCAAGGACGTGAATTACGCCAATGCACCCGCATCCACTGAGGACGAGGACGAAGAAAAAAGCGGCGGTTTCTTTGACCGGCTTAAATCCATCCTCTCTTGATTTATCCCATCCATCGCCCGCGCGTTTTTTCGCGCTAAACTGACGCCCCATGGACCTCTCGCAATTTTTTCACTTGATGGCGCAAAAGCGCGCCTCGGATTTGTTTTTCACGGCCGGCGCGCCGGCGTATATCAAAATCGAGGGCGAGATTCGCCCGATCAATCAGCAAATTCTCGATCACAACATCGTCAAGGCGATCGCCTATGGCTTGATGACGCAGGAGCAGATTGCGGCCTTCGAGGCCACGCTGGAAATGAACTTCGGCCTTTCGGTGCCGAATGTCGGGCGTTTTCGCGTCAATGTTTTTCGCCAGCGCGGTTCGGTGGCAATGGTGATCCGCTATATCACCGACAAGGTGCCTAGCGTAGAAAGCCTGAACCTGCCGCCGGTGCTGAGCGAATTGGTGATGCACAAGCGCGGCTTGATCTTGGTGGTGGGTGCGACCGGATCCGGCAAATCGACGTCGCTGGCGGCCATGATCGATCACCGTAATCGGCATTCCAGCAGCCATATTCTGGCGATTGAAGATCCGATCGAGTTTGTGCATCGCCACCAGCGCTCCATCGTCAATCAGCGCGAAATCGGCATCGATACGCAGTCTTACGCTGCCGCCTTGGTCAATGCGCTGCGCGAGGCGCCCGATGTGTTGCTGATCGGTGAAATTCGCGATCAAGAAACCATGCGCCAAGCGCTGATTTATACCCAGACCGGGCACTTATGTTTGGCGACCTTGCATGCCAATAATGCCTATCACGCCTTGAATCGCATCACGAGCCTGTTCCCTGCCGAATCCTTGGAAGGCTTGCTGCTGGATCTAGCCTTAAGCCTGCGCGCGATTGTTTCGCAGCGCCTGGTGCGCGGCGTAGACGGCAAGCGCGTGGCGGCGGTGGAAGTGTTAGTGAACAACCTGCATATCGCCGAATTGATCCAGCGCCGCGAGGTAGACAAGATCAAGGACGCTATGGAGCAGTCCATGGTGGAGGGTTCGCAAACGTTCGAAGAGTCGCTGCTGGAGTTGGTCTTGTCCGGCAAAATCAGTAAACAGGAAGCGCTGCTCAACGCCGATTCGAGTACCAATATGGAGTGGCTATTGGCCAATACCAGCAAATATCAGGAAAGAAGGGCGCAGCGCCAACAAAAATTCCAAGTCGAAGATAAAGTCGCGGAAGAAGAGGATGGCATGCCCTCGCTCCTGTCGATGGAGGACTTGGCTGCGATCGGAATTGCTACTCCGAAAAATTGAGGAGCCAAGCGCTGGATTGGGAATAAAAAAACCGGCGTAGGCCGGTTTTTTTATTCAGCTTTCACGGCGTGGCCATGAAAGTACAAAAAGAGATCTTTAGCGTGCTGCCAGGTACTGCTGAAACTCGTCGGAATTCATTTCGCGTACCTTCATGCCGGACTTCGCGGTGAAGGGGTAATAGAAGGTGTAATGATCGTTGATGCGGACTTTGATGATGACGGTGTCCGAAGCAGCGCTGTTACGCGAACCAAAAAGACGATTTGCCAAACGTTTAATCATGGTCATTGCTCCTGTCTTGGTTGTTTACCAGGGTATTGAGCAAGCGCCGTGCCAGCTACCTGGTACGGCCCCTCGTTTTTTTAAAGAATACCAAGATTGTGTTTAAAAAATATTACGATACAAGATGTTAATAAGGTTTTCTTAGCGGATGAAGGCTGCTTCACGCCGGCATCGATGGCATGAATAAACTTTGCCGCCATTATCACGATAGTAGAGAAAATGCCAACGGTGCCCTAAAACTCGACAGAGTGCGCTTTGAATTAATTTTTTTAAAATACCCATTTGTGGCTCCCATGGTTGCCATGACAGATAAGCAACACCTGGGCCAGAAAAATAAAACAAATTTAAACAAATAGTTATTGTGTTTTATGAGTCTATTGACATAAAAAATCCGGAGAAAGTGTAAATTTTGGCGACATCTGCCCTTGGCGGTCACCGATAGCAGCGTTAAGTGATCCGGGATGGCGAGTGCATCGTGCATGAGTACTGCATTCATAAATATCAGTCCGTAAATTAATTTTTTCTAAATAGGATGTCTGTTTGAAGAATAACTATCGCGGCCGCTTTGCCCCGTCCCCCTCCGGGCCATTGCATTTCGGCTCGCTGCTGACGGCGCTCGGCAGTTTTCTCGACGCTAAATCGCAAGGTGGCGAGTGGTGGCTGCGCATCGACGACCTGGACTCGCCGCGAGTAGCGCCGGGTGCGACGGATGCAATCTTGCGAGCGCTAGAAGCGTATGGGCTGGAATGGGATGGCGCCGTCCAATATCAGCACCATCGCGGCGAGGCCTACAGCGCAGCATTTCACGCCCTGCAAGCCTCGGGCGTGGTGTACCCCTGCGCTTGCACACGGCGCGAAATCGCCGATTCCTTCACCGGGCAGGCAAGCTCGACGATTTACCCCGGAACCTGCCGCAACGGCCTGGCCAGCGGCAAGACAGCGCGCGCTTGGCGCGTGGACACGCGCGGCGCCAAAGTGCGCCTGGCCGATCGTTTGCAGGGCGCTATCGAACATGATTTGGAAACGCTATCCGGTGATTTCATCGTGCAACGCGCGGACGGCCTATTCGCCTACCAACTCGCCGCAGTGGTGGACGATGCCGAATTGGGCATTACCGATGTGGTGCGCGGCGCGGATTTGATCGATTCTTCCCTGCGCCAAGTGTATCTACAGCAATTGCTCGGGTTAACAACGCCGCGCTACCTGCACTTGCCGGTCGCGGTCAACGCGGCGGGCGAAAAGCTATCCAAGCAAACCTTGGCCCCAGCGCTGGACCTGGAGCAGCCGCAGCAGACCATCATTCAGGCGTTAAGCCTGTTAAATCAGTCCCCGCCGCAAGTGCTGGCGCATGCCAGCGTGGCGGAATTGCTGGATTGGGCGATTCGGCACTGGAATCCGGCCGGCCTGCCGCCGCTGCGCAGTTTGGAGCCGCCGGTTAAATAGCGCTTAATGAACCAAACGTAACTGGTGTTGCTCCTAAATTGACCTAACATGGAACTGTATTCAACCGGGGCAACATCATGATTAACGTCTTCAACTTTACGCTTATATCCATTGTCCTGATATCGCTCGCGTTTGCTTGAGCGGCAGCAGGTCCAAGAGGAATCAAGCGCACGCGGATTTCGATTCGCGCGCAACTCATGCTACATTTTAGCCTATGGATTCGCATAGGCCTTTACCGCCGGAACGCGACACGCTGACCCGGTTTTTGTTCGAACACGCAGAAGTCCGAGGCGAAGTGGTACGCCTCGACGCCACTTGGCGCGCCGTCCTCGAATGTCACGCTTACCCCGAACCGATCCGAAATCTCCTGGGCGAAATGATGGCCGCCGCCAGCTTGCTCGCCGCCACGCTCAAGTTCGAAGGCGCGCTGATCATGCAAATGCAAGGCAGCGGCCCGGTCACTTTGGCGGTGGTGGAATGCAGCAGCGAGTTTCATCTGCGCGCCACGGCCAAATGGCGCGACGACCTGGCGCCGGGCGACATCGCCACGCTGCTCGGCCAAGGCAAGTTTGTCATCACCATCGACCCGAAATCCAGCAACCAAATCTATCAAGGCATCGTGGCCCTAGAAGGCACCACCGTGGCCGAAGTGCTGGAACACTACATGCTGCAATCCGAGCAATTGGAAACGCGGCTGTGGCTAGCCGCGGATGGCGAGCAAGCGTGCGGCTTTTTGCTGCAACGCCTGCCAGAAAATGTCTCGGAAGATGCCGATGCCTGGAACCGCGCGCTCAACTTGGGCAACACCCTGACTTCCGAAGAATTATTGAAGCTGCCCGCGCGCGAAATCCTGCATCGCTTATTTCACGAAGAAGACTTGCGCTTGTTCGACCCGCGCCCCGTGTCCTTCCGCTGCACCTGCTCGCGCGAGCGCGTCGCTAACATGCTGCGCTTGTTGGGCTTGAACGAAGTGCATTCGATTCTGGAAGAACAAGGCAAAATCGAAGTGGACTGCGAGTTCTGCAATCGGCATTACCATTTCGATGCGGTCGACGCCGAGCAATTGTTCGCGGCGGAAGTGCTGACCCAGCCGGGCAGCACGCGGCATTAGCAGTTTGTTGAAAAGCTACTGCGCTCGGCATTTTGGGGCCGGGCGGTGCTCGAAATCCTCATGTACATCCGAGTACATTGCGGTTTCTGCGCTCCGCCCGGCCCCAAACTGCCTTCGCTCGCAACGCTTTTCAACAAACTGTTAGTCCTCCGTTTCCCCGGATAAAAATTATCAATCGATATTCAGCAAGATCGCGCTTGACAGCTGCTTGATAGTTCCGTAATTTCTGTATTAACAGAAATTGAAGAAAGTCGACGATGAAAATTACACCAGTTATGGAGCGCTTTATCCTGCATTGGGGCGAAATGGGCAGCCGCTGGGGCGTCAATCGCACTGTTTCGCAAATTCATGCTTTGCTCTATCTGAGCGAGGAGCCGCTGACGGCCGAGACCATAGCCGAGTCGCTACAGGTTGCGCGCTCCAATGTCAGCACCAGTCTGCGCGAGTTGCAGGGGTGGGGCTTGATCAAGATTGTGCATATGCGTGGCGACCGCCGGGATCATTTCGAAGCGCACCACGATGTGCGGGAAATCTTTCGCGTGGTAGTCGAGGAACGTAAGAAACGCGAAATCGACCCAACCTTAACCGTGTTGCGCGATTGCACCACCGAGGTCGGCAACGAAACACCCAAGGCGGTGCGCGAGCGCATGCAAAACACCTTGGAGTTCATGGAGCTGCTCACCGGCGTGTACGACGAAGTGCAAAAACTCTCCGATACGAATTTACTGGCTTGGCTGAAAACCGGTATGAAGGCGCGCAAGTTGCTGCGTTAAATTTTTTTGCCGGCTTGTTTCTGTCTTGACAGAAACAAGTGAAATAGAAAAAGGGGAAAAAACATGCGCATTCTTGTCACAGGTGCCACCGGATTTATCGGCTCTGCCATTGCAAGTGCTTTGCAGCAACGCGGGCATCAGGTTATCGGCTGCATGCATCGCGCAAAGCGTGAGCAGCTTGTGCCAGGTATGGAATGCTTGGCGGTCGACTTTCAAACCGATATTGCGGAGAGCGCATGGCTGCCGCGCCTGATCGGTGTGGATGTCGTGATCAACGCCGTCGGCATTTTGCGCGAGACGCGCCATGCTTCATTTGATGTGCTGCACTATCTCGCACCACAAGCGTTGTTTCGCGCTGCGGAAAAATCCGCCGTCAAGCGCGTAATCCAAATCTCGGCCTTAGGCGCTGATGGCCAAGCGGAGAGTCGTTATCACTGTACTAAAAAAGCCGCTGACGATGCCTTGCGTGCCTGTGATTTGGACTGGAGCATCGTGCAGCCATCGGTGGTATTTGGACCGGGCGGCGCTAGCACAGAATTATTTTTACGCTTGGCGAGCATGCCAATTACGTCGCTGGTGGGCAAGGGCGAGCAGCGTATGCAACCCATTCACATCGATGATCTGACGGCGTTGGTGATCAAGCTCTGCGAGCAAACGCGAATGAGCAAGCAAACGATTGCCGCTGTAGGGCCAACACCCGTTACCATGCGCGAAATGTTGGCTGCTTATCGTCAGGCTTTGCGATTGAAGCCGACGCTTGTTTTTAAAACACCGCTACCTTTGATACGGCTTGTGGCGCGCCTGGGCGATTGGCTCAAGGTGGGCGCCTTGAGTACGGAAACACTCAACATGTTGCTGCGTGGAAACACAGCATCTGCGCAAACAATCTCAGGCTTCTTGGGCTATGCGCCTCGACCCATATCGAAATTCATTCTGCTGCAACACGCAGCAGCATTTCGCTTGCGCGCACAGTGGGCGTGGCTAAGGCCTCTGTTGCTCACGAGTGTCGCGTTGATGTGGATCGTGGCTGGCGTCGCGAGCTGGTTGTATGGCCGTGATCTCGGACTGTCGTTGCTCGCAAAGTTGGGTTTTGGCACGAGTAGTGCGTTGTTGGCATTTCAATTTGCTTGTGCTCTGGATGTTGCGATGGGCTTGGCGACGCTGCTCAAGCCAGGCCGTCTGTTATGGCAAATTCAGCTCGGTGTAATGGCGTTTTATACCGGCGCTCTTACATTCGTCGTACCCGAGTTGTGGGCTGATCCATTTGGGCCTTTGATGAAAAATTTGCCGATCGCCGCATTGCTTGTAATTTTGAAAGTAACTGAGCCGGGACGCTGAAATGGACTATGCGCTGATCAAAACGCTGCACATCGTTTCGGCCACGATATTTTTCGGCACCGGCCTCGGTACTGCGTTCAGTCTATGGAGTGCGAATCGCACGCACAACACACAAGTTATCGCCAGCGTCGCAAAACAAGTCGTACTAGCGGATTGGATTTTTACGACGCCGACGGTAATTTTTCAGCCAATTTCCGGCGCTTGGCTCGCGCAGGCAGCGGGTTATTCGTGGAGTGGCTGGATTGCTCTGTCATTAGCGTTGTATGTAATTGCCGGCGCGTATTGGCTACCGGTGGTGTGGTTGCAATTGCGCATGCGCAACCTCGCGCAAGCGTCAGTCTTGACGGACCAAGCTTTGCCGCAGCGCTATTGGCGCTATGCCCGGATTTGGTTTTGGCTGGGCGTACCGGCCTTTAGCGCCATCGTGGCGGTGTTTTTCTTGATGGTCTTTAAACGTGTGTGAAGGAGAAGGCAATGAAACAACTCGAATTAACTTTGTTTTACGACAGTGCATGTCCGATCTGCGCATGGGAAAAACGCAAGCTCGCGCGCAAAGATAAGCAACAGCGTATCGGCTTCATCGATATTCATGCGCCAGATTTCAATCCGGAGACTTATGGCGTCACGATGGATGAATTAATGGGCCGACTGCATGCGCTGACCAGCGAAGGCCGCATGATTAAGGGTGTCGATACGCTGATCGAATCCTATCGCGCGGTGGGTTGGTGGTGGGCTTACAAGCCCATCGCAATGATCCCGCGGGCATGGGCAGAGCGTGCTTATGCTTGGTTCGCCGATCATCGCTATGTGCTTTCAAAGCGTATTGGCTGGATGTTTGGGCCAGTGTGCCAGGAGAATGTGTGCCAGAAAAGGCTTCAATCTAAAGCGAAATAGCTAATCACAACGCTATGCATGGAGTACCAAGGTAATGGCAAACGTCGAACATGCGGTGGATATTGAAGCTTCTCCAGAGACTGTTTATCAACTATCACAGGATTATTCAGTCCGTCATTCGTGGGATACATTTCCAGAAAAGATCGAGTTGTTGCATGGGGCAACTGTTATAGCAAAAGGTGTCAGGGCTTTTATTGTGGCAAAGACTGGCCTTAGGATGGAAGTGGAGTTTATTCAAGTTTCTCCACCGACTACTGCGGCCATCAAAATGATAAAAGGTCCATTTTTTCTGAAATCCTTTGCGGGTAGTTGGGTATTCAGATTAAACGGCTCTGGTGGCACCGCAGCAAAGTTTATCTATGCCATAAAATCTAAATGGTGGGCGTTGCCTTGGGTCACTGACTATGTTGCAAGTTGGTATTTTTCTAACGCGGTTAAAAAGCGGTTGAATGGTTTAAAAGCTTACTGCGAAAGCCTCGCCTAACGATGCCATGCGTTAGGTGAATAACTGTTAGACAATTAATAAATAAGGACAACAAGCATGGACGAGAAAAAGCCATTACCAGAACATTCAGTCATGTCGCAGCAGCCTGATCAATTTCCATTTCCAAAGATACTTCCCTTTGTTTGGGGTGCGGCATATGGCCTCGTCCTCCGCCTTCTGTTCTCTGGACATGTCTTCGTCGGCATGAAGCTCCCCGGTGCCATGACAACCGCGTTTGCCGTTGTGGTTCCGATCGTGATTGGGGCAATCACAGTTTATATGGCGGAAAGAAAAGCCAGGCGATCAATTCTCTTCTATATTTTTGCGCCGTGGCTCTCTGTTACCTTATTCGTCGCAGGGACAGCGATTGCGCTAATTGAGGGCTCAATCTGTATTGCCATGGCAATGCCTTTGTTTCTCTTGCTGGGATCCTTTGGTGGCTTGGTGATGGGGGTTGTCTGCCGTCTTCGCAACAATCCTATCCGCACGGTTCAAAGTATCGCGATTCTGCCGTTCTTGTTTGCCCTGCATGAAGGTGGTCATCCTCTCCCAGAGAGTACGCATAAAATCATCCGCAGCGTTCATATAGCTTCATCGCCGGAAGTCGTGTGGAAAAATATCGCTTCTCCAACCAATATTAAGCCAAGCGAGCTTGAGGGCGGTCTGGCATACGCTATTGGTGTTCCTTACCCAGTTGAGGCGCACTTACTAGCGGCTGGGCGTGGTGGAATAAGACATTCCGTATGGCAACACGGCGTTTCCTTTGATGAGAAGATCACCTCTTGGGATGAATATCATCACATGACCTGGCAATACCGTTTCGATGCCAATTCCTTCCCGCCAGGTTCAATGGATGAGCATGTGGTGATCGGTGGGGAGTATTTCGATCTGAATGAAACAACCTACACCCTCAGCCCTGAAACCGGTGGTACGCGCCTGGATATTGCCATTACGTATCGCGTTAGCACAGGGTTTAATTGGTATGCGATACCCATGGCAAAACTCTTCATTTCGAGTACAGCAGATGCGCTTTTGAACCTATATAAAAATCGCGCCGAGGCGACGTAATGGGCGTTCGCACTATATCGAACTACGCATCGCCGCTTTTTTGCGCACCAAGCTATTGTCGCGGTAATCGCGCATCGCTTGTTCGACCTCCTCGCGCGTGGTCATGACGAACGGCCCGTATTGCACGATCGGCTCGCGCACCGGCTTGCCGGAGACCAAAATAAATCGCGCGCCATCCGGGCCGGCAGTCAATGCCAGGGCTTCGCCAGGACTGAGTACCGCAAGACTGTGTTGCGGTAGTGGCGTAGCGCCGAGGGTGGCACTGCCTTCGAATACATAAACAAATGCGCTGTCGTCGTTACGCAAGGTGTGGCTAAACGTATGTTGGCTTTCGAGCGCGACATCCAAATATTGGACTTCGGTAATCGGATCTTCAATCACGCCGCGTTGCCCGGCGTATTCGCCCAACAGAATCCGCACACGTTCGCCTTCCGTGTTCGCTTCGGGAATCGCCTCCGCCGAAAATTCTTGGTAGGCCGGATCGGACATTTTTTCGCTGGCGGGCAGGTTGATCCAGAGCTGAAAGCCGCGCATCAGCCCGTTGGTCTGCTGCGGCATTTCGGAGTGGATCACGCCGCTCGCCGCTTTCATCCACTGCGCGCCACCGGCGCGCAGGTCGCCGCGATTGCCCATGCTGTCCTGGTGCAGCATGTGGCCGTCGAGCATGTAGGTGAAGGTGATGAAGCCGCGATGCGGATGATCGGGGAAGCCGGCGATGTATTCGTCCGGATCATCGCTGCCGAAATGATCCAGCATCAAGAAAGGATCGAGATTGCGCAAGGCCGGCGTGCCGATGGTGCGGTGCACGGTGACGCCGGCGCCTTCGGTCACGGCGTGGGCGCGGATCAATTGCTTAACAGAGCGGGCAGTCATGGCGAACCTCCTGAGCGGTATTCGTAGTGGAACTCATGGTAAGTCTCTTTATTGCCGGGTGAGCAGCTACTGCAAGCGCAATTCCTGCGCACGGCTGCGGCGGAAATCGAATAGCGCAGGTTGTTGCAATGCCTTCAAGGATGCTTCCGAGCCGCGTGTCTTGAATAGCGCACCGCGCCCGGTTTGTTCTTCATCGATTGCTTGTTGCGCCAGGCGCGGTACGCCATCGGTCGCATACTGCAGCCATTCGTTCAGGAGCACGGAGCCGTCCTTGGGCCGGAAATCGGCCTGCGCTTGTTCCAGGCCATTGCGTACCAGGGCGTAGGTGAGAAGTCCGTGCCGTAGCTTGCCGACTTCCAGCGCGAGATCGTCGGCCTGGGTTGCGGCCAGGATGCGCATCCCCTTATCGTACACCAGTTGCCCCAGGCCGCGACTGCCCATCGGCCCAGGCTTGAATTCCTTGCCGCCGACCGCGCCTGCGGAATGGCAAGCATCCACCACCAAGACAATTTCGCGGGCATCCACATCGCGCAGCCAAGCCGCCAACTCCGCGCTGGAAATGGAGCGTTTGAATATATTGTTATCCACGCGCGGGCCGATGTCGTGCGGGAGCAGGTAGAACTCCCCAGTTTCATCCAACTCGCCATGCCCGGCAAAAAATACGATTAGGGTATCGTTTGGCGTCAGCGTGGGTAACGCTTTGTTGCCGCCTTTGCCGGCCAAGCGCTCAAACAGGCCGCGTATGTTTTGCTTGATCGCCGCCTGTGGCGTGGCCAGGTCGGAGATCAGGGTGTGGCTGACGACTTCGCTATAACGCCCGCTACGCTTGATACGCTGCGCCACTGCTTGGCCAAAGGTGCGCGCGTCATGGCCGGCGTAGATAAGATCGAATCGTGAATTTTCGTATTGGTTAACGCCGATGCTGACGATGACGGCGCGCGTTTTAGCCTGTAAAGCGCGTGGCGCTAGATATTGATAGGCATGGGTAGAACCTTTCACGCCGTCGCTGTTGAAGGCGTAGGCCGTGAACGCGACTGCGCGCCCGGCTTTGCCGGCGGGCAGGCGGATATTCTTGAAGGTCCAGTGATGGGGTATGGCGGCGTCTTTGGCTGAATCGTCGCGCAGCGTACCGACCAGTTGCCCATTGCGAAACAGCCGCACATGGCGCAGGCCGGAGCGCTCTGTGACCGCTTGACCATTGCGCACGCCCGCATATTCCCCTTCCTCAAATTTCACCGTGACATCCACGCGCTGCGGGTCGGCGCCGGCGCGCACCTTGTCGATGATGACCTTGGGCTGTGCGCGGTTCAGCGCCGTGAGGTCCGGCAAGGGCGACAGGGGGGCATCGTGCACCAGCTTTTGCATCAGGCCAGGCTCGTAGTATTGGCGCATGAAAAGCTCCAGCGGCAGCGGGCGGTAGGGGTCATCCGGCAGCACCCAATGCAGCGCGGCGAGATCTTCCAGCGAGCTGGTGTCGAAGCGTCCATCGGGTGCGATCACCACCCAATTGCCGCTCGGCATCATGGCGATGCGCGCCAACACCTTGCGGCTCTGCGTGTTGAACAATGTGATCAGCCCATCGTCGCGCAGCAGCGCCAGCAACGTGGGCGACAATTGCGCCATACTGTGGATCGCCACGTCATCCACGAACAGGATTTCGTGCTGCTGGTTCGTTTCATCCTCGGCCAAAGGATGGCGTAAAGCGCCCTTGAAGTAGGGTTCCACGATGCCGTGGCGGGTTAAGGTCAGCTTGTTCGCCGGTATGAAATCAAACGACGCTAATTGCCGATCCACTTGACGGTCTTTGAATGGAATATGCATGTCGCGCACGAGGCGGCCCGAGGCGATGTCATACACGGATATATCCTGTCCGGTTAATGGGAGGCCGGCTACAAACTTGCCCGTCGGATCGAAGCGGACCTTGTAGGAATCGCGGGTCTTGATGTGCTGTAGACGTGCGCCGTTGGCGGCGTGATGCACGGATAAAAAGTGGTTATTGCCAAACGCAATCCAGTCGCCTTGGGGGCTGACATCCAGCGATTGAATATTTTGTGTGGAGGGGTTTTGGATCGACGCGAGCAATGTGTAATGGCCTTGCACCTCTTTAAAAATTTTTACGGAGCCGCCATCCGCTTTGCCGGCTTGGCCGGATAAAGCCACGCCAAGCACCGAGCCATCGTCCGAAGTCTTGATGCCTCTGCCAAAAAAGTGTTCCTCGGAACTGAAGATGGGGCGCTGCGCGCCGGACGCAATTTCCATGGCCATGTAGGTAAACAAGGCATGATGCTCTTGCTGCACATACACGCGTTGGATATAGAAAACCCGTGTGCTGTCAGCAGAAAATCCCAGTTCCGCCTGGTCGCCGGCGTGTTGGAAAGCCCGTATTTCGCGTCCAGCCACCGCATCGACGAGGGCGTACAGGTGGGGGGTGTTTTCCGGCGATGCTCGCTGGCAAATCAAGTAACGTCCATCCGCTGAAATGCGCACCGGCGTGTCGCAAAGATTGCCCAGTAATTTTTTTTGGCCGCTGGCGACATCGATCCATTCGCTGCCGTGTTGGCCATTGGAAACGTAGTGGCTCAAATTTTCGCTAACCAAGGCTTTGCTGGGTACCGGCAAAATGTTGGGTACGGAGTGTTCGGGAAACCAGCGCTTGAGCTTTTCCTTTTCAGCGACGAATAAGCCGCCATATGGCCCGGCCAGCGAGGCGGAGCTGAATTCCGTCGGATAGGCCGCGAGCAACTTGCCGCCGCGCCAAATCGAGATGCTGTTGGCCGACTGCACCATGACCGAACGGCCATCGGGCAGGAAATGGAAGTCGGCAATATCATTTCCGATGTCGATCCGATTTTGCTCGACCAGCGAAGGCAAATGCAGCACGACCAAATCGTGATCCTTGGCCAGCCAGAGCTGTTGCCCGTCGGGCGATATCCGCATCTTGGACGGTACGCCCAGTTTTTCGCCCGCGAGCGAGACGTGGCCATCGTCATCGACCCAATAAAAGCGCGTGGGCATCCGGCTGGCGAACTGACTCGCACTATCCGCTGAGCCTGTCCCAATTTGGTTCAAATCCTGTTCAAACAAGGTTTGAAATTTATCCACATCGGCTTTGATCTGGCCAGTGACCAATAACTTCCCACCGGGCGCAAAGGCCGCAGCGGCGCTATCCCAGATGATGTCGCCCTGCGGCAAGCGAAATGCGGTAGTTTGTCCGCTGCTGCGTCGGATAAAGCCTTTTACCGCGCCGATACTGTCGTTGACGCCAAGTCCGTAGGCAATCCGCCCGGTGGATGTGTCATATAAAAAATCCTTGGATGGGATTTCGAGATCGAGGCCTTGACTGGGCGCGAGCACCGGCACTTCTTTCACGTGGCTGCCGCCGGCGATCAGCAAGCGATCCTGAATCACCGACAGGGTTTGCAAAGTTGCAGTTGCGCGCCCGATGCGGGCGCGTTCCACGAAGCTGGGCAAATCGATGATGCTCGATTCGGCTGCATTCTCTTTTTGAACGATCATGGACTGCGCGCTGCCGTTAAACAAGGCTTTGAAGCGACCCTTGAGCGTCCGTACCGGCTGGCCGCTTCGGAGGTCGAAAAAGGCGATGCTGTCCGGGTTTTCTGCCGCGATCATCAGCCAGGCGCCGTGGTTGACGAACGCCACGCGCTGCGCCTGCAGTCCGCGCAATCCGGCGAGCTTCAGACGCTTCCCCGTGCGCGGCTCCACTACGACCACCGGCCCTTGCGTGAGCCGCGTCGCGATCGTGTCACCGTGGCTGCGCGCTTGTTGCACGTAGGCGAGATAGCGGCCATCCGGGCTGACGGCGAGGGTAATCACCTCCCCATACTCAATGGTGCTGGGAATATCCGGCACTCGCCAGCGCAGCTGGCCGCTGCCGAGCTCCACCAGCGACAAGGATGAATGCGGTTGCAGGCGATCGTCGCGCTGAAAGTGGTATTGACCGACGGCCACGAATTTTCCGCCGGGGACGGCAATCAGGCGATAGTGCTCACCCAGTTCCTTGACGCGCAGTTGCGGTAATGGGTTTGGATTATTGGGAAGGCGCAGGCCGGAAATGTTCAATTGGCCTGCCTTGGCTTCCCAGGCATTTTGGGCCAACACGCCCACGCCGTTGAGACAATGCTTATTTTGAATATCCGACCACTCGGTTTCCGCATCCCAATCCAGCAGGGTTCCGCTGGCCGTGTCCCAAAGATCAACGTGACTGCCATCCACGATCGCCAAGATTTTATGGTCGTCGGGAAAACACAGCTGGCGGGTGCCGGTGAAATCCTTAGGTACACGCCAACTGCGCAGGCTGCGACCCGTCATGCCATCGCGCAGCGTGACGATGCCTTCCTGCTCCTCGGCGATCAACCGGCCATCGGCAGCGATGGCTAATTGTTCGCCGCCTGAAATAGTTGAAGACTCGACCTGCAATTGCGGCGCAGCGGCATGGGCGACAGACGCAGAAAAAATGATCGCCAGCAGCCAAGACCAAGCAAGCATCATACAAACTTGTTGTGAGGCGGACGGAAGCGCTGCGATGGCGCTAGGGTTGGACATGCATGCTCTCCGGATAGGCTGTCGTCGGCGGGCTTGCTTCCCGCAGTGGCCCGGTTGTGACGAAGGATATGTCGCTAATCACATTTACACAAATCCCCCTAGCCTATAATCAGCGCATGCAGTCCGCATCTAAAGTCCAGGAATGCTGTGGCCGAAGCATCGGCTATAGCGAATACGGTGACCCGCAGGGGCTGCCGGTGCTGTATTGCCACGGCACGCCCGGCAGCAGCGTGGAATGCGAACTCGCGGAGCAATCGGCGCGCCGCCATGGGCTGCGCCTGATCGCGCCGGATCGTCCCGGCTATGGCGAGACCGATGCCGCATACGAAATGGGGCATGCCGCATGGGCGCAAGTCGTCATGCAGTTGTTGCAGCGCTTGGGCATTGAGCGCTATGCCGTGCTCGGCATCTCCGGCGGCGGGCCGAATGCCTTGGCGCTGGCGGCGGCGGATGTGGAGCGTGTGGTTGCGTTGTCGCTGGTGTGTGCGCTGGGCCCGACGGCGCTGCCCGATCTTGCGCGCGCGGCGCATCCCTTCGTGCAATGGTTGTTGCGGCGCGTGCAGCGCACGCCGCGCTGGCTCGACTGGTTAATGTTGCGTCCCGTAGCGGCGATCGGCCACGCCTTGCCGCGCCTGGCTGTAGCCAGCATGCGGCTCTACAATGGGCGCGCCGACCGGCCGTGCCTGTCGCGCCCCGCGGTGGTGGAGCTGCTGACGAAAAATATGCGGCGTGCCTTCCAGCAGGGCAGCGCCGGCGGTGCGCGCGATTTGCGCCTGATGATCACCCCGTGGGATTTTTCGCTGGAGCGCATCGCGCTGCCGGTGCGCTTGTGGCACGGCACGGCGGATGAATTGCTGTTGCCCGAACATAGCCGCTGGATCGCCGCCCACCTGGCGCACGCCGAACTGCAACGGGTGCCGGGTGCGGCGCACTTCTCGCTGCCCTTCGATCACATTGAGGCGATCATGGACGACCTGGCCGCTCGAGCGTTGTCGGCTGCGTGATATCTCTGAGCAGCGCGCGCAGCGCTGCGGCGCGCGTATCGGCGATGTGGGTGGCGGCTTCCGCGAGGGCCGTGGTGGCAGCGCGCGGTTGAAGGAGCAGGAATTCGCGCGCGCTGGATTTTTCCGCCCACCAGTCGCTGGCCTGCGCGAAGCCGGCCATCACCGATGCTTCGCCGAGCGTGGAGATGAGAAAGCTCGCCAGCGGTGAGGTGGAGAGATCAAAAAACGACGCTGTTGCGCGACCGACCTGTAACAGGGTGAGCAGCGCAGGGTCAAGCCCGTTGACGTGCGGCAGCTGCGGAAGGTACTGCTCGATGCGCCGCATGCACGGCCCATCGGGTTCGGGGATGCCACCCATAAACAGCTCCAAGGGCGCGTCGCCGCCGGATTCCATGGCGAAGGCCTCCACCATGGCGATGCCGTACAGTTTGCAGCGCAGGTAGCGCACCGCAAGATCAATGTTGATGCGCGCCGCCTGCACGCGCTGGGCGTGCACTTCGGGCGCCGGCTCCCCGCCCCAGGCGTGGAACACGCGTTCGGCCGGTAATTGCGCGAGAAACCCTTCCATCTTCTGCAGCGCCACGCGATAGTCGCGCACGGTGTAAGTGGAGACGATACGCAGCGACGGGTTGGTTTCGGGCAGCAGCTTCCAGGTGTTGTCGAGAAAACGCCCGGGATCGGGGGCGGCGAAGTTACCGACATCCTTGTTGGACAGCCGCACGGCGCGGCGCACCATAGCGCTCGCATCCTGTGCGCCGATGCCCAATGCGCGGAGGCGGCGTTCGAGTTCAGGGCCTATTTCGTTGCGGAAGGGAATGGAGGCTTCGATGCAGGCGGCGACCGCCAGTTGCTCCGGGCGGGTCAGCACGCCCTCTAGTTCCTTGGCGGCGACCAGCGCGCTGGCCAACTCGTTTAGCCCGGTGAAGGGTGTGAGCACCTCATCGGGGCTGCGCCCAAAGACCGCCAGAACGTCGGCGGCGATGGGGTCTTGCGCGGCGCCAGGTAGGATGCGGCAAGCGGCCTCTTCCTTGCGAAGCAGCGGCTGCAAGAGCGCGGCGAAGTGCTCGGTCACGCCCAGGTCGACCTGAATGTAGACGGTGTCGTGGTACAGCGCCGCCAGGATTTCCAGCGGGTCCGCGTCGCGCGCGATGTCCAATATGTGCTGATGTGTGTGGAAATCTCGCGCGCGGGAAGACAAGCAATGGTGCACGGCGATGGCCCAGCGTTCGATGGATAGCGGGGGTACCTGATGGCCAAGGGCTGTCATGGCCTGCGAGAAGGCCTCGATGACCCGATGGATTGACGCTCGGTTTATCTCCTCATGCATGAGGCCATCCGAAAGCTAAGGTAAGTTGTATTTGAGCTGGCCATGTTGAACCTTTCGGTTGCTTTTCAAAGTAAGGGCTCGATCAAGGTGGAGTAAGCGTTCGATCAAAACATTGTCACGCATGTAGCGCGGCGATGATGATACTGCCACCCTAAAAACTAAGCTTAGGATTTTTCCATAGGAATAGCAGGGTAGTGCATGACGGGCCTGCGCAGATTTGCTTGGGAAGATCGGTCGATTTCGCTACACTAAGCCGATTTAGGCCTTCACATGTCCCAGCTCGCAGTTCTGCTTTGGTTTTTAAATATCGTCATCGATACAGCCGGACATCTCGCGTTCAAAAAAGCCGCAGTCGCGGACCATGAAACCGAATGGAAGCGTTGGCGCATGATGTTGTCGGCGCCGCCGATTTGGATCGGCGTGATCTGCTTCGGCTTGGAATTTCTGGTCTGGCTGGCCTTGTTGTCCTTGATCCCGCTGTCGCTGGCGGTGATGCTGGGCGCCATCAATATCGCGGTGGTGATGATTGCCGGCAAACTTATTTTTGGCGAGCGGCTGGATCGCATGCGCGTAGCGGGCATGTCGCTGATTACCCTGGGTGTCGCGCTAGCGGGGTTGGGCGCATGAGTACCAAGCGTTTTTATCTGATCGGCTTTGCCGCGCTGATGTTGTTCGATACCTTGACTCAGGTGTTTTTTAAACTTGCGACGCAGCATGCCGGCCCGTTCGAACCGAATACAGCCTGGTTACTGGGCATTGTGCATAACGGCTGGATATTCGGAGCGATGCTCGGTTATCTGTTTGCATTTTTCACCTGGATGACGCTGCTGAAACACGCGCCGGTCGGCCCGGCGTTCGCCGCTTCGCACTTGGAAGTGGTCACGGTCTTGTTGGTCTCGGTGGCTTACTTCGGCGAGCGATTGACATTGATACAAGTGTTGGGCGGCTTGTGCATTGTGCTGGGCATTGTTTTCCTGAGCTTTAGCGAGTCGAAACACGGCGATGCATAAGCTATGGTATGAAGTGCCGCCGACGGCCGGGTTGCCATTACGTTGGCGGGACTTGATGCCAGGCGATGCGAACTTAAGCGCTGCGATCGCCCAATATCTCGCGCTGCCGGAGACGCAAATCGAATGTTCCGGCACGGCGGCGCTGGTGGTGGCGCTCACGGCATTGCGCCAAGAGAGCGCGCGCTACAAAGTCATTCTCCCCGCTTATACCTGCCCCCTGGTGGCCTTGGCCGTGGCGCATTGCGGCTTGCAGCCCATCTTGTGCGATCTGCGCGCCGATAGTTTCGATTTGGATCATGAACAGTTGTCGCGTCTCTGCGACGACACGACGCTTGCGGTGATCCCCACCCATTTGGGCGGGCGTATCGCCGATCTCGCGCCGGTGCTGGCAATCGCGCACCGCGTCGGCGCGCGCGTGATCGAAGATGCCGCACAAGCGCTGGGCGCTTACGCGCAAGGCCAGGCCGTGGGCAGCATCGGCGACATCGGCTTCTGGAGTCTGGCGGTGGGCAAGGGGCTGACGTTGTACGAAGGCGGCGTGTTGTTCGCGCGCGATGCGGCGCTGCGTCAACGCTTGCGCCAAGTCAGCGCGCAATTGGTGCAACACGACGCACTATGGGAGTTGCGGCGCAGCCTCGAATTGCTGGGGTATGGCGCCTTGTATCATCCGCTGGGCTTGTACCTGGCGTATGGCCGGCCGCTGCGGCGCGCATTGCGCCGCGATGATCCGGTCGCCGCCGTGGGCGATGATTTCGACGCGGCGATTCCGCTGCATCGCGTGGGTCGTTGGCGCCAGGCGGTGGGCGTGCATGCGTTGGCACGCCTGCCGGCGTTCCAACAAAGCTTGCGGGTCTTGGCTGCGCAGCGCAAACCGGTGTTGGCGCAAGTGCCGGGGATACAGGTATTAGATGATGCACCCGGGACGCAGGGCGCTTGGCCCTTCTTCATGCTGTTGCTGCCGACGGCGCGCGCCCGCGATGCGGCGCTGGAAGAACTTTGGACGGCGGGCTTGGGTGTCAGCCGTTTATTTATTCACGCGCTGCCGGACTACGCTTATCTCGCGCATCTGTTCCATGCATCGGCTGTGCCCAACGCACGCGATTTTGCATCGCGCATGCTCACGCTGAGCAATAGCCCGTGGCTGAATGAAGCGCAATTCGCGCGCGTGGTCAGCGTGCTAGGCGACGCAGCAAATCGAGGTTGAGCGTGTGCTGGTCGCGTTGCCAGTCGGACAACTGCCGCGCAGGAATGTCGGGTTGCTGATCCAGGCCGCTGAGAAAGCGCTTGAAGCGGCTTTGATAGCGATACACGGAGACATCGCCGGTGACATCGCAGCCGACCAAGCGCTCGCGCAACTGTTCGATGACGGCGCCGAGTTCGGACCAGCGCATCGTGCCCTGATCCCAATTGGTATGCACGTCCTGCGGCGACAGCACGTCCTTATCGATGGAGAGGTAAATCGGTGCGCTGGAGGCATCGAGTGTCGCGGTGAAAGCATCCAATAATTCCGTCGTCGATGCATAACTATTTGCGCCGCGGCCGCCGAGTTTTTGCAGCAGACCCACATCGCGCCCCACGCAGCCATAGCGCACTTTGTTTTGGCGCAGCGGGCGCAGATGATTTTCCCAAGCGTGGCCGGCTTCGACATCGCTCGAGGTGATGCCCAGCACTTCGACGCTGGCCACGTGCGGCAGCCGACTAACGTGCCACACCCACGAGCCGCAATGGATGCCGAAGGGGTAGCGCATGTTGTCCGGATGATTGTCGAACACCACGACGCGCAGGGGTTCGCGCAGGGGTTCGCGCAAATGGCGTAGCCGTTCGATCAGCAAATAGCTGACATGGTGATAATCGCCGCTGCCTATAAATATCGGGAATGCCGGGCCAAGCAGTGCATCCAGTTGTGGGGCCAGCGCGGCCTCGAGCGCGCGCAGGGTCTTCATGCGGCAGCCAAAGCGAATGGCTTCTTGCCAATCGGACAAGGCGATGCGCTGCTCGCCAGGCAAGGCGTGCACTGCGGCGTCGAAATCAAGAACGAGCGGGTTTAGCATGCGCTTCATACCATTGGCGGTCGGCTTCAAAAAAACGGCGCAGCGGTTTCAGCAGCGTGCGCAGGATAGGGTTGCGAATATACACCGCATGCTGCGTGAAGGTGAATTGCGCGCCGAGATGGCGTTTAATCTCGGGGTCGGTCCAGCCGGCCACATACGTATGCAGGCCATGCTCCAAGGCATAGGCAAGATTGTGAAACCAGCTGACGGTGTACAGGTTGTGCTCGCGTGCTTGGGGGTAGGCGAAGCCGACGTATTTATCCAGCAGCATGCCGTTGTGTTCGAAGCACAGGTTGTAGCCGATGATCGCGCCCTGCGCGCGATAGATAAACAGAATGCCGTTGAGCGCTGCGTCTTGGAACAGGGCGCGAAAAAATTCCGGCATGAGTTGGTCGAAATGAATTTCGCTTTGCTGGTAGACGTTTGCATACAGTTGGTACAAATGATCCAGATTCGCGGGGTCGAGAAAAAAAGCATCGCCGCTGTGCAAGGTTTCAATTTCGAGGTTGGCGCGGGCCTTGAGTTTGCGTTTCATTTCTTTGCGCCGCGTGCGCGGCATGCGCGCGAGAATTTCCTCGATCGAGGTGAAGTCCACCGGCACGTAAGCCAGGGCCTGGCCGGCCACAATGAAAAAATCGGCGCGCTTGCAGGCGCTGAGGAGTTGTTCGGTATAACGACTGGCGGCTTCGCCGGTGAGCGGGGAGTCGAGTGGCAGATCCTTGAGGATGAGGAAATCAAATCGCGGTGCGATGTCCCGCAGCAAGGTTTGCAACAGCGTATCGGCATCGGGCGTGACGGGCAGGGGCGCATATTCGGTACACGTGGCGCCGCCAAAACAAGTGTAGGGCTTCAAAAACCGCCGCCAATGGCGGAACAGCGGCAGCGCGGCCAAGCGGCGCTGCACGCTGGGTTCCATGGTGGTGCAAAGATCAAAGCGCGACGCGAAACCGGGCATGCCGCCCGGCAGTTCTACAATGTTGAAGTCCTGGGGTGGGTTGGCGATGAAATGCCGCAGCAGGCCCGCGGGTTCGATCAGGTTGTAGATGGCGTTCTCCGGGTGCAGCATGCAACAAAGCGCCGTAATCCCGCAACCTGCTGGTCAATCAGGCCGAGTTCATTGTCGGTATCGATCGCAGGGTCGTCGACGCCGCAAGGGTGCGGCGGCTCTTTATACAGCGCAGTACCGAACAAAATATCCCAAAGCGGAAACACCAGCGCGAAGTTGCAATTGTGAAATCCGGGTCGAGCCGGATCGGCGCGCATGTGATGCAGGCGGTGGTATTTGGGGTCGACCAGCAGTTTGTCCAGAACGGGGCCGAAGCCGATGCGCACGTTGGCATGTGAGAAATTTTCGATGAGTTGCCCGAATAATACGATGGCGGCGTATTCCACCGGGGCGATGCCGATGAGGGCGGATACGCCGCCCAGAATCAGGACTTCGAACAGGTCGTCCAAGTAATGATCGCGGTCGTTGGACCAGCAACTCAATTGGCGTTGACTATGATGCAAGCTGTGCAAAGCCCACCACCAGGGCAGCGCATGTTGCAGGCGATGCACCAAGTAAAGCGTGAAATCGTAGAGTGCGAAATAAATGAGAAATAGCCACATTGGGTGAGCTTGCAGAAAAGGAAAAAGCCGGTCCAGTTGCAATGGGGCGATGTTTTGGATGCCGGCGGGCTCATGGAATAACGGGGCCAAAATCAGATAATTGAATACCGGCACGACGACCAATAGCTTGAGCAAAGTGTAGAGCCGATCGATACGCGTTAAGCGGCGATCGCTCCAGGGTTCTACCGGAATGCGTGATTCAAACGGGCGCATCACGCCGGCAATCAAGATGATCTGCACCGTGCTGAGCAAGAAATAGTCCGCAATTTCGCGCGGGTCTTCGCTTGCATTGGCGAGGTGCAGAAGCTGCAGGAAGGGCTCAATCAGCGTTTGCGCCAACAGCGTTTCGAGTCCAGTCCAGAGATGAAATAGCCATTCCATGTGCGCAATTTTATCGAGCGAAGCGGGGTAGCAGAAAGGAAAACCGCGCGCTAACAGCAATACGCTTAACGTGCCTGAGCGAAATCATGGCTGTTGGCCCGGCCAGGTGACGCGGAACAGCACGCCCTGCTGCGCGCCATCGAGGATGGAAATTTTTGCGCCGTGGAGATCGACGATTTCTTTCACAATGGCCAAGCCTAAGCCGCAGCCATCGTCCGGGCTGTCGGAGATGCGATAAAAGCGATCAAATACTTTTTCCCGTTCGTCTTTGGGAATGCCGGGGCCATTGTCCTCGACTTCGATGAAGGGTTCGTCGCCGCGGATTCCGCAGCGCACGGTGACGGTGCCGCCGTGCGGCGTATAGCGCAGCGCGTTGTCGACCAGGTTCGCGAGCAGTTCGCGCAGCAGCCAGGCATTGCCGGTGGCTTGCGCATGCTCGAGTTCGAATCCCAGGTCGATATTGCGTTCGAGCGCCTGATCGACGAAGCTCTCTGCGCTTTGTTCGATCAACTCCTTGAGGTCGACTTGATCCAATTCGTAGGCCAGCGCGCCGGCAGGCTTGGCCTTGGCGAGCATCAGCAATTGATGGATGAGGTGCGTCAGGCGCCCAGTGGCATGCAGCATGCGGTCGATTTTGTCCTTGTCGGCAGACAGATGGGGATCGCCGGCGAGCAACTCCAGTTGTGTTTGCAATCCGGCGAGCGGCGTACGCAATTGGTGTGCGGCATTGGAGACAAAGCGTTGTTGCGCAGCGCTGGCTTCTAGGAGCAGCGCGAATAGGCGGTTGAGCGCGACCACTAGGGGCATTAATTCACGCGGTGTTTGTTGTAATGCAATCGGATGCAAATCATTCGCCGAGCGCGAGCGGATCTGTGCGCTAATATCGTCGACGGGGGTGAGGCCTTTTTTGACGCCGAAAATCACGATCAGGATCGTCACCAGCGCGTTCAGCGAATCCGGAATCAGCGTGGCCCAGAATATTTTACTGGCGGTCTGCTCGCGCTTTTTCATGGTTTCCGCAACTTGGATGATGACGGCAGGCCCGCCCTTCACATCATGGCGCAACATGGCTACGCGAACGGGCAAGCCGTTATGCGTCGCATCATAGAAATCGGGCTCGCTCTCGGCTTCCGTCAGGGATTCTTCCGGGAGGAGATTGCCGTCGCCATACAGCAGCACTCCATCGGGCGCCAGGACGGAAATGAAGATCTTGTCTAACCGGTCTGCGCGCAGCGCCAAGTCGGTTTGATTCGGGAGATCGACGATGACGCGGCTGTTGTCTAATCGCAGATGCGCGGATATGGCCAGCGCGGCATCGACCAGCGCATGGTCGTAGGCATCATCGGCGGGGGAATTTGCGCTATTGAAGTCGACAAACTCGCCGATGAACAGAATGCTGCCCAATGGAACGAGCAGCCACAACAGCAGGCGCCCGCGGATGCTGTTAGTGATCGCCATCGATGCGGTATCCCATGCCACGGATGGTGCGAATGAGTACGCCACTCGCGGCAAGCTTGCTGCGCAGGCGCGAAATGTACACCTCAATCGCGTTCGGCGACAGATCCACATCCCAGCCGGCAAGGGCTTGCACGATTTTGTCCTTGCTCACCACCTTGGGCGATTGCATTAACAGTAATTCGAGGATTGCCCATTCGCGGTTGGTGAGTTCTAAGGCTTGGCCCTTTAAGGTGGCCGTGTGTCGCGCCGTATCCAGTTCCAATTCGCCGTGGCTGAGTTTTGAATCCGTGATCGAATGCGCGCGGCGGATCAATGCGCGAATGCGCGCGACCAGTTCCGGCAAGCGAAACGGCTTGACCATGTAGTCATCGGCGCCCACTTCGAGGCCTTTCACGCAATCTTCCAAGGTGTCGCGTGCGGTCAAAATGAGTACTGGGGTTTTTTGCCCCGTCTGGCGGAGCTGTCGCACGAGCGAAAATCCGTCTGCTTTGGGCAGGCCCAGATCGACGATTAACAAGTCAAAATGCTCGCCGTGCAGGTAGGTTTCAGCTTGCTCGGCGCTGCCGACGACATCCACCGTGAAGTGCTCGCGCTCAAGCCCTTGTTTGATGCCTTCCGCAACCAGCGTGTCATCTTCTACGACCAGTATTCGCACGCGGCGTTCCTAAAATTCGCATTGAAAAACGGGTTGAAAGGGGTGATCGAGCGATCGATTATACCCCTACACTTAGGCGGCGACTGCTGCTGCCTGCGGCAGATGCTGGGTGAAGAAGTTGCTCAGACGTTCTGCAACCTGGTGCCTGCGCTTGTCGAGGGTCAACACATGGTAGGTGTCGTCGACAAGGAAGGTTTCGACTTGACGCGCGGCAATGTGCTTGGCGACATAGTGCGCATTTTTGACGCTGGCCATGTCATCTTCCAGCGCATGCACGATCAAGGTCGGCGAATGTACATGCGATAAAGCTTGGCGTGCTGCGCGGATCAGCCGCACGCTTTCGTGGATGGTCACCGCCGGGGTGCGGAAAATGCCAAACTGCTCGGCCGCATTGGCCTCGCGGTTTTCCAGTACGGCTTGCACCTTGGCGCGGGTGCGCTCGCACTTGATGCCATAGGGCGAGGTTTCGGCCCAGGAAACAAAACGTCTGAGCGGGCTATAAATAACCAATGGCAACAACAGGCGGCGCTTGTACTTCGGCATATTCCAGCCATCATAAAAGAATGTCGCCGACAGCAGACCGAGTCCTGCAACACGCTCGCCTTTTTCCGCCGCCAAGCGCAGCGCCAGCAGCGCGCCCATGGATAAGCCCGCCACATACACTTGCCGATGTTCCGCTTTGAGCGCCTCGAACGATTGCTCCACCGTGCCGTACCAATCCTGCCAGCGCGATTTTTTGAGCTCGTGAATACTGCCGCAGTGCCCTGCGAGCCGCGGGCACATGACGCTGAAGCCTTGTTGCTGTAATTTTTTTGCCGCGGATCGCATCTCGGCCGGGGTGCCGGTCAAGCCATGCACCAGCAGCACGGCGTCTTCGCCGCGCCGCGTATAGTAGCCGGCCGGACCCAACAGCGATTCGATGGCTTGGCTCATGTCATTCGGCTCCGCAGCGTTTCAACAATAGTTCAAACAGGTGCAGGCCCAGGTCGATTTCCGCTTCCGTGATATGGAAGGAAGGCGCCAGGGTGATCACGTTTTTATAGTAGCCGCCGATATCGAGCACTAGCCCGTATCGCTTGCCGTCCACTTCCAAGTCGCCCTTGAGGCCTTCGTTGAACACTTGGTCGGCCAGGGCCTTGCTCGGCGTGAAACCATCCGTGGTGCACAATTCCATGCGCAAGGCCAGCCCGATGCCGCTGACGTCGCCGATCACTTTCCAGCGCTTTTTCAATGCTTGCAGCTTGCTCAAGAAATAGGCGCCCTTGGCGCGGATCATCGGTTCGAAATCCTGCTCCTGGGTCATGCGCAACACTTCCAGCGCGACCGCGGTACCCAGTGGGTTCGATGAAAACGTGGAGTGGGTCGAGCCTGGCGGAAACATCTCCGGGTTAATTAATTCTTCGCGCGCCCAAATGCCGGAGATCGGATTCAGGCCGTTGGTGATGGCTTTGCCGAAGATGAACACATCCGGCACGATGCCGAAGTTTTCCCACGACCAAAGCTTGCCGGAGCGGTACACGCCCATTTGAATTTCGTCCACCACCAGCAGCACCTTGCGCTCCTTGAGCGTCTTTTGCAGTTTCTGGAAGTAGCCTTCCGGCGGGATGACGTAGCCGCCCGTGCCTTGGATGGTTTCCACATAGAACGCGCCGTACTCGCAGGACTTGGCTTTGTCGTCCCACACGCCGTTATATTCGGTTTCGAACAGGCGCTCGAATTCGTGGTGGCAGTACATGTCGCAGCTGTCCGGCTTCATGCCATACGGGCAACGGAAGCAATAGGGGAAGGGCACGAAATGGCCGCGATCCGAGAAGTGGCCGTAGCGCCGCCGATAGCGATAGCTGGAAGTGATGGCCGAAGCGCCGAGAGTGCGGCCATGGTAGCCGCCCATGAAGGCGAACATCAAATTTTTGCCGGTCGCATTGCGTACCAGCTTGAGCGAATCTTCCACCGCTTGCGCACCGCCGACATTGAAATGCACGCGGCCTTTGACGCCGTATTTCTTTTCGATATCGGTGCAAATGAGTTCTGCGAGCTCGACTTTTTCGCGATGCAAATATTGGCAAGCCAATTGCGGCAAGGTGTCGATCTGGCGCTTGAGTTCGTTGTTCAAGCGCTGGTTCTTGTAGCCGAAGTTGACCGCCGAGTACCACATTTGCAGATCCAGATAGGGCGTGCCGTCGGCATCATACAAGTAGCTGCCTTCGCAGGATTCAAACACTTTTGGTGGATCAGCGTAATGCACCGTGTCGCCATAGGAGCAATACAAGGCATCTTTTTCGATGATGGAAATGGTTTTGGTGTCCACGAGCTTCTTTCTAAAAGTTAAGACGCGGCTAGGGCTTGCGGCGCGTCAATGGGCCAATGCCTGACGACAGACATCACGTCGGCGAAAGTGTTGAATGCGTAATGCGGGATATTCTCCTGCCGGCAATAGTCGATGAGCGATCCCTTGGCGAACACCACGTCGGCGCTGTGCGCGAGGCAGGCATCCGACTTGCCGTCACCGACGAGCACGATCGGACGACCTAAGGTCGCCGCGTAGTTCTGCGCCACGGCGCACTTGCACACACCGTTACCGGCGTTGCAGCTTGGGTTGCGGTGCGGAAAACTGATATCGGCGCCGTCGGTCAGGAAATGCAGATGGTTGGCATGCACAGGCAGATGCGCGAGCCCGTTGTGCTGCAAAGCCACTTTGATCGCGTGATCCAGGCCATCGCTGACCACGGCGAGCGTCGCAAATTGGCTGACATGTTGATGGAACGATTCGAAGTGCGGGTCCAGCTGAATATCGCGGAAAAAATTTTCCAGCGTGATGCGGTCGGCTTTGATCATGCGAATTTGCTGCTGCATGCACTCCACCGCGCTGATGCGCCCGGCCAGCCATTCGCTTTCGACGGCTTCCCAGGTGGCGGGTGCAAATCTTTCCAGCAATGCATCCACGGTATCTTGGGTTGCCAGCGTGCCGTCAAAATCGATAATGAAAATCAAGGTGTGCTCTCGATGTAATCAATAATCCGAATGGCGGCTATTGTGGATCGTCAGTCCTTACAAGTTCCTGACGTTACGAGGGCGGCTTGTTTTTGCTGATAGTCGCTATATTGTCAGGGGGCACTGGCGCGCACGGCTACTATGGCTTGATCAAGGTCAGCAATGTGTTGGAGCTCCATATAGGAATCTCATGCTGTTCAATATTGTTAATTGATTATTAATAATGAACTGGGAAATTTAGCGAACAATTTGCCATCGCTATGATGATGGTGATGGTTTGCGTGGATAGTAACGAGGGAAATGAAGAAATCAGCTGATCCCAGCCTAATCTGAATGGTGGCATTGCTTCTCGAATCTTAGATCTTCGAGCTTGCGCTTTCTCTCGGTGAGATAAGGATAGGAGTAGCTGCGTTGTTGCACTTTGATAGCGGCTATTTCATTGTCAATCGATGTGCATTCCTGACGCTTTAGGCTTGCAGTAGGTTGGGGAGTGCCTATCTCAAGGCTCGTAGCTGTGCGGGGCGTAGTTTGTTGAGAAGTCCTTTGATCTAAAGCCCGACCTTTTCCTAATGTTATTTCTCTTTCACGCCTGGCCACTTCCAGGTCTTCCTGCGAGCTTGGTTGGTAGTAGCTGGTGGATTTACTGCGTAAACCCAGCTTAGCGCAGCTGGACTCAGTTAAAGTCACCTTGCCTTTAGCATCAGTGCATGTATTGATGGTCTGTGCGTGTGCTACGGCAGAAACCAATATGGCAGTAAAAATGCAAAAGAATCGAAGCATGGTTTGTCTCTTGGGCTATATGTCGAGCAAGCTTAACGAGGCGGGGGAGGGGGCACAAGCTGGTTCTTACGAGCAAGCACGTCACAAAAATGTCACAGTGCAAAAAGCAAAAGAGCCTACATTTCTGTAGGCCCTTCTGTTGTTTGGTGCGCCCGGAGCGATTCGAACGCCCGACCCCTTGGTTCGTAGCCAAGTACTCTATCCATCTGAGCTACGGGCGCGAGAGGGGGAGATTATATGCAAGTGATGCGCTTTTTACAATAGAAAGCGTGGCTTGGGGGTGTTGGGCGGGGGTTGGCTTAGTCGATTTGGTGTTTTTTGAGTTTGTACCAGAGCGAACGCTCGCTAATCTCCAGCAGGCGCGCAGCCTTGGTTTTATTGCCGCCGGCCTGGTTCAGCGCTGCGCGAATCATGGCCTCTTCCAGCTGGTCGACGGCGGGGTTCAGTTCGAGGGAGGCGAATTGCGGTGCTGCCGAGGTTTTGCTTGAGGGCGGCTCGCTAATTTCGCGCGGCAAATGCGCGGGGGTGATCATGGCGCCTTGCGCCAGTACGGCGGCGCGCTCGATGACGTTTTGCAATTCGCGCACATTGCCCGGCCAGTCGTAGTGTTGGAGCACTTCCAGCGCCCCGTGATCGATGCGGCCATTGCCCAAGCGCGCCAGGAAGCTCGACGCCAGGGCCGGGATGTCCGATTTGCGTTGGCGCAAGGGCGGCAACGCGATGTTGAAGACATTGATGCGATAGTACAGGTCTTCGCGCAGATGGCCGTCGCTCACGGCCTGGCGCGGATCGCGGTTGGTGGCGGCGATGATGCGGATGTCGATGGGGATGCGGCGATTGCTGCCGAGGCGCTCAATCTCGTTTTCTTGCAGCACGCGCAACAGCTTGGCCTGCAAGGCCAGCGGCATTTCGGTCAATTCGTCCAGAAACAAAGTACCGCCATCGGCCAGTTCGAATTTGCCGATGCGTTCTTTCACGGCGCCGGTGAATGCGCCTTTGGCATAGCCGAACAGCTCGCTTTCCAGAATGTCGTGCGGAATCGCCGCGCAGTTGATCGGCACGAATAGCGCCTCGGCGCGCGGCGAGGCGCGATGAATGGCGCGCGCCACGAGCTCCTTGCCGGTGCCGGTTTCGCCGCTGATCAGCACGGTGGTTTTGCTTGGCGCCACTTGCCGGATGAGTTCGTACACCTGTTGCATGGCGGCGCTGTTGCCGACGAATTCGCCCCAGCCCTTGTCCAATTCGCTGCGCAGAAAATCGTTCTGGCGCCGTATGGTGCCGGCGGCGAGTATGCGTTTGACGGTGATTTCCAGTGCGTCGACATCGAACGGGCGCACGATGTATTCGCAGGCGCCGAGCTTCATCGCTTCCACCGCGCTTTCGATGGTGCCGTAGGCGGTCATGATGATCACCGGCACGTCGTTGCCCTGCGTGCGCAAGGCTTGCAGTAATTCGATGCCGGTCATGCCCGGCATGCGCAAGTCGCTGATGATGAGGTCGCACGGCGTTTGTTCCAGCGCGGCCAGCGCCTCGTGACCGTTGCCGGCGCAAACGACTTGATGCCCCATGCGCTTGAGCATGATTTCGAGGACGCGCTGCATTTTGACTTCGTCGTCGACGACCAATACGCGTTGGTTGCTCACGGATGCTCCGATGTGTTGCGCGGCAGATGAATGGTAAAGCGTGCGCCACCGAGTGGACTTTCCCCGGCGACGATGGTTCCGCCATGCGCCGCGACAATTTGCTGCACGATCGCCAAACCGAGTCCGATGCCGCCTTCGCGCCGGCTGAAGAAGGTGTCGAACACTTGGGCGCGTTCGTTGAGTGGAATGCCGGGACCATTATCGTCGACCTCGATCCGCACGGCATCCTGCGCATCATGGCAGGCCACTTCGACGGTGCCGTCGGCGGGCAGAATTTGGATCGCGTTCAGCACCAGGTTTAGCAGCACCTGGGTCATTTGTTCGGCGTCGCAGGCCAGCATTGGATCGCTGGCGTCCAGTCGGCTGCGCAGATGGATATGTTTCTTTTCCGCATGGCCGGTGAGCAGGCTCAGGCAATGCCGGATCAAGTCATGAAAATCGCACGGCCGCAGCGCCGGCGGGCGCGGCCGTGCGCTGTCCAGCAAGGTCGAAACGAGTTTGTTCAAACGCTCGGTTTCGCTTTCGATGAAGCCGGTCAGTTCGCGCGCTTCCGGGCTGAGTTGCGGTTCGCGCGCCAGCATCTGCGCCGAGGAACGCAAAATGCCCAGCGGCGTTCGCACTTCATGCGCCATCGCCGCCGAGAGTTCGCCGAGCACCGCGAGCTTGGAGGCGCGCACCAAGTCGTGTCGGGATTGGTCGAGTTCCTGCACGGTTTGAATGAAGGCCTGGGTGAGTTCGCCCACTTCGCCGCCGACCGCGGCGGGTTCTGGCGGCAGGGATTTCTCGCGCATGAAGTGGCGCGTGAATGCGGTCAGCGCGGCGATCGGCCGGGCGATGCGATGCGCGACCCGGAACGACAAGGCGACGGCGAACAGGCTGGTCACCGCGAGCAAAATCAGAAACACCAGCGCCATGTGCTTGACCGGCACCAGCGCGACGCTGCTGGGTTGAATCACCACGGTGGTCCAGCCGAAGCCGGGGAAATGTTGGAAGCCGCTGGCGTGATCGAAGCCGACGATGGCCTTGGAGAATTCATAGGGTTCGCCATTGAGAACGGTGATGCCGCCTTTGCTGGCGTCGGGCAGCCAGTATGCCGGCAGGGTGCGCAGCAGGAATCCCTGCTGGCGCAGCGTGGACGAGGCGGCGATGACGCGTTGATGCTGGTCCAACAGCATGACCACGCGGCCGCCTTGGGCGGCCTGGTCGAGAATGCGATAAATCTGGTTCCAGTTGAATAGCAGATGCAATTCTCCCGCTTGGCCGGATTTGAAGCGCCAAGGAATCGCGGTGTGAATCGGCAACACGTCGTCGGCGGCGTCGGGCGATAGCGCGAGGTTGCCGATCAATACCTGCTGGCCGGCCTGCAACCCGGCATCGCTGCGCGGCAAGGTCTGGCCGATGCGGCGCGGATTGCTGCTGGCGATGATGCGGTTGTCCGGGTCGGTGCAAGACAATTCGCGATACAAGTCGCCATAACCGGATTGCACATCGGATAAAAATTTGGCGAGACGTTTGTCGATGTCGCCGACTTGGATTTCTTGCATGACTTCCAGCTGGCGCCAGGTGACGGCATTTTGCAGGCGCTCGAACAGCATCTTGTCGATGGCCTCGGACACGGTCGCGGCTTGCACTTGCAAGCTGCGGCCGATTTGCTCGCGCATGGCGTTGCCCGCCGTAAAAAAAGCGAGCGAGGTCAGCAGCGCGGAAGGTAGGACGCTGACCAGCAGGAAGGCAATCAGCAGCGTTCGTCGTATGGTCACGATACAGTTATGCGGTATAAGAAAACGGTGGACGGTGGCACAATGCGCGTTTTGCGCCCAAAGGCTGACGCCATGTTACGACTGATATCGTTGTTGTTGCTAATCTTCATGGCCCCTCATGCGGCGCGCGCCGACGGCGATGCGACTGCCGATTACCAGCCGGGGCAGGGCTGGGAACTGCCCGGGACAGGCTTGCGGCTGGGCGGCTATACCAGCGCCGGCTTCGAGAAAGACCGGCACAAGCCATCGCGCCTGGGTGTGAATGATCTCAGTTTGTTCGCCTGGTGGGAAGGTGACGGCAAGTTCAAATTTTTCTCCGAACTGGACCTGGAAGATAGCCTGATTTGGAACCCAGGCCGTAGCATCACCACCAAACATGCCTATCTGACGCTGGAGCGCTTGTACGCGGATTACAATTATTCCGATAGCGTGAATCTGCGCGCCGGCAAGTTTCTCACCCCGATTGGCCGCTGGAACACCATCCATGCCGATCCCCTGGTATGGACCACGGTGCGGCCGTTGATCACCGAACATTCGTTTCCGACCAATGCCACCGGCGCCATGCTTTACGGCACCGTTCCGGCATTCGGCAAGACGCTGGACTATTCGGTGTATGCCGCTTCGGGCCATGATTGGCGGCCCAATCCCAAGCTCGACCCGTTTACCGAAGCGCTTGGATTTCACGTGAGCACACCCTTGGATGGCTTGGGCGAATTCGGCGTGTCCTACGCCAATTTCGAGCAAAGGAATTCGCCCGGCGATCATCGCAATCTGCTCGGCGTCGATTATTTCCGCACCTTCGATCGTTATGAGTTGAGCGCCGAAGCGATTTATCGTTTGTCGGATGAGGGCGGCATCGCCAGCGAAAAAGGCTTGTTCGTGCAAGGGGTGGCGCCACTGACGCAGCGACTCTATCTGGTGGGACGTTACGAGTGGTTCGACCCGGCGGGGGTTGCGCCGTCGATGAATCTGGGCTTGATCGGCCTGGCATTCAAGCTCTCGCCGGCGGTGGTGCTGAAAGCGGAAGTGAGCCACGCCACCCGCAATCGCATCGGCGCGCAAGAAGGCTTTTTCACTTCGATCGCGGTCCTGTTCTGATGCAATTACGCTTGCGCATCATTGGGCTGGCGTTTTTGGCGTGCTGTGCGGGGCTGGCACAGCCGGCGCTGGCGGCGTCCGGCGAAGGCGTGATTGCGGTGATCGTCGCGCCCGGCCACGGCAAGAGCATCAAGAAGGATGAGCTGGCGCTGATTTACAGCCGCAGGAAATTATTCTGGCCCGATGGCAGCCGCATCCAGCCGGTCAACTTGCCGGCCGCCAGCGCCTTGCGCCGCACGTTTTCCCACGCCGTGCTCGGCGCCTCATTGGAAGCGCTGGAAAAATATTGGAACGATTTGTACTTCCACGGTATTTCTCCGCCCTTCGTGCTGTCTTCCGAAGAGGCCGTGTTGCGCTTCGTGGCCGAGACGCCGGATGCCGTTGGCTATGTTTCATACTGCAATGTGGCGGGCCGCGCCAAGGTGATCTTGGTGATTACCCCTGCGGGCCATATCAGCGAGGACGTTGCCGGCATTCAGTGCGGGCGCTGATCGCGCCGGACAAGCCGGCTACCCCTGCAAAAATTGTAGTAAGAAGTTGCGCGCTTGCCGCATTTTGCAGGCTGCTTCAATCCCCTCGGCGCCCGTTATGGCCTTCCGTCGCTCGCCAATATCCCCTTAACAATCAATTGATAAGCCAAATACTTCTGGTGCTGGACAGGAGTTGGAACGCGCCTTGCTGTATTCCCTTTCAGTGCATACCTGACCGAAAGGCAAAGCATGACTTTATCGCAGCTCCCGCTACAGCAAGACATGGAAACTCAAACCCCTCCCGCTGCCGAATTGCAGGAACGGCTGGCGCGTTTGTTCGATCTGCGCGAGCACGGCAACGCCACGCGCGCTTTGGCGCAACAGTTTATTCACGAGTGCTTTGCTGCGGCGCATGGCGCGCGCATTCGCCACTTCATGCCGCGTCTGCTGAGCCTGCACGCCGGGCAGGAGATGGTCGCGGCGTTTGGTTTGCGCGAAGCCTGCGCTGAGCGGCTGTTTCTGGAAACCTATCTCGATCGCCCGATTGAAGCGGTGCTGCAACAGCGCCTGGGGCAAGATGTGCGGCGCGAGGAAATTATTGAAGTCGGTAATTTGTCGGCGCGCTATCCTGGCGCGGCGCGCTTGTTGATTGTGGCGCTCACCGCGCTGCTGCATGAGGCGGGTTACCGTTGGGTGGTTTTCACCGGCACCACTGTGCTGTGCAATGGTTTTCAGCGTCTTGGCCTGCGCCCGGTGGTGCTCGGCCCCGCCACCTTGGAGCATTTGCCAAGCAGCGAACGCGCCGATTGGGGGCGCTACTACGAAGCCAAGCCAGTCGTGATGGCGGGCGACATTGCGCATGGCTATAGCGCATTGCTGTTGGAGCACGAGTTGTTCCAATCCTTGCGCGCCGCGATCTCCAGCGTAGACGAAGCCGACCGCGCATGAGCGATTTGTTCGCGGCCTTGCAGCATCAGCATGCAGCCGATCCGCAGCGCGTTGCGCTGTATGACGGCACGCGCACGCTGCGCTACGGCGATTTGCCGGACGCGCTTGCGGCCGGCACAAAGTTCCTGGCCGAGCACGGCATCACGACACTCGGGCTGCTGGCGGATAACGGCATCCCCTGGATATTGGCGGATCTTGCGGCACTGCACGGAGCGGTCACTTGCGTGCCGCTGCCCTTGTTTTTTTCGCCGCAGCAACTGCTGCATGCGCTACACGATAGCGCAATGGATGGCTTGCTCACCGACCAGCCGCAGCAGGCATTGGCGCTGCTGACGCAAGCCGGCATTGGTGCGCAAGAAGTCGGCGCGTTACATGGCTTGACGCTGTTGCGCTTGCCCAAGCGCGTGCGCCATGTGACGTTGCCCGAGGGCACGGCCAAGATTACCTATACCTCCGGCACCACGGGCGATCCCAAAGGCGTGTGCCTGAGCCGGGCGCATATGGAAACCGTGGCGCTCTCCTTGCTGCATTCCAGCGGTGCAAGCGCGCAACATCGGCACCTGTGCCTGACGCCGCTGTCGACGCTGCTGGAAAATATCGGTGGGGTGTATGCGCCGCTGTTGGCTGGCGCCTGCTGCTGTGTGCCGCCGTTGCAGCGCGTGGGTCTCAGCGGCGCCGCCGGCTTGCAGTCCGCAAGCATGCTGCAAGCCTTGCACGATTTCGATGCCAGCACCGCGATTCTCGCGCCGCAAATGCTGCATGCCTTGGTCGCCCTGTTGGAAGGCGGCGCGGCGCTGCCGCCACATCTGCACTTCGTCGCCGTGGGTGGCGCGCCGGTGTCGCCGCACTTGTTGGCGCGTGCCGTGCAGTTGGGCTTGCCGGTGTACGAAGGCTACGGACTCTCGGAATGCGCGTCGGTGGTGGCGCTCAACACCGCAGCCAACAATCGCTGCGGCACGGTGGGCCAGCTGCTGCCGCATGCGCGCGTGCGCTTTGCCGCAGACGGCGAAATTCTGCTGGATGGCGCGGTGTTTCTCGGTTATCTCGGCCATGGCGCCGCGGTGCGGCCATGGCCCAGCGGCGATATCGGCTTTCTCGATGCGGAAGGCTATCTACACATCACGGGCCGCAAGAAGAGCGTGTTCATAACCGCCTTCGGGCGCAATGTCGCGCCGGAATGGGTGGAGCGCGAGCTCACTTTGCATCCGGCGATTGCGCAAGCGGCGGTGTTCGGCGAAGGCCAGGCATGGAACTGCGCGGTGATCGTGGCGCGCGCCAATGCCAGCGCCAGCAGCATCGCGGCGGCGGTGGATCAAATCAACCAATTGCTGCCCGATTATGCGCGGATCGGAAAATGGCTGCCGGCGTTGCAAGCTTTCACGCCGAGCAATGGGCAGCTCACCAGCAATGGCCGGCTACGCCGCGCCGAAATTTTCGCGGCTTACGCCGACAGGATCGCAGCGCTTTACGAGGAAAACACGCATGTCGTTTTATGTTGAGTTGCAGCAAGCAACCCAAGCGGAGCAGGCGCGCCTGCAAGCTATTCCCATCATCAATGCGGCGCTCCAAGGTCAGGTCACGCGCGCGCAGTACGTGGCATTCCTGACCCAGGCCTACCACCACGTCAAGCATACCGTGCCGCTGCTCATGGCGTGCGGCGCGCGCTTGGACGGCGACAAGGAATGGCTGCGCACGGACATCGCGCATTACATCGAAGAAGAAATCGGGCATCAGGAATGGATTTTGAACGACATTCGCGCATGCGGCGGCGACAGCGAAGCGGTGCGCCACGGCATGCCATCGGCGCAGACCGAGCTGATGGTGTCCTACGCCTATGACACCATCGCGCGCGTCAATCCGCTGGGCTTTTTCGGCATGGTGTTTGTGCTGGAAGGCACCAGCACGCAACTCGCCACCCAGGCGGCGGCGAAAATTCAAGCAGCGCTGGCCTTGCCGCAACAGGCGTTCACGTATCTCACGAGCCATGGCGAGCTCGATCTGGAGCACCTGCATTTTTACGCCAATCTGGTTAACCGTCTGGAATCCGCGGCGGACCGGAATTGCATTATCCATCGCGCCAAAATGTTCTTTCGCCTGTATGGCGATATTTTCCGTTCACTACAGGAGGTCCCCGCATGAATCTTACCAACAACCGTGTGCTGGTCACGGGCGCGACCGGCGGCATCGGCCGCGGTGTGGCGCTGGCGCTGGCGAAGAAGGGCGCAATATTGCTCTTGGTTGGGCGCAACCAGGGCAAGCTCGAAGCCTTGTGCGCGGAAATCAATACCGCCGGCGGCCGCGCTTTCGCTACACCGTGCGATCTGGCGCAAGCCGGCGCGACCGAGGAATTGGCGCGTCAAGCACGCGCAAAATTAGGCGAGGTGGATGTGCTGGTGAATTGTGCCGGCATGCAGAACTTTGATCAATTCGCCGCTGAGTCGGCACAGGAGCTGGAAAAATTATGGCGCACCAATGTGCTGGCGCCGATGCTGCTGACGCGCGCGCTGCTGCCGTCGATGATCGCCCAGGCGCATGGCCGCATCGTAAACGTGGGCTCGATTTTCGGCAGCATCGGCTTTGCTTGCTTCGCGAGTTATTCCGCCAGCAAATTTGCCATGCGCGGTTTTTCCGAAGCGTTGCGGCGCGAATTGGAAGGGAGCGGCGTGGGGGTGACCTACGTCGCGCCGCGCTATACCCGCACGGCGCTTAACGAGGGTGCGGTGAGCCGCATGGCGGCCGCCGTCAAGATGAACACGGACGAGCCGGACTGGGTAGCCGAGCGCATCGTGCGCGCCATCGAGCAGGATCGCAAGGACTATTACCTGGGCTGGCCAGAAGCGCTGTTTGTGCGCATCAACGCCATTCTGCCGCGGCTGGTCGATATCGCATTGCGCCGGCAGAACGTGCAGATGCGCGAATTTGCTACCCAATCCATCAAGTAAGGAGATGAAAAAATGAATTCTGTACAGCGTAAAGTTTTATCGGCATTGGTATTTTTTTGCAGCGTGATGCTGCTCGGTTCTGGCGCGGCGCGCGCCGATGCGGCCACCGATGCCGTCGTGGACTTGCAGCATGCTTGGGCCAAGGCCTACTACCAAGTGCCGGAGAAACAAAAGGAGGCCGCGTTCAAGGAGCTGTCAGCCAAAGCGCATCAAGTGACGCTGGCCAATGCCGGGCGGGTTGAGCCGATGATATGGGAAGCCATTATTTTGAGCAGCTATGCCAAATTCGCCGGTGGGCTGGGTGCGCTGAGCCTGGTGAAGGAATCGCGGGATTTGCTTTTGCAGGCGGAAAAGGAAAAGCCGGATGCGCTCAACGGCTCGATCTATACCTCGCTCGGCAGCTTGTATTACAAGGTACCCGGATGGCCCATCGGTTTTGGCGATAACAAGAAGGCGCGCGCCTATTTGGAGAAGGCGCTCAAGCTGAATCCGGACGGCATTGACCCGAACTATTTTTACGCCGATTTTTTGCAGGAGCAGGGTGAGTACGCCAAGGCTGCCGAGTATTTGCAAAAGGCGCTGAGCGCCCCGGCGCGTCCCGGACGCGAGGATGCGGACCAAGGCCGTCGCTCGGAAGTGTTGCAGCTGTTAGAAAAGGTAAAGAAACATAGCTGATGCGCGCATCGCCAACACCCGCACCAGTAGGCCGCGCGGCTGGTTGGGGTGGATGGCGATGCAATCAGCGCGCAAGAGCGTCAAGTTTTTCCCCGCCACCAGGCGTCCGCTATACAGCATCAGCGGCGTATCCGGCGTCACCCCGTGCGCGGCGCCAGAATTCGCCGCGACATCCGCAAAATAAAGCAGCTTCCGAACAGTCAAGGAATCGGTAAAATAGCCGATATCGTAGTAAATCTACGGGATTCAATCGCTTAAGCCTGCATGTGACGACGCATTGAAGTGCGCGGAGTGCGGCATTTCCTTCCAAAGAAGAAGAAAGATTTGGTTTAAAGGTGTTTTTTTATGTCAGACGGAATTGAATTCGTAGTGCTTGGCGACTACGGCCCATTTTCTGAACAGGGCAAGAGTATCGGCTATCAAGCCCTGGTCAACGGCGACAGCTATTTTATCGATCTCGGCGCGCCGCTGTTTCAGCAGATTGGGGGCGAGAATATCGGAAAGACCAATGGCGTGATCATTACCCATTGCCATGACGATCATAAACGCTGGTTTACCGACGTGGCGCTGTATTACATGTATGCCCCGTCACTGCGCAAGCGGCTGAAGCTGATCACCACCGATACCGTTGCAAAGGAAGTGCAAACCAGTGCGGGCCCCGCGCTCTACCACAGCCTCGATGCGCAATCGAAGCGGCTGGTGGATATTGCCTACGAGGACTATATCGATCATGTGCCGATCGGGCCGCGTGCCCGCTATCGGATCGCCCGGGAGCCGGGTGTTGGCGACCAGGGCGGCTGGTTGGTTGTGGATGCGCATGGCAATCGGGTTTCTCCCCGCTTGGCGAAGGTCGTCTTGAGTCCTAAGACCAACAAGCCGCGCATGCTGTTTTGCGATCCGGCGAGCGGAGAATGGGTGGAGCCGGAGGCATTCTATGCATTTTCCGCCACGGTGTTTTACGAGGCGGATGCGCGTCCTTTGATTGCCGATGGCTACACCATCCATATCATCAATGCGCCGGTGTGGCATGGCTTGCCCAACTTCGGTGTGGTGATCGAGGCCGGGGGCGAAAAGCTGATCTTCAGCTCGGACACCATGCATAACCTGCCGTTGTGGCAGTCCTTGTATCAGGAAAAGCGTACGCCCCAATTCGATTTGAGCAGCCAGGAATTTCTCGATGCGGGGGTACTGGTCGGCGACATCAACGACTATATCGAGCGCACGTGGAGCGAGGCGCGCTATCAGGACGCGATCAAGGCTTTCGACGGCGCGGCCGTGGTGCATGACGTGACCGGCCGCTATGGGGTGGTGCATACCGAATACCATGGCTTGCCCGAGACCACGCTGGATCCGGAACGGACCTTGCTGACGCACTCCCCGGATCGCTTCACCGTGGTGGATTGGAAGTTGATGCGCGCAGGCAAGCGTTACCGTGTGGCAGACAACCGCTTCGTCGAAGTGGTCCCGGACGGAACGCGTTGGCCGATCGACGCCGATGTTTATCACAAGCGCGATGGGCGTTTCTTTGCCGGCTATCGGCACGCTGCCGGGCGCCACTTCGTGTATGCGAAAGCCGGTTATCAGAGTGTCAGCGATGGAGAGTGCGGCGATCAGGGCGAACTGCTGTTTCGGGTGAACTTGTTTGAAGACGTTACCGGGCAATATGTGCCGTGCTTGGCGGATGCCGATCAGCATTATATGGCCAGGGCGGATGGCAAGGTGGAATGCGTCAGCCGGCTTGCCGAAGGCTTGCGCGGCCGCGTCGTCGCGGATCTGCGCGCACAGCGCCACGCCATAGAGCCCGCCGAGTTGGAGCGCTTGCTGCGGCAGGATGTGTTGGGTAAAGACCCGGTGCAGGCCGAGCTGCGCGAGTTGCAGCGCGGCTTGGCGGCCATGCGCGATCGCCTGGAGTTGCAGGCGGCCCAGCATCAAGATGATATTCAGCGCGCCGTTGCCGGGGCGCAGGCGGAGATTTTACAAGCGCGCCAGACCATCGCCGCGCTGCGTGACGAATTGGAGAAGGCGCAGGCTGCCGTGGAGGCGCAAGTCAACGAGGCGCGCAAACAGGCCAATGCGGAAGTCATGCAATTGCGTCATGGGACCGCTGCGTTGCGCGAGGCCATGGATCTGAAAGATGTGCATGCAGCCAACGGCGAGCAGGAAGCCGTGAGTTTCATGCAGCAGGAGCTGATGCAACTGAGAAGCACCATCAGCGTGTTGCGCGATCAACTCGATGGGATGAAAAAATAAGCGTCATGAATGAACCCAGGCCAATAGAGCAAGTCGTCGCGGAAGCGATCGCGCGAGAAGCCGATCAGCCGCCGGTGAAACGCAACGCCAACGATCGCGCCTTGCGCAAGCGGCTGGCGCGCGCCGAGTTCCTGCTGAGCGTGACGCGCAAGGTTTCAACGTTGCAGTCCCTGGATCAAGTGTTCAGCGCCATTGTCGACATTGCGGTAGACAAGCTCAATGCCGAGCGCGGTTCTATTTTTCTGCATGACGCCACGAGTGGCGAGCTGTATTCGCGGGTTGCGCAGGGCGCCTTGCAACGCGAAATCCGCATGAGCAGCAACAGCGGTATCGCCGGCTATGTGTTCAGTCACGGTGCGCCGGAAATCATTCATGACGCCTATGCGGATCCGCGCTTCAATCAGGCTATCGACCAGCAGACCGGCTTTGTCACGCAGTCCATGCTGTGTGTGCCGATGTTTACCGCCAAGGGCGAGATCATCGGCATCGCGCAGGTGCTGAACAAGAAGAAAGGCCGCTTCACGCGCGAGGATTTGATCCTGCTGCAGGACTTGGCGACTCAGAGTTCGCACGCACTGCAAGCCGTGCGTTTCGTCGAGGACATGCAGGTGCGACGCCAACGCGAAATGGAATTCCTGAACGTGGTCACCGAGGTGACGCGCGACATCAAGCTCGGTTCGTTGTTGCAGAAAGTGATGCAGGAAGTCACGCGCATGCTCGACGCGGAGCGCTCGACCTTGTTCCTGAATGACGAAAAAACCAATGAACTATGGTCCGAGGTGGGCCAGGGCCTGGGCGTGCAGCAAATCCGCTTCCCCAATCATCTCGGCATCGCAGGCGCCGTGTTCACCTCCGGCAAGACCATCAATATTCCCTATGCCTATGCCGATCTGCGCTTCAACCCGGCGTTCGACAAAAAAACCGGCTTTTTCACGCGTTCCATCATCTGTGTGCCGGTGGTGAATCAGGTCGGCAAGATCATCGGCGTGACCCAGGCGCTCAATAAGCGCGGCGGCACCTTCACCGAAGAGGATGAATCGCGGCTCCGCGCGTTTACCGCGCAGGCGTCGATCGCCCTGGAGAACGCGACCCTGTTCGCCAATGTGCAAAACATCAAGAACTACAACGAATCCATGCTGGAGAGCATGTCGTCCGGCGTGATCACGCTGGATGATACGGGCAAGATCGTCACCTGCAATCAAGCTGGCTTGAGCATCCTGCAGGCGAATGCCATGGATTTGTTGCAGCACGCAGCGGCCGAATATTTCACCGACGGCAATGCCTGGGTTCTGGACAAAATTGCGGAAGCGATCCAAGTGCGCGGCCCGGTGTTCGTGGTCGACGGCGAGATGGAGGCCGCCGGCGAGCGCTTGTCGGTGAACGTCACCACTTATCCGCTGAATAGCGTGGACGGCAAGCATCTGGGTGCGATGATTATGATCGAGGACATCACCAGCGAGAAGCGCATGAAGTCCACCATGTCGCGCTACATGGACCCCAATGTCGCAGACAAGCTGCTGGCCAGCGGCGCCGAGCTATTGGGCGGTCAGAGCCTGATGGCGACCATGCTGTTCTCGGATATTCGCAGTTTCACCACCATCACCGAGAAACTGGGCGCCCAAGGCACGGTCAGCCTGTTGAATGAATATTTTACGCTGATGGTCGATTGCATTCAGCGTGAAGGCGGCATGCTGGATAAGTTCATCGGCGATGCCATCATGGCGAGTTTCGGGATATTGGGCGACAGCGGCAGCGACGAGGATCGCGCGGTGCGCTGTGCGATTGCCATGATTCAAGTATTGCGCGACTGGAATGCGCAGCGCCTCAGCCAAGATAAACTGCCGGTCAGCATCGGCATCGGCATCAATACCGACGCGGTGGTATCCGGCAACATCGGCTCGCCCAAGCGCATGGATTTCACCGTAATCGGCGATGGCGTCAACCTGGCGGCGCGCTTGGAGAGCGCTTGCAAGGAATATGGCGCGCAGATCCTGGTTTCGGAATCGACCTTCAAGAAACTGAAGGGCACTTATCGGGCGCGCGAGATCGACTTTGTCGTGGTGAAGGGCAAAACGCAGCCGGTCAGTATTTATGAAATCCTGGATTTCCATGACGAGACGAGCTATCCGAATATCTCGGAAGGTCTGCAAATTTTCAAAGAGGGCCTGTTGGCCTATCGGCTGGGCAAATGGGACAAGGCGCATTTGGAGTTTGCGCAATGCCTGGAATTAAATCCTAACGACAAGGCCGCCAAGTTGTTTCTGGAGCGATGCGAGCAACTCAAGGCTGCGCCACCTAAAGGCGAGTGGACTGGGGTTTGGGTGATGACGTCGAAATAAAATAGGGGTCGGGCGTTGAGGCTTTTCGAACTGAGCGCTCGCCACTAAAAAACGGAGCCCATGCAAACTCTTCTATTTTGATGAGAGAGGGATTGTGCCGGTCTCGCCTTACGGCGATCCCGTCATCTTTCGCCGCTCGCTGGCGGCGAAAGACCGCGCTTTGCGCGTCCAGCCGAGCAGTGCTCGGCTAGTCGAACCCTTAGGCTTCTCTAAGTACCAACTCTCTCCGCCAGTAATGCAAAACGCCCCTCAAGGGGGCGTTTTGCATTACTGGCGGAGAGAGAGGGATTCGAACCCTCGATACAGGTTTAAGCCCGTATACTCCCTTAGCAGGGGAGCGCCTTCGACCACTCGGCCATCTCTCCGAAAGGGCGCAAGGATACTAGCGAATCCTTGTCCCAGTCAAACTCGGTTGCTTATTTTACGCCGCCTGTTCCAGGTTAAACGCCTTGTGCAGCACGCGCACGGCGAGTTCCAGGTATTTTTCGTCGATCACCACCGAGATCTTGATTTCGGAGGTGGAGATCATTTGCAGGTTGATGCCTTCGGCGGCGAGCGTTTTAAACATGGTGGAGGCGATGCCGGAATGCGAGCGCATGCCGACGCCGACCAGGGAGACCTTGACGATCTTGTCGTCGCCCTTGATTTCGCGCGCGCCGATGGTGTTTTGCACGTCGCGCAGGATGGCGATGGCCTTGGCGTATTCGCTGCGGTTCACGGTAAAGGTGAAGTCGGTGGTGGTGCCGTCGGCGCCGACGTTTTGGATGATCATGTCGACATCGATGTTGGCGTCCGCCACCGGGCCCAGGATGGCGTAGGCGATGCCGGGGCGGTCGGGCACGCCGAGCACGGTGATCTTGGCTTCGTCGCGGTTGAATGCAATGCCGGAGATGATGGGTTGTTCCATGGCGTCTTCCTCGAATGTGATGAGCGTGCCTTCGCCTTCTTCTTCGAAGCTCGACAGCACGCGTAATTTAACCTTGTATTTGCCGGCGAATTCAACCGAGCGGATTTGCAGCACTTTTGAGCCCAGGCTGGCCATTTCCAGCATTTCTTCGAAGGTGATGGTCTTGAGCTTGCGCGCTTCGGGCACGATGCGTGGGTCGGTGGTGTAGACGCCGTCGACGTCTGTGTAGATTTGGCACTCGTCGGCCTTGAGCGCGGCAGCCAGCGCCACGCCAGTGGTGTCGGAACCGCCGCGGCCCAGGGTGGTGATGTTGCCTTTTTCGTCCACGCCTTGAAATCCGGCTACGACGGCCACATATCCTGCATTAAGATCGCGGCGCAGGTTTTCTTCGTCGATCGATAGAATGCGCGCCTTGGTATGGGCGTCGTCGGTGACGATGCGCACTTGCGCGCCGGTGTAGCTCTTGGCTTTCAGCCCCATTTCCATCAGAGCCATGGAGAGCAGGGCGATGGTTACTTGTTCGCCGGTCGACACCATGACGTCCAGCTCGCGCGGATCGGGATGGGATTGTATGGTCTTGGCCAGGTCGATCAGGCGATTGGTCTCACCGGACATGGCGGACAGTACCACCACGACTTGATGGCCTTGCGCTTTGAAGCGGGCGACGCGTTGTGCGACGTTTTTGATGCGCTCGGGATTGCCGACCGAAGTGCCGCCGTATTTTTGTACGATCAGAGCCATGCGTGTTCCAAAAAAACGGAAATTATACCGAATTTAGGCAGACTGCGGAATGTGGTCACATATCGACGAAGCTTTGACCAACTTGTCGAAATCATAACGCTCATGTTTCCCAGGCTTAAAGAAATTTTGTTTCGAACCGTTAACAGCGGTGCCACGAAATATGCTTTATACATTTTGATTTAAGGCATAAGAGAAATTATCGGGGCATATGCTAATATTTTATTGTTAACGGTGAAAAAGCTGGCACTGCTTTTGCATGTCAAAACCATAGAACGTGCTTATGTAACCCGACTTAAAAGGAAACTTGTATGAAATTGCTCGAAAAAATTGCAAATCCACGCGATGTCCGGCGCAAGCTTGGTCTCAATCAGCAGGATTTCTGGACTAAAATCGGCGTTACCCAGAGCGGCGGTTCGCGCTACGAGAGTGGCCGCAAAATGCCGAAGCCAGTGAAAGAGTTGCTGCGTTTAGTGCATGTGGAGCAAATTGATCTCGGCCGCTTGAAGCGCGAAGATCTGGAAATTATTGATTACCTGAAGGACTCACACCCCGACCTGTATAAGAGCCTGAAAAAAGCGGCTAAAGGCGGCGGTCGCAAGGCTCCGGAAGCAGCGGAATAAAGTCTGTTGTTCGCTACGGTGTTATGCGTACTGCGAGCCCGATTTGTTCGATTTGATGCGCAAACTCTTCTAGCCAGGCCTTGGGCAAGGCGGAGAGTTGCGCGGCTTCCGGTTGCAGGCTGGGCCGGGCAATTCCATACAGCAGTACGCCATTCAGTTTGACGCCTTGTGCGGTCAAGTGCGCTAGAAAGTCCAAATACGCTTGTTGTTCGGCCGTCGAAGGCGGCAAACCGTTTTGCGCGAATACGCAAGTTTGTAGCGAAGTCGGGCACAGCGCCGCCGCGAGCGCGATATGTTCAGCGGTTTTTTTCAGCGATTGGCGCGTGTTGTTGATGCGCGCCATGCCTTCGCGGGTGGCTGAGTCGAGCTTGTACCAAACTTCGCCGTTTAATTTCGCCATGCGTTTCAAGCCGAGCTGCACCGGTTCGCGCGCGATCAAGCTGCCGTTGGTGATCAACACCAATTTGATTTTATTGACCAGGCTGAAGCGTTTCATCACCCGGCCGATGAGTTGAATCACTTCCGGAAAAGCTTTTGCGCTGGTCGGCTCGCCATTGCCGGAGAGGGCGATGTCGTTGAGCCGCCGCGCGCCTTCCGGCACGCGCGTTTGCATAAAATCGCCGTGCACAATGTCATGCAGCAGCGCCGTTAATTCGGCTTCCAATTGCTTCAAATCGATCTCGGGGGCCGCACCGCGCTTGAGATCCGGGACTTGGCAGTAGATGCAGCGCCAATTGCAGGCGTTATTCGGATTCAGGTTAATGCCGACCGAAACGCCGCCGGCACGGCGCGACACGACGGGGTAAACATAGGTCATGTGTGCCGCAGCGCGGTCGTGATCGCGAATCGATAGTTTGCTTGGAGCATGGCTGGTCATAGGCACATTCTAAGGGTTAATGCTTAAAATGTTATACTTGCGCAAATTTTCCACTGGTTTTATTCAATGCAAATTACCCGCAGACTCGAATTCGACGCCGGCCACCGTATTCCGCAACATAAAAGCCAATGCCGGCACCTGCATGGCCATCGCTATGCGCTGGAAGTGACGCTCTCGGGCGAAGTGATTCAAACCGAGGGCGCTTCGGAGCAAGGCATGGTGATGGATTTTTCCGATGTGAAAGACATCGCCTTGCAAAAAATCGCCAATGTGTGGGATCACGCATTTCTGGTTTATCGCGGTGATACCCAGGTGCTGGAATTTCTAAACAGCATCCCGGGCCATAAAACCGTGGTGATGGACAGCGTGCCGACGGCCGAGAACCTGGCCCTGGCGGCGTTTAAAATTCTCGACGCGGCTTATGTCGATGTGTATGGCAACCACTTGCGCCTGGAGCGCGTGCGCTTGTACGAAACGCCGAACAACTGGGCGGACGCGGTGCGCGATTAACCCCGCAATCTGTTGAACCGCCAAGTCGCCAAGGACGCGAAGAAAAGCAAGAAAATTTACTACAGAGATCTCGGAGCACACAGAGATTTCTTGGCGCTCTTGGTGTCTTGGCGGTTAAATTGATTTTTTTATATTGAAATGGAAGTTGAAGCATGAATCTGGATAAAGTGACCTCCGGCCGCGATGTGCCGAACGATTTTAATGTCATCATCGAAATCCCGATGCATGGCGACCCGATCAAGTACGAGGTGGACAAGGAAACCGGCGCCATGTTCGTCGATCGTTTCATGTCGACCGCGATGCACTATCCGTGTAATTACGGCTATGTGCCGCATACCTTGTCGGAAGATGGCGACCCGGTGGATGTGCTGGTGGTGACGCCGGTGGCTTTGATTACCGGTGTGGTGGTGCGCTGCCGACCGGTCGGCATGCTCAAGATGACCGACGAAGCCGGCATCGACGCCAAGATCATCGCCGTGCCGGTCGATAAGTTATGCACCATCTATAAAGATGTGCATGAGCCTGGGGATTTATCGCCGCTGCTGCTGCGGCAAGTGTCGCACTTCTTCGAGCACTACAAAGATCTCGAACCGAATAAATGGGTAAAAGTCGAAGGCTGGGTCGACGCCGATGCCGCCAAGGCGGAAATCATGGCGGGCGTAGAGCGCTACCAACAAGCTTCGCCTAAACCCAATTTCTGATTCAGCGCAATGATGCACGCCGACGAGGAAAAAAATTTTCACCAGTTGATGCTGCGTTTTGCGCAGGAAGCGGACGCGGCGCGCAGCAAGCAGTTGGAGGAAGAGATTTGGCAAGCCTACGGCACGACGTGCGCGGTTTGCGTGGTGGATATGTCCGGGTTTTCGCGTATCACGCAACGCTATGGCATCGTGCACTACCTGTCGATGATCACCCGCATGCAACTCACGGCTGGGCCGGTGATCAAGAGCCATGGCGGCAGCGTAGTCAAGTTCGAGGCGGATAATTGTTATGCGATGTTTCCGGAACCGCTAGAGGCAGTCCGTGCTTGCATTGCGCTGCATATTGCTTTCGATGCCGTGAATCTGCTGACCGATGATGACCATGATGTGCGGATTGCTTGCGGTATCGACTATGGCAAGATCCTGATGCCGCATGCGGAGGATTTTTTTGGCGATTGCGTGAATCGCGCCAGCAAACTCGGCGAAGATTTGGCGGATGCCGGGGATATCCTAATCACGCGCGCAGCGCAGGAGCGCCTCCCGCCAGATGCTGGCATCGTCGCGGCGCCCGCCGCGTTCAACGTTTCCGGAATTAAGATCGAAGCCTATTCGGTCAGCTATTAAAAACGCTTACTGCCCGAAAAAATCCTTCACCCGATCCATCCAGCCCTTGGCGCGCGGATTGTTGTCCTGACCCTGGCTGATCGCTTCCAACTCGCGCAGCAGTTCTTTCTGCCGCGCATTCAGGTTCACCGGCGTTTCCACCACCACATGGCAATACAGATCGCCATGCTGTTGGCTGCGCACGCCCTTGATGCCCTTGCCGCGCAGGCGGAACACTTTGCCGTTTTGCGTTTCTGCGTCGACCTTGATTTTGGCGTGGCCGTCCAAGGTCGGAATATCGATATCGCCACCCAAGGCGGCGGTGGTGAAGCTCACCGGCATTTCGCAGTGCAAATCATCGTTGTCGCGCTTGAACACCGCGTGTTGCTTGAGGTGAATCATCACATACAAATCACCCGCTGGGCCGCCATTGATGCCGTGCTCGCCTTCTGCGGCTAAACGGATGCGGTCGCCTTCATCCACGCCGGCGGGGATTTTGACCGACAGTGTTTTGTGTTGTTTGACCCGGCCCGCGCCGTGGCAAGCCGTACAAGGATTGGTGATGGTCTTGCCGCTGCCGTGACAGGTGGGGCAGGTTTGCTGGATTGAGAAGAAACCTTGCTGCATGCGCACCTGGCCGTGGCCGCCGCACATGCTGCACGTGCTGGCTTCCGTGCCCGGCTTGGCGCCGCTGCCGTGACAGGTATCGCATTCTTCCATGGTGGGAATGCGAATCTTGGTTTCGGTGCCGCGCGCGGCTTCTTCCAGGCTGATTTCGAGGTTGTAGCGCAGGTCTGCGCCGCGATAAACATTGCTGCGCCGGCCGCCGCCACCGCCCCCGCCGAAAATGTCGCCAAAAATATCGGAAAAAGCGTCGGCGAAATTGCCGAAGCCTTGGCCGCCACCGGCAGCACCCTCCATACCGGCATGGCCGAATTGATCGTACTGCGCGCGCTTATTGCCGTCCGACAAAACCTCGTAGGCTTCCTTCGCCTCCTTGAATTTGTCTTCCGCTTCCTTGCTGTCCGGATTGCGATCCGGATGATGCTTCATGGCCAGCTTGCGGTAGGACTTTTTAATATCGTCTTCGGAGGCGTCGCGGTTGACGCCCAGGACTTCGTAGTAATCGCGTTTGGACATGGTGTGGGTGAGGCGTTAGGTGAGAGGTGTGAGGTGTGAGGAGGTAAAACGGCAAAAGGGGTGAGAAGTTTTCACTCCTCACCCCTCACGCCTATCACCTTACTTGCTGTCTTTGACTTCTTCGAACTCGGCGTCGACCACATCGTCGTCGGCTTTCTTGCCGCTGCCCGAGGCACCCGCGCCCGCGCCGGCTTGCGCCGCCTGCGCTTGCATTTGCTCGGCCAGCTTGTGCGAGGCCGTGCCCAGTGCATTCATCTTGGCTTCGATGGTTTCCTTGTCGTTGGACTTGAGCGCTTCCTCGGCGTCCTTGATCGCGGCTTCGATTGCAGCCTTGCCTTCGGCACTGACTTTGTCGCCCTGTTCGGTGAGCGTCTTCTTCACCGAGTGAATCAAGTTGTCGCATTGGTTGCGCGCATCCACCAGCTCGCGCTGCTTGCGATCTTCCTCGGCATGCGCTTCGCCGTCGCGCACCATCTTCTGAATTTCCTCGTCCGACAGACCGGAGTTGGCCTTGATGGTGATCTTGGCTTCCTTGCCGCTGGCCTTGTCCTTGGCCGACACGTGCAAGATGCCGTTGGCGTCGATATCGAAGGTCACTTCGATCTGCGGCATGCCGCGCGGTGAAGGCGGAATGTCGCCGAGATTGAATTGCCCCAAGCTCTTGTTGGCGGTCGCCATTTCGCGCTCGCCTTGCAGCACATGGATGGTCACCGCGGTCTGATTGTCGTCCGCGGTGGAGAACACTTGCTGCGCCTTGGTCGGGATGGTGGTGTTCTTCGTGATCAGCTTGGTCATCACGCCGCCCAGGGTTTCGATACCCAAGGACAGCGGGGTCACGTCCAGCAACAGCACGTCCTTCACTTCGCCTTGCAGCACGCCGCCTTGGATCGAAGCGCCGATGGCCACGGCTTCGTCCGGGTTCACGTCGCGGCGCGGTTCCTTGCCGAAAAATTCTTTCACTTTCTCTTGCACTTTCGGCATGCGCGTCATGCCGCCGACCAGGATCACGTCCTCGATGTCGGAGATTTTCACGCCGGAATCCTTGATCGCCATCTGGCACGGGCCGATGGTGCGTTCGATCAACTCTTCCACCAGGCTCTCGAACTTGGCGCGGGTAATCTTCACGTTCAAGTGTTTCGGGCCGGAGGCGTCCGCGGTGATGTAGGGCAGGTTCACTTCGGTCTGCTGCGCCGAGGACAATTCGATCTTGGCTTTTTCCGCCGCTTCCTTCAGGCGTTGCAGCGCCAGCATGTCCTTTCTGAGGTCCACGCCTTGCTCTTTCTTGAACTCGTCGGCCAGATAGTCGATGACGCGCTGGTCGAAATCTTCGCCGCCGAGGAAGGTGTCGCCGTTGGTCGACAACACTTCGAACTGATGCTCGCCTTCGACTTCGGCGATTTCGATAATCGAAATATCGAAGGTGCCGCCGCCCAGGTCATACACCGCAATCTTGCGATCGCCTTCTTTTTTGTCCATGCCGAAAGCCAGTGCGGCTGCGGTCGGCTCGTTGATGATGCGCTTCACGTCCAGGCCGGCGATCTTGCCGGCGTCCTTGGTGGCTTGGCGCTGCGAGTCGTTGAAGTAAGCGGGCACGGTGATCACCGCCTCGGTGACTTCCTCGCCCAGATATTCTTCCGCGGTTTTCTTCATCTTGCGCAACACTTGCGCCGAGACTTCCGGCGGCGCCATTTTCTTGCCGCGCACTTCCACCCAAGCGTCGCCGTTGTCGGCCTTGACAATGGCGTAGGGCACCATGCCCAGATCCTTTTGCACCATGGGTTCGTCGAAGCGGCGCCCGATCAGGCGCTTCACTGCAAACAGCGTGTTTTTCGGATTGGTGATGCCTTGGCGTTTGGCGGCGGCGCCGACCAAAATTTCATCGTTGTCGGCGTACGCGACAATCGACGGCGTGGTACGCGCGCCTTCAGAGTTTTCGATCACCTTGGGCTTGCCGCCTTCCATGATGGAGACGCAGGAGTTAGTCGTGCCCAGGTCGATACCGATGATTTTTCCCATGATGATTTCCCTCTAAAAAAGAATATGTTGTTTGTTAAGTGGGGCGCGCGCCAGGATTTTCAAGCGCCCTGTTTTTTAAGCGGCTTTTCAGGCTTCTGGGGCCTTCGCCACCGAAACCAGCGCCGGGCGCAGGATGCGGCCATGCAAGGCATAGCCTTTTTGCATCACCATCACCACCGTATTCGGCTCCGCATCCGCTGCCACCATGGCCATCGCCTGATGCTGGTGCGGATCGAATTTTTCGCCAAGCGGGTTTACTTCTTGAATCTGGAACTTGCTGAATACCGTCGCCAGTTGCTTCAGCGTCAGTTCGACGCCGCTCTTGAGCGACTCCAGGCTGGTGTTTTCAATGGCCAAAGCCGCTTCCAAGGCATCTTTCACCGCCAATAATTCGCTGGAAAAGCCTTCCACTGCATATTTGCGCGCGCTTTCCGCTTCTTGATGGCCGCGGCGGCGAATATTTTCGGTCTCGGCCTTGGCATACATCCAGGCGTCGTAGTGTTCCTGGGACTTGAGTTCGGCGGCCTGGAGCATTTCTTCCAGGCTGGGCATCACTTCCGGCTGCGCTGCGGCATGTTCCGGGGTTTGTTCGGGTGTTGCGCTATTTTCTTGATTCGACATGCATTCCTCCAAAGTCTTTGGCACAAATGGGGGTGTATTTCCCCATTTCAAGAGTGCGGCGAGGGTTTTTTAAAAAATAGGGGCGGTTTATTCGCAATTCCACTTTCCAGCCCAATATTTGCAACTGGTATTCGGAGCGTGTCGAGATTAGGCAAGCGCTTCTGCGATAATGGCGGTCTTTATATAGCGCGCTTCATATTTATTACTCTTTCAAAAGCAGGATCCCCAAATGCAAACAGAAACTTTCATCACGGGCAAAGATGCTTCGCTCGAATCCTCCATCGCCGCCATGACGGCCAAGCTCGCGGCCTTGGGTTTCCAGGTCGAAGAGCGCACCTGGCTCAATCCGGTGGAAGGCATCTGGTCGGTGCACATCAGCGAGCGCGATTGCCCGCTGATGTTCACCAACGGCAAGGGCGCGACCAAACTGGCGGCGCTGGCGAGCGCGCTGGGCGAGTTTTTCGAGCGCCTGTCCTGCAATTATTTCTGGACGCACTATTATCTGGGCGAGGCGATTGCCAAGCGCGAGTTCACCCACTACCCACGCGAGCAATGGTTCCAGCATGACGACGACGGCGCTTGGCCGGAAGAATTGCTGACGCCGGAACTGCATCAATTTTACAACCCGGATGGCGCGGTCGACGCCAGCGCGCTGGTAGACCTCAACTCCGGCAACGCCGAGCGCGGCATTTGTGCGTTGCCCTATATTCGTGAGCGCGACGGCGCCAGCGTGTGGTTCCCGGTCAATATCATCGGCAACCTGTATGTCAGCAACGGCATGTCGGCGGGCAACACGCGCAATGAAGCGCGCACCCAGGCGCTGTCGGAAATCTTCGAGCGCTACGTCAAGTTTCGCATCATCGCCGAGGGCCTATGCCTGCCGGATGTGCCGGAAGACGTGATCGCGCGTTATCCGCGCATCGCTGCGGGTGTGAACGCACTGCGCGCCGCCGGCTTCGGCATTTTGGTCAAGGACGCATCCCTGGGCGGACAATATCCGGTGATGAACGTGACCCTGCTCAATCCGCACGACCTGGGTTGTTACGCCAGCTTCGGCGCGCATCCGCGTTTTGAAATCGCGCTGGAGCGCGCCTTGACGGAGCTGCTGCAAGGCCGTGCGCTGGAAGAATTAGGCGGCTTTCCCGAGCCGGGCTTCGATCTGGACGAAATCGCCCACGCGCAGAATCTGGAAATCCACTTCGTCGACTCCAGCGGCATCATCAGCTGGAACTTCCTCGGCGATACGCCGGATTTTGCTTTCAGCGATTGGAATTTCAGCAACACCACCGAGGAAGACTATGCCTGGCTGGTGGATCGCATCCACGCCGAAGGGCGCGATATCTATGTCGCGGATTACACGCACTTGGGCGTGTACGCCTGCCGCATTTTCGTGCCCGGCATGTCGGAGATTTATCCGATCGACGATCTGGAATATGAAAACAACAGCGTCGGCAACGACATCCGTCCGCCGATTCTGCACCTGTCGGATTTGGACGACGACGAATGCAAGGACCTGCTGGAGACGCTGAACGAACTCGGCCTCGCCGACCAGCGTCCGGTTGCGGCCTTGATCGGTCTCGCCCCCGATGTCGATTCGCTGTGGAAAGACTTGCGCGTGGGCGAGCTGAAACTGCTGCTGGCGCTGGCCATCGGCGACGAAGATGGCATTCGCGAAGGTTGCGACTGGGTGCGCCATTTCGCGCAGTTGAACGAACAGCGCCGGCGCGTTTACTTATGTATCGAAAGCTTGCTGAATCTGGGAGACGCCGCGCCGTACACCGCTGCCTTGCAACAACTGTACGGCGCAGACACGCTGCAACAAGCGCAAGCGCTGCTCAAGCGCGAGCAGCGCTTCTTCGGCTTGCACTCGCCGGGCTTGGGTTTGGAAGGATGCGATATGCACCAGCGACTGCTGGCGGCCTATGCAAAGCTGCACGCGCATTAATTGCTGCGGTGACTGAGAGCATCAGACCGCAGGCTTCTCGTCCACGGGTAGTTGCGGCTGGCCTGCATCTTCGGCTGGGGGTTGCTGCACTTCAGCTTTCAGTCGGCGCTTCTCTTCACTCTTTTGTTTTTTTGCGATTTCTTTTTGACGCTTAGCGAACGCATAGTTGGGTTTGGCCATTTGCTATCCTTTTCGGTTGGATGTTGGGTGACGGTGAGCACAGCATAACCCTTTTTACCACGCATCGCGTTGCGCCTCTCAATCTGAAACGGAAACAACTGCAGGCAGAGCAGAGGGCGCGCATGGATAATTTGTTCCGACAGGCGTAGATTGGCGCAGTCCTACAAGAGGAGATATCGGTATGACCCGAATGACCGTTTGGTTTTTGGCTTTGCTGTTCGCGTGCGGTAGTGCGTTGGCGGACCCGCCGCAAGACTATCCTTTCGTCACCTTCGATCAGGGGTTGCGCCTCGCCAAGGAACAGCACAAACCGGTGTTCGTATATTTCGGCCGCTTCGGCTGCGCCTGGTGCGATCAGGTGAACAAGCAGACTTTCGTCGATCCCGAATTGCGCGCCTTATACATCAAAGACTATGTGCTGGTGTATGTGGATTCGGAGAGCGGCAAGCGCCTGCGCCTGCCCAGCGGCGAGCGCATTACCGAGGCGGACTTGGGCGTGCGCTACAAGGCGTTTGCCACGCCGCTGTTCCTGTACTTGGATGCGGATGGCAAGGAGGTCGCGCGCATTCCCGGTATCCAAACCGTACAGAATTTTCGCGACTATGACCGCTACGTGATGGAGGGGCACTACCGGACGCAGACGCTGGTGGAGTTTTTGCGAGGGAAGCCCTGATGCGCGCGCTGCTTTTTTGCGCGCTGCTGTGCTGCGCCAACGTACAAGCGGCGCCTTGGGAATTTGAACCGCCGATTGCCGTTAGCGGGGATGCCGCGCAAGGCGTGTTTGTGCATATCGAGTCGGCGGGGCGCAAGAGTATTGCCGTCTCGGCAGGCTGGGTGGCTGTGACCTGGGAAGACAACCGCGATGGCGTGCCGCGCTGCTATGTGGCGCTGAAAGCGCCGGGCCAACCGAAGTTTAGCGACGCGCTCCAAGTGAGCGCGCAACAGGAAGCCGCCGAGCCTGCGGTCGTCGGCTTGGATGGCGGCCGTTTTGCATTGGCCTGGGAAGAGGGGGGCCGCGTTTGGGTGCGCAGCCTCGCGGCAAAATCCGCCGCCCTCGCTGCGCCGCGCGCGCTCAGCGCGGGGCCAGGTACGCAGGCGAGCTTGGGCTACGCCGCGCGCGGCGATTTGTATGCGGTGTGGTCGGAGCAAGGCGCGCGCTATTGGCAAATCAAACTGGCGCGCTTGAGCGTGACGGCGCAGGGCGGCATCCACTCCGCGCATGCGGTGACGGTGGATGCAAGCGCACTGGGCGATCAGTCCTATCCCAGCATCGCGGTGGAATCCGCTGGCAGGGCCGTCGTGGCGTGGGAAGACCGGCGCGGCGGCCATACGCGGCTTTATTCCGCGCTCTCCAAATATGGCGGCGCGCGTATTGCGCCGCCGCAACCGCTGAACGAAGCGCTGTGGCGCGGACAGGCTTTCGGCTTTGGTCGCGGCACGGGCGTCATGCGCGTGGCCTTGGCGGCGCAAGGGCGCGATGGCGTGGCTGCGGTATGGTCGGATAAGCGCGACTTTCAGTCCGGCTACGACGTGTATGGCGGCTTTGCGCGCAGCCCGAATTTCAACTTCGGCGCCAACGAAAAAGTGCAGGACGAATTCGGCAACAACATCGCGCAGTGGCATCCGGCCGTTGCCGCCAATCGCGCGGGTCGCGTCGCCGTCGTGTGGGACGACGATCGCGACGGCACGCCCGATGTGTGGTTATCCTGGCGCAATGCCGACGGGTGGAGCGACGACCTCGCGGTGCCTGGCGCCTCGGGTCCGGGCGTGCAATCCGATCCGAGTCTAGCGATGGACGAAGCGGGAAATTTGCATCTGGCTTGGGTGGAAAAGGCGGACCTCAACAGTCCTTCGAAAATACGCTACAGCTTCGGGCGCGCGCAGTAAGCTGTAAGCTGTTTTACCTAATCTTTTGCTCCCAAGCCCACGGCGCGGGCGCGCGACAATTCGGCATTTTGCTTGAGTTGCGCGGGGTCATTCACCAGCCAGCCGTTGAGGTTGTCGAGCGCGATGTCGGTGAGGGCGCGCATCCAATCGGGGCGCTCGTTGAGGCAGGGGATGTAGTGGAATTCCTTGCCGCCGCTGGTGAGGAAAGCGCTGCGGCATTCCATGGCGATTTCTTCCAAGGTTTCCAGGCAATCCGCCACAAATCCAGGGCACACCACATCCACGCGCTGCGTGTGGTTGCGCCCTAATTCTTCCAGCGTGGCTTGGGTGTAGGGTTTGAGCCATTCGGCGCGGCCGAAGCGCGATTGGAAAGTGAGGGTGTATTGCTCAGGCTGGAGGCCTAATCGCTCCGCGAGCAAGCGCCCGGTCTTTTGGCATTCGCAGTGATAGGGGTCGCCTTTATCCAGGGAGAAACGCGGTACGCCGTGGAAGCTCATCACCAGTTTGTCCGGGCGGCCATTTTGCATCCAGTAGTCGTTGATGCTTTGCGCCAGTGCGGCGATGTAGCCGGGGTCGTCGTGATAATGCTTGACCACGCGCAGGGCGGGCAAGTTGCGCATTTTCCCCAGCGCGGCGAATACGGCATCCAGCGCGCTGCCGGTCGAGCTTGCCGCATATTGCGGGTAGAGCGGGATCACCAAGATGCGGTCGCAGCCTTGGGCTTTGAGTTTTTCCATAACGCTTTGCACGCTGGGCTGGCCATAACGCATGGCGAAATCCACGACGAACGGCGTGCGCGTGCGTTCACCCAGATAGCCTTGCAGCAGCTTGGCTTGGTTTTGCGTGTGCACGAACAGCGGCGAGCCTTCTGGGGTCCAAATCTGCGCATATTTTTCCGCGGACTTTTTCGGGCGCGTGTTAAGAATGACCAAGTTTAAAATCGGCCACCACACCAAACGCGGGATCTCGATTACGCGCGGGTCGGATAGAAATTCCTTGAGATACGGGCGTAGTGCGGCGGCGCTGGGCGCATCAGGCGTGCCAAGATTAATCAGCAAGATGCCGAGCTTGGGAATGCTGCCGTGGGTGTGTGGGGGTTCGGTCAAATAGCGAGGCATGATGCGCGGTATTTAGGTGATTGGGTAATTAGGCGATTAGGTGATTGGAAGCAATGCAATGACCGTTCACCCAATCACGTCTTAATGGTACGAAAGCGCGCTCGACAGCAGCTTCGCCGTGATATCCACGATCGGGATCACGCGGTCGTAGGCCATGCGCGTCGGGCCGATGACGCCGACGGTGCCGATGACTTGGCCGTTGACTTCATACGGCGCGGTGACCACGCTGCATTCGTCGAGCGGCATGGCGCCGGATTCGCCGCCGATAAAAATTTGCACGCCTTCGCCGCGCTGGCCCACAGCGAGCAATTGCATCAGCGCGGTTTTCTGTTCGAACAGGGCGAACAGCTTGCGCAATTGGTCCATGTTGCTGGAGAGGTCGTGCACGTTGAGCAGCTTGCCTTCGCCGGTGATGATGTACTGCTCTTGCGTTTCGCTAAAGGCCTCGGTACCGGCTTCGAGCGCGGCGGTCATGAGGCTGGTCGTTTCTTGGCGCAGTTGCTTCAATTCGTCCTGGATCGATTCTTTGACTTGATCCAGCGTGCGGCCGGCGTATTGCTGATTGAAGAAATTGGCGGCTTCGATCAATTCGGAAGGGCTGTAGGATTGGCCCGGCATCAAGATGCGGTTTTGCACCGTGCCGTCGGTGGCGACCAGGATCATCAAAATGCGCTGTTCGGACAAATTCAAAAATTCAATATGGCGAATCGCACTGGCGCGCTTGGAGGCCAGCACCACGCCGGCAAACTGGGTGAGGTCTGACACCAGGCGCGCGGCGGAGGTGATCAAGCGCTGCGGCTCGGAAACATTGAGCTGGGATTCCAGCTGCTGAATTTCACCTGACCCCAGCGTTTGCACCGTGAGCAAGGTATCGACAAACAAGCGGTAGCCGCGCGGCGTGGGGATGCGCCCGGCGGAAGTGTGCGGGCTGACGATAAAGCCCAGTTCTTCCAAATCCGCCATCACGTTGCGGATGGTTGCCGGGCTTAAATCCAGTCCGGAATATTTGGAGAGCGTGCGCGAGCCCACCGGTTGGCCTTCGGCAATGTAGCGTTCCACCAGGGTCTTCAGCAGCAATTGCGAGCGTTTATCGAGCATGGCTTCATTGTACTGATTTCGACGGATTAGGGTAGGGGTGTTCATGCGCGCTTCCAAAAAGCCTTATAATCCCGGCATCATGCGTTTCCCCTTTCAAACCGTTGCCTTGATCGGCAAATACAACGCCCACGAGATCAGCGGCCCGATCGTGCGTCTGGCCGAGTTTCTCGAGAACAAGGGTTGTAAGGTTCTGTTCACGGTGCAAACCGCCGACCGCATGGGCATCCCCGGCTTCGATTCTGCGCGCTTGGTGGATATCGGCAAGGTGGCGGATCTGGCGATCGTGCTCGGCGGCGACGGCACCATGCTGAATGTCGCGCGCATTCTCGCGGATTACGATATTGCCGTAGTCGGCGTGAATCAGGGGCGGCTGGGTTTTCTGACCGATGTGTCGGTGGATACCATGTTGGAGACGCTGGAAGAAATGCTCGCCGGCGAATTCACCACCGAGAATCGCTTCCTGCTGGATATTACCGTCGAGCGCGACGGTGAAGGCGAGCCGGTATTTCATGGACGCGCCTTCAACGATGTGGTGGTGAGCAAGGGTGCGACCGGGCGCTTGATCGAGACCGAGGTGTTTATCGATGGCCAATTTGTGTACAGCCAGCGTTCCGACGGTCTGGTGATCGCATCGCCGACGGGTTCTACCGCGTATGCACTGTCCGCCGGCGGGCCGATTCTGCACCCCACGCTGGAAGCCATGGTGTTGGTGCCGATTTGCCCGCATACCTTGAGCAATCGCCCGATTGCGGTGAATAGCCACGCCGAGGTTGAAGTGCTGGTGAGTCATGCGGACGATTGCAACGCCAACTTCGACGGCCAGCGCCGTTTGGAATTGAAGCCGGGCGATCGCGTGCGGGTGCGCCGTTCTGAAAACTCCTTGTTGCTGCTGCGTCCGCGCGGCCATAGCTATTACGACATGCTGCGGCAGAAGCTGCATTGGGGCGAAAAGCTTTAAAACAGGCGTCGGGCGTCGGGATTCAGGCGTCAGGTAAAAGCATTTGTAGGGGCGAGGCATGTCTCGCCCGGATTAGGATATACATACCGTGCTGCTGCATCTCTCCGTCAAGGATTTCGTCATCGTCGATCGCGTCGAGCTCGAATTTGCATCCAGCTTCACCGTGCTCACCGGCGAGACCGGCGCCGGCAAGTCGATCCTGATCGACGCCTTGGCGCTGGTCTTGGGTGATCGTGGCGAGGCCAGCGTGGTGCGCGCCGGTTGCGAGCGCGCCGAGCTGGCGGCGCAATTCGATGTATCCCAATTGCCGCTCCTGCAAACTTGGTTGAGTGAAAACGATCTGGCGAACGAGGATGGCGAGTGCCTGTTGCGCCGTGTGGTCGATAGCAATGGCCGCTCGCGTGCTTTCATCAACGGTCACGCCGCTACCTTGCAGCAGTTGCGCGAGGCGGGCGAATGGCTGGTGGATATCCACGGCCAGCACGCACATCAATCGCTGTTGCGCGCAGCGGCACAACGCGCCTTGCTCGACGGCTACGGTGGCTTGGCGGAGTCGCAGCGTCAAGTTTCCGAGGTATATCGCGCTTGGCAAGAACTCAAACAGCAGCGCGAAGCGGGCGAGAGCAATGCCGTCGCGCTGGCCCAAGAGCGCGAAGATTTGGAATGGCGTGTGAAAGAACTCGCCGGTCTGAATTTCAGCGCCGAGGAATGGCAAGCACTACTGAATGAACATGCGCGACTGTCCAATGCCGTGAGCCTCATCGACGGCGCGCGCTACGGCGTCGAAATCCTGTCCGAGAACGATGCCTCGCTGATCTCCCAGCTGGCGGCTTTGCTGTCCAAGCTGAATCAACTGCGCGAATACGATAGCGGCTTGAAGGAAACCATTGAACTGCTGGAGCCGGCCGAGATTCAATTGCAGGAAGCGGCGCACAGCCTGAACCATTACCTGCAAAAACTCGATCTCGATCCCGAGCGGCTGAACGACTGCGAGCAGCGCCTCAACGCCATTCACAGCGCCGCGCGCAAATATCGCGTTGCGCCCGAGCAGTTGCCGGACCTGTTGGAGACGGCGAATACGCGCCTCGCCGCGCTGATCGAAACCGCAGACCCGGAAGCCTTGGTGCGCAAAGAGCAGGCGGCGAAATCCCGCTTCGACGAGCTGGCGAAAAAACTCTCCGCCGGGCGCAAACAAGCCGCAAAAAAACTCAGCCAAAAAGTCAGCGCCACGCTACAGCAACTGGCCATGGCCGGCGGCGTGTTCGAAGTGGCGCTGAACCCCGTGCCCGAGGGCGCGAGTTATGGTTATGAGAACGTAGATTTCCTGGTCGCGGCACATGCCGGCATGGCGCCCAAGCCGCTGGCCAAAGTGGCCTCCGGCGGCGAATTGTCGCGTATCAGCCTGGCGATTCAAGTTGCGACGATAGATGTGGCCGCGGTGCCCACGCTGATTTTCGATGAAGTCGATGTCGGCATCGGCGGCGGCGTGGCCGAGATCGTCGGCGGGCTGCTCAAGGATTTAGGCGCGCATCACCAAGTATTGTGCATTACCCATTTACCGCAAGTCGCGGCCCAAGGCCACCATCACTTGCGCGTATCCAAAGAAAGCAAAAACGGCGCGACCCTGTCGCGGATCGCACCCCTGGATAAACAGGCGCGCGTGGAAGAAATTGCGCGCATGCTGGGCGGGGTGGAAATTACCGAGAAAACCCGCGCGCATGCGGCGGAGATGTTGGCGCGGCACTAATCCTGGCTTTCATTTGTTGGAAGGCGGCCTCCATTGAATAACTTCCTGACTAAAATGCTGAACCCCTCCGGGTCGAGCGCAGCAGATTCCTACACGCAGCAAATTACGGCACAGGGCATCGATATTCTGTATCGCAGCTTGTCGCGTGTAGGGCTGGTGTTTTCCTTGATGCCGGTCACCACCGTCTGGGTGATGTGGGGGCATATCAACCCGGCGCTGTTGATCGGCTGGTGCGTGGTGGCTTACCTGCACATTTTTTCCGGGTTGGCGCTGGTCAAGCTTTACCTGCGGCAGCGCCCAACGCCGGCGGAAGCGCCGCGCTGGGGCCGTTACTACACTTATGTTTCATTCGCCACTGGCGTTATTTGGGGCGGGGCCAGCCTGCTGTTTTTTGTGCCGGATTCAACGTCCTTGCAAGTGTTCATCCTGGTCGTGGTGGTAGTGCTGAGCATCCGCTCCATTACCTTTCATGCGTACTGGATCGAAAGCTACTATGCGCTCCTGATACCGACATTTTCGCTGATGATCCTGAGCATGCTGCTGGCCAACGAAGCGGCCTACGAGGGACTAATTATCAACTTGATCATGGGCGTGGTGATCTTGGTGCATGTGGCGCAAAACGCACGCGATGAAGCGCTGGCGTCGATCCGGCTGCGCTTCGAGAACCTGGACTTAGTGGAGCAATTGCGCGCCGAGAAAGAAAAAGCCGAGGCCGCCAACCGCGACAAGACGCGTTTTTTGGCATCCGCCAGTCATGATTTGCGGCAACCGGTGCAAGCGCTGACCTTGTTTGCCCATGCACTGCGCCAGGAGTTGCACGAGAGCAAGGCGCTGGCATTGCTCGACGACATGGGGCGCTCGATTGAAGCCTTGAATCAGTTGCTGGTCTCGCTGCTGGATATTTCCAAGTTAGATGCCAATATTATTAAGCCGGACAAGACGCATTTTGAGCTGCAAAACTTGATTGAAGTATTGGAGGCCGAGTATGCGCCACAAGCGCAGGCCAAAGGTTTGTCTTTTTCCGTGAAGACCGAGGGCGATCTGCTGGTCCTCAGTGACCGTATTCTGCTCGAAACCATGCTGCGCAACCTCATCAGCAATGCAATTCGCTATACCAATAGCGGCGGTATTGAAGTGCTGTTTAAGCAGCAAGGAGATGAGGTGCTGGCTGCGGTGCGCGACACCGGCGTCGGTATTGCCAGCGACCAGCATGAGGATATATTTCGTGAGTTTTATCAAATCACGAATCCCGAGCGCGATCATTCAAAAGGCCTGGGCTTAGGGCTTGCCATTGTCAAACGCCTAGCCGCTTTGTTGCAGCATCGCATTGCGTTGGAGTCGCAGCTTGGCAAAGGGTCCTGTTTCACACTGGCGATTCCCAAGGGGGATCGTGCTGCAATGGCGCATCCAGAAGCGCTGCCGCCCTATCTGGGTCAGCGCGACATTGCGGGATTGCGCGTGTTGGTCATCGACGACGAAGCTGCGGTGCGCGAGGGTATGCAGGCAGTGCTGCAAGGCTGGGGTTGCGAAACGATCTTGGCCGTATCCGAGGAAGAGGCGCTGGAGAAGTTGGAAAATCACGAAGCGCCGCATGCCATTATTTGCGATTATCGTTTGCGCGAGGGCAAGACCGGAGCGCAGGCCATTGAGACGCTGCGGCGTAAATTTGGGATGGTGCTCCCGGCGATTATCGTGACCGGTGACACCGATCCCGAACGCTTGCGCGAAGCCCAGGCCAGCGGCAATGCGCTAATGCATAAGCCGGTGCGGCCGGCGAAGTTGCGCGCTTATTTGCGCAGCGTGCAGCGGCGCAAAACTTGATGCAGGAGTTGCCAGCATCAAGTCCGATACGGACCACTTGCCTTGGCGACCTGATCCTGGGGTTTTTCGATTTCGGGGTCGAAAAACTCTTCCCCCCGGCCGCATTGCAGGCACGCCAGAGGGTCGTGATGGCCGCCCTTGTTGAGCTCGAACACCGCCTTGCCACTTTCGAAATGGTGGCGGATCAAACTCCCAATACTGTTGTCGGAGTTGTTCTAATTTCCATCCCCCCTTATGATTTCCGTTAACCGTTAACACAGTTTCAGAGAGTTTCTAAATGAACCTAATCAAAAATCTCATCGCAGGTCTAACGTTTGCCATAGCCAGTTTGTTGGCCTTGGGCGCGAGCGCCGCTGAATCGCCCGTGGCGGGCATAGTGAGCCATGTTCAAGGAGGCGCAAGCGTTCAGCGCAATGCGCTTACTGAAGCTTTATCGGTTGGCAAACAAGTCTTGGTCGGTGACCGTATCGTGACGAAAAAGAATGCGCGTGTGGGCTTGAAGATGTCAGACGGTGGTGTTTTAAAGCTAGGAGCCTACACGGTATTTACAGTCGAAGATTACCGTTACTCGGAACAGGCAGGCGAGGGAAAAGCGCGCTTATTCTTGCTGAAAGGGGCAATGCGCGTGATTACCGGTGCAATTGCAAAGTTGAAAGGGCGCGACTTTACGTTAAGGACCAATGTGGTAACGATGGGAGTGCGTGGGACGGATTTTTGGGCGGGGTTTTATTTTTCCGATGCGTTGGATGTCGCGCTGTTCGATAACACCGGAATCTATGTGGAAAATGCTACAGGGCGCGTGGAAATTATTCGTGCAGGCGAGGGCGTAACCGTGAAAGGGGCTGATATGGCGCCGTCCGCGCCCATCCGCTGGGGGCAACAAAAATATGATGCCGCCGTGCAATCGGTTGCCTGGGAGGGGGAACGCGAGTTCAGAAAGTGAAGCGGTTTTGCCTGTCTAAGATGCTGTGATTCTAAGTCCGATACGGGCACTGCGCCTTGGCGCAATCCACATACAGATACATCGAGTGCTCGCGGATGGTGAAGCCGCGTTCCTTGGCGATCTGGTCCTGGCGTTTTTCGATTTCGGGATCAAAAAACTCTTCCACCCGGCCGCATTGCAGGCACACCAGATGGTCGTGATGGCCGCCCTTGTTGAGCTCGAACACCGCCTTGCCGCTCTCAAAATGGTGGCGGATCAGCAATCCGGCCTGCTCGAACTGGGTGAGCACGCGGTACACGGTGGCCAGGCCGATGTCTTCGTGATCGTTGAGCAAAACGCGATAGATGTCTTCGGCGGTGAGGTGGCGCTCGTCGCTGGTCTCGAACAGGCTGAGGATTTTCAGGCGCGGCAGCGTGGCTTTGAGGCCGACGCTTTTCAATTCGCTGGGGTCGCTCATGGTGGGGCGTCCTTATATGATGAGTCGCCTATGATACGGGCTTTGGCGGGAGGGGGGTAGGTCAAGGCGGATTGGCTCGAGTGTCAAAGCGCCTTGGCTCGCGCTATAATGCCCCACAATTAAACATTCCATTTCTCTTATACCCTCATATGATGCGTCTTCTTGCTCCCATGCTCGTGCTGTTGCTTTCAGCGTGTTCAGTCGACCCGGTTTTGAACTATTTGCCCGAGCCGTATAAGGTCACGGTTCAGCAAGGCAATGTCATTACCCAGGACATGGTGGAGAAGTTGAAGCCGGGCTTGACCAAAGCGCAAGTGCGTTTTGTGCTCGGTTCGCCGCCCATTACCGACATGTTTCATGCCAACCGTTGGGACTATGTCTATACCGTCAAGGAAGGCCGCAAAGTTAAAGAAAATCGCACGCTCACGGTGTTTTTCGAGAATGAGCTGCTGACCCGCGTTGCCGGCGATGTGGTGGCCGCGACCAAGCAAGATCGGGCAGAAGCGGCGGCGAAGCCGGCCAAGGCGCCGACCGAAATCGTTTTGCAGAAATACGACCCGAATGCGCCACCGCTCCCGCCCGAGGATGAAAAAGGGTTTTTTGGCCGCATGCTGGAAAAGGTCGGCCTCTAGTTTTTTCTGTTTTCAACCACGCAAGTGGACTCAAGACCGCGGATTTAATCATGCTTAATATCGCAATCGCAGGTAGCTCCGGCCGCATGGGCCGGGCCTTGATCGAAGCCGTAAACCAAGCGCCGGACATGCGCTTGGCCGCAGCGCTGGAGCGCTCGGGCAGCGCGCTGCTGGGCAAAGATGCCGGCGAATTGGTGGGCGCACCCTGCGGCGCCTTGATTACCGATAACGCCGATGCGGCGCTGCAAGGCACGCAGGCCCTGATCGATTTCACGCGCCCCGAAGGCACGCTGGCGCATATTGCGCTGTGCCGCAAGCACAAGACCAATATCGTGATCGGCACCACCGGCTTTACCCCGGAACAAAAACAAGTCATTCAAGACGCGAGCCGCGATATCGGCATCGTGTTCGCGCCGAATATGAGCGTGGGCGTGAATATCGTCTTCAAGTTGCTGGAGCAGGCGGCCAAAGTGCTGAATGATGGCTACGACATCGAAATTATCGAAGCGCATCATCGGCATAAGGTGGATGCGCCATCCGGCACCGCCTTACGCATGGGCGAAGTGGTGGCAGATGCGCTAGGGCGCGACCTGGCCGAATGCGCGGTGTATGGCCGCGAAGGCGTGACCGGCGAGCGCAATCCGTCCACTATTGGTTTTGCCACGGTGCGCGGCGGCGATATCGTCGGCGACCATACGGTTTTGTTTGCCGGCATCGGTGAGCGCATCGAGATTTCGCACAAGGCTTCCAGCCGCGCCACCTTCGCCATGGGCGCCTTGCGCGCCGCGCGTTTCCTGGGCGGCAAGGGTGCCGGCTTGTATGACATGCAGGATGTGCTCGGCCTAAGATAAATCGCGCAGCGCCACATCGTCCCTCTCTCCCCCCAACAGGGAACAAGGGGGAGAGAGCTAGGAGAAGCGGTCGAATAAGCCATGCAGCGCCCCCACGTTGAAGCTTCGGCGTTAATCCGCTATAATTCGGTAACTTAAAGAAGCGGGAAGACTAACCAGTCTTCCCGCTTCTTTGTGTATCTAGTGTCCGGAGTCTTATCGTGCCATTGTCTCGCTTACCCGCCATTCTTGTCCTTGCCGATGGCAGTATTTTTCGAGGCATTTCCATTGGCGCAGAAGCTACGCGCAGCGGCGAGGTGGTGTTCAATACCGCGCTCACCGGCTACCAAGAAATCCTGTCCGACCCCTCTTATTGCCAGCAGATCGTTACCCTGACTTACCCGCATATCGGCAATACCGGCACCACGGCGGAAGACGAAGAAGCCGCCAAGGTGTTTGCCAATGGCCTGGTGATCCGCGATTTGCCGCTGATGGCGAGCAATTGGCGCAACCAGGAAAATTTGAGCGATTACCTGAAACGCCACGGCATTCCGGCGATTGCCGGCATCGACACGCGTAAATTGACGCGCCTGTTACGCGAAAAAGGCGCGCAGAACGGCTGCCTGATGGCGGGTAACATCGACGAAGCGGCGGCTTTAGCCAGCGCGCGCGCCTTCCCTGGCCTGGCCGGCATGGATTTGGCGAAGGAAGTGAGTTGCGCTCGGTCCTACGAGTGGACCGATTCCACCTGGGTGTTGGGCAAAGGTTTCTCCAAGCTCGATAAGCCTAAATATCATGTTGTAGCGTTCGATTACGGCATCAAGCGCAATATTTTGCGCATGCTGGTGGAGCGCGGCTGCAAGGTCACGGTGCTGCCGGCGCAAGCCACGGCGCAGCAGGCGCTGGCGCTCAAGCCGGACGGCGTTTTCCTGTCGAACGGCCCGGGCGATCCCGAGCCTTGCGATTATGCGATCAGCGCGATTCGCGAATTGCTCACCAGTGGCATCCCGATCTACGGCATTTGCCTCGGCCACCAATTGCTGGCGCTGGCCTCGGGCGCGAAGACCGTCAAAATGAAATTCGGCCATCACGGCGCGAACCATCCGGTGCAAGACCTGGACAGCAAGCGCGTGATGATCACCAGCCAGAACCACGGCTTCGCGGTGGATGGGGCGACGCTGCCGGCGAATATGCGCCCGACCCATGTGTCGCTGTTCGACGGCAGCCTGCAAGGCATGGCGCGCACCGACGTGCCGGCCTTTAGTTTCCAGGGCCACCCCGAGGCGAGCCCGGGGCCGCACGATGTGGCGTATTTATTCGATCGATTTGTTGACATGATGAAAGAGCGAAAAGCTTGAACCGCAAAGGACGCCAAGGAACGCCAAGGAAAATCAAGAGTAATCCTTTGCGAACTTTCGCGTCCTTAGCGGTGAAAAAAATTTATGCCTAAACGTACTGACATAAAATCCATCCTCATCATCGGCGCTGGCCCGATCATCATCGGGCAAGCGTGCGAGTTCGACTATTCCGGTGCGCAGGCCTGCAAGGCGCTGAAGGAGGAGGGCTATCGCGTCATCCTGGTGAACTCCAACCCGGCCACCATCATGACCGATCCGGGCATGGCGGACGTGACCTATATCGAGCCGGTGACCTGGCGCTTCGTCGAAAAAATCATCGAGAAAGAGCGCCCGGACGCGCTGTTGCCGACCATGGGCGGGCAGACCGCGCTCAACTGCGCGCTGGATCTGGCGCGCCACGGCGTGCTGGAAAAATACAACGTACAGATGATCGGCGCCTCGCGCGAGGCCATCGACAAAGCCGAGGACCGCGAGAAATTCAAGAAGGCGATGGAGAAGATCGGCCTGGAATGCGCCCGCGCCGCGATTGCCCACAGCATGGAGGAAGCGCTGCAAGTGCAGGCCATGGTGGGCTATCCGACCATCATTCGCCCGTCCTTCACCATGGGCGGCATGGGCGGCGGCATCGCCTACAACCCGGAAGAGTTCGTGGCGATCTGCGAGCGCGGCCTGGCGGCCTCGCCCACCAAGGAATTGCTGATCGAAGAATCGGTGATCGGCTGGAAAGAGTTCGAGATGGAAGTGGTGCGCGACAAGGCGGACAACTGCATCATCATCTGCGCCATCGAAAACCTGGACGCGATGGGCGTGCATACCGGCGACTCGATCACCGTTGCGCCGGCGCAGACGCTCACCGACAAGGAATATCAAATCATGCGCAACGCCTCGCTGGCGGTGTTGCGCGAGATCGGCGTGGAGACCGGCGGCTCCAATGTGCAGTTCGCCATCAACCCGGCCAATGGCCGCATGCTGGTGATCGAGATGAACCCGCGCGTGTCGCGCTCCTCGGCGCTGGCCTCGAAAGCGACCGGTTTCCCGATTGCCAAAGTCGCGGCCAAGCTGGCGGTGGGTTATACGCTCGACGAATTGAAGAACGACATCACCGGCGGCCGCACCCCGGCCTCGTTCGAGCCGTCCATCGATTATGTCGTGACCAAGGTGCCGCGCTTCGCCTTCGAAAAATTCAAGCAAGCCAACGACCGCCTGACGACGCAAATGAAATCGGTGGGCGAGGTGATGGCGATCGGCCGCACCTTCCAGGAGTCGCTGCAAAAAGCCCTGCGCGGCCTGGAAGTCGGGGTCGATGGCTTCGACGAAAAAACCCAGGATCGCGACACGCTGGAAGCCGAAATGGGCAACCCCGGCGCGGAACGCCTGTGGTATGTGGCGGATGCTTTCCGTAGCGGCATGACGCTGGAAGAAGTGCATGGCATCACGCATATCGATCCTTGGTTCTTGGTGCAGATTCAAGATTTGATCCAACGCGAGCAGGACTTGGCCGGCAGCAAGCTGGCGGATCTTTCGCACGACGCCTTGCGCGAGTTGAAGCGCTGCGGTTTTTCCGACCGGCGCCTGGGCAGACTGCTGGGCGTGACGCAACATGAAGTGCGCAAGCGCCGCTGGGACTTGGCGATCCATCCGGTGTACAAGCGCGTGGATACCTGCGCTGCGGAATTTTCCACCGATACCGCTTATCAATACTCGACCTACGAGGACGAGTGCGAGGCCAATCCCACCAACCGCAAAAAAATCATGGTGCTGGGCGGTGGGCCGAACCGCATCGGCCAGGGCATCGAGTTCGATTATTGCTGCGTGCATGCGGCGATGGCGATGCGCGAGGACGGCTACGAAACCATTATGGTCAACTGCAATCCAGAGACTGTATCGACCGACTATGACACCTCCGACCGCCTGTATTTCGAGCCGCTGACACTGGAAGACGTGCTGGAAATCGTGCGCATCGAAAAGCCGGTGGGCGTGATCGTGCAGTTCGGCGGGCAAACGCCGCTGAAGCTGGCGCGCGATCTGGAAGCCAACGGCGTGCCCATCATCGGCACCACGCCGGACGCCATCGATTGCGCCGAAGACCGCGAGCGTTTCCAACAATTGTTGCACGGCTTGAATCTGCTGCAACCGCCCAACCGCACCGCGCGTTCCAGCGAAGAAGCGTTGCGCCTGGCCGAAGAAATCGGCTATCCCTTGGTGGTGCGGCCGTCCTATGTGCTGGGCGGACGGGCCATGGAAATCGTGCACGAGCAGGCCGACCTGGAGCGCTACATGCGCGAGGCGGTCAAGGTCTCGAACAAATCCCCGGTGCTGCTGGATCGCTTCTTGAACGACGCCATCGAAGTCGACGTGGACGCGATCTGCGACGGCACCGACGTGCTGATCGGCGGCATCATGGAGCACATCGAGGAAGCTGGCGTGCACTCCGGCGACTCGGCCTGTTCGCTCCCGCCCTATAGCTTGAGCGCCGAGCTGCAAACCGAATTGCGCGCGCAGACGGTGCGCCTGGCGCATGCCCTGAATGTGGTGGGCCTGATGAATATCCAGTTCGCGATCCAGGGCGAGACCGTGTACGTGCTGGAAGTGAACCCGCGCGCCTCGCGCACCGTGCCCTTCGTGTCCAAGGCCTGCGGCCTGCCGCTGGCGAAGATTTCCGCGCGCTGCATGGCGGGCAAGACGCTGAAGCAGCAAGGCGTCGAGCATGAAATCATTCCACCGTATTACTCGGTGAAGGAAGCGGTGTTCCCCTTCATCAAATTCCCCGGCGTTGACCCGATCCTCGGGCCGGAGATGAAATCCACCGGCGAAGTGATGGGCGTGGCCGACACCTTTGGCGAAGCCTTCCTCAAGTCGCAAATCGCTGCTGGGATCAAACTGCCGGCGTCGGGCAAAGTATTCATCAGCGTGAAACCCTTGGATAAATCCCGGGTCGTAGAAGTGGGGCGCGCCTTGCTGGAACTCGGGTTCACCTTGTGTGCCACGCGCGGCACGGCCAATGTCTTGATTGCCGAAGGCCTGGAAGTGCAGATCGTGAATAAAGTGCCGGAAGGCCGTCCGCATATCGTGGACATGATCAAGAGCAAGGAAATCGCGCTGATCATCAACACCGTGGAAGACAAGCGCGCGATCCAGGATTCCTACGCGATTCGCGCAGCCGCGGAACAATTCCGCGTCACCTATTACACCACCTTGGCCGGTGCGCGCGCCGCGGTGAACGGCATGCGCCACATGAACGAGCTGAATGTTTTCGATTTACAGGGTTTGCACGCGATCTTAAAAGCGCGCTAGCCAAACCTGAAAAGGAGTGCATGATGAGTAAAGTCCCCCTAACGGTAACTGGCGCGGAAAAACTGCGCCTGGAACTGCATCACCTCAAAACCGTAGAGCGCCCGAGCGTGATCGCGGCCATTGCCGAAGCGCGCGCCCATGGCGATTTGTCGGAGAACGCCGAATACGACGCGGCGAAAGAGCGCCAGAGTTTCGTGGAAGGCCGCATCGTGGAACTGGAATCCAAACTGTCCAACGCGCAAATCATCGATCCCAAGCTGTTGGATGCGGAAGGCAATGTGGTATTCGGCGCGACCGTCGAATTGGAAGACATGGAATCCGGCCAGAAAGTCAGCTATCAGATCGTCGGTGACGACGAGGCCGATTTGAAGCTGGGCAAGATATCCATCAGCTCGCCGATCGCGCGCGCGTTGATCGGCAAATTTCCCGGCGATGTGGCCGAAGTGCAAGCGCCAGGCGGTGTGCGCGAGTATGAAGTGCTAGAAGTGCAATACATCTAGATGCATCCGGCTTAGCCTGGCGAATGAAAAACCTCACCTTGAATTTATCCCTGATCGCAATCACCTTATGGGTGGGTGCGCTGTGGGCGATTGGCGGCATCGCTGCGCCGACGCTGTTTTCCACCTTAACGGACAAACAGCTCGCCGGCATGCTGGCAGGCAAGATGTTCACCATCATGGCCTATGTCGGCATCGTGTGCGGTATTTACCTGTTGATCTACCGCTTGGCGAACGAAGGCGCGCGCGCCTTCAAACAGTGGTTTTTTTGGATTGTGCTAGCGATGCTGGCGCTGACCTTGATCGGGCATTTCGGCATCCAGCCCATCATCCAGAAATTAAAAATGGAAGGCGGGGCGGCGGCTGTCATGCAAAGCGTTGCGGCCGACCGTTTTGCGCGCTGGCACGGAATTGCCAGCATTCTGTATGTCATGCAAAGCCTGCTCGGCCTGCTCTTGATTTCAAAGCAGCGACCGTAGGGGCGAGGCATGCCTCGCCCAGCTTAGCGCGGCAACTTGATCTTTGCTTCCGCCGCGGGTTTGTAGACCAACAAGGTTTTGCCGATATGCTGAACCGCGGCTGCGCCAATGGTTTCGCAAATCGTCGACAGCATCGTTTCACGTTCGCTGCGTTCGTCATTCGCAACTTTGATTTTGATGAGTTCGTGCGCCTTGATGGTTGCGGCAATCTCTTTTAGGACGGCGTCGCTTAAACCGGCATCACCCACCAATACCAATGGTCTGAGATGATGGGCTTGCGCGCGCAGGAAGCGTATTTGCGTCGGGGTCAATTTTTTCATGGCGGCAGTTTAACCTATAAGGCTTGTGCATGAAACGTACAAAATCCAGTAAAGCCTGGATGCAGCAGCATGTGAACGACCCCTTTGTGCAGCAAGCCAAGCAGCACGGTTATCGTGCGCGCTCGTCTTATAAATTGCTGGAAATCGATGCCAAGGACAAGTTGCTGAAACCCGGCATGCGGGTGGTGGACCTGGGTTCCGCTCCGGGGGGGTGGTCGCAAGTGGCGGCACAGAAAGTCGGTGCATCCGGCCATGTTTTCGCCCTGGATTTATTGGAAATGGTGGGTTTGCCCAATGTGACCTTCATTCAAGGGGATTTTAGCGAGGATGCCGTGCTGGCTGAACTGAAGGCCAAACTGGGTGGTCAGAACGTTGACCTTGTTATTTCGGATATTGCGCCCAATATCAGTGGTATTCCGTTGGCGGATCAGGCAAAAAGCTATTATTTGGCTGAACTTGCTTTGGATTTTGCCGTTAATCATTTAAAACCGGGCGGCTGTTTCCTGGTGAAAGTGTTTCAAGGCGGTGATTTTGATCGTTATTTGAAGACGATGCGCAGCCACTTCAAGCAAGTGTTGATACGCAAGCCGGAAGCCTCGCGCATGCAGAGCAAGGAAGTTTATTTGCTGGGCAAGGGCCTGCAGGTCGAATCACAGTCAACCGCAATGGACTAAGCTTAAATTTGTGTTAAACACCTTATCAAAGTAGGTTTTTGGCGCGAGACGGTTAAGCAAAGCCTTTTAAATAGGGTTAGAATGATTCCAAATTGTATTTTCCTCGTTAAGGAATAGTCTTGAACAACGCATTTAAAACAATTGCTATCTGGCTGGTTATCGGCCTCGTGTTGATGACGCTTTTCTCGCAATTCACCGCCAAGCACACAAACGCTGCAACGGTGGATTTCTCTGCCTTCATGCAAGACGTGAAAGGCAAGCAAATCGCCGAAGTGCAGATCGATGGCAACACCCTGCGCGGCAAGCGCCAAGATGGCAGCCGTTTTGTGACCTTCGCACCCAACTATATTTGGCTGGTGGACGACCTGCTGAAAAATGGCGTGAAAGTTGAAGCGAAGCCGCCGGAAGAGCAATCGTTCCTGGCCAGCGTCTTTATCTCCTGGTTCCCGATGTTGCTGTTGATCGGCGTATGGATATTTTTCATGCGCCAGATGCAAGGCGGCGGACGCGGCGGCGCATTCTCCTTCGGCAAAAGCCGTGCGCGCATGTTGGACGAATCCACCAACGTCATTACCTTTGCCGATGTGGCCGGGTGCGATGAAGCGAAAGAAGAAGTTTCCGAGCTGGTCGAGTTCTTGCGCGACCCGGGCAAGTTTCAAAAACTCGGCGGGCGCATCCCGCGCGGCGTGTTGATGGTGGGCAGCCCCGGCACCGGTAAAACCCTGCTGGCCAAGGCCATCGCCGGCGAAGCCAAAGTGCCGTTCTTTTCCATCTCCGGCTCCGACTTTGTGGAAATGTTCGTCGGCGTGGGTGCCGCGCGCGTACGCGATATGTTCGAGCAGGCGAAGAAAAGCGCGCCGTGCATTATTTTCATCGACGAGATCGACGCTGTCGGACGCCAACGTGGCGCCGGCATGGGCGGCGGCAACGACGAGCGCGAACAAACCCTGAACCAATTGCTGGTGGAAATGGACGGCTTCGAGGGTACGGCGGGCGTGATCGTGATCGCCGCGACCAACCGTCCCGACGTACTCGATCCCGCGCTGTTGCGCCCGGGCCGCTTCGACCGTCAAGTGGTGGTGCCGCTGCCGGATATTCGCGGTCGCGAGCAAATCATTTTAGTGCACATGCGCAAAGTGCCCATCGCCCCCGATGTGCGCGCCGATATTCTGGCGCGCGGCACGCCGGGCATGTCCGGCGCCGATCTGGCCAACTTGGTGAATGAAGCCGCCTTGTTCGCGGCGCGCGGCAACAAGCGCCTGGTGGACATGGATGACTTCGAGCGCGCCAAGGATAAAATCTTCATGGGCGCTGAGCGTAAATCCATGGTGATTAGCCCGGAGGATAAGCGCAAGACCGCTTACCACGAATCGGGCCACGCCATTATCGGCATGACGTTGCCGGGTTGCGACCCGGTGCATAAAGTGACGGTCATTCCGCGTGGCCGCGCGCTTGGCCTGACCTGGTCGTTGCCGGAGAAAGATCGCTTTAGCCTGTATCAGGATCAAATGCTGTCCGAGATTTGCATGCTGTTCGGCGGACGTGTCGCCGAGGAGCTGTTCGTGGGCGCGATCTCTACAGGCGCATCGAACGATTTCGAGCGCGCCACGAAAATTGCACGCGACATGGTGACGCGCTATGGCATGTCGGAAGCCTTGGGCCCGATGGTGTATAGCGAAGACGAGGGCGAGGTGTTTTTAGGGCGCTCCATTGCGACGCATAAGAATTTGTCCGACGTCACCATGCAGCAAGTGGATAAAGAAATCCGGCGCATTATCGACGAGCAATATGCGCGTGCGCGCAACATTCTCGAAGAAAATCGCGCCAAAGTCGAAGTCATGACGAACGCCTTGATGGAATGGGAAACCATCGATGCCGACCAAATTCAAGACATCATGGACGGGCATGCGCCGCGGCCTCCCAAGCCCTCGCAGTCGACGACGCCGCCAGCACCGAGCAACACGCCGCCCAGCGCACCTGCGCCCACCGCAAAGCCGGCGGAAGAAGCTTAATAACAGGACTGAGGGCTGAGTGGCCAGGACTGAGTAAAACCAGCCCGAACCACTCAGTCCTCAGCCCTCAGTCCTTAATGCTAATCTGCGGCCGCTTCACTTTCGATCTGTCCCGCCCGCTTATCATGGGCATCGTCAATGTCACGCCCGATTCCTTCTCCGATGGCGGTCATTTTTATTCTCCGCAACAAGCCATAGAACAAGGCTTGCGACTGGTTGAAGAGGGTGCCGACATCCTCGATATCGGCGGCGAATCGACGCGTCCCGGTGCGGCGCTGGTTTCCGAGCAAGCAGAATTAAAGCGTGTGCTCCCCGTGTTGCAAGGCTTGGCGAATGCCGGCGTTGCGCTATCGATCGATACTCAAAAGACATCCGTGATGCGTGCCGCGCTGGCTGCCGGCGCGGATATGGTGAACGACGTGAATGCCCTGCAGCAACCCGGCGCACTGGCGGCGCTGGCCGGGTCGAAGGCCGCGGTGTGCCTGATGCACAAGCAGGGCGACCCGCAAACCATGCAGCAATTGCCGCTGTATCACGACGTGGTGGCGGAAGTGCACGACTTTCTGCAGGCAAGAATCGCAGCGGCGCAGGCCGCGGGCATTGTGCCCGAACGGCTGGTCATTGATCCAGGGTTTGGTTTCGGCAAGAATCTTGAGCATAATGTCGCCTTGCTGCAAAACCTTCAGGTCTTGCAGGATTTGGGCGTGCCCGTGCTGGTGGGTTTGTCACGTAAATCCATGCTGGGCAAGATCGCCAATTTGGAGGTGCATGAACGCGTGCACGCCAGTATTGCGGCGGCAGTATTGGCCGTTTTGAAGGGCGCGAAAATAATACGTGTACACGATGTGAAAGCCACGCGTGATGCACTCGCAATCGTCAACGCAGTTGAGGGGATGGCATGAGCAGAAAGTATTTTGGCACCGATGGCGTGCGCGGCCGGGTGGGAGAAGAGCCGATTACGCCCGAATTCGTCATGCGACTGGGCTATGCAGCCGGGCGCATCCTGGCGGCCAACGATCGCCGTGCGCGCGGCGAGCGCGCCTCGGTCATCATTGGCAAAGATACGCGCATCTCCGGCTATATGCTGGAATCGGCGCTGGAAGCGGGGCTCTCCGCAGCGGGCGTTGACGTGCTGTTGCTCGGCCCCATGCCGACACCGGCAATTGCCTATCTGACGCGGGCGCTGCGCTGCCAAGCCGGCATCGTGATTTCCGCCTCGCACAATCCCTATCCCGACAATGGCATTAAATTCTTCGGCCCCGGCGGCATGAAGCTGGCGGACAAAGTGGAACGCGCCATCGAAGCGGGCCTGGACGAACCGATGGTGTGCATGCCGTCGGAAAAACTCGGCAAGGCGCGGCGTATCGAAGATGCCGATGGGCGTTACATCGAATTCTGCAAAAGCACCTATCCGACCGAGCTGGATTTGCGCGGCATGCGCATCGTGTTGGATTGTGGCCACGGCGCGACTTACCATATTGCGCCATCGGTATTCCATGAACTGGGCGCCGAGGTCATTGCGATCGGCGTTAAGCCGGACGGCCTCAACATCAATCTCGACTGCGGATCGACGCACCCCGAGGCGCTGCAGCGCGCGGTACGTGAAAATCAGGCCGACCTGGGCATCGCCTTCGATGGCGACGGCGACCGGGTATTGATGGTCGATGCCGACGGAAAGCTATTCGATGGCGATCTCATGCTTTACGTCATTGCTTGCCATCGAGCCAAGCAAGGCTTGCTCAAAGGCGGCGTGGTGGGGACTTCGATGACCAACCTGGGCATCGAGCATGCATTCGATAAAAATAAAATTCCATTTGCGCGGGCTGCGGTCGGCGATCGCTATGTGCTGGAGATGATGGAAGATAAGGGCTGGCTATTGGGCGGCGAATCTTCCGGCCATATTCTTTGCCGCGATAAGCACACCACGGGCGATGGCATCATCTCGGCCTTGCAAGTGCTGCATGCCTTGCGCGCGAGCAAGCGCACGCTGAAGGAATTGACCAAAGAAATTGTGGTATATCCGCAAGTGATGATCAATGTGCCGATCACCAAGGACTTCGATTTCCGCGACAGCATTCCGGTGCAAGCCTTGCTGGTGGATGCCAATGCCGAACTCAAGGGCAGCGGCCGCGTGTTGTTGCGCAACTCCGGCACCGAGCCCGTGCTGCGCGTGATGGTGGAAGGCAAGGATGGAACGCAAGTCCGGCAGTGGGCGGATAAAATCGCAGATTGCGTGAAGAGTTCGGCGCAAGCGGCGTAAACGCGCAGCTCTCGAATAGGGGGAAACTCGCATGCGGCACTTGTTGCTAAGCCTGGTATTGGCCTTTGCGCTGCATGCCGCGCATGCAGCAGTCCCAGACATCGCACTACCCGATCTCCACGGCCAACCACGCAACGTCAATGCGTTCATCGGTCACGGGCAATGGGTGGTCGTGGTCTTTTGGTCGCACGACTGCCGCATCTGCGCGAGCGAAATCCATAATATGGAATCCTTTCACGAAGCGCATCACGACAAGGACGCGATGGTCCTTGGTGTCACCCTCGATGGCGCGTCATACGTCGATCAAGCGCGACAATTCGTCGCCGAGCACCATTTGTCTTTTGTGAATTTGCTGGCCGAACCGGACGCGGCAGTCGTTCCGCGCTTCGGCGGCGGCAAGTTCGTCGGTACGCCCACCTATTATTTCTTCGATCCCATCGGCCGAATCGTCGGGCGCAAAATCGGGCCGATCTCAGGCGCCGATATTGAAGAATTCATCGCGGCATTCAACAGCAGTCCCTATGCGGTGAAGCAACCGGTAACGCAATAGTTTTCGATAATTTTGAGTGCCAGCCCGGGGTCGATTGATGGCGTACGTATTGCAGCTGAGATGATAACCGGCTGTGAAATCCGGCTGGAATGTGCCGGCTGCCGCCAGAGCAGTTTTCCCATGCCGGCCATTCAGCGTCCCAGTTCGCATCTCACAGCCATAGCTGGCATTTCAAAACATGGGCATAATGCATTTGTCGTTGGCCTCCTTTTGCATACCTTAATAACCGAACCGGTTTTCAACTAAATCAATAAAACCTATCAAGGTAAGATCCCATGGCAACCGATCACAACTCTGAAATTGCAGTTTCCGCACTTGAGGCTCTGCGTACATACATGTACAACTTTTACCCAGAGCGAAAAACACAAAATCCATTTCCTCTAGAGTTCTGGAAACTGGATGATGATCTCTTTTACGATTTCATGAACTATCTTCCGGTCGTGTTTTCAGTTGAACTGGGTGCCCTTACCAATCAGACACTACGCCGGCTACCTGAGGCAATCCACATTCTTTGGCCAATATTTAGTCTTGAGGAGGGTTACGATTGCGACGGATGGACAGCACTTACCAACGCAGGATCTCATGAATTACCACTAGTGATTTCCGCATACGAGCGAGTGGGATTGCCAGCAGAAACTGCGGCCTTGAAAGCAGCACTTATTTCTTGTGAATTGGCACCCGACGACACTGATGCAGCTGAAGCCGCCTATAAATCGGTGCAACGAGAGTTTGAAGAGGATGGAGACCGTCGCATGGCTGTTATTTTATATATGCGAAAAAATGAACATTTGTGGTATAGCTACCTTGACACCTAACCCGCAATCCAATCGCCCAAAAGCTGCGCTTTTGGGTTCCCTCCGCGCTGTGCACTCCGGCGACGGCTAAACTCAAACGTTGACCCGTATGAAAATCATCTCTGCAAACAAAAAGTGTTGCCTTAGCATTACTCCCCAAGGTGATGGGGCGGGGTATTCTAGCTTTGAAATCGAGGTACTGATTACGCTGGGGTGTAGCTCATTTCACACAAAGCACTCCGACATGCAATTGCTGCGCATCGCGCAATTCGCCGAAAATCTTGATCGTTTTGTCACGGACCGCAGCCTGACGCCAAGCCTTGAAGGTATCTACGATTCGCATTTAACCTTTCGTACTGCTGGTCCACATGTGAAACTAGAATTTCTGATCGGGGATAGAATTACCGGCGATCCGACCTGTTATGGAATAAATGGAGCTTTTGAAATTGACCAAAGTTACCTAAACGAATATGTCGCTGGCTTCCGTAACCTTTCACTCAGCGTATAACCCACGCTCAAGCGGAACTGAGCAAAAGCGCGCAGCCGCTTAGCGCCACGTTGAATGGTTCTTTCCAATCTAGACAACGTCCGTTCAGTCGATATAAGCCATCCATATGTATAATCAAATAGCAAAAGTAGTGGAGTGGGATGAGCCGCATGGCTCCCTATCCCAACACAGCCTGCCACAAATCAGTGACCGCTTTGATGTGGGCTGACAATTCCTCCGGTGCTATTCGCGCCTTATCCATCCCTTGCATTCTGAGCCGGTGTTGTTGCCGGCGCAGTGCGCGATAAGCGTCTCTTACCTGTAACGCCGCATTCGGCACGATCAAGCCCAACTCACCTGCGCGCATCAATAGCGCCAGGTTGCCGATGTTGTCGGCGAGTTGTGGGTGTTGGTGCGCGTGGGCCAGCACCAGATATTGCACCAGAAATTCGACATCGATGATGCCGCCCGCATCGTGCTTGAGATCGAACAGATCGGATGTATTGCGATGGGCGTCGTGCATTTTTTGCCGCATGTTGAGCACTTCCTGGCGCAAAGCAGTCGTGTCGCGTGTGCGGCAAATGATGTTGCGCCGGATCTTTTCAAAGCGGACGCCGATGGCCGCATCGCCCGCCACGAAGCGCGCGCGGGTTAGTGCTTGATGTTCCCAGACCCAGGCGGTCTCCTGTTGGTATTGTTCGAAGGCGGCTAGCGAGCTCACCATCAAGCCCGATGCGCCTTCCGGGCGCAGGCGCAGATCGGTTTCATACAGAATGCCCGCCGGGGTGAGCGTGGTGAGCCAGCTATTGATGCGTTGCGCGAGCCGGGCATAGGTTTCCGCGGCGTCCGGATGCGCGTCATCGTAGAGAAAAACGATGTCCAAATCGGAAGCGTAGCCCAGTTCTTTGCCTCCCAGCTTGCCGTAACCGATGATGGCGAAATGCGGCGTCTCGGAATGCTTGCGCAGTAGCGATAACCAAGCCAAGCGCAATACTTCCGCCAGCACGCATTCGGCTACGGCGCTGAGTTCATCGCTGAGTTTTTCGATGCTCAGCACGCCTTCCAAATCCTGCGCCAATAGATGAAACGTTTGCGCATGCTTGAAGTGGCGCAGGGTGTCCATCTGCCGTTCGGTATCGGGAAAGTCATCCAATTCCTGGCGCAGTTTCTGTGCCAGCAGCGGCCAGTCGCGTTGCTCCATGAGTGTGCGCGTGTCGAGCAATTCGTCGAGCAGGATCGGATGTTGCGTCAAATAGTCCGCGGCCCAGGCGCTGGCGCCGCAAACGCGCACCACATGCGTGAGCGTATCGGGATACTCCGTCAACAAGGCCAGATAGGATTCGCGCCGGCTGATGGCTTCAATCAAGGCGATCATGCGCGCTAGCGTTTCGTTGGCCTGGCCATGCTGTGCCGCAGCTTCGATGATGCGCGGCATCAGCAGGTCGAGCCGAGCTTGGCTGGTCGCGGGTAAGTTGCGGTAGCGCTGGCTCAGCTTGAAACGTTTGAGGAGTTCGGCAGCGGCAGCGGGGTCGGCATAGCCCAGCGGCGCCAAGCTCGCCGTGGGGTCCTCATGATTGAACCATGCAGAGGCTTGCCAGCGCGAAGCCTGATCGGCCGGTTGTTCGTTGGTGGAAAATATTTTTCCGAAGTGTTCGTCGACCAGTTGGCGCTCGGCGCTAAGCAGCGTATTGAAGGTGGCCCAATCGCTGGCGCCCATGGCGTGCGCAATGAGTGCGCGGTCGGCTTCGGCAGCGGGCAAGGCTTGGGTTTGCGCATCATCCAAATATTGCAGCCGGTGCTCCAGATTGCGCAGCAGCGCATAAGCGCGTTGCAATTGCGTCACGGTTGCTTGCGGCAAAAGATTGCGTGCGGCGATGAGGTCCAGCGTGGCGCGCGTTGGGCGCAATTGCAGCGCGGCTTCCTTGCCGCCGCGAATCAATTGGAACACTTGGGCGATGAATTCGATTTCGCGTATGCCGCCGGGGCCGAGCTTGATGTTGTCCGTCAAATCGCGGCGCGCCACTTCGCGGCGGATTTGCGCGTGCAGGTCGCGCATCGAAGCAATCGCGCCATAGTCGAGATATTTGCGGTAGACGAAAGGGCGCGCCAGTTGGTCCAGACCTGCTGCATCGCCGCTCAAGGCGCGCGCTTTAATCCAGGCATAGCGCTCCCACTCGCGACCCTGGGTGATGAAGTATTCTTCCAGCATGGCAAAGCTCGACACCACCGGGCCGCTGTCGCCATAAGGCCGCAGCCGCAGGTCGACGCGAAACACGTAGCCATCGGCGGTGAGTTCCGAGATGGTCTGCGTGAGCTTTTGCGCGAGCTTGGTGAAATATTCGTGATTGGAAAGTTTTCTGGCCTGACCTTCTTCCGGATAAATATAAATCAGGTCGACGTCGGACGACACGTTCAACTCATTGCCGCCGAGCTTGCCCATGCCGACCACGATCAATTCCTGGGGCGTGCCGGATTCCTCGCCGATGGGCGTGCCATAGGCTTGCTGTTGCCATGCGCTCAAGTGTCTTAGCGCTTCTTGAATCGCCAACTCCGCGAGTTGGCTGATGCTGCTCATCACTTCGCTGAGGTCGCCCATGCCGGATAAATCGCGCACCATCAAGCGCAGGGTGACGTGCTTTTTGAGCGTGCGTAAGGCGCGTTTCAGATCCGCTTCGCCGTGGATGGTTTGCGTGGCGAGAAAGGCTTGCATCTCATCGCGCTGAAAAGGGCGATCCAGTCCGGCACGCAAGTTGTCGCGCAGCGCCGGCTCGGCGGCGAGCAGGCGCTGACCATGGCGGGTGAAGCGTAAGGCGCTATCGATGCGTGCGTCGGGAGAGGGCATTGGTGCGTAGCATCTTTTGGTAAGATAGTAGAGAATCTAATTTTAAGCGGTTTAGGCTAGAACAAGAACCACTGGAGACCCTGATGGCAAATATCGAATCAATTCTGTCCGAGACGCGGGTATTTCCCCCGAGCGACCAATTCCAACAACAGGCCAATGTTTCCGGCATGGCGTCCTACCAAGCCTTGTGCCAGGAAGCGGCGCAAGACTACACCGGTTTTTGGGCTAACCGTGCGCGCAGCCTGATCCAATGGCACAAACCCTTTACGCAAACCTTGGACGAGAGCGCCGCGCCGTTCTACAAATGGTTTTACGACGGCGAGTTGAATGTTTCCGCCAACTGCCTGGATAAGCATCTGCAAACCCAGCCAAACAAGACCGCGATTATTTTCGAGGCCGACGACGGCCAAGTCACCACGGTCAGCTATCAGGCGCTGCACCAGCGCGTATGCCAATTCGCCAATGGCTTAAAGACGCTAGGCGTGCAGCTGGGCGATCGCGTCATTATCTACATGCCGATGAGCATTGAAGCAGTGGTGGCGATGCAAGCCTGCGCCCGTATCGGCGCGATTCACTCGGTGGTGTTCGGCGGCTTCTCCGCCAAAAGCTTGCACGAGCGCATCGTCGACGCCGGCGCAAAAATCGTAATCACCGCCGACGAAGGCTTGCGCGGCGGCAAGAGCGTGCACCTCAAAGCGGCCGTGGATGAGGCGCTTGCAATGGGCGGCTGCCCTAGCTTGGAAAAGGTGGTGGTGTATCAGCGCACCGGCAATGCGACTGCGTGGAACCCGCAGTACGATGTGCGGTGGAGCGATCTGGTGCAGGGTCAGTCCGATGTTTGCGCGCCGGTCTGGGTGAATGCAGAGCACCCGCTGTTTATCTTGTATACCTCCGGCTCTACCGGCAAACCGAAAGGCGTGCAGCATTCCAGCGCCGGTTATTTATTGGGCGCGATGCTGTCCATGCTGTGGGTGTTCGACTACAAGCCGGATGATGTCTACTGGTGCACCGCCGATGTGGGCTGGATCACCGGCCATACCTATGTCGCCTACGGCCCCTTGGCCATGGGTGGGACCATGCTGATGTTTGAGGGCATACCCACTTATCCGCATCCCAGCCGCTTTTGGGAGTTGATCCAAAAACACAAAGTCACGACGTTTTATACCGCGCCGACCGCGATTCGTTCCTTGATCAAGCTCGGCGCCGATCTGCCGAAGCAATACGATCTGTCATCGCTGCGCCTGCTCGGCACCGTGGGCGAACCCATCAATCCGGAAGCGTGGATGTGGTATTACGAAGTCGTCGGTCAAAGCCGCTGCCCGGTCGTCGATACCTGGTGGCAGACCGAAACCGGCTGCAACATGATTGCGCCGCTACCGGGTGCGGTGCCGACCAAGCCGGGTTCTTGCACCTTGCCCTTGCCCGGCATTCAAGCCGATATCGTCGATGAGCACGGCGGGGCGGTGGAGCTTGGCCATGGCGGAAATTTGGTGATCCTGCGCCCCTTCCCGTCGCAACTGCGCACTTTGTGGGGTGACCCGGAACGCTTTAAGAATACATATTTTCCACCCGAGATGGGCGGCAAGACCTATCTCGCGGGCGATTCCTCGCATCGCGATCAAGACGGCTATTATTGGATCATGGGGCGCATCGACGACGTGCTGAATGTTTCGGGCCATCGCCTGGGCACCATGGAAGTCGAATCGGCGCTGGTGGCCAATCCCCTGGTGGCGGAAGCCGCCGTGGTCGGCAAGCCGCATGAGATCAAGGGCGAGGCCATCGTCGCCTTCGTGGTGCTGAAAGGCGTACGCCCCGAAGGCGATGCCGCGAAAAAAATCGTCGCCGAATTGCGCGAATGGGTCGCCAAGGAAATCGGCCCCATCGCCAAGCCGGACGAAATCCGCTTCGGCGACAACTTGCCCAAGACCCGCTCCGGCAAGATCATGCGGCGCTTGTTGCGCGTGATCGCCAAGGGTGAGGAAATTACCCAGGATGTTTCGACGCTGGAAAATCCGGCGATCTTGGAACAGTTGAAGCAGGCGGTGATTTAAAAAAATCTTTTACCACGGAGTACACAGAGGGCACGGAGGAAAAACAAACCTGAAACTCCGTGTCCTCTGTGTACTCCGTGGTGAAGGTTTTTTTCGCCTACGCAAATAGAAACGTGGCCTTTCGGCCCCGTTTTATTTTCAATGCAAAGCAACTTAGTCGTTGGCGCGGCGACGGTACTCGTGGGTACGGGTATCGATCTCGATCTTGTCGCCAGTCTCGCAGAAGGCCGGGACTTGGATTTCGAAGCCGGTGGAAATTTGCGCCGGCTTCATCACCTTGCCCGATGTGTCGCCGCGTGCGGCCGGCTCGGTGGTGATTTCGCGAATGACGGAAGTCGGCATGTCGACCGAAATCGCTTTCTCGTTGTAAAACACCAGCTCAACGGCCATGCCGTCTTCCAAATAGTGCAGCGTGTCGCCCATGCTGTCGGACTCGACTTCGTGCTGCTCGTAATTGCCGTCCATGAACACATACATGGGGTCAGAAAAGTAGGAATAAGTCGCTTCGCGCTTTTCCAAGGTGACGGGGTCGAATTTATCGTCGGCTTTGTACACGGTTTCGCTGGGCGAACCGGTGAGCAAGTTTTTGAATTTGATTTTTACCACCGAAGCGTTGCGCCCGGAGCGCGTGTATTCGGCTTTTTGCACTACCAACGGATCGTTGCCGATCATTACAACGTTGCCAGCGCGCAGTTCCTGTGCGGTCTTCATAAACGGTACCTATTTAAACGAAAATGGGGAAAACCGCCCATTATAACGGTTTTTTACTAAATTTCACCAGTTGTGTGGCCAAGTCGGTTTGCCGCTCCAAGCCTTCCGCCCAGCGCCGCGCATGGCGGTTTAGGGCGGGCAGGGTGGCGGCAAAGCCCGGCCAGGCCACTGCTGGATCGGCGCATAGACCGTTCCAGGCACGCCAAAGTTCGGTCAAGGACGCTGTTTCCGGTGCTGCCCGGCAGTACAGCGCTAAAAACGCCTCCAGCTTTTCCTGGTGTACGGAATCTAATTGGGGATAAATATTCCAAATTAAAGGCCTGGCGGCCCATTGCGCGCGCACAAAGGAGTCTTCGCCGCGCACGAAATTGAGATCGCACGCCCAAAGCAGCCGGTCGTACGTCGGTTGCGGCAGAAATTGCAGGCCGATCAGGCTCAGATTGCCGCGGCTGATGCGTTGGCCGGGTGCGAGCGCGGCAATGCCCAGCGCGGCGGCAACGGCGGCGCTGAGCGGCGTTTCCGGCACGAAGCACTGTATCGGGGTGGGCGAATCGGCCCAAGCGGCCAGCAGCGGCGCAATCGGCGCATTTGGGTAGGCGAACAGGGAAATCTTCAGAGTTTCGGGCTGCGGCGTGACGCCCAGGGATTGCCACCAAGCGGCTTGCGCTTGTGGATCGCTTTGAAAGGCGTCGCGCGCCGCCAGCAAGCCGGCTTCGCGGATCAATCCGCCGCTGTGTTGGGTGAAGCCGGGGAAGAAGAAATATTTGGTCAGCGCCAAGCGCGGGTGCGGCGAGGGCAGGCCATGGTAGTCGCCAACCCAGGCCTCCGCGCTCAAATACTCCAGATTGATCCAGAGCGGCTTCTCGTTTTGTGCCGCCATGGCGGCGATGTAGTGATCGGGCAGTTCACAGGCAAAAGCCTCGATCACGACGTCGGCCGGTGCGGTGTCGGGAAAGGGCGAGGCCCAATGCCGAATTTCGACGCCGCACAGTTTTTGGCAGGCGCTGCTGGGGTCGAGCTCGGGCGCGAGTTTGGCAAAGCTGGCCAGGTCGTCTACCCAAAGACGTACTTGAAGTTGGTGCTCGCTCGCGAGCTGGCGCGCCAGGCGCCAACACACGCCGATATCGCCGTAGTTATCGACGACGTTGCAGAAAATATCCCAATGGGTGCGTGGGTGCATGATTTAAATAGTATCTGTCGTCTATCGCCCTAAATGCGTATCTCACTAACCGCCAAGGCGCCAAGAGCGCCAAGAAGATCAATCGTGAGTACGGAAGTTTTCTTAATGGATAGTGGCTACTTAAATCGCTTGCCTTTCCTTGGCGCTCTTGGCGCCTTGGCGGTTAAATGTATTCTCGCCTTAGGGCTCGTCGCTGAGGTCTTCAGCCTTGTTGCGTTTGCCGGGAATGATGCCGATGCGTTTTTTCAGGGAAGTAAGCGAATTGCCAAAGCGCGCAGCATAGTAAGCGCTGTTGCTCATGACTTTCTTCACGTAGTCGCGGGTTTCGTTGAAGGGAATGGATTCGATGTAGGCTGCGGCATCCATGGGGTTGTCATCCTGCCATTTGCGCGCGCGGCTGGGCCCGGCATTGTAGGCGGCGGTGGCCAGCACGGCGTTGCCGTTCAAGAGGTCTTGGACATGCTTTAAATAATAGGTGCCCAAGGCAAAATTGGTTTCGAGCTGACTGACTACACCGGCGTGGAAGCCCTTCATGCCGATTTTTTTTGCCACCCAGCGCGCGGTGGCCGGCATCAATTGCATCATGCCGGAAGCGCCGACGCTGGATTTTGCCACCGTGATGAAGCGGCTTTCTTGTCGCACCAAGCCGTACACCCAGGCGTCGTCCAGGTTTAAGGGCTTGGTGTATGTGTGCATGGTTTGAAGGTGCGGTGCGGGATAGCGCAGGCTAAAGTCGTGCAGTTGCTGCGTGCGGTCGGCGCTGTTGATGGAGCGGTCGTAGAGGTCGTTGCGTTGCGCCAGTTCGGCGGCTGCCAGCAGTTGCTTGTCGTCGTATTTGCGGATGGTCCAGGTCCATTCGCGCAAGCCTTCGGTGCGCATGTTGAGGCGATATAAGGCCAGCGCGCGCTGAATGGCGGGAACGGCTGCAATCGCATCGATTTCAGCCTCGGTGGGTTTGTAGGTGGTCGGTATTGGGCCGATCACGGCGCCTAGTTCCTCATTCGCCAGTTGCGCGTAAAAATTGGTGTCGCGTGACAGTTGCAGAAAGATTTCATTGGCGGCGACCGGCCGGCCATCGGCTTTCAGTGCGCGCGCTTTCCAGTAGCGCCACTCGGTGCGGCGCTGCTCGGTTTCCGTCATGGCATCGATGGCGGCGAGTAGCGCGGGCCAGTCTTGCGCGCGCATGGCGGCGCGCGCTTTCCACCCTAGCTGCAAGTCGTTGAGGGGCGCTGCTTTTGCATAGCCGTACCAAGCGAGGGCGTTGGGCGCGTGGCGGCGCGCGAGATACAAAGCAATTTGCCCGGCCTCATACGCCTGGTCTTCCGCGGAAAAACGCGCTTTGATGCGCTCCCAATGGCTGATCGCATTATCGGTATCGGTGCGCGCGATTCGGTAGACCGCGAACAGCGCCAATTCACGTGCGCCGCGGGTGCTGAGATCGGGCAGGTTTTTTTCCAAAAAGCGCGCGGGGTTTTCGGCAACGGCTTCGAGCGGCCTTAAGCTGCCTTGATATTTGCTGGGCAAATATTGCGTGGTGTAACGCGCCACGCTGACGTTGCCGGCTTCCAGCGCCAAACGCAGGCGCACGAACACATCTTCCACGCTCAATCGTTTTTCGTCAGCCAAGCGCTCGAACAGCAGATTGCAGTTATCGGGTAAATCGCTGCCGGTGAACCACAGGCGCTTGGCTTCCGTGAGTGGGCCAAGATCGCTCGGCAGCGTTTCCAGCCGCGCTTGCAACTGATAACAAGTGATATTGTTATCCTCATTCACCAGCTGCGGATACTGCGCCAGGAATAAATCCCAGCGCTTTTGTCGGCCCAAGGATTTCAGCCAATCCATGCGCAAGCGATCGGCCAGATAGGAGTCGCTATTCTTCGCCAAAAAGGCTTGGACTTCATCGGGTTGCGCGCCATCGATATTCAGCGCAAGTTGCCAATATTGCACGAATGGCGCGAGCAGATGGTGCTGTAATTTCGCTGCAAACTGGTCGAGGCGCGCGCTATGATGGGCATTGTAAGCGTCGCGCGCGGCGAGAAAATCGTCATCCGGCGCGGCGAAGGCGGGCACCCAAAAGCACTGCAGCACCAGCAATCCGATGCAAAAAAAGTGTGCTGAGAAGGGGGCCATACGACTTTGAGGGATTCTGCTCATACCTGCTATATTAAGGCCTGCGGCGCAATGTTGCGCAGGCGATAAGGATAACACACCATGCCCTACGTCAGTCTTGATCCCGCGCACAACCAAGTGCTGCAAACCTATACCAGTTGGGATGCAAACCATTTGGCCGGGGCCTTGGAAAAGGCCGGCGCCGCGCAGCAAAGTTGGGCGCAGACGCCTATTTCACGCCGTGCTGAAGTGCTGCACGAGGTGGCGATTCATTTACGCGTGCAGCGTGACCAATACGCGGCCTTGATTACGCAAGAGATGGGAAAGCTGCTGCGCGAAGCGCGCGCCGAAGTGGAAAAATGCGCGGCCGGTTGTGACTTCTATGCGCAACATGCCGAGGATTATTTGCGCACCGAAGCGGTGAAAACGGATGCGGGTAAAAGTTATGTCGCGTATTACCCCTTGGGCGTGGTGCTGGCGGTGATGCCGTGGAATTTTCCGTTCTGGCAAGTGTTCCGGGCTGCCGCGCCGGCGCTGATGGCGGGTAATGCGGTGGTGCTGAAGCACGCCTCGAACGTGCCGCAGTGCGCGCTGGCGCTGGAAGCTATATTTAGTGCGGGCGGTTTGCCGCCAGGCCTGTTCACCACGCTGATGATTGAGGCGGATCAAGTCCAGGACGTGATTGCGAGCCATGCTGTGCAAGCCGTGACGCTCACCGGGTCTGAAGCGGCTGGGCGAAAAGTCGCGGCTTGCGCCGGCCAGCATTTGAAGAAATGCGTGCTGGAGTTGGGCGGCTCCGATCCCTTCATCGTGTTGCGCGATGCGGACTTGGAATTCACGGCCAATATGGCGGTGGAATCGCGCTTTCTGAATTGCGGCCAATCCTGCATTGCCGCCAAGCGCTTTATCCTGGTGCCGGAAATTGCCGATGCATTCTTGCAAGCGTTCCGCAGCAAAGTGGAAGCGCTAAAACTGGGCGACCCGACGCAAGACGACACGCAAATCGGCCCGATGGCGCGGCTCGACCTGCGCGAAACCTTGCATCAACAAGTGACCGACTCCATTGCCCAAGGCGCTGTAGCGCTCACCGGTTGCAAGCCCGCCGAGCGCAACGGCTACTTTTACCAAGCCTCCATCCTGGATCACGTGACGAATAAGACGCGCGCTTACCATGAAGAGCTGTTCGGTCCGGTGGCGATCGTGATCCGCGCCGCCAGCGAGGAAGATGCCTTGCAGATCGCCAATCAAACGCGCTTCGGCCTGGGTTCTTCCATCTGGAGCCAAGATATAGAGCGCGCGGAGCAATTGGCGACGCGCATCCATGCCGGCTGCACCTTCATCAACGGCATGGTTAAATCCGACCCGCGCTTACCGTTTGGCGGCGTGAAAGCTTCGGGTTTTGGCCGGGAGCTGTCGCAACAGGGGATACGCGAGTTTGTGAATGCGAAAACGGTGTGGATTCGACAGGTGCGCGCAACCGAGCGTTAATTCTAAAAAGCATTCATTAGCCGCCAAGACGCCAAGGAAAAGCGCTTAAAACCAGGAGGCTCCTTGGCGCTCTTGGCGTCTTGGCGGTACATAAGATTTTCTAAAATAAGAACGGATTTAGATGCTGAATGCACTTTGGGCGGGGATGATTTTGATAGCCTGCGCCTTTGCGCTGGCCAAAGCGGTGATGACGGGGCAGGGCACGGTTTTCATCAGCTTGATGCAATCCTTGTTCGAGTCGGCCAAAACCGGATTTGAAATATCCCTGGGCCTGGCGGGTGTGATGACGCTATGGCTTGGCATTATGCGCGTGGCCGAAGCGGGCGGCAGTCTCGCGCTCATCACGCAAGCCCTCGCGCCCTTGTTCAAGCGCTTGATGCCGGAAGTGCCGGCCAAGCATCCGGCGCAGGGCGCGGTGGTGATGAATTTATCCGCCAATGTATTGGGCCTGGACAATGCCGCCACGCCCTTGGGCCTGGCGGCGATGCGCGAACTGCAAACGCTCAACCCCCAGCCCGATACCGCCAGCAATGCGATGATTTTATTCTTGGTGCTGAATGCATCCTCTGTGACTTTGCTGCCGCTCACGATCTTCGCCTACCGCGCGCAACTCGGCGCGCACGATCCGACCGATGTATTTATTCCGATCCTGATCTCGACTTATTGTTCGAGCATGGCCGGCTTGCTGGCGGTTGCGCTGGTGCAACGCATTAATTTATTGCATTGGGTGGTGCTGTCGTATCTGGGCGTGGTGAGCGCGTTCGTGGCGGGTTTGGCCTGGTATTTTGGCAGCTTGCCGGCGGCTGAAATGCAAAACCAATCCGCGGTATTCGGCAATGCCTTGCTGTTCGGCTTGATCGTGCTGTTTATCGTGAGCGCGCTGCTGCGCCGGGTCAAAGTGTATGAGGTGTTTATCGAAGGCGCCAAAGAAGGGTTTCAAATCGCGGTTGGCATTATTCCCTATTTGGTTGCGATGTTGCTCGCCATCGGCTTGCTGCGCGCAAGCGGCGCGCTGGAAAGCCTGCTGAATGGCATCCGCTATCTGGTGCAAGGCGTAGGTGCGGATACGCGCTTTGTGGAAGCCTTGCCCACGGCCATCGTCAAGCCTTTTTCCGGCAGCGGCGCGCGCGCCATGATGGTCGAGACCATGCGCAACTATGGCGCGGATTCTTTTGCCGGGCGCTTGTCGGCGGTGATTCAGGGGAGTACCGAAACGACTTTTTATGTGTTGGCGGTGTACTTTGGATCGGTGGGCATCAAGCGTAGCCGGCATGCCATTTCGTGCGCCCTATTCGCGGATTTCGTGGGCGTGGTGGCGGCGATTGCGGTGTGCTATGCGTTTTTTGGCTAGCTAGCCGCGGGCCGGAGTTAAACGCCGAGTTCTTCCACCCAAGCCAAGGCTTTCAGGTGCGCTTCATTGACGGTATTGGGGTCAATCGCGAGCGAGGTGGCCAGTTCATTGATGCGTTGAATTTCTGCGCCCTCACAGGCTTCGGCCAAAGACAGGAAGGGGCCGTAAATGCCGTCGCGATTGAGTAGCGCGTCGGCGATATTTTCCGGCAGCGTCAATTTCTCCAGCACTTTATCCATCGGCATTTCCAGCATGGCGTCCAATAGCGAGAAGATGCCGACGATGAACAGATTGTCGCGCTCGCTGCGGTCGATCAGGTCCTGGCCCAATAACTCGGTGAGCCGGCCGCGGGTAATGGCGGTTTTCATTAAGGCCGAAGGAGTGGAGTTTTCATTGGTGGTGACGATCAGCAAGGTCAGCCAACGGTAAAGCTGTTGGTATCCGAGGATGGAGAGCGCATGGCGGATCGATTGAATTTCGCAGGACAGGCCAAACCCGACGGAGTTGATATAGCGCAACAATTTAAATGAGAGCGCGACATCGCGCTTGAAACCGCGCTCGATTTCCGCGATATCTTGGTTGCCGCGCACTTTGTTGAGGATGTCCAACACCAGTGCGTGCGACGGATTGATCACTTTTGCCGACAGAATTTCCGGGTGCGCAAAATAGTAACCCTGGAAATAGTCGAATTTGTATTCTTTGCAGCGCTTGAACTCGGCCAGCGATTCCACTTTTTCAGCAATCATTTTAAGCGGGTATTGCTTCAACGCGATGGATAGTTCTTCGAGTTGCTGTTTCGGTACGTGCAGCAGATCGACTTTGACATAGGACGCGAGTTTGATCAGCTCCAAGTTAGCGGCTTGGACTTGCGGGCTATGCAAGGCAAAGGTAAATCCCAGGGCTTTGAGCGCTTGCATGCGTTGGAGCAATTCGGGGGTGGGCGTAATTTCGCCTTGGATCTCCAGCACGATGCGCTGCGCGGGCAGCAGTTCCATGAACTCGCTGCTCAGCATGGCTTGATTGACGTTCAGAAACGCGGTCTTATCGCCCAGCAGCCAGCCGGTACCCATATTGCTCAGGGTGTTGATGAGCACCTGCGCGCCGGCGCTGAAATCGTCGGAAATTTGCGCGTTATTTTCTTCGGCATTAGAACGAAACAGCAGTTCATAACCAATGATTTTTTGCTGCGCATCGACAATCGGCTGGCGCCCAATGAACACCTGATCGCCAGGCTGATCACCGGTGTCGCCGCCGAAGTTGAGATTGAACGAATGTTTTAAACTGGCGCTGCTGCTCACGGCGTTGCTCCTGCGTGATTACGGTCTATCGGCGGCACAAATCAACTCGCTTGCGCGAATAAAGTGGCTCGGGTTTCTTTCGAGTCGGATGAGAGTAATTCTTCCATATCCAGTACCAGCACCACCGATCCCTCGCCCGAAAGCGTGGCGCCGGCGATACCGCGTGGTTTGACGTCGGTGAGTGGCTTGATCACCACATCGTCGCGCCCGATAAAGCCGTCGATCGCCAGTACGAACGAGGTTTCGGCTGCTTGCATCAGCACGCCAAAAGCCGGCGATTCGGTATCCGGCCAATCCAGCAAGCCGGCCAAGGTGCGTACCGGAAGCACTTCTTCCCGCACCACCAAGGTGGCGCGCCCGGATACTTGTTGGATATCTTTCGGATTGATCGGCATGATTTCGCGCACCATCGACAACGGAATCGCGAACGGCTGCGTGCCGAGCCGCACGATCAATACCGGCAGAATCGCCAAGGTCAGCGGCAAGGTGATGGTGAACACGGAGCCATGACCGACCACGGTTTTGACATCGATGCGGCCATTCAGCTTGGTGATATTGGTTTTGACCACGTCCATGCCGACGCCGCGCCCGGAGACATCCGAGATCATGTCCTTGGTGGAGAATCCGGGTAAGAACACCAGATTCAGGCTTTGCCGCTCATCCAAACTGTTGGCGGTTTCGGCGTCGATCAGACCTTTATCCAAGGCTTTTTTGCGCAAAACATCGGCGCGCATGCCGCGGCCGTCGTCGGTGATTTCGATCACGATATGATCGCCGACTTGTTGTGCGGAGAGTTTGACCACGCTCTTGGCCGGCTTGCCCGCCGCAGCGCGTTCCTCGGGGCTGTCCACGCCATGGTCGACCGCATTGCGTACCAAATGCACTAGAGGATCGTTGAGATCCTCGATCATGGTCTTATCGATCTCGGTTTCTTCGCCTTCCAGGATCAACTCGACGTCTTTGCCCAAACTGCGCGCCAGGTCGCGCGCCAAGCGCGGATATTTCTGGAACAAGCGGCCGATCGGCTGCATGCGCGTTTTCATCACTGCGTTTTGCAGGTCGCTCACCAATAGATCGAGCTGACTGACAGCCTCATCCAGCGCTTTTAGGGTGTCGGGCGAGCTTCTGCCGGCTACGATGTCGGAGCGCAAGCAAGTCAGGCGGTTTTTGGTCAAGCCGATTTCGCCCGACAGGTTCAACACTTGGTCGAGTCGCGTGGTATCGATGCGGATGGTGTTTTCTTTTGCGCTGGGCGTCGCGGTTGTCGGGGTGTTGGCGCGCGGTTTTTCCGCTGCTTTCGGCGTTTCAATTTTTGTTACCGCCGCAGCGACGGGTGCTGCAACGGCGGCGGATGGCGCGGCTTCTTCCGCTTTGGCGCCGCCGACGAGGGCGTGATAGAGCACGCGCCAATCGGGGCCGTTTTCGTCTGCAGCGCTAGCGTCGGTCACTACGGCGGGTGTTTGCACGACTGCAACGGGCGCTGGTTTGGCTGCTTCTTTAACGATCAGCAACTGCTCGCCCGAGAGTACGGCATCCAAGGCTTGCAGAATGGACGGCTCGGCCGAATCCGGCATGCGCGCTTGGGCTAGGGCGCCGAACATGTCGCGCACAATGCCGGTTGCGGCCAGAATCACGTCCATGATTTCGGGCGTCAGCGTGAGTTCCGCATTACGCAGTTTGTCGAATAGATTTTCCGTGCGGTGACACAGTTCCACCAAGGGCGTTGCGCACAAAAAGCCGGCACCGCCTTTGATCGTATGGAAGCCGCGGAAAATGACGTTGAGCAACTCGCGGTCATTGGGGGACTTCTCCAAGATAACCAACTTGTTGTCGACATCGGAAAGCATGTCGCCGGCTTCCATCAGGAAGTCCTGCAGCATTTCCTCCATTCCTTCAAACGCGCTCATGGGCCATGCCCTCCGGTTATTTAGAAGCCCAGACTCTCAAGGAGATCGTCGACTTGTTCTTGGTTGGTAACGATGTCATTGCGGCCCTCGGCATTAATCACCGGTCCATTCAGTAAGCCGGAATTCATCTCGGCTTTCTTCTCGGGTGAGGTACTTTCGATCAGCAATGCCAGCAATTGCGCTTCCATTTCCTGTGCCATGGCGATGACTTTTTTGATCACCTGACCAGTGAGGTCTTGGAAGTCTTGCGCCATCATGATTTCCAACAACTGATCATTGGTGGTCTTGGCATTTTTAGCGGTGGTATCGAGAAAGCTGCGCGTTTCACCGACGAGCTGCTTGAAATCGTCGATGGAAAGTTCATTTTTAAACAAGCGATCCCATTGCCCGGAGAGTTTGGCGGAGCCGTTCTCGATGCTGTCTTGCAAGGGCTTCGCCACATCCGTCGCATTCAGCACGCGATCGGCCGCTTTTTCGGTCAAGGTGGCGATATAAGCCAGGCGGTCGCGCGCATCGGGAATAGTTTGGTCCACCGCTTGTTCGAGCGACTTGTCATAGCCCAGCTCGTGCATCGTGTCATGCAGTTTGCGCGTGAGATGGCCAATCTGGGAGTAATACGGCTCATTGATGGCGGGGCACGCGGGATGCTCAGTTGCGGCATGCGCTTCCGGAACTGCTGCGGGCTCCACAACCTGAACCGCGGGCGCAGGGGCCGGGCTATTGGAGGAGACGATGCTGTCGAACAAGGCCTCGAGGTCGTCGGTATCTCCTGCTAGTGTATTACTCACGTGCGTCTCCTTATTTACCGGTTGCTTGGAAGATTTTGTTGAGCTTCTCTTCCAACGTCGCCGCCGTAAACGGCTTGACGACATATCCACTGGCGCCAGCTTGGGCGGCCGAAACGATGTTTTCTTTTTTGGCCTCGGCGGTCACCATGAGCACCGGCAAATGCTTCAAATTGGCATCGGAGCGGATCTCCTTGAGCAGGTCGAGCCCGGTCATATTGGGCATATTCCAATCGCTCACCACGAAGTCGAAATTGGTGCTGCGTAATTTGGCGAGCGCAGCCACGCCATCTTCCGCTTCGTCGACGTTGGTAAATCCCAGCTCCTTGAGCAGATTGCGCACGATCCGGCGCATCGTGGAAAAATCGTCCACGACCAGGAATTTTAAGTTTGTATCAGCCATTCACTTCTCCTATTACATGCATGATCCGATGCCCTAAAGCATCACGCCAAAAATGGGCGCAGGGTATCCGCCAGAACGATCGGATCGAACTTTCCGACGTAGGTGTCGACACCGACGCTTTGACCCATCGCCCGATTGGCTTCGGAGGACAGCGATGAATGCATGACCACTGGGATGCCATCGAAACGACGATCGGATTTAATATTTTTTGCCAGCACGTAGCCATCCATCTCCGGCATTTCCGCATCGGTGAGAATGACGCTGATTTGATCGCTCAAGGTCGAGCCGTCATTGGGCACGCGCTGCGCGAGGTTTTGCAATTTTTCCCAGGCTTCCAGGCCATTGGTGGCTTGCTGGTATTTCACGCCCATGCCTTCGAGCACTTTGGTGATTTCCTTGCGGGCAACGGTTGAGTCGTCGGCGAAAAATACCAGGTGTTCGCGCTCCGATTGCACCTTGTCCAAATTGGGGATTTCCTCGACGCCGATGGCGCGCGCCAAGATTTGCTCCACGTCGAGAATCGAAACCAGCTTGCCGTCGGGCAGTTCGGTGATGGCGGTGATCAGCGCATCGCTGCCCATGAGCATGCTCTGCGGCGGCTTCACTTTGTCCCAATCGACGCGAATGATGCGATCCACGTCATGCACCAAGAAGCCCTGGGTGTGGCGCGAAAATTCCGTGACGATCATGGTGCCGCCGGTATCGCTTGGCGCACCCTCTAAATTGGTGAACTTGGCGAGGGAAATCACCGGAATGATATTGCCGCGCAGGGAAATCACGCCCTCGACGCCGGATGGTGTATTCGGCGTTTTGGTGATGGGCGGCGTTTGCGACACTTCGCGCACCTTGAACACATTAATGCCGAAGACTTCCCCCGTGCCCAGGGAAAACAGCAGAATTTCCATTTTGTTCGAGCCCGCGAGCTTGGTGCGCGCGTCAATCGAATCGAGTAGTGCGTGTTGTGCGTCCATGGTGTGATCGTCCTGTCTACCGGGTTAGGCCGCTGCCGCGACACTGCCTTCAAGAATGCGTTTAATGGTTTCGGAAAGTCGTTGCGGCTCGAATTTCGACACGTATTCATCGACGCCGACCGAGCGACCGAGTTGTTGGTTCGACATGCCCGATAGCGAGGAATGCATGATCACCGGGATATGGGCGAAACGCGGATCGCTTTTTACATTCTTGGTCAGGATGTAGCCGTCCATTTCCGGCATTTCGACATCGGTCAAAATCATTTGGATCAAATCCGTGAGCGGGATGTTGGAGGCTTCAGCATGCGCCGCCATTTTTTTCAAGTCATCCCAGGCGTTTTTGCCGTTGGTGGCGAAGTGGTAGTTGACGCCCATCACTTTCAAGGTGCGTTCGATTTGTTTGCGCGCGATGGGTGAGTCATCGCAGAAAAAGATGGTGCGGTTTTCCAGCGTGACGGGTTTAACCTGGCTGAAAATCAATTCATCGTCGGCATCGCCAGTGGTTTCGGCCAGTACTTTTTCCACGTCCATGAGCATGACCAAGCGGTTGTCCGGCAGTTCCGTGACGGCGGTGACCAGCCCGCCCATGTGCGAGGAAAACATATCGGGCGGCACGCGGATCGAGGACCAATCCAGGCGCAGAATCGTGTCCACCGCCTCGACCAGAAAACCTTGTGTGTGGCCGTTGTACTCGGTCACGATCATGACTTCAGGCTTGGTTTCGGTTTGCACGCCGGCGTATTTAACCAAGTCGACGATGGGAACCAGTTGTCCGCGCAAGCTGACCATGCCTTCCACTGAGGGCGGCAACTCCGGCGGGCGTGTAATTTCGGGCACGCGCATCACTTCGCGCACCTTGAATACGTTGATGCCATAGGTCTCGCGCCGGCCGGAGCGGCTATCCGTGCCCAGGGTGAAGAGCAGGATTTCGAGCTTATTGGTGCCCGCCAACTTGGTGCGGCCATCGATATTCTTCATCAGGTCAGACATGCTAGAACTCCTTTTTCCGGTGCATCTTGGTAATGTTATTTAGTGGTGACTGTGGCTGCTGTCGCATAGCGCAAGCACATCGCTCTCGCCATCCTCCGCCATGTGTTCCAGCTCGGCGATCACTTGCATGCTGGCCTGTTCCATTTCGGCTAATGCTTGCACGGCGGAATCGAATTCGCCGTTGCGATAACGCTCGATGGCGTTGATGCCGTGGGTATGCACCAAGCGGTGCGGCTGTTCGATTTGCTTGTACCCGCGCAGATTGGAATAAGCGGTTTTGCCTTCACCTTCGTAATACCATTTGCCCAGGCGGCACTGCATGTGGCTGGAGAATTCTTGGGCCGATTTCTGCGATAAGCCCATGAAGATTTTGTATACCTCGAATTTGTAGACCAGATGATCCACCTTGGCTAATTCGACAAAGCTGCGCAAGGCCGATGCGGCGATCGCACCTTCCATTTTGTGCGACAGGTTTAACAGGCCATGCAGGCTTTCGGTCGCGGCCTCGCCTTGGCGGCTGAAACTGTCGGATTGCCCGGCTTCGCTTTCCATTTGGGTCTTGGCGGAATGGATTTCATCCTGAATGCTGGCCACCAGGGTGGAAATTTCACTGGTCGCGCGGCTGGTGCGCTCGGCGAGCTTGCGCACTTCATCCGCCACCACCGCGAAGCCGCGGCCTTGCTCGCCGGCGCGCGCCGCTTCGATCGCGGCATTCAGGGCCAGCAGGTTGGTTTGATCGGCAATTTCCTTGATTAGCATCACGATGCCGCCGATTTGCCCGGCGCGCTCGTGCAGGTTTTCCACGCTATGCGCGGTCTGCTGGGTCTTCTGCGAAACGCTGTGCAAATTCGAGGCGATTTGCGCCATGGCTTCGCGGCTTTCGTTGGATGCGCTTGCAGCTTCCACGGCGCTTTGCTGCTCCGTTTTCATCGTCGAAGCAAGACCGGATAAGGAGCTTTGCAATTGGATAAAGGAATTGCCGAATTGCTGCATGCTGTCGAACATGCGGCCATACATCGTCTGCTTGGTCAAAAGCTCGGCGACCTGGTTTTCAAGCGCATGCTTCTCCGAGGCCGTAGCCGCCAGATCCGCATTGAGTTGATCGCGCTCGCGCTGCATCGACGCCATCTGCTGTTGCAGCGTTGCATATTGTTTTTTCCAGTTGCCACCAAACATGTCACTTGCTCCTTTAGGCCTGCAAACGGAATCGGCTAACGATGTGTTGCAGGTTTTGCGAACAGCTCACTAATTCTTGCGAAGCGGATGCAGCGTGTTCGATCGCATTGCTGTTTTCATCCGCCATCTGTGCGATTTCCTCGACCGAGCGCGTGAATGCCTCGCTGGTATTGGATTGCGCTTGTGTTGAATCCGCAATCCGCCCGATCATTTCCGCAACCTGTTCCACGCTGCCCGCGATATCTTGCAGTGCGCGCCCGGCTTGATTGGCCAAGGCCACACCTTCTTGTACGTCAACGCTGCTTTGGCGCATGGTCAAGACCGCGCGTCCGGTGTCATCCTGAATTCCGCTTACCATGCTGGAGATTTCGCTGGTGGCGCTGGCGGTGCGTTCGGCCAGCTTGCGCACTTCATCTGCGACGACGGCAAATCCACGGCCTTGTTCGCCGGCACGCGCAGCCTCGATCGCCGCATTCAAGGCCAGTAAATTGGTTTGGTCGGCGATATCCTTGATCACGGACAAAATTTGGCCAATCTGATTCGAACGCTGGCCGAGGTCGGCGATTGCAGCAGCTGATTCGTTGACGGTTTTTGCCACTTTTTCTATTCCTTGTACGGCGTTGGCGACCACCTTGTCGCCTTGCTTCGATAATTCACGCGCGCTATTCACGGCGCTGACTATACTTTCGGACGTGGCGGCGATTTCTTTAAAAGCGCTATTGAACTGCTCCACCGAGCCTGCTGCTTCCGTGGCGCGCCGGCTTTGCTGGCGCGAGCTTTGCGCAACCTGGGAAGCCGAATGCGAAAGATTGTCGGCATTCTGGTTCACCACGCTGCAAGCGACGTTGACCTGGCCGATGAGCTCGGAGATATGCTGCGTCATTTGGTTGAAGCTGGCGCCGACGCGGGACAGTTCGTCAGCGCCCGTGGTCGGTATGCTGTTCGTGAAATCGCCCTCGGCAAGCCGGGCGGCGCCTTTTTCCAGTAATGAAACGCCGCGATTAATCGAGCGCCCGATTACCGCGCCCATCAAGATAGCCAGCAAGACCCCAAGGCTGACAGTGGCTAGCGCCACGATGCGCAGTACCGAAGCTTGCTTCACCGATTGCTCGAACTGTTGTTGGGCGATGCGGGTTTGGTAGGCGATTAATATATCGATGGCGTCCGACACCTTGCGAAACGCCGGGTCCATGGTTTCGCGCCGCAATTTGTCGACTTCGGTAAATTTCTCGGCTTGCAATAAGTCGATCATGGGAATGACGCCGGTTTGGCCGAAATTCACGCGGGCCGTCACAAACTCATCCAGCAGCTTTTTCTCTTCGCCAACCGGCTTGTTTTTATTGTAGGCTTCGAGCAATTGCTCGATCTTGAAAATGCTGCTGCGTACTTTATCCGTCAGGCCCATGATTTCGAAGGCATCCGTTTCCAAGCGCGCGCGCAGCAATAACATGCGAATTTGGTTCTGGTGGTTGCGCATGTCGTTCAGCATTTGAATCGCCACCAGGCGGTCCTTGTAAATCGACTCCGCGGCTTTCTGCGCGCTGTAGGTGCCCCACAATCCAGCGGTGCTGATGACGAGCATGATGAGCGAGGCGAAGGCGATCAGCACGATCAATTTCGTGCGAATGGTCAAATTGGATAGTGCGTTCGTCATTCAGGAATCCTTTCCGTGTTTTTTACGGGTTTGCCCGTTTATCGGCACGGCTTAACAGAAACTTTAATTGGGGTTGCTGAACCAGAAATTAACTAAGCTCATGTTTTATTAGGGCTTGCCGCGCCAGAGTGGCTATAATCCCAAAACATTTAACGGCGTAGGTCAAAGGCGTGGCGGAATCCCAATTACCGATCGACCCGCGAGAATTGGAGCAGGCGTTTTCCCTGTTCAATCTTGCTTCGGAGCAACTGGCGGCAACTTATGCCGGGTTGCAAAATCAAGTGGCGAGCCTGACCCGCGAGTTGGCCATCGCCAATGGCGAGCTCAATCGTCAGTTTTTAGAAAAGGAAGCCCTGTCGCAGCGTCTCGCGGCATTGCTGGCCGCATTGCCGGCGGGGGTCGTGGTGGTGGATGAGTCCGCGCATGTCATCGAAGCCAACCTGGCGGCGCAAGACATGTTGGGATCGCGCTTGCTGGGATTGCCTTGGGCGGTGGCCCAAGCATGCACGCTGCGCCCGACCGATGCTGCGGACGAATGGGAAACCACGCATGCCGTGCCGCGGCGACTGGCGCTGTCGACCAGTCCGTTGCTGGGCGCCACAGGGCAAATTCTGCTGTTCCACGACATTACCCAAGCGCACGCGCTGCAAATGGAACTGGCGCGGCATCAGCGCTTATCGGCCATGGGCGAAGTCGCGGCACGTCTGGCGCATCAATTGCGTACGCCGCTGGCGACCGCCTTGTTATACGCCTCGCAACTTTCGCGGCCGCAGTTGGCCGAGGCCGAGCGGGTGCGTTTTAGCGACAAAGTGGTGGCGCGACTCAAGCACCTGGAGCATTTGATCCAGGACATGCTGCTGTTCGTCCGCGGCGAGGCGGTGGGGCGCGATTCCATCGCGGTGGCCGATTTGCTGGCCGACCTGCAGCAAGTACTGGAGCCGCAAATGCTGGAGCGCGGCTTGGTATTCGCCGTGGAGCAAGGCGCAGCTGGTGCGCGGGTGTTGGCGAGCCGCGATGCACTGACCGGCGCCTTGGTCAACTTGTTGGAAAATGCCATGCAAAATTGCCCGCCCGGCGCGCGCGTAAGCCTTTCCAGTCAGCTGGAAAACGAACAAGTTTGGCTGCGCGTGGCGGACAATGGGCCGGGTATCGAGCCGGCCATGCTGGAGCGTTTATTCGAGCCCTTTTTTACCACGCGCCCAGACGGTACCGGCTTGGGTTTGGCGATTGTGCGATCCGTGGCGCAGGCGCATGGCGGTGAAGTGGAAGTGCATTCCACGCTTGGCCAGGGCTCGATGTTCGCATTGCGTTTACCCTGCGTTAAATTGGAGTAAGCTTGAGCCCTATGCAGCTATTGCCCATTCTTATTGTTGAAGACGACCACGATTTACGCGAAGCGCTGAGCGACACGCTCAAGCTCGCCGGTTACAAAATTCTGACCGCGCATGACGGTGAGGATGCGCTGAAAATCATGTCCAGCCAAGCAGTCGGATTGGTGGTTTCGGACGTGATGATGCAACCCATGGACGGTCACACCTTGCTCAAGCGCATTAAGGCGACCACCCCGCATATCCCGGTGTTGCTCATGACGGCTTACGGCATGATCGAAAAAGCCGTGGAAGCGATGCGCGACGGCGCCTCCGATTACCTGACCAAACCCTTCGATGCCAACAAGTTATTAGTGCATGTCGCGCGCTACATGCTCACCCCGGACTACGATCAATCGGGCGAGGTCATTGCCCAGGATGCCTTGTCGCGGGAGCTGCTAGCGTTGGCCGAACGCGTGGCGGCGACGCACACCACGATTTTGATCAGCGGCGAATCCGGCAGCGGCAAGGAAGTGATGGCGCGCTTTATCCATCGCCATTCGCCGCGCGCCAAACAACCGTTTGTGGCGATCAATTGCGCGGCAATCCCCGATAACTTGCTCGAATCCACGCTATTTGGCTACGAAAAGGGCGCGTTTACCGGCGCGCAAACGGCGCAGAGCGGTAAATTCGAACAGGCCAACGGCGGTACGCTGTTGTTGGATGAGATTTCGGAAATGCCGCTGCAACTCCAAGCCAAACTGCTGCGCGTCTTGCAAGAGCGTGAAGTCGAGCGCATCGGCGGCAAAAAGCCGATCCCCCTGGATGTGCGCGTGCTGGCCACCTCCAATCGCGATATGGAGGCGGAGGTTGCTGCCGGCCGTTTTCGCGAGGACTTGTACTACCGCTTAAATGTATTCCCGCTCCGCATCGCACCCCTGCGCGAGCGCGTGCAGGATATCGTGCCCTTGGCGCAACATATGCTGGGACACTTGGCGAGCACCACCGGCCGGCACGGGCTTTCCCTTTCAAAACAAGCGGAAGAGCGATTGACGGTCTATACTTGGCCGGGTAACATCCGTGAGTTAGAGAACGTAATTCAGCGGGCGATGATTATCGCGCCCGGCAATGTGATCGAAGCGGAACACCTGTATTTGCCGGAAGCGGCAAAAATTGCCGCTGCGCAGCGGCAAACCAGTGGGGAAGCGCGTGTAGATCCGAGCCGTCCGCAGGACATTAAGACGCTGGAGCGCACACATATTTTGGAGACCTTGGCGGCGGTCAAGGGTTCGCGCAAACAAGCTGCAGAACGCCTCGGCATGAGCGAACGCACCTTGCGCTATAAGCTGCAGCGCTTGCGCGAAGAGGGTATCGATCCGGATGCCCAGCATGGCTAGGCCATGGCTTGGTATGGTTATTGCTGTTAAGTTGGGTGAAGATAGTCCGATAGAGTGAGTATATGGATACGAATGGTATAGATCAGCTTCTCAGCCAGTTGCAAGCGACATCGCAGCGCGCAGTGGGGAATAGCAGTGCCGAGCCAACCGGCGGGCCTGGGGATTTCGCTGCTTTGCTGCAATCGTCGCTGGAACAGGTTAGCAACGCGCAAGTGGATGCGAAGCAGCTGGCCAAATCGCTCGAGCTCGGCGCCCCCAACGTGAATATCGAAGACGTCATCATCTCGCTGCAAAAAGCGGATGTGTCGTTTCAGGCTATGGTGCAAGTTCGTAATAAGCTGGTAGAGGCTTACCAGCAAGTTATGAGTATGCCGATTTAGGCTGTTTTAAATGTGCGGGCACGGTTTGTTCGCACGGCATTGGTTTTAGATATTCACTTGTAAAGGGTAAGTATGGCGGTTGCAACGCAGCCTTCGCTGGTTGCGCAATTACAGAACTTTGGACAGCTTTCCAACGGCCAAAAGATCGGCTTAATCATAGCCGCCGCTGCCATCATCGCCCTTTTTTCCGGCGCATTTCTCTGGTACCAAACCCCTTCTTACCAAATTCTCTATACCAGCCTGTCTGAAAAAGACGGCGGGGCGGTGATCAATGCCCTGCAGCAAATGAACGTTCCGTTCAAGGCTGAAGGCACCAGCGCCATCAAGGTGCCGATCGATAAAGTGTACGAAGTTCGCCTCAAGCTCGCCGCCCAAGGCATCCCGAAAGGCGGGGCGAGTTTCGATTTGCTTGACAACCAAAAACTGGGCGTGAGCCAATTCGTCGAGCAGGTGAATTACCAGCGCGCTTTGGAAGGCGAGTTGGTGCGCACCATAGAAGCGGTTTCAGCGGTGCAGGGTGCGCGCGTGCATTTGGCGATTCCGCGCCCATCGGTGTTCCTGCGCGATCAGCAAAAACCATCGGCCTCGGTCTTTCTCAATTTGGGCGGCGGCAAGCATCTTGATCCGACGCAAGTCAGCGGCATCGTGCATCTGGTTTCTTCCAGCGTGGCCGATTTGTCGCCGCAAAATATTACGGTGGTCGACCAGAACGGAAATTTACTGATTGCGCCTGATGTGCGCGGCAACAAAGCCGGGCTGGATCCAACCCAGCTTGAATATCTGCAGCAGCTGGAAAATAGCTATATAGCGCGTATCGAATCGATCATTGCGCCGATTGTTGGCGCCGGCAATGTGCACGCCCAAGTGACGGCCGATTTGGATTTTGCGCGAACCGAGCAGACAGCCGAAACCTTCAAGCCCAATCCTACCCCGCAAGAATCGGCGATACGCAGCCAGCAAATCAGCGATGCCGCCAGCGGCGCTGGCGGGACAGCGGGTGGCGTACCGGGCGCGCTTTCCAATCAGCCGCCGGGCGCGGCGTCCGCGCCGATTACGGCGCCGCCGGGTGCGGCTACGGGCGGCACTACCGCCCCTGTGACTACGCCCACACCGGCTGCGGCAACCGGTGCGCGTGAATCAACCGTAAACTTCGAGCTCGATAAGACGGTGAAGCGGACTACCTTGCCGGTCGGCGCAGTCAAGCGCTTATCCGCAGCGGTGGTGGTGAACTATAAGCAAAAGACAGCGGAAGATGGCAAAGTCACCATGGTGCCGCTTACGCAGCCGGAGTTGTTGCAAATTAATAATCTGGTCAAGGAATCGATGGGCTTTAGCCAGCAGCGCGGTGATAGCTTGAACGTGGTGAATGCCGCGTTCAATTTGCCGCCGCCGGAAAGAGTGGAAGAGGTTGCGTTCTGGGAGAAGCCGCGGTTTGAGGCGAGCGCGATGGCGGTGCTGAAATTTATTGGTATTGCCATCGTGTTGTGGTTCTTGGTCTCGCGTTTGCTGATGCCGATATTGCGCCAATTGGCGATCCCGCCACCGGCTCCGCCGCTGGAAGAGCGGCCGTCAACGCAACCGGCAAGGGAGACGGTGGTCTACCAGGATAATTTACAAGCGGCGCGGCAAATTGCGCGTCAAGACCCGAAAGTCGTGGCGACGGTAGTCAAGGAATGGGTTGGCGGTGAGTGATCAAGGCATAGAGCGCAGCGCTATTTTATTGATGAGCTTGGGCGAGGAAGAGGCAGCCGAGGTATTCAAGCATCTCGGCCCGAAGGAAGTGCAAAAGCTCGGTGCGGCCATGGCGGCGCTGCAAAATATTCCGCGCGCCAAAGTCGACGCGGTGTTGGGCGATTTTCGCAAGGAAGCGGAAAGCCAGTCAGGCCTGGGCGGCGATTCTTCCGAGTACATCAAGTCCGTTTTGAATAAGGCGCTCGGTTCGGATCGTGCGGCGAATTTGATCGAGCGTATTTTGCATGGCGGCGATACCGCCGGCATTGAGAGTTTGAAATGGATGGATGCGGGCGCCGTGGCCGAGCTCATCAAAAATGAGCACCCGCAGATCATTGCCACTATCCTAGTGCATCTGGACCGCGACCAGGCGAGTGAGGTTCTGAGTTTCTTCGTCGAGCGCATGCGCAACGATGTGATCTTGCGCATCGCCACCCTGGATGGCATACAACCCACCGCACTCAAGGACTTGAATGATGTGTTGACGCGCTTGCTCACGGGCAGCACCAACTCGATCAAAAAAGCCGCAATGGGCGGAACGCGCGTGGCGGCCGAAATCCTGAATTTCATGCCGACCGCGCTGGAAACCACCGTGATTGCCACGGTGCGCGATTTCGATCCGGAGATCGCGCAAAAAATCCAAGATGAAATGTTTACCTTCGATAACCTGAATGATCTGGACGATCGGGCCATTCAACTGCTGTTGCGTGAAGTGCAATCGGAGAGCCTGATTGTGGCCCTCAAGGGTACGACGGAAGAACTGCGCGAACGCATTTTCAAGAACATGTCGAGCCGTGCTTCGGAAATGTTGCGCGAGGATCTGGAAGCCAAGGGCCCGGTGCGCGTGTCTGAAGTCGAAGCCGAGCAAAAGGAAATTCTCAAAATCGTCCGACGTCTTGCGGACGAAGGGCAAATCGCGCTGGGCGGCAAGGGCGAAGAAGCGTTTGTTTAACGCCGACCTGCGCACCCCCAAATTATCATGGCCTCCGATCCCACCCCCAAAGAACAGCTCACCGCCTATCAGCGCTGGGAGTTGAATGCGTTTGACGATTCGCGCGATAAAGTGAAATTGCCGACCGCGGATCAGATCCAGCGCATTCAACAGCAGGCCTATCAGGAGGGCTTTGCCGCGGGCATGAAAGATGGTCGCGCCGAGAGCCAGGCGCTCGCGCACCGCTTGCAGGTGTTGATGTTGGCGCTGAATCGCTCCATGAGCCAATTCGAAGAGGCCATGGCGCAAGAGATCATGGATCTTGCGCTGGATATTGCGCGGCAAATGGTGCGCTCGGCGTTGCAGGCGGAGCCGGCTTTGGTATTGGCGGTGGTGCGCGAAGCAATCGAAAGTTTGCCGCAGATCAATCAAAATCCTACGTTGGTGTTGCATCCGCAAGATGCGCAATTGGTGCGTGACATGTTGTCCCAGGATTACCAGGGGGACGCCTGGCGCATCGTGGAAGATCCGCAGATGGAGCGCGGTGGTTGCAGGGTCGAAACGGCTTCCTCAGAGATTGATGCCAATATTGAAGATCGCTGGAAACGTATTGTAAACGCCCTCGGTTCCGATGCTCCCTGGCGAAAATAATCAAGATGAACATCTCGAACACTGGCGCAATTTTGTCAGTGATTGTCGCGATGTCGTGAATTCCACCAAACCTTGGGTTGCAACCGGGCGCCTGACGCGCGTTGCGGGCTTGGTGATGGAGGCGGTGGGCATCAAGCTGGCAGTCGGATCGAGCTGCTTGGTTCAATTGCCGACCGGCCTTTCTGTCGATGGCGAGGTGGTGGGATTTTCCGGCGATCGCTTATTCTTGATGCCCTCCACCGATGTCTATGGCCTGACGCCCGGCGCACGCGTAACGCCGATCGAAACCGGCGTACTGGCGATACCTAAGCCGCGCGCCACCATGGTACGCAAACGGCGCGCAGAGGATCGCGCACGACAAGTCATCGTCGGCCCGGAATTGCTGGGCCGCGTGGTGGACGGCGCAGGCCGGCCGCTGGACCGGCTGGGACCGCTGCTCAGCGAAACCCGTGTGCCTTTGCAAAGCCGCCCGTTTAATCCCATGGTGCGCGCACCGATACGTCAAGTGTTGGATGTCGGCGTGCGCGTGATCAACACCTTGTTCACCGTCGGTCGCGGCCAGCGCATGGGTTTGTTTGCCGGCAGCGGCGTCGGTAAAAGCATCTTGCTGGGCATGATGGCGCGCTACACCAGCGCCGACGTCATCGTGGTGGGCTTGATTGGCGAACGCGGGCGCGAGGTCAAAGAGTTCATCGAAAATATTTTGGGCGCAGAAGGTCTCGCGCGCTCGGTGGTCGTCGCGGCGCCGGCGGACACCCCGCCGTTGTTGCGCTTGCATGGCGCGGCGTATGCCACGGCGATCGCGGAATATTTTCGCGACCAAGGCAAGGACGTGTTGTTGATCATGGATTCCTTGACGCGCTATGCAATGGCGCAGCGCGAAATTGCGTTAGCGATCGGCGAGCCGCCCGCCACCAAAGGTTATCCGCCTTCGGTGTTCGCCAAACTGCCGCAACTAGTGGAGCGTGCCGGCAATGGGCGTGAGGCGGGTGGTTCCATCACCGCGTTTTACACCGTATTGTCGGAAGGCGACGATCAACAAGACCCGATTGCGGATTCGGCGCGCGCCATTCTCGATGGCCACATCGTGCTCTCGCGCAGTCTGGCAGATCAGGGGCATTACCCGGCAATTGACGTCGAAATGTCGATCAGCCGCGCCATGACGGAGATCGTATCCCCCGGGCAGTTGGAATGGGTGCGGCGTTTTAAATATTTATATTCGCGCTATCATCGCAGCCGTGATTTGATCAATGTCGGCGCCTACGTGCGCGGCAGCGACCCGGCCCTGGACGAGGCGATTGAGCTGTACCCGCGCCTGGAAGCGTTCTTGCAGCAAGATATGCGCGAACGTGCCGGCTTTGGCGAAAGCTGCTTGCAATTGGAACAGTTGCTCAAGCGTTGAGGAATAAACCATGGCGCGCCGCTTCCCGCTTCAACAGCTACTCGATCTTGCCAGCGATCGCGTCGATGCGGCGACGCAACGCTTGGCGTTGCTGAAGCAGCGCTGGCAAGCGCAAGAAGACAAGCTCAATCAATTGTTCGCGTTTCAAGACGAATACCGCCAACGTTTGGCCGACACGCTGGCGCAGGGTGTCGATATGACACGGATGCGCGATTTTCAGGTTTTCTTGAAGAAACTTGAATTGGCGATTCGGCAACAGCGACTCGAAGTGCAGCATGCGAAATTCAGCTGGGAAGAGTGCCAGGTCGCCTGGTTGGAGGAGCGGCGCAAGCTGAAAACCTACGATATCCTGCGAGAGCGCCACTTGCGTGGCGAGACGCACCGCGAAAGCCGCCTGGAGCAGCGCGATCAAGACGAATACGCGCGCAATATTTCCAATCGGAAGCGCGCCTATGAAGATGAATAAGGGCGCGGCGTAAAGTAGATTTGATTCTGGCACGGCTATTGCTTTTCCTTGAGGGACGACATTGCGTGTAGTCACTTTTAAGGAAACAACATGGCAAACCAATCGATTTCAGCGCACGTAGTAGTAATCAGCCAAGGCAGCGGAAAACTGCCTGATACTAAGGCAAATAGCCTGCCAGACGCAGATTCCGGCGCGGATTTCGCGAATCTGCTTGCAGCGCAAATCCAGGGTGACGCTACTAAAGTCCCGGTGATACCGGAAGCGGTAAATAATCCCGGCCAAGCGCCATTGGCGGATGCCGATAAGCCTGCGAAGAAGCCCGCGAATGAGGCGGGGTCTGATCCCGTAGCTGCTATTAGCAGTGATCCGCAAGCCGCCGATCAACTGATCAATACGCTGAATAGCCTACAGGTGCCGCAGTTGCAGAGCGTGCAGGTGGATCCGCATATCAAGGTGAGCAATGAAAAAGCCGAGGCGGTGTCGTTAACGAATCTAAGCGCTAAGTCGATAAGCTCTACGGATTTAGTGGCGAGTTTGGACAAAACGGCAACAACGGCAGCAACGGCAACTACGGCAAAAGAGACCATCGACCCGGCAAAAATTGCCGTCAGCGACAAGACCTTGCCGCTGGATTCACCCCGCGACATTAAAGACATCAAAGTTGATACAAGCAATCAGAGTCCAGTAAGCCAGATTAATCCAGCGCACCTAACACAAGTAAATCGTACGGTAGCGCTGCCTGCGAATGCCGCGCCGATAACCGCGCCAGCGGTTCAAATACCGGTGGGCCATGCTGGGTGGGATACGGAATTTAGCCAGCGTGTCGCTTGGGTTGCCACGAATACGCAGCAAGTTGCGCATTTGCAACTTAATCCGCCGAATCTCGGGCCGATGGAAATTCGTATTAGCCTATCCAGCGATCAAACGAATGCCGCCTTCACTTCGCCGCATGCTGCAGTGCGCGATGCGATTGAAGCGGCGCTGCCCCGTCTGCGTGAAATGTTGGCCGACAACGGCCTGAGTTTGGGTAACGTCAATGTATCCTCGCAATCTTTTCAGCAGCAACAGCAGCAATCGCAAACAGGCCAGGGCAATAACCAGCCTTATGACCCATTCCAAGAGCTGCAGCGCATCACGGCCTCCGCAAGCAGCGCCGGCTTCTCATCTCAGGGCGTGGCAACTATTACGCATGTAAACAATGGTTTGGTCGATATCTTTGCCTAGCTTATAGCTGACCGACTTGCCATCAATCCACGGGTGATGATTAGATTATCCCCGTGGATTTTTTTTGCCTTTTCCTGGCTGGTATCAGCGCCTACAAGCCATGAATTGATAAACTGCATAAATTAAGTAATCAAACTGCTTGATTTCAAATCATTTTAGCGTTATAAAACAGCCAAAACCTAGATGCGGGCGCAAGGCGCTCATCCCAAAGCTTGGAGATCGTTAAATGGCGGAAAAAAAAGTAGATAATCCAATTGAGGATATCGAGGAAGAGGCCGCCGTTGAACCCAAGAAAAAGGGAAAACTTCTCGTTATTATTGTGATCTTGGCTGTGCTGGGAGCGGGTGGCGGTGGCGCATGGTGGTTTTTAAAAGGCAAAAATCCGGCGAGCCCGAAAACAGCCTCACAGAAAGCAGCGGAGGATGCCAAGCCACCCGTCTATGCGCAACTCGATAAAGAACTCACCACCGGCTTAACGCGCACCGATGCAGAAGATCATTACCTGCAGGTAGAGATCAAAATGAAAGTCGCGAATGAACAGGTTAGCGAGAAAATTGCCCAGCGCGTGCCGGAAATCCGCAGCGCCTTAATATTGTTGATGACCAGTAAAAGCAGCGAGGATTTGAAAACCGTGGAAGATAAGCAACGCTTAGCCAGCGAAATGGCTGGGCAAATTAACCGGATAATTCGCAGCACGGATCCGCGGGTGGATGGCGTGTTAGGCGTATATTTCACCACTTTCATCCTACAATAATCCGCCATGTCAGAAGAAATTCTTTCACAAGATGAAGTCGATGCCCTGCTCAAAGGGGTATTGGGCGAATCCGAGGATGAAGGTCCGCAGGAAGAAGATTCTAGTGTCCGTTCCTACGATATCGGCAAGCAAGAGCGCATCGTGCGCGGCCGCATGCCGACGCTCGAAATCATCAACGAGCGCTTTGCGCGCATGTTCCGCATTGGCTTATTCAACTTCATGCGCCGGAGCGCGGAAATTTCCGTAAGCCCCGTCAAAGTTTTAAAGTACAGCGAGTTTGTGCGCAACCTGGTGGTGCCGACCAACCTGAACCTGGTGCGCTTCAAACCTTTGCGCGGCACCGCCCTGTTTATTTTCGATCCCAATCTGGTGTTTTTGATTGTGGACAACCTATTCGGCGGCGATGGCCGTTTCCATATGCGGGTCGAGGGTCGCGACTTCACCCCGACCGAGCAGCGCGTCATCCAGCGCTTGCTCGACGTGGCCCTGATTGAATATAAAAAATCCTGGGATCCGGTACATCCGCTGGATTTTGAATATGTGCGCTCCGAGATGAATCCGCAGTTCGCCAATATCGCGACCCCCAGCGAAGTCGTGGTCGTGACCACGTTTAATATCGAGCTGGGCGATGGCGGCGGCGATTTCCACGTCTGTACCCCCTATGCTATGATCGAACCGATCCGCGACCTGCTTTCCAGCAGCATGCAGGGCGAGCGCCTGGAAGTGGATGATCGTTGGTTGCGCCTCATGGCGCAGCAGGTGCAAGCGGCAGAGGTCGATTTGGTTGCGGATTTAGGGAGTGCGTCCATTACTTTGCGGCAAGTCATGGACATGAAAGTCGGGGATGTCATCCCCTTGCAAATTCCCAAAACGATCACCGCGGAAATCAGTGGCGTGCCGGTACTGGAATGCCATTATGGCGAGCATAAAGGCCAATATGCGGTCAAAGTGCAGCGGGTCATCAACACGGCTGAAAGTTAAAGCCGACACGAGCGGAGGCGACAATGGCGGAAGATAAGGATCAAATATCCGCGGACGATTGGGCTTCCGCCATGGCCGAACAAGAACCCTCGGCCGGCGGCGCCGATGCCGACTGGGGCGCAGCACTCGCCGAACAAGCCGCGCAACCGGCGCAGATGCCCATCTTCGATACCGCCGGCAGCGGTGCGATTCCACCGGCCGCGAATAATCTCGACATGATCCTCGACATCCCGGTGAATCTCACCGTGGAATTAGGCCGCACTAAAATCGCAATCCGCAACTTGCTGCAATTGGCGCAAGGTTCCGTCGTGGAACTGGACGGCCTCGCCGGCGAACCGATGAGCGTGCTGGTGAACGGCACGCTAGTCGCGCAAGGCGAGGTGGTCGTGGTGAACGACAAATTCGGCATCCGCCTTACCGATATCATTACCCCGTCGGAGCGTATCCGCAAACTCCAACGGTGATGCTTGTGCCTCGGTTTTTTCTGGTCACATTCTTCTTTTTTCCTGCAATCGCGTTTGCCGCGACTGCGCCCGGCATTGCGCCTTCCCCCGTGTTTGGCGGTTTTATTCAGGTCGTGCTCGCGCTGCTCCTAGTGCTTGCCGCCATCGCCGGCAGCGCCTGGCTGCTGCGGCGTTTTGGGCCGACGCAAATCGGTTCCGGCGGCGCACTGCGCGTGCTCGGCGGCGTGATGGTTGGCCAGCGCGAGCGCCTGATGTTGGTCGAAGTGGGCGAGACATGGATTATCGTCGGCGTGGCGCCGGGCCGAGTGACGGCGGTGCATAGCATGCCGCGACCGGCGCAATCCGAACAACAAGTGCAAGCCATGGTGCAGCAGCCGAAATTCGCCGAATGGCTCAAAGCCGCTTGGCAAAAACGGGGTGGAGCATGATGCGCCGCAGGCCCTGGCTGTTGCCCCTGTTCCTGATAGCGTCATGCGCCATCCCGTGCGTGGTTTGGGCGGCCAACGGGCTGCCCGCATTCAACAGCACCCCCGGCCCAGGCGGGTCCACGACCTATAGCTTCAGCGTGCAAACGCTGATCCTCATCACTGCCCTGACTTTTCTGCCGGCCTTGTTGATGATGATGACCGCGTTCATGCGCATCGTAATCGTGCTGTCGCTATTGCGCCAAGCATTGGGTACGGTGCAAACGCCACCGAATCAAATCTTGATCGGCATGTCGTTGTTCCTCACGTTTTTTGTCATGGCGCCCACTCTGGATAAGATCAACGAGGTCGCGTATCAGCCTTTGGTCGCGGACAAAATCACCTTCAATGACGCGCTGGTTCGCGGCAGCGAGCCCTTGAAACAATTCATGCTGAAGCAGACGCGGCAGCAAGATTTAGCGCTGTTCGTCAAGCTGTCGAATACGCCTCCCTTGGCGGGGCCGGAAGCGGTGCCGATGACCATCTTGGTTCCGGCCTTTGTCACCAGCGAACTGAAAACCGCGTTTCAAATCGGCTTTGTGATCTTCATCCCCTTTCTCATCATCGACATGGTGGTGGCCAGCGTCTTGCAGTCGATCGGTATGGTGATGCTGTCGCCGGTGTTGATTTCCTTGCCGTTCAAACTGATGATGTTCGTGTTGGTTGATGGCTGGAATTTATTGCTGGCTTCGCTGGTGCGAAGTTTCGGCGTTTAGGAGCAGGCATGACACCGGAAGTCGTCGTCAATATTGGGCAGCAAGCGCTGCAAATCATGCTGTTGGTGGCTGCGCCGATGTTGTTGTCAGCGCTCCTGACGGGCCTGCTGGTCAGTATTTTTCAAGCGGCGACCTCGATCAACGAGCAAACGCTCACCTTTATTCCCAAGCTCATCGTCATGTTCATTGTGATGATCCTGGCCGGGCCCTGGATGATCGGCGTGATGACCGATTACATGACCCGCTTGTTCTCCAGCATTCCCGAGTTGATCCGGTAAATGACACTCGCGCAGCGAGCCTGTGTCCCTCTCGCCCGCTTGCGGGAGAGAGCTAGGAGAGAGGGCAACATCAAACATGCGCAGCGAGTTTTTTTAGCTGCGCCATGATCAGCATCACCTCCAGCCAACTCGAGGCCTGGCTCGCTGTATTGATTTGGCCCTTGATTCGCATCAGCGGCCTGATGCTGGTGGAGCCGCTCTTGAGCAACCGCGGCATTCCGGCGCGGCTGCGCATGGGCATTGCGTTTATTCTTACTCTAACGATTGCGCCGCTATTACCCGCGCCGCCCAAGTTCGATTACATCTCCGCGCAAGGCCTGTTGATGGCGGGTCAGCAGTTGCTGATTGGCGTCACCCTGGGTTTCGTGATGCGCCTGGTACTCGCGGGCGTCGAGATGGCCGGCCATATCGCCGGCTTGACCATGGGCTTGGGTTTCGCCTCCTTTTTCGATCCGCAAAGTGGCGCGCAATCGCCGGTGCTGGCGCAGTTTTTGGGGATCGTCGCGATCCTGATTTTTGTGACGATCAACGGCCATTTATTAGTCGTTTCCGCCATCTTTGAAAGTTTCCATGTATTGCCGATCACCACCGACCCAATATCGGCCAAGGGCTTCATGGCGTTGGTCGAAGCCGCTGGGCAAATGTTCATGATCGGCGTGACCTTATCGCTGCCGCTGGTGACGGCGATTCTCATCGCCAACGTCGGCTTGGGCGTGCTGGCGCGCGCCGCACCGCAACTCAACTTATTTGCGATCGGTTTCCCCTTGATGATCACGGCCGGGTTTGTGGTGTTGATGCTCTCTCTCCCCTACATCGTGCAGCCGATCGCACGGCTGTTGGAAGAGAGCGTGTTGCAGGGGCTGCGGATTGTTGGTTTATTGCATGGTACGGGATAATTTGCGGATTATTTTGTGACCGGACCTGCAGGCCCGACGTCCCCGAAGTGAAAACCGAAGGTACCCGCGCGACGGTCGGCGAAATACGCTTTCAAGGTCGCTTCCACGGTACGAAATGCCAGCGCATCCCAGGGAATATTCGCTTCATCAAACAGCGCCACTTCCAGGCTCTCGGTTCCCGGGGCGAAATCCAGATCGAGCAATTTGGCGCGAAACAGTAAATACACCTGACTGATGTGCGGCAAATTGTAGAGCGTGTACAAGTCGCCGATTTCGACCCGCGCCTGGGCTTCCTCCCAGGTTTCACGCGCCGCGCCTTCGGCGGTGGTTTCATGATTTTCCATAAACCCCGCAGGCAGTGTCCACAAGCCATGCTTGGGCTCGATGGCGCGGCGGCACAATAATATTTTATCTTCCCATTCCGGGATCGCGCCCACCACCATTTTCGGATTTTGATAGTGAATCGTGGAACAAGCGGGGCATACATAACGCGGCAGCGTGTCGCCGCTGGGAACGGTGAGCACAACCGGCCCGCCGCAATGACTACAAAAATTCATAAAAATTTATTCCTCGGCAATTTAAACACGTTATCAAAATTCTGTAGCGCTTGATAGTGCCGGACGCAGGCGAAACCGTTTAAAATCGATGTTTCCCCCGGGTTTTCCCCGGCAATCACCTAGATTTGATAGGGATTTAGCCCCTTAACAATGAATTGGATTTGAAGCATGCGCCCGTCCCATATCGCCGCGATTCTCGAACGTGAATTCAACAGCACCCTCACCGGCCAACATACGCCGGTGATGTTGTGGGGCCCGCCCGGCGTGGGCAAGTCGCAGTTCATCGCGCAGGTCGCGGCCAAACATCAAGTGCCCTTGATCGATATTCGCCTGTCGCAAATGGAGCCGACCGATTTGCGCGGCATTCCGTTCCGCGTCAACGACATGGTGGAATGGGCTATTCCCGCGATGCTTCCGGATCAAGAGCGCCACGGCCCCACCGGCATCTTGTTCCTGGACGAAATCACCTCGGCCGCGCCCACGGTCTCGACAGCGGCCTACCAGCTCATTCTGGATCGGCGCTTGGGCGATTATTTCATTCCCGACGGCTGGGCCATCTTCGCCGCGGGCAACCGCCAAGGCGATCGCGGCGTCACCTACAGCATGCCCGCACCCCTGGCCAATCGCTTCACGCACTACGAAGTCGAAGCCAATCTGGATGACTGGGTGATGTGGGCGCATGCTTACGGCATCGACGAGCGCGTCATCGGCTTCCTGCGCTTTCGCCCCGACTTGTTGTTCAACTTCGACCCGGCGCACAACCCGATTGCCTTTCCTTCGCCGCGCTCCTGGGAGTTCGCCGACCGTGCGCTGAAAAAATTCACCTCCATGCCGACCCTGCTCGGCGACGGCCTGCAAGCCTGCGTCGGTCCGGCCGCCGGCATCGAGCTCAAGGCCTTCATCGACAGCATGGATCAACTGCCGGACATCGACGGCATCGTGCAAGGCAGCGAATCGCAAGTGCCGCAAGGCATCGACCTGCAATACGGCGTGGCGGCGGCGCTGGTGCGGCGCGCCATCATGGCCAAGGACGGCGCCGATTCCAACCGCGTGCTGGGCAACATCCTGCGCTATGCGCGGCGCTTCCCGCAGCGCGAAATGGGCGTGATGCTGGTCACCGACCTGCACCGCGCCATCGGCAAGCCGCTGTTCACCGTGCCGGAATTTTCCGACTGGGCCAACAGCATTTCCGATTTGATGCTGTACGACATGCAGTGGTCCGGCAGTAAATAAATAGAAAATGCTAGCCACAGAGAACACAGAGAACACTGAGTTAAAGGACTTTGTGGCGCCAAATCAAGGACGCACCTTGGGCGGGTCTGGTAGGGGTGTCAAGCATTTGGATTTCTCTGTGCCCTCTGTGGCAAAAAGATTTTTATAAATCATGGCCAGCGATCTCCCCAATCTTTCGGACATCGAAACCAAGCTCTCCGCCGCGCGCACGCGCCTGATCCTGGAAAAGCCGTTCCTCGGCACGCTGGTGATGCACCTCACGCTCAAGGCCAGCACCGGCGAGGGCGGCGTGCGCACCACCGGCACCGACGCGCGTTATTTTTATTACAACCCCGATTACATTCGCCACCTGAACCTGGTGCAGACCCAATTCATGCTGGCGCACGACGCCATGCATTGCGCGCTGTCGCACTTCGCGCGCCGCAGCCATCGCGAAATCCGGCGCTGGGACATCGCCTGCGACCACGCGGTGAATTTGCTGTTGTCGGACGAAGGCCTGAAGCCGCCCCCCGGTTGTTTGCTGAATCCCGAATACCACGGCCTGACAGCCGAGGAAATCTATCCGCTGATTCCGAACGACACCGAAGAAGAGCCGATCGACGATCACATGTACGAACAATCCGACGCCGGCAGCGGCGGCCAAAGCAAGCCGCAGCCGGGCGATGCCTCGCCGGAAAATAACGACGACAGTTCGCAAAGCCAAGGCGGGAAAGGCGAAGGCAAGGGCGAGTCCGCAGGCAATGCGCCGCCGCAACCCAACCCGGACCAATCCCAAGGCGGCAGCAACGCACAACAGGAAGGCGAGACCGAACACGAGCAAGAGAGCGGCCTGTCCGAAGCGGAGAAACAAGAGTTGGGCCAGCTATGGCAACAGCGCCTCGCCGCTGCCGCGCAGCAAGCGGCGCACGCCGGCAAACTGTCGCAATCGCTGGCGCGCATGATCGACCACTTGCTGCAACCGCAACTGCCCTGGCGCATGCTGCTGGCGCGCTACATGAAAGTTGCCGCGCGCGACGATTACAGCTTTCAGCGCCCGTCGCGCCGCGAAGGCGAAGCCATCCTGCCCAGTCTGGCATCGAGCATGATCGATGTGCTGGTATTCCTCGACACCAGCGGCTCCATCGGCGAAGAAGAAATGCGCGAGTTCGTCTCCGAAGTCGACGCCCTGAAAAGCCAGATGCGCGCCCGCATCACCCTGCATGGTTGCGACGATCATCTGTGCGGCAACGGCCCGTGGATTTTCGAATCTTGGGAGCCGCTATACCTGCCGCAAGATTTGACCGGTGGCGGTGGCACCAGCTTCAAGCCGCCGTTCGAATGGATCGAACGCGAGCAAATGCGCCCCGACCTGGTGGTGTACTTCACCGATGCTGAAGGTGAATTTCCCGTGCGGGAACCGCATTGTCCGGTGATCTGGTTGGTGAAGGGGAAGGGCGTTGTGCCTTGGGGGCAGCGGGTGCAGTTGAATTAATTTCGTAACGCGTCGGGTTGCGCTGCGCTAACCCGACCATGCTACTAATATCGGGCGCTCTGTAGCGCCGGCTTCCAGCCGGCAACAACCAAAGCCAAAAGAATTATTTGGGCGTTAAGTAAGTACGAGACAAGCGCCCAACAGCCTATGGCGTCATTTCGGCGAAGGCCGGAATCCAGGGTTTTAGCAGCCTAGATATATTCAGTACTGATTTGGAGTCGCGCTGCGCGCGGAATGCTTTAGGGCCGGTCATGCCCCGGCGGGGCACTTACTTTCTTTTGCTTGCCCAAAAGAAATGTAAGCAAAGAAAAGGGCACCCCGGTTCGCCGGTCTCCCGTTGGTCGACTCCCCTGCGTTGCTCGCCACGCCGGGCGTCGGATTCGAACTCGCGCGATCCGCTGCGCGGCCACGCGCTCAAACATGAATCCGCCGACTACCCCCGGCGCGGCTGCGCTACTCGGCGGCTCGCAGGGGCCCCCAAAAGCGTCGCGATGCCAGCAGTGCGTAAGTCAGGTTAGACACCAGCGGGCATAACCCGATGTACATTTACTTATTCACCTGCACAGTAATTTTCCTGTAAACGCTTAAAGACAGGTGCTGTCATTTCCGCTAGTTCTGACAAAGCAGCATTCAAGGTGGTTCTTACCCTGATTTCTGCAACGGAATCCACCACATTTTCTAGATCAGACATTACTGCGCGCTCAAACCAATCTGGGCTATGTATGTCATCACCAATATCAAAGAAACTCCAAGCCCCGCTGTTTTTCTTACCCGAGCAATTTTGTAAATCTTGATGTGAAGATAGAAATTCATTCTTCACAACAGCTTCTTCCATAACTTTGAACGAGTCCCAATGTTCTGCAGGAAATCTGTTACTTGTCGACCAGCCTACCCACAAATCAAAGCGATCACGTGCACGAACAGGATCAATTGCGATAAATAACTCAATCTTAGCGCATGGCTTATGATGAAATACCTGAACGGAAGAAGAGATTATGCCCCCTTTTAGAGAATACATTCGAGCCGGCATCTTTTTGAAAATGGGAAAGTGTAAGCCCATCTGTTCTTTCACAAACCCGTTCCAATATTTTTTGTATGTAGGCTTCATCGATTACTAAAATCAAGCCTCAAACTTCCCAACCACCAACCCCTTCTTCGGCAGGTAAACACCTTTCGCCGCGCGATGCCCGCGATGCTTCTCTAGCTCTTCGCCTTCTAGCACCAGCTTGAAGTTTCTACCGCGCACGGCGAGGTTCAGCGGTAACTTGTTGCCGCTGAAGGTGAGTAGGCCGCAGGTCTTGGCGTTTTTGTCCAGGCTGATCAGCTTCACGCCTTTGCCTTTGGGTAGTTCCTTGATTTCATCCAGCGCGAACACGACGAAGCGTCCGGCGTCCGAGGCGCAGCCTAACCATAGGCCGCTCAGGTCTTGTGGCAGCACTAGCGGTGACAAGGGCAATTCGTTTTCATCCAGCGACAGGAAGGCCTTGCCGGCGCGCGGTCTGGCCACCAGGTTTTTCAGGGCGGTGTAGAAGCCGTAGCCGGCATCGCCGGCGAAGATGTATTTGGTTTCGGGATCGCCCGACAGCATGTGACAGAGCTTGGCGCCGTCCTGCAATTCGATCAGCGAGGTGACCGGCACGCCGTCGCCGCGCCCGGTGGGTGCATCCGAGGCTTGGATGGAATAGGCACGGCCTTTGCTGTCGATGAAGACGACCGGATAAGTGCTGCGGGTTTCAATTGCGCCCGACAGCGCATCGCCGGTCTTGAAGTTGACTTGGGTGAGATCGAGGCCATGGCCGGGGCGGGCGCGCAGCCAGCCGTTTTTCGATAGCAGGATCGTCACCGGTTCATCCACGACGGCCGGCGCCTTGGTCGTGGCGGAGGAGGGCGCTTCTTCGATGATCTGCGTGCGCCGTGCATCGCCGTAAAGCTTTGCGTCGGCTTCGATTTCCTTGATGATCAGTTTGCGCATCAGGGCGTCGGAGGACAGCAGGCGCTCCAGCTCGTCTTTCTCCGTGGCCAGCGCCTTCATTTCGTTTTCGATCTTGATCCATTCCAGCTTGGCCAATTGGCGCAGGCGGATTTCGAGGATGTCTTGTGCCTGAATTTCGGTCAGGCCGAATTGGCTCATCAAGGCCGCTTTCGGTTCGTCCGATTCGCGGATGACCTTGATCACTTTGTCGATGTGCAGGAAGGCGATCTTGCGGCCATCCAAAATGTGCAGGCGATCCACCACGTCGTTCAAGCGGTACTGGCAACGGCGTGTCACGCAAGTGAAACGAAACTCCGCCCACTCTGAAACCAGTTGCAGGATGTTCTTGCGGTTGGGATTGGCGTCCAGGCCCACCACGGTGAAGTTGATGCCGACCGAGGTTTCCAGGCTGGTGTTGGCGAACAGGAAGGCAATCAATTCCGCGCGATCCACCTTGGAGGTGCGCGGCTCGATCACCAGGCGTACCGGCGTGGTCTTGTCCGATTCGTCGCGCGCGGCGTCGATCAAGGACAGCGTGAGCTGTTTCAGGCTCACTTGCTTGGGGCTGAGTTTGTCTTTCTTCGGGTCCTTGACCTTGGGGTCGGCGATCTCGTCCAGCTCTTGCAGGACTTTTTTCGCGGAACAGCCCGGCGGGAATTGCGTGATGACGATCTGCCACTGGCTGCGCGCCAGTACCTCGTATTCGAATTGCGCGCGCACCCGCAGCGAACCGCTGCCGGAGGCGTAAGCGGCCTGAATATCCGCCGCCGAAGAAATCAGCTTGCCGCCGCCGGGGAAATCCGGGCCGGGTAAATAGGTGCAGAGTTCCGCCACGCTCATGTTCGGCTTCTTGAGATAGGCGACACAGGCCGCGGCCACTTCCTTCAGGTTGTGCGAGGGAATCTCGCAGGCCATGCCGACGGCGATGCCGGAGGCGCCATTCAACAGCGTGAAGGGCAGGCGCGCCGGCAGCACGCGCGGTTCGCGCGAGGTGCCATCGTAGTTGTCGAGGAAGTCCACCGTGCCGCGCTCGACCTCGGACAGCAGCAGATCGGCGATGGGCGCCAGCCGGATTTCCGTGTAACGAAACGCCGCCGCGCGGTCGCCGTCCAGCGAACCGAAATTGCCCTGGCCGTCCATCAAGGGATAGCGCACGGTGAACTCCTGCGCCAAGCGCACCATGGCGTCGTACACCGAGGAGTCGCCATGCGGATGCAATTTCCCCAGCACCTCGCCCACCACGCGCGCGCTCTTCACATGCTTGGCGTCCGGCTTCTGGCCGGCGTTCCACATCGAATACAGGATGCGTTTCTGCACCGGCTTCTGTCCGTCTTCGACTTGCGGCAGCGCGCGCTCCTTGACCGACATGATGGCGTAGGTGAGATAGTCGCGCTCGGCCTGCTCGTCGATCAGGACGGTGTTTTCGGGGAAATCGTTTAAGTTGCCCATGATTGCTGTTCCAAAAAAATCGTTTCGTTAAAAACACAAATTCGCTAACCGCCAAGACGCCAAGACGCCAAGAGCGCCAAGTAAAGGCAGGAAAAGTTCAAGCTATTCGCTCAATTTAAGGTGCGTCTTATCGTTAAGTGAATTTGTTTTTCTTGGCGCTCTTGGCGCCTTGGCGGTTCAATCGTTTTTCTAACTACTCATTAATCTGATAGCCCTTACTCGACATCCAGTTCCTGCGCCAAGCCGCTTCCTTCTTGCCCATCAGGCTATTGAACAGTTGCAGCGCCGCGCTTAAATCGCCTTCCGGCAGCCGCACCTGCAGCATGCGCCGCGTGTCGGGCGACATGGTGGTTTCCCATAATTCTTCTGGGTTCATTTCGCCCAGCCCTTTGAAGCGGCTGGTCTTGATGTCGCGATAGCCTTCCTTGGTCAGACGATCCGTTGTCGCTTCGAGTTCAGCTTCGTCCATCGCATACAACTTGCGCGCCGGGCGGTTTTTGCCGGCCGAACTCGTGTCGATGCGGTACAGCGGCGCTTGCGCGATATACAAATGGCCGGCTGCGATCACCGCGGGGAAATGGCGGAAGAACAGCGTCAGCAGCAGTGTGGAGATGTGCCGTCCGTCGTCGTCGGCGTCGGCCATGATGGCCAGGGTGTGATAGCGCAGATTGGACAGGTCGGCCTTGGCCATATCGTCGATGCTGTGCGGATCGATGCCCATGGCGACGGCGATGTCGTGTACTTCGCTATTGCCCAGCACCGAGTCATGCGAGACTTCCCAGGTGTTTTCGATTTTGCCCTTGAGCGGCAGGATGGCCTGGTTGGCCTTGGAGCGCGCCTGCTTGGCGCTGCCGCCGGCGGAATCGCCCTCGACCAAAAACAGTTCGCACTCGGCGGGGTTGTTCGACTCCGCTTCGGTGAGCTTGCCGGGCAGGGCGGACACGCCGCCGGAGCGCTTGCGCTCGACCTTCTTGCCTTCGTTGAGGCGCGCGCGGGCATTGGAGAGCGCCAGCTCGGTGATGGCCTTGGCGGAATCCAGGTGCGACACCAGCCACGCCTCCAAGTGCGGCTTGACCGTATCCAGCACGAGCTTATGGCCTTCGCGCGAGTCCAGGTGTTCCTTGGTCTGGCCGCGAAATTGCGGCTCTAAAATTTTCGCCGACACCACGAAGCGCACATTGCGCCAAGTGTCGTCGGGCGTGAGGCGCAAGCCTTTGTTCATCATGCCGTGGCTTTCGGCGAAGCTTTTCACCGCTTCGTAAAGCGCCGCGCGCAGGCCGGTGACGTGGGTGCCGCCGGAGGGCGTGGGGATCAGGTTCACATAGGATTCGCCGGTGCCGGACACATCTTCCAACCAGCGCACCGCCCAGGTCACGCCTTCGCCCACGGAAAAGAATTCGTCGGTCTCGCAGGCGTAATATTCGCCGCTGAATTGTTCTGCGACGGTGGCGGCATCGCCGCACAACTCGTCCAGATAATCGCGCAGGCCGTTTTTGTAGAACCAGGATTTTTCTTCGAACGTGCCATCTTTTTGCTCGATGCGCAGCAAGCTCACCACGCCCGGCAATAACACCGATTTCGCGCACAGGATGCGCTCGATCTCGCCTTGCGGCACTTTCGGCGTATCGAAATATTTGCTGTCGGGCCAAGCGCGCACCGTGGTGCCGGTGGCCTTGATGCTCTTGCCGACCACGGTCAAGGGCGTATCGATATGCCCGCCATCGGTGAACACCATGCGGTGCGCTTTACCGTCGCGCCGCACTTCCACTTCCAGTCGCGTGGAGAGCGCATTGGTCACGCTCACGCCCACGCCATGCAGGCCGCCGGAGAAGCTATAGGCCGACCCTTCCTGCTTCTTGCGGAATTTGCCGCCGGAGTGCAGTTCGGTAAAAATCAATTGCACGCCCGGGACTTTTTCTTTTGGGTGAATATCCACCGGGATGCCGCGCCCATCGTCCTCGACCGTCACCGAGCCGTCCAGATGCATGGAAACCGTAATGTGTTTCGCATACCCGGCCAAGGCTTCGTCGGCGGCGTTGTCGATCACTTCTTGAATGATGTGCGCCGGCGAGGTGACGCGGGTGTACATCGAGGGCACTTGCTTGACCGGCGCCAGACCGCGCAAGACATCCAGGTCGCCGGCGTTGTAGTTGGATTTTGTTGCCATATTGCCTATATAGGGTTCGGTGAAGATTTGGTACAAGCGAAAAGCCCGGGGATTATGCCGTGAACCCGCAGCCTGCGTAAAATGGCATGGATTTTAGCGCAGACCGGGGGCCAGCGTATTAGTGTTGTTTAATACGGCCTGATCTTTTGGTAAACTGCCAGCCTTATATCAGACATATTCCTCCGGTTTTGGCCGTGACCCCATGAATTTTGATTTAACGCATTTGCTGGCGCCGAAATACTTCATCCTGCTGATTTTTATAGCGACTGGGCTGTACGTGCATTTTCGCGGCCGGGTCAAACACAAGCTGTTTCGCCAGCTCACCGACCATTCGACCGTGATGGCGCCGTACAACACCCTGATGTATCTGTTTTCCACCGTCCCGGCCAATCCCTACGCCGATGTGAAGCAGTTTCCGGAACTGGCGCCGCTGAAAGACAGCTGGGAAATGATCCGCGACGAAGGGATGAAGCTGTTCGACGAAGGCTATATCCGCGCCGCCGCCAAGTACAACGACGTCGGCTTCAACTCCTTCTTCCGCACCGGCTGGAAGCGCTTTTACCTCAAGTGGTATGACGATTTTCTGCCCTCGGCCAAGACGCTCTGCCCCAAGACCACCGCGCTGTTGGCGGGCATCCCCACGGTGAACGCCGCCATGTTCACGCTGCTGCCGCCCGGCAGCCGGCTGGTCAAGCACCGCGATCCCTTCGCCGGTTCGCTGCGCTATCACCTGGGCCTGATGACGCCGAATTCCGACAAATGCCACATCGTGGTGGACGGCGAATCCTATGCCTGGAAGGACGGCGAGGCGGTGATGTTCGACGAGACCTACATCCACTACGCGGAAAACCAGACCGATCAAACCCGGCTGATCTTGCTGTGCGATATCGAGCGCCCCTTGTCCAATGCCTTCATGCGCGCCTTCAATCGCATCATCGGCTGGCGCTTGATCCGCGCCGCCGCCACGCAAAACGTCGAAGGCGAACACGTCGGCATCATCAACAAAATCTTCGCCTACGCGTATCAAGTGCGACTCGTCGGCAAGCGCATCAAGGCCTGGAACAAGGCGACTTATTACGTGATCAAGTGGCTGCTGCTGGGCGGCTTGTTTTACGCAATATTTTTCTAGCGCACCGGCCAACACCAAGGCCGGCCCCAGCGCTCCCTACACCGGATACCTTGCCTTGGGAACGTATAAGGCGTTACGTGGACTAAGCAGGCACGGCAAGATAGCATGCGAAAATTCACGGGATGGCTGCTCCCACACACAGATAGATTGGGCTTGAGAAAACCATGGATGTCGCCGGCCTAATTCAGTCTTACGGTTATCCGGCGCTTGCCGTGGGTACGGTGTTGGAGGGCGAAACCATTCTGATCGCGGCCGGTTTCGCCGCGCACCGCGGTTACCTCAATCTGTTCGCGGTGATCGGTATCGCCGCGCTGTGCGGATTCATCGGCGATCAGTTTTTCTTCTGGCTCGGGCGTCTGCGCGGACCCGCCGCCCTCAAGCGCTGGCCTGCGGTGGCGCGCCAATCCGAGCGCGTGCATCGCCTCATCGAGCGCTATCATGCGTCCGTGATCATCGGCGTGCGCTTTGCCTACGGCTTGCGCATTGCCGGACCGATTCTCATCGGCATGTCGCCGATTTCCGGCGTGCGCTTTGCGCTGCTGAACGGGTTTGGCGCTATGCTGTGGGCGATGCTGATCGCAGCTGTCGGTTGGTTATTTGGCCAGGCTGCCGAGGCCTTGTTCGACAAGGTAGAGCGTATAGAAGGGTGGCTGCTGCTGGGCTTGCTCGCGACTGGCGGGGTTATTTGGTTGATCCGTAAACAACGTGAAGGCTAAGCCTTACGGGTATCGAAAATGAACAAACATATTCGCAAGCTCGGGCGTCAGTTCGGCGCACAGAAACTCGGGGCAGGCCTGATCACCGGCGCCGCCGACGACGATCCCAGCGGCATCGCCACCTATTCGCAAGCGGGCGCGCAGTTCGGCTTTTCGATGTTGTGGACGATGATCTTCACGCTGCCGCTGATGACCGCGATCCAGATCATCAGCGCGCGCATCGGCTACGTCACGGGGCAAGGTCTCGCCGCGAATATCAAAGCGCGCTTTCCACGGCCGGTGCTGCTGGGCGTGGTGGGGATGCTGCTCGTGGCCAATACTCTCAACATCTCCGCGGACATCGCCGCCATGGCCGAGGCCTTATGGCTCGTGCTGGGGGGCTCGGCGCATGTTTACGCGGTGACGTTTGGCTTGTTCTGCCTGGTGCTGCAAGTATTCCTGCCGTACCAATCCTATGTGCGCTGGCTGAAGTGGCTGACGCTGGCGCTGCTCTCGTATGTGGCGGTGATCTTCACGCTGAACATCCATTGGTGGCAGGTGGCGCGGGAAGTGGTGCACCCGCAATTGCCGGGCAACCACGATGTGCTGCTGATGGTGGTGGCCGTGTTCGGCACTACCATCAGTCCCTATTTGTTCTTTTGGCAGGCCTCGCAAGAGGTGGAAGACTCGAGCGGCGGGCCGGGCCACTCCCATACAGAGGGCGAGGTGCGACGGCATTTGCGCCGCATCAAGTGGGATACCGTCATCGGCATGACCTTCTCCAACTTGATCGCCTTCTTCATCATCCTGAGCACGGCCGCGACCCTGCACGCCGCCGGCATCCACGATGTGCAGACCTCGGCGCAAGCGGCGGAAGCCTTGCGGCCGCTGGCGGGAAACTTGACCTTTCTGCTGTTCAGTCTGGGCATCATCGGCACCGGTTTGCTCGCGGTGCCGGTGCTCGCCGGTTCCGCCGCCTATGCGGTGGCCGAGGCGGCGGGCTGGCATGGCAGCTTAAGCCTGCGCCTGGATCGGGGCGAGGGGCGCGGCTTTTACGGCGTGGTGGCGGCGGCCACGCTGGGCGGAGTGATTCTGTGTTTCACGCACACCGACCCGGTGAAGGAATTGTTCTGGGCGGCGGTGATCAATGGCGTGATCGCCGTTCCCATCATGGGCGTCATGATGCTGCTCGCCACGCGCTCCGATGCCATGGGCCAGCATGTGATCGGCAAGCGCTTGCGCTGGCTCGGTTGGCTGGCTACGGTGCTGATGGCGGGGACTGTGATTGCGATGCTGGTGACGGCCTGAACATGCCGCGCGATACGGATTTGCTGCTGGCATTCCAATGCATTCATGCGATACTTATAAAATGAAAAATAGGGTGCACATAGCCAGCTTCCGCGCGGGCGAAAAAACATCCCGCCATCTGACCCACCATCTGAATTGAATACCGCCGAACCCGCCACCGATGCGCAGCAAACAGCGATTCCCTTTCTGGGCCTGGCGCCTTTTCTGCGCGTGAGTATTGCCGGTATTGATTTGAAGCCGATCAGCCAGGAAATGCTGGCGAACGTCGAAGCCGATGCTGAAAATGCAAATCTGTGGATGAATCTTTCGGTGCTCATGCAATGCATTGGGCAGCGCGACCTCGGCTTGGCGATGCAGGATCAAGCCTTGGCCTTGCAGCGCCTCTACCACCTCGCGGCCGCTGTGCAGCCAGCGACATTGCGCTTATTGATGATCGTGGCGCCGGGGGATTTGTCGGCCAATACCCCGCTCGATTGTTTGCTGGAAAACAGCGATATCGACATGGATTTTTATTACGCATCCGCCGCTGCCCCGCTGCCGGTGCCGATGCCGGAACACGACGCACTGGTGGTGGCGGTCGGCGAATCCGACGCGACCCATGCAGTGCTGGCGGCGCTGGAGCAGGCCTTGGCGCATTGGCCAAAACCGATCATCAACTTGCCGCAACATATTCCGGCAACCGGGCGCACCACTGCCAGCCTGCACCTGCAAGATGTGCCGGGCTTGCTCATCCCGCCCACCCTGCGCGTCGCGCGTTCCGCTTTGCAGGATATCGCGACGGGCGCACACAGCCTGCCGGCTCTGTGCGCGGGCTGTGATTTTCCGATCATTTTGCGGCCCGTCGGCTCGCATGCCGGCATCGGTCTGGAGCGCATCGATAGCCCGGCGGAAATTGGAAATTATCTTTTGCAAGTCGATGCCGCAGAACTCTATCTCTCGCGCTTTATCGATTACAGCGGCCCGGACGGCTTGTTTAGAAAATTCAGGATCGCGCTGCTGGATGGCGCGGCCTTCGCCTGCCACATGGCGGTTTCTTCGCACTGGATGGTGCACTACTTGAATGCCGGGATGTATGACGATGCGCAAAAAAGAGCCGAAGAGGCGCATTTCATGCAGCACTTCGACGCATTTGCGCAACGCCACCGTGTAGCCTTGGAAGCCATTTATAGCCGTACCGGGCTGGATTATCTGTGCATCGATTGCGCGGAAACGCCGGACGGTCAGCTGTTTATTTTCGAGATCGATCCCGCCATGGTGGTGCATGCGATGGACCCGGAAGAGCAGTTTCCGTACAAGAAACAGCCTATCCAGAAACTCCAAACTGCATTCCGGGATTTTCTGTTGCGGCGGATCGCCAGCCACCCGGCGCAAAGCAGCGCTGACCGATGAATCCACGCAACCGCTTAAATTTTTCCGGTGGACCGGGCGCCTTGCCAGAGAGCGTATTGCTCCAGGTGCAGCAAGCCATTGTGGAAGTGCCCGAAGTCGGTTTGTCGATTCTGGGCATCAGTCATCGCTCCAGTTGGTTTGCCGCAGTCATCACCGAGCTGGAAAACAATATCCGCCAATTGTTGGGGCTGCCTGAGAATTATCACGTCCTGTTTTTGCAAGGCGGCGCCACGCAACAATTTTCCATGGTGCCGATGACCTTGCTGCAGGGGAAAACCGCTCCGGCGGAATATGTGCATACCGGCTATTGGAGCGGCAAGGCGCTGCCGGCAGCCCAGCGCGAAGGCCCGATGCGCGTCGTGTGGAGCGGTGCGGCCAGCGGTTTCCGGCAGCTGCCCGGCGACGCAGAGCTGGCCTTCTCCGCGGAGGCGCCCTACATCCACTACGTTTCCAATGAAACCGTCGAAGGGCTGCAATTTCATCGGGTGTTGGGCCGCGACGACGTGCCGCGCGTGTGCGACATGTCCTCGGATTTTTTATCCAAGCCGTGCGAAGCGCAGCGCTTCTCGTTGATCTATGCGCATGCCCAGAAAAATATCGGCCCAGCCGGCGTGACGGTGGTGCTGATTCGCGATGAATTGCTCCGCGATGAATTGCTCAGAGATGCGTCCACCGACCTTCCCGAATTCTTGGATTACCGTACCCACATCAAAGCGCATTCCAACGCCAATACGCCGCCGGTTTTTGCCATCTACGTCGTGCTGTTGGTGACGCGCTGGCTGATGCAAGAAATCGGCGGCCTGGCGCGCATGGACCAGATCAACCGCAGCAAAGCCGCGCTGTTGTACAGCCTGCTGGATCGCAGCGAAGGTTTTTATCGCGCGCGGGCAGAACCGCGCGACCGCTCCCTGATGAATGTCACGTTCAATCTGGCCACGCCGGAAATGGAGCAGCGTTTCCTTGCAGAGTCGTTGGCTGCAGGATTCTCCGGCCTCGCAGGCCATCGCGCCACCGGCGGCATTCGCGCTTCCATCTACAACGGGCTGGCGCTGCCCGCAGTTGAACAGCTGGCGGGCTTCATGGAAGATTTTCAGCGCCGCCAGAAACGCTGAAATCCAGCTGCAAGCAGTAACGCCCATTCCTGCTAGTAACAATAGACTGTTGAAGCGCGCGACGCTTTGCCTTGCTTCCCGACAACCTGCATCACGCAGCGCGGTGTTATCCAAGATCGGTAGCGCACGCTTTTCCTCGCATGCAAAAATTAGTCAATAAAATCAATATAGGGTAATTAGTCCGTTGCGCTGTCCAGCGAAAGCTGGCCTCTTTCTTGCTCTAGGAATTATTGGAGAAAAGGGGACTACTGAACGATCCCCTCCTAAACCTGCGTGACATGCCGATGCTGACCATGCGCAGGTTGCTACGCCGCCAATGTTGCGGCACAGGGAGAGAACATGCGCAATCGCTTTTCGTTACGCCAAATCCTCGTCGTAACCTTTACCCTCATTTGCGTACTGCCAGTGGCTGCGCTTGCCATATGGATGCGCTTCGGCATTCAGGCCAATGCCCTGGACGAAGCACGCGAGAAAAATCAAATTCTTTCGCAGCATCTCGCTGCACCGATTCATACCTATTTGTTCGACGCAGGCCAAGCGCTGGCGAGCTTGGGTGATTTTATCGAGCCGCCCGAGAATAAAAAAGCAATGGCCAGTGCCGCCAAGCGGCAAAGTTATTTTCATACCATCCTGGTGCTCACAAAGAATGGCGTCAGCCGCAGCTTAACCCCCGCCGCAAGCACGCAAACGGCCCGTGCCGATGCGCAGTTGGCCAGCTTGGCGGCGCCGTTTTTCGGCCAAGCCAAAGGCGGCCAGTCCGAAGTGATTCGCGATCCATATACGGGCGCGCCCACGGTTTTGTTTGCCGAGCCGGCGGGCGACAAATTGCTGGTCGGCTTATTGGATCTGAAGCCGCTTATCGCCCTCGGTCGTCGGGTCAAATTCGGCAAGCAAGGCCACGCGGTCATCACGGATCAACGCGGCAATGTGGTGCTCCATCCCAACAGCAATTGGATCAAGGAAATCCACAACATCGCCGACTGGCCCATCATTCAGTCCGGCATGCAGGGCAAGTCCGGCGTGGCGAGTTTCTACTCGCCCTTCGAGCAAAAAGACATGGTCGCCGGTTACGCCGCAGTTCCGGAATTCAGTTGGGTCGTCCTCACCCCGCAGCCGCTCGCGGAGTTTCAGGCCCGCGCCGATGCGCTGCTGCGCACTGCCGCCTGGGTTGCTGCTGGCGGCATCGTGATAGCGCTCATCCTGGCGGGGATTATTTCCTGCTGGATTGCACGCCCGATTTGCGCGCTGGCGAAGGCTGTGCAGCGGCTACCCAGCAACGGCTATCAGGACGAGTTTGAAGAAATGGCCAAAATCGCGCCGCGCGAATTCGATACCCTGCAGCGGCGCAGTAAGCAAATGGCGAAAGAAGTGCGCAACGCCATCGGGCTGCGCGACCGCATGAACGACGAACTCGCGCAATTAGTCGAGCGTGCCACGCGTGGCCTGCAAGAGGCGAATAGCCAACTGGCGCAACAAGCGATGGTCGATGACCTGACCAAGCTCAGCAACCGGCGCGCGCTGTGGCAACGCATCTCCGACCTGGAACAAGCGCAGGCCGATAGCTATCTGCCGGTGCAAGTGTTGCTATTCGACTTGGACAACTTCAAGGAGGTAAACGACACGCTCGGCCACGCTGCCGGCGATGAAGTGCTGATGCACGTGGCGGCGATTCTCGAACAAGAAACCCGGGAGGGCGACTTCGTCGTGCGCTATGGCGGCGATGAGTTTTTAGTCGTGATGCACCGCTGCACGCCCGGCATCGCCAGCGAGCGCGCGCAAGCGATACGCCGCGCGGTACTCGCGCAGCCGCTCACCATGGAAGGCAAAACAATCGCCATCCACATGAGTGTGGGCATCGCCGAATCCGAATCGAAACTGTCGCGCCCCTCGTTCAACGAACTGCTGAAAGCCGCCGATCAGGCGATGTACGCCAGTAAAGCGAAGAATAAGCAGCGTAACAATCTGGCGAGCATTTGAACGCCGCTTCAATCCGCTAAACAAAAAGGGGCGGATCCCGAAACGCCAAGATCCGCCCCATATCCCTGAAATGCTTTACTGGCAGCTGGCCAAGGGATCCTTGCAGTACGGCACGTTTACCCAGCTGAATACTTGGGGTTTGCGCGGGTCGATGGTCAGGCGCAGCCATTCCGCCGGCGCGTTGGTGGAGCCTTGCACGGTGATGCGTGTCAGGTTCGGCACGGCTTGCGTGTGATGGATAACGCCCGTTGCGCTGGCCGGGTCGGCGAGCGGCTGGTCCGAACCATAGACGTGCGAGTCACCGTTGAGCAGCAATACCGGGCGGCCGAATGCTTGCGCCAGGTCGGCCAACTTTTGCACCAAGGGGGTGTAGTTATAAAGTTCGTTGCTGGCAAGGGCTTCCGGATCCCACATATCGGCTTGGATGCCGATCACCACGGCGCGCGCATGATGCTTTTCCGCTCTAGCGAATGCGCTTTCCAACCAGCGGAAATCCGCAGCAGTGCGCTCGGCGACTTCCTGATCCTGTGCTGCGGGATTAGAAAATACACCCGACCAGGGCGAGGTGTCGTTGTTCGAACCCGGTACATTCAGCGTCACGAAGACAACCTTGGAATCTTCCCACATCACGTTCTCGACGAACTTGGCGTCGGCGGGGAAGGCTGCATCGAAATGCTGCGCCTGGCTCATGACCGGCTTTTCGTGCATGCCGAGCGTCTGTCCTGGTTTGGCGAAAAATAAACTGCGCACGCTCGCCAATTCCTTGAGCGGATCGCCGCTGCTCTTTTCTTTGGACTTGTGGCAGTCCACCCACTCGTTGTCGCCGGGCGTGTAGACCACGGGGGCATTGAATTGCTGGAACTGGTAATAGACTTTCTGGTTCCAACCCGGGTTGGAGGATGCGATCGGCGGCAGAATATCGGCGCTGGTGCAAGCCGCGCTGCCGGCGTGAATGTCGCCCACATGCAGCACGCGGCTGACCGTGGAATCCGCATTGATTGAATTGATCAACAGCGGTGCGTTGTCGAGCAGGTTTTGGTTGTAGGGCCAGTCGCCGAACACCGCGATGGTAATGGGCTTGGCACCATCGAAATCATTGTCGTCACGGTCGTGTGCCGATGCCGACATAAGGCTAACGCATCCGGCCGCGAGCAAGGCCGTAGAGAGCAGCAATTTTTTCATGGAAGGTGTTCCTCGTTAATTAGTCTTGTTGCGGAAAATGCGGTGTGGGAAAAATCCCCGCGACCGTCCGATATCAAAAACCCACCACACGCCTGACCATGGTGTTTTATTGCTGGCTAATGAGCTGGTTTGTAATGGGTAGGGCGATGCTAGGCAGGCAGGATTGCAGCGTGATGACAAGTACGCCTAGTCAAGCCTTAAATTTGCTTTTATGCGCTGGACGGAACTTCTACAAAATCCGTTGCCTATAGCTAGGTATGCCTTTTATTTTTGGCGCTTAACAAAGCCAATGTGCGCCGCGATTTATTGATCCGATGACCCAACAGAAACGAGAATAGCCGCCATGTCAGCAACACGCCCAAACCTATCGCACCATATCCTTCCCGCCGCATCGACGATGGTGGGGGTGTGCATGACCGTGATCAGTATTATCAAATTGGTCGGCACGCGCTCATTCCCCTACATCGATCACATGCTGGCGATCGCTTCCTTGCTGTTCTTGCTGAGCTCGGCGTTTTCTTATTATTCAATTCGCCACGAAAACGAGTATCGCTTATCCGCCACGGTCGAAAATGTGGCCGATCTGGCTTTCATGACCGGATTGGCCATCATGACGATCGTGGTGTTTACGCTGGTGTATAAAATCACTTGATGCGCCCTGCTTGGCCGGCGCTGCGGGTCCTCTTCTTATTCAGGCAGGCGCAGCAGCGCCTGCCCCATGCGCACCTGCGCACCCTCGCCGATCCCTTCGTATAAGGTAAAACCCTTAGGCGCGAACACGATAATCGTCGAGCCATGTTGGAACCAACCCATTTCCGCGCCCTTGGGGAAGCTTGCGTGACACGGCATGACATTCGGGCCGCGGTAGCGCAGGTGCAGCAATACATCCAGGAAATGCAAACGGATGCTGGCAACGAGAATGGCGGCCACCGGCACCAGCGCGACGCGATGGCCGCTCGCGCTCAAGGTGGTTTCGATGATTGCGCGCTCGTTTTTGCAGAACAATTTTTCCACGCGCTTGAGCGCGATCGGATTGACGTTCCAAGTATCGCCTGAGATGTAAGTGACGCGTCGTACCAGGCAATCGTGCGGCGCGTGGAATCGATGGTACATGCTGGATGTCAGGCGCAGCGTGACATAGCAACCATCGCGGTAATGTTCCACTAATTCCGGATCGCCCAGTAGGTCGAGCAGGGTGTAGGGAAAGCCCTTGGCTTGAATGATTTGCGTCCCATCAATTGCGCCGCAGGCGCCGACGATGCCGTCGCTGGGGCTGACGAGATGGCGCGGATCGAGGTCCACTGGGCGCGCACCTTCGCGCAACTGCCGCGTGAAGCAGTCGTGCAGGCTGCGAAAATGTGTCTTGCGCGCATCTGCTAGATCGAGATCCGCAAACAGCTTCCAGGTGGCGATGGAGAGATCGCGCACCCAAGGCTGTTCGATCTGGCTGAACCAGCCCATGAAACGCGTCAGCAATTGCCGCGGCACGCGGTTGGTCAACAGGAAATTAATGTCCTCTTGCAGCACGAGGCGGGCAATCCAATTACGCATAGTCATCATTTTGTAAGAAACCTTGGGTAGAAGACGGGCTAGGAGAAATCATCAATGAACGAAACCCTGGCTATTTATACTTTCAGTCTTGCGGCACTGCTGGCGACCTTGCCGCGCATCAAGCGTCGTCTCGAACTTTCGCGCGCCAAGCATCGCTCGCTGGCCGGGCATTCGCGCATGGCCAAGCGCGTGGCACGCATGATTCCTTTTTACGCATACGATGCGGATACTTTCTTTTGCGCCGATGGCGCGCCTGCGGACATCGCGCAGCGGCGTCAGGCTGGCTTCATGGCCTTGGCAGCCTTGTACCAGGAGCGCTTCGCGCAGTCCGTGGCGCTCACGGCCGAGGCCGGCGAAAGCATTTCCGACCTGCAATTTACCGGCAGTTACCGCGTGCCATTTCAATTCAGCCGTTTTGTGCAGCAGCACCTGAAGGGCGGCAGTTTTCTGCAAGCAAGCAGCGGCGCACAGGTGCAAGACCTGGATGGCAATCTGTTCTACGACTTGACGGGTTCTTACGGCGTCAATGTCTTCGGCTACGATTTCTACAAGCACTGTATCGCTGAAGGTAGCGCTCGCGTGCAGGCGCTGGGGCCGGTACTCGGCGCCTACCATCCCATCGTGGCGGACAACGCGCGGCGACTGCGCGCTATTTCCGGGCTCGACGAGGTGTCTTTCCACATGTCCGGCACCGAGGCGGTAATGCAGGCGGTGCGGCTCGCGCGCTATCACACCCGGCGCAGCCATCTGGTGCGCTTCAGCGGCGCTTACCATGGCTGGTGGGAGGACGTGCAGCCCGGTATCGGCAATCCGCTGCCGCCGCGTGAAACTTACACCCTGAAGGAAATGGACGCCGATTCCTTGCGCGTGCTCGCCAGCCGCAAAGACATCGCCTGTGTCCTGGTCAACCCGTTGCAGGCCTTGCACCCGAATGTCGGCGCGCCGGGAGATTCTTCTTTGGTGGACAGCAGCCGTAGCGCCAGCTTCGACCGGGCAGCGTATAGCGCCTGGTTGCAGCAGTTGCGCGAAGTGTGCACGCGGCGCGGCATCGTCCTGATTTTCGATGAGGTGTTTGTCGGTTTCCGCCTGGCCCCGGGCGGCGCGCAGGAATATTTCGGCGTGCGCGCCGACATGGTCACTTACGGCAAGACCCTGGGCGGCGGCTTGCCGATCGGTGTGGTGTGCGGTCGCCAGGATTTGATGCGGCGTTTCCGCAAAGATCGCCCGGCCGACATTTGTTTCGCGCGCGGCACCTTCAATTCGCACCCCTACGTGATGGGCGCCATGCAGGTGTTTCTGGAGCAACTGGAGCGGCCGGAAGTGCGCCGCCTCTACGACGGCTTGGAGCAAACCTGGAATGGCCGCGCGGCGGATCTCAACCAACGCTTGGCGGCGGCAAATCTGCCGGTGCGGGTGGCCAACCTGTCCAGCATCTGGACGGTGTATTACACCCAGCCTTGCCGCTACAACTGGATGCTGCAATATTACCTGCGTGCCCAAGGCCTCGCGCTGGGCTGGGTAGGAACCGGCCGGCTGATCTTTAGCCTGAATTACAGCAGTGCGGATTTCGAGGCGGTAGCCGAACGTTTCATCGCCGCCGCCCAGGCCATGCAGCGCGACGCTTGGTGGTGGGCAAATCCGGGCTTGAGCAACAAGGCGATTAAGCGCGGGATTCTGGGTGAAATACTGGCGCATCGATTGGGCTTTAAAAAATAATCCTGGCTAGGCGTCCTGGCTAGCAGCACGCCTAGCCAGGATGGGCGCCGGAGCTCAAACGCTTGGTGTGTGCGTGTGCTGCATCGGGTCGATCAGTTCGCCGCGCAGTAAATGCATGGGTGCGGCATAGTAGAGCTTGATGTCATGAAACGGGTCGGTGAGTATCTTGGTCATCCAGACCAGACCGGTCTGCACATCGCGGATGAAGAACAGATGCGCGGTGCGGAACAGTAAGCCGCCAATGCCAACGAACAGCCAGATCAAGCCGACTTGCTCAATCAGCACCGAGCGCTTGGCGGCCGGCTCGAATAGGCCGAACAGTGTCGGATCGAAGAGCAAGGCCACAGGCGCTAGCGCCCAGATCGCAATCAGCACCATCTTGCGGCGCAGGTTGTAACCGACCTTGATTTCTTCCTTGTATTCATGCGTGGCCTGGTTGACCGTGTCGTAACCTTTAGGCTCGAAGAAAAAGTGCCCCGACTGGCGTGTCGTCATGGAAACCAGCCAGCCGATCAGGCCGGCAATCGCCGGGTTGATGAACAGCATGGCATAAGCCACGAGAAAGCTAAGCGCGCTGACGAAGTGCAATGATTGGTTGATGCGGCTGTGATGGTAATACCGATGATCATCCCAGCGCTGTACTTTCAATGTGTGCAAAAACGCTTGCATGGTCTCTCCTTAAGGGTGGTTTCAGCAGTTCGACTACAGCTTGCAAAATATAGAGCCATTGCTACTGATCTGTTACAGAACGAAGAAAAATTGGCGACAAAGCCTGGGGTCGCAAAAATGTAATCTGCTTGTCTTAAAAATGTTACCGAGTGGGGTAAAGCTACGCGCATCGTATGCATTGAGATTTCAATGGAATCCATTCTCATCGAGCAACTGCCGGCAAGCCGTCGAACTTTACGTCTTGCCGTCGTCACCGAAACCTACCCGCCTGAAGTCAACGGCGTCGCGCTTAGCCTGTTCCGCTTTGTCGAGGGATTGCGCGCACGCAATCACGAGATTCAGTTGATCCGACCGCGCCAAGATCATGCCGAGCAGGCGGCTCAGGGCAATGGTTTCGACGAAGTGTTGACCGGCGGCATGCCGATACCGCGCTATCCCGATCTGAAAATGGGCTTGCCCGCCAAGCGCGCACTGATCAAGCAATGGCTGCTGCGCCGTCCGGATCTGGTGCATATCGTGACGGAAGGTCCGCTCGGCTGGTCCGCCCTGCAAGCGGCGCTCAAACTCAAGATTCCAGTCTGTTCCGATTTTCGCACCAATTTTCATAGCTACAGCCAGCACTATGGCATTGGCTGGCTGAAGAAATCGATCGTCGGCTACCTGCGTAAATTTCATAACCGCACCTTGCTCACCATGGTGCCCACCGAGCATATGCGTGCGGAGCTCGCCGCCACCGGCTTTAGCAACTTGCGCGTGGTGGCGCGCGGCGTCGACACCCAATTGTTCAACCCGGAACGGCGCAGCGAGTCATTGCGCCGGGAATGGGGCGTGACAGCGGATACGCTGGTCGTCATCCATGTCGGGCGCTTGGCGGCCGAGAAGAATCCGGCAGCGCTCATGGCGGCATTCCTCGCCATCCGCCAACGCCAGCCGCGCGCGCGGCTGGTATTGGTCGGGGAGGGGCCGGAGGCGAAGGCCTTGCGCAGCAAACTTCCTGACGCCATATTTACCGGCGCGCGCCGCGGTGAAGATTTGGCGACCCACTACGCTTCGGGCGATCTGTTTCTGTTCCCCAGCCTCACCGAGACCTTCGGCAATGTCACCCTAGAGGCCATGGCCAGCGGACTGCCGCTGGTGGCTTACGACTACGCGGCGGCGGCCCAGCACGTGCGCCACTGCAGCAACGGCCTCCTGGCGCCCTATGGCAGCACGGATGATTTTACGAAGATGGCCGGCGATTTGGCTGCGATGCACGCGCATGAGCCGGCACTGTTCAGCGCCATGGGCCGCAATGCCCGGCTGACAACGGAATCCCTGGACTGGGCTTGCGTGGTGAAGCAACTGGAAACGCTACTGCTTTCCATTGTCTGAAGTACTCGCTTGTTGGGTGACACCCAAACGTACTTGATCGCACACGCGCTGCATTTCATCCAGCAAGCGTGAGACCTCGCCCTGATCCCGTTTGGCGATGGCGAATTCGATATGCGTTGAAAGTTGGTAAAGTTTCGGGTAACCCATGTTGCCACTGACCCCTTTCATGTCGTGTATAAGTTTTTTTAACGTATCCCAATTTCGATCACGGAATGCTGCCATGATAGTTTCCATGCTTGAAACGAGGCGGCTAACGAACGCCTGGATTAGGTCATCGAACTCGTGGCCCTCCGCAAGCAATTCAGACAATATCGGTTCCAGCTCCGCCGGTGCTTGTACCTGGGCAGGTAGATATTTCGTAAGCATTTCGTTGAATCGCTCCCGGTTCACCGGCTTGCTCAAAAAGTCGTCGCATCCGGCAGCCAGGCACTGCTTGATATCTTCCTGCATGGCGTTCGCGGTCAATGCTACGATCGTTCCGGTGTAGCCTTTTTCACGCAGGGTCTGCGTCGCCTTGAACCCATCCATCACCGGCATCTGCATGTCCATCAGGATAAGCGCGTATTGACCTTTCAGCGCCTTGTGTACCGCTACGAGTCCGTGTTCGGCGATGTCTACATGCGCGCCCAATTTTTTGATGTAGATCGATACCAAGCGTTGATTGTCTGGATTGTCTTCAGCGACCAGAACAGTGCCTGCCAGGGGAACAACATCGCGATGGACATTCGGTGCGCTACTGTTTGCAGCGATATTAGGCGCGACATCCACGAACTTCAGGCGGTCTCGTGTGCCGGCATCGATGGTCAGCGTGAATGTCGTTCCCACGCCCGGCTGGCTGCGGAGTGAAATAGTGCCACCGAGTTTTTCGGCGAGCTGCCGCGATAAATGCAGCCCCAGGCCGGTACCGCCGTATTTGCGAGTCGTGCTGGCATCGGCTTGATTAAACGCGGAGAACAGACGGGTCTGTTGTTCGGGTGTCAGGCCGATGCCGGTGTCGCTGACATCGAAGCGCATTTGATTTTCTGTGCCGTCGTAGGCGACGCGTACATGCACACTGCCGGCTGCGGTGAATTTGATGGCGTTACTGCACAGATTCAGCAGAATCTGTTTTAAACGTACCGGATCGGTGATGATGGAATTGGGAATCGGGAACACGTAGTCGATCGAGAATGCCAGCCCTTTGGCCTCGGCTTGGAGCTGGGCGATGGTTGCGAGATCCGACAGCACACCGAAGGGCGATACATCAAGCGATTCCACTTCCAGCTTGCCGGCTTCGACTTTGGAAAGATCGAGAATGTCATTGATGATGGTGAGCAAATGCTTGCTGCTGCGTATGACGGTTTGAATCGCATCTACCCTGTCTGACATGGATTGCTGGCCATCGAGCAGCGATTCCGAGAAGCCGATAATGGCTGTCAGCGGGGTGCGGATTTCATGGCTCATGTTGGCGAGAAATAAACTCTTGGCCTGATTGGCTACTTCCGCCGCCTGTTTTTCTACCAGCACATTTCGCGCGTATTCTTCCGCTTTTAGCTTTTTCGTTATTTCGTGTGCATAGCAGTGAACAATGCCTTGGCTCTGGAGAGGGGCGAATGTCCAAAGCAGGGTACGCTGCTTAAACTCAATTTCAATCGCTTCGGCGGTTGCGTCATCCGATAGACAGCGCGCAACAAGCACTCGGTAATCACGGGGCAGTAGCAACTCGATTTCATCTGCCCTCAGCCCCAGCTCGGCAAGCGTGTGCCGACCATGCGGGTTCATGTACGTGACCTTTGCATCGGCATCCATGCTCAACACTATATCCGGGGTACCCTCCGGGAATGCGGCCAGTGCTTCTAGTTTTTGCATATGCTGCCGTTCCATCGCGGACAACTTGAACCCGGCTGCACTGATCGCTACCAGAAACACCAGGAAGCCTAGCAATATTGGGTAGTTGTGTTCCCACCAGCGAATCAAGACGAGGCTTTTCGGTACCGAAACAAATGCCGCCATGTTGGCATTGGGAAGATGGGAAAAGGCGCCTAAGCGCACGATGCCATCGATGCTGGACGTAACATCGTAAAAGCCGGCAATCAAACCGGGGCGTGCGCGAAGACTTTCTATCATCCCCCCCGTTTGTGGCTTTTCGAACACTTTCTCGGGTTGAGTAATGGGATAGAGTAATTGCATAAAGCCATCGTTGCGGATCAAGCCGACACGGCTTTCCGGATAGAGCGGAAGATCCGACCACAAGAAACCCGCGCTTTCCACCGAAACGGCGGCTTGGATTACGAACAGCGGCACGCCGCTGCTGTCTTGAACGGTATGGCGAAAGGGGAAATGCCATTGATTCACCCCCATCCCGAATTGATTGGGCCCAATATTGTAAGAGTAGGTATTGTTCAGATCGAACAGGAATGCGCGTAAATAAGTTGGGTCTCGCCGGAAATCGGGCAGAGCCTCGCCCGGCGCAGCATTGGTACTCAGCAGCGTCACGCCATTCGGGCTGACCAATGTCACGGCTACGAGTTCCGGGCGATTGGATTTGTATTCCATTAAGGCTGAGCGCGCTTGCTCTGGATGCTTGGCGACATCCATCTTTGCCAACATCCGCCCGAGCATTTCCATGCTGATGCCGATATTTTCGAAAACGGCCTGGCTGTTTTTGGCGGCAAATCCTGCCTGAATGGCAAGATTTTTCTGCATATCTAGGTTTTCCTCTTTCCAGCTTTTGATGCTTAATGCAGCCAGCAACAGGATGCCCAATGCAATAAAGCCGAAAAACCATTTCCGGAGCAACTGCGAAAAGGAAGTTCTAGAGGAGGGGGCTTGCTCGAGTGGGGTGAGATTGTCGCGTGTCGCCATTTTTTACTGAGCTTTGATCAATTTAGTTGGCGCGCTAAGCTTGTCATATTGCCTATTTTGCACCGTAAAGTAGTCAAGAAATAGAAAGCTTGAATTTCTTGCGCACGGCTTTAACAATTATTTATCGGCAAATCGCTTACTTACTTTAGAGGCTTGTTGAATTTCGCACCATGCTGATCCATAGGCCTTTTGCTCGATCCGTTAACCCAACCCGGCACATGGGCGAGCGCAATGCTCACCCACACTGCGACGGTGAAATAGAGCGTCATCCAGGGGATTTCCTCGCGCCAAATTGCCCAGTTGAAATTCACAACACAGGGCTGCGAGGCGTCCACAATCCCCTGGCTCAAGGATAAGTATTTTGTCCCAGCCGCCAGATCCGCGCTCCAACGCGACCAGTACATCGGCACGTCGATGTTAGTCATGAATGCGATATAGCCAATAGCAAAAATCATCATGGCAGCCAAGAAGTGACGTTGTGGGCGGTCGCTATGCGGCCACAGGAAAATGAAACTCGCAAGCAATAGCGCCGCGGAAAACGTCCAGATGGAATTTTCCAAAACATGGCCGAAATAATTCGTCGACAAAATCGCGTACCAAGATGCGCCTTCGGCCACTAGGATGATCGGGATCAGCAGCCAGGAAACCATCACCACAAACCGACTTTCCGTCCTGCTGCCGGCTTGGTGCAGCAGCAGCGCGCACTGCGCGATGAAACACAGTTCAGCCACGGTGGCGACACTGCGGCCCACCATCATGTTGGACAAGCCCGACTGCGCCAGGCAAATGCGTTCCAAGTCGATCCTTGGCAGGAATGAGCGAAAGGCGCATCCCGCAACATAGGCGGCTGACAGCCACAGCAGCCAGCGCCGTTGTCGGTGCTGGGGCGCGGAAAAAAAGTGCGCGTGACGGCGCGCCAACACCCTAGCGGATACGCCCCATGCCAGGATGTTCAATAGCGCCACGGCACACAAAACAACCCACCAAATGTGCACGGCCATGGTCATGGCGGCGACTCAGAGCTTGGGGAAGCGAATACGGCTGACCATCAGAGAGCCGGAGACTGCAAACAACAGCACCAAGGGATGCAGCGTGAAGTCGGCAAATTTAATCTGTCCTAACCAGAGGGAATCGCCCAATGCGCCCTGCAAGGCCGCGGTGAACAGCAACATCACCAGCAGCAGCGATGTTGGAATCGGCGTCCCTTCGAAGTATTTCACTTTACCTTCCTCGGACAGCGCCTCTGCCGTCACGTTGTAGCGCGCTAAGCGCGAAACGCCGCAAGCCACAAAATAGACCAAGACCATCCGGTCGTATAAACCCTGCATGCCGCAACCGTAGCCAATCACGGCGGGCGCTACGCCGAAGGAGATGATGTCGGCCAGAGAGTCGAGCTCACGACCCAAAACAGAATCATGCTGTCGCCACCGCGCAATCCGTCCATCCAATACATCGAAGATTAAAGCGGCAAGCACCAAGCCGCACGCATAGTAGATATGCCGGACATCGGTCGTTTGCAGGTAGGTCATCATGGAGAACAATGCCCCCGTGCCGCAGGCCGCATTGGCGAGCGTGAACCAGTCGGCAAGATGGAACTCGCGAATCATGGAGAAAGGTTTATGCATACTGATTTGACTGGATTTAGTCATAGCGATATTCCTTCTTGGAGTGACACACAATTGCAACGGGCATACTCTGAAATTCTTGTGACACTGGAATGACACCAGGATGCGCTGCAAAGCCTAATCGCCAAGCGTGGGTGGCAGTGTGGACAACCAGGTGTCAGGGGTGCAGTGCTTGATGCGCCTATTGGCCAGTTTGTAGTATGGTTCAAATGTCGACAGCCTGGACATGACGAAAAACCCGATATGCAAAACCCGCGCCTAAATCCACTTGCCAAAATGGCCGCCCTCGCATTCTGCGGGCTATTTTTGCTACAGGCGCAGGCCGAAAGCATGATGGGCCGGGTCACTGACATTGCCGACGGCGATAGCCTGACGCTGCAAGATGCGCAGCATCGGCAGCACGCGATACGGTTAGCGGGAATAGACGCGCCGGAACTGCCGCAGGATTTCGGACAGCAGGCAAAGAGCGGTCTCGCGAATTTGGCGCTCAACCAGCCAGCCACGGCGGAGTGCAAGCAGGCCGATTCCAATCAACAAGGCCCAAATCAGCCGGTGATCTGTGTTGTGCGCGTCGGCGGCAAGGATATTGGGCTGGCGCAAATTAATGCCGGCATGGCGTGGTGGTATCAGCAGAATGCTGCCGCGCTGACAGTGCAGGCGCAAAGCGACTATCGGCAAGCGGAGTTCAACGCAAAAATCCACCGGCTAGGACTTTGGAACAGCAAGAATCCAACGCCGCCCTGGGTTTGGCGACACGGGCGCCTAGATGAATAGGGGATGAATAGGGCGCGCATGTAACTGCCGGAGGCGATGCCCGACAGTAAACCTAAAAGCTCATCGACTGATACGCGACACGCGCGATCTCCAGCATCTTCTTGCGATCTTTTTCGCCGACCAAGGCAAAGCCCAGGTTGTTATCCACCCAGTACATCACCGGTTGCCCGTTTTCTTCCTCGATGCGAAACGCGGTTTGTTCCATTTCGCTGTCCTTGACCGAGACATACAAGGTCAAGCGCGTGCCGGTTTTGGTTTGGTACATGAACTGCGCCGCCGCACCTTTTTCACCGGGCAGCAAGCGGCCCCCGACCAGTTGATAGCCAAACTTCGCCAAGTCCGGCGTGTGCAGCGGATGCCCCAGCCGCTTGGACAGCCATTGCACCAGGTGCGCCTCTTGGTCCGCGCCGACTTCCACCGGGTGCAGCATTTCCGCGGTGTACACCACGTGCGCGACGGCGGCGCGTTCGGTAAATGGCTCGGCCACCATGACGGTGGTGGTCACTTCGCCGCGCAGCAGATAACCGCCCAGACCGCCGACGACGACCCAGGCGAGCATGGCGGCGACACGATACAGTTGGCGCGGCGCTTTGGCCGCGGTGACCGCAGCGAGTTGTTCCGGGAGCGGTTCGTCTAACACCCGGTCGAACAAGCCATGCAGCATTTGATTTTGATTCTGGTAGGCGCGAACCCGCTCTGCCTCGTCGGGATTCATGGCCAGATAGGCGTCGACCTCGGCTCGGCGTGGCGGCGCCAAGCGGCCATCGACATAGGCCTGAATGTCGTCTTCGGATAATGGGGTTGTTTGCGTCATTTGACTCTCCGCAATTGGGGGCCGGTTTCGCCATGCATCAGCACCCGTAAGCGTTCGCGGGCGCGCGCCAAGCGCGACATCACCGTGCCCACGGGTAAGTTTAATACGGTTGCGGCTTGCTCGTAGGATAGCTGTTCCAAGCCGATCAATAAAATAATGGTGCGCTGTTCCACGCTGAGTAATTGCAAGGCTTGCATAAAGTCGCGCGCCGTCACCATCTCTTCGGCCAGCTCATCGCCGCTGGGGATATCTTCCGGGGGTGCGTTGTGCAGCCACCTGCGCGCGTTCGGCAGCTGGTTCACGAACAGGTTATGCATGATGGTAAACAGCCAGGCGCGTACATCGCTGCCGCGCTGAAACAGTGAAAATTTATGCAAGCCGCGTTCCAGCGTGTCTTGCACCAGATCGTCGGCGAGCGCCCGATCCCGCAACAAGGCAATCGCGTAACGCCGCAAGCTCGGGATGTGTTCGGTAAAAGGGTGTTGCGCCATTCAATCAATCCGGCAAGGGTTGCTGATTCCAAGACACCGGCCGCCCCAATGCAGCGGCCGGTGTGCGTTGCTCAAAAAAATATTAATAACTGGCCGCGAGCTTCGGGTCGATCTGCCAAATTTCATTCACCAGCTTGCCTTCACGGTAAACCATGACGTAGCGCACCTTGATGGTGGTCTTGCCCGTGAACGTCACATTGGCGGACACCGTCGCGCCTTTGGGATTGGCGTTTTCCGAGACTTGCTCAATCTTAGCGGTCAACGGCGCATTGCCTTTAGCGAATTTGCCCCACACGCCGCGAATCGCCTCGCTGCCGCTATAGGCGCCATCCAACGGGCCGCCGACCCATTGGAACAGCGCGTTGTCAGCGTAATTCGACATGATCTTATCGACGTCGCCGGCGGCAACGGCGTTCACATGCTCGGTGGCTTCATCGCTTGCACCCGCCGCAAATACGCCACAGGTGGTGGCCAACATCGCCACGCTTAACAGCATTGTACTGATCTTCATTGTTCTCTCCAGTTAGGTTGTCGGCTTGGCTTCCCGTAATGGGCCGCTTACGACATGAACAGTCCGGGTGCACAAATATTCCGCTGCGTGAAAAATTTATTGCGGTAGGGTCGCCTGGACAAAAAAATGGGCAGATACACGCGAATGTATCTGCCCCAACCACAACAAATTAAAACCCGTTAACGGTGAAATCCACTTTCGGCGTATTGGAGATCACCTTATAACCCATCAACTTCAGATCCTTCTTGTTGATGACGCCATTGTTATCCATGTCGAGCACGACATTCGGCGCCGCGCCTTCCACCACGGCGACCATCAGGCGTGACGGCGTCTTTTCGCCCACTTTGCCAAAACTGTTGGGCGCACCCACGATCCAGGTAGACCAAATTTCGGTGCCCTTGGCATCCTGGTTGGTGACCGTATTGATGTTGAACAGATTGGCCACATTCTGCCCCGGGCCGGCGCCGATGGTGGTGGAGCTCAACAGCACCACTAAGCCGGGAAAATGATCCGCATTGGCGCCAGGACCGAAGGTGCCGGGAAATGGACCGGCACCTTGCAAGGGGCCGGGCCCCGTCAATTCCGGCGTCACGCCGGTCGCGGCCAGGTTCGTGCTGAATTGAATCGCCATATCGACCAGAAAAGCGCGGCTGCCAATGCCTGCCACATCCCCTTTGCCGGGGGCGAAAATTTGGATATGGGCGATATCGTCGCCGTCGTTGTCATCATCCACGTCCATGGCCGAAACACTGCTGCTAAAGGCGCTGGCCAGGGCGATGAGGGCGGCGGATAGGGTGAAAGCGCGTGTTGTTGCTTTGAACATATTTCCTCCAGAAATGAGTGTGATTGTTGCTGTCGCTACCTACGCTGGAAACAGCGGATGCTGTTCCTTCACGGGGTAAACAGGCGGGCTTGGGTTTTATTCCCCGGAGAAAATAATTTTTGTAGGTATTGCCGGGCGACTTAATTAAAATAATTCTGTGAGGTAAACCCCAGGCTCTGCCGGGAGATTCACCCAGGTTTGACTTTTGCGGCGGTCGTGTGGAAAGAAAAATTAGAGCCAACACCCCCCTGGGAGGAGCGGGCTGACTGGTGGCTGTTTAGTGATGCGCGAAACAAGGAAGGCAATACGATGACAACACAAGTAGGATTCATTGGCCTCGGCATCATGGGCCATCCCATGGCGCTTAATTTGCATAAAGCCGGGCATCAAGTCTTCGTGCATGCGCGGCGCCCAGCATCCATGGCGCCGCTGGCGCAGGCGGGCTGCATTGCCTGCGATACGGCGGCTGCGGTGGCGGCGTCAGCCGATGTGATTTTCATCATGGTGGCCGATACGCCGGATGTGGAGCAGGTCATCTTCCAAGAAAACGGCGTGATCCACGGCGCGAAGCCGGGCGCGGTGGTGGTGGACATGAGCACGATCTCGCCCACCGCAACGCGGCGCTTTGCCAAGGACTTGCAGGCGCGCGGCCTTGAGATGCTGGATGCGCCGGTTTCCGGCGGCGATGTCGGCGCCATCAACGGCACCCTGTCCATCATGGTCGGCGGCAAGCCGGCCGTGTTCGAGCGCGTAAAGCCGCTGTTCGAGGCCATGGGAAAAAATATCGTGTTGGTGGGCGACAACGGCGCGGGGCAAGTGGCCAAAGCCTGCAACCAGATCGTAGTGGCGGTGACCATCGAAGCGGTCGCCGAAGCGCTCACCTTCGCGCGCAAAAGCGGCGTGGACCCGGCCAAGGTGCGCGATGCGCTGCTGGGCGGTTTCGCCGGCAGCCGCATTTTGGAAGTGCACGGCAAGCGCATGCTGGACAACAATTACCAACCCGGCTTCAAGACCAAGCTGCATCAGAAGGACATGAATATCGTGATGCAGACGGCAAAAGAGATGGGCTTGGCGCTGCCCGCCGCGGCGCTGGTGATGCAGCACATGAATGCGCTGATGGGCACCGGCGATGCCGAATTGGATTCGGCGGCGGTGATGAAAATCATCGAGCGCATGTCGGGCGTGGAGCGTTGATGCAACAAGCTTGAACCACGGAGTACGCGGAGGACACGGAGGAAACCCAAGAGCAAAAAGCGCTGACCGCGAAGGACGCAAAGGATCGCAAAGGAAAATCAAGACCGGGTTTCCTTCGCGATCCTTTGCGTCCTTCGCGGTGAAATGCTTCTGCTTTACTCCGTGTACTCTGTGTACTCCGTGGTGAAAAAAGGATTTACATGAATCACAAAATCGTCTTCCTCGATCGCGCCAGCTTGGTGGCGACGCTGCGCGCGCCCAAATTCGCGCATGCCTGGCAGGACTACGACCAAACTCAGCCAGACGAAGTCGTCGCGCGCATTGCAGATGCGCAGATCGTGGTGTCGAATAAGGTGAAGCTGTCGGGCGAAATTCTGGCGCAGACGCCGCAGGTGAAAATGATCGCCGCCGCCGCGACCGGCACCGACAACATCGATCTCGCCTACTGCCGCGAACAGGGCATCGTCGTTTCCAATATCCGCAACTATGCCGTGCACACCGTGCCAGAGCATGTGTTCATGCTGATGCTGGCGTTGCGGCGCAATTTGCTGGGGTGGCGCCAAGATTTGCAGAATGGTTTGTGGCAGCAAGCCGAGCAGTTTTGTTTATTTACCCAACCGATGAACGATCTGCACGGCAGCACCCTGGGTATTGTCGGTTCCGGTGTGTTGGGGCAGGCGGTGCGCAAGCTCGCCGAAGCCTTCGGCATGCACGTATTGCTCGCGGAGCACAAGGGCGCGGGGACGATGCGCGCAGGCTACAGCGCATTCGATGCTGTGCTGCGCGCAGCCGATGTGCTGACGCTGCATGCGCCGCTCACCGATGTCACGCGCCACCTGATCGCCGAGCGCGAATTCAATCTCATGAAGCCAACGGCTTTGCTGATCAATACCGCGCGCGGCAATCTGGTGGACGAAGCGGCCTTGGAGGCTGCATTGAAAACCGGGCGCATCGCCGGCGCTGGCTTCGACGTGCTGGCGGAGGAGCCGCCACGCCAGGGCAACCGCTTGCTGGATTTGAACCTGCCGAATTTCATTCTCACGCCGCACGTGGCTTGGTCGAGCCGCGAGGCGATGCAGATTCTGGCGGATCAGTTGTTGGACAATATTGAAGCCTACGTTGCGGGCAGCCCGTGCAATCGCGTGGCCTAGGAATTGTTGGTGCTTGCTTCTGCGTCCAGCGCGCTGCCTTCTACAAACTCGGCATCCTCTTCTTCCCCATCTGGTTCCCAAGCCGGATAATCCCAGTGGCGTGCGATATAGAGATTCATTTCCACGCCGCATAGGCTCAGGTTGTACAGCGCAAGCCGGTTGGTCTTGCCCGCGAACCAGCGAAACGCCGGGTGGCAGGGATTGATGGTCAGGGCTAAGTTTGGGGTGAGTTGATAGTGGCGCATGTTGCGCATCCAAAATGAAGGGCTTGTCTGCTCTTTTGCAAGCGCCATGCCATGTATAGAAGTCGTGCTAATTGATTGATTGCGCTCCACTTTAAATGGGGCATGATGAGCCGTCGCAGCCTTTGTGTTGGAACTGTCGGCGCTGTCGTTGATGTCTCGACGGCGCTTGCTATAGCATAGGGATCGGGCTGCTCGCATGGGCCCTACAAAATCTAATGCCATTCGGAGTAGCACGCATGCCAGCAGCAACCGATCTTCATGCCTTCGCACGCCAGATACAGCAGGCGCAAGATGAGTCGCGCCAGATCACACCGTTTACATCGCAACATAGTGATTTCGATGTCGCCGCCGGGTACGCCGTTGCGGATTTGATTCACCAAGCGCGGGGTCAGGCTGGCGCCGTTTCCGTCGGGCGCAAGATCGGCTACACCAATCCCGATTTATGGCCGCGCTTTGGCATCAGCGATCCGGTGTGGGCGCATGTGTATAACCACACCGTGGTGCACGTGCGCGGCCAAGCGCAAACTTGCAGCATCGGAAAACTGCTCGCACCCAAGATCGAGCCGGAGATCGTATTTCACTTTCACGCAGCGCCACCGCCGAACGGCAGCCTCGCGGAAATACTCGCGTGCGTAGACTGGGTCGCCCCCGGATTCGAGATCGTGCACGCGCATTATCCGGATTGGAAATTACAGGTTGCCGACGCGCTCGCCGACGGCACGCTGCATGCCATGCTGCTGGTGGGCGATCCCCAGCCTGTTGATCGGCTGGGCGCGGATTTCATCGCAGCGCTAGAGCGCTTTTCCCTGGCCTTGTCGTGCAACGGCACGCTGCGCGAGTCCGGCACCGGCGCCGCCGTGTTGGGCAGCCCATTGGCGGCCATCGCGCAGCTCATGGCGGTGCTGGCCAAGCAGCCGCAGACCCTGCCGCTCCAGGCAAACGAACTGGTTACTACCGGCACCATCACCAACGCGCAGCTGCTGCACGCCGGCGAAACTTGGTGCATGGAAATTCAGGGCATTGCACTGCCTAATCTGTGTGTGGAGTTCACGCCGTGAATAAATTTCCCAAGCTAGAACGCCTGAATTATTTCAATGGCCGCATCTTGAGCGCGGATGATTTCAATCTCGAGCAAGCTTACTTCATCGACAAACAGCGCCTGCACAACCGCTATCTGCACGGCTGGGGCGTGGTGGCGGGACTCGATGTCTCGATCATGGGCGGCAAAGTGCATGTGGAGCCAGGCGTGGCCATCGACTGCGCCGGCAATGAAATCTATCTGCGCGGCTGCGTAGACATCGCCGTCCTCAAGGGCGCAAGCGAATGCTATGTGGTGGTGGAATATTGCGAAATACAGACCACCCCCATTCCCGTCATTGGCAGTACGGGCGATGTCGGTCAGACCGTGGTGGTGAATGCGCGCATTCAAGAAGACTGCAAGGTTTACTTGGCGGCGCTTAATCCAAACCTGAAACACGAGAAAATCGGGCCGGGCACCTGCGGCTGCGGCAAGCCGCACCCGCTGGCCATTGCGCACCTCCAAAAGGGCGCGCGGGGGTGGAAATTGCAGAAATGCGGGCGGCGCGCAGCTTAACCTAAGCACCTTCTCTACCCCTGGCAGCGGGAATGAGTTAAAAGATTCTCCGCCGTGAGGCGTGACAAGTTTTGAACTTCCACCGTAATTTTGATTCCATATATCTTGACCGCTTTCCCCGCCAAGAAAGGCCCCCTCATGTCACAGCTATTTTCCCCCGCCACACTGGGAACGCTCACCCTGCAAAATCATCTAGTCATGGCGCCGCTGACGCGCTGCCGTGCCACTGGCAATATTCCGAACGCACTCATGGCGGAGTATTACGCGCAGCGCGGCACAGCCGGGCTCACCATCTCTGAGGGCACCTCGCCGTCGCCGAATGGCTTGGGCTATGCGCGCATACCGGGCATCTTTTCCGAGGCGCAGATCGCGGGGTGGAAACTCGTCTCCGATGCCGTTCACCCCAAGGGCGCGAAGCTGTTCATGCAGCTCATGCACTGCGGGCGTATCGGCCATCCGCTCAATCTGCCGGCAGGCGCGCGCATACTGGCGCCATCGGCCGTGGCCGCAGCGGGCGAGATGTACACCGATGCCGAAGGAATGAAACCACATCCCACGCCGCAAGCCATGAGCGAGGCCGACATCAAAATCGCCATCGCAGAATATGCACAAGCCGCGAAGAACGCTGTGGCCGCAGGATTCGATGGCATCGAATTACACAGTGCGAACGGTTACCTGCTGGAACAATTCATCCGCCCCAACTCGAATCAGCGCAGCGATGCCTATGGCGGTGCAATCGAAGGTCGTGCACGCTTCGTGCTCGAAGTTGCCGAGGCCGCGATCAAGGCCATCGGCAAAGACAAAGTCGGCATCCGCCTCTCGCCCTACGGCGTGTTCAACGACATGCCCCTGTACGACGCCATGGCAGCCGACTACACCTATCTGGCGCAACAGCTCAATGCGCGCGGACTGGTCTACATCCACCTGGTCGACCACTCGCCGCAGGGCGCGCCCGAGGTGCCCGACGCCATCAAACAAATGTTTCGCCGCGAATTCAAAGGCAAGCTCATCCTCTCCGGCGGCTACGATGCCGCGCGCGCCGAGCGCGATTTGCTTGCCGGTAAATGCGACCTGATCGCCGTGGGGCGACAGTTTTTAGCTAATCCAGACCTGGTTGCGCGCTGGAAGGGCGGCGCCGTGGTGAATGCGCCAGACATGGATACGTTCTATACGCCTGGGGCTAAGGGGTATACCGATTATCCGACGTTGGGTGGATGAAACCTGTTTCCCCTCCCGCAAGCGGGAGAGGGCGAACCGCCGGCCAGCCTGTCTAATGCCACCGACAGCAAACTATAGGCACGACAATTGACATCATGTGATGTATTATTTAGTGCATCTAGTCTCTGAGTGAGGTGTTCCATGCGTACAACCCTGAATATTGATGACCAATTGCTGGATGAAGCCCAGCGCATTACGGGCGTGTCTGAGAAGGCCAGTTTGGTGCGGGAGGGGCTGCGTGCACTGATCGAACGCGAGAGCGCGCGGCGACTGGCGCGGCTTGGCGGCAGTGAGCCACAATTAGAAGCGATACCTCGCCGGCGCTCCGCTCCTAAAGCATGATCCTGGTCGATACCTCGGTCTGGATTGATCACCTGCGCATCGGTGACGCGGCGTTGGCGACGTTGCTGAATACCAGCCAAGTACTGATGCATCCCTTCGTACTCGGCGAGTTGGCATGCGGCAACTTGCGCAACCGGAGCGAAGTGCTGGCGCTGCTGAAAGATTTACCTCAGGCGGCACTCGCCAAGGATGATGAGGCGCTGTTCTTCATCGAGAAGCATGAGCTCATGGGGCGCGGTATTGGTTATGTCGATGCCCACTTGCTGGCTGCAGTGACATTGTGCGGTGAAACGAAAATCTGGACACGGGACAAGCGCCTGCGAACAGTGGCCGACGCTATGGCGCTGGCGTATGAGAATGACTGATTTTTTGGCATGGCCGATGCAGGCCGCGTTAGCGACTTAAACCAGAGTTCAACCCATGAAAATCGCTGTAGAACAAATCGACGTCGTCTGCCCTGAAACGGAAATCTACAATCGCTTGCTCGCGCTGGATCACAAACACATTCTGGAACTGGGCTGCGGCAGCGCGGAAATCACCCGCAACATCGCGACCGCCGGCGCCGGTCGTAAGATTACCGCACTCGAAGTCGACGAAATCGCTCATGCCAAAAACTTGCAGATCGCCGATTTGCCCAATGTGACATTCGCCATCGCCGGCGCGCAGGAAATCCCGCTGGCGGATGCCTCGGTGGATGTGGTGTTCATGTTCAAGTCCCTGCACCACGTACCGATCGAGCTCATGGACCCATCGCTGCGGGAAATCAGCCGGGTGTTGAAGCCGGGTGGTTTCGCGTACATATCCGAGCCGCTGTTTGCCGGCGACTTCAATGAAATACTGCGCTTATTCCACGACGAACAAAAAGTACGCGCAGCCGCGTTTAACGCGGTCAAAAAAGCGGTGGATGCAGGCTTGTTCAGCTTGGTCGAAGAAACGTTTTTTAATTCGCCGATGAAATTTAAAAACTTCGCGGCGTTTGAAGATAAAGTGCTGAATGTCTCGCATACCAATCATTCGCTCGATGAAAAAATTTATCAGCTGGTGAAACAGCGTTTCGAACAGCATCTCCAGGATGATGGCGCGCACTTTTTGATGCCGATTCGTGTGGATTTATTGCAGCGCCCGCTTGTTTAATTGGGGCCGGTTAAGCGCTATGTCTCCTGGCTAAGCCAAGAACAAGCTCCCTCTCCCTCGATGGGAGAGGGCTGGGGAGAGGGTGAAAGCGCCGCGAAAAAGCAGTCCCCAACCCCTCTCCCCGCTGGGGCGAGGGGCTTAACCGAGTGCCATGAGAGTCAGAGTCGAATAAATTTTGTAGCAAACCCTACATTGCGGCCTTACCTATTTGAGTAGTTGCGCCGCTGCTCCCGAAGCATTAGCCTGCTTCTCTTCTCAAGGAGCCGCCATGTCTGATCTCTCACTCGCAAACCAAGATCCAAAACGCATCATGCATTCGATCATCCAGCGCATCGCCACTGGGCCGGAGCTGTCGAAAAACATTTCGCGCGAAGAAGCCTATCTGGGCATGAAGGCGATCCTGGATGGCCAGATCGACCCGATCCAGGTCGGCATCTTTTTCATCGCGCTGCGCATGAAGCGCGAAACCGCAGACGAAAACCAAGGCGTACTGGATGCCGTTCTGGAAGCCACGCGGCGCGTGACGGCCGATGTGGATGATGTAGTCGACATCGCCGACCCCTACGACGGCTACAACCGCTGCCTGCCTGCCGCGCCTTTTCTCGCGCCGCTGTTGGCCGAGCTCGGCGTGCCCGCCGTTACCCACGCGCTGGAAGCCGTCGGCCCGAAATACGGCGTGACCGCGCGCCACGTGCTGCGCGCCGCCGGCGTGAATGTCGATCTCGATCCGGCATCCGCCGCACGGCGTTTGTCCGACCCGGCGCTCGGCTGGACTTACATCGATCAAGCGCAGTTCTGCCCCAAGCTGCACGATCTGGTCGAGGTTCGCGCGCGCATGATCAAGCGCCAAGTCCTCACCACCGTGGAAGTATTGGCCAAGCCCATCGCCGGGCGCCTGCGCACGCACTTCGTTACCGGCTATGTGCACAAACCCTACCCGCCGGTGTACGCCATGCTCGCGCGCGAAGCCGGCTTCGATTCCGCGCTCATCATCCGCGGCGTGGAAGGCGGCGTCATCCCATCGCTGCGCCAGCCGGGCAAGGCCTTCGCGTATCACGACAAAGGCGCGGAAGCCGAGCGCGACATCAGCCCGGCTGAGCTGGGCATCGTGCAAGAAGCGCGCGCCGTGCCGCTGCCCGGTGGCCTGCCCACCAAGGGCACAGATGACGAAGTGGCCATGGCCGCAGACATCCCCGCCACCGCCAAGGCCGCAGCTGAGGCCGGCATGGCAGCACTCGGCGGCGCAAAAGGCGCGACCTACGATTCGCTCTTGTTGGGCGCAGCGCTGATCCTGCACCACCTGGGCCGCGCCAAAACCATGGCCGAGGCGGGCGAGCGAGTGCGCGCCGCGCTCGATTCCGGCCGCGCCGCGGCACGCGTTAAATAATGCGCATCGCCGTCGCCGCCGACAACGAACTCAAGCCCGGCGAAATGAAGCGCGTCAGCCTCGACGGCAAGCGCCTGCTGCTCGCCAACGCCGAAGGGCAATACTTTTGCGTGGACGAGATGTGCAGCCACGAAGACTACTCGCTGTACTTCGGCTGCATCCAGGGCAAGCGCATCAAGTGCTCCTTGCACGGCAGCTACTTCGACCTCGCCAGCGGCCAGCCGCTGAACGAACCGGCGGATTGCCCGCTGCGTACTTATCCGGTGAGCGTGGCTGATGGGCAGGTGTGGGTAGAGACTGCTTGATCGGCATTCCCGCGAACGCGGGAATGCCTAAGGGGTGTACGGGAAAGACAGAGAGGCGGAAATCCAGAAGCTTTTCCACAGAGAAAGTGATTAAAGATCTCAATCCTTCCCAAACAAATCATCCGGCGGATTCTTACCGCTAGGCGCATTGGCCGAAACCCGCTTCGCCGTAAATTCATCTTCAATATTGTCGCGATAGTAGCTCCACGCCGACCCCGAGCTGCTCAAGCGGCGCCAGGCTTCCTCGCCCACGCCGCTGTATTGCAGCATGCTGCAATCGTCGAGCTGCACTTGCAGCAGCCGGGCGCGCGCATCGTAGCCGATAGCGCGCAGCTTGCCGGAATTGATCTTTTTCATATCCATCGCGGTGTCCTGAAATTATCTCGTCAGCAACTCGATGTATTGCTGGTAGCTATAACTGCGATTCTTTTTCTGCCCGGTCAACTCGTTCACAATGCCGAGATCTTCGAGCACTTTGACCGCCGCATTCGCCGTCGGAAAACTCGTGTCCAGCTCGCGCCGCACGCGCTCAATGGTGAAGCGCGGCATCATCGGCAATAACTCGAACAAACGATAGCTAGCAGGGCCGGCCTTGGGCGATTCGAGCAAGCGGCGGCGGTCTGCCGCTACCATGCTGGCGATGGAAAGGATGCCGCGCTCCGCGCCGGCCGCTGCTGTTGCCACGCCTTCCAGGAAGAACGCGATCCAAGACTCCCAATCGCCATCGGTGCGGATGATGGAAAGCTGTCGGTAATACTCCATCTGATGCTGCTTCAAATAGCCGCTCAGATACATCAGCGGCTGGGGCAACAAGCCCCAATCCTCCAAAAGCGCGGCAATCAACAGGCGGCCGATGCGCCCGTTGCCATCCAGGAAGGGGTGAATAGTCTCGAACTGGGCATGCGCCAGCGCAATCTTGATCAGCGGCGGAAGCGTAGATGAAGTGTCGTGGATGAATCGTTCCAGATCCCCCATCAGGCTGGCTATCCGATCCGCCGGCGGCGGCACATAGGCGGCGTTGCCCGGACGGGTGCCGCCAATCCAGTTTTGCGAACGGCGCAATTCGCCTGGTTGTTTTCCAGCACCCCGCACCCCATCCAGCAACAAGCGATGCGCATCGCAAAGGAGGCGCACGCTGATGGGCAAGCCCTTGGGCGAGCGCAGATTATCTTGTACCAGCCGGAAGGCGCGCAGGTAGTTCGTGACTTCTTCCACGTCATCCGTATTGCCGACTGCAAAGCCGGCCTCGTCGTCGAACAGGTCGGTTAACGTGGCCTGCGTACCTTCTATTTGCGAGGTGAGCAACGCCTCCTTGCGGATCGCGCTATACAGTAACCAATCTACCGATGGCACCAGCCCCGATACCCCGGACAGCCGGGCAAGCGCCAACTCTGCTTGCCGATTCTGCTCGACGAATGCATCCACATCGAGCGCGGGGTCGGTGGGCGGGAGCGGATGCGGGACAAAGGCCTGGACAGACTCACCCAGGGTGGTGGAGATGACGTAAGTGCCGGAGCCACGTTTCATATGAAAGCTATCTTTAACTGGTCTTCTTCATATTAAAGCACTCTTTAATATTAATCACAACAATTAAAGAAGTCTTTAACAGTGCAAGTGCTTTGCAGTCTTATTGCGCATTCTTGCGCAATCAAGCCACCACTCGTAGCGCCGGCATCAATCGCCACCAATAACCTACTCATTTACCCCTCGCCCCAGCGGGGAGAGGGGTGGGGGAGAGGGGGAAATAGCAAACTTATTTCACCTCCGCCGCCCCCACATGCCGCATCACCTCGCCGATCGAATGCGCCCCAGGCGCATAGGCCTGCATGCCCCAGCCCATCGCAACCAATAACAAACACGTCACCACAAACGGCCACACCGTACGCTTGAGCGCCGTCTCCAGCCAGTGTTGCGATTCCAAGCCGCGCAAGCGGCGATACAAACTGGCCGCGAGCACGCCATCCACAAGCAGCTCGGCAAACAACACCGGCGCGCTATACACCACCCATAACGAAGACAGCAGTAACACCGCCACAAACAAAATCACCATCAAAGGCAGCGCCAACTCGTCCGCGCCACTCGCCGCATCGCCCACCACGCCGAGCGCATCGCTCATGCCATCGTTCCCCATATCGACAGAAGCAGGCTGCAACGATGGCGCATCGAAACTACCGCTCGCGCCACCGCCGCCACCCGAACCACCACCGCCCTGAAAGCTGGCGCAATCATGCCCCTCGCCGCGCGGCGTAAACACATCGCTCACATCGGAGATATCGCAATAGTCCTCGGCCCGTGTACGCAGCCACAACCACAGCAAACCTAGAAATGCTAAATACGCAAAACCAAACGCCAGCAGATAACGCAGCCACATTTGCGTCAGCCCCATCCCCAGCAGCGTATAAGACACCAGAAAACCCACCGCCCCCGTCAGGTTCACCAACAACATCATCTGCAAGCGCGGAAATCCCTGCCGCTCAAGATTGGCGCGCATGCGAGCGACCAAGTGGTGACGCTGAATTAATGGTCTCATTTGCCCTCTATCAGGTTAGCCCTACAAAGATTCGTCGTCCTCGCACCCTTCCGTCATTCCCGCGTAGGCGGGAATCCAGCAGCAATACCAGCAAGTCCCTGGATTCCCGCATACGCGGGAACGACAGTATTACCTCGTCGCACCCGTGCAAATGGGTGCCCAGTAATAAAAGAAAAAGGCTTTTTAGCCTTCCTCCAACGCCTGCCGAATCGCCGCCAACTCCGCGCGCGGGTCAGAAAAATCGGCGTAGTCATGCGCCGTCTGCGCATACCAATAACGGCTATTGCCGGCATCGCCCTCGATCTTGTGCAACACCGCGTGAATCCAGCACGCGAGCGGATCGTCATAGTCCTTCACAATGTTGTGCGCGCGCTGCCAGTCGCCGGCGAGGGCGGCGGAAATCGCGTCTTGGTGGAATTGGCTCATGCTGGAACGATAGACCAAGTCGGCGCTTGGGGACAAGCCAAGCCAGCTACTCCCTTTGCCTGTGGTACGATTCTGCCGCTAACGATAAAAAGCCAAAGGCAAGGCGATGGAGAAGAACAAAAAAATGGGAAGCCCCGTGCTCGACGCCATGCGCCTGGCCAATAGTTGCTCCTGACCATCCTTCATTTAGCGCGACAAATAATCGTGTAACCTCAACCAAAACAACACACCATAGAAAACCTAACTGCCGCTATATACATTTTCTGCGGGAGAGGGTGGTGGGGCAAATCAGGAAAGCGGCCAGGCATAATCCATGTCATACGAAGAACAATTCCAGGTTTATTGATGAACCAACAAGCACTCTCTTCCTTCATCTGGTCTGTCGCCGACCTGTTGCGCGGCGACTACAAGCAATCCGAGTACGGCAAAGTGATCTTGCCGTTTACCGTGCTGCGCCGCCTGGACTGCGTGCTGGAAGCGACCAAGCCCGCCGTGCTTGCCGAATATGCCAAACAACAAAAGGCTGGGCTGAACCCCGAGCCGTTCCTGTTGCGCAAGGCGAAGCAGGGTTTCTACAATACCTCGCCGCTGGACATGAAGAAGCTGATGGGCGATCAGGATCACATCCGCGAGAATCTGTTCAGTTACGTTCAGGCGTTCTCTCCCGCGGTGCGCGACATCTTCGAGCATTTCGAATTTCACATCCAGGTCGAGCGGCTGGCCAAGTCCGGTTTGCTGTATCAGGTCACCGAGAAATTCACCTTGATCGACCTGCACCCCGAAGCGGTCAGCAACAACCAGATGGGCCTGGTGTTCGAAGAGCTGATCCGCAAGTTCGCGGAAATCTCCAACGAGACTGCCGGTGAGCACTTCACCCCGCGCGAAGTCATCCGCCTGATGGTCAATCTGCTGTTCATCGAAGACGACGACGTGCTCTCCAAGCCCGGCGTGGTACGCACCATTTACGATCCCACGGCGGGCACCGGCGGCATGCTGTCCATCGCCGGGGAATACCTCGAAGAGCACAACCCCGAGGCGCGGCTTACCATGTTCGGCCAGGAACTCAACCCCGAGTCCTACGCCATCTGCAAGGCCGACATGCTCATCAAGGGGCAGGATGTCGCCAACATCACCTTCGGCAACACGCTTTCCGACGACGGCCACCCGCACAAAAAATTCGACTACATGCTCTCCAATCCGCCCTTCGGCGTGGAGTGGAAAAAGGTCGAGAAGGAAGTCCGCAAGGAATACGAAACTCAAGGCTACAACGGCCGTTTCGGCCCCGGCCTGCCGCGCGTGTCCGATGGCTCCATGCTGTTCCTGCTGCACCTCGTTTCCAAGATGCGCCCGCTCAAGCAAGGCGGCAGCCGCTTCGGCATCGTGCTCAACGGCTCGCCGCTGTTTACCGGCGGCGCGGGCAGCGGCGAGAGCGAAATCCGCCGCTACGTGTTGGAAAACGACCTGGTCGAAGCCATCATCGGCCTGCCCACCGACATGTTCTACAACACCGGCATCAGCACCTACGTCTGGATACTCTCCAACCGCAAGCCGAAACAGCGCAAAGGCAAGTTGCAGCTCATCGACGCCTCTGGATTCTGGCAGAAGATGCGCAAGAGCCTCGGCAGCAAGCGCAAGGAGCTTTCCGACGAACACATCGCCGAAATCACCCGCCTGTTCGGCGATTGTATCGAAGCCGAGAAGGATGGCGCGCCCATCAGCCGCATCTTCAACAACAGCGACTTCGGTTACCGCACCATCACCGTCGAGCGCCCACTGAAAGACGCCAAGGGCAAACCGGTTCTCGGCGAAAAGGGCAAAGCCAAAGGCAAGCCGCAGCCGGACAGCAGCCTGCGCGACACCGAAAACGTGCCGCTGAACGAGGATGTGCAAACCTACTTCAAGCGCGAAGTGCTGCCCCACGCGCCGGATGCCTGGATCGACCACGACAAAACCAAGGTCGGCTACGAAATCCCCTTCAACCGCCACTTCTACGTCTTCAAGCCGCCGCGCGCCTTGGCCGAGATCGATGCCGAACTCAAGCAGACCACCGACCGCATCAAGGCGATGATCGAAGGGCTGAGCGCATGAGCGCCAATCTCGCCCCCGACACCCACTTCGCCGAGGTGGCAAAACTCATTGCCGCCGCGCGCCAACGCGCCGTGCAGAGCGTCAACACCACGCTGATCGAGCTGTATTGGCAGGTGGGCGAATACATCAGCCGCAAGATCGAGGCCGCAGAATGGGGCGACGGCGTGGTCATGCAACTGGCCGACTATCTCGCGCGTACCCAGCCGGGGTTGCGTGGCTTCACCCGCCCCAATCTGTTCCGCATGCGCCAGTTTTACGAGACTTATCAGGCAGATAAAAAAGTGTCAGCACTGCTGACACAATTGCCGTGGACCCACAATCTCATCATCCTCAGCCAGAGCAAGCACCCGGAAGAGCGCGAGTTTTACCTGCGCATGGCCATCCGGGAGAAATGGTCCAGCCGCGAGCTGGAGCGTCAATTCAAAGCAGCCCTGTTCGAGCGCACCGTGCTCAGTCCCACAAAAGTCTCAGCAGCGCTGAGACAAATACAGCCGGAGGCGCTGAGCATCTTCAAGGACAGCTATTTGGTTGAATTCCTTGACCCGCCCGACCGCTACAACGAAGCCGACCTGCAAACCACGCTGTTGCCCAACCTGCGGCGTTTCCTGATGGAACTCGGCGATGGCTTTGCCTTCGTCGGCGAAAAAGTCCGCGTGCAGGTATCTACGCCGTCATTCCCGCGAAGGCGGGAATCCAGAAATGGCTGCATGGCATGAGGCAGCCAGCGGTGTATCTCATGGCTAGTCAGCGCAATGGTACTCTTTATGTCGGAGTAACCAGCGACCTCATCAAGCGAGTGTGGCAACACAAGAACCATGTCGTGGAAGGATTTACCGATAAATACGGCATCGACTTGCTGGTGTGGTTTGAACAGCACGAAACAATGGAATCGGCGATCACCAGAGAAAAGGCCATCAAGAAATGGAATCGCGCATGGAAACTGGCCTTGATCGAAAAGACCAACCCAGACTGGGCTGACCTTTGGTTTGTGATAACCGGAGAGATGCCCGATTTCCGCCGCCCACTGGATTCCCGCCTTCGCGGGAATGACGAAAGTGGCATACGTGATCGTCACCCGCAAACCCCCGTCATTCCACCCACCTCCGTCATTCCACCAACCCCCGTCATTCCCGCGCAGGCGGGAATCCAGAAAGGTGACGACGCATGAGCCTGCCGCGTTACCCGGAATACAAGGACAGCGGCGTGGCTTGGCTGGGTGAGGTGCCGGGGCATTGGGACGTGAAGCGCTTGCGATTTGTTGCTGAACTGAATCCATCGAAAAGCGAAATAGCAGAGCTCGGCCGAGATACTGAGGTTTCTTTCTTGCCAATGGATGCAGTTGGTGATGATGGCTCGTTAATTCTGGACAGAACTCGTTCCATTGGTGAGGTTGAAACTGGCTACACATATTTTCGCGAAGGCGACGTGACGATAGCCAAGATCACACCATGCTTTGAAAATGGCAAAGGTGCAGTGATGCGGGGTTTGGTGGGCGGCATTGGGTTTGGCACAACAGAATTGGTTGTGGCAAGGCCATGCAAGAATCAGAGTACGAGTGAATATCTGCACTGGCTGTTTATCTCGACGCCATTCCGTAAGCTTGGTGAAGCTTCAATGTACGGAGCTGGTGGGCAGAAACGAATGCCAGATGATTTTGTCCGCAATTTTTCTATCGCATTCCCACCTTACGAAGAACAATCCACCATCGCCACCTTCCTCGACCGCGAAACGGGGAAGATCGACGCGCTGGTGGCGGAGCAGGAGAAGCTGATCGCGCTGCTCAAGGAAAAGCGTCAGGCCGTCATCTCCCACGCCGTCACCAAGGGTCTCAACCCCGCCGCGCCGATGAAGGATTCCGGCATCGAATGGCTGGGCGAGGTGCCGGCGCATTGGCGAGTTGGCGCGATCAAGTATTTCGTCCTCGAAAAAAACGGCGCCATAAAAACGGGGCCGTTCGGCAGCCACTTAGTCTCGTCTGACATGCAGTCCGGCACGTTCAAGGTCTACAATCAGCGAAGCGTCATTGATGGCGATTTCGATTCTGGCGACAACTTCATCTCGGAAAAAAAGTTTGCGGAGTTGGCCGGTTTTGAGACATTTCCAGGTGACCTGTTGATTACGACCCGTGGAACGATAGGCAGAGCCGCGATCCTCCCAGAGAATGCCGAACGAGGGATTCTCCATCCGTGTTTGCTGCGTCTTCAGCCGGACAACTCGCGCATCGACACGACGTTCTTAAAGGCGCTGATTCAAGACAGCGACTTGATGAAGACCCAGCTGAGTTATCTGAGCAATGCCACCACAATCGAGGTTATTTACTCATATACGATTGCGTCCGTGATCATCCCCGTGCCGCCGCTCGCGGAGCAAGATGCGATCATGCAATTTTTGGCCGATGAAACCGCCAAGCTCGATGCGCTCACTACCGAAGCTGAAAAGGCTATCGAATTGCTGAAGGAGCGCCGAAGCGCCCTGATTTCGGCGGCGGTCACGGGCAAGATCGATGTGCGGAAAGCGTTAATCGCACTATAAACAATACGATTGACAGTACCATGTGAAGGGTGATTTAATGTGCTCCACCGAGTTTGAAGGAGTAACAAAATGGCATCTATCAGCGCGAATGACCTCAAGACCAAGGGCGTGGCAGCCATCGAGGCGATGCTGGAGCAGCAGCCGGAGGCGGTGATTTCGGTGCGCGGCAAGGATCGCTTCGTGGTGATGGAGCTGGCGCAATACCACTATCTGCGCGAATGCGAACTGGAAGCCGCATTGGCGGAAACGCGCGCCGACCTGACCGCCGGCCGTGCGGTGAGCGAATCCGCCGACGCGCATCTGGCAAGGCTTGAAAAACAGGCATGAGCTATGCGCTGGTATTCACCGATGCCTACAACCGCCGCGCCGCGCGCTGGCTGAAAAGGCATCCAGACCTCCGCCAGCAATACCTGAAGACCCTGCAACTGCTGGAAGCCAATCCCTTCCACCCCTCGCTGCGCCTGCATGCCCTGAGCGGCAAGTTGCAGGGCCTGCATTCCGTTTCGATCAACCTGTCTTACCGCATTACGCTGGAACTGTTGATTCAGGGCGAGCAGATCATCCCGGTCAATGTCGGCGACCACGATGCGGTGTATGGTCAGCCATGAGCCTGCACAAGGAAATCGAATTCGAGAACGACATCTGCGCGCACCTCGCGGCGCACGGCTGGCTGTATGTCGAGGGCGACTATGCCGCCTATGATCGCGCCCGCGCCTTGATCCCCGCTGATGTTGCGACCTGGGTGCAGGCGACGCAGCCGCAGGCATGGGAGACCTTGAACAAAAACCACGGCGCGGCGGCGGAAGCAGTGTTGCTCGACCGCATCCGCAAGCAACTGGACGACCGGGGTATGCTGGATGTGCTGCGCCACGGGGTGGAGTTGCTGGGGCTGCGCCAGCCGGTGAGCCTCGCGCAGTTCAAGCCCGCGCTGGCAATGAATCCGGAGTTGCAGGCCAAGTACGCCGCCAATCGGCTGCGTGTGGTGCGGCAGGTGCGCTATTCGCTGCACAACGAGAACGCCATCGACCTGGTGCTGTTCCTCAACGGCATCCCGGTGGCGACGGTGGAGCTGAAAAGCGATTTCACCCAATCTGTGGAAGACGCGGTGGATCAGTACCGCTTCGACCGCCACCCGAGGCCGAAGGGGCAGCCTGCCGCCGAGCCGCTGCTGGATTTCCCACGCGGGGCGCTGGTGCATTTCGCGGTGAGCAACAGCGCGGCGATGATGAGCACGCGCCTGCTGGGCGCGGGGACGACTTTCCTGCCGTTCAACCGGGGCGACAACGGCGCGGCGGGCAATCCGGTGAATCCGCACGGCCACCGCACCGCCTACCTGTGGGAAGAAGTGTGGGCGCGCGATAGCTGGCTGGAGATCATCGGCCGCTATATCGTCACCAAGCGCGACAGCAAGAAGCAGATCACCTCGATTATTTTCCCGCGCTATCATCAGCTCGATGCGACGCGCAAACTGCTGGCGACTGTGCTGGCCGAGGGCGCGGGGCAGAAATACCTGATCCAGCATTCCGCCGGCTCCGGCAAGACCAATTCCATTGCTTGGTCGTCGCACTTCCTCGCGGATTTGCACGATGCACAGCATAAGAAACTGTTCGACTCGGTGCTGGTGGTGTCGGATCGTAATGTGCTGGACGCGCAGTTGCAGGAGGCGATTTTCGATTTCGAGCGCACATCGGGCGTGGTGGCGACGATCAAGGGCGAGAGCGCCAGCAAGAGCAAGGAGCTGGCCGAGGCGCTTTCCGGCGGCAAGAAGATCGTGGTGTGCACCATCCAGACTTTTCCCTTCGCGCTGAAGGCGGTGCAGGAGCTGGCGGCGACGCAGGGCAAGCGCTTCGCGGTGATCGCCGACGAGGCGCATAGCTCGCAGACCGGCTCGGCGGCGGCCAACCTAAAAGCGGTGTTGTCGGCCGAAGAATTGGAAGAGTTGGCCGATGGCGGCGAGGTGAGCACGGAAGATTTGCTGGCCGCGCAGATGGCGGCGCGCGCTAACGACGCAGGTATTACCTATGTGGCGTTTACCGCTACGCCCAAGTCCAAGACGCTGGAGCTGTTTGGCCGCCGCCCGAATCCGGCGCTGCCCGCCGGGCCGGACAACCTGCCTGCGCCGTTTCATGTGTATTCGATGCGACAGGCGATCGAGGAGGGTTTCATCCTCGACGTGCTGAAGAACTACACGCCCTACAGCCTGGCTTTCAAGCTCGCCAGCGAGGACCGCGAGTGGGACGAGACGGAGGTGGAACGCGGCGCGGCGATGAAGGGCATCATGCGCTGGGTGCGCCTGCATCCCTACAACATCAGCCAGAAGGTGCAGGTGGTGGTGGAGCATTTCCGCGAGAATGTCGCGCCGCTGCTGGAAGGCCGCGCCAAGGCGATGGTGGTAGTCGGCAGCCGCCTGGAGGCGGTGCGCTGGCAACTGGCGATAGACCAGTACGTGAAATCGCAGAACTACAAGATCGGCACGCTGGTGGCTTTCTCCGGCGAGGTACACGATAAAGAATCCGGGCCCGATCCCTTCACCGAGAACAGCAAGGCGCTGAACCCGAACCTGCGCGGGCGCGACATGCGCGAGGCGTTCGCCACGGACGAATACCAGATACTGCTGGTGGCGAACAAGTTCCAGACCGGCTTCGACCAGCCGCTATTGTGCGGCATGTATGTGGACAAGCGCTTGGCGGGTATCCAGGCGGTGCAGACCCTTTCGCGCCTGAACCGCGCCTATCCCGGCAAGGACACGACTTACATCCTCGACTTCGTGAACGCAGCGGAAGAAGTGCTGGATGCGTTCAAGACCTACTACGCCACGGCAGAGCTGGCGGGCGTGACCGATCCGCATCTGGTGTATGACTTGCGCGCCAAGTTGGACGCGGCAGGCTATTACGACGAGTTTGAGGTGGAGCGCGTGGTGGCGGTGGAGATGAACCCGAATGGAGCGCAATACGAATTGAATGCGGCGCTGGAACCGGTGGCAGACCGATTGCTCAAGCGCTACCAAGCGGCGCGCAAGGCATGGCAGGATGCGCAGGCGCTGAAGGATGCCAGGGCTACACAGGCGGCGCAGGACGAGATGAATGCGTTACAACTATTCAAGCGTGACTTAGGCAGCTTCCAGCGCGTGTATGCCTTCCTGTCGCAGATTTTCGATTACGGCAATACTGCCATCGAGAAGCGCGCGATCTTTTTCCGGCGCTTGCTGCCGCTATTGGAGTTCGGACGCGAGCGCGAGGGCGTGGATTTGTCGAAGGTGGTGCTGACCCACCACAAGCTGAAAAATCAGGGCAAGCGCGCCTTGCCGCTGGGCGTGGGCGAGCCATTGCCGCCACTGACAGATCCGGGTAGTGGTCAATTACAGGAGAAGGAAAAGGCGCTTCTCGCGGAAATCATCGAGAAGGTGAACACGCTGTTTGATGGTGAACTGAGCGACGACGACAAGCTGGTGTACGTGAACCATGTGTTGAAAGGCAAGCTGCTGGAATCGGACATCCTGGTGCGGCAGGCGAGCAACAATACCAAGGAGCAGTTCTCCAACTCGCCCGACTTCGCCAACGAGCTGATGAACGCCATTATGGATGCGCTCTCCGCACACAGCACGATGAGCAAGCAAGCGTTGGATTCCGAACGTGTACGCGATGGGCTGAAGGATGTACTGCTTGGGCCGGCACGGTTGTATGAGGCATTGCGTGGGCGTGGGGAAACAAAGGTCTGAGTACTGCCGCGCGGTTAATCTGGCGAATCACCTTTAGGCGTAGGGTTAGAGGCGCTACCTGTCGTCGGGCATGCCTGCATACCAGCTTAGGAATAGCTCCAATTCTTTGTTCCAGAAGGTTGTAGATGGGAACAGATCGGACAACAGAACTGAGTAGGCGAATATGACGCCAAGAACACCTAATACGAGCGCGGGCCACCCACTCTTCCAGACTGGCTCGATTCCAAGTAGTGTCGCACTAACTGCGACAATTAATGTGGCTGATCCAGTAACAATTGGACGAGACAATAGGCTACGGTGCCGAATGAGATTATGCTCTTGCTTTGCATAGGTGCGCAGGATGGCTGCTCGTTCGGAAGAAAAGCCGCTATCTTGCAAAAGCTGCTTGAATTGCATAAATCTAAGCCATCTGAAATCGGACCAGTACGCATCGAGTAGGTGGGGGTGTTTCTCGAATCGATCCTTGTGAATTTGCTTAAGCGCCTCTCGGAAAACAACCCGTGAAATCAGAAATCCCAATGAGCCGAATATCAAGCTGACTGGCTCAGAATATATGCCTCCGAGAACGACAAGAGACGTGCTTAGGCCCAAGGAAAGCCAAAGGCCACCACGCACGGTGGACGAGGTTGTTAGACTTCCCCAGACGACTTGTCGGCGAGAGCACTTTCTTGCGATTTTTCGGATGCGTTCTAGTTCTTCTAGCTCGTGCATGTGTTGTCCCTCCAGTAGCGTTTCAACTCGCGGTATGCATGTGGTCGCGTCTTGCATTATGACATCACAGAAATCTACATCCCCAAAGATCCGTCACACATGTTGATGCAGTAACGCTTGTGGGCAGGCTAGTTTATTGGCTGAGTAATTAGTGAATCGAATTAAGCGCAGCGATCTAGATTAAAGGCCTAATTATCAAGCCATGCACCTTGCGTCTTGCCATGGTTTGTATCTCTATCATATTGGCGGTTTTTTTCGTTGAAGTATTCCAGCGTGCGCCGAGCGTTTTTATCGGCGTATGCCTGCAAAGTTCTGCAATTGCGCATTCCTTTAACAGCGTGTAATTTATATTCGATGGCTTGCGCGGCCTGTTCCGCAATTTTGTAATGGCCCAACTCATGTTGCCGAAGCGCTGCAATGTAATGATCAAAGCTGGTGAGTTGTTGTGTATTCGCGCCATCTAACTTTGGCAGAATCATCATGGCGTGCAATTTCGTCGTGGCCCGCGCTATACGGCAAAATCCGGATTTATCGGCGTTCAATTTGAGTGTCCACTGGAGATCCCAGTTCGTGAAACTGTGAAAGGTCTGCCCTTCCTCTTTGATGGGCGATGCTGCGTACAGTTGTGCGTAAAGCGGCTGATCAGAACGCGCTTTTACTTCGTAGTACGAGTACACAAGATCTTCATGGACTTTTGCCAGGGCTGCGCCGGGCAATAGGGTGTAAGCGAGCAGAAGCAGGGTGCGGTAACGCATGAAACCTTTAACGAAACGTTAAGAAAACGCCAGCCTACCCGGAACAAACGCCCTCATCAAGCCCAACACAACAGGCCCAATAATCGGGGAAGAAACGGCGCACGGTATCGCTTGCGGCGCCCCTTACTTCGCCGCGTCGGGCACGAACTTCAGCACATTCCCATTGATGCAGTAGCGCTTGTGGGTGGGCGCTGGGCCGTCGTCGAAGACATGGCCGAGGTGGATGCCGGAGCTGGCGCTGCGCACTTCTACGCGCTTCATGCCATACGCGTCATCTTCGTGCAGGACGATGGCGCCCGGCACTGGGTTGAAAAAGCTGGGCCAGCCGGTGCCGCTTTCGAACTTGGTGTCGCTGCGGAATAGGGGGCATTTCTGTGTGGCGAGGTGAAGTTGCAACTGTTTCCAATATGGAAACACTGTCTGCTGAAAATTGGATTGTGCAAAATTTGCACTTACTGCCAATGAAGGCCGTAACTACCGAGGAGACCTCGGTAGTTCGTCAATGAGCGGAACAAGAAGCTGGATCTGGAGGTATGGCTGTATTGGGTGCCGAAGGTGATGGGTTTGGATCCCCTGGCGGTGTCCTGACGGCTCAAAGGCCGACCCGCGATGCATGGGGCCGAAAAGGCGATGCTGGAGGCAGTCGCGGTTCTGCGCTAGCGGGGGTGCCCGCGCTTTTCCCCTTGCCTGGATTAATGCTTGAAGTTTTTATAATAAATGCCATAATTAACAAATGTATGTTGATAGTTGTCATTAATAGGAGGTTTTGTGCTTCATAGCTATGCTTTCTCCAACTTTCAGTCGTTTCGCGACCGGGCCGAGGTTGACCTGAGTGTGAGCCGTAAGGTCGTTCTGACCAATTGGATGGCCGAGGTGGAAACGGGCGAGCGAACATCGAAGCTGATGGCTGTTATTGGCCCGAATGGTAGCGGCAAGACCGCCCTGTTAAAACCGGTCGTTTTTTTGGCGTGGTTTCTTGGTCATTCGTTCCGGCACCCTACGGACGCGGGTATTCCGATTGCGCCGCATTTCGCTGCCACCGGCGAGCCTTCCGAGTTCGAATGTGTTGTGGATTTCGATGGCAAGCTTTGGCGCTATGTGTTGCGTTGCACGCCTGAGCGCGTGCTGCATGAAGCGTTGTACCAGAAGCGCGAACGTTTCGGCTATGTGTTTGTGCGGGACTGGGATCCGAATAAGGGTGCCTATGTGGTCAAGCAGCAGGATTTCGGCCTTGCGGCGCAAGAAGCGCGCAAGGTGCGGCCGAATGTTTCGCTGATTTCCTGGGCCGCGCAATACGATGTGCCGCTGGCCAAGCGCATGGCTGCGGCGTATGTGGTGACGAATGTGAATATTCTTGGCCGAGTGCCCATGGGTGATCAGGCTGTATTGGCCGCCGCGCAACATTTTTCCGCGCATCCAGCGCAACGCGCTCGGATGGATCGGCTACTTGCATCGTGGGATCTCGGCTTGTCGGGCGTAGATTTGCAGGAGCTCCCGGCCAATGACCCGCAGGAACCAAGCAAAAAAGTCTGGGTTCCGTTCGGCAAGCATGTGAACCACGAGCAAGAGTATCGTTTGCCGTTTGCGCTGGAGTCCAGTGGAACACAGGGCGCATTTGTGCTTCTTTCGAAGCTGCTGCCAGTGCTTGAACTCGGTGGCCTTGCGGTGATCGACGAATTCGAGAATGACCTACACCCGCATATGTTGGAGCCGATTTTGGATTTGTTCGCCAACCCAGCTACTAACCCGCTTCGGGCGCAACTGCTGTTCACCTGTCATGCGATGGAAGTTCTGAATCTGATTCACAAATCGCAGGTGATGCTGGTCGAGAAGAATCCCGACTGCGAAAGCTCGGCGAGCCGTATGGATGCAGTGGAAGGTATCCGGGCTGACGATAACTTCTACGCCAAGTACATGGCGGGCGCCTATGGCGCTGTGCCTTCGTTCTGATCGGCGCGCACATGGCAATCTGGAAAGCGCAGCGCACCCTTTTGTTGGTGGGCGAGGGATATCACGAAAAAGCGTTTCTGAATCATCTGAAGCAGCTTTATGTGCCGCGCCGCTGTGGGTTGTCCGTGACCGTGAAGAGTGCGGGTGGAAAAAGTGCTAAGCACATCATTGAATGGACCGTGCGACAAATTGCCAACACGGCTTACGATAACGTGGCTGTGATGCTGGATACGGATACTGATTGGTCGCCGGCGCTCGCGAAGCAGGCGAAGGTAAAAAGAATCCAAGTACTACCGTCGGAGCCATGTTTCGATGCGCTCATGTTACGGATGCTGGGGAAACACCCTGTCGGCGATCCGGCAGCATTTAAGAAACTGCTGGCGCCGTACTTGAATAACGATCCTACGGAGCAGCAAAACTATGCGGAGCATTTCGGAAAGGCGTGTCTCGAAGCTGGCAGGCAAAGCGAGCCGATTATCGATGAGTTGCTCAAACTGCTCGGAGCTTGACGCTACGTGCGCTTGCAATCGCAAGGTCACCGCTCACATCTTGTATGGTTACGTCGAAAAAAACTGATTCCACCGATCATCCTCATTTTCCTGCATCAGGCACGAACTTCAGCACATTGCCATTGATGCAGTAGCGCTTGTGGGTGGGCGCTGGGCCGTCGTCGAAGACGTGGCCGAGGTGGATGCCGGAGCTGGCGCTGCGCACTTCGACGCGCTTCATGCCATACGCGTCGTCTTCATGCAGGACGATGGCGCCCGGTACCGGGTTGAAAAAGCTGGGCCAGCCGGTGCCGCTTTCGAACTTGGTGTCGCTGCGGAATAGAGCCGCGCCGCTGATCGGGTCGACAAAGGTGCCGGGGCGATGTTCGTCGAGGTTTGATCCGGTGCCGGGGCGCTCGGTGCCTTGCTCGAAGGCGATCTGTTGTTGCGCGGGTGTCAGCAGCTGAAAGCCCAGCCACTTCCAGAAGGCTGCTTGGCCGCTGTAGCCGGTGTAGCGCGAGACTTCTTTGCCTTTTTCGAACAGCACGATGGTGGGCGTGGCGAACAAGTCTATTTCCAGTTTCCAGCCGCTGGGGGCGTTGGGGTTGAGCGTGCTCTGGATGGCCACGGGCGATTGCCAATGGTCGAGAATTTCGGCTTTGAATTGTTTGCAGAACGGGCAGTCTTCCGCTTCGAACACCACCAGCTGGCGCGCAAAATGCAGCGCCTTGCCATCGAGTTGGGGCGCCGCTGGTTTGGCTTGCGCAACATTTTTTGAGCCGGGGTAGTGCACGCCGGTGCCGCCCAGGCCGCAGTAGCCATCGGGATGTTTCTTGAGGTAGTCCTGATGGTAGTCCTCTGCGGGGTAGTAGTTTTTAAGCGGAGCAATTTCGGTGGTGATGGCGCCCAGCCCGGCCTTGGTCAGCGCTTGTTGGTAGACCGCGCGGGTTTTGAGCGCGACTTCTTGTTGCGCCGGGCCATGGGTGTAGATGGCGCTGCGATAGTTGGTGCCGACGTCGTTGCCCTGGCGGTTGCCCTGGGTGGGGTTATGGCTTTCCCAAAATTTGATCAGGATGGTTTCCAGTGTGGTCTTGGCGGGGTCGAAGCTGACCTTGACCACTTCCGCGTGGTTGCGCAGATTGCTCTGGCCGCTACGCAGGGCGTACTCTTGGGCGATGATGGCTTTGTAGCTGCCCGCGATATCGCCATTGGCATAGCCGCTTTCCACATCGACCACGCCCGGCGTTTCGGACATGCGCTTTTCCGCGCCCCAGAAGCAACCCATGCCCAGCACGATGCTGTCGAGCTGGGCATGCGGATCGCTCAAGGCCGGGTTGGACGCGGTGGGCGTTTCCTTGGCGCAGGCGCTGACCAGGGCGCCCAGGCTAAGGGCAAGGAGGAGGGCGCGCAGTATTCGGTTTGAAAACATGGTTTTTTACTCGTGTTGGCTTGCAGTTGATGGCTGTTTCACAGAATTATCATGCATTGGTCGCGCATTGCGGCGATTCCCTACAACTATTTGCAATGCCCCGGGTTGTAATGCCCCCGGTTGTAATGCATCGGGGGGGCTGCGTCGAATCAATCTTCCGCCGAATCCTTAACTATGATGAATTACAGCGAGCTTTCTTTAGGAGATCATCATGCGTTATCTGCTGCTTGTGTTGTCGATGCTGCTGCTCCCCGCGACTTCAGCGCGCGCGGATGTCAATGTCAGTGTCGCGATTGCAATTCCGGGTGTCAGCATCGGCATCAATGTGCCGGCGTATCCGCGCTTGGTGCGGGTGCCGGGTTATCCGGTGTATTACGATCCGGCCATTCGTTTGAATTTGTTTTTTTACGATGGCTTGTATTGGGTGTTTCAGAGCGACCGCTGGTACGTGAGCAGTTGGTATAACGGCCCGTGGGATTTGGTGGACCCGTATGATGTGCCGGCGTATATCTTGCTGGTTCCGGTGCGCTACTACCGCGTGCCGCCGCCGTATTTTCATGGCTGGCGCGTGGATGCGCCGCCGCGTTGGGATACGCATTGGGGACGCGAGTGGCAAGACCGCCGCAAAGATTGGGAGCACCCCGACCGCCGCGTGGCGCCGCCGCCCGCGCCCTTGCCGAGTTATCAGCGCAAATATTCCGGCAAGAGCTATCCGCGCGAGCTGGAGCAACAACGCAGCATCCGCACCGAGCGTTACCGCTATGAGCCGCGCGAAGCCGTGACGCAGAAGCATTATCAAAAGCAGCACCCGCAAGGCGGAGCGCCCGGCCAGCAGAAAAAGCGCGACGAGCGCGGGCAGGACCATCGCTAGAATAATTCGGGTCAGGGTCTTATGGCGCTCGGTTAAGAAATAATTAGGGTCAGAGTCGAATAAATCATGCCCAAACTTTCTCTCATCGCCGCCGAAGCCGAACGCTTGCTCGGGCACTTGCTCGAGTCAGGGCGGCTTGCGTTGCAGCAGGCGCTGATCGATTTGTGCGAGGCGCATTGGCTGGAGTTGCGCGGGGCTCAGCCGACAACGCCGCTGGCGACTGCGCTGTGGTCGGTGACGCCGCCGCTCGCTGATTTGTTCGCAGACTTGTATACCGCGCGCGACGCGCGGCTGGCGGATGCGCTGCAAGGGTACCGGCCGGGGTGGGGGCTGGCCTTGCTGGCGCTGGCGGAGATTGGGCGCGGGAATGCGGAAGGCGCGCGCTTGGCGCATGAGCCGATGATGGCGTTCGAGTCGGAAGCGGCGGGGGCGCAGATCGCGGCGCGCATGGCCGCGCTGCTGCACGGCCCGGAGGCGGTGTCTTTACATAAGCATGCCCACGAACCGCCGTTGTGGAAGGCGCTGGCTTTGATTGCCGCGCACAGCGGGCGCTGCGATCTCAAGGCTGTGCTGGAAGTGATCCGGCTGCTGGCCGACCCAAGCACTGCGGACCCGGCGCTGGAAGAATTGCGCCATGCGCTGGATGCGGCGGGAATACATTTTCTGGACATCGATGACGAGCATGTCGGCTACACGCAGCACGGGCATGCGCACAAACCGGAAAGCATCAAGGTGCTGGGGGAGATGCTGCTGGAAATCCGGCAGATGCATCTGCAATAAGTAGGGCCAAATAATGCAGTGCAGATTGCGCAAGCGCTACGCCTCTGGCGCCTTTTGAAGTGCCGGGATGGCGACCAATAAAACCACCACGAATCCGCACAAGCCCCAATGATACAACTGCAAATCAGATAAGGACGGCGGTGCGGATGCCGCTGCTACCGCGATGATGGACGGGGTGTCCTGCGCCTTGTCTGTAACGAATTGCACTACGGCTTCGCGTTGCTTGCGCAGCTCGTCGAGCGCGCGGTAGTTGCCTGCGGCGAAGAGCAAGAATCCAGCGACGGCGATGGATGATGCAACCCACCGATATTTTGGCAAAAGCTTGCCGCTGGCGATGAGCGTCACGATGGCTGCGCTGACGGTGTAAAAAACGGTCCATAGCGCTTGCCACGCAGCAGAGCGTTCCGCAAGCAGGCCGATCAGCTCTTTTGCGTCGGATGGCGTCATGGCGATTTCCTGGGGGATGTATTTGCAGCATAGTACGGGATGGCGATGGATTGCTGCGGGTTGTGTGTCGGCCATCTTCGCGCCATAAAGTTTTTGGTTAAAGCTTCGATAAACACTAAACTTCGCTGCAATGATCTTCTGAGAACAATAATGATCCTGACCCTTCCGATGCGTATACGCCCACTTCCGCAAAGTGCTGTGCAGTCTCTGCGTTGTGTTTTGCTGTTGTTGGCATTCGTGCTGTCGGGCAAATCGGCCTGGGCTTTCGATGCGCCGGCGTTTCAGGGGGATGTGCTGGATGAGGCGGGGATCCTCAGCGCTGCGGATCAGGATGCGCTGCAGCAGCGCATTCGCGCGCTGCGCGATAACAGCGGTATCTGGGCGGCGGTGTATGTGGCGCGCAGTTTGCAGCAGGATGTGATCGAGAATGCGGCCGTCACCACTTTCGCAAAATGGAAGTTGGGCCAGGCCGGCAAGGACAATGGTTTGTTGGTGATGATCGTACCCAGCGAAAGAAAGATGCGCATCGAGGTGGGCTATGGCCTCGAAGGCTTCATCACCGATGCCTTCAGCAAGCGCGTGATCGATGAAATCTACAAGCCGGCGTTTCGCGAGAAGCGTTTTGCGGACGGCTTGTTGCAAGGCTTCGATGCGATGGCGAAGATGGCCGGCGGCGAGCCGATGGCGAATGCACCCGAGGCGCTGCCCGCGCTGCCGCCGCAGCCGGAAATCGATTGGAGCATCGCGCCGCGCAATTTTGCGCTCACCTTCGGTTTGAACTTGTTGCCGGGCTTCTGGTTTCTCGGAGCGCTGTTGTATGGACGCAGCAAGGGCCGGCGCGCGTCGGAGTCGCTGTGGCAGAGCGTGCGCGTGCCGTTTATTTTTGGTGGTTTTTTGGGCGTGTTTTTTGGGATATTTCTTGCGTTGTTCGGCGCGGCGTTTGCTTCCGAGGCTCCCGAGGTGGTGCTGATTCTAGCGCTGGTGAATGCGGTGTTCGCCAGTTTTATCGTGATTCCTTATGGGATCAAAGCACGCCAATTCATGAGCGATGCGGGCTTTCGGCGCTACCTGGCGCAGGCGCGTTTGTTGCGCATCCGCAAGCGCTCGAAAAAGGCGCGCAAGATTTTCGGCGTCATGTTCGACCCGAGCGATGTCAGCGTGAGCCAAGGCGGCACGCGGCGCGAATCGAGTAGCTCCAGCTCCTCTTTCGGATCGAGTTCATCATCCTCCTCTTCAGGTGGCGGTAGCTCGGGTGGCGGCGGCGCTTCGGGTAGTTGGTGAGCGGGGCATTGGCTGAGCATGCGGGGTCATCTCCCCGCAAGAGGCGGGCTTTGGAGTCCCTAACTTCGGAAATTACCTGCGCATGAATACGGCTGCACCGACCCTCCCTGTTTTGTATTCCTTTCGCCGTTGCCCCTATGCGATGCGTGCCCGTCTGGCGCTGGCCGCGAGCGGCCTGGTGGTGGAGCTGCGCGAGGTGGAGCTGAAAGACAAGCCCGCTGCGATGCTGCAAGCCTCGCCAAAAGGGACTGTGCCGGTGCTGGTCGATGGCAACGGCCGAGTACTGGAGGAAAGCTTGGATATCATGTTGTGGGCGTTGCGGCAGCATGACCCAGCGCACTGGCTGGTGCCCGAGACGGATAGCCTGGAAGTGATGCTGGCGCTGATTGCGCAATGCGACGGTGACTTTAAATACCATCTGGATCGCTACAAATATCCGGGGCGCTACGACGGGGTGGATGCCCTGATTCACCGCACTGCAGGCGCAGAATTTTTAGCGCAACTCGATGCGCGGCTGCATCAGCACCCTTATCTGTTTGGTCAGCAACCCGCGCTCGCCGACATGGCGATTGCGCCCTTTGTGCGGCAGTTCGCGCAGACCGATGTGGATTGGTTCAATCAACAGCCCTGGCCCGCCCTGCGTGCGTGGCTGGCGTCGATTGTCAACGCGCCCAGCTTTGCCAACATTATGACCAAGTATGCAAAGTGGGCGCCCGGTGCTGACTGCGTTTGCTTTCCAGTGTTGCTTCCATGACCCGCGTCGTCGCTATTGATTTTGAAATCCTTTGCATCGCCATAAGTCGCATATGAAGTGCTTGCCAATTGTTATATGCTATACGCAAATAGCAGTTAATTGATAACATATTATTAATTAAATGTTTTTATTTATTGAAATATTTAATATGATTGTATATGCTGTTCGCGAACAACATATTGGTGTAGCTAGATGAAAATAGATGGTTCTTCTTCCGACAAATCCGCAGTTATGCGTCGGGCCGGAAACCGGCAGTGGGTGCTTAAACCGCAGGATTTAGCAGTGGCGCTGAAACTCGTCACGCTAAGCGGACGAAGGCTCCCATATGCCGAACTCGGGAAGCGGATGCGCCTTTCGCCTTTTGAAGCGCATGCCGCCGTGCAACGACTGATCGCCGCGCGGCTGGTGGTGGGCATGGAAGAGGGGCCGCGCCCTGTATTGGCGGCGCTGCGCAACTTTGTCTTGTATGGGGCGGCGTATTGCTACCCGGCTGTACGTGGAGAGGTGACCATCGGTTTTCCCACCGCGTACGCGGTTTCTCCACTGAAAGAGTTGATTTTGTTTTCCCAAGAAATGCCGCCCGTCTGGCCGCACCCCGAGGGGCCGGTTCGCGGCACGGCGCTGCTACCCTTGTATGAGAAGCTTCCGCTCGCCGCGCTCGAAGATACGAATTTGTATGAGTTGTTAGCGCTGTTCGACGCGCTGCGCATGGGCCAGGCGCGTGAGCGTGAACTGGCCTCGAAGCTGTTAGTGGAGCGATTGCAATGAATACGGCGCACGATTCTGCCGATCCGAACCGCGCTATTCTGTCCTTGGTGGCGCATGCCTTGGGAGACTTATGCGACGAGCTCGTGTTTGTCGGCGGTTGTGCGACGGGATTGTTGGTCACTTCAGTGCGGGCGCAGACGATACGTGTGACGGAAGATGTCGACTTGGTCGCTCAAGTGGCAACAGTACGCGAATATCATCAGGTAGAGGCACGACTACAGGCACGCGGTTTTAAGCATGATGTGTCGCCGCAAGCACCCATCTGCCGCTGGCGTTGCCAAGGTATCGAAGTTGATCTCATGCCCTCAGAAGCGGGCATTTTGGGTTTTCATAATCGCTGGTATCCACTGGCAATTGAAACCGCGCAAAATGTGACGCTGGAAAATGGGCAGATCATTCGGTTGATTGCGGCGCCAGTATTTCTTGGCACTAAGCTGGAGGCATTCAAGGATCGTGGCAATAGCGACTTTCTGTTAAGCCATGATCTGGAGGACATCACGACGGTTGTGGATGGCCGTGCCGAGTTGATCGCAGAGGCGCAACAAGCACCGGAGAAGTTGCGCCGCTACTTGGCTGAAGAATTCAGCGCGCTTCTTAATATCGATGCTTTTCTAAATGCGCTGGCTGCCCATCTGCCGGGTGACAATGCAAGCCAGGCACGCCTGCCTGATCTTGCGCGAAAGCTGCGCGCACTTGCCGATTTACCATGACCCGCTTCGCCGCCATCGATTTCGAAACCGCGAACAACGCCCGCGATAGCGCTTGCGCGTTGGGCGTGGTGATTGTCGAGCGCGGACGCATTGTCGAGCGTTTGTATGAATTGATTCGCCCACCGACGCGCGAGTTTTTGTTTACGCATATTCATGGCTTGGCGTGGGAGGACGTGCAGGGCGCGCAGCGCTTCGATGCGGTGTGGACGGAGATGGCGCGCGAGCTGGCAGGTGTGGCGTTTCTCGCGGCGCACAATGCGCCTTTCGATAAGGGTGTGTTGGGCGCTTGTTGTGCATCTTATGGCCTGGCTGCGCCTGCGCAGCCTTTTGTGTGCACGGTGCAGTTGGCGCGGCGGCAGTGGGAGCTTCGCCCGACTAAGCTGCCGGATGTGTGCAATTATTTAGGCATCGATCTGCGCCACCATCAGGCGGATTCGGATGCAGAAGCTTGTGCGCGCATTGTGATGGCGGCGCAGGCGGCGGGGTGGAGTTATGGCTAGTTGTTTTCGTAGGATATAAACCCATCCCCACCCCAGCCCTCCCCTTGAAGGGGGAGCTTAGGTGGGGGATGGGTCGGTTCATTTATTTGCGCTGTTGATTTGTGGCTTATTAGGGGTAGTCAAAATAGGGCCGCAATGAATCCGACGTGGCCGCTGCTACTGACGGGCTTGCCTAGTCCCTCAAATGCATCGCGCAATAATTTTGCGCAGAGAGGGGGTTGTCTTTCGCCACCTACAGCCTATCTTTTAAAGATAAGCGCGTCGTTGGCGATCGCGAGGAAAGAGCAATATGAACAGGGATAGCTTCACTTTTTGCGTAAGCATGTTTGTATTAGATGAGCCATGAGCGGGCAGTTTGTTCGAGAAAAGCTGCGATCTTGTCTCGCGATTCGGCGTGGGGTGATGCTAGCGTTGATATTGATCGGAAGTATCCACTGCTTACCCACGGTTGCTGCAAGCAACTCGGAGGTGGGACACGGAGCAGAGCCACAGTCGAATTCCTTAGTGTCGGTATCGACGAACCGGAAAAGCTACGGCTCCCAAGATGACATCGTCGCGACCATACGCAATAGAGAGCGATATCCAGTAGTCGCATTCGACCGGGGCTATCTATGCACGGTTCTTGATTTGGAGCGGCGGGCTAATGGGGATTGGCGGCTACTGGGAAAATGCCCCTCAACTCAACCAACTCAGGAGCTGGGAATCGACCCAGGCAAGGATTATCGGGTCGCTATTCAGCCGCGTTTGTCCGGCCGACTGCAAGAAGGCGAATATCGTTTTGTGTTCACGTATCGAGTGAATGGCAGGGTAGGCGAAACGCAGCATGTTTACTCCGCCTCTTTCCTAATCACACGATAAACAAGGGAGGCTATCATGCGCCGTTCAAAGGGTTTACCCAGTTCACATCGCTGTAGTGTGCTTTTCCTTCTCGCGCTCGGCCTAGGTGTTTCGATGGTCAGCCAAGCCGTTCCGATCAATGTCGACGTGAGCACTCTCACGGGGACTTCGACTTTGAGCGAGGTTTCGATCGATATCAACCCGAGCAACCCCAAAAACAGAGTGATCATCTCTCATGGTGGTGACCTGAAGAGCATGGCCACTTTTTACACGCTGGACAACGGTCAATCTTGGGCTCAAGTGGCATTGGGCAACACACTGGATAAGCAACCGGCAACGGCCACTCGGTTTGATCCGACCATTACCTTTGATCGTGCGGGTAATCTATATGTGGCCTATGGCGTAAACGACGGCACAAATACTTCGATCTGGGTCGCGAAAAGCACAGACGGAGGCAAGACATTCGCGGCGCACCTTGTAGATACTCAAGCCAATATCGGCTCCGTTGTCGGCAACGATAAATGGCAGCTCACTACCGGCCCGAATAAACAAGATCCCACCAAAGACAATGTGTATATCGCTTGGAATCGGCTCTTACCTACGGGCACCGCGGGCTCGTATAAGACACCGGTTATGCTGGCTGCCTCGCAAGACGGCGGTACAACCTGGGGGACCAAAACCCAAGTCAGCGCACCAAGCTCGGACCTGAAAGCGAATTGGTTTGCGGAACCCGCGGTGAATAAAGATGGGACGGTCTATGTGAGCTGGCATAGCAGGACAGACAAGGCCGTCTGGATTGCAACGTCCACCGATGCCGGCGCCAGCTTTGGAGCAAGTCAAAAAGTGGCCGATATCAACTCGAAATTCGTTAATAGTGCCCCGGGTTCGGCGGTGGGCGCTTTTGTGAAGATCCGTGCGCAACCGGATCGAGGCGTATTTGTCGGCCCAACCTTGGATACGGACCGCAGCACGGGAAAATTCAAAAACCGAATTTACGAGGCCTACGTCGATCTGACTGGCGACTATGTGTTCGGCAGTAAGGAAAACACCGACATTCTGGTGAAATACTCCGACGACAACGGTAAGACGTGGAGCACGGGCGTCAAGGTTAACGACGATACCGGCAGCAACAGCCAATTTCTACCGTGGCTCGATGTGGATCCGACTACCGGAGTGGTTGGTGCGCTCTGGTATGACGCGCGCAACGATATTAACAATACCCTTGTAGATGTATACGGCGCATTCAGTTATGACGGCGGGGCCACTTTCAGCAAGAATTTCCTGTATTCATCGAGCGCTTCCGCACCCAGTCAATACGGTGGAAATTATCTCGAGTACATCGGTTTAGCGGGTTACAAAGGTCAATTTTGTGGTGCGTGGTCAAAATCTATTGCAGGTAGCAGTAATCTAGACATCATCACCAGTTGCGTTCCAGAACCTTCGAGCATTGCGTTGTTTGTTATAGGTATGATGGTTTTGTTGCAATCGCAGTTTCGGAGACGCAATTTATCTATGTGATGGCGGCGCAGGCGGCGGGGTGGAGTTATGGGTAGGGGTGGTTCGCGGGATATAAACCCATCCCCCACCTAAGCTCCCCCTTCAAGGGGGAGCTTAGGTGGGGGATGGGTCGGTTCATTTATCTTAAGACGCACGCATCATATAAGGCAGCGAGGTCGAGCGCGTATTGAAGGGCGCCCGTTTGGCGTAGTCTGGGCACATCTCGCCGCGCATGCCGGCGAGTACCTTGAGATCGCTGACCACATGCGCCAGCGAGTTAAGATGGAGGCAGGACAAGAACGCTTGCACTGCGAATAGGTGTTCATAGGCGCTGAACCAAGCTGCGCTATCGCCATGGCTTTCTGCTTCGCGCCACGTTGTTACGACAAACGATTCTAGTGCGTCTTCATACTTTTTCATGGTGTTCAACATTGGTTGTTTCTCCTTCAAGCAAACCGATCATTCGGTTAAGTCATTCGAAAATGCCGCAGGTTGCGGTGCCTTCTCTTCAGCAAGTGCTGTGCCATATCAATTAGCGCTATTAAAACAAGGGGATGTAGTTTTACCGCAAAGCCGATTCGTCGCCGATCGGCGACAACAATTTTGGCTGATATTTGAGAACGTTTGATTTGATACGAATTTTGAGTGTCTGCGAAAAGCGACAAAGTGACTGGCTCTATTTAAACAAAGCCGGATCGAGTTCATGCCGGTTGAGCAGTCGATAAAATTCCGTGCGATTGCGTTTTGCCAGCAAGGCCGCTTGCGTCACATTGCCGGCGGTGATTTTCAGCAACTGCGCCAAATACTCGCGCTCGAATTGCCGGCGCGCATCGGCCAGCGCGGGTATGCGCCCCGGCTTATCGCGCAAGGCTTTTTGCACCAAGGCGGTGGAGATGATGGAGGTGGTGCACAGCGCGATGGTTTGCTCCACGATATTGAGCAGCTGCCGCACATTGCCGGGCCAAGGCGCGCCCACCAGCAGCTCCATCGCTTCGGGGGAAAAGCCTTTGATCTTTTTGTTGTACTTATCCGCCAAGCTGGCGAGAAAGTGCATGGCCAGCAAGGGGATGTCCTCGCGCCGTTCGGGCAGGGAAGGGATTTCCAGCGTCACGACATTCAGCCGATAAAATAAATCTTCGCGGAAGTGGCCTGCGGTTATTTCTTCCGCCGCATCGCGGTGCGTGGCGGAGACGATGCGCACATCGACCAGCACGCTGCGCGTCGAGCCGACGGGCCGCACCTGCTTCTCTTGCAGCACGCGCAATAATTTGACTTGCAGGGCGGAAGGCATATCGCCGATTTCATCCAAGAACAGCGTGCCCTGATGTGCGGCCTGGAACAGGCCTTGATAGTCCTGCGTCGCTCCCGTGAACGAGCCCTTGGTATGGCCGAACAGTTCCGATTCGAGCAGCGCCTCGGGGATGGCGCCGCAATTGATCGCTACGAAAGGCTGGTTGCAGCGCGGGCTGCTCAAGTGAATGGCGCGCGCCAGCAATTCCTTGCCGCTGCCGCTTTCGCCGTGAATGAATACGCTGGCGTCGCCCGCCGCGACCAGCTTGGCTTGGCGCAGCAAATCCTCCATGACGGGGCTGCGCGTGACGATGGCGCGGCGCCATTCCGTTTCTTCTGCGTTGGTGTTGTTGTTCAGCGGGGAGCCCGAAAGGTGCAAGGCTTTTTCGATTTGCTCCAGCAATACCTTGCTGTCGAAGGGCTTGGTCAAGAATGCGAACACGCCTTGGCGGGTTGCGGCGACCGCTTCCGGAATCGAGCCATGAGCCGTCAGAATAATCACCGGCAGGGTGGCGCTGGATTTACGGATGGCGTCGAACAAGGCCATGCCGTCCATGCCCTCCATGCGCAGGTCGGTGACGACCAGCTGCGGCCACGAGGATGCCAGCAGCGCCATGGCTTTCTCGCCGCTTTCTGCGAGCGCTACTTGGTAGCCTGCCGCATTCAAGCGGATGGAGAGCAGCCGCAGCAAATCGCGGTCGTCGTCTACCAGTAAAATTTTATGTTGGGATGTATTCATTTCACCTTGATGCTCTTGGTGTCTTCGCGCTTGATTAAATCCTTCTCGATACTCTTCAAGGCATCGAGTTTTTGCTGCAAGGCATCGGCACGCTTTTCATCGTCTTTTTGTTTTTGCGCGAGTTGTTGGTAGCGTTCTTCCTGGCGCTTTTGTTCGTTGGCGACGCTGGCGACCAACAGCGCGAGCTGTTTCAACTGCGGCGCGTCGGCGTTCTTGTTGTTCAGCACTTCGTCGGCCAAGGCCGCGGCGCGTCCCTCGTCCTTGAAGGCGGTATTGGGCAAGAGCAACAACAGCGCGAGCTTTAAGCGATTGCTGTCGGAGCGCTGCTTGGACAAGGCTTGCGCCGCAGCCGTATTTTCCGCCAGCAGCGCATTGCCCGAGAGCGCTTTGAGATGCTGAAAATAAGCCAGCACCTCCGCGCTATCCGCGCCGCGGAACGACGCAGGCAGCGTGGAAAGGTTGTCCCAAAGGGTGGTGCGTTGCGCGGGCTGCGCGCAGCCGCCGAGACCCACGGCATACAGCGCAAGCAGGGTAAACGTGGTGCGAAACGACAAATATTTCATGGGGTGTCCCAGGATAAATTGATCGGCAGCGCAATGCGCAAATGCGCACCTTGGGCGGCTTCGTTGACGATGCTGATCGTGCCGCGATGCGCCAGAATGTATTCGCGCGCGATCGAGAGACCAAGGCCGGTGCCCGCGACTTGGCCTGCGCGCGCCGCCTTGCCCAGATAGAAGCCCTTGAACACTTGGTCCTGCTCGTCGAGCGCAATCCCCGGCCCCTCGTCCACGACATCCAGCAGCGCTTGCTCGCGCGCTTGCGCAAGACGGATCTTGATAGTGCCGCCCTGCGGCGAATATTTGATCGCGTTGGACAGCAAATTATCGATCACCACCGTCATTTTTTCTTCGTCGCACGGGAGTGTGATCGGCGCTGCATCGAGCACCAGCTTCAGGTCCTTGTTCATCATCGCCAGCTTGTGATGCTGCAATACCGTTTCCAGCGTGGCGCGCAATTCGACGGGGCTGACATGCAGTGCGGCGTTGCGTAAATGCGCGACGCTGAAGTTTAGTAAATCCTCGATGCGTTTTTGCAGCTGGGCGGTGCTCTGGCGCAAAATCTCCGCGATCTCGCGCTGCTGCGCATTGAGGGTGCCAGCGACCTGGTCGGCCAGCAACTCGGAGCCTTCGCGCAGCGCCGCCAAGGGCGTTTTCAGCTCATGGGAAATATGCCCCAAGAGTTTATTGCGCTGTGCTTCCAGCTCGATCAGGCGCAGCCGCAACCATTCCAGTCGTTTGCCCAGGTTTTCCAGGTCTTGCGGGCCGTTCACCGCGATCGGCGTAGAAATATCGCCGCTGCCGAGTTTGCGGATGGCGGCATCGATCTGCCGGATCGGGTGCGTGGTGAGGAAGGTGAAGACGCCGGCGAGCAACAGGATAGGAAATACCGCCAAGGCTTCCAGCGCCAACATGCGCTTGGCGTCTGAAGCCATGCGCTGCATGGTGTCCGCTTCACGGTCGATGAGGCGGCTGCTGCCGTCTAAAATGGATTGCGCCAAGTCCGTGAGCGGCACGAAATCATCCACGATCCTGCGGCTCGCGCCCGAATCCGGCGCGTTGGATTTCAGCACGCCGAATAGCGTCAGCTCCTTTGCCGCGAGTTCATCCAATTGGCGGCGCTGGTGCGCATCGAGTCTTAAGCCCGCAAGCTTGTCTGCGGTTTCCCGGAACTTTCCATGCATCTTGGCGTAGCCCTCGAATAGCGCCGGGTCGCCCAGTACGACGAACTGCCGTGCATTGCGCTCCATCGACGTCAGCTGCTCGACCAGCAGCCAGCTCGATTGCGTGGCCAGCACGGCGTCGCGCACGGCTTTCTGGCTCTGTTCCGCCAGCCGATCCGCCGAGATCGCGGCATGGATGATGGAAGCGATCAGCGGCAGCGCGACCAAGACGAAGCCGGCGAGAATGAGCTTGAGAAATGACTTGGGATAGTAGAGGCGCATCAGCGGCGCGCACCCAGGTGGCCGCTGCGCGCGGGCGCGGCTAGCGAAACGGAAATAGAAATCCACTGCGATGTTTGAGTGAGCATAAGGACATTAAGCGCGCTGAGTGACAGAAGAAATAATGCGGAAAGGAGGTCGCCGCAAAGTGCCTGGCGAGATGAGCGCTATCTTATCCAGCTTGAGGGCACTTTGTGCATGACAATTTATTTAGACCGGCGCGGGTGTCCGTGTATCCCGACGAGAAACATTAAAACGCGCTGACGCCAAAGCGCGTCGCTACGCCGGTTGCGCCTGCCGCATCCAAGCCACGTAATCCGCTGCCTGCGCGGTATTTTCCGCCGGCGCCCAGGGCGCGAAGTCATGTTCGGGGGTGGGGATGTATGGGCCTTGCTTCACTTCCAGCGCGAGCGTGCCGGATTGCATGCACACGTAAGCGTGCCAGGTGTTGGGCGGGATCTCCACGGCGCGGGTGGCAGTGCGCGACATAGGCGTGCGTTGCATCAGCTGGCCGGCATCGTTGAAAATCAGCAGATCAATTTGTCCTTCCAGCACTATAAAAAATTCCCACTTGTGGGATTCGGGATGGCGATGCGGGCGCATATAGGTTGCCGGTTCCGTAGCGACGAATAGCCGCTGCACCGGGGCGTCCAGGCTTTCATGCACATTCAGGTGCGCGCGCAGGCGCGGCGCCTGTGCGGCTTTGTCGGCGAGTGTATTCAGCGTGTCTGCGGTGAAGGTTTTGATCATGGAATGCAATTCGTTGGTTGTTATGCCGGCGGCGGGAACTTTAGCGTTTCGCAAATATACTGGATTCCCGCATGCGCGGAAATAATTAAGCGCCGTTGCGCATTCTTACTTGTGCCTAGCAAATGCATGCCGGCAAATTCACTCCAAATATTCGTAAGCCGTCAAGGTCATGAAATCCGCAAAGCTGTCATTCGCCACCAGGGATTGCACGATCTCTGCAGCCAGCAGGTATTCTCCGGCAAGAAATGCGGCCTCTCCCAGTTCGTTGCGGATGTGCTGCAATTCCTCTGGGATCATATTCAGTACCAGCCCCAACGTGACTTTCCTGCCGTCATCCAGCACTCCCAGCGGGCTGCGCATCCAGTGCCATACCTGGGAGCGCGATATCTCCGCGGTTGCCGCATCTTCCATCAGATGGTGGATCGGCACGGCGCCCTGGCCCGCCAGCCATGCGCCCATGTAGGCAATGCTGACCTGAATATTGTTGCGCAATCCCTGCGCGGTAATGGGCGCGTGGGGCTGGAAATCCAGCAGGTGTTCGCGGCTGACCTGCACCTCTTCACGCTTGCGCGGAATCTGGTTCGGCCCGTGCATTGCGCGGTCAAAGGCTTCGCGCGCCACGGCTACCAGCGCCGGGTGCGCCACCCATGTGCCGTCATGGCCATCCGCCGCCTCGCGGTTCTTGTCGGCGCCGACCTTGGCCAGGGCGGCGGCATTCGCTTGCGGGTCGTTCTTGACGGGAATCTGTGCCGCCATGCCGCCGATGGCATGCGCATGGCGCCGATGGCAGGTTTTAATCAGCAGCTGCGAATAAGCGCGCATGAAAGGCGTCGTCATGGTCAGCGCTCCGCGCTCGGCCAGCATGAATGCGGGTTGCTGATGCAATTTTTTGATGCAGCTGAAAATGTAATCCCAGCGCCCGCAATTCAGCCCGGCCGAATGCGTTTTTAATGCGTGCAGAATTTCATCCATCTCAAACGCCGCAGGCAGGGTCTCGATCAGCACCGTGGCCTTGATGCTGCCGCGGGGAATATCCAGTTGATCCTCGGCTGCATTGAACACGCTGTTCCAGAGCCGTGCTTCAAGATGGCCTTCCATCTTGGGCAGATAAAAATATGGGCCTGTGCCATTGGCCAGCTGGGTGCGGGCGTTATGTAGGAAAAACAGGCCAAAATCAAACAGGCTGGCCGAGATGGCTTGGCCGTCCACCAGCAGGTGCCGCTCCGGCAAATGCCAGCCGCGCGGCCTGACGAACAGCACCGCGACTTGCGGGTTCAATGCATAGTGTTTTCCCTCGGGCGTATCCAGCGAAATGCTGCGGCGCACCGCATCACGCAGGTTGACCTGTCCCTGGAGCAAATTACTCCAGACCGGCGAGAGGGAATCCTCGAAATCCGCCATGAACACATTGGCGCCGGAATTGAGCGCGTTGATGATCATCTTGCGCTCCACTGGGCCGGTAATTTCTACCCGGCGATCCTGCAACTCTTCAGGCACCGGATCAATGACCCAGTCAGCGGCACGAATAGATGCGGTCTCTTCCAGGAAATCAGGTTGGATACCCTGATCGAACGCCGCCTGGCGCAAGGCGCGCTGGGCCAGCAGACGCTGACGCTCCGGCTCGAATGCACGCGACAGCGTAGCCAGGAACGACAGCGCCTCGACACTGAGAATGGATGCGTATTCAGGTGAAACGGCACCCAGGATCTCAACACCATCGGGCTGGGGTGATACGCGCATGAGATACCCCTTTCAGCAGGCGCAAGCGCAACAGGGGAAAGCCACTTTAAGTATAGGCAGTATTCAGGTCATTGCAGGTGACGTTTGATGGCAACCGGTCTGCAATGCTGGGTCGAGCCTTGGATTGCAATAGCTTGAGCGATATCGAGCGATTGAGACTGGTCCTGCGTCGCGTTTTGTTACACTTTTAAAAGTGTGTTTCCGTAAGTGCCTGATTCCTTTTTTGCAGCGGCGATGGTGTCAGAACCCAGTCAGGCCACGATTGAGTGCAATTATGGGATGTGTAATACCTCCGATGGCTGCGATCAGTCGCTAAACTTTACACCAGCCAACAGCGGAACGACGGTGGTCGGGGATACCAATCCACCGCATCCTTTTTACATGGTTTATATCGACTCGATCGAGAGCTTGACCTTGCATGGCTCCGGTGGCACGGTCGATACGGGTGTGCATGGCCCAGGATTTTCTTCGATCTTAATCCGGCCGGAGCCTGCAACGCTCGTCTTGCTCGGGCTAGGTCTTGTTGGGATGGGTATGGCAAAGCTTAAATGACCTTAACGCCTTCTCAAATTAAAACGGCACTGAAGAGTGCCGTTTTTTCGTATGCGTGGGACTCAAAAAAGAAAAACCCGCTGATCTCTCAGCGGGTTTTTCAGTTAGATGGTGGAGGCGGGGGGGATCGAACCCCCGTCCGCAAGTCCTCTACAGACAGATCTACATACTTAGTTCGGTCATTTGGTTTTAACCCGAACTACGCCGGCCGAACAGGCTGAGTTCAAGCGAGTCGCCTTGAATTTCGCGTTGATGCAAAGCGACCCTGCATAACGCTATCCCGTGTATATGACTCTGCGTCCAATTGCTTGGTCCACCCCACGGGAGAAGTGGTACAGAGTCCAGCCGGTATTAAGCGGCTAGAGCGTAGTTGTCGTCGTTGGCAACTATAGATTTCCAGATGTATTTACGAGGTAACTGGTCCTCGGTATGCACTGCACTGCTTCGCAACCCACGTCGAAGCCAGGTCGCCCCCATTAGCGTGAAGCCACAGACTCACGACAGTCTGAAACGCTATTGTACGGGATGAGATGGGGCTGACGCGAGAAAGTTCAAGAGAGGGGGATGAATTTCTAGGGCAAATCCGCGGGCGTGTCGATGTCGCGCAAGATGCCGGACTCGTCTACGGCGATTAAGTGCAGTTGCTCGGCATGTTGGTCGAGCAGATGGCGCGCGCCGCGGTCGCCGCTGAGTGCGGTGAGCGCAGGGTAAAACGCGCGGCTAAAGCCCACGGGATGGCCGCGCTGGCCTTGGTAAGTGGGTGCGACAAGCGAGGCGCCGGCTTGGAGTCGCGTTGTGAGCGCTGCAATGGCCGCTGGCGGCACGTAGGGCATGTCGGCAAGGGCGATGAGCCAGGCATTTGCTTGCGGCGCAGCACGCACGCCGCAAGCGAGGCTTGCGCCCATGCCAAGCTCGGCGTTGGGGCAGGGCAAAATGCGCGCTGGTTCTTGCGACAAGAGCTGAATCAATGCGCTGTCGTCGGGGCGCACGACCACGATGACGCTGTCCACGCTAGGCGCTAGGTTGCGCAGTGCGGCAAGCGCCATGGGCGTGCCATCGGGCAAGCGGTGCAAGAGTTTGTGCGAGCCAAAGCGCGTGCCGCGTCCGGCGGCGAGCAGGATGCCGACGATCACGCGGGGGCGAGGTATGGGTTAGGCGCGCGTTGCACCACCAACTCGATGCCGTTGCGCACGGCGATGAGGTCGGCCAAGATGGCCACGGCGATTTCCGGCGGGGTGTGGGAGCCGATGGGCAAGCCGACCGGGCCGCGCAGGCGCGCGATTTCATGCGGCGCCAGATCGAGCAGGGCCAAGCGTTCGCGGCGCTTTTGATGGTTGCGCCGGGAGCCGAGCGCGCCGACGTAAAAAGCCGATGAGCGCAGCGCTTCCAGCAGCGCCAGGTCGTCGAGCTTGGGGTCGTGGGTCAGGGCGACGATGGCGCTGCGCGCGTCGGGTTTGATTGCAGTGACGGCATCGTCCGGCATGCCTTCGAGCAAGGTGCTGCCGGGCACATGCCAGGTGTCGCGATATTCTTGGCGCGGGTCGCACAGCAACACGCTGTAGTCGAGCGCGAGCGCCATCTCGGCTAAAAAGCGCGCGGTCTGCACTGCACCGATAATCAGCAAGCGTAGTTGCGGGCCGTGGCAAGTGGTCAGCGCTTGTGCATCGCACTGGGTGTGGGTGGTCGCACCCGGCGCAAATAAACTGGATGCGCCGCTGGCCAAATCAAGGCGACGCGCGATGCTCTGGTGCGCGCTTAAGGCCGCGAGTATTTGTTGCAGCAAGTCGGCGCGCGGCGCGCATTCGAGCACGAGCTCCAATTGGCCGCCGCAAGGCATGCCCCAGCGTTGATTGGTTTCCGCCGTGCCGCCGTAGTGGAGGCGTTGCGGCAATGCGGGCATGGCGTGGCGTACGCGTTCGATCAAGTCTTGTTCGACGCAGCCGCCGGAGACCGAGCCGATCAGCGCGCCATCGGCGCGGATCGCCGCCAGCGAGCCGACCGGGCGCGGGCTGGAGCCATAAGTGCGCACCACGGTGGCGAGCGCGGCGGCATGTCCCTGCGCTTGCCATTCCAGCAGCGTATCGAGGACTTCGCGGTCAGTGCTGGATAGCGGCAATGCCGGTCACACCAGGTCTTTGGTTTGGAACGGCAGCTGGCGCAGGCGCTTGCCGGTGGCAGCGAATAGCGCATTGGCCACGGCCGGCGCGATCGGCGGCACGCCGGGTTCGCCGACGCCGGAGGGGTTGGCGGTAGAGGGCGCGATATGTACTTCCACATGCGGCATTTCGCTCATGCGCAGCACCGGGTAGTCGCTGAAATTGGATTGCTCGACGTAACCCTCTTTGAATGTGATCGCGCCGGACAGCGCGGCGCTCAGACCGAAGCCGATGCCGCCTTCCATCTGCGCTTTGATGATGCTGGGATTGATCGCCACGCCGCAGTCCACCACGCACACCACGCGATCGACCTTGAAACTACCATCGGGTTTTACGCTGACTTCCGCCACTTGCGCCACCACGCTGTTGAAGGATTTGTGCAGCGCGATGCCGCGTCCGCGCCGCACGCCGGGCTTGGCGGCCAGGGGTTTGGCCCAATCGGATTTTTGCGCGGCGAGTTCCAGCACAGCCAAGTGACGCGGCTGTTTTTGCAGCAGCGCGCGGCGCAAGGCCACGGCATCTTTGCCGGCGGCGTGCGCCACTTCATCGAAAAATACTTCGGTGGAAAACGCGGTGTGGGACGAGCCCACCGAGCGCCACCATTGCACCGGCACCGGATATTTGGGGGTGTGCAGGTCCACCAGCATATTCGGGATGGCGTAGGGCAAGTTGGCCGCGCCTTCCACCGAGGTGAAGTCGATGGCGCCTTTGAAGCCGGTCGCGGCCAGGATGGACTGGCCTACCAAGCGGTGCTGCCAGGCGACGAGATTGCCTTGGGCGTCCAGTCCGGCGCGCAGGGTGTGATAGAACAGCGGGCGGTATTGGCCGGCGCGCATGTCGTCCTCGCGCGTCCAGAGCATTTTCACCGGGGCGCGGCCGTTGATGGCCTTGGCGATTTGCACCGCCTCCAGCACGTAGTCGGAGCCTGGATTGGAGCGCCGGCCGAAACTGCCGCCGGCGTACAGCATGTTGATTTTCACGTCCTCGGGCTGGATGCCGAGGAATTTCGCGACGTTGTTTTGGTCGTTGGTCTGCGATTGTTCGCCGTTCCAGATTTCGCACTGCTTGCCGCTCAGTTTGACCACGCAGTTCAGGGGTTCCATGGCGGCATGCGCGAGATACGGCAACTCGAACGCAGCTTCCAGGCGCTTGGTCGCGCGCCCCATGGCCTTTTCGGCATCGCCTGATTGATGCGCAAGCGTGCCGGGCGAACGCGCCAGATTTTTATAGCGGTCCAGTAGCTCGCTGCTGCTGAGATTGAATGCCTTGCTTTCATCCCACGTAATCATCAGCGCATCGCGGCCTTTTTTGGCGGCCCAGAAATCCTTCGCCAGCACGGCGACACCATGGGGAATGGCGACCACGTCGACCACGCCGGGTATCGCTTTCGCTTTCGAAGCGTCGAAGGATTTTACGCTGGCGCCGAAGCGCGGCGCGCGTGCAACCACGGCGATGAGCATGCCCGGCAGCGTGACGTCGCTGGTGTATTGCGCGCTGCCGTTGATCTTGGGCTTGCTGTCCTGGCGCGGCGCTTGTTTGCCGATGTAGACAAAATCTTTCGCGTCCTTGAGTTTAATGTCTTCCGGTTCAGGCACCGGCTGCGCCGCCGCCTTGGCGGCCAGTTCGCCGAAGCTGGCCTGGTGCTTGGAAGCGGCGTGGCTCACGCTGCCATTTTTGATCGTGATTTCTTTCGCCGGCACAGACCATGCCTCGGCGGCTGCGGCGATCAGCATGTAGCGCGCGGTGGCGCCGGCACGGCGCATTTGCTCGTAGGAGTTGGCCATGGCGGTGCTGCCGCCGGTGCCTTGCGTCTGGCCCCACAGCAGGTTGTTGTAGCGCTTGGCGTCGGCCGGGGCGCCTTCCACTTTGATTTGCGACCAGGCGGCATCGAGTTCCTCCGCCACCAGCGTGGCGAGGCCGGTGTAGGTGCCTTGGCCCATTTCCAAATGCTTGGCGATCACGGTGACGGTATTGTCCTCGCCGATGCGCACGAAGGCGTTGGGTTCGAATGAGGCGGCTGCGGCTGGGGCGATTTTCCCTGTCGCAGCGGCAACGGGTGCGGCATGGCTGGTAGGCAAATAGATGGCCAGGGTGAGCCCGGCGCCGGCTTGCAGAAAGCGGCGGCGGCTTTCGTTGACGATTTTAATTTCGCTCATGGTCGCTTCCCTTACGCTAAATGTTTCGCCGCTTCGTGGATCGCGGCGCGGATGCGTTGATAGGTCGCGCAGCGGCATAGGTTGCCGTGCATGGCGCTGTCGATGTCGGCGTCGCTGGGTTTTTTATTCTTGGCGAGCAGGGCGACGGCGGACATGATCTGGCCCGATTGGCAGTAGCCGCATTGCACCACTTCGAGTTTTTCCCAGGCGCTTTGCACCGCACGGCCAACTTTGGTATTCAGGCCTTCGATGGTGCTGATTTTTTTACCTTGGGCGACGGAGATTGGCGTGACGCAAGCGCGAATCGGCTCGCCATCGAGATGCACGGTGCAGCTGCCGCACTGCGCAATGCCGCAGCTGTATTTGGTGCCGGTCAGACCAAGATGATCGCGCAACACCCACAGGATGGGCGTGTCGGGCGCGACATCGACTTGAACTTTTTTGCCGTTGACGGTGAGGGCGATCACAGGGCGTTCTCCATGCAGAAGGGCGTGATTAGCGGGCTAGGCGAATCACTATTATAGGCAGAAATAGCGCTATTTTTGCGCTGTGTTTTTACGCCGTGAAAGCGCCGATAGTTTGCTGGCTTGGCTGCGCCGATGTTGCGCCACGATGACCTCGCACAACTGGTCGAAGGCTTCGCGGCGCGAGGTCGAAGCGCGCGCCACCAAGGCTATGCCGCGCTTGGGCGCCGGCGCGCTGAAGGGTTGGGCGATCAGGGTGCTGTTTTTCAGCAGGCCGGCACGCAGGGTCATTTCCGGCAACAGGCCCACGCCCATGCCTTCCTCGATCATCTGCACCAGGGTGAATAGGCTGGTGGCTTCCGGCGCGTGGCTTGCGCGCGGGGTCAGGCCGCAGCCGCTGAGCGTGTGGCCGCGCAGGCAGTGGCCTTCTTCCAGCAGCAGCATTTGTTCGGCGTCGAGCTTGGCGATGCTTTGTCGGCGTGGTTGTTTTTTGCCGGGCGGGGAGACCAGCCATAATTCTTCGCTGAACAGTTCGCGCGCCATCAGATTGCCGAACTCGAAGGGCAGGGCGATCAGCGCGAAATCCAATTGGCCGTTTTCCAGGCGCGTTAATAAATTCGCGGTGAGGTCTTCGCGCAGCGCGAATTGCAAGGCCGGATAGCGCGTGCGCATTTCCGGCAGGATGGTCGGCAGCAAAAACGGCGCGATGGTCGGGATCACGCCCAGCCGGATGCGGCCGGCCAGCGGGTCGGCGGCGCGCGCGGCGGTTTGCGCCAGGTCTTCGGCGGCGGCGAGCAGCGCTTGTGCGCGCTCCACGATATCCAGGCCGAGCGCGGTCAGCACCACGCGGTGGCGCTCGCGTTCCACCAGGCGCGCATTGAGCGTGGATTCCAGTTCCATGATGCCGGCGGAGAGCGTCGACTGCGTGACGAAGCAATCCTGTGCCGCCTGGGTGAAATTCAGGCGCTGGGCGAGTGCGACCAGGTAGGCGAGTTGGCGCAGGGAGGGGAGATTGCTCATGTTTTTATTGTAATCGAAAAAATCAATTAATTTAACAAAAATGATTCATTGGATAGTTTATTCGGCTTTCTTCAGAATTCGGGTTGTCCACAAGCAATCGGTGCTTGGGGACTCAACTGAAAAGGAGATTGCAATGAAACAAGCATCCATCACCATCCAAAATTTGGAAGCCGCGTTTGCCGGCGAATCCATGGCGCATATCAAGTATCTGCATTTCGCCAAGGTGTGCCGCGAGGCGGGCGATATCGAGTCGGCGCGCATTTTCGAGGTAACCGCGGTGCAGGAAGTGCAGCACGCCTTGGGTCATGCCGATCTGTTGTTCCCGCGCGCCGACATGCATCCGGCCAAGTGCTTGGAATACGCGATTGCCGGCGAGACCCACGAATACACCGAGATGTACCCGAAGTTTCGCCACGAGGCGCAAGTGGAAGGCCAGCAGGCGGCGGTGGCCGAGTTCGACGAGCAGATTGCGGAATCGAAGGAACACGCGGACATGTTCCGCGCCATCCTTGCCAAGGCCGAGAAACGCTTCGCCGCGCTGGCCAAGGTGGAAGAGCGCCACGCCAATCACTATAAGGCGCGTGCGGGGCAAGTAGCGGCCACGCCTGAAGATCAAGCAGCTGCTTAATTATTTTAACTTAAAAGGAAATCATCATGAAAAAATGGGAATGTGTGGTTTGCGGTTTTATTTATGACGAAGCGCAAGGCTTGCCGGAAGACGGCATTGCGCCCGGGACACGCTGGGAAGATATTCCCGAAGATTGGGCTTGTCCCGATTGCGGCGTGGCCAAGGCGGACTTTGAAATGGTGCAGCTCGCGGCATGAAGCAAAAGTCAATTGAACCGCCAAGACGCCAAGTACACCAAGGTCTTGGTTGGTTCATGATGACGAGTAATTCAGCGTAGATGCGCGGGGTAATTTTCTTATGTCATTTTGTTTTGCTTGGCGGTTTGAATTAATTTTAAGGAGTAAAGCATGAAACCTATCGTCATCATCGGCAGCGGCATGGCCGGCTATGGTTTGCTGCGCGAATTGCGCAAGCTGGATCGCGAGACGCCGGTTACGCTCATTACGGCGGATGATGGCGCGGTGTATGCCAAGCCCAATCTATCGAATGCGTTGGCCACGGGAAAAACGCCGGAGCAATTGCAAAGCCAGCTTGCTGCGCAGATCGGCGCAAGCCTGAATGCGCGGATTTTGACGCACACGCAAGTGCAGGGGCTCGATGTAGTGGCGCGGCAGGTGGCGACGGATCAAGGCAACATTGCCTACAGCCGGCTGGTGTTGGCCTTGGGCGCCGATCCCATCGCGCATGGCGTGCAGGGTGCGGCGGCGCAGCGGATATTGAGCGTGAACAATTTGGCTGACTACCGCGCATTCCGCGCGTCGCTCGAAGGCAAGCATAGCATCACGATTCTGGGCGGCGGCTTGATCGGTTGCGAGTTCGCCAACGACTTGGCTGCGGCCGGTTACGCGGTCACCGTGGTGCATCGCGGCCCTTATCCCTTGGAGCGCTTGCTGCCGACTGAGATCGCGCACGCTTTGGGCACGGCATTGGAGCAAGCTGGCGTGCGTTGGCGCTATGAGCGGCTGGCGCTGACGGCCGAGCCTTGCGATAAAGGCATCGCGCTGACGCTCGACGATGGATCGGTGGTCACGAGCGATGTCGTGCTGTCCGCCATCGGTCTGCGCCCGCGCACCGCATTGGCCGCTGCGGCGGGCATTGCGACTGGGCGCGGCATCATCGTCGACCGCCTGCTGCAAACCAACGTGGAAAACGTGTATGCAATCGGCGATTGCGCCGAGGTGGCAGGCTTGGTGTTGCCTTATGTGCAGCCGCTGTTGCAACAGGTGCGGGCCTTGGCGGCGACACTCAGCGGCCAGCCGACAGCGGTGGTGTATCCTGCGATGCCGGTCATGGTGAAAACGCCGGCGCTGCCGGTGACGGTGGCCCCGGCGCCGCTTGACGCTAGCGGTGCGTGGCGCGTTGAAGCGCAAGAGGGATGCCTGGCGGCGCGCTTTGAAGATGCCGGGCAATTGCTGGGTTTTGCCTTGGGCGGACAAGCGCCGAGTTTGCGCAGCGCCTTGACCAAGCTGTTGCCGCCGCTGTTGCCGGCTGTGCAGTCCGCGGTAACTGTGGCAAACTTCTAAAAGTAACCACGGGAGCCATGTGGGCAAAAGTTTCGGCATGGCACGATTGATCGCGTTATAAACTAAAGTCCACTATGAAAATCGACAAGAATGCGAAAATTTTAATTGCAGAAGATGAGCCGATTTCGCGCAAGATATTGCATTCGATGCTGACCAGCTTTGGCTTTAAAAATATTTACGAGGCCAGCAATGGCGTCGAAGCGCTGGCGCTGGGCCGCGAGCATCATCCGCGCTATGCGCTGCTGGATATCTACATGCCGCAGATGGATGGCTGGGATGTGGTGAAACATTTCAAGAAAGAATTGCCGAACACTATCTTGATCATGATCACGGGTTCCCGGGATATGAACGACATCGATAAATCGTTTTCCGAAGATGTCGATAGCTATTTTTTCAAGCCGTTCCAGAAAGATTTATTGCTGGAAAAAATGACGGACCTGGCCAAGAAACGGCCGGTTAAAGATATTTAAGAACTTCTTGCGGCGTATCGATGCGCCCGTGCGCGCCCCAGGTTTCGGGGCGATCGCTTTCATCCAAATAGCCGTAATTCGCAATCAGCGCGCGCATCCCCGCAGCAACGGCGGACTCGACATCGCGTTCGGCATCGCCCACATACAGACAAGCAGCCGGCGCCACGCGCACCAGCGCCGCGGCGGTGAGCAGCGGTTCGGGATGCGGTTTGGCGTTCGCGGTGGTGTCGCCGCTGATGATGCAGGCGGCGCGCTGTTCCAGCTTTAACGCCTGTAGCAAGGGCAGCGTAAAGCGCGCCGGCTTGTTGGTGACCACGCCCCAGCGGATGCCGCGCGCTTCCAGTGCTTGCAGCAAGTCTGCGGTGCCGGGAAACAGCACGGTGTGGTCGCAAATATGTTGCCTATAGAGTTCCAAGAACTCGTTGCGCAGGGCGTCAAAGTTGGGCGATTCGGCCGTCACGTTGAAACCCAATTTGAGCAAGCCGCGTGCGCCATGCGAAGCTTGCGGGCGGATGCGCTCGTGCGGCAAGGCGGCCAGTCCGTGGCGCTGTCGCTGCTGATTCAGCGCAAAGCCTAAATCCAAGGCGGTATCGGCCAGCGTGCCATCCAGATCGAACAGGACCGCGCCAACGGGTTCAGGCATCTTTGCGCGCGGCAATCATGTAGTTGACGGCGGTATCGGGGCCGAGCGAATACACTTTGCTCAGCGGGTTGTAGCTCAAGCCGATGACCTCGGTGACGCTGAGGCCGGCGTCGCGGCAAAAGCGCGCCAGCTCGGAGGGTTTGATGAATTTCGCGTAGTCGTGGGTGCCGCGCGGCAACAGGTTGAGCAGATATTCCGCGCCGATGACGGCAAACACATAGGATTTCGGATTGCGGTTGAGCGTGGAGAAAAACAGATGGCCGCCGGGCTTCACCATTTGCGCGCAGGCGCGCACGATGCTTGCGGGGTCGGGCACATGCTCCAGCATTTCCATGCAGGTGACGACATCGAATTGTTCCGGTTGCTCCGCAGCCATGGCCTCGGCGGCGATTAAACGGTAGTCGACCTTTTGGCCGGTTTCGAGCAAATGCAGCTTGGCGACCTTGAGAGGCTTTTCGCCCAAGTCGATGCCGGTGACGTCGGCGCCGCGCACTGCCATACTCTCGGACAAAATGCCGCCGCCGCAGCCGACATCGATGACTTTTTTGCCGGCGATGTGGGCGTGGCTATCGATGTAATCCAGGCGCAGCGGATTGATGTCGTGCAGCGGTTTGAATTCGCTGTTCGGGTCCCACCAGCGGTGGGCCAGCGCGGAAAATTTTTGCAGTTCGAGTTCGTCGGCATTCATGGGGGAGATGATACAAGCTGGCGCGTGGCGCGGCTAGCCGTTCAGTTTGTTTTGCCAATGCGCGGCGCGCGCGCTAATCGCTTGGATGTCGAGCGTGGTGAGCGCACGGTCTTGCAGCAGGCGTTTTCCACCAACCCAAACATCGGTCACATGCTCGCGTCCGGCGGCATAAAGCAAATGTGAAGCGACGTCATAGCACGGCGTGGTTTCAGGCGTTGCAAGATCGATGGCAATCATGTCTGCGGCCTTGCCGATCTTGAGCGAGCCGATTTCCTGATCCAGCCCTAAGGCTTTTGCGCCGTGCAAGGTGGCCATGGCCAAGGCTTGATGCGCCGGCAGTGCGGAGGCGTCACCGCTGGCGCCCTTGGCGAGCAGGGCGGCGATACGCATTTCGTTGAACATATCCAAACGGTTGTTGCTGGCGGCGCCGTCCGTGCCGAGGCCGGCATTCATCCCGGCGGCGATCCATTGCGCCAGCGGCGCAATCCCGCTGCCGAGCTTTAAATTCGACACCGGGCAATGCGCGACCTGTACACCGCGTTCGGCGCACAGCGCCATTTCATCGGCAGTGAGATGCACCATGTGCGCGGCAATCAGGCTGGGGCTGAGCAGCCCTAAGTTGTGCAGGCGCGCCAAGGGGCGCAAATGATGCTCGGCCAGGCTGTGCTGGATTTCGTCCTGGGTCTCATGCGCATGGAGATGAATCGGGATATCCAGCTGTTCGGAGAAGGTGAGAATTTTCTCGAAGGTTTTATCGCTCACGGTGTAAGGGGCGTGTGGTGCGATGCTAAAACGTAGGCGCTCATGGTCGCGGTAGGCGTCGCGTGTTTCCAGGCCTTTGCGCAGATAGTCATCGGCATCGGCGGCGTAGTTGGATGGAAATTCGAGCGTGATGATGCCCAGGGTGGCGCGCATGCCTGCTTGGTCGACTGCTTGCGCTGTCGCTTCCGGGAAAAAATACATGTCGTTAAAACAAGTGGTACCGCCGCGCAGCATTTCAGCGCAGGCCAGCAAGGCGCCATCTTGGACGAACGTCGGCGAGACATGCTTGGCTTCGCTTGGCCAGATGTGCTCTTTAAGCCAGGCCATCAAGGGTAAGTCGTCGGCAAGTCCACGCATCAGCGTCATCGCGACATGAGTATGCAGGTTGACCAATCCCGGCAGCAGCACCTGTTGATTCAGTTGCGTGTGCGTGTGTGGCGCGTAACGCACACTGGCCTCGGTGGTCGGCAGAAGGTCGACAATGCGCCCGGCTTGAATGGCAATACTGTGATGTTCCAGCACCGTGTTGGTGGGCTCGATGGGGATAATCCAGCGTGCGCTGATGAGGGTGTCGATGGGTGTCATGGTTTTGTCCAAAAAAAAGCCCCGCACAGTGGCGGGGCTTTTTACTTGTATTGCGAAATTACTTGAGTGGCGCCTGTACTTTAACCTCGGCCACCACGCGGCGGTTAGGTTGCAAGCATTCCACCAGTTTCTTGTTATGGCGGTTTTCGCGGCCCTTGACGTTTTTGCAATCGACCACAGGATCGGACTCGCCTTTGCCGACAGCTTCGATGCGTTTGTCTTCTACGCCTTGCTCGACGAGGTAGGCTTTGACGGCATGCGCACGTTTTTCCGACAGCTTCTGGTTGTATTTCTCGGAGCCGATGCGATCTGCGTAACCGGTAACCAATAAGACTTCAACTTCCGGATGCGCTTTCATCTTACCGACAACTTCTTCATCCAGGGTCTTCTTACCATCGGTACGCAAAATGGCTTTATCGAAATCGAATAAGGCTTCGGCTTGGATGGTTACGCGCAGGGCTGGTGCGTCCGGGCCTAGGTTCGGTATCAACGCTGCCGGTGGAACCGTGTCCTGCTTCTTGGCTTCTTTTTTCTCTGGTTTTTTCACCAAGTCGGGATCGCATTCGGCGACAGCCATGGATGGTGTCCAGTAACCAGCACGCCAGCATTCACCGACGCTGTTCTTCCAAAAATGCTTAGAAGTGTTTTGCCAGTTGCCTTGAGAAACAGGGTTGTCGTCATGCGCTAGCGCGACGCCAGCGCCTAGCCCCATGAGTAGGGCGCTGATAAGGCCGGAAGCTAGCTTGGTGTTGAAGGAAATCGTCATGGTGGCACCTTTCTTATTAAAGTCGGTATTTCGCGAGAATCTGGATGAATGTTAACCACAAACCCGAGTGAATACAATAGTTATTAACTACAGCTATTTACGATTGTAGAACAGCGTCGCTTTATTGCAACATAGCCTACCTGGCTGGGCTAGGTTGACCGTGGTACAATCAAAGACTTTGATTCAATCCCTCCGCTTGTCGTGCGGATATAACATAACTTACTGAATAAAATGGATCAATTCGCCAAAGAGACACTTCCGGTCAGTCTTGAAGAGGAGATGCGCAATTCTTACCTCGATTATGCGATGAGCGTAATCGTGGGGCGCGCCTTGCCCGATGTGCGTGATGGACTGAAGCCAGTGCATCGCCGCGTGCTGTTCGCCATGCACGAATCCAACAATGTGTGGAACCGACCGTATGTAAAGTGCGCCCGCGTCGTCGGTGACGTGCTCGGTAAGTACCATCCGCACGGCGACTCTGCCACGTATGAAGCCTTGGTGCGCATGGCGCAGGATTTCTCCATGCGCTACATGCTGATCGACGGGCAGGGCAACTTCGGCTCGGTCGATGGCGATTCGCCTGCGGCCTATCGTTATACCGAATCGCGCTTGGCGCGCATTGCTTCGGAACTGCTGGCGGACATCGACAAGGAAACGGTCGATTTCGTCCCCAATTACGATGGCAAGGAAATGGAACCGTCGGTGCTGCCGACGCGGATCCCAAATCTTTTAATCAACGGTTCCTCCGGCATCGCGGTGGGCATGGCGACGAATATCCCGCCGCATAATTTGAATGAAGTAGTGGATGCCTGCCTGGCGCTGCTGGCGCAGCCGGACATGAGCATCGACGACTTGATCGAGATCGTGCCGGCGCCGGATTTCCCCACCGCGGGTATTTTGTACGGCACCGCCGGCATCAAGGAAGGTTATCGCACCGGTCGCGGCCGGGTGGTGATGCGCGCGCGCACCCATTTCGAGGATTTGGATAAGGGCGGTACACGCCAGTCCATCATCATCGATGAGTTGCCGTATCAGGTGAACAAGGCGAACTTGCTGATCAAGATCGGCGAGTTGGTGCGCGAGAAGCGCATCGAAGGCATTTCTGATTTGCGCGATGAGTCGGATAAGTCCGGCATGCGTGTGGCGATCGAATTGAAGCGCGGCGAAATGCCCGAGGTGGTGCTGAACAACCTGTACAAGCTCACGCCGATGCAAGACACCTTCGGCATGAACATGGTGGCGCTGGTCGATGGCCAGCCGCGTTTGCTGAATTTGAAGCAGATGTTGGATGCGTTCTTGCGCCACCGGCGCGAAGTCGTGACGCGGCGCACCATTTTCGAATTGCGCAAAGCGCGCGAGCGCGGACATATTTTGGAGGGCTTGGCCGTCGCCTTGTCCAATGTGGACGAGATCATCGCGTTGATCAAAGCCTCCGAAACCCCGGCCATCGCCAAAGAGCGCTTGATGGGCAAGCTGTGGCGCTCGCAATTGGTCGAAGACATGCTGGCGCGCGCCGTGTCGGATGTGCAGGCAACCCGCCCCGAGGGACTCGCCCCGGAATTCGGATTAAGCCAGCAAGGCTACCGTTTGTCCGATGTGCAAGCGCAAGCGATTTTGGAGTTGCGCCTGCAACGCCTGACCGGCTTGGAGCAGGACAAGATTGTTGCCGAGTTCAAGGACGTGCTGGAAAAAATTGCCGACTACTTGGATATTTTGGCGAAACCCGCGCGCATCACCCAGATCATTCAAGACGAGTTGGGGCAGGTCAAGGCGCAGTACGGCGACGCGCGCCGCAGCGAAATCGTGCAAAACGCGCAGGATATTTCGCTGGAAGATTTGATCACGCCGGAAGACGTGGTGGTGACGCTGTCCCATGGCGGCTACATCAAATCCCAACCGCTCGCCGAATACAGCGCGCAAAAACGCGGTGGGCGCGGCAAGCAGGCCATGAGCACCAAGGAAGACGATTTCATCGAGAATCTCTTCATCGCCAACACCCACCATTATATTTTGTGCTTCTCCAATCATGGTCGCGTGTATTGGCTGAAAGTGTATGAGGTGCCGCAGGGCAGCCGCATCAGTCGCGGCAAGCCGATCGTGAATCTGTTGCCGATCCAGGAAGGAGAAAAAATTACCGCGCTACTGCCGGTGAAGGAGTTCGACGACAATCATTTCGTATTCATGGCCACGGCTCAAGGCACGGTGAAGAAAACGCCGCTGTCCGAATTCTCCCGCCCGCGCACCAGCGGCATCATCGCGGTGACCTTGGACGAAAACGATTATTTGGTCGGTGCTGCGATTACGGATGGCAAGCATGATGTGATGATGTTCTCCGATCATGGCAAGGCGGTGCGCTTCGAGGAAACCGACGTGCGGCCCATGGGGCGCGGCGCGCACGGCGTGCGCGGCATGCGCCTGACCGCTGGCCATCGCGTGATTTCGATGCTGGTGGCAGAATCGGATACGCAATCCGTGCTGACGGCGACTGAAAACGGCTATGGCAAGCGCACGCCGATTGCGGAATACACCCGCCATGGGCGCGGCACGCAGGGCATGATGGCGATCCAAACCACGGCGCGCAACGGCTTGGTGGTGGCCGCCACTTTGGTGGATGAGCAGGACGAGATCATGCTGATCACCACTGGCGGTGTGTTGATCCGCACGCGCGTGAAAGAGATTCGCGAGATGGGTCGCGCCACGCAGGGCGTCACGCTGATCAATACCGGCGAAGGCGAGAAGCTGGTCAGCTTGCAGCGCATCGTCGAGCCGGAAGAGGATGCGGAAACCGAAGGTGAGTAGATAAGGCTTAACCGCAGAGGCGCGGAGGCGCAGAGGATTTCAGCTTTTCTCCGCGCCTCTGCGGTGAGATTTTAATAAAGGGAAATCAAATGGAACGGATTTACAATTTCAGCGCTGGCCCGGCGGTATTGCCAAGAGAAGTTCTGGAGCAGGCGCGCGACGAACTGGTCAACTGGCAGGGTTGCGGCATGTCGGTAATGGAGATGAGCCATCGCGGCAAAGAGTTCATGGGTATCGCCGCCCAAGCCGAGGCCGATCTGCGCGAATTGATGGCGATTCCTGCCAACTACAAAGTCTTGTTCCTGCAAGGCGGCGCCTCCGCGCAATTCGCCATGGTGCCGATGAATCTGCTGCGCGGCAAAGCCGGCGCAGATTACCTGAACACCGGCGAGTGGTCGAAGAAGGCGATCAAGGAAGCCAAGAAATATTGCGCGGTGAACGTGGTCGCGACTTCCGAGGACAAGAATTTTTCCTACGCGCCGACCCAGGACAAGTGGGCCCTGAAACCGGACGCCGCCTACGTGCATTACACGCCGAACGAAACCATCGGCGGCGTGGAAATTTTCTGGACGCCGCAGACCGGCGACGTGCCGCTGGTGGCGGACATGTCGTCCACCATTCTGTCGCGCCCGGTCGATGTGTCGAAATTCGGCCTGATCTACGCCGGTGCGCAGAAAAACATCGGGCCGGCGGGCCTCACCATCGTCATCGTGCGCGAGGACCTGATCGGCCAGACCGTGGCCGGCACGCCGACCATGATGGACTACAAGATTCATGCCGAAGCCGAGTCCATGTACAACACGCCACCCACCTACGGCATCTACATCGCCGGGCTGGTGTTCAAGTGGCTCAAGCACAACGGCGGTTTGGGCGCCATGGAAAGCCACAACATCGCCAAGGCGAATGTGTTGTACGGCTATCTCGACACCACGTTGTTCTACCACTGCCCGACGGCCAAGGAAAACCGTTCGCGCATGAATATTCCGTTCACGCTGAAGGACGCGGCGCTGGATGAGGCATTCCTCAAGGGCGCGAAAGAGCGCGGCCTGGTGCAGCTCAAAGGCCACCGTTCGGTGGGCGGCATGCGCGCTTCCATTTATAACGCGATGCCGATCGAGGGCGTGAAAATATTAGTCGACTACATGAAAGCGTTCGAGCAAAAAAATGGCTGAAAAAACCAAGATCCAAACGCTGAATAATATCTCGCCGCTGGGCTTGTCGCGCCTGCCTTCCGAGCGCTACACCATCGGCAATGACGTTGCAGATCCGGATGCCATCCTGGTGCGCTCCACCAAGATGCACGACATGGTGATCCCGTCCAGCGTGAAGGCGATTGCGCGCGCCGGCGCCGGTACCAATAACGTGCCGGTGGCGGCAATGAGCGAGCGCGGCGTGCCGGTGTTCAACGCGCCCGGCGCCAATGCCAACGCGGTGAAGGAACTGGTGATCGCCGGCATGCTGATCGCCTCGCGCAACCTGATGCCGGCTTGGAAATTCGCCGACAGCCTAACCGGTGAAGATGCCGAAATTTCCAAGGCGGTCGAGGCTGGCAAGAAAAATTATGGCGGTATCGAATTACCGAACCGCACCTTGGGCATTATCGGCTTGGGTGCTATCGGTTCTTTGGTGGCGGACGCCGGTATTCGTCTGGGCATGAACGTCATCGGCTTCGATCCGGAAATCACCGTGGAAGCCGCATGGCGCCTGCCTTCCAGCGTGAAGAAGGCGGCCAGCGTGGAAGAGGTGGTGAAGAACAGCGATTACATTTCGCTGCATGTGCCGTTAGTGGATAAGACGCGCAACATGATTGACGCCGTGCGCATTGCGCTGATGAAGCCGGGCACCGTGCTGCTGAATTTCGCGCGTGAAGGCATCGTCGACGACAAGGCTGTAGTGGAAGGCATCGCCGCCGGCAAGCTGCGCGGCTATGTGTGCGACTTCCCGGCGAATGCGCTGAAGAACAATCCCAAGGTGATTACCC
>JAKANO010000018.1 GCA_021812385.1 Pseudomonadota bacterium | reverse complement strand
ACGCCAGTCTGATTATTGGCAATCTCGGTTTGCCCGGTGTTGCTGACATTGACCAGGTTGGACGCCCCCTGAACGAAGACTTTGCCGCCGCCGCTGGTCTGCAGCGTGCCGCCGGTGACGGTGGAGCTGTTGAGGACCACATTGCTGCCCACTGCATCGATTACCCCGCCCGCATTGTTCAGACTGGTGCCTTGCAAGGTGAGCTGGCCGCCAGCGGCGCGCATCGTACCGGTGTTGGTGCCGCCTACCGCGGACAAATCGATGACCAGGCCTGCGCTCTGGTTAGCCACGATCAGTCCCTGATTGTTCAGCCCCATCAAATCGACGCCCAGCTGTCCTGAACCCTGGATGGTGTGGCTGGAACCGTTGGTGAGCACGTTGCTCGCGCTCGTCCCATAGATGCGGTTGTTGATGTTGTTGCCGAGAGTGAGCACCCCCGTCCCTGAGAAGGTGGTGTTGGCATTAGCGATCCTGAGGTCGGTCAGGGAACCGGTGGAATTCAGGCTGACGGTGCCGTTATTCAGAACTGTCGCACCGAAGATGGTGAGCGACTGGGCGTTGGCAATCGCGAGGGTATCGCCGGCATCGATGGTGAGATTATTGGCATTGGCGGCGATATTCACCATCACGACGGAATTGATGCCGGTAAGACCGTTGTCGATAAAGACATTGTCCGTTGCGCCCGGTACGCCCACGGGCGACCAGCTGCCGGCGGTGCTCCAGGTGCCGGCACCGCCGTTCCAGGCGACATCGGCGGATTGCGCAGAGCCGGCCATCATGCCGGCCAGCGCGTAGAAAAGGGCGATCTGAATCAGCTTGCGGCGTGGGACGAGAGCGCCAACGATGGCGGAGGCCAGCAATCCTGGATATGCAAGCATGGCGGATTTCCTTTTGATCGGCAGTGTCATTTTCAACACCCCAAGGCGGGGGTTTTTGAATACACAATCCACCTCATATGCACAAAGCATTCCATTGCTTAATTATATTTATTTATCAATAAGTTAAACAACGCACAATGAATTCTGTGGCTCTGAGTGTAATCTTTTGGATAAATTCATAGAGCATTGTTAATAAAGACCATTCATGGATTTCTTGGCAGACCGGCTGGTTATGACTAATGCAAATGTACTAGCCTGGTATAAACACCTTGCATTACTTGGTGTAAAAAAATCCGACAGCAATTTTTACTTGCTCTTTCCTATGGTGATAACAAGGTCAATTGCTCAATACTTTCGGAAAGAAACAAGAATGAACTGTGATGAAATCATTCGCAGAATTTATCGTGGCGCAACGGAGTGGCCATTTGCATATTTTCAGTCCGCTACATTTGACGCGCTATCGGAACAGATTCCGTTTGACTCAGGTATCTGGGGGCTCAGCGGCAAAGCGCCGGATTCAATCGTAGATGTGTATCTCTACCAGCAGCAGAAACGGATGCTTGAAGTCAACATGACCGATTTTCAACATGAAGATTTTTTAGTTGACATGGTCCGCAGCCAACCCGGGAAAGTAATCAATCATGCCGACTTGATCAGCCGCGAAGCGTATAAAAAAACGCGCCTGTATAAAGAATTTGCGCACCCCGGGGGGATGCAGCAGGCGCTGTCCACCTGCTGGATTGAACCCGTGTCCGGTTTGATTGGTTTTATGTCATTGTGGCGCAAATCAACTCGCCAAACTTTTACCGAGATTGAAAGGGTAACCCTAGAGCGCCTGCTACCACACATCGCTGAAGCACATCGTTTAAGTCGAATCGCTTACATGCGGCAATTTGACTCGCAGACCATGCAATCCTCCCGACAGGCCACGGCTTTGTGTAATCCGCGCGGTGCGGTGATTGAAGCAGAGTCGATATTTTTCAAACTGATTAAACAAGAATGGCGTGCCTGGCATGGCAGCACGCTACCGTTTACCCTGCAGCCATTACTGACCCAAAAACAAGCTTATCGAGGTGCGTCTATCGTCATTACCGCACAAGCGCTCGATGACATGGCTTTCGTTCGGGTTCGTGCGCTGACCAAGCTGGATATGCTCGGCAAGAAGCAGTTACAAATTGCACAAAGCTATGCACAGGGTGAGAGTTATCACGATATTGCGGGAAAATTTTCAATCGCCGAAAATACGGCTCGCAGCCACATAGCCACCATTTTCAAAAAATGCGGTGTGCACAACAAGGCCGAACTTGCCAGACTGCTCTTCAAGACTCCATTAGGCGATGGCTATTGAGGGACATGGTTTGAGCGAGTATCGTTACACCGCGTAATCGTATTCCACAATCAGCGGCGCATGATCCGAAAAGCGCTGCTCCTTGTACACCACAGCTTGCTTGACTGTAGCCGCAACACCCGGCGTGGCGATTTGGTAGTCGATGCGCCACCCGACATTTTTGGCATAGGCTTGGCCGCGATTCGACCACCAGGTGTAGGCATCGCCGGTGGCTTCCGGATACAGCTTTCGATAGGTGTCGACGAATCCGACTTGCTCGAATATCTCGCTCATCCAGGCGCGCTCTTCCGGCAGGAAGCCGGAGTTTTTCTGGTTGCTTTTCCAGTTCTTGAGGTCGATTTCTTGGTGTGCGATGTTCCAGTCGCCGCAGATCACGACTTCGCGCCCGCTGGCCTTGAGCGCCTTCAGGTGCGGCATGAAGTGTTCCATGAAGCTGAATTTGGCTTGCTGGCGTTCTTCGGAAGAAGAACCGGAGGGCGCGTACAGCGAGACTACGCTTAAGTTGCCGAAGTCGGCTTGCAGGTAGCGTCCTTCGGAATCGATATCGGCAATGCCTAGGCCTTCGACGATGCGGTCGGGCTGCCGTTTCGCGTACAGGCCGACGCCGCTATAACCTTTCTTTTCCGCATAGTGAAAGTAGCCGAAGTATTTGTCCGGTTGCAGCATTTCGCGCGTGAGGTCGGTGGCATGGGCCTTGAGCTCTTGCACGCACACCACGTCGGCGTGCTGCTTGTGCATCCACTCGAAAAAGCCCTTGTTGCTGGCGGAGCGGATGCCGTTGAGGTTGGCGCTGATGATGCGCATTATGTTGGCGCCACGGATGAACGCGGATTAACACCGGTAAATTCGTGGGCGAGATCGGTATAATGAGGGCTTTTCATCCGTGTTCATCCGTGACTAATAAAGATTTCAGACAAGAGTTTATCGAGTTCGCAATCGGCAAGCAGGTGCTGTTGTTCGGCGAATTCAAGACCAAGGCCGGGCGCATGAGCCCGTATTTCTTCAACTCGGGCTTGTTCGACGACGGCGCCTCGATGGGCAAGCTCGCGCAATTTTACGCCAAAGCCATTCTGGCGTCGCAGCTCGAGTTCGACATGCTGTTCGGGCCGGCGTACAAGGGCATTCCGTTGGTGGCGACCATTGCCGTGGCGCTGGCCGACATGGGGCGCAATGTGCCCTTCGCCTTCAACCGCAAGGAAGCCAAGGACCATGGCGAGGGCGGCAGCACGGTGGGCGCGCCCCTCAAGGGAAGGGTGCTGATTGTCGATGATGTAATCTCTGCCGGGACTTCGGTGCGCGAATCGGTGCAATTGATCCGCGCCCAGGGTGCTACGCCGTGCGGCGTGTCGATTGCCATCGACCGCCAAGAGCGCGGCCAAGGGGAACGATCGGCGGTACAGGAAGTGATGCACGATTACGGCATCCCGGTCATCGCCATCGCCACCCTGGAAGATTTGGTGGGGTATTTGCGCGGACAGCCTGCGCTGGCCGCGTCGTTGGAGAAAGTGTTGGCTTATAAAATTCAATACGGTACAAGGAGTGCCTGATGCTACGTTCTTTACTCATCGTTCTGTTCGGTTTATTTATCAGTTGCAGCGCCCACGCCAAGATGTACAAGTGGGTGGATAAAAGCGGCAAGACGCACTACGGCGACACCATCCCGCCGGAGTATGCGGATCAGGGCAACACGCAACTGGATAAAAGGGGCCAAGTCGTTAATAAAACCGACGCCGCGCTAACCCCGGCGCAAATCCGCGAACGCGACGAGGCCGCAGCCAAGGCCAAAAAAGAGAAAGAAGAAGCGTTGGAGGCACAGCGTCGCGATAAGGCTTTACTTGCGACCTATACCGAATTAAGGGAAATCGATTCCAGCTTGCAACGCAATTTGGGCGCGATCGATGTGCAGATCAAGAGCAATGAGTTGCGCATCAAGTCGGCGCAAGGCCGCCTGAATGGCCTAAAAAAACAAGAAGCGACTTTTGTGCAAGGGAAGAGACCCGTGCCAGGCGATATTGCCAATGCGATCAAAGCAGCGGAAGGCGAAATTGTGCAAGTACGCAGCAATATCGCCAAACTGGAGCAGGAAAAGGCCGCGATGCGCCAACGCTACGCCGCTGACAAGGTACGCTTTCGCGAACTGAAAGGCATGCCGCCGGAAGCCGTTGCAACGCCGGCACCAGGCACCCCTATCCCAGCGCCCGCGCCGGCCGCACCGAAAAAATAGCCTTAAGGGGCCGCTCAGAGAGCGGCTCTATTTCTTTGCTGCGCCGCGCTCGTACCAGGCCTGGCTCGCATTCACGATGCGCACCACGGACAGCATCACCGGCACTTCGATCAATACGCCCACCACTGTCGCCAGCGCAGCACCAGACTCGAAGCCGAACAGGCTGATGGCCGTGGCCACCGCCAATTCGAAAAAATTACTCGCGCCGATCAAGGCCGACGGCCCGGCGACGCAGTGCGCCACGCCGAAACGGCGATTGAGCCAGTAGGCCAGCCCGGAGTTGAAATACACCTGGATCAGTATCGGCACTGCCAGCATGGCGATCACCAGCGGTTGCTTGAGGATTGCTTCGCCCTGAAAGCCGAACAGCAACACCAAGGTCGCCAGCAAGGCCGAGAGCGAATACGGATGCAGCCAAGCGAGCGTGCGGCTCAGCGCCGCTGCGCCCTGCTTGAGCAAATAACCGCGCCAGAGTTGGGCGATCAGCACCGGAATCGCGATATACATCACCACCGAGAGAAACAGCGTATTCCACGGCACGACGATGGCGGACAAGCCCAGCAGCAAGCCGACGACGGGCGCGAACGCGAGCAACATGATCGCATCGTTGAGCGCCACTTGCGTCAGCGTGAAATGCGGCTCGCCGCGCGTGAGATTGCTCCATACGAACACCATGGCGGTGCAGGGCGCGGCCGCCAGGATGATGAGTCCGGCGATGTAGCTGTCGAGTTGCGCTACCGGCAGATAAGGCGCGAACACATTGCGGATAAAGATCCAAGCCAACAGCGCCATGGAAAAGGGCTTCACCGCCCAGTTGACGAACAACGTGACGCCCACGCCGCGCCAATGCCGCCCCACCTCGTGCAAAGCGTGAAAGTCGATCTTGAGCAGCATGGGCACGATCATCACCCAAATCAGCACGCCCACCGGCAAATTAACCTGGGCCACTTCCAGCGCGCCGGCGGCCTTGAATAGCCCTGGGAATATCTGCCCAAGCGCCACCCCGACTGCGATCGCCAAAAACACCCACAGCGTGAGCCAGCGCTCGAAAAAACCCAAGGCCGCGCCGCCGGCCGCTTTGGCCGTTACTTCACACTGAGCGCTCATGCTTATTCGTCCTTAATTCCGGCATCGCGCAATTTCTTGCGCATGGCGGGATACCAAATGGAAATGCGGTTGCGGATCTCGTTGCGCACGCGCCGAAACGCCTGCCCCTTTTCCTCGTCCGCAGCCGCGGCCGGATCGTCGAAGCCCCAGTGGATGCGCTCGGTGTCCCCGGGAAAGGTTGGGCAGTTATCCCGCGCCCGGTCGCACACGGTAATGATGTAGTCGAAGCGCTGCCCGGCAAACTGCGAAATCGCCTTGCTGGATTGCGCGGAGATATCGATGCCGGTTTCTTGCATCGCTTGCACTGCCAGCGGGTGCAAGCCCTGCGGATCGGTCCCGGCGCTGAACACGGTAAAGTGTTGCTTGCCCATGGCATGCAAAAAGCCTTCCGCCATTTGCGAGCGCGCCGAATTGCCGGTGCACAAAAATAAGACTCTGATCGGGTACTGCATGGGCTTTCAGCTACGAACAGTTGTTGCTTCCAAACCCCGGTGTGCAACAAGCCGCTTGCACAGGAATGCTGAATTTGCTCGTGGCCGGTGCGCCGAATACCGGCACCGTGCCCAGCGTATGAAACGCCTCCCAGGCAATGCCCGACGGGTCTTGCACCCAATGCTTGTCGGACTCCGCATAGCAGCAAGCCGTGCCCTTTTGATCGATCACTTCCGGGCTGGCGTGTTTGAGTTGCGCTTCAACCTGGGTCAACTCTGCATCGCTGTCCACCTGCAAACCCAAATGATCCAGGCCGGCCTTGCCGGAACGGGTGGAGATCGCAAAATTGATGCGCGGATCGTCCAGCATCCATTTCGCGTAATCATCTTTCACCACGCTGGGCGCCACGGCAAATAGCGCCGAGTAAAAATCGATGCTCTGCTGCAAATCCTTGACGCCGACATGCACATGAAATCGTTTCATCAAACTTCTCCTTGATCGGGTTGTAACACGCCAAGCCGCCGCGCCACTTCCGGCACCAACTTGGCGCGAATCTCATTCATGACTTGCACGAAGCTCTCCAGCGGCTCGCCATGCGGGTCGTGGAACGGCAGGTGCACGCTCGGGATCGGGCGCGGGAAAATCGGGCAAGCTTCCTTGGCGTTATCGCACACCGTGATCACCAAATCGATTGCATCGTGCAGCACTGCATCCACGTCCTTCGGGTAAAGACCATCGACAGCAATGCCCGCCTGCTGCAAGGCGGCAATCGCGCCATCGGCCACCTTGGGCTGCGGCCGCGTGCCGGCGGAAATCGCATGCACTTGCGGCCCGAGATCGTGATTCACCAGCGCTTCCGCCATTTGGCTGCGGCAGGAGTTGCCGGTGCAAAGGATTAGTACGGTTGGAATATGCGTCATTAGCGTTCTGCCTTATATCTGTTATTTCGAATTTACTGCGCGCACCGGCGCAACACAGGCAGCGTCCGAACTGCAACTCGCCGACAACTGCGCTTGATCGGCGCGGTAGGGCTCGCTGCGCGCCACCCCATCGGCCATGGCGCGCAACACTTGCGCCGCCCACAGCGGCATCTCCGGGTTGAGCCGATAATGCACCCAAGTACCTTGTTTTCTCGATGCCAGAATATCGCATTCGCGCAAGACCGCAAGATGGCGCGAAACCTTGGGCTGCGGTACTTGCAACACGCCAAACAGATCGCACACGCACAACTCGCCGCGCGTCAGCAGCAGCGCCAGAATGCGCCGCCGGGTTTCATCTGCCAGGGCTTCAAAGAGGGAATCAGGATGCATCATGGCTGCCAATATATTCGTTTAAACGAATATATGCAAGCACAAAAAACCCGCGGGCTGAGTCGCGGGTTTTGTGTTGTTACGTTGCGCCGCCGGCGTGGGGCTCAACGCAGCCGACTTACTTCAGCTTGGCCCAAGCTTCCAAAGGCTCCTTCCAGAGCTTCATGTTCTTCTCATCGGTATAACGAAAAACGGGATGGCCGTAGCCCGAATCAATTTCCACCTCTTTTTGCAGCACGCTCTCCGGCAGGCGCTGCTTGCAGGAGCCAAATCTATCGTCCTTGATATCCACGATGGAAAGGACGCGCCCCTGCACCTTGGCATAATCGATGTCGAACGAACGGGCGCCACGCCCAGGGCAACCGGCGAGCAATACATAGTTCACTTTTGGATTTGCGATTGCAATCGAAGCAAACAACGATATCACCGACCCCAAGGAATAGCCGCTGACCGTGATGTCCTCTGGGGCCGTGCCCTTGGCCAACAAACTCTGCACCCGCTCTGCGATCTTGGCAGCCGCTGCTTGAATCGCGGCATTGCTATCGTCATCGCGCAATTCAAAGATGACATTGAACCCATCTTTGCGCAATTCCTTTGCGATGGTTTCGTAGGCTCCGCCGCCCAATTTATTGATGCAGCATCCATGGGTGTAGAACAAATATTTTTCCGAGGCTTGGGCCGCGCCCGTAAAACCAGCCCATAGCGCGGCTCCCATCAACAATACAAGCAATCGCTTCATGTTGTCCCTCGACATATTTTCTGCTCCGAACCAAAGCCGCACGGCCATGCAAAACACCGATTTATTCGGCGAGTTTCTTCTTCAGCAGATCCGTCACCTGCTGCGGATTGGCCTTGCCCTTGCTGCCCTTCATCACCTGGCCGACCAGCGCGTTCAGCGCGCGTTCCTTGCCGGCGCGGAATTCTTCGATAGACTTGGGATTGGCGGCGAGCACTTCGTCGACGATGGCCTCAATCGCACCCGAGTCGGTGATCTGCTTCAGGCCCTTTTTCTCGATGATGGCGTCGGCGTCGCCTTCGCCCGCCCACATCGCCTCGAACACGTCTTTGCCGATCTTGTTGGAGATGGTGTTGTCGGCAATGCGCAGCACCAAGCCGGCCAATTTATCGGCGGCGACGGGGCTGTGCGTGATTTCCAGGCCGTCGCGTTTTAATACGCCAGCCAGATCGCCCATCACCCAGTTGGCGGCGGTCTTAGCGTTGGCGGCGCCAACGCTTTGCATCCCCTTCATAACATCTTCGAAATAAGCGGCCATGGCCTTGGTCGCGGTGAGCACGCCGGCGTCGTAGCGCGACAGGCCGAATTGCTGCATGTAGCGCGCGCGCTTGGCATCGGGCAATTCCGGCAGGGTCTTCTTAATCTCGGCGATCATCTCGGCGCTGAGCTTCATCGGCAACAAGTCGGGATCGGGGAAGTAGCGGTAGTCGAACGCTTCTTCCTTGGAGCGCATGGCGCGGGTTTCGTCCTTGTCCGAATCGTAGAGGCGGGTTTCTTGAGTGATGCTGCCGCCGGATTCCAGGATGTCGATTTGGCGCACGACTTCATACTCGATGGCGCGCTCCAGAAAGCGGAACGAGTTGAGGTTCTTGATCTCGCAGCGCGTGCCGAATTTCTCCGCGCCCCTGGGGCGCACCGAGACATTGGCGTCGCAGCGGAACGAGCCTTCCTGCATATTGCCGTCGCAAATTTCCAGGTATTGCACCAGGGAATGAATGGTCTTGGCGTAGGCCACGGCTTCGTCGGAGCCGCGCATATCCGGCTCGGACACGATCTCCAGCAAGGGCGTGCTGGCGCGATTCAAATCCACACCAGTCTTGCCGTGGAAGTCTTCATGCAGCGATTTGCCAGCGTCTTCTTCCAGGTGGGCGCGGGTGATGCCCACGACTTTTTCCACATCGCCGACTTGGATGATGATCTCGCCCTTTTCCACGATCGGCAATTCGAATTGGCTGATCTGATAGCCCTTGGGCAGGTCGGGATAAAAATAATTCTTGCGCGCGAACACCGATTCCGGATTCACGCGCGCGCCGATGGCCAGGCCGAATTTCACCGCGCGCTCCACCGCACCTTTGTTCATCACCGGCAGCACGCCGGGCAGCGCGATATCCACCGCGCAGGCTTGGGTGTTGGGCGCTGCGCCATAAGCGGTCGCGGCGCCGCTGAAGATTTTCGAGGCGGTGGAAAGTTGAGCATGAATTTCCAGGCCGATGACTGTTTCCCATTCCATTAGGCAACTCTCTTTCTGACGCAATCGCTATCTTGCATCGCTTCCATGACGCCATCCCAGAACGCGATGCGCGCGGCGATGGCTTGTTCGGCGGCGGCTTGGGCTTCGGCCAGGCGCGTGGCGTCGCCGGCGCACAGGCTATCCAGCAGGCGCAGCGACAGCGGGCCGTGGTGCTCGCCATCCAGGTGCACATGCCGCTGCAGGTAATAATGAAACGCCGGGGCGGTGGCCGCGTCGATGGCCATGTCGCGCAGCAAGGCGCGGAACATCTCGGGGATGATGTGCTCGCGGCCCACGGCCAGGGAGGCCATCACCACATGCGGCTTGTTGCTGGCGAGACAGCCGAAGGTGCTGCGCATGAAGGTGCGCGCCGCCGGCAAGGCCAGCTTGGACGACAGCGCGTGGTCGATACCCAGGGTATCCACCACGCGCAGGAAATCGTTGGAGCGCTTGATGTCCGCGCCCACTTCCAGCATGGCTTTTTGGTACAGCTCGAAATGGCTGACGTAGGCGATCTTGCCGTCCTGCGGCCACTCGTCGCTTTCCTCGCCCAGCACCATGTCGTTGATGAAGCGGCGCAGGGTGGCGTCCTTGCCCGGCATCCAGGGCGATTTCGCCGGCGCGACCACGCCCTGCATGTATTTCACCAGCGACATGAAGTCCCACACCGAAAAAATATGATGCTCCATGAAGCAGCGCAGGCGCGGCAGGCTATCCACCGCGCGGTAAATCGGATGTTGTTCCAATTGCGTGCGCAACTCGCGCACGCTGGCTAATTGCAGAAATTCCATGAGGGTTCTTCCTTACGGCAAGGTCGGCATGCGCGCATGCCAATCCGTTGCCAACTGATACTGATGCGCCACGTTGAGCATTTTCGCCTCGGCGAAATAATTGCCGACGATCTGCAAGCCGACTGGGCGGCCATTGGCGCCGAAGCCTACCGGGATCGACATGCCGGGCAGGCCCGCCAGATTGACGGCGATGGTGTAGATGTCCGACAGATACATCGACACCGGGTCGTCGCTTTTTTCGCCGAGATTGAAGGCGGTGGTGGGCGAGGTCGGGCCCATGATCACGTCGCATTGCTTGAAAGCCGCAGTGAAGTCTTGCGCGATTAAGCGCCGCAATTTTTGCGCCTTCAAATAATAGGCGTCGTAGTAGCCGGCTGACAGCACATAAGTGCCGATCAAGATGCGCCGCTTTACTTCTGCGCCGAAGCCTTGGGCGCGGGTCTTTTTGTACATATCGGAAAGATCGTGGTATTCCGGCGCGCGATAGCCGTAGCGCACGCCGTCGTAGCGCGACAGATTGCTGGAGGCTTCGGCCGGGGCCAGCACGTAATACACCGGGATCGAGAGTTGGGTATTCGGCAGGGAAATCTCCACCGTTTGCGCGCCGAGTTTTTGGTATTCGGCAATCGCCGCTTGCACCGCCTGCGCCACATCCGGCGCCAGGCCTGCGGCGAAGTATTCCTTGGGCAAGCCGATTTTCAGGCCGGCCAGGGGCTGGGCCAAATCGCGCGTATAGTCTTCCACCGGACGATCCAGGCTGGTGGAATCGCGCACATCGAAGCCGGCCATGGTGTTGAGCAACAGCGCGCAGTCCTCGGCGCTCTTGGCCATCGGCCCACCTTGATCCAGGCTGGAGGCGAAGGCGATCATGCCGTAGCGCGACACCACGCCGTAGGTCGGCTTGATGCCGGTGATGCCGGTGAGCGCCGCCGGCTGGCGAATCGAGCCGCCGGTATCGGTGCCGGTGGCCGCCGCGCACAGCCGCGCCGCCACCGCCGCCGCCGAACCGCCGGAGCTGCCGCCGGGCACGGCCCGCGCATCCCAGGGGTTTTTCACCGCGCCGAAGAACGAGGTCTCGTTCGACGAGCCCATGGCGAATTCGTCCATATTGGTCTTGCCCAGATTCACCGCACCGGCGGCGTTGAAATGCTCGATCACTTGGGCATCGTAAGGCGCAATGAAGTTGGCGAGCATTTTCGAGCCGCACGTGGTGCGCCAAGTTTTGGCGCAGAAAATATCTTTTTGCGCAATGGGAATGCCGGTCAAGGGCCCAGCCGTGCCTTGCGCGATGCGCCGATCGGCGGCATCGGCCTGCGCCAGCGATTTCTCGGCATCCACCGTGATGAAGGCGTTGAAGGTGGGGTTCAACTGCGCGATGCGGTCGAGAAAAGACTGCGTCAGCTCGCGGCTGGAGATTTTCTTCGCGGCGAGGGCGGCGGAGAGTTGTTTTAAGCTGTCATTAATCATAAGTGTTTGTGAGCAGGAAGCGGTAAGCGGGGAGCGGTAGGGCCGCCTTTTTAACCGCTCACTGCTTCCCGCTACCTGCTTCCTAATTTATTCGATTACTTTGGGTACGAGATACAAGCCAGCTTCCACTTCGGGTGCGATGGCTTGAAACGCTTCGTGCTGGTCGGTTTCGGTGACGCGATCCTCGCGTAGCCGCAAGGAAAGATCCTGGGCATGCGCCATGGGCGCGACGCCTTCGGTATCGACCGCCTGCATTTGCTCCACCAAACCCATGATGTTGGAAAGCTGGGCCAGCATCGACGCGACTTCTTGCTGCGCAATTTCGATCCGGGCGAGATGCGCCATGCGCTTCACATCGGCTTCGGTCAATGACATGTAATTCACCTGAACGCGTTAACTAAATAAGCGTTATAGGGTATCATAAACCCCTTATTTAACGCACCCCTACACAACGGTACCAACCATGTTCGAATCTCTTCGCGGTTATTTCTCCACTGATCTCGCCATCGACCTCGGCACTGCCAACACCTTGATCTACGTGCGCGGCAAAGGCATTGTTTTGGATGAACCTTCGGTGGTGGCCATCCGCCAGGAAGGCGGTCCCAGCGGCAAAAAAACCATCCAGGCGGTGGGCATCGAAGCCAAACAGATGCTCGGACGCACGCCCGGTTCGATCACCGCCATTCGCCCGATGAAGGACGGCGTGATCGCCGACTTCACCATTACCGAGCAAATGCTCAAGTATTTCATCAAGAAAATTCACGGCTCGCACATGTTCGGCCCGAGTCCGCGCATCATCATCTGCGTGCCTTGCGGCTCGACCCAGGTGGAGCGCCGCGCCATTCGCGAATCGGCCATTGGCGCCGGCGCGCGCCATGTGTATTTGATCGAAGAGCCCATGGCAGCGGCCATCGGCGCCGATCTGCCGGTAGCGGAAGCGACCGGCTCGATGGTGGTGGATATCGGCGGCGGCACCACCGAAGTCGGCGTGATTTCGCTCGGCGGCATCGTCTATGCGGCCTCGGTGCGGGTCGGCGGCGACAAGTTCGACGAAGCCATCATCAACTACATCCGCCGCAACTACGGCATGCTGATCGGCGAGTCCACCGCAGAAAACATCAAGAAAAACATCGGCTCAGCCTTCCCCGGTTCGGAAGTGCGGGAGATGGAAGTGAAAGGCCGCAACCTGGCCGAAGGCATTCCGCGCAGCTTCACCATCTCCAGCAACGAGATTTTGGAAGCCCTGACCGACCCGCTCAACAGCATCGTGTCGGCGGTGAAATCGGCGCTGGAGCAAACCCCGCCTGAACTTGGCGCGGATATTGCCGATAAAGGCATGGTATTGACCGGCGGCGGCGCGCTATTGCGTGACATCGACCGCCTGTTGATGGAAGAAACCGGCTTGCCGGTGATCGTGGCCGACGAACCGCTCACTTGCGTGGTGCGTGGATCGGGCCGGGCGTTGGAAGAAATGGAACGTCTCTCCACAGTCTTTACCAATGATTAATAGATTTAACCAAAGCGGGTTGAACTGCTCGCGGCATTAACCCAGAAACGGTTTTTTTCAACCGCCAAGACGCCAAGAGCGCCAAGGCACACCAAGGTTCTGGCGAAGTCATACGTGTCACCAATTGGGTGAACTTAGAAAATTCAAAACGATTTGTTTTTTCTTGGCGAACTTGGCGACTTGGCGGTTTGAATCCCTTTTTTTGGATTAAGTAGTTAGCTTGATTGATACTTCACCACCTCCGTTTTTCAAGCGCGGCCTGGCGCCAACGCTGCGGCTGGCGATTTTTTCCGGGCTGGCGCTGTTCTTGATGGTGGCGGACGGCCACTTCCATTACCTGAACACGCTGCGCAATGCGCTCGCCATCGTCATCAATCCCTTGCAACATGCCATGAATGCGCCGGTGCGCCTCTCCGCCAAGGTGGGCGATTTTTTCGTCGCCCAAGGCCGAATGAAAAGCGAGAATGCCGACCTGAAGGAACAGCAACTCATGCTGGCGGGGAAGATGTTGCAATACCAGGACTTGCAAGCTGAGAACGCGCACTTGCGGCATTTGCTGGACGCAAAAACGCGCTATGCGCAGCGCACCACCTTGGCGGAAATCTTGTATTCGGGACGCGATCCCTTTTCGCGCAAAATCATCGTCGACCGCGGCAGCTTGCAGGGCGTGCAACCGGGCCAAGTGGTCGCCGATCAAATCGGCGTGATCGGGCAAGTCACGCGCGTGAGCCCGGCCGTGAGCGAGGTGACCTTGATCACCGATAAAGATCAGGCGGTGCCGGTGCAAAATGTGCGCAATGGATTGCGCGCCGTGGTTTTTGGCAATGGCGAAGCGGGTACGTTGGACATGCCCTTCATGTCGTTCAGCGCCGATTTGCAGCCGGGCGATCAACTGGTGACTTCCGGCATCGACGGCATTTATCCGCCCGGCTTACCGGTCGCGGTGGTGAGCAAGGTCGAACGCAATGCCGCCTATTTATTTGCAAAGGTTTCCTGTACGCCTTCCGCCGGACCCGATCGCCAGCGGCAAATCTTGATTCTGAGCGCGCCCAATCCGCCGCAAATGGAAGCAGCGCCGCAAAAACAACCCGCCCAGGTGGATCATGGCAAACGCTAAACCCACCCTTACCCGCCCCGCCTCCGGGCGTTTCATACTCTTCACACTGCTGATCGGCCTGCTGCTCAACTTGCTGCCCTGGAACGGCTTGGCCAAATTGCTGTGGCCGGATTGTATTGCTTTGCTGCTGGTGTATTGGGCCATTCATCAACCGCGCGAAGTTGGCCTGGGCGCCGCCTGGTTTCTCGGCCTGCTCATGGATATCGCTGACGGCGTGCTCTTTGGCCAGCATGCGCTGGCCTATACCCTGATGATTTTCATGGCGCAAATTCTGCGTCCGCGGATTCAAATGTTCAGCTTCTGGCAGCAAGCGCTTTACGTTTTTGGGTTTCTGTTGATTTCCTTAGTGATTATGCTGGTGACGCGTTTGGCCTTTGGCGCGGCGTTTCCCGGGCCGCTGTATTTCGCCAGTAGCGTCATCGGCGCCGTGCTCTGGCCCACCTTATCTATCCTGCTGCGCTTGTCGCAACACCGCAAATCCCGTACCGACGATACATTTACGAATCTCGTTAAGAAGTGACACGCCGCCCCGAACTGCGCAATCACCAACGCGACTTATACTACTTTCGCATGCGACTCACCGTCGCCGGCAGCATTGCGCTGTTTTTGTTTATGCTGCTGGCGGCGCGCTTTGCTTATTTGCAAATTTTTCAACATGAGCATTACCAAACCCTGGCTGAACAAAATCGCATCTCGATTGTGCCGATTGTCCCAAATCGCGGCTTGATTTTAGATCGCAATGGCGTGGCCTTGGCCCACAACTATACGGCTTTCACCCTGGAAATCACCCCGAGCAAAATCAAAAACCTAGGGCAGACCATCAACGAACTCAGCACCTTGGTCGAGATTACAGAGAAAGACCGCAAGCGTTTCAAAAAGCTGTTGGAAGAAAGCCGGAACTTTGAAAGCCTGCCGATTCGCACCCGCTTAAACGATGTCGAAATCGCGCGTTTCTCCGCCAATCGCTACCGTTTCGCCGGCGTTGAGATCAAAGCGCGGCTATTTCGGCATTATCCGCAAGGGGAGATTACCTCGCATGTGGTGGGCTATATCGGCCGTATCAACGATGCCGATTTGGACCAATTGGAAGAGGACGGCAATTTCGCCAATTATCGCGGCACCAATTACATGGGCCGCGCCGGCTTGGAGCAGAGCTATGAAAATGAATTGCACGGCACGACCGGCTTTGAAGAAGTCGAGACGGATGCCGGCGGTCGCGCTGTGCGCACCCTATCGCGCACCCCGCCCACTTCCGGCAACAATCTCACGCTGTATCTGGATTTGAAGCTGCAACAAGTCGCGGAGCAGACTTTCGGCAAGTTTCGCGGCGCCTTGGTTGCCATCGACCCCAAAACCGGCGGCGTATTGGCTTATGTTTCCAAACCGGGTTTCGACACCAATTTATTCGTCGATGGCATCGATACGCAAAATTGGGAGCTGTTGAAAAATTCGCCCGACAAACCCCTGCTCAACCGCCCCATGCACGGGGAGTATCCGCCCGGCTCAACCATCAAGCCTTTCATGGCGCTGGCCGGTTTAGAATTGAATAAGCGCACCCCGAGCTACACCATCAACGACCCGGGATTTTATATGCTGCCCGGCTCGAGCCATCACTATCGCGACTGGAAAGCCGGCGGCCATGGACTCGTCGACTTGCACAAGTCCATCGTGATTTCCTGCGACACTTATTACTATGGGCTGGCGGTGGATCTGGGCATCGACAATATTTTCAATTTCCTGAGCAACTTTGGCTTCGGCAAAAAGACCGGGATCGATATCGAGGGTGAACGCAGCGGCTTGTTGCCATCGCAGGCGTCGAAGATGAAGCGTTTCAAGCAGAAATGGTTTGCCGGCGATACCGTGAGCGTCGGCATCGGCCAAGGCTATAACTTGGTAACACCCTTGCAGCTCGCCGTGGCGACCGCAACCTTGGCCAACCAGGGGATAAAAATGCAGCCGCATTTGGTGCGGCAAATCCAAAACTCGAAGAGCGGGGTGGTGACGCCGATTGCGCCGCAAATCGCCGCCACCCTCCCCATCAAGCCGGAAAATCTGGCGCTGGTGCGCGACGCCATGATTGATGTCACCCGCCCCGGCGGCACCGCCAGCCGCGCTTCTGCCGGGGCTTCCTATACCATCGCCGGCAAGACCGGAACCGCGCAAGTCGTGACGATCAAACAGGGCGAAAAATACGTGGAAAGCCAAGTGGCCGAGCGCAACCGCGACCACGCCGTATTCATCGCCTATGCGCCGGCGGAAAACCCCACTATCGCCATCGCGATTCTGGTTGAAAACGGCGGCCACGGCGGAACGACCGCAGCGCCGATCGCGCGCGCCATGTTCGATTATTACTTGCTCGGAAAATTACCCGTGAGCGCCGCCACCACTCCGGAGCCAGAAGAGGCCGAACATGATTAGACGACTTTGGCTGCGCTTTACGCTGCATATCGACGGCTTTTTGCTGGCGTCCTTGGCGGCAACCATGCTGTTCGGACAGATCATCCTGTATAGCGCATCCGGACAAAGCTTCGATCGCGTGCTGAGTCAATTCATCAGCATGCTGGTGGCGCTGGTGTTGATGTGGGCCTTGGCGAATCTGCCGCCGCAACATCTGATGCGCATCGCCTGGCCGAGTTATGTGTTGGGATTGCTGCTATTGCTGGGCGTGGCATTGTTCGGCGAAGTCAGCCATGGCGCACGGCGCTGGCTGCATGTCGGCGTTGCGCGCATCCAGCCCTCCGAACTCATGAAAATCGCCGTGCCCTTGATGCTGGCCTGGTATTTCGAAAAGCGCGAACGCTCCATGCGACTTTCCGACTTCGCCGTTGCCGCGATTTTGCTGCTGCTGCCGGTCATGCTCATCGCCAAGCAGCCGGACTTGGGCACCGCGCTGTTAATCGCCGCCTCGGGTTTTTATGTGTTATTCCTGGCCGGCATCGGCTGGAAAGTGATCTTGGGCTTGGCTATATCCGCAGCGGCCTTCGCGCCGGTGGCCTGGTCATTGATGCACGATTACCAGCAGCAGCGCATCATGACGCTGCTGGATCCGACGCAAGACCCGCTGGGTTCCGGCTATCACACCATACAATCCATGATCGCGCTCGGTTCCGGCGGCATTTTTGGCAAGGGTTGGCTCAACGGTACGCAAGCGCATTTGGATTTCTTGCCGGAACGGCATACCGATTTCATTTTTGCGGTATTGGGCGAGGAATTCGGCCTGGCCGGCATTTTGGTGCTGTTGGTTTTGTATCTCCTGATCATCGCGCGCGGGCTGTATATCACCAGCCACGCCACCACCATGTTCACGCGCCTGATTGCCGGCAGCATCACCTTGACCTTCGGCACCTATGCCTTCGTGAATATGGGCATGGTATCCGGCATCTTGCCGGTGGTCGGCGTGCCCCTGCCGCTGATTAGTTTTGGCGGCACCTCGCTAGTGACGATGCTGTTGGGCTTCGGTATCCTGATGGGCGTGGCTACGCATCGCAGATTGGTGAAGCAATGAGAACAGGCATCAGGCGTCAGGCGTCAGGCGTCATTGTGATGGCTTTGTTGGCGGGGTGCGCTTCCGCGCCTCGGCCAGCCGTGCGCGCCGAAGCCCCGGCAAGAATCGAGAAACCGGCCGCGCCCGCGAGCACCCGGCCCGGCGGCTATTACCAGGACGATGGGCCGGGGGCCAACCCACCGCCGAATCTGGAAGCCATCCCCGATGCCGAGCCCAAAGTCGAGCCGCTGCAAAAATTCGCCAACCGGCCTTATGTGGCCTTGGGCCAGACCTATGTGCCCGATACCAGCGGCAAGCCTTATCAGGCACGCGGCATCGCCTCCTGGTACGGTAAAAAATTTCACGGCCAGCGCACCTCCAGCGGCGAGCCCTATGACATGTACGGCATGACCGCGGCGCACCCCACCCTGCCCATCCCCAGCTACGTGCGCGTGACCAACGTCAAAAACGGCAAATCGGTGATCGTGCGCATCAACGACCGCGGGCCGTTCCATGCCGACCGCGTGATAGACCTGTCCTATACCGCCGCCTATAAGCTCGGCATCGTGCAAAATGGCAGCGGCTTGGTCGAAGTCGAAAGCATCGACCCGGCGCAATGGTCGCCGACCGCCGCACCAGCCATCGCCGCAACCCCGACCACTGTCACAGCCGCCGTTGAAAAACCGCAATCCCTAGCCGCGCCGAGCAACGAGGGCTATTGGCTACAGCTTGGCGCATTCAGCGTACAAGCCAACGCCGAACAGTTATTGGCAAAATTAAAAACAGAACTTGGCGCATTAAGCGAAAGCGTGCGCATTCAAGCGGTGGAAGGCTTGTACCGGCTGCGCGCTGGGCCGTATAAATCGAGTGGGGAAGCAAGTGATGCAGCATTGCAATTGCAACGGCTGACAAATATACAGCCGGTGTTGTTGCGCTAACGTAGGAATCGAGGTGGGGCGCAGGCAGCTACAAAATTATGCCGCCTGCGACATTGGCGTGATGTCTTGCTCGATACGTGCCCCGATCTCGGTCAGAGTGGTCTTCATGTCGAAGTCGGACTGCAAGCCTAGCCAGAACTCCGCACTCGTGCCAAAGTAGCGCGCCAAACGCAAGGCCGTATCCGCAGTAACCGCCCGGCGCTCGCGTGCAATATCGTTGATGCGCGGGGTCGGCACGCGCAAGGCCATCGCCAGTGCGTTGGCGGAAAGTCCGAGCGGGATCATGAACTCCTCCCGCAAAACTTCACCCGGATGAATCGGGCGCATTCCATTGACAATCTTCATCGTAATCTCCGTTCAGTGGTAATCGACGATCTCGACATCGAAAGCATGACCATTCTCGAAGCGAAAGCACACCCGCTATTGGTCGTTGCTGTGGATAATTTTTCACCGCCAAAGACACCAAGGAATCCGAGGTCGCTCCTCGATGAAAAAACGCTGGCTATCGTTGCGCTCAGGCTATCCTACGCTTGCATCAACACTTGCCCAGTCGTTTAAGGCCCGTAGCACCTGCACTAAAAACATAAGTGTAAACGGTGGCACATCCACCAACGGAGAAATCCAACTCGGCACTAGTGTCCGATACTTTCCGATAGGCGATTAACGGCGTCCAACCATTATTATCAATCCATGTTGGCAGGGTAGGCAGTGTATCCGGGTAAGGGGTGGGCGGTGTAGGTGCATCCAAGGCATCCCTAAGTTCAGCAGCGACGCGCGGCGTAATCCAATTTTTGATTTCAACGGGCAGAACGGTCATAAAACGATCATTGATCGGTTGTGCTGGCGTATTGTTGAAATTCGTATCGCTCGCCGCGACAAACCCTTCCAAGTAGGCCAGAAAATCATTGAAATGCGCGCTGTCTCGTACCTGTCCGGATAGCGGCGCACCGGGTGCAAAGACGATGACCGCAAACGTCGGCCCCGCCCCGCCGATCATCAACGTCCCGTTCGTGCTGGTATTCACCTTGACGCCACTGGTATTGCGAAAATTGCCAGAAAGCTTGTACCACAAGCGCTCATTTGCGCCATCTCTCAAGTCGGGTAAACCCAAGGTCCGCCAGGGCAACCGGCCAATTGCATTGGCAAGGCAAGAGGTGTTTGCGATGCCCTCATTCGGGTCTCCCTGCGCATGAGTATCCGGGCAAGGTAAAACGCCTGGGCGAGGAATGCTGCCTGATTGATTGCTCGCCGCCCGCCCCAACAACGCCTCCTTCGCCTGCGCCAAGGCCAGCGCGGTTTTTCGCTCGGCCTCCAACTCCGGCGCCTTATGTCCGCCGCGCAGCGTCAACAGCGCTACGAGTCCCAACACCACGAGCAACATCGCAATCAGCAATGCCGCGCCGCGTTGGCGCTGACTACTGCGGGGTCGTGTTGTCGTTTTCGGCGTCGTCATCGCGTGCCTTGGGCGCAGGCGTTTTGCTGACAGCGGGCGGCGTTGGCGCTTGGGGCGGCGTGGGTTTGGTGATGGCCGGCTCGGGCGGCGGACGGCGATAATTTTCCGTGACCCGCCCTGTCGCGGGGTCAATGCTTTGGCCGACTTTTAATTTCACTTCGCCGCTGGGTAGCTGGATCTGCACTTGGTTGCGCTCCTGCGTGCCGGGGCGCACGCTGCCTTGTTCCACGCGGCCATTCACCCAAATGCTGCGTTTGCCGTCGCTGCGCGTGACGATGCCTTTCAAGCTGAAGTCCGGCGCACTCGGCGCTTCGGCGGCGCTACCCGTATTCATCGGCATGGTTCTACGCGCGGTATCCAGCAAGGCGCGCTGCTCCGGTGTAAAGAACAAGCGCCCTAAGGGTTCGGCTTGCACCGTTAGCGTGAGCACACAGCCGGTTAAAATTAAAAGCGCTTTCATTGCGGGCTCGCGCTTTCCGCCGCAGCAATATCCGCCAAGGACAGCCACGCCAATTCGCATTCCGCGCTCAGCTTGGGTTCAAAGCGCACGCTGAAGGGGGCATTGGCACTGCGGTTAATGCTGCAACTTTGCAATAAATAGAGACCGGCGCGTTGCGCTTCGAGTGCGCGCAAAAAATTCAGCAGGTCTTCTTCATGCAGCAATTTAATATTGAGTTTCATCGTCGTCTGCTGCAATTTATAACCGGCGGTATCGAGCTTGATCGGTGATGCCGCCTGTTGGCTCAACTCGTAATCCACGCCCAGCGTCTGCGCCTCTTGGTTCGCCGCCCGCAGCGCGTCGAGCCAATTGACGCGCTGTTCCGGGCCGATGGTGCCGCTGCGATGCAAGCCTTCATAAGCGTCGCGATAACGTACGATGAGCTGCCGTTCTTGGTCCGCCTGGGAAGTCCTTTGGCGGATGCTGTTTAAAGCCGCATGTTCGCGCTCCAATTGCGCGCTGCTCGCAGCGCTCGATCGATAGGTAAAGAATACCAAGGCAAACGCAAACGCGCTCGCCGCCGCTAACACCAACAAGGGCGCGCGCAAAATTCCCCAATGCAGGTTGCTGAGTTTCATGGTTTACGTTTCAGCATAATCTTCAGTTTAAATTGCGCCGCTCCCGGCTTCGTCTCCACATTGTCTTGGGTGCTGCCCCTCAGGGCAGTGCCGGAATCGAGATCGACCGGCAGCTTGGTGATCTTGACGTCGGCTACGCCCGATTGGCTGCGCAGCGCCGCCGCGAAACGCTCGATGAGCGCAAGCGCGGAACGGTAATCGCCGGTAAAGGGGCGAATTTCGGCCTCGATTTCTCCCTGCTGCCGCCAGTTGGCGTCGGCATTCGTTGCCTGCACCGTCGCGGCAGCACCGCTATCGGGCGCGTATTGCCATTGCATTCGATCCAGCTGGATTTGCGGAAAAGCATTCAATCCCTGCGCCACGGTTTGCATGAATGTCTCCGGCGTGCGCGCGAGCTGCTTGAGCTGCCCGGTGATTTCGACGGCACGGCGCAATTTGTCGGCGGAAACCGGAGCGGCGGGAAAGTGCCGCGCCGCTTCTTCATACTGCGCGCGATAGCGCGCCGTGTCGGCCATGACGTTCTTGATAGCCGCTTGATTGGCGTAGCCGCGATACAGGTTATATCCGCTCCACAATAAGGCCGCCGCGGCGAGCGCAGCGCTCGCCGCATACAGCCCCAGCCGCCACTGATGCACGGTGAAATCGCCGGTCAGCTGGGGCGCGGCGAGACTCACCGCCGGCGGATATTTTCCAAGCAAATACAGATGCAAGGCTTCGCTGTCGCCCGGCAGCGCATTGGCCGCGATGCCCAGCGTGGCGCAAACTTGTTCAAAAGGAATGCACTGACAACTTAAATTGGGATCTTGCGGCAATTGCGCCGGCAGCCCTGTGAGCTTGCCATCAAAATCCAGCAACTGCACCGTGAGGCGCACATCGCGCGGCAATAATCGGCTGTTGTAGAGGAATAAACGGCTTTTTTCGATTTCAGCGGCGTAGTACTCCGCCACGTTCGCATCGCGCTGCATATCGCCTTGGGGATCGAATGGCGTTAAGCGGCTGATACGCAAGCGGCCATTCAGAAAATAACTTTGGCGCAAGCCGCCTTGTTGACACGACACGAGTAAAACGCCGGGCGTTGCGCATTTCAATTGCGTCGCCAAGGCTTGGCTCACCTGCGGCAGCAAATAAATCCCCGCCAACGGTGCGCGCAGGCGCTGGATGTGGTCGAGATAGGGGCGCAGCAATTCGCCGGAATTCAGCGCGAGAAACAGGTAGATGTCGTCCTGACGCTTGCCGCCGCCCTGCTCGCGCCCTTGCAACCAACTCGCGCGATATGGTGCGGTGCGCAGCAACTGGCCGAGCTTGCGCTTGAGCATCTCGCGCCGCGCGCTGCCGCGCACATGCGGCAAAATTTCGGTGCGGTATTCTTCGTCTACCGTGTCCAGCATCAGGTAGACCGGGGTGTCGGCATATTGTTGCAGCAAGGTGCCGAAGGCGTTCCAGGCGCTTTCCCCATTTTCGTAGGCCTCCAGCCGCGATAAAGCGCCGCGTTCGAAGAGGGCGAAACGCGCGCTGCGGGCGGTGAGGCTGACGAGGATTTTGGCGGCCATGGTTAATCTTAAAAATCGGTCAACCGCCAAGCCGCAAAGCACGCCAAGCCAGACAAACCATTAAAGCGCGCCGGCGCGACACGCTTTGACTGATGCTTTTTTGCGTTTAATTGCACTGCTCTGTCTTTATGCTGGCTTTTCATCTTGGCGCTCTTGGCGTCTTGGCGGTGAGTGAATACAGCTTTAATGTTAATAAGTGAGTTTGCCCAAAATATCATAAATCGGCGATAGCACTGCGAATATGATAAACGCCAAGATCGACGCCAGAAACAAGGTCAAGCTGACCTGCAATAGTTTCAAGGCGCGCTCGATCCATTCTTCCACGCTGCGGCGATAATAGTGCCCCACGTTCAACAAGGCTTCGTCCAAGGCGCCGGTGGTTTCACCGATGCGCATCATGCGGATCACCAAGGGCGGGAACAGTCCCAGGTTACGCAGACTTTCCGTCAAGCTTTCACCGGCGCTCACTTGCTGCGCAGCGCGCTGCAAGGCATTGGCCACATAACGATTCGCCACCACGCCTTCGCACGCCGCGAGCGCGTCGAGAATGGTAATGCCGGAGCGGTACAGCAGCGCAAAATAGTTGGCGAAGCGCGCCATCAGCAACTGCTGCAAAGCCGGCCCGATCAAGGGCAAATTGAGCTTTAAATAATCCCAATACAGCCGCGCGCGCGGGTTGCTTTGCACCATCGTCACCGCCGCGAACAACAACAGCAAGGGCAGGCCCAGCAGCAGCGGCCAAAAGCGCGCAAAAATATCCGCGATGCCGATCAAGATTTTCGTTTGCAGGGGCAGCGTTTGATTCATGGTGGCGATAAAGCTCACCAGCTTCGGCACCAAGTACAGCATCAGGAAAAAGATCACCCCGGTGACGACGATGAACACCATGGTGGGATACATCAATAATAACTTGGTCTTGGACAGCAGCTCGTCTTGCCAGCGTTGCATGGTGCCAAGATCGCACAACACTTCCTGCATGTTTCCGGTCTGCTCGCCGGTGCGTATCAAGCTGGTGAACAGCTGATCGAATACCGCCGGGTGTTGCGCCAAGGCCTCGGACAGTAGTTTGCCGCCCTCCATGTCTTCATGCACGGCGGAAATGACATCGCGGAAGCGTTTGTTGTCGGTGCTCTGCGCGAGATCGGCCAAGCCGTCGAGCAAAGGGATGCCGCTGTGCGCGATTTGTTCCAAGTGGAAACAAAAGTTGATGATATCTTGGCGCGATACGCGCTTGCCCAGGGAAAAAATCGGCGCGCTCGCCTTCGGCCGGCTGGTCACCAAATCCAGGCCCATGCGGCGCAAACGCTGTTCTAAGTCGTTTTCATTGATCGCATCCATGCGCCCGCGCACATGGCTGCCGGCATGATCCACCGCGAAATATTGGAAGGCCGGCATGTTATGCGTGAACGGTCATCATAGTCTTATTAACGCACGCGTCCGGTCAAATCAACCACGCGCGACACTTCCGCCAAACTGGTGCGTCCTTCCAGCACGCGCCGAATGCCATCTTCCGCCAAGGTTTTGAAGCCTTTGCCCAGCGCGGCTTCGCGCAGCTCGCGCACCGTGGCATGGCGCGCGATCAGCTCATCCAGATCGCTGTCGATGAACAGCAGCTCCATGAGCGCGATGCGGCCGCGATAGCCTTTGTGGTGGCAATGCACACAACCCACCGCGCGGTAGATGGTCGGGTCATCGTCCGGCGTTTGCCCCAACAATTTCAGCTCTTCGGGCGCCGGCTGATAGGCTTGCTTGCAATGCGGGCACAGCACCCGCGCCAAGCGTTGTGCGATCACGCCGATGATGTTGCCGGACATGATCTCGGTGGAGATGCCGATATCCAGCAAGCGCGGGATAGTGCCGAGCGCGGAATTGGTGTGCAAGGTAGTAAACACTTGATGCCCGGTCATGGCGGCGCGGAACGCCATCACCGCCGTATCCTTGTCGCGCACCTCGCCCACCAAAATCACGTCCGGGTCTTGGCGCATGATGGAGCGAATGCCGTTCACAAAATCCATCTTCACCGTCTCGTTGACCGAGGTCTGGCGCATCAAGGTCACCGGATATTCCACCGGATCTTCCAGCGTCATGATGTTGATGGTTTCGTTGTTGAGATGCGTCAGCAGCGAATACAGCGTGGTGGTCTTGCCCGAGCCGGTGGGGCCGGTGACGATCAGAATGCCTTCCGGCCGCGCCATCATCAGGCGCAGCGTATCCAAGGTATCGGCATCCAAATTCATGCGCTCCAGCGGGATGATGGAGCGCTCGCGATCCAATATCCGCAACACGATATTTTCACCGTACACCGTGGGCTGGGTGGACACGCGAAAATCGATCGGGCGCCCGGAAAGATTGAGCGAGAAGCGGCCGTCCTGCGCGGCGCGCGTCTCGGCGATGTTGATGCCGCTCATGACTTTCAAGCGCACCACGATGCTCGGCCAATAGGTCTTGTGCAAGCTGCGCACTTGCTCCAGCACGCCGTCGATGCGGTAGCGGATGCGCAGGAAGGCGTATTCCGGCTCGAAGTGGATGTCGGATGCGCCGTGCTTGACCGCATCCACCAACAGCGAATTCACCAGCCGCACCACGGGCTGGGTGTATTCCATTTCTCCCGTTGCCGTTTGCAAACTCTGGTAATCGATTTCGCCGGTTTCGATCTCGCGCAATATGCCATCGACCGAAAGATCATAGCCGTAGAAACGGTCGATGTACTCTTGCAGTTGCGCCAAGCCGGCGAGCACGGTCTTGATCTCGATGTGCGCATCGATCATCGCGCGCAACTGGTCCAGCGCGACGACGTTGAACATATCCGACATCGCGATGACCAACAGTTGCCGCTCGATATCCAGCGCGATCGGCAACAGATTATGCCGCCGCGCGAAATCCTCCGGCACCAGGCGCATCGCCTCCGCATCCGGCGCCACGCTGGCCAGGTCTACGCTTTCCTGGCCGATGGTATGCGCCACGATGTCGCGGATCACGGCCTCGGTGACAAAGCCCAGCAACACCAACTGCCGCCCCAAGGGCAAGCCGCTCTGCTCCTGCTCGATCAAGGCGATGCGCAATTGATCCTGCGTGATCAACCCTTGCTGCACCAACAGTTCGCCTAAGCGTTGTTTTTTGCGCTGTTCAGACATTCCGGAAAGACCTTGTTAAGCACGGAGACGCCCGTGGCCCAATTATTTTGTGCTGCCCAACTGTTGAATGCGCGACTTAAGCTGCGCCAAATCAAATGCCGCCGTTTTTGTTTGCGCCAGCTTGAGCGCACGCTGATAGTAATCCAGCGCGACGCGCGGCTGATTGATGTGTTCCAAGCTCACCGCCAGATTGAACGCGTAGTCGGGCGCGTCCGTCTCCAGACGCTGCGCCTCGAAATACGCGGCCTGCGCTTCGTTCCATCGGCTTTGCGCCGCATAGACATTGCCTAAGCGAAAAAACAGAAACGCGCTGGGCTGTTGCGCGATGAGCGCCTTTAACTGGCTTTCCGCCGCTGCCGCATCGGTGTGCGCAATCAAGCCGCCGAGACTGGCTTGCGCAAAGGCATTCTTGGGGTCGATATCCAATGCTTTCAAATACAGCTGCGCGGCATCCTCGGTGCGCCCTTGGCGCTGCGCAATCAATCCCAGACCGAGCAGCACATCGGCATTCCTCGGCGCCACAACACGCAAAGCTTCATAAGCGCGCCGCGCTTCATCCAAGCGCCCGTCTTGCAATAGCCGATAAGCCGCCATCACACCGCCGGCGCTAGGGGCCGCGCTCGCAGCAGCACTGCCGCCGCTGATTTGGATGCCGCGATCTTTGACCGATGAGCTCGCAACCGGATTGCGCGGGTTCAACGGTTTAATTGTCCCCGCCGGACGATCAAGCAACGCAGCCGGTGCAGCGTCAGGCGCGGCGCGTAACGGAAGCGCCTCGGGGGTTGGCGGCAAGGGTGTCACGGCCGGCGGGAGAACATCTGCGCTAACAGTCGTGGCCGGGGTCGCCATCACGGGCGCACTGGCAACGGGCGCAGCGGGCGGGGTGGGCAGGAATATCCAAGGCATGAACACCGCGAGATAAAAATAGATGCCCATGCCCAGCACCACCGCCACCAGCAAGCCTAGCAAAACCATTAAGCGGCGTTTCTCGGAGCGGGCTTGTTTCTCGAACATCAAGGCAGCGGCAGCTTTGGCTGAAGCAGGCGGGGCGGCGGGCGTTTCGACGGTGCGCTCCTCCATCGGCTCCAGAGTCAGATTCGATCCGCGGTCGGCTTGCTGCAAGGCCTTAAGCAATAAGCTCATTTAGTAGCGGGAGACTGCGGCAAAAAACGTTTGTAGAACGACAGCTCATCGCTCGACAAACTGGGATTGGTGATGACGGTCGGGCGCAAAAAAATCACCAACTCGGTTTGCGTGGCGTTGCGGTCGCGCGTACCGGTCAAGATGTTCGTCACCGGATTATCCGTCAGGCCCGGCAAGCCATCGCGGTTTTTCGATACATCATCCTGCATCAAACCGCCCAGGATCGCCGTTTCGCCGCTGGTGACTTGCAATACCGATTCCATTTCACGCACCTGTATCACGGGCACATTGTTTTGGATGGCGCCTAGGGCGGGGTTGGGATCGGGGACTACGCCATTTTGGCGCGAGATAGTGGGGCGCACCACCAAGGTTACACGCCCATTCTGGTTGACCTGCGGCGTGACGCTCATCACCACGCCGACCGGCACGGTATTCACCGTGGAAGTATAAGTCGGCGACGTCAACACACTACCGCTCGATGACAGCGTCCCCTGTTGCACATTGATGGTGAAATAAACCAGGTTATTCACCACTTTCAAAATGGAAGTTTGATTATTCAATACCAGCAACTTTGGGCTCGACAACACACGCGCATCGCCGAAGGAATCCAGCAGATTGATCGCGGCCGAGAAATTGCTATTGGCGTTTTGGTAAGTCAGGGTTTGAAAACCCGTCAAGCTTCCCGCTAAATTGGTGGCCGACCTGAAATTAAAACCGGTGCCCGCGCCTAAAGCGGCCACGCGCGACCAATCGATGCCGGCGCGGAATTGATCTTTGAGCGTGACCTCGACGATCGTCGCCTCGATCAAGACTTGGCGCGCCGCTGCCGCGGTCACGCCATCGATGTACTGGCTCACAAGTTTGTGCTGCGCTGCCGTGCCCATCACCAACACCGTGCCTGAAACCGGATTCACAATCACGTCGTCTTTTTTCTCTTCGAGTGCATTTTGGGCGCCCTGCCCAAATGCCGCATTGAAGAGTTGCGGCGCTGCTTGCCCGGCGCGCGCCACCGCATTGGCTTGCTGCAAGCGCTCTTCGCGCGAGGCGCGGGCAGCTTCAACGCGGGCATTTTTATCTTCTGCGGACTGCACTGCGCTACGCGTGGATTTCAAAATATCGCGAATATTCGCCGTCAACACTTCCCAGAAATCGTTGCTGGAAGAGCCGGTAACCGTGGTGCTGGAACTATTATCGCCGGCGGCGCCCCCGCCCGCTGCCGCGCTGCCGGTCGTCGTCGAGCCAGTGGTGGCGACTTGCGTTGCGACCGAAATACTGGAACTGGTCTTGCGCGACAGATTGACGTAATTCACCTGATACGATTTCAAATACGGCGTATCGGGCGTCACGATCAGCGTGTCGCCCTCCAGCTTGTAACGAATATTCACTTGATTTGCGATACGGTCGAGAATCGCCGTCAACGGTTCGTTGATCGCGTTCAGCGTCACCACGCCTTGAATATTCGGGTGCACATCGATGTTGAGCTTGGTGTCGCGCGCCAAGGAAAACAACAACTCCTTGACCGGCACTTCGGTCACGACGACGTTATAGGTGAGCGGTTTGGCCTGCACTTTCGGCGGCGGCAACTCCAAAGGCACTTGCACCGGCGCCGGGATATTGCTTGCGCTTTCTGTCTTGGGCGGTTCGCTGATATGGCCTGCGGAGGGTGGAAAGCGGACTGCATCGGTCGCGCAGCCATTGAGGGCAAGTACACCGGCTAACAGCGTGAGGCTAGATACAGTGAAAAGAGTCGACTTCAAATTGTCCTCGGCGTTTACCGCTTAGCAGAAATTTCGGCGCGTATGCCCTGCACGGTGCGTAAGTAAGGGTGTTGCGCGCGCAACTGCACCGGCAATTTTTCCAGCGCTGCATTGGCGTGGGCGCGATCGGGATAGCTGCCGTAAATCACGCTAAACGCCGGCTTGCCAGCTGCTTTTGTACGGTACACAAAAACCTGCTGGATATCAACGACTTTGCCAATTTCCCGCAAGTAGTTTTCGAGGCGTTTGGCGTCGCTTGCGCCGAGCAGCTGGATATGGATGCCGGCCGTCTCGGGCTTGGCGCTGGCCAACCATTGCGCGGTGGCGCTCAAGCGCTGCTGCACAAGGTCTTGCGGCGCTGCATTCATGGGCGCCACGACCGTCAGTGCAGGAGCGGCCGGCGCCGGTTTCACGCTCGGCGGCGCTGCTGGCGCCATGACGGGGGCCGTGGTTTTAACCGGCGCTGGCGCGCTGGCCGGCGCCGCATTGCGCCACGCCGAAATCGCCATGCCAATGCCGATGCCCAAGACCAACAGCCCCAGCGCGCCCAGCCCAAGGCCCCACAAGCGGCGCGGCACGATATCGATAAATTCTGCATCCTTGGCCGCCACCAGCACATGATGCGAACTGATCTCGTGGGTTTGCTCGGTATAGGCCGCGAGCAAGGCTTTATCGGCAATGATATTGATGCGCCGGGTCAAGCCCAGCGAAGCGCGCGCGATTTCGCGCACGGCGCCGACGCTAAACAAATCCGGGCCTTTATACCCCGCTTGGCGCATGCGGAAATTCAAGTAGGCGCGTATGTCCACCGTGTTCAGCGGGTCGAGGCGGAAGCTGTGCGTGATGCGCTCTTTCAACTGACGAATATTCAAGTCGGAAAGCGTTTCATCCAATTCCGGCTGCCCGAATAAAACGATTTGCAACAGCTTGTGGTGCTGGGTTTCGAGGTTGGACAGCAGGCGGATTTCTTCCAGCGTGTCGACCGGCGTGGCTTGCGCTTCTTCGACAAACAGCACCACTTGCCGCCCTTCGGCATGGCGCTTCAGCAAATGCTCTTGCAGCAGCTGCATCACTTGCAAGCGACTGGCGTCTGGCGGCAGCTCCAAGTGCAATTCGAACGCGATGGCATGCAAAATTTCGCCCGGCGCTACGCTCGGATTAGCGAGATAGACGGTCTCGACCGTGTCCGGTAAATGCGATTCCAACATGCGGCACAACATGGTCTTGCCGCTGCCGACTTCGCCGGTGACTTTGACGATGCCCTCGCCCTGGGTAATCGCGTAAACCAGCGCATCGAGGATCGGCCCGCGATTGCCGCCCGGGAAAAAGAACGCGGTGTTGGGTGTGATTTTGAACGGCGGTTGGCTGAGGCCGAAGTGCTCGTTGTACACGCTTATTCTTCGGCGCCCGGTTGATAGGCCTGCATGCGCGAATACAAGGTGGTGCGATTCACGCCCAGCAATTTGGCGGCCTGGCTCAGGTTGCCGTGGGTGATTTTGAGCGCGGCTTCGACGTAGCTTTGCTCCCACTGCTTGAGCGTTTGATCCAAGCTGAAATTAGTTTGGCTTTGCAAATGCTTCTTCGCCATTTCTTCCAGCGATTTATTGTCGGTCGGCAATTCGGAACCGGCGGGCGCATACATCTCGGTATCGAGCTCGTCTTCCAACTGCTGCTTCGTTACGCTTTGACCGCCGTACTTGGTGGTGAGGCGAATCACGATATTGCGCAACTCGCGCACATTGCCGGGGAAGTGATAGCCGACCCAGCGCGCATTGGCTTGCGCGTCGAGCTCGAACGGTTTGGTATTCACTTGCTTGGCGTAAAAGGCGCGGAAGTGCTGCAACAAGCCCAGCTTGTCGTCATTCAATTCGCGCAGCGGCGGCACGCTCACGGTAAACACGCTCAAGCGATGATACAGGTCGGCGCGGAAGCGGCCGGCGCGCACTTCGGCGCGCAAGTCGCGATTGGTGGCGGCGACGATGCGCGCATTGCTGGTGCGCGTCTGCGTCTCGCCCACGCGCTGGAATTCGCCATTCTCCAGCACCCGCAACAGCTTGGCCTGCAACTCGAACGGCAGCTCGCCGATTTCATCCAAGAACAAGGTGCCGTCGATGGCGTCTTCGAAGTAACCGGAGCGCGCGGTCACCGCGCCGGTAAATGCGCCCTTGCTATAGCCGAACAGCGTCGGCTCGACCAAGGTCGGCGAGATCGCGGCACAGTTCAGCGCCAGAAAAGGTTTCTTGGCGCGCACGCTCAGGCGATGCAGGCAACTCGACACCAGCTCCTTACCGCTGCCGGACTCGCCTTCGATCAATACCGGAAACGGCGAATCGGCGAATTGCGCGATCTGCTGCCGCAGCTTCAAAATCGCCGGGCTCAAGCCGACCAAGCCGCAACTGGTATCGGTTGCGGCTTCTTCCGAGGCCGCAACCTCGGCATTGCGCGCCTTTAAGGCGTCCATCAAGTGCTTGCGCAGACGCTCCGGGTCGCACGGCTTGGCGATGAAATCGATGGCGCCTAAAGTGCGCGCATGACGCGCATTAGTTTCGTCGTTCTGGCCTGACAGCACTAAAATTTTAATCGCGGGGGAGAACGCGAGCAGTTCCGAAATCAGGCGAAAGCCCTCGTCCGGCAAGTGCGGCATGGGCGGCAAGCCCAAGTCCACCAAGGCCAGTTGCGGCGGCGCATCCATGCTGGCCAGTACCGCCTGCGCCTTGGCGCGCGAATCGGCGACCTGCACCGCGAAGTGCCGTTCGAGCACGAAGCTCAGGGTGTCGGTGATCAAGGGATCGTCATCGACGATCAGCAGGCTGGGTTTTTCTGAGGAAGAAGCCACTTCTTGTACTCCCCTAGCGTGAAATCATGAGTGTCGAAGAATTGACATTGTGCCAGAGATATGACGGCTAAGCTATCGCGCATTCCCTTAAAACGCTTACTCGATGCAGCTTAAGTAAGCTTCCTCCAAAGTTGCGCCATGAAACTGTGCGCGGCATCCGGCAGCCGTGCCGACGAAAGCCAATTGTCCGTCATGCAGGATCGCCATGCGGTCGCAGATTTCTTCCACATCGGCTAAAACGTGGGAGCTGAAAAATACGGTCTTGCCGGCTTGTTTCAATAGCGCCAATTGCCGTTTCAGCAACGCGCGCGCCTTCGGGTCGAGGCCGCTCATCGGTTCGTCCAGCACGAACAGCTCGGCTTGGCTCAGAAAGCACGCGGCCAAGCCCAGCTTTTGCGTCATGCCTTTGGAGTAGCTGCGCGCTTGCCGCGAAAGCGCTTGTGGATCCAGGTCGAGCGCTGCGCACAGGGCGCACGCTTGTTCTTCGACATAGGGCAGTTCGCGCAAGGCCAGCATGTATTGCAAGAAATCGCGCCCGGTGAGCGCGTGCGGCGGCAAAAAACTTTCCGGCAAAAAAGCCAGCGGATTGCGCGCGCGATTTTCATGGTGCGGAATGCCCAGAATATGGATTGCGCCGGCGTCGATATCGCAAAAATCCAACAAGCATTTGATCAGCGTGGTCTTGCCCGCGCCGTTTTTACCCACCAAGCCGAAACATTCGCCGCGCTGCACGCTGAGATTGAGCGGCTGCAATACCGGCAGCTTGCCGTAGTTTTTGGCGAGCTGGTGAATATCGAGTGCGGGCGCTGACTGCGAACTATCCATGACCGAATGCTTCATCCCAAAAGAACGTTGAACCGCCAAGACGCCAAGAAAACCTTGTTTCAACGCAGAGATCGCAGAGCACACAGAGAGTCCGGATTTATTTTCTCTGTGACAAGAATTTTTGCTTTTCTTGGCGTTCTTGGCGTCTTGGCGGTTAATAAGCTTTTCGAGATCATAGCAGGCGCGGCTATTTCACCGAAGCCAGCGCGGCCAGCGCATCGTATTGCGGCTGCCAGGCCAACACTTGCTGGGCGCGGCTGCAATCCAGGGTGAGCGGATATTGGATGCCGTCCAGCCACGCCGGCTCGCCACCGAAGCCGGTGAAACGCCAGGCCAACTTCAGCGCCATTTTGGCGGCGCCAAATGTCATGGGCAGCGCGCCAGCATGCCTTTGCGCGATGGCTTGCTTGAAGCTGAAACTGCCCGGCGCCGCCAGATTGATCGGCCCGCTGGCCGGCAGCAGCAGGCTGGCGATGATCGCATCCGCCACATCATCCTCATGCACGCATTGCAACTGCGGCTGCGGCTCGGCTAGGCTCACAAAAAACGGCTGGCGCAGTATTTTAAGCAACAAAGTCTGGCACTGCGGGCCGAGAATAATGTGCGGCCGCAGCCGCACCGCCTCTGGAAATTCACTGGCCAGCCAGGCTTCCAGTTGCGCTTTATGCTGGCCGTAGAGAAAACCCGGCAAGGGGCGCAGCGCTGCGCTTTCGCTCAAATTTTCGCCGCCGCCATACACCGCCGCGCTGGACAGATGCACCAAGCGCGCAATTCGCGCTTGGCGCGCCGCATGGAACAGCTGGCGCGTGCCTTGCACGTTGATGTCTTGCATGATCGCGGCCGTCATGTTGCCGCGCAGCACGATGAAGGCAAGGTGTGCCAAGGCATCGCAGCCTTGCATCAGGCGCACGGTTTCGGGGCTGCGGATGTCGGCGTTGTGCTGCGTAAACTTGGAATGTGCGAAGGCAGCGGCTCGCAGGTCGATGCCAATGACCGCGCTGACCTCAGACCGTGCGCAAAGCTTGGGAAGCAGTGCTTGCGCCAGATGCGATGCCGAACCGCTGAGGAAGACGCGCATCGTGCTTAATCTCGCAGCGCCGGCATCACATCAGCAGCAATACAGCGCATGGATTCGAGCGCCACTTCGGCAGTCACTGCACCTGCACCGACGGCCAGGAGCAGATGCGTCACGCCTTGCTCGCGATATTGCGCCAAGTAGTCGATACATTCCGCAGGCGAACCAGCAAATGCCATGCCGAATCTTTGCAGCAAGCCGGCGTTGATGCCGCGCTCGAGCACAGCGCGGAAGCGGCCTAGTTCACGGAAATGTTCATAACTGGGATACAGCTGTTCCAGCACCGGGCGGACAGTCTGAAACAGCGCGCGATAAAACCACTCAAACGCCGGCTTGGCCAATTGCTTGGCGCGCTTGCCGTCCGGCAAACACAGAATGCCCAGCGTCATGCCGATGCGCGGTGGCTCCAGAATCTGTGACCGCTCGCGCCAAGCTTTTTGATAGCGCCGAATATCGGCGCGCGTCATGAACCACGGCTTGAATGGCCCGGCGAGCACGCCCAGGCCTTGGCGGGCGCTCCACTCGAAACTTTCCGGACTCACGGCCGCGCTCCATAGCGGCGGGTGCGGCTGCTGCACCACATGCGGCAGGATATCCAGGTTTTCAAACGACAGCCGTTGCCCTTGATAGGTAATCGGTTGGCGCGTAAAGCTCAGACGCAGGATATCCAGCGTTTCCTGCGTCAGTGCGCGACTGTGTTGCATATCCACGCCGAAGGCCTGGTATTCGCGCGGCGAGAAGCCGCGCCCGAGGCCGACCTCCAAACGACCATTGGACAGCACATCCAGCATCGCCACGCGCTCGGCGCTATGGATCGGGTGATGATACGGCGCTGGAATCACGCCCAAGCCTAAGCGCAGCCTTTGCGTGCGTTGTGCGGCCGCGCCGAGCAAAATTTCCGGTTTTGAGCTGTGCGAGTAGCCGCGCGTGAAGTGGTGCTCTACCAGCCAAGCGCAGCCAAAGCCCAGTTGATCGGCCAGCGCCAGGGTGTCCAGCCACGCGGCCACGGCTTGCACTTCGCTGACAGCGCCCTGCGGCGGCATGGAGAGTTCGTAGAACAGGTCAAAGCGCATGCGCAACCTTGCGAAATAATAGGATAATGCCAGCCCATGCAATCCACGCCAAATTATCATTACTGCCTGTTGGGCGCGATCGGCTGGGATCATCCGGCGTGGAACGGTGTTTTTTATCCGCAGGATTTGCCACCGGAATGGCGCTTGAACTATTACAGCACCGCTTTTGAATGCGTGTATTTGCCCTATGCAAGCTGGCATGCCGCTTCTGCGGAAAGCTTGGCCGAATGGCGTCATGCCACGCGAGAACCGTTTCGCTTTTTGCTGGAAACGCCGCCGACGCCATCCGCACACGATGCGGCACTGCTCGCGGCCTTGGGCGAGAAAGCGCTGCTGGTTCACCCACGTCAAGGCCCGCCCTTGATCTGGCTCGAACCCGGCGCCAATTTGCGGCAGTTGGCGCAAACGCTGCAAGCGCTGGAGGCCTCGCCCCCTGTTTACTTGGTATCGGCAAGTGCGGACTACGTGCAATTGGAGCAAGTCCGTACCTTGCTTGAGGTTTTGGGATATTAAGCTGGCGCAGTTTGAATCGGGCCGGGTTCGAGTTAAAATGCGCCGTTAAAAAAATCACACCTAAACCATGCCCACTGAAAATCTCGTTGAAATTCGCGACTTGAATTTCACCTATGACGTGCGTCCCGTGCTGCAAGGCATCAATATGGACATTCCGCGCGGCAAGGTGGTGGCGATCATGGGACTTTCCGGTTGCGGCAAGACGACGCTGCTGCGCTTGATCGGCGGCCAACTCAAGCCCAGCCAAGGCACGGTAAAAGTGACCGGCCAGACGATTAGCGCATTGGATCAGCAACAGTTGTACCGCATGCGCCGGCGCATGGGCATGTTATTTCAGTTTGGCGCTTTGTTTACCGATATGTCGGTATTCGACAATGTGGCGTTTCAAATGCGCGAGCATACCGACTTGCCGGAAGCCTTGATTCGCGACCTGGTGCTGTTAAAACTGGAGGCGGTGGGATTGCGTGGCGCGCACGATTTAATGCCGACTTCGCTGTCCGGCGGCATGGCGCGACGCGTGGCATTGGCGCGCGCCATCGCCTTGGATCCGATGTTGATGATGTACGATGAGCCGTTTGCCGGTCTGGATACGATCTCGCTGGGCGTGATCGGGAATTTGATTCGGCACCTCAATGATGCGCTGGGCGCCACTTCGATCGTGGTGACACACGATGTACAGGAATCGATGAAAATCGTGGATTACATTTATTTTATGTCGGGCGGGAAAGTGATCGCACAGGGATCACCGGATGAGATCCGCGCTTTGGATAGCGGCTTCGTGCATCAATTCGTGCATGGCGAAATCGACGGCCCAATGCCCTTCCACTATCCCGGCGCCAGCTATGCGGCGGATTTAGCGTTGGAGCCGGCCCATGCTTGATCGCAGCCTCGCGGCAATTCGCGGCACCGGCCACCGCGTGGTCAACGGCGTGTGGCGCCTGGGTTTTGCCAGCCGCTTCTTTTTGGCGGTGCTGCTGCATTCCGGCATCAGCTTTCGGCGCTTCCAGCTGACCATTAAAGAGATTTATTTCAGCGGCGTGTTGTCGCTCATTATCATCCTGGTATCCGGCCTATTCGTCGGCATGGTGCTCGGTTTGCAAGGCTATGAAACGCTGCAAAAATATGGCTCCGAGTCAGCCTTGGGCACCTTGGTTGCGTTATCCCTGGTGCGCGAATTAGGTCCGGTGCTGGCGGCGCTGCTGTTCGCGAGCCGCGCCGGTTCCGCCATTACCGCCGAAATCGGCTTAATGAAAGCCACCGAGCAAATTACCGCCATGGAAATGATGGCGGTTGACCCGATCGCACGCGTGATCGCGCCGCGCTTCTGGGCCGGCGTGATTTCGATGCCGCTATTGGCCGCGATGTTCTCCGCCATCGGCGTGTTCGGCGGCTATCTGGTCGGCGTGGTGATGATCGGCGTGGACGAAGGCCAGTTTTGGTCGCAAATGCAATCCGCCGTGGATTTTCGCCTGGATGTGATGAATGGCGTGATCAAGAGTTGCGTGTTCGGCGTTGCGGTCACCGCAATCGCCTTATTCGAAGGTTATGACGCGCCGCCGACGGCGGAGGGCGTTTCGCACGCCACGACGCGCACTGTGGTCACTTCATCACTGGCGGTGTTGGCGCTGGACTTTTTATTGACGGCTTTTATGTTTCGGGGGATTTAGACCTAATGGAACGCACAACTTTAGATTTATGGGTTGGCCTATTCGTGGTTGCCGGCTTGGCGGCAATATTAGTGTTGGCGATGAAAGTCGGCAACTTAAGCACTTTCAACATGTCCGAGTCGTATACCTTGCAAGCGGATTTCGATAACATCGGCGGCCTCAAGTCGCGTTCGCCGGTGAAAAGCGCCGGCGTGGTGGTCGGACGGGTGACGGCAATCACCTTCGATAACAAAACGTTCCGCGCACAAGTTTCGATGGTAATCGATAAACGCTACCAGTTTCCGAAAGACACTTTCGCTAAAATTTTAACCGCAGGGTTATTGGGCGAACAGTATGTCGGCCTGGATCCGGGCGGCGACGAGCAAGTATTGAAGGGCGGGGACCAGATCACCAAAACGCAATCGGCGGTGGTGCTGGAAAACTTGATCAGCTCGTTTTTATACAGTAAAGCCGCCGAGGGCGACGCCAAGAAATAATCGCCATTTGCCTAATTTAACTTAGAGAGCACACCATGAATCTGCAACGCATTTTGACAGCGGCACTATTTTTCCTGAGCACGGCGGCCTTCGCGAACGAATTCGCGACACCCGATGAAATGATCAAACACACCGCCACTGAAGTGCTGGGGATCATCAAGAGCGACAAGGACATCCAGGCCGGCGATAAAAAGAAAGTAAAAGCGCTGATCGAAACCAAAATCCTGCCGCAATTCGATTTCACGCGCATGACGCGGCTCGCGGTGGGGCGCTTCTGGAACCAAGCCACGCCGGCGCAGCAACAAGAATTGACCAACGAATTCCGCTCGCTGCTGGTGCGCACTTACTCGGCTTCGCTCAACTCATACAAAGACCAGAAAATTGATTACAAGCCGCTTCGGATGAACCCATCGGATACCGACGTAGTGGTTAAAACAGCCGTCCAGCAACCTGGCGGCCGCGCGATCCCTATCGACTATACTGCGGTCAAATCCCCCACCGGCTGGAAAATCTATGACATCGCCGTGGACGGCGTGAGCTTGGTGGTGAACTACCGTTCCTCGTTTGCCCAAGAAATCCAGCAAGGCGGCATCGCGCAATTGATCAACACCTTGAAGGCCAAGAACAACGGCGCGCTGGTGGAAAACAAGAAGAGCTAAGATGCTGACGCGCGAAGGCGAGATACTCAAAGTCGCCGGCCCCATGAATATCGACAGCGTGGCGACCTTGCTCAATCAGAGCAGCGGCCTGCTGAGCGATCTCAAGGTCGTGGATTTGGCCGAGGTCACGGAAGTCGATTCGGCTGCGGTTAGCCTATTACTGGAATGGCGGCGCCAAGCGCGGAACGCGACGCTGCGCTTTGTTAATCTGCCCGCAGCGCTCAAAAGTCTCGCCGATTTATATGGCGTGACTGAATTAATCCCACAATAAGCACCAACGTCGTACCAGCTTAACCGACCTTATTGGCTGCCAGATCGAATCTGCAGCCGCTAGCCAAACTCACCACAAGGAATACAACATGGTTACGCCCGAACAAGTAAAGCAATACATCGAAGCAGGGCTGCCCTGCGACCATCTAGAAGTCACCGGCGATGGGCAGCATTTCGAAGCGATTATCGTCAGCCCGGAATTCACAGGCAAAAACATGGTGCAGCAACACCAGCGCGTATACCAAGCCCTGGGCACCCGCATGCATGCGGAAATTCACGCTTTGTCGATGAAGACGTTTTCACCCGAGGATTGGGCGAAGCGCTAGTTTTTTGCCACAAATCGTCGCAAGCTTGCCTGACATTTAATTAAGGGAATGGGTAGTCTGGAGGCATGTCAGCCTTTCAGTCTCACCTGCACAAAACACTCATGGATAAGCTCTTAATTCAAGGCGGCGTGCCGCTTTCCGGCGAAGTGCGTATTTCCGGCGCCAAGAATGCCGCGCTGCCGATCCTATGCGCCGGTCTGTTGTCTGCCGACACACTCATGCTCAGCAACGTGCCGCACCTGCGCGACATTACCACCATGCTGTCGCTGCTCGGACAAATGGGCTTGCAGGTTTCAGTGGACGAAAAAATGGGCGTGGCGCTGAATGGCGCCAACATCGACAAGCGCGAAGCGCCGTATGAAATGGTGAAAACCATGCGCGCCTCGATTCTGGTGCTGGGGCCGCTGGTCGCGCGTTTCGGCGAGGCGCGCGTGTCCCTGCCCGGCGGCTGCGCCATCGGCTCGCGCCCGGTCGATCTGCACATCAAGGGCTTGCAAGCCATGGGCGCGCACATCGACATCGAGCACGGCTACATCGTGGCGCGCGCCGAACGCTTACGTGGCGCACGCATTTTCATGGACCTGGTGTCGGTCACCGGCACCGAAAACCTGATGATGGCGGCGGCACTGGCAGACGGCGAAACCGTGATCGAAAACGCCGCGCGCGAACCGGAAGTGGTCGATCTCGCGCAATGTCTGGTGAGCATGGGCGCGCAAATCTCCGGCGCCGGCACCGACGTCATCCGCATCCGCGGCGTGGAAAAACTGCACGGCGCCGCGCATCGCATCATGCCGGATCGCATCGAGACCGGCACCTACCTGTGCGCCGCCGCCGCGACCGGCGGCGAAGTCCGCCTGATCAACACCTCCGCCGCCTATCTCGATTCCGTAATCGACAAACTGATGGACGCCGGCTGCGACATCCGCAGCGAAAAATCGCCGAACCACGAAGCCATCATCCTGCGCGCGCCGCAGAAACTGAACGCAGTCTCGATCCGCACCTCGCCCTATCCCGCCTTCCCCACCGACATGCAAGCGCAATTCATGGCCATCAACGCGGTAGCCCACGGCACCGCCATCATCCGCGAAACCATCTTCGAAAACCGCTTCATGCACGCCGTGGAATTACAACGACTCGGCGCCAACATCAAAATCGACGGCAACCAAGCCGTGATCGAAGGTGTGCCCAAACTCACCGGTGCCACCGTCATGGCCACCGATTTGCGCGCCTCCGCCAGCCTGGTCATAGCCGGTTTAGTAGCCGAAGGCGAAACCTTAATCGACCGCATCTACCACCTGGATCGCGGTTACGAATGCATCGAGGAAAAGTTGTCGCAGCTTGGGGCGCGAATTAAGCGGGTGCATTAGTTGGTAAGCCTAGGGGCAAAGCGAGCCAACAACTACTAGCATCGCGACGCCTTTGGGGCCCCTGCGAGCCGCCGAGTAGCGCAGCCGCGCCGGGGGCAGTCGGCGGATTCATGTTTGAGCGCGTGGCCGCGCAGCGGGGCGCGCGAGTTCGAATCCGACGCCCGGCGTGGCGAGCAACGCAGGGAAGTCGACCAACGGGAGACCGGCGAACGGGGTGCCTTTTTCTTTGCTTACATTTCTTTTGGGCAAGCAAAAGAAAGTAAGTGCCCCGCCGGGGCAGCCCGGCCCCAAAAACAAATCGCGCAAAGCGCGATCCCTGCAAAGCTGAAAACAATCCGCATCCACTCTCTTGGTCTAGGTTGTTGCCGGCTGGAAGCTAGCGCTACAGAGCGCCCGGTATTGAACCCGACAAAAACCCTACGAACACCCCCTCCTCTGCGGTAAAATCCCACTTTTCCAGAAATTCCCCAGGTATCTATCGTGACCGGCATCACCATCGCCCTGTCCAAGGGCCGCATCTTCGAAGAAACCACGCCGCTGCTGAAAGCCGCGGGCATCGTGCCGCTCGAAGATCCAGAAGCTTCGCGCAAGCTCATCATCGGCACCAATCGCCCGGATGTGCGCTTGATCATTGTACGCGCCACCGACGTGCCGACCTATGTGCAATACGGCGGCGCGGATCTTGGCGTGGCGGGCAAGGACGTGTTGCTGGAACATGGCGGCGCTGGCTTGTATCAGCCGCTCGACTTGAAAATCGCGGCCTGCCGCATGATGGTCGCGGTGCGCCAGGGTTTCGATTACGAAGGCTTGGTGCGCCAGGGCGCGCGCCTCAAAGTGGCCACCAAATATGTCGAAACGGCGCGCGCGCACTTCGCCGGCAAGGGCGTGCATGTCGATCTGATCAAGCTGTATGGCTCGATGGAACTCGCACCCCTGGTGGGCTTGGCGGATGCCATCGTCGATCTGGTGTCCAGCGGCGGCACGCTCAAGGCGAATAACCTGATCGCTGTGGAGCACATCATGGACATCAGCTCGCGCTTGGTGGTGAACCAAGCCGCGCTCAAGCTCAAGCACGCGGCCATCCAGCCGCTGTTGGATCAATTCTCTGCGGCGGTTGCCGCCTAATTTGCCATGCTCAATATTCGACGCTTATCCACGCAAGACGCCGGCTTTGCCGCCGCGCTGGATGCCCTGTTGGCCTTCGAGACCGCGCAAGACGCCAGCATCGACAACACCGTGGCCGAGATTTTGGCCCAAGTAAAACAACGCGGCGATGCCGCGGTTTTGGAATACACCGCGCGCTTCGACCGCTTGACGGTGCAGTCCATGGCCGATCTGGAATTGCCAAAAGCCCGGCTCGAAGCCGCTTTCAATGGCCTGGCGGCGGATGCCAAAGCGGCGCTGCAAGCCGCTGCGGAGCGCGTACGCATCTATCACGAGCGCCAAGTGCAGCACTCCTGGAGCTACACCGAAGCCGACGGCACTTTGCTCGGCCAGCAAATCACGCCCCTAGACCGGGTCGGCCTGTATGTGCCGGGCGGCAAGGCGGCTTATCCGTCATCCGTGTTGATGAACGCGATTCCGGCCAAGGTCGCCGGCGTGCAAGAACTCATCATGGTGGTGCCAACGCCCGATGGCGTGGTCAATCAATTAGTGCTCGCTGCCGCGCATGTGTGCGGCGTGACGCGAGTGTTCACCATCGGCGGGGCGCAGGCGGTGGGTGCGCTGGCGTATGGCACCGCGACCGTGCCGCAAGTGGACAAGATCGTCGGCCCGGGCAATGCCTATGTCGCCGCCGCCAAGCGCCGCGTGTTCGGCGTGGTCGGCATCGACATGGTGGCAGGCCCATCGGAGATTCTGGTGATCGCCGACGGCCAGACCGATCCTGACTGGATCGCCATGGACTTGTTCTCGCAAGCCGAGCACGACGAATTGGCGCAGTCGATTCTGCTCTGTCCGGACGCCGCCTACCTGGACCGCGTGGCCGCCAGCATCGAACGCCTGTTGGCCGACATGCCGCGCAAGGACGTGATCCGCGCCGCACTCGTTGGGCGTGGCGCCCTGATAAAAGTACGCGACCTGAGTGAGGCCATCGTCATCGCCAATCAAATCGCGCCCGAACATCTGGAATTGTCGGTGGAAGACCCGCAAGCCTGGGCCGCCAAGATCAAGCACGCCGGCGCTATTTTCATGGGGCGCATGACTTGCGAGGCGCTGGGCGATTACTGCGCCGGGCCGAATCATGTGTTGCCCACTTCGCGCACCGCGCGCTTTTCCTCGCCCTTGGGCGTGTACGATTTCCAGAAACGTTCGAGCTTGATCCAAGTCTCGGCCGAAGGCGCGGACACCCTGGGCAAAATCGCCGCGACCTTGGCTTATGGCGAAGGCTTGCAGGCGCATGCCAAGTCGGCGGAGTACCGGATTAAGCACCGATAATGACTTAACCGCCAAGACGCCAAGAGCGCCAAGATATTTTGCATTGATTTTCTTGGCGGCCTTGGCGTCTTGGCGGTTCAAAAATGATGCCTTTAAAACCAGACCAACTCATCCGCGATGAAATCCGCGCCCTCGCGGCTTACCACGTGCCCGACGCCAGCGGCTACGTGAAGCTCGACGCGATGGAAAACCCTTATCCGCTGCCAGCCGAACTGCGCGACGCGTTGGGCCAGATCGCCCGCGATGCGGCCATCAACCGTTATCCGGATGCCGCGGCCACGGCGCTGAAAGCGCGCTTGCGCACGGTCATGGAAGTGCCGGAAGGCATGGAAATTCTGCTCGGCAACGGCTCCGACGAGATCATCCAAATCCTTGCCATGGCCATCGCCAAACCCGGTGCGACGATTTTAGGCCTGGAGCCTTCGTTCGTGATGTACAAGATGATCGCCGCGTTTGCCGGCGTGTCTTATGTCGGCGTGCCACTGCGCGCGAATTTTACGCTCGACCTGGATGCCACCTTGGCGGCCATTGCAGCGCATCAACCTGCCCTGATTTTTATCGCTTACCCCAACAACCCGAGCGGCAATCTATTCGATATGTCGGCGCTGCTGCGCATCCTCGATGCCGCGCCCGGGCTGGTTGTGCTGGACGAGGCATATCATGTGTTTGCGCTAGAGAGCTTTATGCCACTGTTGACGCGCTATCCGAACCTATTGGTGATGCGCACTTTATCCAAACTCGGTTTAGCCGGTTTGCGATTAGGGTTTTTAGTCGGCAGGCCCGCCTGGCTGAACGAGCTCGACAAGCTGCGTTTACCGTATAATATAAACATATTGACGCAACAGATCGCGGAGCAGGTGCTGGCGCACGCGGATATTCTGGAGCAGCAAGCGGCGGCGATTCGCAGCGAACGCGCCCGGCTGATGCAAGCGCTGGCGGACATCGCCGGGATAGAAGTTTTCCCCAGCGCCGCCAATTTCATTTTGCTCCGCGTCGCGAATGCGGATACAGTGTTCGAAGGTCTGAAACAAAGAGGCATTTTGATCAAGAATTTAAGCCGGGCGCACCCGCAACTGCAAAACTGTTTGCGCGTAACCGTCGGCACCCCCGATGAAAACCAACAATTTTTAGCCTCCCTAAACGCCAGCCTATAATCCGACCATGCGCGATTCCACCATCACCCGCAATACCCTTGAAACGCAAATTACTGCGCGCCTCAATCTCGACGGCACCGGCCAAAGCAAGCTCAATACCGGCGTGCCTTTTCTCGACCACATGCTGGATCAAATTGCACGCCACGGCTTGATGGATATCGACGTGGCCGCCCAGGGCGATTTGCACATCGACGCCCACCACACGGTGGAAGACGTCGGCATCTCGCTGGGACAGGCGTTCGCCAAGGCCATCGGCGACAAGAAAGGCGTGCGCCGCATGGGGCACGCCTATGCGCCATTGGACGAGGCTTTATCGCGCGTGGTGGTCGATCTTTCCGGCCGCCCGGGCTTGGTGTTCGAGGTGGCGTTCACCCGCGCCCGCGCCGGCGATTTCGATTTGGATTTGCTGCGCGAATTTTTCCAAGGCTTCGTCAATCACGCCCTGGTGACGCTGCACATCGACAATTTGCGCGGCGTGAATGCGCACCATCAAGCCGAGACCGTGTTCAAGGCCTTTGGCCGCGCCTTGCGCATGGCGGTCGAAGTCGACCCGCGCGCCGCCAATATCATGCCCTCAACCAAAGGTTCGCTTTAACCCTGACGCCCGACGCCCGACGCCTAAAAAAATGATCGACATCGCCGTCATCGACTATGGCATGGGCAATTTGCGCTCCGTGTCGAAAGCTTTGGAACATGTCGCACCCGAGGCGCGGGTGCTGGTCACCAGCGATCCGCATGCCGTGATGCAGGCGCAGCGCGTGGTGTTTCCCGGCCAAGGGGCGATGCCCGACTGCATGCGCGAAATGGAAGCGCGCGGCTTGCACCAGGCGGTGATGGAGGCGGCGCAAAACAAGCCATTTTTGGGGATTTGCATCGGCATGCAAATGCTGTTCGAGCATTCGGAAGAAGGCGACGTGGCCGGGCTGGGCCTGTTCCCAGGACGCGTGCTGCGCTTCCCGCACGAGGCCATGGTGAACGCGTCCGGCGAAAAATTAAAAGTGCCGCACATGGGCTGGAACGAAGTCTACCAGGCCCAGCCGCATCCGCTGTGGGCGGGCATTGCCGACGGCGCGCGCTTTTATTTCGTGCACAGCTATTATTGCGAACCGGCCGCGCCGGACTGCATCGCCGGCACCACGAACTATCCGTTTGCCTTTACCAGCGCGGTGGCGCGGGATAATATTTTTGCGGTGCAGTTTCACCCGGAAAAAAGCGCGACTGCGGGACTCGCGCTGCTCAGTAATTTTGTGCGCTGGGATGCCAGCGCCGGCTAGATCACTCTCTCACAACGACACTCGACGACTTATGCTTATCATTCCAGCAATCGACTTAAAAGACGGCCATTGCGTGCGCCTGAAACAAGGTTCCATGGATGGCGCAACGGTGTTTTCCGAAGATCCCGGCGCCATGGCGCGGCAATGGATCGAACGCGGCGCGCGGCGCTTGCATCTGGTGGATTTGAACGGCGCCTTCGCCGGCAAGCCGATCAACGAAGCCGCGATCAAGGCCATTACCGATGTTGTCGGCACCGACATCCCGGTGCAGCTCGGCGGCGGCATCCGCGATTTGGATACCATCGAGCGCTATCTGGACGACGGCATCACCTACGTCATCATCGGCACCGCCGCCGTGAAAAATCCCGGCTTTTTGCATGAAGCCTGCGACGCCTTCCCCGGCCATATCATGGTCGGCCTGGACGCCAAGGACGGCAAAGTGGCGGTGGACGGCTGGTCCAAAGTCACCGGCCACGACGTGGTCGATCTGGCGAAAAAATTCGAAGGCTACGGCGTGGAAGCCATCATCTACACCGACATCGGCCGCGACGGCATGCTGTCCGGTGTGAACATCGAAGCCACGGTGCGCCTGGCGCGCGAGCTGACGATTCCGGTCATCGCCAGCGGCGGCATCACCAATCTGGACGACATCAAGGCGCTATGCGCGGTCGAAGCCGAAGGCATCATGGGCGCGATCACCGGCCGCGCGATCTATGAAGGCACGCTGGATTTCGTCGCCGGGCAAAAATTGGCCGACGAATTGGGTAAGCGCTAAGCAGGCAGCCGTTAGCAGAAAAAACCCACTCCCCGATACCGTTCCCCGTTCACTGCTCACCCCTATGTCCCTTGCCAAACGCATCATCCCCTGTCTCGACGTCACCGCCGGCCGCGTGGTCAAGGGCGTCAACTTCGTGTCCTTGCGTGACGCGGGCGATCCCGTTGAAATCGCCAAACGCTATGACGAACAGGGCGCGGACGAGCTGACCTTCCTCGATATCACCGCCAGCTCGGACGAGCGCGACGTGATCCTGCACGTGATCGAAGCAGTGGCAGCGCAGGTATTCATTCCGCTCACCGTGGGCGGCGGCGTGCGCCAAGTGGACGACGTGCGGCGTTTATTGCATGCCGGCGCCGACAAAGTTTCGATGAATACCGCCGCCGTATTGAATCCGCAGCTCATCGCCGATGCCTCGGCGCGCTACGGCGCGCAATGCATCGTGGTCGCCATCGACGCCAAGGAAACCGCCCCCGGCAAATGGGAAGTGTTTACCCACGGCGGCCGCAAGAACGCCGGCCTCGACGCCGTGGCATGGGCGAAACAAGTCGAACGCCTGGGCGCCGGGGAAATCCTGCTCACCAGCATGGATCGCGACGGCACCAAAATCGGCTTCAACCTGCCGCTGACCCGCGCCGTGTCCGACGCGGTGGATATTCCCGTCATCGCCAGCGGCGGCGTGGGCAATCTCGACCATCTGGTCGCCGGCGTCAAGGAGGGCCATGCCGACGCCGTACTCGCCGCCAGCATTTTCCACTTCGGCGAATACACCGTGCGCCAAGCCAAGGAATACATGGCGCAGCACGGCATTGAAATGCGGCTGTAATTCCCTCCAACATCGACACGGCTAAATCACCGCAACCGGTGTAAAATAAAGCCCTTTCTCCGGATTTCATAGAATCGTTTGCATGTCTGACAACTGGCTCAACAAAGTAAATTGGACCCACGACGGCTTGGTGCCGGTGATCGCCCAAGAGGCGGGCACGGGGCAAGTGCTGATGTTCGCCTGGATGAACCGCGATGCCCTGAAGCAAACCGTCGAAACCGGCGAAGCGGTGTATTGGTCGCGCAGCCGCAAGAAGTTGTGGCACAAGGGCGAGGAATCCGGCCATGTGCAGAAAGTAAAAGACATTCGCCTCGATTGCGATGAGGATGTTCTTTTAGTCACGGTCGAGCAAATTGGCGGCATCGCCTGCCACACCGGGCGGCATAGCTGTTTTTTTCAGAAACTCGACCATATGGCCTGGGTGGATACGGAGCCGGTGTTAAAAGATCCGGCCGAGATTTATAAAAAATGAGCGATATCCTGAACCGTTTGGCCGAGACGCTGGAAGCGCGCAAAAGCGCCGACCCGCAAAGCTCTTATGTCGCCAAGCTGTATGCCAAGGGGCTGGACAGCATCCTGAAAAAAATCGGCGAAGAAGCGGCCGAAACCATTATCGCGGCCAAGGGCAATGATCCGGGCCAAGTCGTGTATGAAGTCGCGGACTTGTGGTTTCATACCCTGGTTTTGCTGGCGCAGCAGGGTTTGCACCCGGATGATATATTGAACGAACTGGCGCGGCGCGAAGGCCTGTCCGGCATTGCCGAAAAAGCCGCCCGGGCTAAAGAATAAGTCGCTGGGGAATAAACATGGACGATTGCCTGTTTTGCAAGATAGCGCGCGGGGAACTCCCAAGCAAAAAGGCTTACGAAGATGAGGATGTACTGGTGTTTCACGACATCCATCCGATAGCGCCGGTACATTTGCTGTTGATTCCCAAGGCGCATGTGGAGTCGCTGGCTAGTTGCGCTGCGCAGCACCAGGCGATACTCGGAAAACTGTTGTTATTGGCGCCGAAGCTGGCGCTGGAGTACGGTTTGGATCAAGGCTTTCGCACCATGATCAACACCGGCCGCGGCGGCGGGCAAGAAGTGTTTCATTTGCATTTGCATGTATTCGGCGGCGGCGAGCGCATACCGAAAATTTAATTTTATTAGGAGCAAGGACATGGGTAGCTTCAGCATTTGGCATTGGTTAATCGTGTTGGTGATTGTGCTGGTCATTTTTGGCACCAAGAAATTACGCAACATCGGCAGCGATTTGGGCGGGGCCGTCAAGAATTTCAAAGAGGCCGTGAAGGAAGAAAGTACGCCGAAGCAAGTCAGCGACAATTCCGGCACCGGCCAAACCATCGACGTAGAAGTCAAGGACAAGACCAAAGGCATGTAAGGCGTTAGGGGTGCGGCGTGAAGAGGAATTCCCGCGCCGCTTTACGCCACACTCCTAACACTGCTCGCCTCACTCCAAGCATATGTTCGGCATCGACTTCTCAGAGTTTCTCGTCATCGGCGTGGTCGCCTTGATCGTGCTAGGCCCGGAGCGCCTACCCAAAGTAGCGCGCACGGTCGGCCATTTGTTGGGACGGATGCAGCGCTATGCTTCCGAGGTCAAGGATCAGGTCAAGCGCGAAATGGATGCGGAAGACTATAAAAACCTCAAGTCGCAATTCCAAGAAGTGAAAGATGCCGCGAGTGGCATGGAAAATTCGATTCGCAAGGAAGCGGCGCAAACCGAACATCATTTAATGACCGCCATCGATGCGCCGGCCGCTTCCTCGCTCGAATTTGTGGATGAGCCGACGACGCATGAAACGCCAGCGGCGCCCGTGCCGGAACAGACACCGCAACTGGAACTGCCCTTGGCGCCGGTTGAACCGGTGCCGAAACCAAATTCCGATAACGTGAAATGAGCGACGAACAAAGCATCATTTCCCATCTGCTGGAGTTGCGTGATCGCTTGTTGCGCTGCGTGGTCGCAGTGATCGCTGTTTTCATTGCCTTGTTTTTTTATCCGGGCGCAAATCGGCTATATAGCCTACTCGCCAAACCCTTGCTCTCAACTTTGCCCAAGGGCGGGCAGATGATCGCCACCGAAGTCACCACGCCGTTTTTCGTGCCGATGAAGGTAACGGGCATGGCAGCGTTTTTGATCGCACTGCCGTTCATCCTCTATCAACTCTGGCGCTTCATCGCGCCGGGCATGTACGCACATGAAAAGCGCTTCGCCTTGCCGGTGATCGTTTCCGGCACCCTGCTGTTTTTTCTCGGCATGGCCTTCGCTTATTTCGCCGTGTTTCCGCTGGTGTTCGGCTTTATCACCAAGACCGCGCCCCAAGGCGTGGCGGTCATGACCGACATCGGAAAATACCTGGATTTTGTGTTGACGCTGTTCATGGCTTTCGGCATCACCTTCGAAGTACCCGTGGTGGTAGTCCTGCTGGTAAAGATGGGCTGGATCAGTGTCGCCAAACTCAAGGAAATTCGGCCTTACGTCATCGTCGGCGCCTTTGTCATCGGCGCAATTTTCACGCCTCCGGATGTCATTTCGCAATTCATGTTGGCGGTACCGCTGTGGCTGTTATACGAGTTAGGCATCCTGGTTTCGTCGTTCATCAGCAAGCCAGCCCCGGAAGAAGATGAGCCTTATCGTCCGCTGGCGGAGGATGAAATGGATGCCGAATTGGATCGCATGGAAGAAACCGAAAAACAAAAATAAGGAAATCGCATGAGACGCTATCTCTTCACGATTTTGGCCTTGCTCATCGCTTTCCCTGCCAGTGCGCTTGCCAGCGCGCTCGATAGTCCCGCGCTCGATAATCAGCTGGCAAACAATCCCTCGCCCTATCTCGCCTTGCACGGCCACGATCCCGTCGCCTGGCAGGAATGGAACGCCCAGACCGTGGAGCGGGCGCGCAAAGAAGGCAAACTGCTGTTCGTCTCCATCGGCTATTTCTCCTGCCACTGGTGCCACGTCATGCAGCGCGAGAGTTACAAGAATCCCGAAATCGCCAAGGTGCTGAATGCCTACTTCATTCCGGTGAAAGTAGACCGTGAGATCAACGGCGCGCTGGATGCGGAACTGCAAGCCTTTGCCGAGGCGACGCGCGGCCAATCCGGCTGGCCTTTAAATGTCTTTGTCACGCCGGAAGGCTATCCGCTCACGACCATCTTATATGCGCCACCGCAGAATTTTTTGCAGTTCATCGCCCGCTTGAGCCAAGGCTGGCAGCAAAACGGTGCGGCCTTGGCAAAAGCCGCTAAGGATGCGGCGCAAGAAATGCCTGAACCGCAAAAACTCGATGCGAAATTCGCGCCCCCCGTGGCCGTGCTGTATCGCCAGCGTTTTGTCGACGAGGCCTTGGCGCAAGCGGATATTTTTCGCGGCGGGTTCGGCGCCGTGAATAAATTCCCGCAAACCCCGCAACTCGCGGCACTGCTGGAGTTTCAGCGCCAGGCGCCCAACCCCAAGCTCGCCGCATTCTTGCGCTTAAGCCTGGATCGCATGGCCAGCCTTGGGCTGCACGACGCCATCGGCGGCGGCTTCTTCCGCTACACCGTCGACCCGGATTGGCAAACGCCGCACTATGAAAAAATGTTGTACGACAATGCGCAGCTGGCCAGCCTGTACCTGCAAGCGGCCAAGGTGCTGCATCAGCCGGCCTATCGCGACATCGCGCTGGGCACGCTCGACTTCATGCTGGCGGATATGCGCGACGCGCAAAGCGGCGCCTTCATCACCAGCCTTTCCGCCGTCGACGCACAGGATCGCGAAGGCGGCGTGTATTTGTGGGATAAAACGGCGTTACAAAAAATGCTGGCCCCGGCCGAATTCAAGCTGATCGCGAAAATATGGCGGCTCGATGCGCCCGCCGAATCCGCGTATGGTTACCTGCCGGTACATCACACCACGCCCACCCAAGCGGAGCGCGCACGCCTAGATGTGATTTACGCCAAATTAAAAGTGGAGCGCGCCAAACGCACCCTGCCGAAGGATGACAAGCTCCTTGCCGGCTTAAACGGCTTAGCGCTCATCGCCTTGTCGGAAGCGGCGGCGACTGATGCGCGACTGCGCCCCGCCGCCCAGCAACTGCGGGATTTTCTCGTCGCCAAACTCATCACGCCGCAAAGCCTCCTCAAAGGCATGGCGCAAGGCAAAAACCTGGGTCCGGCGGACCTCGAAGACTACGCTGATGTGAGCACTGGCTTGGCTGCCTATGCCCGCCTGGTCAATAGCGATGCAGATCGCGAACTGGCCAGCAAGCTCGCCACGCAGGCCTGGGATAAATTCCATACGGCGCGCGGCTGGCAACTCGAACAGCAGCCCTTGCTGGCGCGCCCTTACTATCAACGCATCGTAGCCGATGGCGCGAGCTTCTCTCCCGCCGCATTGTTGATCAAAACCAGCTGGCAGCTCGGCGGCAAGGACTTGCGCACGCGCGCCCTGGGCGCGCTTAATACAGGTTATGCGATTCTCGATCAGGGCGCGTTCTGGTACGCCACACAAATCAGCGCCATGAATGCCCTGAAATAAGCGTCAAGCAAGCTTGATTCAAACCGCTTTTCGATTTGTAACGCTTATGCCCGAAGACTTTAGTGCTTTTTCCTACAATTGGAAAAACCGAAATGACGCCGATCAACCCAGCCCAGCCCGGTATGAAACTTGAACCCATAGCGCAAGACGCGGAAATTTCACATTGGCTGCAACAGATCATTGCGCGCTTCATGCGCGATGGCGCGCTGCCGGCAGTCTTGGACGAGATCATGGCGGCGGCCATCGCCATTACGCATGCCGACATGGGCAATATCCAGCTGTACAACCCGAGCACGGGCCGCCTAAAAATTGCGGTGCAGCGTGGACTCGACAAGTCTTGGGTCGACTTCATCGACAGTGCCGAAGCAAGCCAAACAGCTTGCAGCATTGCGCTACAGCAAGATGTGCGCGTGATCATCGACGACGTGGCGCATAGCCCGCTGTTTATCGGAACGCCGGCGCTGGCGGCGCATTTGGCCTGCCATGCCCGCGCCGTGCAAAGCACGCCGCTGCATAATAGAGACGGCCAATTGATCGGTGCGCTTTCCACCTACTCCCGCCGCCCATGGCAGCCTGCCATGCAGGATTTACACCAGATCGATCATTTCCTGAGCCAGACGATCGCCATCATCGCCAGCGCTCAAGCCGCCATGGTGCAGCAAGAACGCGAAACGCATTACCATCTGCTGTTTGACGGCATGCAAGAAGCGGTCGCGTATTCTCAGGTGTTCTATGATGCGCAAGGCCGCGCAACAGACTGGCTCTACCTAGACGCCAACCCGGCGCTGGAACGTTTGCTCGGCACTCCGAATCTTGCGGGTAAGCGCGCCAGTGAAATTTTTCCAGGACGGATATCCCCGCCCGAATTATTGGAGGTCTACGGCCGCGTTGCGCTAAGCGGCCAAGCGGAAGATTTCGAGGGCTATATCGGGGCGCTAAACAAATGGATCCGCATTTCCGCCTTCAGCCCAAAGCCGGATCATGTCATCGCAATCGGCGAAGACATTAGCTTGCGCAAGCGTATCGAGGCGGCTTTAAATCAAACCACGCTGCTCAGCGAAGCCCTGAACCGGATCAATGTTGCGCTGCATTCGACGCTCGATTTCCATGAGATCACACAGCGACTGCTGAGCGAAGGTACGCGCGCGCTCGGCAGCGAAACAGCCGCGATTTTGCTGCGCAATGAGCATGACTGGCTGATCAGCGACGTATATCGCCTGCCCGCCATCACCATCGGCACGGCGGTGTCGGACCAGGAGGCGCAACATGCTGTCCTTGCGATCCAGTCGCGCCAAATCATTATGGTCGACGACGCCTTGCAAGATCCCCGAATTAATCGCGATTATCTGCGTCAATACAATATTCGCGCGGCACTGGTGGCGCCGCTCATCGCCCGCAATAAAACGCTTGGCGTCATGTGCTTCAATTACCACTCCGGGTCGCATGCCTTCTCGGAGGCCGAGGTGTATTTCGCCCAGCAACTGGCCACAACCGCCGCTATTGCGCTCGACAACGCCCGTTTATTTAACGAACGCTTGCAGGCGGGAGTAGAACTAAGCACCAGTGAACAGCGGCTTAATTTGGCGCTCAGCGCTGCAGAAATGGGCTTGTGGGATTGGAACATGCTGACGGATACGGTGCTGTGGAATGAAAAGCATTTTTCCCTCTTCGGTATCGATCCCGCAACATTCAACAATCAAGCGGCCGAAGCCTTTGCGCCGATTCACCCCGAAGACCGAGGCCAGGTGCAGCAAGGCGTTGATCATGCGCTGACACACCAAGAAGCGTTTTACATAGAGTTTCGCGTGGTTCATCCAGATGAATCCGTACATTGGATTGCTTCGAGAGGACAACAGGTGAAGGGCTCGCCCAGCGATCATTTGCGGATGATCGGCATCTGCTTCGACATCACCGAACGCAAGCAAGCGGACCAGGAACGCGAGCGCTACCTGCACCAGGAAAATATTGCGCAAATGCAGCGCATGCACATCGCGGGGGAATTCGCTGCACTGCTCGCCCACCAACTCAATCAACCCTTGTCAGCAGTGCGCAGCTTCGCCGAGGCAGGCTTGGCGCGTCTACGCCGTGGCACCGACGCGCCAGGACGGATGCAGGAAACCCTTGCCGATATCGTGGCCCAATCGGAGCGCGCAGCCCAAGAGATCCGCGATTTGCGCAATTTTTTGGCCCGGCAGCCACAGGAAATGGCGGCCTCTGATCTCAATACGCTAGTGCGAGCGGCAAACTCACTGATGAGCACCCTCATGCGCAATCGCAAAATCCGCGTGACGCTGGATCTGCCCAATTCCTTGCCCATGGTGCTGATGCGCGCTTCGCAAATCGAGCAGGTGTTCATCAACCTGATGGAAAACGCGGCAGATGTCGTCAGCCAAAATATCTTGGGTAATGGCGCTATTCATATTTCGACCCAACTCGATGTGGTGCACAATGTGCTGATTACCACGGTTAGGGACAACGGTTCTGGCCTGGATGCGGCAGCGGCAAAAAGGGTTTTCGACCCCCTGTACACCACTAAAAACAACGGCATTGGCATGGGGCTGGCGATTAGCCGCTCGATCGTGGAAGATCACGGTGGCCGCATCTGGGCCGAGCCGGGAATGAGCGGCTGTTTTAAATTCACATTGCCAGTGGCCACAATATGAGTGGAACAGTTTATATCGTCGACGACGATGAAGCGGTGCGGCGCAGCTTAGACGATATTCTGTGTGCCGAAGGGCTCGCGGTACGCGCTTTCGATTCGGCAGAGGCCTTGTTAAGCGCATGTGACGCGCAATCAGAGGGCTGTATCGTGCTCGATATCCGTTTGCCCGGCATGGATGGCATGCAAACCCAGGCGAAGCTCACCGAACGCGGCGTCGAGATGCCGATCATCTTTCTAACCGGCCATGGCGAAGTGCAGATGTCGGTGCGGGCGATGAAAGCAGGCGCCTACGATTTCCTGCAAAAGCCAGTACCCGCGGACATCCTGCTGGGGCGCGTAAACAACGCACTGCTGCTGGATCGGCGGCGCCATGAACGGCGCACTGAGATAGCCACGGCGCGTGAACTGCTGGCGCGCTTATCCAGCCGCGAGCAAGAGGTGTTTAACCATCTGCTACAAGGCGCTTCCAGCAAGGAAATCGCCAAACAACTGGGGCTTAGCCCACGTACTGTCGACGTGCATCGGCAAAATATTCTGATCAAATGCCGCGCATCCAGCCTGCTCGAACTCAGCCATTTGCATCATCTTTGTAACATCGATTAAGCCTGTTATACGCTATATATCTTCCGATATAGGCCATTGGTTATACGTATATTTAAGTAAAACAATCTACGCGTAACTACGTAGCTGTCCGTACGGATATACAGGCCGGATGTCAATGCCTAGCATGACTTCATGCTTACAAATCGTCGTGCAATTCCTCTAATTTAAATAGTTTCCCGTCAGGCTGCCGCAATCCTGAAGCGCCGTTGCGACGTGGTCTTGGCTTTTTATTTTTTCGCAGTTTATTGGTTAAAGAAGAGAAGGGAAAAAAACATGTGGGCAAATGAACCGCAAGAGATTACAGAAGAAATCGCTGACAAAGAAGCATTGGATACCGAGATAGAAGCCACCATTGAGAACGTGGCGGATGATAACGCCGACTTGGTGCAACTCTATTTAAACGATATCGGCAAGATCCCTTTATTAAAACCCAGCGAGGAGCATTACCTCGCACAACGAACCTGCGCGGGCGATCTCGACGCACGCGAGAAAATGATCAGCCACAACCTGCGGCTGGTGGTGAGCATTGCAAAACACTACCTCGATCGCGGCGTGCCGTTTCTCGACTTGATCGAGGAGGGCAACTTGGGCCTGATCCATGCGCTGGAAAAATTTGATCCGGAGCGCGGCTTCCGCTTTTCGACCTACGCTTCCTGGTGGATCCGCCACGATATCGAGCGTTCGCTCGTGAACCAGGCGCGCTCTATTCGCCTGCCGATGCATATCCACAAGCAACTCAAATCCTGCCTGCGCATCAAGCACCAACTCGAAGTCAATGGCGTCAAACATGCGAGCGTTGCCGATATTGCATCCATCTCGGGTCATTCGGAAGAAGATGTGCAGCAACTACTGCGACACAACATTCAATTGACCTACCTAGATGCGCCGCTCGATGTCGATCCGGAATCGACGATTGCCGACGTGATGGCGGACGAGAACGGCCAATCGCTGGAAGACCGCGCGCAGTCCAAGAACATCGAGAAACATATTGAGCAATTGGTGGATTCCCTGCCCAGCAAGCTAAAAATGCTGGTGCAACGGCGCTTTGGCCTGCATAACTACGACAATGCCACCTTGACCGAACTCGCCAATGAATTGGGCGTTTCCCTGGAACGCGTGCGGCAGATGCAAGGCCGGGCATTCAAGCTCATGTCCGAAAATATGAGCCATCAGAACTTGGCGCGGGAGCACTTCATCTAACACGCCGCGCGTGGCGGCCGCTTCATTCCTGCTTCAGCTTCATCCTTTGCAGGATGTCGTAGTCGCTATTCTTGGCCGCCACGATCGCTTTTACATTGAGCGCGGCCAAGTACGCGCGGCCTTCCGGATTTCCATCCATTTTCAGCAACGCATGCTGAATGCGTTCGACCACCTTGGGCGAGACGCGGGGATGCGCCGCGAAGGCGAACGGCGGCAGCGGCTCGGACTTCCATAGCACGCGAAATTGCGCTTGCACGGCCGGGTCGAGCGTGCCGAATATGCGCAGATTGCTCGCACCCGCCGGATACAAGCCTTTTTCGACCGTTCGGTACACTGAATCGTGGCTGTTGACCGCGGCCAAGCCGACTTCGATCCCTTTCCCGTGCAAATAAGCTTGCGGTATTTGCGCCGCAAGCGCCATCAAATGCGGCACGGCCAATTTTTTTCCCTGCAGGTCCTCAAGGCGCGCCGGCCCATCCTTGTGCGCCACGATAATGAGCACCAGCGGCGCTTCGCCATCCCTGGCAAAGGCGTTGTAGCCTGACTTTGCATGGGCATTAACGTAGCGCAGCGGATTGATATAAACGAGATCGAAAGCGCCCTCATCGGTTTCCGTCCAGAAGGCATGCAAATCCTTGGCGGTCTTAAATTGAACCTGATAGCCGGTGCGCTTGCTGAGGTATTGGCAAATCGGCCCCCACAACTTGGCGACTTCAGTGGGCGATTGCTGCGGAGTAATGCCAAAGGTCAGCACTTGGCCGCCCGTCTCCGCATGCGCGAAGCCGGCAACGCAACAAAATAAAACCAGCCAGTTTAATAATCGCATCATCGCTTGCTCCCCACTGTGCTAGCTGCCGACCTTTTTGATATCGGCGCCGACCTGCCCGCCCCAGGGCGAACATCGAATCCACTCCATGAATTTTTCAGCCGACAATGGCTTGCTCATGAAATACCCCTGAGCGGAATCGCACCCCAACTCGCGCAACTTGTCCCAGGCCGCCTGATTCTCTACGCCTTCGGCCACGGCCTTGAGGCCCAGGTTATGCGCAAGATCGATGGTGGAGCGCACGATCACTTCATCTTTCTCCTGCGAGCCCATGTCCATGACGAAGGATTTATCGATCTTGATCTTGGCCACCAGCAGCTTCTGGATGTAGGCCATCGACGAATAGCCGGTGCCGAAATCGTCGATCGACATTTGGATGCCGATATGGGCCAGCTTGCGGATGTTTTCGATGGCGACAATCGGTTCATTCATGATGGCGGTCTCGGTCACTTCGAGCTCCAGCAGATGACTCGGCACTTCATACTCGGCAATCATCGCGGCGACGGACTCGGGGAAGCCTTTGTCCTGCAAATTCACCGCCGAAATATTCACCGCCACCGTGAAGGCATGGCCCAGGTCGCTCCATTCGCGGATTTGCTTCATCGCCAAGCGCAACACCTCCTGCGTCAGCGGCTTGATCTGGCCGGATAGCTCGGCCAGGTTGATAAACGTGTCCGGATAGAGCAAGCCCAGGCGCGGATGCTGCCAACGCACCAGCGCTTCAACGCCACTGACCACATTGCTGTTGATATCGATCTTGGGCTGGTAATGCAGCAGCATCTCGCCTTCGCTGATCGCGCGCCGCAACTCGCCTTTCAGCGCCACGGCTTCGGACTTGCCCTCGCCCATTTCCGACTGGTAGACCACCACGCCCTTTTTATGCCGCTTCGCCTCATACATGGCGGCATCGCTATGCGTGATCAGCGCGATTTCGTCTGCGCCATGCTGCGGAAACATCGCGATGCCGAGACTGGCGCCAATCTCGATCAGTCGCCCGTCGATTTGCAATGGCTCCTTGATCGCTTCCAGCACGCGTTGCGCGACATGCACCGCACGTTCCAGGTCCGTCACATCCGGCAGCAGAATCGCGAATTCGTCCCCGCCCATGCGCGCCACGGTATCCGAATCGCGCAAAATTTTGTTGCAGGCATTGGCGACGTGCTGCAGCACCAAATCGCCGGCGTGGTGACCCAGCGTGTCGTTGACTTCCTTGAACATATCCAGGTCCAAACCCACCAGCGCGAACAATTTCTGCGAGCGCTCCGCGCTCGCCAGCGTGTTGCGCAGCCGATCGTGAAACAAGGCCCGATTCGGCAGCCTGGTCAAGGTGTCGTGCATGGCTTGGTGTTCCAATTGCTTGTTGGCGTCCTGCAACTGGATCGTGCGATCGATGACGCGCTGCTCCAAGGCCTGGTTCAGCAGGTGGATCTCGGCTTCCTTCTTAACGCGCTCTTCATCCAGGTGCTTCAGCTTGGCCGACATATCGTTGAACGCCAGCGCGGTTTGCGCCAACTCGTCCTTGCCGCGCACATTGATCCGATAACCCAGGTCGCCCTCGGCAATTTGCTTCGCGCCCAACTGCAAGGCATTCAAACCGCGCGTGAGATAGTGTCCCAACACCCATGAAAACAAACCCATCAGCAGGAGGCTGAACAGGGCGCGCAACAGCGCCTTGCTGCGCGTGTTTTCGATCAAGGACTGAATCGCGGTAGTGGAAAAACCGATCTCGACCCGCCCATATTGCTCGCCCGAGATCGTGATATCGGCATAGGCGTCGAACACGCCATCATTGGCCGTGGAAGCCAGGCTGGTGTCCGCCACAAATTTTCGCGCCAGCACCGACTTCTCTCCGCCTTCCGCCAGCACGCCCTGTTTCGACAATACCCGCGCATACACGATACCGGGGTTGGACAGCACTTCATCCACGAAACTTTCCAGCGCCGAGAGATCGGTCGCCAGTACCGCCGATTGGGTGGTGGAGGCAAACAGCTTGGCGGTGGTTTCGGTGCGCTTCAATAGCGCTTGTTCGTTGGAATCCCTGAGCACCGTCAGGCCGCTCCAGATCATGATCAGCAACATAACGGCCTGGATGGCGACCACGCCGAAAATGATCTTTAAGCGGAAGGACATTATCTGGCTTCCACCGGGCGGATGTTCAGTTTGCGCATGGCGTTGTAGTCTGCATCGGTGGCGGCTTCGATACCCTTGAAATTATTCGCCTTGAGCAAGGCCTGCCCCTGCGGATCTTGCCCCATCTCCTCAAAGGCTTTTTGCACCCTGGCCAGCGCCGCTCTAGGGACCCGCGGATGTGCCACGAAGGTGAAGGGCGGCAAGCCATCCGAGGTCCATAAAACGCGGAGTTGGTTTTTGACGTCCGGATCAATGGTGCCGAGCGTACGCAATTCGCCGCCCCCGGCCGGGAATAAACCTTTCGCTACCGAGCGATATACCGACTCCATGGAGTTCACGTAGCGCGGCGTCACATGCACACCCTTGTCTTTTAGCATGCCCAAAGGCAGCCAAGTTGCGGCCAAAGCCCCGGCCGTAGGGAAGGCCACGGCCTGCCCTTGCAATTGCATTGCGTCCTGAATCGGCCCGTCTTTTTTCACCACCAACACGCCGACCAGCTTGCCGCCTTTTTCCCGCGCGAACGCGTCATAGCCGGATACCCTGTGATTCTCGAGATAGAGATAGGGGTTTATGTAGGCAAAATCGTAAATGCCGTCACGCATTTGCTGCTGAAAAGTCGGAATGTCTTTGGCGGTCTTGAATTGCAATGGCACGCCGCTTTTTTCACTCAAATATTGCATCACCGGCGTCCAGCGCTTGGCGAGTTCAACCGCCGATTGCACCGGCCCAATACCGAAGCTGTAGCCGCCGGCTGGCGTTTCCGCGTGCGCTTCTAAAGCCAACCAGGGCAACAGCACAGCCAACAATAAGAGCATTAAGCGCGACAAAATTCCTCCCGAATGCGAAGAAAAAGGGTTTTTAGTTTCATTGGGCCGAACCGTAATGACGGATAGGCTTTTATTACTATCGGCCAGTGGGCAGCCGGACTTTAGCCAAATAGCATGCGGGCACAGGTTTCGTAGCAGATTTAGCCCCGATGCACCGCATATCAACACGGCCGCTGCGCCGGGTTCAAGCTGGCACGCCATGGCCTTTGCCATTTTTTTGCCACAATTCATCCCCGATTTGCCCCTTTCCATTCCCGCTCATGCCCGCATGCAGCGCTTAAATACGCTTCACGCACGCAGCGTTGTCACTTTGGAAGGAGCCGCTCATGAATGCATCGCAACAAGCCACGCAAATCAATCATTCTATTTATCGCGATTTCGCGCTGATCGCGCTGGCCGCCATCGGCGTCGGCTTAGCCTTTAGCCTGACACTCGCCACCGCCATCGTCCTGGCCACGCCGAATCGCGAAACGACTGTCGGCGCTGCACGGGTTGCAGAAACGCCCGCCCCTGGCGTTGCGCACTCCCCGTTTTAGAAGCACGATCCCCCCAGCAGTATCCGAGTAAGCTGTATTTTCGTCCGGCGGAATTGGCCGGACTTTTTTTGCCTGCATTGCCTAGCGGCTTCCGCTAATCGATCGCCCCATCCAAGTAATACCAGCGCCCAGCTTCGCGCACAAAGCGGCTCACTTCGTGCAGACGATGCGCCCGGCCGTTGATTTTGTAGCGTGCAACGAATTCCACCGTGGCGTGCTTGTCATCCTGGATTTCATGCCGCTTCACTTGCAAGCCGAGCCATTGCATGCGCTCCTGATCGTCCAACGCGAATGGCTGCGGCAAGTTGTTGGGGTGCCAGGTCGCTTGGAGATAATCCGCATGCCCCAGCACATAGGCCGTGTAGCGCGAACGCATCAAGGCTTCGGCGCTGGGCGGAATCGCTGCGCCGGTGTGATACTGCATGCAGCATTGGGCATAGGAAAGAGTAGAGCCGCAGGGGCAAGACGCCGGCGCCAGCGCGGTCATGCAGCCGTCACCGCCTTAAGGGTAAAACACGCGCGATTTGTATCCCACCGCGTCCAAGCGATCCAAGTCTAAAGTGAGCTTAACCGGCACTTCATCCTGGGCTGGCAAGCCGCTTTCGATCTTCGTGCCTTGCGCTAAATATTCGCTCGGCGCGAAATAGCGGCGCGCCAGCGCATGATTGGTGACATCGGTTAGCGTTAGTTCCAACTTTGGATAGACCTGCCGATAAGCCGCGCTGTTGCGCATGGTGGCGCTGAAGGTAACGATGCTGGGTTTATCCGGCAACGCTTGCAGTTCCGCGCCATCCAACTTGATGAGATTGATATTCGCCAGCAATCCGACCTTGCAGCCCAACAGATTACAAGCGGTATTGAGCAGCGGCTTGGTTTCGGGGTAATAGGCGGCGACGGTGTTACGGAAGAAATAAATCGACTGCCCGGCCAAGACTAGGCATAAAACCAACAGCCCAAGGCCCCAGCCTAGAAAATGCCAGCGCGCATGCTTTTCTTGCTGGGTCAGCTGTTGTTGCAGGTTATTCAGCTTGGCTTGCAGTTCCGGCGTGATTTTTAAGCCGGGTTTAAGCCCTTGCGTTTGCTGGCCGGACTCGTCGATTAAATCCGGATGGGAATTAGCGGCGATGACGCGATTGATCTCTTCCGCTTCGCGCGCAATTTGCTCGTCGGTCTGCAGCGGGAATGAACCGGAAATCGTTTCGGAAATGGTTACCGGGCGCACGTCGTAGACTTCGACTGTTTCCGGTTGCACTGCAACGGCGTCAGGTTCTTCTGCGGAGGGTTCTATCTTTACGGATTCTTCCTCGGCCCCGCCATCCTCATCCTCGTCGTATGGCGCCATTAAGCTGACGGTTTCGATCGGCGTGATCAGCGTTTCAAATCCGTTGAATACATAAGCGCACTTGCCGCAGCGCACTTTGCCGGCATGGGCTTCCAGCTGCTCCGGCTTGACCCGGAATACCGCATGGCAGGATGGGCACGTGGTATGCATCGTGTTCATGGTTTTGCCCCTGCCGTAACACCGGCCTTCTCACCAGCCTTCTCACCAGCCTTCACACCAGTAAGACAAGCCCAGCCTTCGTCGATGATGGCGGGACGCATGTCGAACCACGCTCCATACAGCGCACGCATTTCTTCCGCCTGCTCGGCGAGAATGCCGGACAGCACGATCTGGCCGTGCGGCTGCGTGCGCGCCGCCAGCAACGGAGCCAAAACCTTCAGCGGATTGGAAAGGATGTTTGCGATCACCACGGCATATTGTGCCTCAGGTATGGCGTCCGGCAAATAGAAGTCGACATCGACCGCATTTTGTTGCGCATTGTCGCGCGCCGCTTGCACCGCCTGCGGGTCGATATCGACCCCCACCACCCTGCCTGCACCCAATCTTTTAGCGGCAATGGCCAAGATGCCGGAACCGCAGCCGTAATCCAGCACCGAAGCATTTTCCGGCAAGCTGCTGTCCAACCATTGCAAACATAAGCGCGTGGTCGGGTGGCTGCCGGTGCCGAAAGCGAGCCCCGGGTCGAGCACCAGGACGACCGCGCTCGGATCGGGCGCCACATGCCATGAAGGCACGATCCACAAGCGCTTTGAAATTTGAATCGGGTCGAATTGCGATTGCGTGAGGCGCACCCAATCTTGCTCGGCCAGCGCTTCGATGCGGTGCGCCGGCACAGCCGGCAAGCCTGCGGCTTGGCTTGCTTCGCGCAAGATACCGGCAACATCCGCAGCAGGATCGAACAGTGCGCTGACTAAACTATCGTGCCAAGTTTCCTGCTCCATGCCCGGCTCGCCAAAAATCGGCTGCTCGTGCGCGGTGCCGGCATGTGCGTCTTCAATGCTCACGGATAGCGCGCCGAGCTCCATCAGCGCGTCGCTGAGACGATCGGCGGCATCTTGGTCGGCAGGGATTTTAAGGAGTTGCCACATGCGTGCGCAACTCAAGCTTTTTTCAACGCTTCCAGTTTATGCGTCAGGTAGTGGATGCTCGCGCCACCTTCAACAAAGGCTTTATCGGTCATCAAGTCTTGGTGCAGCGGCGTATTGGTCTTAATGCCATCCACCACCAGCTCGGACAAGGCGATGCGCATGCGCGCAATGGCTTGCTCGCGCGTATCGCCGTAAGCGATCAGCTTGCCGATCATGGAATCGTAATGCGGCGGCACGTAGTAGTTTTGATACACGTGCGAATCGACACGAATACCCGGACCGCCAGGGGCGTGATATTGCGTAATGCGGCCCGGCGAGGGCACCGAAGTGTAGGGATCTTCGGCATTGATGCGGCACTCGATGGCGTGGCCGCGAAACTCGATTTCTTTTTGCTTATAGCGCAGCGGCAATCCGGAAGCGACGCGGATTTGCTCTTGGATGATGTCGATCCCGGTAATGAATTCCGTGACGGGATGTTCGACCTGCACCCGGGTATTCATTTCGATGAAGAAAAACTCGCCGTCTTCATACAAAAACTCGAACGTGCCGGCGCCGCGATACTTGATCTTGCGGCAGGCGGCAGCACAGCGTTCGCCGATTTTGTTGCGCAACTTCACATCGAGCAAGGGCGCCGGCGCTTCCTCGATAATTTTTTGATGGCGACGCTGCATCGAACAATCGCGCTCGCCGAGATGAATCGCGTTGCCATGCTCGTCGGCCAGAATCTGGATTTCGATATGGCGCGGGTTTTGGAGAAATTTCTCCATATACACTTCGGGATTGCCGAACGCTGTTTGCGCCTCGGCCTTGGTCAGGGAGACCGCATTCAGCAGATTCGATTCGGTATGCACGATGCGCATGCCGCGTCCGCCGCCGCCGCCCGAGGCTTTGATGATCACGGGGTAGCCGGTTTCCTGCCCCATGCGCAAAATCTGGTCCGGGTCATCCGGTAGCGCGCCTTCCGAGCCGGGCACGCACGGCACGCCCGCTTCGATCATGGCGCGCTTGGCATTAACCTTGTCGCCCATCAGACGAATGCTTTCCGAGCGCGGGCCGATGAACACAAAGCCGCTCGATTCCACACGCTCGGCGAAATCGGCGTTTTCCGACAGAAAACCGTAGCCGGGATGGATGGCTTCGGCATCGGTCACTTCCGCCGCCGCGATGATCGCCGGCACATTCAGATAGCTCAGGCTGGATGGCGCCGGACCGATGCATACCGATTCGTCGGCGAGCTTGACGTACTTGGCTTCGGAGTCCGCCTCGGAATGCACGCAGACGGTCTTGATGCCCATTTCGCGGCAAGCACGTTGAATGCGGAGAGCGATTTCGCCGCGATTGGCAATTAGAATTTTTTCAAACATTTAAAACCTTCACTAACCGCAGAGACGCTGAGGCGCGGAGAAAAGCAATTTGGTTTTCCTCTGCGCCTCAGCGTCTCTGCGGTTCAAGAATTTACCCAATAATAAATAGCGGCTCGCCATATTCCACCGGCTGGCCGGTTTCAACCAGAATCGCCTTAATCACACCGCCCTGATCGGCTTCAATCTCGTTCAGCAGTTTCATGGCTTCGATGATGCACAAGGTATCGCCGGCGTTTACGCTTTGGCCTACCTCAACAAAAGGCTTGGCGCCGGGCGAAGGCGTGCGGTAGAAAGTCCCGACCATGGGCGATTTCACGGCATGTCCCTCAGCCTCGGGTGCCGCGGCTGGCACGGCAGGCGCAGCGGCCGGCGCAGCGGCGGGCATCATTTGCGGCGCCATCATGTGCTGCATGGGCGCGGAAGCATAGACCACGTTCTGGCCGGCGGCATGGCGCGTAATGCGCACTTTTTCTTCGCCCTCGGTGATTTCCAACTCGGCGATACCGGATTCTTCAACGAGGTCGATGAGCTTTTTCAGCTTACGTAAGTCCATAGTGATTTCCTTCAGGCTTAATTAGATAGCGCGTAATCGAGTGCGAGTTCGTAACCCAGGGGGCCGAGTCCGCTGATCACGCCGACCGCCAAATCGGAGAAATAAGAATGATGGCGGAACGATTCGCGCGCAAATACATTTGAGAGATGTACTTCAATATACGGAATGCCGACTGCGGCAATAGCGTCGCGCAAAGCAACGCTGGTATGGGTAAAAGCTGCCGGGTTAATCAAAATGAAATCGACGCCATCGCGGCCGGCTTGATGGATGCGCTCCACTAGTTCGGATTCAGCATTGCTTTGAAACGTGGCGAGGCTGGCCTTGGCCGCCGCACGCTTTTGCAGGCGGGCATCGATCTGCGCCAAGGTATCGCGACCATAATGTTCAGGCTCGCGGCTGCCCAAAAGATTCAGGTTGGGTCCGTGGAGAACCAGAATATTTTTGTTCTTCTTGGTGCCAAGCTTGCTCGATTTGGCCGCTTTTGTGGCTGGAGCTTTTGCATTCATGACGGCAAGTTTGCCGCAAATGGGGGCATTTTGTCCAGATTTAACCGCAAATGCCTGAAATTACAGTGCTTGACTTTATAGCGCGAGTGCAAAGCTTAGCACAGGCCTAGAAATCCTGAACCTGGGAAATTATCCTTGAATCGCGCGCCCTACTTCAGCGTACAAGACGCACTATCGCCAAAGCCCAGCAAGCCGCCGGCACCCGGTCGCAGCGCCAGGTCCGACGGCAGGCTTGCGCCGATGCCCGGGTCTTCCGGCAACAAGACTGCCGGCGTGGCTTTGTCCGGCACATAGGCATATTCGCCGATGCTGACGATCTTTTCGCCGCCGTCATTGGTGACGCTCACCGCGCCTTCGGTCACTTCTACGAATAACCCATCTTTGGGCACGC
>JAKANO010000017.1 GCA_021812385.1 Pseudomonadota bacterium | reverse complement strand
GTCCGGCCTGTTGGCGATAGCCTTGCTCGCGGGTGGTTTGACCGTACTCATGCTCGACCTGGGACGGCCCGATCGGTTGATCATCGCCATGACCTATTTAAACCCCAAATCGGTGTTCGCCTGGAACGTCCTGCTGTATACCGGCTTCTTCACCTTCGTTGCCGTCTATCTGTGGACCATGATGGACAAGACCAAGGGTGCTTACACCAAGGCAGCGGGCATGGCCGCCTTTATTTGGCGCTTGGTACTCACAACGGGTACAGGCTCAATCTTTGGCTTCCTCGTCGCACGCGAACCCTATAGCACGGCCTTACTGGCGCCCATGTTCATTATCTTGTCCTTTGCCTACGGCATGGCGCTTTATCTCTTGGTTTTGATTGCAGCCTACACCGGTTCAGGCCGTCCGCTAGGCGATGCCATCCTGCAACGTCTCGGGCGTTTGCTTGGCGTTTTCGTCGCAGCGTCTTTGTACTTCGTGTTTGTATATCACCTCACAAACTTATATTTCACCAAGCAACATGCGGTGGAGAAATTCATTCTGCTGGACGGCGGCATCTACACCACCATGTTCTGGCTTGGCCAAATCATCATCGGCGGTGTACTGCCCTTGATTATTCTGCTGAACGCCAAGCTGCGCGCATCGCGTACGCTGCTGGTAGCTGCTTGCCTCATGATCGTCGTTGGCGGCCTAGCGCAAATGTATGTCACCATTATCGGCGGCCAAGCCTTCCCCTTGGATATATTCCCTGGCTGGCAACAAAGCAGTAGCTTCTTCGACGGCGTAACACATCACTATGCACCGAGCTTGCCTGAGACCCTGCTAGGTTTAGGCGGTCTTGCGATTGCACTGCTGATTGTGACGCTCGGCATAAAAGTGCTGCGTTTTCTGCCTGCGAGCTTGGCCGACGCTGACGTCGATCCGCATAAGAAAGCGTAGTCGATTTTCTACCGCGAGAAGGCAAGTTTATCTGGCGCCAAGTTACCCGAACTTTCACCCTCGGGTGACTTGGCTTAAAGCCTCCTAGCCTGGGCGATACCAGCCTTTCGAGCGCCCTATGAACCGTATCCTCATCTCTGCAGCACACAAGTCCTCGGGTAAAACCACCGTCAGCATCGGATTGGTACAAGCGCTGAGCGCGCGCGGCAACATTGTCCAAACATTTAAAAAAGGCCCGGACTACATCGACCCGATGTGGCTATCCGCAGCCTCTGGTCGTTCTTGCCGCAATCTGGATTTTTACCTGATGCAGCGCGATGAAATTCAGCGCCTATTCGCGCGCCATGCGCAAGATGCCGATATTTCCATCGTGGAAGGAAATAAAGGCCTGTATGACGGCTTGGAATTGGACGGCAGCAATAGCAATGCCGCACTGGCCAAACTGCTCAACATGCCGGTGGTACTCGTATTGGACACGCGCGGCGTCATCCGCGGTGTCGCGCCATTGCTATTAGGCTACCAAGCCTTCGACCGCGAGGTGCAAATTGCCGGCGTCATCCTGAATCATGTCGGCGGCAGTCGGCACGAAGCCAAACTCCGCGCCGTCGTCGAGCATTACACCGACATCCCGGTGGTCGGTATGATCCAGCATAACAAAGCACTTAACATCGATGAACGCCATCTGGGCTTGATGCCCGCCAACGAATCAGAAGCGGCGACTAAACACATAGCGGAAATGGGCCGTATTATTGGCGACCAAGTCGACCTCGATAAATTGATTGCGATTGCCCAATCCGCCCCGCCACTGGCCATCCCACGTAGTACACAAAGTTCGATGGAACACGTGTCCACGCCCCCCGCTGGCGTCCGCATCGGCATTGCGCAAGATGAAGCCTTTGGTTTTTATTACGCAGACGATATGGATGCTTTGCGTGCCGCAGGTGCGGAGCTAGTGCCGTTCAGCCCACTACACGATAAGAAACTTCCGGCCGTCGACGGCCTATTTCTCGGCGGTGGCTTCCCGGAAGTATTTGCATCTGAATTGGCGGCGAATCAAAATCTGCGCAGCGAAATCCGCGACGCCATCGAAGCCGGACTACCCGCGTATGCCGAATGTGGCGGACTGATGTATCTCGCCCGCTCGATTTCCTGGCAGGGTGAAAAACATGAAATGGCCGGTGTCATACCCGGCGATGTCGTGATGCATGAAAAACCCGTCGGAAGAGGTTATGTGCGGCTTAAAGAAACCAAGCAATTTCCTTGGCCCAGCGCCCATCCGCCGAAAACCGTAATGGCGCACGAATTTCATTACTCCAGCTTGGAACATCTACCAGCGGATTTAATCTACGCCTACAACGTCGAACGCGGCTATGGCGTGAATGGCGCGCAAGATGGCATCGTGCATAAAAATTTACTGGCCTCGTACACCCACTTGCGCAGTCTTGACAGCTACAACTGGGCGGCACGTTTCGTAGACCGCATAAAAAGCATTATTGGCAAACCACAGCGTGCGCGCAACGCAATCTAAAGCATCGCAACAGGAGAATTCATGTTTAATGTCACGCCACAAGCCGCCGAACAAATTAAAAATTCCGCCCCGCCACAGGACGCTGCGGAAGCCTTGGCGTTGCGCATTGCCGCGCGCCGTTTACCGAATGGCGACATCGATTTCGGCATGGGTTTTGACGAGCAGCGCGAGTTCGATTTGGAGATCGCGATTCAAGGCGTCAACATTTTGATTGGCCCTAACAGCCGTGAATTACTCGAGGGCGTCACTTTGGATTTCGTTGAACTCGAACCGGGGCAATTTCACTTCATCTTCGTCCCACCGCAAACGCAGAGCGCAGAACAAGCCAGCGAGAGCGGTGCATAAGGCATTGCGGGTGCGGAGGCAGTTATTATGCAAACATTCGACGTGATCGTGATCGGCAGCGGCCCAGGCGGCTACAAGGCCGCATTAAGCGCAGCCCAGCGCGGCGCCAAGGTCGCGCTCGTCGAAAAATCCTTGCCCGGTGGCAATTGCCTCAACCAAGGCTGTATTCCGAAAAAAACCCTGCTCCACTTGGCTTCACTCATCGAGGATGTACAGCTGTTGCAAGGCCGCGGCTTGGTGGGGCAAGTACAAGGTGATTTTTCTGCTGCGATGCACCACAAGGATGAGGTGGTCAACGGCATTCGCAACAATTTTCCGGTATGGCTGCGGCGCCTCGGCGTGCATATTTTCAACGGCCAGGCGCGCTTCACGGCCCCGTATCAAATCGAGGTCGAGCCAGTCGATCCCGTTGCAGCCCTCGATCAGGCGCATCATCACCACCAACATTTGACTGCGGAAAAAATCATCATCGCAACCGGTTCGGCGCCGCGCGCTTTGGAAAGCTGCCCATTTGACGGCAACACCGTAATTAGTTCGCGTGAGTTCATGTTCGAGTTGGATCACCTGCCGAAAACCATGCTGTTCATCGGCGGCGGCACGATCGGCGTTGAGCTCGCCTACCTCATGCATCAGTTCGGTTCCAAAGTGCGCTTGATAGAGCGTGAAAACCAATTGCTGCATACCGCTCGCATTCCGGATCACGCATGCGCCAGCCTGGAGCGTAAATTCAAGCGCATCGGCCTAGACTATCGTCTTAATCTAAGCGTTGCACAGACCACGATAGACCAAGGCAAAGCGCATGTCACATTCAGCGACGGCACCAAGGCCAGCTTCGACAAGGTGTTGGTTGCCGTTGGGCGCAATCCTGTTTTCGAGGGTTTGAATTTGGAAAATGCGGGCATCGCCGTCAACAAGCAAGGCTACATCGCCACCTCCGAATATCTCGAAACCAATGTTCCGGGGATCTACGCCATCGGCGATGTGAAACCAGGTCCAATGACGGCGAATGCTGCGTTGCACGATGCAAAAGTTGCCGCTGCAAATGCGGTCGATGGCAATCAAGTGGTATTTAATTATTTCAAAGTGCCGATGGTCATCCACTCCGCGATGGAAATCGCCGCGGTAGGATTAACCGAAGAACAAGCCGAAGCGGCCGGCTTCACGCCGGAAGCCGCGCGCACCAGCTTCGGCGGTTCTGGCAAAGCGCGCGCCTATCACGATACCGAAGGCTTCGTGGAAGTCGTACACGATGCCGAAACCGGACAATTGCTCGGTGGTTGCGTGGTCGGCCCGGAAGCGGGAGAGCAGATTCAAATGATGACTGCGGCCTGCCAATCCGATCGCGGCCTATGGTTCTTCAAGGAACTCTCCTATAGCCACCCCTCGTGGTGCGAAGAGTTCGAAACGGCGATCGAGCCGTGCACCACGGCCTTCTCTAAATCCGAGAAGGAAATTTTCAGGCCGGGCATTTATGCCGGGCACGAGTAACAAACCAATTTTTGAGAGTGACTGAGCGCATGCAATTCTTACCCATTTTTTTCGATATCCGAAACAAGCATTGTTTAGTCGTCGGCGGCAATGAAATTGCTGCGCGTAAAGCCGCACTACTGCTGCAAGCCGGCGCTCAAGTGACCGTAGTCGCCCCGATGCTGGCACCGGCCTTTGCCGAACTTTCACCACAAGAAATGTTGACACATCAGGCTGGGGTATTCGATACGAACTTGTTGCAGGACATGACGCTGGTCATTTCCGCGCATGAAGACGATGCGGCGAATCGCGCCGTATCCGAAGCCGCCAAGGCGCGCCAGATTCCGGTAAACGTGGTGGATACCCCAGCGCTGTGCTCCTTCATCCTGCCCTCCATCATCGACCGCTCGCCGATCTTGGTCGCAGTCTCTTCCGGCGGCGCATCGCCGGTGTTGGCGCGCATGCTGCGCGCCCGTTTGGAGACACTGATCCCCAGCGCCTACGGCCGTTTGTCTACCCTCGCCGGTCAATTCCGCGATCAAGTCAAAAAGCGCTTTGCGCGCTCAGAAAACCGCCGCATTTTCTGGGAGAAAGTATTCCAAGGTCCGATCGCGGAAATGATGTTTGCCGGCCAAGATCAAGCCGCACATGACGCCCTGGAAAAAATGCTGTCGCAAGAAACCGAATCCGAGCACCCCATGGGCGAGGTCTATCTGGTCGGCGGCGGCCCGGGAAACCCCGATCTGCTCACCTTCCGCGCCTTGCGCTTGATGCAGCAAGCCGATGTGGTGGTGCACGACAATCTCGTCACCCCAGCCGTACTCGATATGGCGCGGCGCGATGCCGAGCGCATCTACGTCGGCAAGCAGCGCGACAACCACGCTTTGCCGCAAGAAGGCATCAACGAACTGCTGGTGCGCTTGGCTAAGGAAGGCAAACGCGTATTGCGCCTCAAGGGCGGCGACCCGTTCATCTTCGGTCGTGGCGGTGAAGAAATCGAAACCCTGGCGCAACACGGTGTGCCGTTCCAAGTGGTGCCCGGCATCACCGCTGCCTCCGGCGTGGCCTCCTATGCCGGCATTCCGCTCACGCATCGCGACCACGCGCAAGCCTGCATCTTCGTGACCGGCCACCTCAAAGACGGCACTATGGATTTGGATTGGGAAATGCTGGCGCGACCGCACCAGACTGTAGTTATCTACATGGGACTGCATGGCCTGCCCACCTTGTGCCAGCAATTGGTCGCGCATGGCTTGAGCAACGAAACCCCCGCCGCCATCGTGCAGCAAGGGACGACTTCCAAGCAACGCGTACTCACCGGCACCTTGCAAACCCTTCCGGAGCTGGCCGCCGAGGCAAAACTACAACCGCCAACGCTGATCATCGTCGGCAGCGTCGTCTCCTTGCAGCACAAACTACAGTGGTTCAATCCCAAGGATTCGCAAGACAAGCTGCAAGCCGCGCCGCTCAAGGATTAATCTCGCAAGGTTGTTTTACCCTTTAAACAATTCAACCGCCAAGACGCCAAGCGCGCCAAGAAAAAGACTTTGCATTTGTCTTTCTTGGCGCGCTTGGCGTCTTGGCGCTTCATGGGTCTCTTTTTTACTTCAGATACGATTGATCAACACCAGCACCTCCGATGCCGGCACATCGCGTATTGCCACGAACAATGCGCCACTACGCGACTGCACCGGCAGGCGCTGGCCGACGGGGTGCGAGCCGCTATACGCTTGCCCAGGATGTTGGGCCTCATGCACCGCCTGTGCCGAATTAGCGATCACCTCAAAGTATGGGGTGCCTATACCACCACCAGGCGCACTCCACGGCTGTCCGGGCGTATCCACGGCATTCAAGCGCACATCCACCACCACATCGGCGCCACGCGCCTCTGTGCCATGGCCGTTGACGATGCATAAGGCTTCTTCCTCGTCGAGAATGCGCGACCAAGCGATAATTTCACCGGCCGCCGCATCGGCGAATGGCTGATTGAAAATGGATATTGGTCGCTGGTACAGACGGCCATAACGCAACACGGGATAGCGCTGGCGCAAGCGCGCCAGATTGGCGATGCGCACGAAAGTCGTGGATTTCGGGTTGAAAGCGTGCGCGCCACTCGTGCCGAACGGGCCAAAGCCAAATAAAGTTTCATCCAGCGCATTTGCATCGTTGCCGATCCCGGCAGCGCCCGTCTTGCGCGGATGCATTGGACCGAACATCGCCTCGCGCAAATATTTGTCCGGCGGCGGATTGCCGACGTTGTAATCGGGCAAGTATTGGTCACGCTCGGATTTTTCAGGGCCGGCGAACGCTTGCTCGGTGCCGTAATACACGCAAGGAATACCCAGGCTGAAGAACTGGATTGCTACGCCGGCGACCACTTGATGATCGCTCGCCGCGTCGCTGGAGAAGCGCACCTTGTCGCCCGAAACATGGTCGTGATCATCCAGCACCGAGACATGGCTACGCCCTGCATTGCGATGCGAACCTAAATCGTCATTCCAGGTTCGCACAAAACTGAAATAGCCGCTGGGCGCGACCAAGCCCTTCGCCACGGCATGCAGCAAGCGGCGCGATGCGCCGATATCCAGCGTCGCATTCAGATTGGTTCCCAGTACTTCGCGGTAGCGCTCGGCATCATCGTCCGCGCCGGCCACTTCACCCACCAGAAAAAAATCCGCCTTGCCCAGATTAGCGGCAAATTCCTTGATGCTGCCGCAAAAATTCCGTCCGGTATCCGCATCCACATGCTTCAGCGTGTCGATGCGGAAGCCGTCGCAATCGGTAAGTGCAATCCAGTATTTGAAACAGCGCGCCAGATTGTCCAGTGCGCGCGATCCATCAAAATTGACATCGCGCAGACCGACAAAATCGGTGCGCCGAAACTCCGCATGTGGATCGTCAATAGCACCGGCCGACAGACTGCCTTCGCCGGCGCGCGTGTAGTGCGCCTCATCCTGCAATTCCTCGGGCCATACGCCATCTTCGGTGCTATTGATGGCGTTGGCTAGTTCACCTGTTCCAGTGCGCCAACGGCCGCGCGCATAAAATTCCGGCCATTGCCGATACGGCGGCAGGTCTGCGTCGCCTTCATACACCCAGTTATTGCCGGTGTGGTTGAAAATCACATCCAAAATGACACGCAATCCCGCCGCATGCGCAGCATCGACCAGCGCCACCAGATCCGCGCGCGTTCCCAAGCGCGGATCGACCTCGAGAAAATCCTGAATGGCGTAGCCGTGATAGCTGTCATCGGGACGCCGTTGCTTGAAAATCGGCCCCAGCCACACCGTGCTGACGCCCAATTGCGCAAGATAGCCCAGCTTTGAAGTGACGCCCTTGATACTGCCGCCCTGCCAGCGCGCGCCACCCGACTCCGCCCATTTATCCCAGCGAAATCCAGCCGGACGCGCAGCCTGGCGAGCGCCGGGATCGAGTAGTGGCCGTGTATGTTCCAGGCCATCGCTAAATCGATCCGGCAAGAGAAAATAGATAATCTCATCACGCCAATCTGCTGGCGATGGATAGAAGCGCTCGCGTCTGGGCAGCCGAACCGTTCGTATCGATGTGGGGCGCATGCCGCCCAATTGCGCATTTTGAAAACTCGATGCCATGACAGTTCTCCTTTGACTTGGAAAACAAGTCGAATGTGAACTTGGCCAGCGCTAAGCTGACTCTTATTGGATCATAGCAACGCGTTGTGGGAAAAACAGTACCTGGCGCGTCGTGCGCCAGGTTTAAACACGAACTTAGGTTTTTGAGTGATTCGACTGGGGAGCTGGGATTTTACAAAAGCGTTTGGACTGCGAAACGCTGCACTGGAAGTAGCAGGTGAGAATACTGCTGGAAGCGCCGAACAACCAGAAGATGAAAAAGACTGCGGAGTAAGCCGCTAGTCGGGATTCAAAAAGCGCGCTCCCTTGGTACATGATTTCCATCGGATCGAAAAAAGCGAACATTAAGATATCCATGATGCCCGCCACGATAAAAGACGGCCAAAGAATTTGAATTGTGCGCTCCATATAGCCTCTCCTTGCCCCTACTTTGAACGTTGTAATTCAGCTAGTTTACTCCGACTTTTCCGCTTCGCCCAAGCTGATTATGTGTTTTCCAGCAAGCCATTGCCCAGCTAGGCGCCAGCCGCCTTGCGGCGCTTCCAAAATCACGCGCCAACGCACGTTACTCAAACTAGGGCTTGCTGCAATGTAGATGCCCCCCGATCCTTTCTGGAGAGTTATACGCTGGTCATGCCCGGCTTGTGTAGGGTGCAACAAAGAAAGCAAAAGCGTCTCTGGCCTTGAAGCGAGCTTACCTGTCAGTTTAATCGTGAGTATTTTTCCCGTGCCATCAATCGCTAGGTTTGCGCCCAGGTGCAGATTTTCCGCTGCTTGATCGCGATCCAGGATTTTGTTGATACCGATGCCCTGCTTGTAGTAATCGTCTTCCACTAGGCCATCTGCACTCTTCACTGCCAGCCATATCGTGATCATGCTCGCCACCACGGCTGTCATCGGCAACAAAATCAAGAACCACGGCCAAGGCTCGCGGTACCAGGGTTGGTTTTTTAAGATTGTCATGATTACCTTAGCGGATCAAAAAGGTTGATTTAACAGATTTCTGCAACTTCTTATCATCCTCTGCTTGGACGGTAAAAAGCACAGGTCTGGATTCGGATTTATATTCCGATTCGGATTTATGTTCAGATTTGTGTTCAGATTCAGATTCAGATTCGGATTCAGATTTGCCCTGGTTCGGATCAAACTGCAAATGCACCACCATATCTTGATTTTGCAAAGGCGGAATCTCAATCTCCGTTACTTTGTCGGTGACTTTAACGCCCGGCAAACCGGACACAGAAATGGCATAACGGTGCGTCTTGCCGTCCATATTGATAATCTGTATGCGGTAAACGTTTTCGACCCATCCCTCGGCAGTCTCGCGGATCGCAATTCGATCGCGAATGGCATCTACGCGCAAAGGGACGCGATTCAGCAGTGTAATGCCGAAGGTGCTGACAATGGCAAGCAGCACCACGCCGTAAATCAGGGTGCGCGGTCGCAAGGCATGGGCCAGGATATCCTCATCCTTATATTTGCCATCGATGACATTTTCCGTGGTGTAGCGAATCAGGCCGCGCGGGTAGCCCATCTTATCCATCACTTGATCGCAGGCATCAATGCAGGCGGCGCAGCCGATGCATTCATATTGCAAGCCATCGCGTATATCGATATCGGTGGGACAGACCTGCACGCAAATACCGCAATCCACGCAATCGCCAAGCTTGGCCGCATGACGGTCTACCGACTTGGCGCGAGAACCGCGCGGCTCGCCGCGACTCACATCATAAGTTACGGTGAGCGTATCGGCATCGAACATCACGCTCTGGAAGCGGCCATAGGGGCACATATAGATGCACACCTGCTCGCGCATGAAGCCGGCATTGCCATAGGTGGCAAAGCCGTAGAAGAATATCCAGAATATCTCCCATGACCCCAGCGTCCAATGCGCGAAAGAAACGGCCAATTCCTTAATGGGTACAAAATAACCGACGAAGGTAAAGCCAGTCCACAAAGCCAACGCCAGCCAGGCCGCGTGCTTCGCGGTTTTCTTGGTGATCTTTTCGGCATTCCACGGCATTTTGTCGAGCTTGATCTGCTTGGGACGATCACCCTCGATCTTGCGCGCGATCCACATGAACATTTCGGTGTATACGGTCTGCGGGCACGCATAACCGCACCACAGCCGACCGGCAACAGCGGTAAACAAGAACAGCGAAAAAGCCGAGATGACCAACAAGCCGGTCAGGTAAATAAAGTCCTGGGGCCAGAGCACGAGGCCGAGGATATAAAACTTACGCGCGGCCAGGTCGAACAACACCGCCTGACGGTTATCCCAGGTCAGCCAGGGTAGGCCGTAGTAAAGCAATTGCGTAAACACCACCAGCGCGATGCGCCAGTTGGCGAACCAACCATGCACCGCGCGCGGATAAATCTTTTGCTTCACCGCCAGCAGCGATTGTTCGACTTCCGCCGCCGGCGTGATGGGGATTACCTTTTCCTTCTGTTCAGCCACTCTGCTTCAACCTTTACTTGATCTTAGAAACGCGATCTACCCTTGCGACTATTTCTTATGGTTTTCCCTGCGACAAACTGTACACATAGGCGGCCAACAGATGCACCTTGGCTTCACCCAGTTTTTCACCCTGTGCCGGCATGTGGCCATTGCGGCCTTTCGTAATGCTCTCGATAATGGACTGCTCCGAGCCGCCGTACAGCCACACATTGTCGGTTAAATTGGGCGCACCCAAGGCTTGCATGCCCTTGCCGTCCGGCATGTGGCAGGCCGCGCAGATCGTGACAAACTTCTCCTTACCGGCAGCAGCCAATGTTGCATCGTGCTTACGTCCCGACAAGGACAACACATAATTTGCAACTTCTTTGACGCCCTGCTCGCCTAACACCGGACCCCACGCGGGCATGACGCCGTCACGGCCGTTGGTGATGGTGGTCTTGATGGTTTCAGGATCCCCGCCATACAACCAATCGTTATCGGTTAAATTCGGGAATCCCTTCGCGCCACCTGCGTCCGAACCATGGCATTGCGAGCAATACGTCAGGAATAAATGCTTACCCGTTTCCCGCGCTTCTGGGTTAGCTGCTACGGCCTTTAAATCCTGCTTCAAATATTTATCGAACAGCGGGCCGTATTTTTGAGTGGCTTGCGCTTGCTCATCCTGTAATTGGCCGCGCGAGCTCCAACCCAAAAGACCTTTGTAACTACCCATGCCCGGATACAGCACCAGGTAAACGATGGCAAATAATATGGTTATATAAAACAGCATCAGCCACCAGCGCGGCAATGGGTTATTGAGTTCTTGCAAATTCCCATCCCAGGCTTTTTCGATGACTTCAGCCTTTTGCCCGGGCGCGAGCTTGCGCGTCGTTTGGCCCTTGACGAACCAGGCGATCCAAATAATGCTGACCGCCGTTATGCCCGCAACAAAGAAGCTCCAAAATTCATTAACAAAATCGCTCATATCTTTTCTCCTTAAACCAGACGCTTTTATCGAGCGCCGCGCATAGAATTATTAGCGTGGATACGCAGAATGTTTAGGCTTCGCTTCTTCCTCGAAGGGCAAGTTAGCGGCGGCATCGAAATCCTGTTTGCGCCGATCGCTCCAAGCCCAAATAAAGATACCGATGAAGATGATGAAAAACACCACCGTAACAACAGTTCCAATGAGTGTGCTATCCATCATCACCTCACATCCTTGAGGTCCGTGCCCAAACCTTGCAAATAAGCGATCAAGGCTTCCAATTCAGTTTTACCTTCCACTTCCTTTTTGGCCCCGGCGATATCGGCGTCGGTATAAGGTACGCCAACTTTGCGTAACGCCCGCATCTTGGCTTCGATATCCGTTGCATCCGCAGGCGCTTTTTCGAGCCAAGGATAAGAAGGCATGTTGGATTCCGGCACGACATCCTGCGGATGATGCAAATGCGCGCGATGCCAATCGTCCGAGTAGCGCCCGCCGACACGCGCCAGATCCGGGCCGGTGCGTTTCGAACCATAGAGGAACGGATGGTCATACACCGATTCCCCGGCCACGGAGTAATGCCCATAGCGCTCGGTCTCGGCGCGGAATGGCCGAATCATTTGCGAGTGGCAACCCACGCAGCCTTCGCGGATGTAAATATCGCGGCCGGTGAGGCGCAAGGCGCTGTATGGCTTCATGCCCTCGACCGGTTGGGTGGTGGATTTTTGGAAAAATAGCGGCGTGATTTGCACGAGGCCGCCGACGCTGACGACCAATGCGGTCAGGAAGCCGAGCAAGCCGATATTTTTCTCGATCTTTTGGTGAAACGATTCCATGTTTTGCTCCTTGTTATCCGGTTACGCGTAAACGGCTTGTGGAATTTCCGCTTCCACTACTTTGCCTGCGGACACTGTTTTCCACACGTTGTAGGCCATGATCAGCATGCCGCTGAAGAACATCAGTCCGCCGATTAAACGAATAAAGTAGAACGGATACATCGCATTCAACACTTGTGCGAAGGCATAGGTCAGGGTGCCATCCGGGTTGGACGCGCGCCACATCAAACCTTGGGTCACACCGGCGATCCACATCGCCGCGATATACAGCACCACCCCGAGGGTCGCCACCCAGAAGTGCGTGGTGATGAGCTTGACGCTATACATTTCCTCGCGCCCGAACAACCGCGGAATCAGGTAATACATCGAGCCGATGGTGATCATCGCCACCCAGCCCAGGGCGCCGGAATGCACATGGCCGATGGTCCATTCGGTATAGTGCGACAAGGCATTCACGGTCTTGATCGCCATCATCGGGCCTTCGAAGGTGGACATGCCGTAGAACGCCAGCGAGGTCACCAGGAACTTCAGGATCGGGTCGGTTCTGAGCTTATCCCAAGCGCCTGAGAGGGTCATGATGCCGTTCATCATGCCGCCCCAGCTTGGCGCCAATAGCATCAAGGAGAACACCATGCCCAGCGATTGCACCCAATCCGGCAGCACGGTGTATTGCAAGTGATGCGGGCCGGCCCACATGTAAATGAAGTTCAAAGACCAGAAGTGCACGATGGAAAGGCGATAGGAGAAAATCGGCCGATTCGCTTGCTTCGGAATGAAGTAATACATCATCCCAAGGAACGCCGTGGTCAAAAAGAAGCCCACCGCATTGTGGCCATACCACCACTGCACCATGGCATCTTGCACCCCGGCATAAATCGAATACGATTTAAACAGAGTCACCGGAATTTCAAGATTGTTGACGATATGCAGCAAGGCGATGGTGATGATATAAGCGCCAAAAAACCAGTTGGAGACGTAGATGTACTTGGTTTTGCGCTTGGCGATGGTGCCGAAAAACACGATCGCGTAAGCCACCCATACGAGCGTGATCAGAATATCGATGGGCCATTCCAGCTCGGCATATTCTTTGGTTGTCGTTAAACCCATCGGCAAGGTAATCACCGCCGCGACAATCACGGCTTGCCAACCCCAAAACGTGAAGCTCGCGAGCTTCTGCGCATACAGGCGCACCTGACAGGTACGCTGCACGATGTAGTAAGAAGCGGCGAACAAACCCGAACCGCCAAAGGCAAAAATCACGGCATTGGTATGCAGCGGACGCAAGCGGCCATAAGTCAGCCATGGAATATTGAAGCTCAATTGCGGCCAAATCAGCTGCGAGGCGATATATACGCCGACCAGCATGCCGACGATGCCCCAGATGATGGTCGTAATGGCAAACTGCCGCACGACCTTGTAGTTATAGGTGCTTGCTTCCATGTCGATCTTCTCCTTGTAAATTGAAGCGCTCATAGCTTGAAAAAATATTACTCAACACTCTTCGGCTTGGTCGGCGCATCGTCATCCATCACGATACGATGCGCCGGTCCTTCCATATCCTCGAATTGCCCGGATTTCACCGCCCACAAAAATGCTGCGGCGATCACCGCCACTACGACTACACTGACGGGGATCAGCAAAAATAAAATCTCCAACTTAGCGCCCCTCCGCGGCAAGCGCGGCCGGCGTCATGATCGGTGCCGCAACGGGTACGGCAATTTCAGGCCGCACATAACTTAAACGCAAGGCATTCAACACCACCAACAGCGAAGAAAACGACATGCCGATGCCGGCCATCCATGGGGTTACCAAGCCCAAGGCCGCGGCTGGGATCGCTATTAAATTGTAGATCGCGGCCCACACCAAATTCTGCCGGATCACGCCGGCGGTGCGCCGCGCAACGATGATCGCATCGGCCAAGCGCTCCAGTTGGCCCGTCATCATCACCATGTCGGCGCTGGCCTGCGCCACTTCCGCGCCCTGCCCCATGGCGATTGAAACCTGTGCGGCGGCCAGCACCGGCGCATCGTTTACGCCATCGCCCACCATGGCGACGATCTCACCCTGCTGCTGCAGGTCACGCAAATGCTGCAACTTGTCTTGCGGTAATAATTGGCCCGCATAGTGCGCAATCCCCAGGCGCTCGGCCACGCGCCGCACCACGGCCGTGCCATCGCCGGAAAGCAGGCTGACTTGCACACCCAAATGCTTGAGACGGTCTACTGCTTGCATGGCATCCGCGCGCAGTTGATCACCCAGTATGAATACGCAGAGCCAACCTTGCGCATCGCCCAAGGCAACCAGGCTTTGGTCATCTCGCACTGCAAGCTGGGCCGGCAAGGGCTGGCCATGCAACTGCGCCACAAACTCCGGGCGTCCCAAGCGCATGCGCAGGCCATCGAAGCTGCCTTCCAGGCCTTGGCCGGTTAGGCTGCTTACGTCCTGCACTTGCACCGGCAATGCGTCGGCGTCGTGGAGTGCGCGTGCGATCGGATGTTCCGACATGCCTTCCAGCGCACTGGCTAAGGCGCGGCAGCGCGCAGCGGGCACAGCACCGAGGGGGATGGTGTCGAGCAAGACCGGACGGCCTAGCGTCAATGTTCCCGTCTTGTCGAAAATCACATGGCTGACCTTGGCCAAGGTTTCCAGCGCATGGCCACGCGTGATCAGCAAACCCATGCGCGTCAGGCGTCCGGTCGCGGCGGTCAGCGCTGCGGGTGTGGCCAAGCCCAGCGCGCAAGGACAGGTGACCACCAATACCGACACCGTAATCCAAAAGGCGCGCGATGCATCCACCGCAATCCAGGCGAGCGCAATGGCCGCTGCAATCACTAGCAAGGCAAACACGAACCATGCGGCAAATCGGTCTGCCAGCATGGCAATGCGCGGCTTCTCGGCCTGTGCGCGATCCAGTAAACGCAATATGCCGGAAAGCAGTGTATCCGCGCCGACTTTTTCCACGCGCATCAGCAGCGGGCTCGATACATTGATAGCACCGCCCACCAAACGATCGCCGGGCGCCTTTGCCAAGGCACGCGATTCTCCCGTCAATAAGGATTCATCGGCTTCACTGTTGCCCGTTAACACCACGCCATCAGCAGGTATGGCTTCGCCCGGCTTAATCATGAGGACATCACCGGCCGCCAGTTGCGACACCGGCACCACTTCGGTATTTTGTTGTGCGGGGTAATCACAGAAGCGCGTTGCCACTGCCGGAATCAATTTGGCCAGGGCTTCCACGGCGGCCGCCGACTTGCGCCGTACGCCCATTTCCAAATAGCGCCCGGCGAGCAGGAAAAATACGAACATGGAGATGGAGTCGAAATACACTTCACCGGAATGCGTGAGCGTGGCCCATAGGCTGGCTAAAAATGCGGCACCGATGCCCAGTGCAACCGGCACATCCATGCCGAGATAGCGCCGCCGCAGATCGCGCCATGCGCCTTGAAAGAACGGCCATGCGGAATAAAACACCACGGGGATAGTCATCATCAGGCTGGCCCAGCGCATTAAAGCCTCGATATCCCACGTCATCGTGCCGGGATCGGCAACGTATGTTGAAATCGCATACATCATCACCTGCATCATGCCTAGGCCGGCGATGGCCAGACGCCGCTGACTACTCGCACGCTCGCGCATGAATACCTGTTCTTGCTGTTGCGGATCGAAAGGATGTGCTGAATAACCGATATCGCGAATGGCTTGCAGAATTGCCGAGAGCTGGATCTTGCTGTTGTCCCACTGCACGCGCGCGCGGCGCGTGCTGTAATTGATTTCCACCGCCAGCACGCCAGGCAATTGCATCAGATGGCGCTCATTCAGCCAGATGCAGGCGGCGCAGACGATGCCTTCGAGGATCAGCGCGGCTTCGCGCACGTCACCTGTCCCGGCCTTTACAAACGAACGTTGTATTTCCGGCAGATCGAATAATTGGAGTTGTTGCAGAATTTGAAGCGGATCCTGCTGTATCGCAGTGGGAGGAAAGGCAGTGCGGTGCCGGTAATAATCCGCATTGCCGCTATCCACGATCATCTGCGCTACTGCTTGGCAGCCGCGGCAACAAGTGGCATGACGCTCATCAGACAACAAAACCGGATAATGCGCTGCCGCTGGCACGGGCAGCCCGCAGTGGAAGCAAATATCCCTATTTTGTGCTGGACTATTCATGAGTAGGTTTTGCTATTCCGAGGGCTACAGAAAATGCCCTACAGATGCCGCTGTCCAGTCTAAAAGCAAGGAACTGTCAGCACATGCGATGATCAAATCGAAGTTTGGCATTGCAAATCCTCTTCCTTGCCCCACGGCCATGGGGAGTTATTTAATATAAGGATATTAACATCTTCTTATGCTACGGACAAGCAACACTGACCTCTTAGACTGTTGTTAACAACAAGATATCTTGATGATAGCTAAGCAATTGCAACTATCAAATCCAGCTTCGTCATTTAAAGCCATGATTAGCCCAAAATAACCAATGACTCCTAGAAATGATGAGAAATTAATCAAGAAACGGGAACATGGCAGCTGCCATACCAGCCGTTGGAGGCCAAGGTAGAGCCCACATGAAACAGGCCATATGCGCCAAAGGCAACGACGATAAGACCTGCGACCAAGCGTACTCGGGGATCTTGAATCCAATTACGGCAACGCTCCCAAAAAAACCCTAAGGCCAAAAGGCTAGGCAATGTACCCAAGCCGAAAGACAACATCACGAGCGCCCCTCTGCCGGGACTAGCGCTGGCTAAAGCAACGATCAAAATGCTATACACCAAGCCGCAGGGCAACCACCCCCATAAAGCACCAAGGGTTAATGCGCGCGGAAGCGTATTCACAGGTAAAAATCTGGTCGTGTAAGGCTGGATGCGCTTCCAAACAAATGCGCCAATCCGCTCTATATGCTGCACCACACCCCATACACCCGAAAGATGTAACCCCAGCAAAATCAACATCACACTCGATAAGCCAAATAGCAAATGTTGAATCGGCGCCACATCTCGAAACAGCATGCCGGCTTGCCCAACGCTGCCGACCAAAGCGCCTGCCATGGCATAGCTGGCAATGCGGCCGATGCTATAGGCCAGATGGAATGGCCAGCGTATGCGATCTTTGGGAAGTTGCTGCGTCAACGCGCCGACGATGCTGCCGCACATGCCAAAGCAATGCACCGCACCCAACAAGCCGACGAAAAAAACCGCGATTAAGCTAAATTGGTTCATGCCGCTCAATCATTGGATAAATCCTTAATCGCAATGCGCCCTACTACGCTGAAATCCGATCCGCCACCCGGCTGAAGAATCAAAATGGCGCCGGGGGCGACCAGCTCCAGGGTCAGGGCATCGATATTGGGTTTGTGCGTAACCAGCACTAAATTTTTTCGGCCTTTATATTGCCCAATGCGCGCGGACACAGCCTCGGCGCGTTTAGCCGCTTCGTCTTCGGGTAAGGCCGTTTGCAAATCCAAGGCATCCCAAACTTGCACTTTGCCAAACGCGATACGCGCCGTATCTTGCGTCCGACAATAAGGACCGGCCAGCACTTCTCCGATCGGGATGTGACGTTTTTTGAAAGCACGTCCCGTGAGCGCCGCTTCTTGTTGGCCCTGCGGCGATAAATTACTCTGGCCGACGCAGTTATCGAAATCCGCATTCGGGTTGGTGCTATGCGTCATGCTATCGACGGGACCATGGCGCATTAAAATCACATAGCCACCCTGCTGCAACTTCGACCAAAATGCAGGGTCGGCTGCAATGGCCGAAACACTCAGCAAAATACCGAACACTAAAGCGAGGGCATTACGCATTCGCATGCTACGACGTCAACTTATGATTACGTTCAACCGCCCAAACCGCCGCCTCTACACGCGATTTGAGGTTCAACTTTTTAAGCAAATGCTTCACATGCACCTTCACCGTGCCTTCGGCGATATTCAGTTCGCGCGCGATGAGTTTGTTGCTCTTGCCCACTGCGATGCGTTCGACGATTTTGCGCTCTTGCTCCGTCAGGCCCGCCTCGTCCGGGGTCTTGGGCTTGCTGTCCTGGCGCATCGCATGCACCAATAGACCGGCCAGCGCAGGGCTCAAAACAGTTTGACCACGCGCGGCATCGGTTAATCGCGCCACCAAGTCCTCCGGCTCCATGTCCTTGAGCAGATAGCCATCGGCGCCGGCACGCAGCGCCGCCACCAAGTCTTCCTGCTGGTCCGACACCGTCAGCATGATCACCCTGGAATCGAAATCGGCGGCCTTGAGAACCTTCAGGACATCAATGCCGCTCATGTCCTTCATATTGAGATCCAACAAAATCATTTCGGGCTGGCGCAGATACGCAAGGTCGATGCCCTCTGCGCCAGAGGATGCTTCACCGACCAAATCAAAGCCTCCCGCATCGCTAATCAGCTGCTTCACGCCTTTGCGAAACAGTGGATGGTCATCCACGATCAACAAACTGGTTAAATGCGTATCCGCCATGAATTAAGCACTCTGCTGCAGTTTAAGGTTACGGCGACTCGCCGGCACAAAGCGCACTTCGAGCCGGGTGCCGCCTTGCGCGCGATTCATGATTTCCAAGGTGCCGCCCAAGCCTTTGGCGCGCTCCTCCATGATCGCCATTCCATAATGGTGGGTCTGCGCAAGCTTATTAACAATTCCGCTGCCGTCATCTTCAACTGCAATGCTGATCCGGTCCTCGGCTTCGCTGCATAACATGATCTTGGCGTTTTCTGCGTGCGCATGGTGCACCACATTAGACAAAGCTTCGCGCACAATTTGCAATATATGAATTTCTTCGTTGGCTGACAATGTGCAATTGGTCAGATGCGATTCGAAGCTAATCTTGATCTTGCCGCGCTCTGCGAATTCCTGCGCCGTCTTGTTTAAGACCGCCGCAAGGCTCTCCTCCTCAATCTGCAAACGGAAGGTCGTCAGCAACTCGCGCAATTGACGATAAGCGCTATTTAAACCCTCGCGCAACTCACTCAACACGGCATCGGCCTCGGCGGATTTTTGTGCGCGCGCGAGCACGCCGGCCAAGCGGCTGACTTGTATCTTCATATAAGACAAAGACTGCGCCAAGGAGTCGTGCAACTCGCGCGCGATCACCGAGCGCTCCTCCAGCAACGACAAAATGCGCTCGTGTTCCGCGCGCTTGAAGGTACCGATCGCCGTGCCAATATGGCGCGACAAGGCTTCCAGCAAGCGGATCTTCCACGGCGCAACTTCGCGCCCCTCGGGAACGCTCAATTGCAATACGCCATGCACCCGCTCGGCATCGCGCAATGGAATCGACAAGACTTGCCGTCCCGCCAAATTGCGGAAACGCAAGCCTTCGCCCTCCAAGCACTCGGCGCAGGTGCTGAGGCTGCAAAAAGCGATTTCGCCGTCGGCCGGCTTGAGTGTCGAGGCCAATACCGAAACATTGCCCTGCGCTTCAGCCTCGACCAGACAGGTCGATCCGTGGCCGAGCTCCAATACCTCTTCGATTTCCCGCATCAGCAATTTATAAGTATTCGCATCGACCGAGCCGCTGTAAAGACGCGCGATGGAGTGATACAGCAATTCCAAGGAACGATTGCTGCGCTCCAGATCGGCAGTTTTTTCCGCGACCCTAGCTTCCAAAGAACCATACAGCGCAGCCAGATCCTCCGCCATCAAATTAAAGGCGTGTCCAAGCCGGCCCAATTCATCCTGGCCGACATACGGCGTGCGCGCCGCCAAATCGCCGCGCCGAATGCGGGTGGTGAAAGCCACCAATCCGCGCAACGGCGTCAGCAACGCCTTGTGCAAGAAAACCATCGTCAACAGCATCACGCCGAGAGTGACGAGCAAAGTCGCGCTAATCGTCGTGCGCAGAAAACCAATGCGCTGTTCGGTATCGCGTTCGATTTGCTTTACCAACAAGTTGATGTCCGAGACGAAAGCATCGGTGCGTTGCAGCAGCCCGCGCAAATCGTCTTGGCGCTGCGGATGCAGGCCAAGCCAGGGCTTAATGCGCTGATTCCAATCCACGACGATTTTCTGCCTGAGCGCGGCGCTCTTGCTGTTGGCGCCGGCAATATCGGGGTTGGTCAACTCCGGGCTATTCAACGCTTGTTCGAAGGCAGCGATGGCCTGCTCCAATTCCAACCGATCGGCTTCTCGCGCCGTGGGCGCACGTGCTGCGGAAGCCAGCGCGGCGATACGGTAGCTTTGCATGCGCAACGACCCGGCGACATTGATCGCGGCGGCATTGCCGCGCGCGGTCTCCGAGATAATCACGGCGCTGCCCATCCCGGCCAGTACGACCAGCGTGACAATCGTCATCGCCCCGGCGATGCGGATCAGCAGCGAGTGGCGCAAAGAAGTATTCGGCTCGCTCATGGCTGACACAAGGTGAATCGTTGTAGAGACTTAAGGTAGGCTTCATCGAAGCGGGTGGTGGCTTCGCATTCGGCGATGAAGGTTTGATAGGCCTGTTGCAGCAGCGTTTCTTCAATCTCATGCAACAACTCCGGATCCTCTACCCCCAGACGATTTCTGGGGATATCGGTGCCGGGGAGATAAATGTCACTTTCTTTGAACTGATACTTGGACACAGTGCTGTTCCATGAGCGCTTTGACCTGCATTTTGAGCGTGGGCGACTGGCTGGGTTGGTAGCCCTCAATCCGCATGGAGGTCTGGACAGCTTGGCTGATTTTTTTATTCAGGATGGGAGTGAGCAGCATTTTCGGGTCTCCGAGAAAACAACCCGCCGGCGGCCATCGTGGATTGGCAGGTGTTATTGGTCAAATTATACATGGTGACGCTTATGCCGACAGCCCCGCAATCATAGTCGAAAACCTATTCGCATACGGCAATTTTGTACGTCAAAAACCGCGCCCTTGGCTGTGTTACGATTGTATTTTTAAGAAAACCAATAACGCGAATATCCTCATGCCCAACACCCAGCACCATCCTGGTTACAAACACTGGCTGGCCCTTTAGCCATGCCGCTTTCCTGGAACGAAATCCGCAACCGCGCCCATGAGTTCTCCCGCCAGTGGGCGGGCGAGGAATCCGAGCGCGCCGAGGCGCAAAGCTTCTGGAACGATTTCTTCGGCGTGTTCGGCATCGAGCGCAAGCGCGTCGCTATCTTCGAGAAGCAGGTGCAAATCGCCCGCGTCGGCGAGAAGCTCAAGCACGGCCGCATCGACGCCTTCTGGAAAGGCATGCTGCTGATCGAGCACAAGAGCCGGGGCGCCGATCTCAACCGTGCCTTCGCCCAGGCGGCGGATTATTTCGACGGCATCGCCGAACGCGATTTGCCGTGCTACATCCTGGTGTCCGACTTCGAGCGCTTCCGCCTCTACGACCTGGAAGACGCCACCGAGACCGAATTCAAGATCGCCGATCTGCACAAGCGCATCAAGCATTTCGCCTTCATCGCCGGTTACCGCACCCAGGTCATCGCGCCGCAAAACCCGGTCAACATCAAGGCCGCCGAGCGCATGGGCAAGCTGCACGACCAGCTCAAGGCCAGCGGCTTTGATGGCCACCCGCTGGAACTGCTGCTGGTGCGCCTGCTGTTCTGCCTGTTCGCCGAGGATACCGGCATCTACCAGCCCGCCGGCAGTTTTCGCATCTGGCTCGACGAGCGCACCGCACCCGATGGCAGCGACCTCGGCTCACAGCTCGCGCAGTTTTTCCAAGTGCTCAACACGCCGGAAGACAAGCGCTCGAAAAACCTCGACGAACAGATCAACGCCTTCCCCTATGTGAACGGCAAGCTGTTCGAGGAAACCCTGCCCATCGCCGCCTTCGACGCCGCCATGCGCGACGCGCTGCTCGACTGCTGCGCCCTGGATTGGGCCGCCATCTCCCCCGCCATCTTCGGTGCGTTGTTCCAGAGCATCATGGACGGCAAGGCCCGGCGCAACCTGGGCGCGCACTACACCAGCGAGGAAAACATCCTCAAGCTCATCAAGCCGCTGTTCCTGGACGAACTGCGCGACGAATTCCAGCGCGTGCGCAACAACAAAAACAAACTGTTCGAGTTCCACAAAAAACTGCGCACCCTCACCTTCTTCGACCCTGCCTGCGGCTGCGGCAATTTCCTGGTGATCGCCTACCGCGAACTGCGCGCGCTGGAACTGGACGTGCTGCGCGCCAGCCACGACAGCAGCCAGAAATTCCTCGACGTGCATCAACTCATCGGCGTGGACGTGGATCAGTTCTACGGCATCGAGATCGAAGAATTCCCCGCCCAAATCGCCCAAGTGGCGCTGTGGCTCATGGATCACCAGATGAACGTGCGCGTGTCGGAAGAATTCGGCATGTACTTCGCCCGCATCCCGCTCAAGCGCACGCCGCATATTTATCATGGAAATGCGCTGACAACGGATTGGAATGAGGTTCTGCCGGCGGAGCGTGCAAGTTTTGTGTTCGGCAATCCGCCGTTCGTCGGTGCGAAATACATGAGTGATGAACAGCGCGAAGACACGCGCCGTGTGTTCGAAGGTATCGATGGCGGCGGCCTGCTGGATTTCGTTGCCGCGTGGTATGTCAAAGCGGCGCGCTATATGCACCCCTCCCCCGCAAGCGGGGGAGGGGCCGGGGGAGAGGGCAACCCCCGCTGCGCTTTCGTCTCCACCAACAGTATTTCCCAAGGCGAACAAGTCGGCGTGCTGTGGGGCTGGCTGCTGGCGCAGGGCATACACATTCACTTCGCGCATCGCACTTTTCAGTGGAGCAACGAGGCGAAAGGTGTGGCCGCGGTGCATTGCGTCATCATCGGCTTCGGCGCGTTCGATGCAGACAAGAAAACCATCTACGAGTACGAGGATATCCGGGGCGAACCGCATGCGGTGAACGTGGCCAACATCAATCCGTATCTGGTGGATGCGCCGGATGTGGTTTTGACGCGACGCTCCACGCCGATTTGCAACGTGCCGGAAATTGGCATTGGCAGCCAACCCATCGACGATGGTAATTACCTGTTTACGACTGAAGAACGCGATGAGTTTCTGAGGCGTGAGCCAAAGGCGGCAAATTATTTCCACCGCTGGCTTGGAGCAGATGAGTTTCTCAATGGCTACGAGCGCTGGTGCTTGTGGCTAGGTGATTGCCCGCCGAACGAACTACGCCAAATGCCGGAAGCGATGGCGCGAGTGGAGGCCGTGAAGAAATTTCGTTTAGCTAGCAAGCGTAAGCAGACGTTGGCTGCGGCGGATGTCCCAACGCATTTCGGAACGGAATTAATCCCCGACCACCCCTACTTGCTGATACCAGAAGTTTCTTCGGAACGACGGGCATTTGTTCCGGTTGGGTTCGAGGAAGCGAGTACCTTTTGTAGCAATTTGGTACGGATGTTGCCGAATGCGACGCGGTATCACTTTGGTGTGCTTTCCTCGACGATACATAATGCATGGATGCGCGCTGTCGCGGGCCGACTTGAAAGCCGCTATCGCTACTCAGCCCACATTGTCTACAACAACTTCCCTTGGCCCGATCAACTCACCGACGCCCAACGCGAAAAAATCGAAGCCGCCGCCCAAGCCGTTCTCGACGCCCGCGCCCAATTCCCCGACGCCACGCTCGCCGACCTCTACGACCCGCTCACCATGCCGTCCGCGCTGGTAAAAGCCCACCAAAAACTCGACGCGGCGGTGGATGCCGCCTATGGGAAAAAGAGCTTCAAGAACGACGCCGAACGCGTGGCGTTTTTGTTCGAGCTGTATCAGCGTTACACATCGCTGCTGCTGGCAACTGAAAAAGGCAAGCGAACGCGCAAGCCGAAATAAGCATTCTTATCCGCCATTTTCGTTCCGCGACTTGCGATATTGTTGCGGCACGCGCGGCAAATGCGCGCCTTCCAAGTTTTCGAGAAAGTCCATGCGTGCCGCCACGGCGCGAATATAAGCCTCGTCAAATCCATATTTTTCAATGCCAAACGAGCAGCAGCGCACCGGCTTCATACCCTTCGGCGTGCGCGCCTCCCAACAGGCGTATTCATAGACGCTGCCATCGCGCCGCTTGCAATATCGCGTAACGAGAAACACGCCAGCGTAACCCGATGTATTGTTCTTGTGGCGCAAGGCCGAGAACTCCGCCTTGGTCATGGCCTCCACCCGCCCCAGCATATTGGTACGCCAGGCCTGCGCCGCCAACAGCGCTGCATCATGACCACCCTGCCGATGATCATAAAAACGTTCGCTGTACTCCTTGCCCCTACGGCTAAAGCGCACGCGCCAATGCGGATTGCCCCCAGATTCGCGACGTGAGATTCCGTACATCTCGGGCGAATGTGCTTGCCACTGGCGTTTCTTGGGAGTGGTTTGGGGATGGAGCGGCACTGTTAGCAGTTGGTTGTGAACATCAAAAAATCATCGTGTGCATGGCGTGCGCTGCTCGATCTCGCGATATTGTACCCAGCCTTTCCTGCCAAGGGCCCGCAAGCAACCCGGACTCACACATAGATTTCCGATACCTCCTTCGTGCACCTTTAACAACTAAAAGGCACTTGCAGATTTTTTTCAATCTGGCCGTCAGGTCGCAGCATAACCCAATCGTTATTGTGCTTAACTCGTACAAAATCGCACCCGAGAGGTGTAAGTTCTGTGAAGACCAGGTCGTTTAGTCGTGCACCATCCGGGCCAGCAACCCAATATAACGTACCTTCCGAAGTAACTTTCCTGAACACCATGACTCCAGTGCCGAATTGGTATACGAGTTCATCCGCGTTTTCCGCCCGAATGAAAAGTTGTCCATCGGGTTTAATGTCGTACGTCTGCGTTCGGCCAAGGCTGTTCGTGAATGAAAAGGTCACGGTCGCTTTTGGTCGGGGGCACTCTCTAGTTGTTCTATCGACATTGATATCGACGTTGAATAATGGGGTCATGTTGACTGAATATATTCGGCATGTCGCATTCTCCTTGTTAGTTGTTGTAATTACCGTCTCAACCCAGGTACCTGGGCCAATGTAGCAAGTCGGAACCCAGTAATACTCAGCTTTGATATCGTCGAACGGCGGTAATCTTATTGCATCTCCTTTTGTCGAGAAAAGATGCAAGCCTTGTTCATCTTTTGCCATTAGGTACTTAGCCCGAATATCTTTCCAATGGGTGTCTTTATAAACAGTTAAACCACCAACTCCTTGCCATCGCGGCTCGATAATTTCATCCAGTGTGTCAAGCTTAACAACCCCCCAGCCGCTGGACTTTTTTGTGCTAACGCCTTGGTAGCCCCGAGGAAGTTGATGCTTGTCATTTAGGGCATTGGCTATAGAAGAATCCAAGTAATCATTCCTTGACAGCGCATTTAGTTTCCCATTTTTGAATAGCGCAAATTTCCAGCCACCCGAGGCAAGGCCTATCAGCTTGAGTCGGATGACATTCTGTCCCTGACCTTCCGAAACGTAGTCCTGTTCTATTGCAACAAATTTGGGCAAGCCAAATTCCAAGCCATTTGAATTGAGTAGTACTCCGCATCCGTCTCGATAAGCAGCAAAGCCATTTGTCTTCCCTCCCAAAAACACTGGCTCAATAGACGAATATACGGACTGGTCTTGTGGGCGTTGTTTCTTGAATCTGTACCCTATCGTTACGCCACCAGAATTGACTGCCTTAACGTGCTTGAACCAAACCTCATCACGCTCCATGCTCCCTTTATAACCAATCGGCTGATAACCCGTATAGGGATCACGATTCTCCAAAAAATGACGGTTTTCGGGATACATGCACTCCTGAGCGTAAATTTCTGACAGGCAGGAGAATGCGGCCACAAGGGCAATGAATTGTCTCAGTGCTTTGCTAAACTTGGTCGGGTATGAAATCATCATTCACCTTCACCTTGCTCTAATGGTTGCCGTATAACACGCGATAAAGGGGACGCTACCCATTTACTCGGTACAGCACACTTTTTGATTCGGATAAATGGGTAGCGCCACCTTTATCCCATTGCGAGGAATGCATAAAGTGCTATTCCAAACCGAAGTTACGATTTTCCACCGGCAAACGATATTGCTTGCTCCAAGCCTTGATGTCGGCAATCGGTCCCGGCTTGCCATCGGGACAGTCGGCAAAGCAGATCCAGGTTTTGTAATGCTTGCCCACCACTGGCTTGGTTACGCCAAACAGACCGTAGCCCTGGAACTTGCGCACACGCGTGCCGCGCTTTTCATAGGAGGTGACGTCGATCCAGGGGCGGTTCGGGTTGGCGAGCTGTTTCGACCAGTCGTTGCAATAGAACAGACCTTCTTCTGGTTCTAGCTTGTATTCCTCCGTGGGGCCGTCGACATCGTTGATCATCTCGATCTGGAGGCGTTCCATTTCCCGATGACCACAGAAGGTCATGCGGCCCTCTTCCCAATCTTGGTCACCGTTGTTGGGGTCGTATTGATAGGGCCCCAAGTAGGTCGATTTGGTAATTAGCCACGATGGCGAAAAGCCAACCGGCGTGACTAGCTCTAATCGCTTGCTCTTGGTAAGCATACCGGACAGCGGAACATTATTGAGTACTTTTGAAATGACTTTGCCACTCTTATCAAAATCGATGCGCATGGCCACCAGTCTTCCCTTGGCACCTTGAGCTTTGACGAATGTGCCGGGGATGAATCCTTCCATCCACCCCTTGCGCTTCGGGTTATCTTTCCAATTCTCTACACCGGCTTTATACCAACGTTCCGTATCTACAAATATCACATAGCGCATCGGCCAAACACTCGGCATTTCCGTTTCAGTAATGGCCAGAGCTGTAGTGGTGGCGTTGAGTATCAGAAATACGAACACTGCGGCTACGACTTTCTTCATTTCTTGCCCCTGGCCATTCCCAGCTCCGCATCCGTGACCGTGATATGAAGATGATTTCCGTGCAACTTCTCTAGCGCTCTATCGGACTTGCTCTTGTTGGTGTCGTGGCCAAGCGAGTTGACCTTAGGTTCGAAAGCATCGCCGGTATTTTTGTCCACTTCAGAAATACACTAAAACCTAGATCGAGTCTTGGCTGATGCTGGTAGCGTCGGGGCGCAGAAAATCGTGACACTATACTTGGTTAATTGCTATCCAAAAAATCGTTCTCTCGTGAGAAATCGAATTTCTTTTGCAATGCACCTCTAGGATCTTTGATAAATTGCTGAATCTCATTAGTGCGCTGTTCAGTCAGTGAAATTAGGCAATCATCACGAACACTATTTCCGAAAGATCCAAGGCTACGATTTACTTTAGTTTGCGCGCGAATGCACGTCGCATCGCGCCACTTGATCCACTTACGCTGAGCTTGTTTAAGCAAGCCTGCATCTTTTTTATCTAGCATTTGGCTCAAAGATTTATAGGATTCATTGAGCAATTTATCCTCTTTCAAATAGTCCTCATAAGGATTATAAATTTCACTCTTTGCCTCATTTCCCCCATTGTTAAGAATATTGCCTTTATTTGATTCCGCATAACTAAATTGCACGGTAAACATAAGCAGGCAAAAAACGTATGAAAATGAAATAAGTTTTCTGTTTTTACGCATAGGTTTGAACATCATATAAATCCTCTGACAAGAAACCCAATTCATCTTTTAGTAACAATTCTGCGCGGCGTGATTCATCTTCATCAAATTTCAATGATTTTACTTTGCCTTTCCCTTTTGCAATTTCCTCAAGACATTTCCTTTCATCTTCCGATGATGTAAAAGGCAATTCGATATCTAATTCATTCGCAACCGCATAAACGAGGCCCGCAAGTGTGCTATCAGGCCCACCCCGAATGGAACATGCTGCAGCAAATGCAAGGCCAGGCGCGGATCTGAGTTTATTTGCTTTTGCGGTTTTCAAAATCGGATTTAAGTATTTTTCAACTGCCACCTCTAACTGAACTTCCTGAAAATCCACTACCTTTCCGGCACTCAAGAAGCGCTCTCTCCATACCCCTGTCCAGATATCAATTGCCGCCTCCCCCTTTGCCGGAGCGATTGGTTGCACCCTTTTGCCGCGAATTTCTTTGTTGGTTGGTAGATCAGATTTGTTATCTTTATCTTCGTCCGAGTTAGCTAGCTTGGAAAGCTCCTTACCTTCATCCTTTTTCCTGATTTTATTCCAATAAGCCTGCCCGCTTAGAGGGATAGTCGCATCATTAACCAAATCCGCACGTCCATCCGCAGTCAAGATAAGCAAATTATTTGCGATCTCTTCATCCCCTCCACCAAACACTTCCTTAAATTTGGATGAGTTTTTTTCATGCATCTTTTTTAATAGGTACCCTAGACTTCCGGAGTCTTGCGTATACTGAATTACGCCATAAGACAGGCCTATATGAACAATACGTGAGTAGCTTGTAGCAATACCTTTATTACCAAATTTTCTACCAGCAAATTCCTGGTCTGAATTTATACTGCCGAAGCCATCCGTGCTCATTTCACACACAGCAACAGAAGCAATGATTTGTTTTTTCTCATTCTCACTCAGCTTTACCCCGTTAAATGTCACAACGTGCGGCTCTTTACCTAGCGCCTCCTTTAGCTTGTCCTTTACATCATTGAGTCTTTTTTTGCTCCGACTCCCTTTTTTGACTGCTTTAGTTTGTTGATGAGTACTCCGCTTGACCTGCTTAGTTACAGGCACTTTATTTTTCTGCTGAACACTCTCATTTGCTTCCTGTGTTCGCAGGCGTTGCAAAACTTCTTCAATCCAATCAAGCCCAATACGTTTGCCAATCGCCATACATCCATCAAATATCTCCGAAATATCCCCTTCAATTGCTTTTACTAACGATGTGCTTGGGCTTTTTTTAGGCCAAGTTACATCAGGCGCATTCCGATTTCGCATTGAAGGGATTGTTAGAGTTTGATGGACGCTAATATTATTTACATTATTAAGATTGTTAGCTTTAGCTAAAAGATTCGTATCAACTGAATAAGTTTTAGCAATTGACGACAGCGTTTCTCCACGCCGTACTTTATGTGTTGCCATGCTCACACCACTCTTTTCACGATTTGCAGGTCAACAATTTTTTCTGCCTCAGCTTTTAATAGCTTTGTGGCACCGTTCACATCAGTTACTCCCGCAACCAATTCACCATTTTTCATCCAAATACGATATGGTCGATTTTTCAATACGTGCCCATCTTCATCTGCAAATATGACAAATTGATCTGTTGCTCCATTATTCATCTGGGCTGGCTCGATATTCGGCATTGTCGGCATCGTTACTCCTATACTCGCCGGCCCACTCACCGGCACGCTTGCGCCTTTGATCGACACTGTACCCGGCGCATGAATCTCGATGTTGCCACCACTGATCTTGACGTAAGCGCCGCCACACACACAGGTGATGTCAGCCTTGGCTGCCCAGAATTGGCTGGCGGAAACTGAAGTGATCTTGATTGCTTGATCTGCTGTGGCTTCAATCTCCCCACTCTGCGCCTGCACCATAATCTTGCCCTTGGCGGCGATGAGCTTCAGGGTCTCTTTGAGCGTAGCCTTGGTGCCGGAGACGAACAAACTAATGGATTCACCTACGTTGTGGATCCAGCGTCGCCCGGTGGTCTGGTTGGTGTCGCGTTGGCTGACTTGGTCGAAGTTGGTGCCGGTGGCGATGGTGGCGCTGTTGGGTGTGGCGATGGCAATGCCGGAGGGGGCGCTGATGCCGATGAGCGGCTGTCCGCCGGGTTGGTTATTCTGACCCTCTCCCCGGCCCTCTCCCTGGGAGGGAGAGGAGGATTTATTTGGGTCGGTATTTGTCCCCTTCTCCAGGCTTTCCAGCGCTTCGATCAAGTGATGCTGATGCCCGCTCTTGCTCTGGCTGCCCGGTGTTTTGTCGGCGCTTATCGTCTGATTATTCTTGCCAGTCTCGGGCAGGTTGGCCAACTGATGCGCGGCATGTTCGCCTAATGTATTGGCCAGTTCATGCGCGGCCTTGAGATTGCTGGTGAGTTCTTGCCGATCGAGTTGCTTGCCGGTAGCACTTCTTCTGGCATCGGTGCTGATGATCAGCCCCTTGGCGCTGCGTATCGCGCCTGCGGCATCGGTTCTAAGCTCGAAGCCTTCGCCTCGAGGTTCGCCCTTGCCCTCGGTCCTGGGATGGATCAGGTAGCCCTGGTTGAGCTGGGTTTTGGCATGTTCGCTGGATAGCTTGGCTCTGGTTTCGTTGGTGCTGTCGTCGAACAAGAGTTCGTTGTACAAATTGCCCTTGTATTCCTTGGACTTGATGCCGCTCAGGGTTTTGTTGGCAGGTAGGGTTCCAGCACCGCTGAAGGTCGCCGGCATGTTCCGTCCGTTGTGCGCCAGCCCCACGACGACTGGGCGGTCGATGTCGCCTTCGATGAAATCGACCAAGACTTCTTGGCCGATTCGGGGGATGAACTGGCTGCCCCAGTTGGCGCCGGCACTACTGTGGGCTACACGCACCCAGGTGGAGGATTTGTCGTCGAACTGGGCCGTGCCTTGCGGGTGGTCTTGCGGTCGTTGCCAGTGGAATTGCAGTTTGATGCGGCCGTGTTCGTCGGTGTGGATTTCTTCTCCGGCCGGGCCGACCACGGTGGCGGTCTGCATGCCGGGGGCGGTGGGCTTGGTGATGGGCTCCGGGTGGAGCGGGATGCCGCGGCGCACGGCGGTGAAGTTGTTTGTGTAGGGCGTGTCTTGGGTAAGCGGTGAGCGGGAAGCGGTGAGCGGTGAGGTGGTTTGGCTGTTACCGCTCCCCGCTCCCTGCTCCCCGCTCCCCAGATTGTTGTGGGCTTCTAGATTAAATCCCGTAACCAGAAACTCCCGTTCCCGCGCCAAGTCTTGGTCGTGTACCGGGTGGTTGTCCAGGGTGAACCAGTGGCCCAGGTGCAGATCCCGCACCTGGCTTTGGGCGCTGAAGTGTTTGGCTTGGGCGTCTTTGGCGTCTTGGCGCAGTGCGGCGTAGCGTTGCACTTCATCGTTGTCGGCGCCGTAGTATTGGGTCTGCGGGTCGTAGGACTCGAGGCTTGCTTGGGCATCGGCGCCGGCATCGCCTGCATCGATGCGGCTCTTGGCTTGGGTGTGCTGGGTGACCACCGGTTTGTAGTCGTAGCTGGCCAGCGAGGTGAGCCCGGGGACAAGTTGGCGGTTGCCGTTCCATTCTTTTACGACGTCTTCGCCGGGATTTTTATCCAGGCCCGGCTGGGCATGGCCGAAGCGCAGGTTGGCTTGGGGGTTTTGCGGCAGGCTCAGCGGGTCGTCGAAGAAGATGACGGTATGCAGGGGGTTGTCGCCGCTGCTGTACTGGAAACGATAGCTGATGCCTTCTTCGGCGGCCAAACGCTGAATGAATGCCAGGTCGGATTCGCGGTATTGGATGCAGTAGGAGCGGCTTGGATATTCCTTGCTCAGGTCGGCTTGCCAGGAGAAGCTTTGTTGGAAGATGGGATTGGCGGCGCGATGTTCGTCCAGTATCTGGCCGATGATTTGCATCACGCTTTGATCTTGGAAGACGCGGGCGGCGCGGCGCTCTCGCAACAGGGCCAAAGCCGGTTCGATGGTGAGCTGGTAGCGCGCCGCGCCACCATCCGATTCGAGTTGTCGGCTGCTGGTGACTAGGCCGGTAATGGTGCGCTCGGAGCTGTCGGGCAACTCAATGGCGATTTCTGCTGGAAGCCCATTGAAATATTTCAACTCCAGGGCGGCGTCGGGGGACACACAGGTAAGTACATAACGATAGCAGCGTGAGAGTTGTTCGCTGCCCTTGAGCGATTCGGGGGTGAGGGTGTCTTCGGCGATGCCGGAATTGGCGGCGAAGCGCAGGCGCAGGATGCGGTTGGCTTGTTGCAGTAGGCTGGCGTAGTCGGCGAGCAGGCTCTGCGTGACGGCAATTGGGAGAGTCATATGAAATTCCAGAGCTGGGCGGGAGGTTACGATAAAGCGCTTAGGCTCGCAATATGACGAAGTACTATATCGTTGTCATGGCATAGCGTCAAGAATGTATCCGAGTTCGGGTTTTCTCAGCTGTGAGAACAATCTAAAAAAGTAGTACCCCTATTGCACCCCGACGGCCATTCTCGCTACATGGAACTGTTTTCGAGGCTTAATTTATAGTTATTTGCGCTCTCCTGCCTCTACCACTTTGGTGGTATTCCGAGCGATCCGCTCAGTTTCTACCCCTCTATTTATTTTCTATGCTGTGTTTACACTGGCCTTAACGTTATTCGGACTTCTTTATCTGCTTTGTGGAGGAAGTATGACCACCCAGACGCATAAACAAATATCGGTGTTGGCATCCAGCACCATCGCATTCACGATTTGCTTTGCCGTGTGGATGATGTTTGCGGTCATCGGCATCCCAATCAAAAAGACCTTGGGACTGAATGAAACCGAATTTGGCCTACTGGTTGCAATGCCAGTGCTGACCGGTTCCTTGATTCGCCTGCCGCTGGGCATGTGGACAGACCGATTCGGCGGCCGCGTGGTGTTTTTCATTTTGATGCTCTCCACGGTGCTGCCGATTTATCTAATCAGCTATGCAACGCAATTCTGGCATTTTCTGCTGCTTGGGCTTTTCGTTGGCGCGGCAGGCGGTTCGTTTTCAGTGGGGATCGCCTATGTGGCGCGCTGGTTCACCAAGGGGCGCCAAGGTTTCGCCATGGGGATATTCGGCGCGGGTAATTCCGGGGCGGCGCTGACCAAGTTTGTCGCACCGACCATCGTGGTGGCCTATGGCTGGCAGATGGTACCCACCGTGTATGCCGTGACCATGCTGGTGACGGCAATCGGCTTCTGGATTTTCAGTTACACCGATAAGGCGCATCACGTCGATTCGCATATTACCGTGCGCGATCAGCTGCAAGCGCTGAAGGATCCCAAGGTGTGGAAGCTGTGCCAGTACTACTCCATCGTGTTCGGCGGCTATGTCGGGCTGGCCTTGTGGATGACCAAGTACTACATCACCGAATACGGCTTCAACATCCAAACCGCGGCCTTGCTCGCCGCCGCCTTTTCCCTGCCCGGCGGCATCCTGCGCGCCTTCGGCGGCTGGCTGTCGGACAAGTTCGGCGCACACCAAGTCACCTGGTGGGTGCTGTGGGTGTCCTGGGTCTGCTTATTCATCCTGTCCTACCCGCAGACCGATTTCACCGTGCATACCGTCAGCGGCCCGAAAACCTTTCACATCGGACTCAACGTTTGGATGTTCACCGCGCTGATGTTCACCATGGGCGCGGCCTGGGCCTTCGGCAAGGCCTCGGTATTCAAATATATCTCCGATGAGTACCCGCACAACATCGGCGTCATTTCCGGCATCGTCGGCTTGGCGGGCGGCCTTGGCGGTTTTGTGTTGCCGATCATGTTCGGCGCGATTGTCGACATCACCGGCATCAACAGCGGCATCTTCATGTTGATGTACGGCATCACTTGGATTTCATTGATCTGGATGTACCTGACCGAAGTGCGCCAGGTGCATGTGCTGCAAGCCCGGCATCCGTTTGAAAAAAACACACCAAAAGGAGGTACAGCATGAGCGCCAATATCAAAGACTGGGACCCGGAGAACGATCAGTTCTGGGAATCTACCGGCAAACGCATCGCCTATCGCAACTTGTGGATTTCGGTGCCGGCCCTGCTATGCGGCTTCGCGGTGTGGGGCATGTGGGGCATCATCACGGTGCAGATGCTCAACCTCGGATTCCCCTTCACCCAGGCCGAGTTGTTCACGCTGACGGCCATCGCCGGCATCTCCGGCGCAACCATGCGCATCCCCTCCTCCTTCTTCATTCGCATCGCCGGCGGGCGCAATGTCATCTTCCTCACCACCGCCATGCTGCTGGCGCCCGCCCTGGGCACCGGCATCGTCCTGCAACACCCCGGCTGGCCCTTATGGGCTTTTCAGTTGATGGCCTTGTGGTCCGGCGTAGGCGGCGGCAACTTCGCCAGCTCGATGTCCAACATCAGCACCTTCTTCCCCAAGCGCCTGCAAGGCACGGCGCTGGGCCTGAATGCCGGCCTCGGCAATTTCGGCGTGACGACGATGCAGGTCGTGATCCCGCTGGTGATGACGGTGGGCGTGCTCGGCAGCTTCGGCGGCGAATCCATGACGCTCTTAAAAGACAGCGGCTGGATTCTCGGCAAGATTGCCGCCGGCACACCCACCTGGATTCAGAACGCCGGTTTTGCCTGGGTGTTCTCACTGGTGCCGCTATCCATTCTGTGCTGGTTCGGCATGAACAATCTGAAGCCGATCTCGCCGGATTGCGAGAATCCGATTTTTGCATTCGCCAAGGTCACATGGCTCTACACATTGGCCTTCATCCCCTCCATTCTCATCCTGTATGTCTACCTGCCGGCGCCTACCGGCCTGGGTCTCATCAGCATGTGGGTGGCCATTCCGCTGGACATCATCAGCGCCCTGCTGATCATCAAGCTCGCGGCCTTCGGCCCGATGCGGGAGAACGTCGCCAAGCAGTTTGCGATCTTCAAGAACAAGCACACCTGGTCCATGACCGCGCTGTATGTCGTAACCTTCGGCTCCTTCATCGGCTTTTCCATGGCCCTGCCCTTGTCGATCACCGTCATCTTCGGCGACAAGCATGTGCTGGATGCTGCGACCGGTTTATGGACGCACAGCAAAAATCCCAACGCGATCTCGGCCTTCACCTACGCCTGGATCGGCCCCTTTGTCGGCGCGGCGGTGCGGCCGCTCGGCGGCTGGATTTCCGACAAGTTGGGTGGCTCCATCGTGACCCAAGTCATCTCGCTGGTGATGGTCGCGGCCTCGGCCTATGCCGGCTGGATCATGATGCAGGCTTACCAGTCCGCCACGCCGGAAATCTACTTCACCCAGTTCATCCTCACCTTTGTCTTGCTGTTCGCCGCCACCGGCATCGGCAACGGCTCGACCTTCCGCACCGTCGGCGTGATTTTCGATCGCACCCAGGCCGGACCGGTGCTGGGCTGGACTTCGGCGGTCGCCGCCTACGGCGCTTTCATCGCGCCGGTCGTGATCGGCCAGCAAATCAAGGCCGGCACGCCGCAGTTCGCGATGTATGGCTTCGCGATTTTTTACGCCGTGTGCCTGGTGCTGAACTGGTGGTTCTATCTGCGCGCCAGTTCCGAGATCAAGAATCCGTAAGCGGTAAGCGGTGAGCAGCAAGCGGTAAAACCGCCCCGCACTCACCGCTCACTGCTAACCGCTATCTGCGACTGCAAGGAGCAACACCATGAGCCACTTTCTCGACCGACTGATGTTCTTCAACAAAGACCAGGATAATTTCTCCGGCGATCACGGTGTCGTCACCAACGAAGATCGCTCCTGGGAAGACGCCTACCGGAGCCGCTGGCAGCACGACAAGATCGTGCGCTCAACGCACGGCGTGAATTGCACCGGCTCGTGCAGTTGGAAAATCTACGTCAAGAACGGCCTCATCACCTGGGAGACGCAGCAGACGGACTATCCGCGCACCCGTCCCGATTTGCCTAATCACGAGCCGCGCGGCTGCCCGCGCGGTGCGAGCTATTCCTGGTATGTATACAGCGCGCAGCGCGTGAAATATCCGCTGATTCGCGGCCGCCTGATGGAGCTGTGGCGCGAGGCGCGCAAGACCCTGGAGCCGGTGGAAGCGTGGAAGGCCATCACCAACGATGCGAAAAAAACCCAGCACTATAAATCGGTGCGCGGCCTGGGAGGCTTTGTGCGCGCTTCCTGGGACGAAGTAACGGAACTCATCGCCGCCGCCAACGTGCACACCATCAAGGAATACGGCCCGGATCGCGTGATCGGCTTCTCGCCGATTCCGGCCATGTCCATGGTCAGCTATGCCGCCGGTTCGCGCTATCTGTCCTTGATCGGCGGCGTGTGCCTGTCGTTCTACGACTGGTATTGCGACCTGCCGCCCGCCAGCCCGCAGGTGTGGGGCGAGCAGACCGACGTGCCGGAATCCGCCGACTGGTACAACTCCACCTATCTCATGGTGTGGGGTTCCAACGTGCCGCAAACGCGCACGCCGGACGCGCACTTCTACACCGAGGTGCGCTACAAGGGCACCAAGACCGTGGCGGTGTCCAGCGACTACGGCGAGATGGTGAAATTCGGCGACATCTGGCTGGCGCCCAAACAAGGCACCGACGCCGCCCTGGCCATGGCCATGGGCCACGTCATCCTGAGCGAGTTTCACGCCAAAGGGAAAAGCGAATACTTCAGCAATTACATCCGCCAATACACCGACATGCCGATGCTGGTGATCTTGAAGGATCATCAAGGCACGCTGGTCGCGGACCGCTTCCTGCGCGCCTCCGATTTGGATGGCAAGCTCGGCCAGGAGAACAACCCGGACTGGAAGACCGTGATGATCGACGCCAACACCGGCTATCTGGTGGTGCCCAACGGTTCCATCGGCTTCCGCTGGGGCGAAGCCGGCGTATGGAATCTAGAGATGCGCGACGGCGCATCCGGCAAGGAGGTCAATCCGCAGCTCAGCCTGATCGACGGCAAGGACGAAATTGTCGGCGTCGGCATGCCTTATTTCGGCGGCACCGACCACGCGGACATGGCGGTGCGCAATATACCGGTGAAGCGAGTCAATCTACATGGGCTGCACGGGCAAGAAGTGAAAGTCGCCACGGTGTACGACTTGATGTTGGCCAACTACAGCGTGGATCGCGGCTTGGGCGGCGGCAATGTGGCCAACGACTACAACGCCGGCGTGCCCTACACCCCTGCGTGGGCCGAGCGCCACACCGGCGTGAAACGCGCCGACATCATCACCGTGGCGCGCGAGTTCGCCGACAACGCCGACAAGACGCACGGCAAGTCCATGGTGATCGTCGGCGCGGCCTTGAACCACTGGTACCACAACGACATGATCTATCGCGGCATCATGAACATGCTGATCATGTGCGGCTGCGTCGGCCAATCCGGCGGCGGCTGGGCGCACTATGTCGGCCAGGAAAAACTGCGGCCGCAGACCGGCTGGGCGCCGCTTGCCTTCGGCCTCGACTGGAGCCGCCCACCGCGGCAAATGAACGGCACGTCCTTCTTCTACAACCACAGCAGCCAGTGGCGACATGAAAAGCTTGATGTCGGTGAAATCCTCTCGCCCACGGCATCTGCCAGCGCGGCGGACTATCGCCTGATCGACTTCAACGTGCGCTCCGAACGCATGGGCTGGCTGCCTTCCGCACCGCAGCTGGAAATGAATCCGCTGGAAATCACCAAGGCAGCGGAAGCCGCCGGCATGGAGCCGGCGAAGTACGCCGTCGAACAACTGAAAAGCGGCGCGCTGAAAATGTCCTGCGAAGACCCGGACAACCCGAAAAACTTCCCGCGCAACATGTTCATCTGGCGCTCCAACCTGCTGGGCTCCAGCGGCAAGGGCCACGAGTACTTGCTCAAGTACCTGCTGGGCGCGCAGAACGCCGTGCTCGGCCCGGACCTGGGCGAGCTGGGCGAATCCAAGCCGAAGGAAGTGAGCTGGCACGACAAGGGTTCGGAAGGCAAGCTGGACCTGCTGGTCACGCTGGATTTCCGCATGTCCACCACCTGCCTGTACTCCGACATCGTGCTGCCGACCGCGACCTGGTACGAGAAAGACGATCTCAACACTTCCGACATGCACCCCTTCATTCATCCGCTGTCGGAAGCGGTGCAGCCGCTATGGCAAAGCAAATCCGACTGGGAGATTTACAAGGTCATCGCCAAGAAATTCTCCGAGCTGGCGGCGAAACATTTGGGCACGCAAAAGGATCTGGTGCTGACCCCGCTGATGCACGATACGCCCAGCGAGTTGGGCCAAGCCATGGAAGTGCGCGATTGGAAAAAAGGCGAATGCGAGCCGATACCCGGCAAGACCATGCCGACCATGACGGTGGTCACGCGCGACTACGGCGACACCTATCGCAAGTTCACCTCGCTCGGCCCGCTCATGACCAAGATCGGCAACGGCGGCAAGGGCATCGCCTGGAATACCGAGAGCGAAGTGCAGCAACTGGCCGAACTCAACGGCACGGTGCGCGAAGAAGGCGTAAGCCGCGGCCTGCCCAAGATCGACAGCGCCATCGACGCGGCGGAAGTGATCCTGATGCTGGCGCCGGAAACCAACGGCCAAGTGGCGGTGAAAGCCTGGAATGCCTTGTCCAAGATCACCGGGCTGGCGCACGCGCATCTGGCCATCCCGCGCGAGGACGACAAGATCCGCTTCCGCGACGTGCAGGCGCAGCCGCGCAAAATCATTTCCTCCCCCACCTGGAGCGGGCTGGAGTCGGAGCACGTGAGCTACAACGCCTGCTACACCAACGTGCATGAGCTGATCCCGTGGCGCACCCTCACCGGCCGCCAGCAGTTTTATCAGGATCATCGCTGGATGCTGGATTTCGGCGAAGGCTTATGCGTGTACAAGCCGCCCATCGACACCAAGACCATCAAGCCGGTGATCGACAAGCACGGCAACGGCAACAAACAGCTGGTGTTGAACTGGATCACGCCGCACCAGAAGTGGGGCATCCACAGCACCTACACCGACAACCTGCGCATGCTCACGCTGTCGCGCGGCGGGCCGCATGTGTGGATATCGGAACCTGAGGCGAAAGAAGCCGGCATCGTCGATAACGACTGGATCGAGGTCTACAACGTCAACGGCACGCTCACCGCGCGCGCCGTGGTCAGCCAACGCGTGCCGCGCGGCATGGCGCTGATGTACCACGCGCAGGAGAAGATCGTGAACGTGCCGGGCGCCGAGGTCAGCGGTTTCCGCGGCGGCATCCACAACTCGGTCACGCGCACCGTGACCAAGCCCACGCACATGATCGGCGGCTATGCGCAGCAGGCCTATGGCTTCAACTACTACGGCACCGTCGGATCGAATCGCGACGAGTATGTGGTGGTGCGCAAGATGAACAAGGTGGACTGGATGGAAGGGCCATTAAATGAAGCACTTTAAAACATTGAACCGCCAAGACGCCAAGAGCGCCAAGGAAAACCTTTTTTTGCCCTTCTTGGCGCTCTTGGCGTCCTTGGCGGTTCAAAGTTGTTTTTGCTTAAGGAGTAATTCATGAAAATCAGAGCGCAAATCGCCATGGTGTTGAACCTGGACAAGTGCATCGGCTGCCACACCTGCTCGGTCACTTGCAAGAACGTGTGGACCTCGCGCGACGGCATGGAATACGCCTGGTTCAACAACGTCGAAACCAAGCCCGGCATCGGCTACCCGAAGGAATGGGAAAACCAGGACAAGTGGAACGGCGGCTGGAAACGCAACAGCGACGGCGGCATTGCACCGCGCCAAGGTGCGAAGTGGCGCATCCTGGCAAATATCTTCGGCAACCCGAATCTGCCGGAGATCGACGACTACTACGAGCCCTTCACCTTCGACTACGAGCATCTGCAAAAGGCCAAGCTGTCGCAGACGCCGCCCACGGCGCGCCCGGTGTCGGTGATCACCGGCAAGAAGATGGACAAGATCCATTGGGGCCCGAACTGGGAAGACGATCTCGGCGGCGAATTCGCCTCGCGCAGCCGCGACAAATGTTTCGACGACGTGCAGAAGGAAATGTATTCCACCTTCGAGAATACTTTCATGATGTATCTGCCGCGCTTGTGCGAGCACTGCTTGAATCCGACTTGCGTGGCCTCCTGCCCTTCCGGCTCGATCTACAAGCGCGAGGAAGACGGCATCGTGCTGGTGGACCAGGACAAGTGCCGCGGCTGGCGCATGTGCATCAGCGGCTGCCCGTACAAGAAGATTTACTACAACTGGAAATCCGGCAAGGCGGAGAAGTGCATCTTCTGCTATCCGCGCATCGAGGCCGGACAACCGACCGTTTGTTCCGAAACCTGCGTCGGCCGCATCCGCTATCTGGGCGTGATCCTGTATGACGCTGACCGCATCGAGGAAGCCGCCAGTGTCGCGGATCAAGAGGATTTGTACGAAGCGCAGTTGAAGATTTTCCTCGACCCGAACGATCCGGCGGTGATTGCAGCCGCGCGCCGCGAAGGCATCCCGGAAGCCTGGCTGGAATCGGCGCGCAAATCGCCGGTGTACAAAATGGCCATCGACTGGAAAGTCGCGTTCCCGCTGCATCCGGAATACCGCACGCTGCCCATGGTGTGGTACATCCCGCCGCTGTCGCCGATCCAGGCCACGGCGGAGAGCGGCAAGATGGGCATGAACGGCATTATCCCCGATACCCAATCGCTGCGCATCCCGGTCAAGTATCTGGCCAATCTGCTCAGCGGCGGCAAGGAAGCGCCCATCGTCAACGCCTTGGATCGCATGCTCGCCATGCGCGCTTACATGCGCGGCAAGTCGGTGGACGGCGTTGCCAACACCGCTGTACTAGAACAGGTCGGACTGACCGAGGCGCAGGTGCAGGACATGTACCAGATCATGGCAATCGCCAACTACGAAGATCGCTTCGTGATTCCGAGCGCTCATCGCGAGGAAGTGATCGATGCCTACGATGAAAAAGGCAGCTGCGGCTTCTCCTTCGGCAACGGCTGCTCCGATGGCGTAAGCGCAAGCAGCTTGTTCGGCACCAAAAAGCAGGGCTCGATCATTTATGCGGATATGCCCAAATCCCGCAAGAAAACGGCGGAGGGAGTTTGAGATGAAAAGCTATCAAGCATTGGCATTATTGCTGACCTATCCACAGGCCGATTGGCTGGAGCAGTTGCATCATGTGGAAGCGCTGCTGATCCAGGAGAGCGATCAAAACCGCAACGCCGCAATCACGCTCGCCCCGCTGTTCGAATTGCTGCGCACGTCCACCTTGATCGAGTTGCAGCAAAACTACGTCGCCACCTTCGATCAGAATCCTTCGCATTCGCTGCATCTGTTCGAGCACATCCATGGCGAATCGCGCGACCGTGGGCAAGCCATGGTCAACCTGCTGCAAGAATATCGCACGCATGGTTTGCTGATGACCGCCGACGAATTGCCGGACTACGTGCCGCTGTTCCTGGAATATCTGTCGCAACGTCCGCAAGCGGATGCCGCTGCCCTGCTCGGCGATGCAGTGCATGTGCTGGCCTTGATCGGCGGCAAATTGAACAAAAACGGCAGCCCTTACCACACCATTTTCGATGTACTGCAAGCGCTGTCACCGGTGGAAGCGCAGCCCTTGCAGGAGCCACCGGTACGCGACATGGACGAGGCCATGGAAACCTTCGGGCCCGCCATCGATGGCCGCGAGCCGCTGCTTGGCGCGCAGCCGCAGGTTGCCTACGCCGCTCTGCCGAAGCCGTATCGTCAGACTCAAGTGGCCGGGGCATAGAAAGAGCAAAACGATTGAACCGCCAAGACGCCAAGGACGCCAAGCTCTATCCCCCCTCCCTCATCAAGGGGGGAAGATCGGATTTGCATGATGGGTTTTCTTGGCGCGCTTGGCGTCTTGGCGGTTCAAACGGATTTCAGCTTATTTAAAACTTTGGATTCTGATAAGGAGCCCATCATGGAATACGCAAACTATCTGCTGTTCGGCATCTACCCTTACGTGGCGCTGGGCATTTTCCTGCTCGGCAGCCTGATCCGCTTTGACCGCGAGCAATACACCTGGAAGAGCGATTCCAGCCAACTACTGCGGCGCGCGCAGTTGCGGCTCGGCAGCAACCTGTTTCATATTGGGATTCTGTTCCTGTTCTTCGGCCACGCCGCCGGCCTGCTGACGCCGCACTGGCTGTATGAATCGCTCGGCCTTTCCACGCCCAACAAGCAGATGCTCGCCATCGTCAGCGGCGGCGCGGCCGGCCTGCTGTGTTTGGCCGGCATCACACTGCTGCTGCATCGCCGCCTCACCGAGCCGCGCATCCGCGCCACCAGTAAGCCGATGGACATCATCATCCTGTTGTGGGTGTTCGTGACCTTGGTATTGGGACTGATCAGCATCTTGTTCTCGCTGCAACACACCGACGGCGGCGTGATGCTGCTGCTCGCCGGCTGGGCGCAACACATCGTCATCTTCCGCGCCGGCGCGGCGGATTTCCTGCTGGGAGCGCCGCTGATTTACAAGATTCATCTGCTGTTCGGCATGACCCTGTTCGTGCTGTTTCCCTTCAGCCGACTGGTGCATGTGTGGAGCGGCTTTGCGGCCGTCACTTATCTGGCACGCAGCTATCAAGTGGTGCGGCAGCGCGGCTGATTTTTAAAGGACATAAACACTAACCGCCAAGACGCCAAGAGCGCCAAGATAAAAGCGAAGCAAGAATGCAAACAGGATTCTCATCAAATTGGTCACGCGGTTTTCCTATGCAAGGACTTGTCTTTCTTGGGGCTCTTGGCGTCTTGGCGGTTCAATCTATTTGGAGTAAATCATGTCAATCAGCGTAAACGGCATAGAAATCACCGATGCCGATATTGAGCAGGAACTGCCGCATCACGCGGAAGCGCCCAACCCGGTCAAGGCCGCGACGGAAGCGCTGGTGTTGCGCCTAGCGCTGCTGCAGGCGACACGCCAAGCCGGACTGGTAGCTAATACCGCGCATGAGGAAGATGCCGGCATCGACCGCCTGCTCGCGCAGGCGGTGAAAGCGCCTACCCCAAGCGAGGAAGAATGCCGCCGCTATTACGACAACCATCCCGAACGTTTCCGCAGCGGCGATCTGGTGGAAGCAAGCCATATCCTGTTTCAGGTGACGGACAAGGTGCCGCTCGGCGCGCTGCGGCAAAAAGCGCAGGAGATTTTAGAACGAGTACTCGATGACCCCGCCAGCTTCGAACAATGTGCGCGCGACTATTCCAACTGCCCATCCGGCGATTTGGGCGGCAACCTGGGGCAGCTCACGCGCGGCCAGGCCGTACCGGAATTCGAACGCGCGGTATTCGCGCTGGAGTCGGGCGAAATTGCCAAGCGCCTGGTGGAAACCCGCTTCGGCCTGCACATCGTGCGCGTGCAACGCAAAGCAACGGGCGCGCAATTGCCGTTTGAACTGGTCAAAGAAAGCATCGCGCGTTTTTTGACCGACTACGCCAAGACCAAGGCGACGCGGCAATACTTGGAAATTCTGCTCGGCCAAATGGACATCCAGGGTGTCGAGTTGAGCAACGCCGCCACGCCGCTGGTGCAGTAACATATAAATCGACCCGGAGGAATCTGCCATGACTCATGTCGTAATCGTAGGTGCAGGAATCGCGGGCGTGCCGGCCGCATACGCAATCAAGAGCCGCTTAGCGCCGAGCGATCAAGTGACGGTCGTGTCGGATCGGGCGTATTTCAACTTCGTTCCGTCCAATCCCTGGATCGCCATGGGCTGGCGCAATCGCGGCGACATTGCATTTCCCATCGATCCATTTTTGGAAGCACGGGGGATTCACTTTGTCATGCAGGGCCTGGCGCAAATCCATGCGGCCAGCAATCAAGTAGAACTCGCCGATGGCAGCCGATTGAACTATGACTTTCTGGTGCTCGCCGTAGGCAGCGCGCCCACCTACGAGGAAGTGCCGGGCATGGACCCGGCGCTCGGCAATGTGCATTCCGTCGTTGGCCTCGAACAAGCGCTCGATGCCTCCATTGCCTACAAGGAATTCGTCAAAAACCCTGGGCCTATCGTTATCGGCGCCGCAGCGGGATGCGCCATCCTCGGCCCCATGTACGAAACCGCATTCCTGGTGGATGCCGACTTGCGTCGCCGCGGCATGCGCGAACGGGTGACGATCACCGTGGTGACGCCCGAACCATATCCCGCGCATTTTGGCATGGGTGCAGAAACGGAAACCAAACGCTTGTTGGAAGATGCGCTGGCAGCGCACGATATTGGCACGCTCACCAATATGAAAACCACCAAGATCACGCCGGGCGAAATTCATCTCACGCAATACGGCCCCAACGGTACGGAAATCGAGCGCACTACCCTGCCCTTCGCGTTCGGCATCTATGCGCCCGCTTACAAGGGCATCGCGGCGCTTAGGCGCACGCCTGAACTGACCAATGCGCGCGGCATGGTGAGCGTGGACGAATACCTGCGCAACCCAACTTATCCCAATGTGTACGCGGCCGGGATATGCGTGGCGCAAGCGCCGTCTGCAAGCACGCCGGTCGCGGTCGGTGCGCCCGAATCGGTGTATTCGATCCAGAACCAGGTGGATACCCTGGCGCGCAATATCAGCGCCAGCATCAAAAACGAAGCGCTGAGCAGCGCCCTGCCGCAACGCGCCAAATGGCTGTCGGACATGGGCGAAACCGGCGCCGCCCATCTTGCGGAACCGCAGATTCCACTGCGCAACATCAACCTGATCAAGCAAGGCCGCTGGGTGCACTCGGCCAAGGTGGAGTTCGAGCAATACTTCATCAACAAGATTAAACTCAAGCTAGGCGAACAAGCGCGCAATGCCACCAGTATTGTCGCCACCACGCTGCGGCGCTTGCAATCGGAGAAAGCACAAGCTGGCACGCAAGCGACGCGCGCTGGGGCGATCGCACGCCGCCTCGATATCCCTGTGGAACGGGATGCCAACTATGAACTGCGCGCCCTGGCCAAGACACTCAACGTAGAAGAAAAGGCCATTGCGGCCCTGTTGTTGAATGCCGCACTGAAGGATGCCAAGGCCTATTTAGGCGAAGTCGCGCTGGCGGACATGGAACGGGAGCGGCGCAATTTGATCCTGGCGGAATTACCGGAAAATCAACCGGGGGTGGAATTCCACGGCGGCGGAACTTGATGCCGCGAAACCAAGCCGTCATCAGTAGTGCCGGCATCCTTGCCGGCAACAACCGGCACCATTACCCGCCGCTATTACCCGTAAGCAAGATTAAAAAAACACGCTCTCCGGCACATTAAAGCGGCTCGCCAAATTCGCAATTTGACGCGCGTTCAACTTGCGTTTCCCGGACAGGATTTCCGATACAACGCCCTGGCTTCCAATCTCCGGCAGCCCTTGTTGCGTAAGACCATTCTCCTGCATCAAGAAGCGCAGCATTTCGTTTGGCGGCAAATCCGGCATGGGATGGTGGCGCGCTTCATAAGCCTCGATAGCCTCCCCCAGTTGATGTACGGCCAGGGCAAGCGGGTGGTGCTCGTCGGCGCCGCCTGCATCGAGCAACATATCCAATTGACGCACCGCCTCCTTATAAGCCTTTTCCGAGCGGATGACATTTAGTGGCAAAGCTTCGAGCAAAGCTTTGCAGTGCTTCTCAATTTTTGCGAGTTCGGTTGCACCCATCATGGTCTCCAACGGTCATAGTCGACATGCGTAAATACATGCCTCACGTATAGCATTTGCCGATCAAAGTGTAAGGCGGCGATCACGCGGTACTTGTTGCCCCCTATATCGAACACAAAGTTGTGCGCCCGGGTAAAGCCTCACCGTAAAAGCAGCCGGGAAATGACGGACTATACCCGCTGATGCAATACCCGCTCAACCCGCCAGCGCGCCGGGTTTGAAACCCGTCAAAAAATATTCCATCAACTCCTGAACGCTGCGTATTGCGCTGCCGAATGGCAAGCTCTCCGAACCACGAAAGAACAGCCCTTTTTTAACGTCGCCACGCAAGGCTGCTGCCAGTTGCGCGTCAATGCAGAATTGCCCGGCGCGGGCGATACCGTCGCGCAAGCCGCATTGGATCAGGCAATGCAGCGACGAGGCGCAGCGCTGGCGGTCGCTCTTGGCGCAGGCCTGCAACTTGCCTTCGCGGCTGAGATAATTTTTGAGCCACGGCGTGAGCACGCCGCGCGCCGGCAGGCCCGCCACGCTCATGAAAGTGACGATCTCCTCCGGCCTGGCCTCGGCCAATACTTTCTTGAAATTAGGATGGGCGTCGCCCTCCGCCGTCACCGCGAACGGCGTACCGATCTGCACCGCGCTCGCGCCCAGCGCCAGCAACTCGCGAATTTTTTCATGGCTATTGATGCCCCCGGCGGGAATCAAGGGAATACGCTCGCGCTCGATGCCTAGCTCCTTGAACAACTGGAAGATGCCTTCCAACACCCCCGGGAAATCGAAACGCGCATTGCCAACGTCTTGCAGATTGGGCGAACCCAGATGGCCGCCGGCATAGTGCGGATGCTCGATCACGATCGCATCCGGCAGGCGGTTTTTGCGCATCCATTTCTTGAGCACGATGCCCACCCCGCGCGACTCGGACAAAATCGGGATCAGCGCCACGTCCGGGTAGCCTTCTGTCATCTCCGGCAAATCCAGCGGCAGGCCCGCGCCCATAACCACCGCCTGCACCCCGCTCTCGCACGCCTGGCGAATCAGGGCTGCATGTTCGGTCACCGCCTTCATCACGTTCACCGCCACCATGCCATGCCCCTCCGCCATAGCCAGCGCGGTGCGCACCTCGCGATCCAAGGCGATCAGGTTCATGCTGTCCAGCTTTTCCTTATCGCGGCAGTGCCGGCCTTGCTCGACCAAATCAGGATGATGATGCCGTAGATCAATGCTGGCGATAGTGCCCATCCCGCCCTTGCGCGCCACCGTACCGGCCAAGCGGTGCGCGGACACCCCGACGCCCATGCCGCCCTGCACAATCGGCAGCAGGCGTTTTCCCTTCAGATTGAATAGCGGTAGATCGGTGACCATGGTGCGCTCCTACAGCGGAATAAAACGTTAAAAGAGTCTTTTACGACCTTTTTATCCGAATGTAAAGGGGTTGGGCGCTTGCTTTTCACCTGCATAGTTTGATCAATCGCTACGGCATCACTTTGAGTTGGAATTGGTTACAAGCTGTCAGGACCATCCACGAGCGCAAATATCTGCGGCCCGATCTTTTTTGTGAGAAGCAACATATTCTTCGCCCGCATCATTTAGAAATGCCCCAATAAAGCGAATCTTCCTAAACAGTGGAGCCTGTCGCCCCCATTCCGCGTGTTGGTGCGAATCGCTTTCCCAACGACAATTTAATATCTCGATATCTGATCGTACAGAGGAATTCCATTCACCAGTGCATTGCTCACAGCGAGAAAGCGTTTCTTCCGCGAGCCATGCCTTTGCCGATTCCCCTAAGAGAGACTTCGTTGCAAACTCGGTATCTTGAACGGCGTAATGGTTACGTGTCCATTCTATCAATCGGGGTGCGACAGTATTAAATAGGAGGGCGTTGGCAGAGAGACCGCATTCGGGTGATTGATAGTACGCACCCCGATACCCATATTGTGAATTGAAAAAAATATCAAATAAATATGGGGTTACCTCAACACAGTAAATCACGCGTCTGTATCCTTGCTTGTCGCCACAGTCCACAGTGTGTCCACAGAGGATGTCCATCTCGCGCCTTATCCAGCCGGCGATATCCTCGAATGGCACGGCGGTTTGAAGGGTAAGAATCCTTGTTTCATCGCAAGCGCCTTTGAATTTCCAATCAAAAACATGCATGGTCATTTGGTTATGATTATTTGCGTGAAAATATTATGTGCCAGTTCAAGGCACGTCCCATCACCCCTTCACCCGCACCCAATCAATCAACGGCAGCCAATGCTCCAACTCCTTTTCACTCTGCGAACGCGGCAGATCGAATAGCGTCTCCCCCATCGCTGCGGCTTGGATATAGACCTGGGTGTCGCGCAGGTTGGTGATGACGGGCAGTTCGTACTTCTCGAAATAATGTTGCAGCGTGGCGGCGGCGCGGGTGCGGGGATCGATGCGCATGCCGATGACGCCGATATCGACATGGTGGTGGCGCAGGGCTTTGTGTTCTTTCAGCGCGTCGAAAAATTCCGAGGTGGCCCACATGTCGAACAGTGACGGCTGCACCGGCACCAGTACTTTGTTCGCGTGCTTGAGGGCGTTGGTCAGTTCTTTGCCGTGGATGCCGGCTGGCGCATCGAGGATCAAATAATCCGTGCCATGAGGTGGTTTGGCGAGATCGTCGTCGCGCGCATCCCAGCCGTGGATCGCGGGCAAGTCGGCGGAGCGAATGGAGAGCCAATGCAGGCTGGATTGTTGGCGGTCCATGTCGCCCAGGGTGACCGAGTCGCCGCGCCAGGCCAGGAAGCCGGCGAGGTTGGTGGAGAGCGTGGTCTTGCCGCTGCCGCCTTTGGGGTTGATTACCAGGATGGTCTGCATGGTCTCCTCCAATCGTTATTGTTTGAAGATTGCCTTTTGGGGGGCGAGTCCACCCCCATCCTTTCCGGGATATTACGATACTTCGCGCCGCTCCAACACCGCCTGCGCCAGGGTGCCGGTATCGGTGTGTTCCAACTCGCCGCCGACCGGTACGCCGCGCGCAATGCGCGTGACCTTGATGCCCTTCTCCTTCAGCAGTTCGCCGAGGTAATGCGCGGTGGCTTCGCCCTCAACCGTGAAATTGGTGGCGAGCAGCACTTCCTTGACCACGCCATCGGTAGCGCGCTTGATCAGGCGATCCAAATATAATTCCTTGGGGCCGATGCCGTCGAGCGGCGACAGGCGCCCCATCAACACGAAATACAGGCCGCGATAAACTTGCGTCTGTTCCATCATCATCAGGTCGGCCGGCATTTCGATCACGCACAGCGTCGTCGCATCGCGGTTGGGCGAAGCGCACAGCGCGCACACCGCATCCTCGGTGAAGCTGTTGCACTTCTGGCAATGCTGGATTTTTGAAAGCGCGGTGGACAAAGCCGCCGCCAAACGCGCCGCGCCCTTGCGGTCATGCTGCAGCAAGTAATACGTCATGCGCTGGGCGGATTTCGGCCCCACGCCGGGAAGTGCACGCAGGGCTTCGATCAGTTCGTCGAGAGTTGAGGGAGATTTCATTCGTTAGCTAAGCACAGAGACACAGCGTCACCGAGAAAACCAGAAAATCTCTGTGTCTCAATGTTTCTGTGTCTCTGGGGTGCAAGCCTTAAAACGGCATCTTAAAGCCCGGCGGCAAACCCATGCCGGACGTCATTGCGCCCATTTTCTCCTGGGATGTGGTTTCGACTTTTCGCACCGCATCGTTCATCGCTGCAGCGACCAAGTCTTCCAACATCTCTTTATCGTCCGCCAGCAAGCTGGGGTCGATCTTGACGCGTTTCACGTCGTAGCGGCAGGTGATGGTTACCTTGACCATGCCACCGCCGGATTGGCCTTCGACTTCCACGGAAGCCAATTGCTCCTGCATCTTTTTCATGTTCTCTTGCATCATCTGGGCCTGTTTCATCAGGTTGCCCAAGCCGCCTTTCATCATGTTCTTCTCCTGCTAGGTCTGTAAGGGTTTAATGGTGGATTCGATCACTTTGGCGTCGAACTGTTCCACCAGGTCGCGCACAAAAGGATCTTGCTCTATGGATTCTATGGCGCGCTTTTCTTGCGCTGCCTTTTCGCTCTGCTGCACTTGCACCGGCGTAGGGCCGGTGGTGGCGCCGAGTTCGATCGTGACGCGCATCGGCTTGCCGAAATATTCGCTCAGCGACGATTTGAGCTTGTCTTGATAGGATTTCTCGGCGAGGTGTTTGTGCTCCGGCGGCAGGGTCAGCGCCAACAGGTCGCCTTCTTGTTTGGCCAGTTCGCAATGCTGGGCGAGCATTTTTGCCATGCCGCCGAGCTTGAGTTGATTGACGAGGTTGACCCAATCGCCGCTGAATTCGCCGCTTGGCGCAGGCGCTGCCGACCTGTTTTCAGACGCTACCGGTCTTGTTTCGGGCGCTGCTGGCCCTATTCCCGGCGCTACGGCGCGGGGCGCAGCGGCTTCTATATTAGTTTTTTTTTGCGCGCTCGCCATCGGCGCTACGCCGGCCAAGGCCTGCGCTTCCGGCCGAAACGACAGCATGCGCAGCAAGGTCATGCTAAAGCCAGCATATTCGTCCGGCGCGAGATACAAGTCCTTGCGCCCATGCAAGGCGATCTGATAATAAAGCTGCACTTCATCCAAGCCCAAGGCCTTGGCCAGAGCTTCGATGCGCGCTTTCTCCGGCACATCGTCGCTCAGCGCTTCGGGTACGGTCTGCGCCAGGGCGATCTGGTGCAGCAGCACGCCCAGGTCTTGCAGCGCGGCGTCGAAGGACAAGCTGCGCTCGGCCATGCGGTCGGCAATGGCCAAAATATTCGCGCCCTCTTGGCGCGACAGCGCATCCAGCAATTCGAATAAATAGCCTTGGTCCACCGCGCCGAGCATGGCGCGCACTTCAGATTCTTGAATCTGCCCTGCGCCGTGGGCAATCGCTTGATCGGTGAGGCTCAGCGCATCGCGCATCGAGCCTTGCGCCGCACGCGCCAACAGGCGCAGGCCGGCAGTATCGAAACTGACGCCCTCTTCCTTTAACACGCGCTCCAAATGCCCGACGATCGAAGCTTGCGACATTTGCTTCAAATTGAATTGCAGGCAGCGCGACAGCACCGTCACCGGGATTTTCTGCGGATCGGTGGTGGCGAGGATGAATTTCACATGCGGCGGCGGCTCTTCCAGGGTCTTCAGCATGGAGTTGAACGCCGCCTTCGACAGCATGTGCACTTCGTCGATAAGGTAGACCTTGAAGCGGCCGCTGGTAGGCGCGTACTGGGCGTTGTCCAGCACTTCGCGCATATTGTCGATGCCGGTATTGGAAGCGGCGTCGAGCTCGATCATGTCGACAAAACGGCCGCGATCGATTTCGGTGCAGGCGGCGCACACGCCGCACGGCTGGGAGGTCAAGCCGGTCTCGCAATTCAGGCACTTGGCGATGATGCGGCCGATGGTGGTCTTGCCTACGCCGCGCGTGCCGGTGAGCAAATAGGCGTGGTGCAGGCGATTCTGATCGATGGCATTGGACAGCGCCCGAACCACGTGCTCTTGCCCGACCAATTCGGCAAAGGTTTTGGGGCGCCATTTCCGGGCCAGAACTTGATAACTCATGGCCCTATTTTAACAGGGCTGGCTGGGGCGTGGCTGGCTTGAATTTTTTATGGCGTTTGCGTTGGGAAAGGGCTATGCAGGGCCAAGACGCCAAGAGCGCCAAGTTAAACCCTTATCGGTGCAACGAAAAAACGCCAGGCGCGGAAAAAATTGACTGCTATCGGCAAAATTTCAAAGGTTTTCTTGGCGCTCTTGGCGGTTCAAACTAATCTAAGACGCCCCACCGCGATCCCAATCCAGCAATTCGCGCAACTGCCCCAGCGTGGCATCGTCCTTGATGACCGTGCTCAGCCATTGTTCCAGCGGCATTTCGGCCCAGCGCGCGGCGCGGTCGGCCAACAGAGCCACCGGGCTATGCGGCTCGGTATCGCGGAAAAATCGGGAAATCTCGCGCAGTTGGTTCACCGCTTCGCTGCGCGATTGGATGGGGCCGGAAAACTGGGGTGCGTTCATGGCGGGTCTTTCTTGCTGCGTAACGATACTGTCTGTTGCCGGGCTGTCCATCACAGGCGTAATGGGCCTTGCTATTGCGGGGGCCGGCTGCGCTTTTGCACCGGTACGAACGGCCAGCCGATTGGCTAAATCGACGCAACCGGCTATGGCGTCGCGCATGCTGCGCAGGCTGGGCGCATCGGCGCCAAAGGCCCGATCCACCAGCGTCTCCAGCTCGGCATGGGTGTTTTGTACGGCGATCAATTGCGCCAGTAATTTTTCATAAAATTTGCCGCCGGAAGCATCGGCGGCCTTATCGAAGGTATCTGCCGCCAGCTTACCCTCGGCCAAGGCCGCTTCCTTGGCCTGGGCATCGCGCGCGCCGAGATTTTCGACCGAGCGCGACTCCTCCCACTGCAACCAGCTATAGCCGCCGGATTTGGCACTGGTCAGAGGCACGCTGCGCAACACATGCGGCATTTGCGTATCCAGCCACTCGAATTTGCTGATGCGCTCTTCCAAGTCGGTCGGATCGAGTTCGGGATAAGCGAATTCCCAGAAATCCGTGAGCAGGCCATTCAGTAGTTTCAGCCCGGTATCCAGGCCGCTAAAGCCTTCAAGCCGCGTCAGCGCTTCGGTATACCAGCAGGCGATCTGAAAATCCTTGCTCTTCTTGCGCAACGCTTCTTCGCACAATTCGCGCACCAGCGGCCACTGCGCCGCTTTTACCTCGGTCACCCACGCGCCTTGCGCCAGGGTTGGATCGTCGGCGCGTCGCGCCTCGCGGATGGCATCGAATTCCTTGAAATAGGCCAGATCCGTTCCACCCGGATGGCCGCCCGGGATCGGTTCGAGCAGTTCGGCTACGAGTTGTTTGGTCATGCTTCGCTTCTCCTCTACTTCATTCGCGTCCGTTATTCGGCGCCGAAGACACCAGCACCGCACCGCAAGAAATCTTGTGCCCTTCCAGTGCCACGGGAATACCGTCGATCGTCCATGCGGCATCGCCTTCGACGATCACGCAGTTATTGTGTCCGCGCTTGGGGCAGGTGCATTTGTCACCCAAGCGCGCCACGGGTTTGCCGCCTACGGTGACATGGCTGGTTGCGCTGACGACTTTGCCGCCATGGCTGGTGTCGTCGCCTAAACGGATGACTTTACGCATTCCATTCCCCTTAGATTTTTTGTGTCACTAAGCCTACGGCACTGCGCGCGCCGAAGGCCGCCCACAAGGTCGGCGCTTCCAGGGCTTGCGCACGGGTTACAGCCAGGGCCAGGCTGGCCCACTGATCGACCACACCCAATTTGACTTGCGCCAGGACGTTGGTTGCTTGGCGAATGATGTTCAGCTCGATGCCATGCGCGTCCAGGCCCCTGCCCAACGCCGCCAATCGGTCGCCGGATGTCTCGTAGCTGCCGGCGTTATGCACGATCCAAGCGCAGGAAATTTCGTCCTCTGCACCTACTTCGGCTGTTGCCGTCTGGTCGCGCTGGAATTCCAGTTTTTTCAGATTGGCATTGATCAGCGCTTGCTCGATGGCGCTACGCCAGGCCGTCTCGGCCTTCTTGCCGGCAACGGCTACCGGACGGCGCAGCTGGCCCAGGATCGGCAATTCCATCAGGGAAGTACATGCATCTATTGGCATGCGCGACAAGCGTTCCGATAAGCCCTGAAGTTGAAGCCGATTGCGCTCCCAAAATGGCGTCATTGGGTCTACTTCTTCCCCCGCCTGCCCTGGTGCCGCCTCCAATTCTTTAAACGCAAGATCGTAGTCCGGATGGGTAAATAACAGCACCACCATAGCGTCGGCATGCTTTGGTTCAATTGCGCCAAACTCATCGTCTTCTTCATCGTCGACTACGCTCGGACCATCCACGGCCAGAAACAGTGCGCCTGGAGCATGAGGGTCGCTTTCAAAACGTGAAAATATCGCTTCCGCCACACCCTCAGCAGCAGGCAGAACCCGAATCAGGGGAAGTTTTTTCGCATCGCAGCATGCAGCGACTGCCCGAGCGGCCAGTTCCCGATCGAACATCGCGGACTCGGCCACGAAAATCGGCAAGCGCTGCGCGCCGGGGCATAGGCTGAACAAATCGCTTAAGGTATTCGATAAGGAAGATAACAAGCGCTCTCCAGGGGCCGCGCCATCCTCTGCGCCGGACATCGGCACAACCTCGTCGGCGCCCACCAACTCCGGCTGGTCGCTACGCACCTCGGCCCAACGGCAATCCAAGGCGAATTGCCGCATACGCAATGATTCTTCGAATGCCTTGCGGGCGCTTTCTTGTTGCGCTTGCTGCTCGGCTTCAGCCTGCTTCTGCACCTCTTCTGCTGCGGTGATTTTGGCTTTTTGCGAACGGCGCCGCCAAATCAACCAGGAGGCCCACAGCGCGAATGGCGGCAAGGCATGCAAGCCGATCAGGCTCAGCAGGTTGAAGCGCGAGATATCGATGCGGATCGCAAACCACAACACCCCCACCCATGCCGCAATCAGCACTAGCAAGGAGATGAGACGAGTCGTGAGGGCGATTAACCAGCTCATGCCGATATCATTCCAAAAGCAGTTTTATACGATAGCTGTACATAGGTAACCGACTAGGGGATCGCGGCTAGATTAATTGAGAAATGTTTGGGTCAAGAGAGGCGCATTACTTATTATTAGGGGCCTAAGGCTTATATACGATAGTTGCCATCATGGAGTATGTGTTTTCAGGCTCTGTTTCCAAGTTATCGGCCATATAAAACAAGTACTCCCCGGGTTCATTGAAGACCCGCTCTACGATTCTCTTACCATCAAACCATTTCACACCTCTAATCTCTGAAACTCTTTTCTTCACCGAAGTTGCTAGTAAAAATTGGCGGTAAGGTAACAGTGAAACGCGCTCTGACTTTTCATGGACGACATACCATTCACCGCCCGGCGACCTAATCGACACATTTTTTGGATGATTCTTTGGAAACGTGATTGTTATATTTGTCGCAGGCGACACAATGGATGGATAAATTATTATCGGGCCAGATTTCCTACCTTGTTCCCCTGATTGCACTGTGTTTTCTTGCGCAGCCTCAATCATGAAGCAAGGCACGAGCAGGAAAATGCAAAGTAATATCCGCAGGAATAAATTTCTTCTAAACGTTGGCATCATCAAAACTGCAAGTGGAAATGGGGTGGGGTTGTCTCAAGAATAACCGTATCTGCGACACCCTTGGCCGCTTCTTTGAATGACTCCTTTTCTTTGAAAGTCATATCACGGCTTCTGACATCAATTGCCCCCTTTTTTAAATGCTTAGAGATGTAGACTCCTTCCGCAATTTGGCTGTCGATTTCCTTCTCCATTTCTGAAATTATTACATCCTTCCCTTTTTTCACCTTTACACCATTCTCATATATTTTCTTGATCTTTCCCGCGGCATTCTGGTCAGCATAAATTTTCAGGTCGTCACCTTGCTGCAATTTAGTGTACATAGCATCAGCTTGGCTCTTCGCAGTACGGGTACCGCTGGTAATTACAATCTTCTTTTTAGTTGATTTATGATAGGCATCTGCAACATCCTTAACCTTTTTCTTTAAGTCCATCGACAAATCGACACCGACACCCAATGAATAATTCTCGGCCATATTGTTTCGCTCCCATATAAACAGGATTCTTCAAATCGCGGCAGACAGAGATATCCATCTGCCGCGTTCTCAGATTTATGCTGCTACCTTGTTGGCCGTCAGGTCCCAACCAGCGGAAACATTGCCGCCGCCCGCGCCATCGGCACGCTTCTGTTGTGTGTATGTCCACTTGATCTTGCCATAGGACAAACTTACATCCTCGCTTGGAAAGCCATCGCCTGCCGCACCGGACGGGGCAACGCTGGAAATCAGAACTTGTTCCAATTTAACTTCCATGTACTTCACCTTATCGCCACCCGAACGGCACAGTTCCAGGGTCACTTCCTTGATGTGCTTGCCGGTGCAGCAGGCTTCGTACAGCTTGGGGCTGGCTTTATCCAGCAAATGCGAGAAGTTGAAGGTGGAGTGATTCACGCGCTCGGCGGTTGCGCCACCGGCGCTGCTGGCGGTTGCCGAGGCAGGTTGATCCATGCTGTGTGCAAAGGAGACTACCTCGATCCACTCCGAGTGCTTGGCGTCGCTGCTTTCCCCTGGGATACCATCAATTTTCAAAAATGCGTCAAATGCCATGGTTACTTCTCCTTTTCTATTGCTGTTGCGAAAAAAACAAACGATCAAATCAACGGGTCGACTTCGGCAGTTCCGCCACCAAGCGCAGCGAAACCGTCAACTCATCCAACTGAAAATGCGGGCGCAAGAAAGCGACTGCGCGGTAAGTACCAGGTTTGCCGGGCACATCCACCACATCCACTTGGGCTTCACGCAGCGGATACTTGGCCTTGGCTTCTTGCGAGGCCGAGTCGTCCAGCAGCACATACTGCGCCAGCCAGGTGTTGAGGAAATCCTGCACGTTCTGACGCGAGGCAAAACTGCCGATCTTGTCGCGCATGATTGCCTTCATGTAGTGGGCAATGCGCGATACCGCGAAGATGTAAGGTAGTTGCGACGACAGGCGCGCATTGGCGTTAGCGGCGTCGGTGTTGTACGTCTTGGCCTTTTGCGACGATTGGCCACTGAAGAACGCGGCGTAATCGCTGTTCTTGCAATGCACCAAGCTGATGAAGCCGAGGTCGGAAAGCTGTTTTTCGGTGCGATCGGTGATCGCGACTTCGGTCGGGCATTTCAGCGCGATTTCGCCATCGTCGGTCTTGAAGGTGTGGGTCGGCAGGCCTTCGACCAGACCGCCGCCTTCTACGCCGCGGATTGCGGCCAACCAACCGAATTTAGCGAATGCCTCAGTGAGCCGTGCGCCGAAGGCATAAGCGGCATTGGTCCACAGATATTTTCCGTGATCGGTGCCGTTGACGTCCTCCTCGAATCCGAACGCTTCGACCGGCGTGGTATCGCGGCCATAGGGCAAGCGACCCAGCATGTGCGGCAGCATCAAGCCGACATAACGCGAGTCTTCGGATTCGCGGAAGGATTTCCACTTGGCGTATTCGACGGTGTCGAAAATTTTGCTCAAGTCGCGAGGCTTGCCGATATCGGTAAACGTTTCCAGGCCGAAGATAGATGGTGCGGCTGCGGCCACGAATGGCGCATGCGCAGCGGCGGCGACATGCGACATTTGCTCCATCAGGAAGAAGTCCTCGGGATGGCGCGAAAACTCGTAGTCGCCGACCAATGCGGCGTAAGGCGCGCCGCCAAAGGTGCCATATTCCTCTTCGTAGATTTTCTTGAACAAGGCGCTTTGGTCGAACTCGGGGGCGGTCTTGAAGTCCTTGACCAATTCCTTTTTGGATACGTTCAACACCTTGATCTTGAGCTGGGTGCTGGTCTCGGACTGCATCACCAGGTATTTCAGGCCGCGCCAGGATGATTCCAGTTTTTGGAAATCAGGGTGATGCATGATGGCGTTGAGCTGATCGGAAATCAGCTTATCCAACTCGGCCACGCGCATATCGATGCTGGCGGCCAAGTCCTTGGAAACCGTGACGGCGCCGGACAGGACTTGATCGACCAATTCATTGATCAACTCACGGGTATGGGTATGTTCGGTTTCGTTGGTCGCGACATGGCTCTCGTCGATGATGGCGTCCAGCAAGCCCGTCCCAGGCATCACCGGGGCATGCATCGTGGTTTGCACTTGCAATGGCGTACTCATGTTTTATTCCCCCTTGGGATTGGATTGTTGGATGGCTTCGAGCTTTTCCGAATCGCGCACGATTTCGTCGAGCAATTCTTCGAGCTTGTCGTTGCCGATGATTTTGTTGCGCAGATCGGAGAGGCGGCTGCGGATTTCCAGGAGCTGGCGCAGGGGATCGACTTGATCGACGATGCGCTGCGGCTCGAAATCCTCCAGCTTGTTGAAGTTCAATTCGACCGATAGCCGGCTGTCGTCGCCCTTCAAGGTGTTGTCCACCTGCAAGGCCAGGCGCGGCGCCATGCCCTTCAAGGCTTCGTCGAAATTGTCGCGGTCGATGGCCACGAATTTGCGCTCCTTGAGCTTGGGCAGCTCGACCTTGGGCTGGCCGCTGTATTCGCCCAGCACGCCCAACACGAACGGCAGCTCCTTGGTTTCGATCGCGTCCCCGATCTCGACGTCATATGTGATCTGCACCCGCGGTGGACGAACTCGGGACAGTTTTTGTTGAGTACTTTCTTTTGCCATGGCAATCCCCTAAGTTTTAAAACAATAAAATGACCAGCCGCTAGCGCGGGTCCCGTGCTAATTTGCGCCCAATTTCAATCAAGGCTTCGCGCAACGCCATCATCGAAGCGCCGGGATCGCTCAGTAAGCGTCCCAGCGCATAAGCAGTTTCGGCGTAATAAATATGTGCGCGCCATGCCTCTTCTTCGGCGACCAAATTCAAGCGTACCGAATCGTTCAATGCGCCACCGACGATCCAAGGCATGAAGCGCTCTGGAATTCGTCCGTAGGAAGCAGCCAACCAAGCCGAATCCACATCACGCCGAATAAAATAGCTGCCACGCCATGTCGGTTGGCCCCACGCAGCCATCAACAGCGATAGCCATTCAGCGGCTATGAGCGTGCCTTCACCCGTTTCAACCGGTAGCGGCAATAAGATTTCTTGCAGCGTGGCTGGATTTTCAAAGCGCCTTAAAAAGTCCCCATAACAAGCAATGTTCAACAAAGCTTGATCGAGGTCTGCCTGCTTTGAATCTAGAGACAGAACCTGGCTTAAACGTGAAACGGTTTGGCTGGTTGAAAATCGCTCGACTAGATCTCGCGCCAGCGTGAAGTCGACCGCGCCACAGCTATCATCATTGCACTGGGTATTTAGATAGGCTTGGCACGATATGGCTTCCACCGCGTTATCAATAGCATTCGCGATTTGGCGCCGCAATTCGTCGAAATATATTTCGTGGGAAATCGGCGTTAATGCCGCATCCGGCGCAATCTGCGCATAAGGCAGGACTATGCCCGCAAAAAATGGGAAGCGACGTCCTGAAAGGTCGCGGCTTCCCATCAACACGCCCATAAACACCCATTGTTGATCGCGCGAGGTGTAATAGAAGTCGGTGACCGTGCTTAGATAACGCTGCTCGCTTTCCGGCTCTTTCAGCAATTGGGTCATTGCGTTTTGAATGAGCTCATCAAACTCGAATACCACGGGATGCGTGGCATTGATGCGCACAAAATCAGGCCGATTGGGCAACTTGCCAACGATGGCATAGTTAACGGTTTCTTCCAGTGGCTTTAAGAACGGGAGCACGCGTTCAACCTCAGTTCGTTATATGTTGCGGCAAGGCCAGCCCGCGCAAATTGGACAGCGCAAGTAAATTTGCACCACTGACCGGACGGTAATTAAAGCGAATGGTGTCCATTTCTTGCTTGGCAGAATCTTTGCCATCTGGGCGCACCGGTTTGAAGCGCCATTCGACCGTACCACTGCTGACCGTTGGATTTAATGCACGCGCATCCGCCAGCAAGCGCATTAAACCCAAGCGACCGTTATAGTTCGCGACTTGGGTCGGGACACCGGCAAATGAAATGGCTTGCAGGCGCGCACCTTGGCTCTGCGCGTTGTTTGGCCAACTAAAGGCCACCCACGGTTGTGGGCCATTGCGATAGCGCAGCACTTGACCATCAATTTCGATCAGAATCTCGGATAAGCCCGGCGTGGGTATCGGCTGCAATTCAAAACGCGATCCGTCGCCCTCTTGAAGCACCGCTGCGCCCGTCGCGAGCAAACGCGATAGGCTGCTCAAAAATGCAGGATTGAAACGGACGCCGACATTGGCCCAAGTACGGCCCACCAAACCATCGGATCGCTTGGCGACCAATGGTCCTAAATTCTGATCGACAAAGCGCGGTAATACGCCATCTACCGGGCGTAAGAATTTCGCAATGTCGGACATTTGTGCTTCATTGGCATTATTGGCAAAGGGATACTTGGAAGCCAAGCCTTGCCACCCCACATACACCCGTTGCTCCCATACACGATTGATGTCCGCTTCAACCAGCGGGACCAAAGTGCTATAGGCCTGAATCAATGGCCGCACTAAAATCGGACGTAGATAAGCTTTTGTGTCTTCGCTGGCATTGCTCAACAACACGTTGTCAACGTGAGACAAAGCTTCGGAAAATTCAGAATTTGTACCGCTTAAAGTCGCCTGCATGAGTTGACGCGCACCCATGCCGGGTTCCGCAGAAGCTGCAATTGACGCTAACTTGGCTTTGATCTTAACCAGCAAATCCATGTAGGTATCGATGGGGGCGCGCGCATTTGCCGTGCCTGCCATGCTTGCCAACAATGCGAACTGCGTACCGACTTCTCCATACTGCATGGTGCCAGCGCTTGGATTGGGCGCCGCCGGATAATTGCTTCTGATGAGTTGCTCGGCTTTTGCCACTACATTGGTTTTTGCCGATTCTAATTTTTTACTGAGCTCGCTCGGGTTATCCCAAGCCGTTTCAAAAGCCGCGCGTTGCAGAATGCGCTTCACCGGGGAATTCGCTACATCGCCCATGCGACCCACCGCAATCGCGGACTTTTCCAGATCCCCGAAATCCTGCACCGCGACGCCTTGCAAGAACTTCTTCCACTCCTGCGCATATTCAGCACGGTACATGGCTTCAAGTTCGCTGCGGTTGCGTTCCGAAGTCGCATCCTTGCTGGATAGTTCGCTCATGGCGACCGCCAACACCCAGTCATCGCCCTTTAATTCACCCTTACTCGCTTCGTTAATCGCATTGCGGAAATAGTTATCCCAGGCTTCCCGCGTGAAAGCACCCGGCACTGATGCGCTCCCCGCGATAATATCTGCGTCCGCATTATTGAGAATTCGACCAACGGTTAAGGGCGCATAACGTGCGTTTGCACGCGCCTTGAGTTCATTGTAGAGACGCTCCTTCGCAGGCATGCGGCGCATTTCCGAGCGCAACACGGTGCGCGCTTCACCTACCAACGCAGTGTTATTGTCGATCAGCGGCAGGTCGGATTCTGGAATCTGCGCCAAGTAGAAAGCAATAATGCGTCCAGCGATACGGCTTATTTCAGCTTGTGATTCACCTTGGCGATGCGCTTCCAGCCAAGCTTGCCAACTCCGTGGCAACTGATTTGCCAAATGCGGCGCATCCATCAGATCTCGAGAATGCAGCATCAGATAGGTTTTGAGCGCGTTATAAGCTTGCTCCGTTTCGCTAGCCGCACGTGTTGCAAGTTTCGCTGGCGACTCTGTGGAAACGGCAACTGCTGTGGCCGCTGCGGCAGCGCTGGCCGCTTGCTTAATATTGATCCAGGACGATCCACTCGGGTTAGCCAATTGCCCATAACCGACTTTGCGCAATGCCGCACCGGCAGTCTCGGTCGACAACGCTGTTGTTGCGGATGAGTTATCGACAGGTCTTAGGTTTGCCAGCTTTTGTTCCAAATCTGCTTTAACCGGCATCAACATCAGGTTACGCACTTCGGCAAAATAAATAGTGCGCAAGGCACGCTCCACTTCATCGCCTTGATACAAGCCGAAGCCCAATTGCCAAGGGTGCCCCTCTTGCCGGTAGCGATACAGTTGCTCTACGCGCAACTGCAATAACTCAACACTTTTAAGACGATCGAGTAACTGGCCGGTTTCCGCCAACTTACGCGCGCTTATCAATTCCTGGTGCGCTTCCTCCATGAGCTTTTGATTGCCTACATAGGACCATGTCCAAGTTGCTGCAAGCAGGGCCAGGCCCATGATTCCCGCAGCGATTGCGGCTAATCGAGCGCGATTGCGTACCGGGTTAGATTGGCGCCCCACCATGAATTGGTCGGGGAAAATGACATCGCGAAAAAATTCACGCAGAAAGTAACTGTTCGCGGCTGGCGTTTGCGTGGTTTCAAAGCCGGAACGCGGCAAATCAAATTTACGCGCTACCCGCACGCCCGCAGCAATACGCGGATTGCCCTCCTGCAAGGCGCTGGTCAGATAGAAGCCGCGCAGCAAAGGTCGCGTATGGTACGGATCCTCCTCGAACAAAATATCCACGAACTTGCAAACCGATTCGCGAATACCTTGAAACTCGATCGGAAATGCAAATAGGGCTGGACGCTTCACATTGCCGCGATTTAGCGCCAGCTTGTCCATCCCTTGTTGCGTCAACCCCTGCAGCAGCGCGTCAAAATGCTGGCCCACGGCGCGCCCTGCGTCGAAATCCCTGCCCTGCTCATGCGTCAGCGTTGCCCCCCATACCTGGCTACGCTCTTCCTCCGTCATGTCCTCAAAGAACTGACTAAACCCACCCAACAAGTCTATTTTCGTGATCACCAAATAAACCGGCACTTTAATGCCAAAGGTGTCGTCTATTTCATTGATGCGTTCGCGCACTTGGCGCGCATAGGCCGCGAATGTCTCAGTTTGATGTTGCATCAATTCCGGCAAACTGACTGCAACCAAAATGCCATTCACCGGTGCGCGCGAACGATGCTTCTTCAACAACTTCAAAAATTCGAGCCATTCGGGACGGTCTTCGCGCTGCGTCGAATAACGGCCAGCGGTATCGATTAAAACGCCCTCGGTAGCGAAAAACCAATCGCAATTACGGGTTCCGCCAACACCTTGGATGCTGGATTTGCCTTTGTTGCTAAAAGGGAATGTCAAACCGGAATTAACGATTGCACTGCTTTTACCGGCCGAGGGATGGCCAATAATCATGTACCAAGGCAATTCATACAGCGCAGCTTTGCCTTTGGTTTTACCCAGTTTGGAGGTTTTGAGGGTATCAATCGCGGTTAATAGGTTCTTCCGCAAGGCAGCGACTTCAGAGCGCGCGTTGGGGCTGGCCGCCAGCACCGCGTCATCGGTTTGACGACGCAATACGCGCTCGAGTAGGGAGCCCGCACGATCAGCAAGAATTTTGCCGACCAGGAGCGTCGCTACCCAAATCAACATGATCACAAACAGCCACGCGGTGCGTGACTCGACAGACTTAAGACCCAAAGCCGGCCCTGCAAACCAAATAATTGCCACCAGGATTAAAAAGCCAATCGCCGAAGCAATTTTAGGATTGCGCAACCATTGCCATCTCATTTTATTTGTCCCACATCTGCTTTAAATTCACATGCGCTATTCGCAAAGCCATTCCCGTTATATATCAAAAGAATAGTACATAGACATGATGATTATAACATTCGCATATTGAATTGGGAGAAAATTTTTATTCATTGGTCATCACAATATTTGGAAAAAACATAATATAAACATTTATATTCAATGTGTTGAACAAATTTTTAATGGTGCTCAACATGTCCATAGTCCTGAAGCTTCCACCCGCCACCCCAAACTAAACCCAACAATTTCGCTTCTTGGCCAAGCATAAAATAAGCAGTTTTTGCCCAGGGATCGTCCACATTAAATACAAGCACGCCGTTGCGTAATGGCGCCAAATCTGCAGCCAATCCGTATTGATGCCGGCTCTCGTAAGCACGCGCTTGCGTTAGATGCGGGCCAAGCGCCGCAAGCATTTCCTGCCGCTCAGGACTGCGATAGCCTTCAAGTAAAGCAAAGTCATACCCTTGCGCTGACATGCGCGCTAATAGCATCAGTAATTCTTGTCGAAACACCGGTTGCAGTTTGGACCAGTCACGATCCGCCGATCCCAGCGCAGGTCGATCAGAACCCAGGAAAATACTGGGCGGCAGCGGTGGGGGCGGCACCAGTTTCTCTTCAAGTAACGCCAATCTCGCATTAGATGCAAACCGTATTTCTTTCTCGCTCGGCCGTTCCAACCAATGCCTCCCTCCAAGGGCCAACGTAATTCCAACACTGACCACAACAACCAGCAGCATCAGCGCCAACAAGCGTTGGTGGCGCATCAACATCAGAAAAGATGTAATCGATTGCCATAGCCTTTTCGCTAAATCGAGACGCTGCCAAAAATCTCTCAATGCATGCCATGCCGCCGGCCGACTTCCCATGTTGACGGCATTTTCAGCCATAACATAGAAATATCTGAATCCGACATAAGCAACTATTAAAATAGGTAATATTACTATATATAACATAATGTTATGTATTCTTTAAAGCTGTTTCTCATATCGCTATATGGATAATGGTATAACATTGGCATCTTTCCAGCTATTAATTTACAATGCTAAAAACTTTAATTAAGCGCAGGAGAAAAGATCATGAAAACAGCCACCGCCCATCGTGGATCTTATGCTTTAGTTATCGCAGCATTGCTATCTTTGCTGAACGGTTGCGCTTCGACCCCGGTTGTAGAGCCCAAGCCCTATGAAGTGCGTGCCAATGCCGACGCAGTGATTAATCGCGATATCGCAGGCAAGCCGCTTTCCGTTGTAGTTCGCTTATATCAACTGAAGCAGGCAAAGGAATTTGACTTGCTGACTTTCGATTTAGCAACCAGCACACGCACCGATGCTGAGCTTTTTGGAGATAGCTTGATCAAGCGTTCCGAGATCTTGATGGTACCGGGCACAACGCACATCAGCACGCAAATGCTGTTGCCCGAGACCAAATACTTAGGCGTTGTTGCTTTCTTCCGCCGCCCCGATCCGCACTACTGGCGCTTCTTGATCGATGCCGATCAAATTCGTGCCAAGGGCTTATCGTTCCAAGCCTTGGATTGCTATCTCCGTTTAAATGACATGCAAGCAGCCACTATCCCGGGCCAGCCGCTCGATGCGAAACCAGCATGCCCGGCGGACAATATTGCCGCCCCTGTTGTGCCCATCCCCCCGGAACCCGAAAAGACCGTCAGTCATAAACCCAAGAAGCATTATTACAAAGCGAAGCGTGCAAACCCTATTCCTGCCACGGCTAGTCACGTGCAGACCGTTAGAGCAGCTAAACCTGTCACGCCATTGCCCACCCCACCCGAGCCGATCAGCACGAAACCGGCCACAACCATTCCCGCGGTCACTATTAATGTTTCGCCAAGTCTCGGCCTACCTAAATGGGGCGTTCAATGAGTAGCGCATTGCGTGTGCTCTGGGGTGAAGGCATGTTCCTGCGCCCGCAGCACTTTCAACAGCAGGCATTATTTGTCGATGCGCGCATGGCAGAAGCGCTACGGCTGATGCATGCGCACCCTTGGGGCATTCAAGCTGTTGCAGTCGATAACGACGCGCTCGCCGCCGGCACATTGCATCTAAATCAATTGCAAGCCGTGTTTCAGGACGGCACGCAATTCGACGCGCCAAGTGCTGACCCGCTACCGCTGACGCGCGATTTGCGTGAACTGCCGCAACTCGGCGTCGAGACCATTGTTTACGCCTGCTTGCCCACCCTGAATGCCTTTGGCGGCAACCAGAGCGATAACCTCTCCGACACCGCCAAGCCGATACGTTTTCATACCTCGGATGTCAGCGTCTCCGATCTCTACACCGACGCACTGGAATCCGACATTGCAACACTGCGCGCCAATGTGCGCCTCATGCTGGAACCGGAAAATCGCGACGGCCATTTATCCATCGCCTTAGCACGTCTGCTGAAAAATCCTGCTGGCGCGTGGTCCGTGGATGCGAATTTCATTCCTCCGGCGGTTGCGATTGGCGCCTCCAATAACTTGCACATGATCGTGCGCCGAATGCTGGATATTCTCCTGGTCAAAAGCCAAGCACTGGCCAGCACCCACCGCGAGCGCACCAAAAATGTCGTTGAATATGGCAGCTCCGATATTGCCTCATTCTGGTTGTTGCACACGGTTAATCGAGTGTTCCCACTACTCAATCACATGGCACGCTTTCCGCAAGCGCACCCGGAAGAGCTTTATAAAACACTGGCGCAATTCGCGGGCGAGCTACTGACATTTTCCTCCGCGCTCACACTTAACGAAATTCCGATCTACGCTCACAATGATTTAACCGCTACGTTCCAAAAACTCGACAGCCTGATTCGCGATCTGCTGGACACCGTGATTTCCAGCCGCTACATGCTGATTCCGTTGGCCAATCCCAAACCGTCATTCCATATCGGCAAGCTGGAGAGCGACCGATTGCTGGAAGGCACCGATTTTTATCTCTCCATATCGAGTGAGTTGCCCGCAGCACAAGTGATCGAAACCGTTCCCTACAAACTCAAAGTCGGCGCACCGGACGATGTCGACAAAATCCTCAACTCCGCCCTGCCGGGTGTGCGCCTAAGCTATGCCGCGCAAACGCCAGCACCCATTCCAGTGCGCGTTGGCAACCACTATTTCGCACTTGAGCCACAAGGCGCAATTTTCGAGCGCATGCTGAAATCGCGCAGTATTTGTATCTATGTGCCGCAAGCGCTGCTCGATTTCAAACTCGAACTCATCGCCGTTTTCCGTTAAGAGGCTTCCATGAATACCGCCGCCATACTCGATACCCCGATCACCGCTGCCGAGGCAAGCGCGCCCACGCTGAAAGACATGCTGCAAGAAGGCATCTACCTTTTGTTCTTATTGCGCAACGGCAACGTGCCGGCAAGCGCCGGCGAGCTTGGTCGGCGCATTGATGACTTCCTCGCCTTATTCGAAAAAAACGCGCGCAATTTCGGCAAGTCTCCGGAATCCATTGAAAGCTCAAAATACGCATTCTGCGCGCTACTCGACGAAACCATTCTGAGTTGCGAAGGAACCATCCGCGACGAATGGGAACGCGCGCCACTACAGTTACGCATCTTCGGCGAGCACCTGGCGGGCGAGGGATTTTTCGATCGACTTGAAATGTTGCGCCTTGACCCTGACAAAAATATCGACACACTAGAGGTGTACTACACCTGCCTAGTGCTCGGCTTTCAGGGCAAATACTTGCTCGAAGGTACCGAGCGCTTGAGTTATCTGATTGGGCGTATCGGCCAAGAGATTGCACAAGCCCGCGGCGGCAAGGCTAGCTTTGCCCCACACTGGAAATTACCCTTCCGATTTCAAGAATTCGTGCGCCACGAATTACCTTTGTGGTTATTTTTTGCATTGCTGGCCGGTGTCGCCATCGCCATTTTCTTCGCCTATGCCCACTTTCTCGGCAATCAAGCAGAAGACGTAAGCGTGTTGCCCAGCTTACCCGCAGAAGCCGCCAAGTCAGCACAACAGACACCTCCCTCAGGCACGTAAAGCGAAAACGTAGCGTATGGATTTTTCCCAGCTCATCGCCGACTTCGCCAGCGCCTTCCAGCAAGACAACCGCATCCTCAGGCTGCGCTTCGCCGCCAACGCCGGCATCGCCGACGACGCACTGCTGCCCGAGAACCTGACTGGCACTGAACAACTCTCCCAGTGCTACCGCTACCAGCTTACCTGCCTCTCCCCCGATGCCGCTTTGGAATTAAAACATTTCAACGGCCAACCCGTCGAAATCGGCATCGAATTGCCCGACAGCACCGAACGCACCATTACCGGCCTCGTCAGCTCCAGCCAGCAATTGGCTAGCGACGGCGGCTTCGCGCGCTACCAGCTCACCATCGAGCCCGCCCTGGCCCTGTTATCGCAACGCCGCGCCGCCCGCGTATTCCAAGACCAAAGCGTGATGCAAATCATCGGCCAGATACTGGACGAACACCGCGCCGCCAACCCCATCTTCCAACAAAGCTTCGCCTGGCAGGCCGACCTGAGCAAAGAATATCCCAGCCGCTCCTACTGCATCCAATACCGCGAATCCGACCTGGCATTCATTCAGCGTTTGGCCGCCGAAGAAGGCATCAGCTATCGCTTCCAATACACCCCCGGCGACAACCCGCTACACACCGTCATCTTCTTCGACGACCCGCTCAGCCTGCCGCAAAACCCACAGAGCAACCTACGCTTCGGCCATGCCGAAAGTGGTGAAGACGTGATCCAAGAATGGAACGGCAGCCGCCAACTCGTCCCCGGCCTCACATCGCTCGCCAGCTACGACTACAAACCCGTGGTCACCCACCACACCCAAGCCAATAGCCGCATCGATGCAGGCGACGCCGGCGCCGATGCCCAAGTAAGCCTCGAATCCTACGACCCGCAGACCCAATACTACGGGGCTGACAGCGATGAAGTGCAACGCTACGCCGCACTGCGCCAAGACGCCAAAGACGCCCAAGCCAAACACTTTAGCGCCCAAAGCCAAGTGCGGGACTTGCACCTGGGCCACTGGTTCACCCTGGACAACCACCCGGTACACGACCAAGACTTGGCGCGGGAACGGGAGTTCCTGGTTACGGGATTTACGCTGCAAGCGGCAAATAACCTACTCGACGATAGACGTGAGGCGTTAGGCGATAGGAGTAAAACCGCCACGGACACCGCCTCACCCCTCACCCCTAACACCTCACCGTTTTCAAACAGCTTCACCGCCGTGCGCCGCGGCATCCCGCTCCACCCCGAACCCAGCACCAAGCCCACCGCCCCCGGCATGCAGACCGCCACCGTGGTCGGCCCGGCCAATGAGGAAATCCACACCGATGAGCACGGCCGCATCAAGTTGCAATTCCACTGGCAAAGACCGCAAGACCATCCCCAACGCACGGCCCAGTTCGACGACAAATCCTCCACCTGGGTGCGTGTAGCCCACTCATCGGCAGGCGCCAACTGGGGCAGCCAATTCATCCCCCGAATCGGCCAAGAAGTCTTGGTCGATTTCATCGAAGGCGACATCGACCGCCCGGTGGTGGTGGGCCTGGCGCACAACGGCCGCAACATGCCGGCCAGCTTCAGCGGTGCCGGAACCCTGCCCGCCAACAAAACTCTGAGCGGCATCAAGTCCAAGGAATACAAGGGCAATCTGTACAACGAACTCTTGTTCGACGACAGCACCAACGAAACCCGAGCCAAGCTATCCTCCGAGCACGCCAAAACCCAGCTCAACCAAGGCTACCTGATCCATCCCCGAACCGAGGGCAAGGGCGAACCCAGGGGCGAAGGCTTCGAGCTCAGAACCGATGCGGCAGGTGCGATACGCAGCGCCAAGGGGCTGATCATCAGCACCGATGCCAGAAGAAGTGCCACCGGCAAACAACTGGATCGGCAAGAGCTCACGAGCAATCTCAAGGCCGCGCATGAACTGGCCAACACCTTGGGGGATCATGCCGCGCATCAGTTGGCCAACCTGCCTGAGACCGGCAAGAATAATCAGACGATAAGCGCCGATAAAGCGCCTGGCAGCCAGAGCAAAAGCGGGCATCAGCATCACCTGATCGAAGCGATTGAGAGCTTGGAGAAAGGCAGCAACACCGACCCAAATAAATCCCCCTCTCCCTCCCAGGGAGAGGGCCGGGGAGAGGGTCAAAATAAACAACCAGGCGGCCAGCCCATCATCGGCATCAGCGCCCCCGCCGGCATCGCCATTGCCACCCCCAACAGCGCCACCATCGCCACCGGCACTAACTTCGACCAAGTCAGCCAA
>JAKANO010000004.1 GCA_021812385.1 Pseudomonadota bacterium | reverse complement strand
CGCTCGATTCAAGGTAATCGAAGAGCACACGGGTTTGACAATCTACTTTGCAGATCCGTATGCCGCGTGGCAGCGTGGCTGCAATGAAAACACCAACGGCTTGCTACGCCGCTACTTTCCCAAGGGGTCCGACTTTAGAAACGTTACCGAAAAAGAGATTGCGCTCGTCGTGAAAAAGTTGAATCATCGCCCCAGAAAGTGTCTCGCCTATCAGACACCCCACAGTGTATTTATGAAGGCCTTGCGTGGCGCGCTTGTAAGTTGAATTCGCCAGGCCCTGGAAGTACAGAAAGGAGAGCACGATGAGCAACGAACAGGCGGCACCCGAGACGAAAGGTGTTACGGTGAAGTTACTTGCAACGGTTGACCTTGGCCCTGAGATCGAGGGCATGGATGGACGCCAACTTCGAATGCGTATGGTGACTATCGAGCCTGGCGGCGTCTTCGGCCCGCTTCACGACCATAAAGACAGACCAGGCACCGTCTACATACTGCAAGGAACGATCACTGACCATCGAAATGGAGTTGCTACGGACTATGGGCCGGGAGTGGGCTGGCCCGAGGATAGAAACACCAAACACTGGCTTGAGAACAGAGGAGCGATTCCGGCAGTGGAGATCTCGGTCGATATAGTCAAGCAGGAATAAGCTCAGGCCCGACTCCATTCATTCAAGGATTGGAGTCTCCTCAAAACCCGGGGCGATTCAGGTTACCTATCGGGTTGTCGCTGATGTTTTGTTAGTTCAGGTGGTTCAGGTTACACCACATGATTATCGGAGGCCGTAACATGAAAGAGTTTCGCCCTGCAAAAAAACGCATTGAAGTTTCTGTCGGTGAGTCTGTTCGCATTATTCGCGAGCTTCAAGAGCTGAGCCAAAATCAGTTGTCGGAGCTGACGGGCATTCCCCAAGCCACCATTTCGGCCATTGAAAATGGTCGCGTCAACCTTGGGGTGGAGCGCGCCAAAGTGCTCGCTCGTGCCTTGAAGTGCCATCCGGCTGTTCTCCTGTTCCCCGGTTGGGATGTTCCGCTTGAGTCAGCGGCATAACAATTCAGTCAACCGGTCGCCGGGCACTTCAAACGTTGAGCCTGTAGAAATAGTCTTTTCACCTCTAGAAATACGGCACTTGCTGCACTATAAATAATCCTAAACTCCTTACCCCGATTAAGGATCTCAGGATGGCGCCCAGCGAAATTCAAAACGCAACGCTGTATTGGACTGTTCTCGCGGCCTCGGTCAGCGCGGTATGGATAGGCGTCACATTCATTCGTGACCGCATCGCGCAAGCACTGGCGCTGAACAGTGCCGTAATCACGCGCTTGATGGAATACGACAAGCTAAACCTGGAACATCCCGAAATCCAACAATACCTATCGCAACATGTGGCGCGCGAGGAAGCGTATTTCCACAGTCCAGCGGCCCTAGGTGACCTGCTTTTTTACCAGGCCAAGACGCTGGTCTACCACCAACTCAATTTGTTTGACGAAATTTTATCTACTGCATCCAAGTCCAGCCGAGGCTGGACTTTTCTAAAGCCTGCGGCGTTGCCGGAGAAAGGCGATTGGGAGGAATATATCAAAGTGAAATTGCGCCATCCGCTGTATCGCTCCATACTCAACCGCGAAAAGCATGTGTTTGGCGCCGCGCTGCGCGAATTTTGGGACAGCCATCAACTGGAGATCGAATCGAAGCTGGCCGATCCCTACAGCTGGTAATACCTAATTGATGCAGCCAGATTTTGTTTGAACATTCAATATCGTCTATCGCGAAAATCGCTTCCCTGTAGCGCTGTCATGCCCGCGAAGGCGGGCATCCAGTTCGGTAGTGATTTGTCTGGCGTTTTAAAAAGCTGGATCCCCGCCTTCGCGGGGATGACGGGCTTTTGCAGACGCTCCTTAAGGCGACGCTCGCAAGCGCTGGTAAACCATCGCCAAAGCGTTCTCATCGCCCACATTGCCGGGAAAGATCACCACGGGAATATCCGGCAAGCGCGGATGATCGTGCGGTGTGAGCACTACCGAGCAACCGGCATGGATTTGCCCGACGATGCGCGCGGCCGGCATTGCCAAGCCCAGCGACAGCATGTCATTGGAGGTAATGCCGCCCTTGCTGATGATATAACCCAAGCTTTGCGGAAAGCCGTGCACCACGCTCATGAGGAACCCCGACACCTGTTCGCCGAAACGCAAGCGCGTGGTGATGTCCGGAAACTGCCGCTCGACGCGTGAAGTGAAGATCACCGGTGTTTTGCCTTGCTGGTGCGCTTCTGTGGTCTTGATGATCACTTCCACCAATAAGTCGCTCAATTGCTCCGGCAGGCGATTGACATCCACTTCCACCGGCACAACGCCTTCTTGCTGCAACAGCACGGCAAGTTGCTCGGTGGTTTTTTTGACATGCGAGCCGACCACGATCACGCCGGCATGGCCTGGCTTTACATATTCGCGCATGCGCTCGGCGGGGATCGGTTGCGGCGGCAGTTTGGCGAGTGCGGTGATCAGGCTGGCCGCGCTGCGGAACAGAAAGCGCTTGCCGTGCTCGACCGCATTCAGCAGCTCCTCGGCGAAGCGGTTTAAATCATCCTGGTTTTCCGCATCGACCACGCAACAGGCGTTGTCGGCGAGCGTCATGAGATGATCGAAACTGCTGCCGCGCACTTCCTCGATGAAGAAGCGACCCACTTCGTCGGCGTGGATGCGGCCATGGGTTTTTTCTTCGACGTACTTCGGCATGAAGCTGTTTTTATAGCCGAACACGGAGTCTTGCGCGAATTCGGTTTCGTGCGCCGGGACGTCCTTGCCGCCGATGCGCACATAGTGCGTGCCATGCAGCGTGAAGCGCCCGCCCTCGAAGAATGCGGGGACTAAAAAATGCGCGTCGAACGGCCCGAGTTCTTGCGCCATCACATCGGTCTCGACCGGGTAATGGCCGCGCAGCGTGGAATCGGAACGCGACACGAAAATCACCGGCCGATCAAATCCGGCGAGCGCCAGCTTCAAGTTGTGGCACACCTCGCGCGTGACATTGGCCGCTTCAGCCGCGCCCATGCCGCGCGTATTGGTAAGCACGAACATCAGGGGCGATGCGTCGTTCAAGCCCAGCTTTAGCGTATTCACATCCCAGCGCGTCAGCAGCAAGCAGCTGTGCACGGTCTGCGAGCCGGTGGGGTCGTCGTCGAGGATGATGATTTTGGTTTGCATAATTTTCTTTCACCGCAGAGACGCAGAGATCGCAGAGATCAGCAGGAAAACTTTAGAATCGGGTTTTCTCCGCGCCTCCGCGCCTCCGCGGTTCAGGTTTTTATCCCAACAATTCGACTGCCCGATCCGCCATGGCTTGCGCGTTCATGGCATTGAAGTCGAACAACTGGTTCGGGCTGGCGGTGGTTTCGCCGCGCTTCCAGCAGAATACATCGCGCGTCGGCACCGCGCTGCGCAACATCAGCGGCTCCAGCATCGCACCCGGCCCACCGCTGACGCCGATCAACACATCGCCGTGGAACAGCTTGTCGAACTGCGCGCGTGGCATGAATTTGCCGTCGGGCTCGGAGCACGTGTTCCACGCCACATCGGTCGGCCGATATAAGCGGCGCGGATTCACCACGCCGACGATGCGCGTGCCGATGCCTTGCGCTTCCAGCAGCTTGGCCGCTTCGAACACCGGCAGCAGCACCATGTCGCCGGTGACCGCGAACACCACGCGGCAACTTCCAGTCGATTCTTGCAGCACGATGGCGCCCTCGTCGATTGCTTGGCGGCCTTGCGCCAGGGTGGTGCGCACCGGCAAGGGGCTCTTAGAGGCGGTGATCACGATGCCTTTATTCGATTGCTTGAGCGCCCAATCGTAAGCCACCTGCGCCATGTTGGCATCGACCGGGAACAAGGGATACACGTTACCGTTGCGCATCATGGCGGCGAAATAAGCCTCGATTTCCGGGCGCTGGTGCGTCCAGCCGTTGCGCCCCTGCTCCAGCGCGCCGGCGGTAAAGATGGTCACCGCGCACGGGGTCTTGTGCCGCAGCTCGGCCATGGCTTGCGTCACCGTCTGCCAGATGGGCAGGCCGTTGATGGCGAAGGATTCGTAGGAGGCCCACAAGGCGCGTCCACCGAACAAGGACACGCCTGCCGCCAATCCGGCGCACGCGTCTTCGTTCAGCGGCTCATACACTTGGCCGTTCGGGCCTTGGAAATACAAGTTATCCGCCGACGGATGGCGGATGGTCAGCGCCTTGTTGATATTGGCCATGCTCGACGCTTCATTGCCGTCGGCATTGGTCATGATGAAAGACGGATCGCGCTGGCCGACCGCCGCCACGATTTCGCCGAAGGCGGTGGTCGGGATTTTGTTTTCCGCGCCCGGTGCATATTCGGTCAAGGGCAAGTCGCCAAGATCGGCCAAGGGCCGCTCGAATTCCGTCACCACGGTTTTCACGGCCGGGCCGCCGCCGGCGTGGCGGAAATTTTCGCGCACGATATTCCAGGCGCGCGGCGGAAGCGCGCGGCGTTGCAGGCCGCTCTTCACATCGTCGCTTTCCAGGGTGTGATGGGCGTAGAGGTTGTGCGATTTGGCGCCGGTGGCATGCACGCCTGAGCCTTTCAACTGCTTGACGATGACGGCGCTCATGGTGCCGTTCAAAGCATGTTGCGCAGCCTCGGCGCTGGCCTTGAGCAAGGCCGCGGTAAACGCCAGGCGCTGCTTCCAGGAGAAGCGCGTGCTGTCGACATACTCGCCTTCTTGGTTCGCATCGTCGAAATCCTTGGCGTTGACCAGGAATACTTTCTTGAAGCCGTGTGCGCGCCAGTAGTCGATCATGCGCTGGTTGTCCCACAGCGAAACCATGCTGTGATGCTCTTGCGAATAACCGTTCCACAACAAGATCGGCAGGAAGTTGGTGGCTGCCGGATACGCGGTATTGAAATGCTGGAACGCGCTCATGATGTAAGGCTCGCCCAGGCCGCCGTCGCCGATGGTCACGGGAAATAATTTGCCCGGATACAGCAAGGCGCCCGACATGGCGAAGTGCTCGCCCTGGCCGAGCGGGCCGGCCGGCGCCAGCAGGCCGGGGATCGCGCCGGACAAGTGCCCGAGTAAGCCGTGGGTTTCGCGGAAACGCGCGCGCATATCGGAAACGGTTTTGATGCCCATGGCTTCCAGCGAAGTATCGAGGAACATCGCGCTATAAAAACCCGGTGCATGATGGCCGACTTCGGTCACGATATTGGTGTGGCCCAACATCACCATCGCCGCATACGCTTCGGCGCCGGAGGCGAAGCCGCCGGGGTGGCCGGAGGATTTAGCCGCAGTCACTTGCAGCGTGAGGTAACGCAGCGCATCGGCGGCGAGCAGGGTTTGATACACGGCCTTTTCATCGCACGGATCGCTGATCGCGGCGCTGGCGGCGGACAGCACCGGCGCATCGCCCATCTGCGCGAGACCCGGCAGCGATTCGGAGAAATATTGGATTCCCTCGCAAAAGGCCGGGATTTGATCTAACTCGGGAAGATCGGTGGCTTGGTTCATGATGTCCTCTTTTATCAGCATTAGATTCAATATAGCTTTCTATAGGATGTGAGATTAGGCTATTGATTATTAATTAACAATGGCACTATTATTAACAATACTGTTAATTGATTAAGCAACAATGCAACCAGACCGCTTTACCGCCATGACCCACTTCGTGCGCATCGTGGAAAAAGGCAGCCTCACCGGCGCCGCGCGCGATTTGGGGAAAACCCTCCCCGCCTTGAGCCGTTCGCTGCGCTTCCTGGAAGAAAGACTGGGAGCGCGCCTATTAACGCGGACCACGCGCGCCATTTCGCTCACCGAATTCGGCCAACAATATTACGAGCACTGCCGGCGCATCCTGCGCGACATCGAAGAGGCCGAAGGCTTGGCCAGCGAAACCGGGCATGTCGCGCAGGGCTTGATCCGCATCACAGCGCCCTTGATATTCGGGCGCATGCATGTCGCACCGCTTGTCGCACCCTTTCTCGCCGCGCATCCACGGGTGCAGCTGGATATACACCTGACCGACAGCGTGGTTTCCATGGTGGATGAAAGCATCGACATCTCCATCCGCTTTGGCGAACTGCACGACTCATCCTTGATCGCCATTCCATTAGGCCATGCGGGGCGCGTGCTGTGCGCCGCGCCAAGCTATTGGGCCAGCCATGCAAAACCGCAGCACCCGCAGGATTTGAAACAGCACCAATGCCTGGCTTCGCGCGGATTAAATCAGGAGCGCGGCTGGCAATTCCGCGTGGCGGACGAAGAACGCTACTGGCCCATCAACACTACCTGTTTTTGCAACGATAGCTCGACGCTGATCAACGTAGCGCAAGACGGCGGCGGCATCGCGCAAGTCATGTCCTATCATGTGGCCGCGGATATCGCCGCCGGCAAACTGGTCACGGCCTTGGAAGAATATGCGCCGCTGCCGCAACCGATTCATGCGGTTTACCCCGGCGGCAAACTGCTGCCCGCCAAGGTGCGGGCGATTTTGGATGATTGGGTGCCGAAGTTGAGAATGGCGTTGAGTCAGATGGAGACGCATTAACCCGAAATAAAAAATAAAGTCGCTTTCCCCTTATAATCCCGCATCTCCAGAAAATAATTCCCCATGCTCAGCTACCGCCACGCCTTTCATGCCGGCAATCACGCCGATGTCCTCAAGCACCTGGTGCTGGTGCAACTAGTGCGCTATCTCGCGCAGAAAGAAAAGCCGTTTTGGATCATCGACACGCATGCCGGGGCCGGCCTGTATGCGCTGGATACGGGCTATGCGACGAAGCTCGCGGAGTATGAAAGCGGGATCGGCAAGCTGTGGCCGCGCAAGGACTTGCCTGCGGCGCTGAAGGAATATGTAAAGCTGGTGCGCGAATTAAATGCGGATGGGAAGTTGCGCCTCTATCCCGGCTCGCCTTGGCTTGCATTGCATACCATGCGCGAACAGGATCGGCTGTGCTTGTTCGAGCTGCATACGAGCGATGCGCGCTTGTTGCAAAAGAATTTCAGCGACGCCGGTCGGCGCGTCAGCATTTCCACCAGCGATGGCTTTGCCGGGCTGAAAGCGCTGCTGCCGCCGGCCCCGCGGCGCGGGCTGGTTTTGATCGATCCTTCTTATGAAGTGCGCGAAGACTATCGCCATGCCTTGCACGCACTGCGCGACCAAGTGCCGCGCTTCCCCAGCGGCACCTATGCGCTGTGGTACCCGCAACTGGCGCGCATCGAGTCGAAGCAATTGCCGGACAAACTCAAGCGCCTGGTCGGGAAAAATTATCTGCATGTTGCATTGTCGGTGCGCGCTCCGGCCACTGACGGCATCGGCATGCATGGCAGCGGGATGTTCATCATCAACCCGCCCTGGACCTTGCACGCCACGTTGCAAGAAATCATGCCTTATCTGGTTAAACACTTGGGGCAGGATGCGGACGCGCAATTTGTGTTGGAACATGCAGGCGATTAGTGCTTAGCAAACTATGATTCCTTGGCTTGAGCCTGACGATCCGTTTCCCCCTTGCAGTACCGCGCTGCGCCAGCCCAACGGGCTACTAGCGGCAGGCGCCGATCTCTCGCCCGAGCGCCTGATCGCGGCCTATTCGCACGGTATCTTTCCTTGGTTCAATGCGGACGAGCCGATCTTATGGTGGAGCCCCAGCCCGCGCATGGTGCTGTTTCCCGACGCGCTAAAAGTCAGCCGTTCGCTCAAGAAAACCATTCGCAATCGCGCATATGAAGTGCGGCTGGATTGTGCTTTTACCCAGGTGATGCAAGGCTGTGCGCAAGCGCGCAAGGGGCAAAGCGGTACTTGGATTACGCCACTCATGATCGATGCTTATACAAAACTGCATCGCATGGGCATCGCGCACTCGGCCGAAACCTGGGTCGATGGCGAACTGGTCGGCGGCCTGTATGGCATCGCCTTGGGGCGCATGTTTTATGGCGAGTCGATGTTCACCACGGTGACCGACGCCTCGAAGATTGCCTTTGTGCATTTGGTGTGGCAACTCAAGCGCTGGGGATTCGGCTTGATCGACTGCCAAATGAAAACCGCGCATCTATCCAGCTTAGGCGCCAGAGAAATCCCGCGCGCCGAATTCTTGCGCCGGTTGACGCAACTGATCGAATATCCCCCCGCCGCGTTGCCTTGGCAATTCGATGCAGATCTGAAGGATGAATTGGAAACTACGCTCGACCCTGCCGCAAGCGCCGCGCAATAGTCTGAGTTGCGTTAATTAAAAACGAAACCCATAACCGACACCCCACACCACCGGGTCGAGTTTGAGCGTAGTTAAATAGGCGCCTGCGCTCTTGACGTCGGTTTCGAGATAGATTTTTTTCACATCGAGGTTGATGTAACTGTTTTTACCGACGGCGATATCCACACCCGCCTGCAACGCACCACCCCAACTGCTTTTATCCACGTCCAGGTTCGACGCCAGCTTCACATTGTAAAAACGCGTGTAATTCACACCGGCGCCCACATAGGGTTTTATCGTGCCTTCGGGGTTGAAGTGATACTGCAAGGTTACGGTCGGCGGCAATACGCTGACCTTGCCGAGATCGGCATTGTTTAAGGTGATGGTGTGGCGCGTGGTGGCGGCGATCGCTTCAACCGCGATATTCTTGGTGAAGAAATAGCTGATATCCACCTCGGGCGACCATTTATCCTTTGCGTCGACCCCGGCGACCGGCGAGGAACTCGCATCCGGCGCTACATCGATGGCCCGCACCCTAAACATCCAATTGTCCGCGGCCTGCGCTGCGCCGCCCATGGCCATCAAGATACCCAATACGTTTGCCGCCAATTTTCTGCTCATGATCACCTCTCCGCTTGTTTATCTATATCTGGATGTTTATATCCTGTATTAGATATTACTTAAGTTGCGGCGCTAGTGCAAGCCCCTTCTGTTGCGGATTTAATTGCAGGTTCTGGCAACGAACGCGCCCATTTTTTGCGGCGGGAATCCAAACTGATACAATGTTCGGGAGTCCCGTTCTATTGGCAATGCGATGCGAACTTGAAGGAAGAATTGGAAGCCGATGCACAACGAATTTCCCGCACACAAGCTACAGTTCTATCTCACCTCCGCCTATGCGTGCAGCTATCTGGAAGGACGCATGGCGCGTTCCCAAGTCGCAACGCCGAGCCACCTGATTTCCGCGGATGTGTACAGCGAGCTGATCATGCTCGGCTTTCGTCGCAGCGGCGCCTATGTTTACCGCCCGCTTTGCGATCGCTGCCGTGCTTGTGTGCCGGTGCGCCTGCTGGTCAATGAATTTGAACCGACCCGCACCCAGCGCCGCGCGGCCAAGCGCCATGCCAATCTGACCACGCACATGCTGCCGCTACGCTACGAGCAAGAGCATTTCGACTTGTACCGGCGCTACCAAAGCCAGCGCCATCCCGGCGGCGGCATGGACCAAGACGATCAGCAGCAATACCACCAATTTTTGTTGGAGAGCGGTGTATCGACCAACCTCGTCGAGTTTCGCGAAAACGACGTGCTGCGCATGGTGAGCGTGGTCGATGTGACCGACACCGGCTTATCCGCCGTGTACACGTTTTACGACCCGGACATTCCACAGGCGAGTTTCGGCACCTACAACGTGCTGTGGCAAATCGAGCGCTGCCGCAGCATGGGCATGCCTTATCTGTATCTCGGCTATTGGATCGAACACAGCAAAAAAATGGCCTACAAAGTCAATTTCCGCCCGCTCGAAGGCCTCATCGATGGCCGTTGGCAGCGTCTCGATCAATAACCCCTTTTACAACTGAAAATATTTCATGCGCCAATACCTCGATCTCATGCGTCACGTGCTGGAGCACGGCAATGCAAAAACCGACCGCACCGGCACCGGCACGCTATCCGTGTTCGGCTACCAAATGCGCTTCGATTTAAGCCAAGGCTTTCCGCTCGTCACCACCAAGAAATGCCACCTGCGCTCGATCATTCACGAGCTGCTGTGGTTCTTGCAAGGCGACACCAATATCAAATATCTCAAAGACAACGGCGTTTCCATTTGGGATGAGTGGGCGGACGCGAACGGCAACCTGGGCCCGGTATACGGCTATCAATGGCGCTCCTGGCCCACCGCCGATGGCCGCCATATCGACCAGATCCAGCAGGTCATCGATCAGATCAAAAACACGCCCGACTCGCGGCGTCTGATCGTTTCGGCCTGGAATGTGGGCGAGGTGGAGAAAATGAAACTGCCGCCGTGCCATGCCTTCTTCCAATTTTATGTGGCAGACGGCAAGCTTTCCTGCCAGCTGTATCAACGCAGCGCGGATATTTTCTTAGGCGTGCCGTTTAACATCGCCTCCTATGCCGTGCTCACCATGATGGTGGCGCAAGTATGCAACTTAAAGCTCGGCGACTTCGTGCATACCCTGGGCGATGCGCATTTGTACTCGAACCATCTGAAGCAAACGCGCGAGCAGTTGTCGCGCACACCGCGCCCATTGCCCACCATGCAACTCAATCCAGCCGTGACCGATATTTTCGATTTTAAATTCGAGGACTTCACGCTGGAGGGTTACGACCCGCATCCGGCGATCAAAGCGCCGGTTGCGGTCTAACAGCTAAGCCCCATTGCGCGCGTAAAGTTTGGCGGACGTGTTATGGGGTTAGAATAACGGCCTAACGGGGAGCTCTCTATGCGTATTTCCATCATTGCCGCCATGGCCGCCAATCGCACCATTGGCCTTGAAAATCGACTGCCCTGGCATTTGCCGGATGATTTAAAGCGTTTCAAAACCCTCACCATGAATCACCATATCGTGATGGGGCGCAAGACCTATGACTCCATCGGCAAGCCCTTGCCTGGCCGCAGCACCATCATCGTCACGCGCAATATGGACTATGCCGTACCGGGTTGCGTCGCGGTGAATTCACTGGATGCCGCGCTCACCGTCAGCTTCAGCGATGAGGAAGTATTTTTCGTCGGCGGCGCGGATCTGTATCGCCAAGCCCTGCCGATTGCAAACCGCATTTACCTTACGGAAATTCACCGCGTATTCGATGGCGATGCGTTCTTTCCGGAATTCGATATGCGCCAGTGGAGCGAAACCAGCCGCGAGCAGCATTGCACCGACGGCGACAATGGGTTCGAATACCATTATGTGATTTACGACCGCAAGCAGTAATCGCTAAAATAATTTTCCGAACCATTTGAATGGAGGCCGCCATGCGCAGTTTTTATCTTGTCATCTTTATGACTTTATCGCTGATAGCACCTACGACGTTTGCAGCAGGCAAAACCGAGCTCACCTGGTATGGCCATGCCGCGTTCAAAATCAAAACGCCGAATGGCAAAATTCTATTGATCGACCCTTGGATTACCAACCCCTCCAATAAAAACGGCAAAGACGATCTGGCCAAACTCGACAAGGTCGACCTGATCCTGATCACCCATGGCCACGCCGACCACGTTGGCGACAGCGTCGAGATCGCCAAAAAAACCCACGCGCGCTTGGTGTCCACATTCGATCTTGGCTCCAGCTTGGCGACCTACGCCGGCTTTCCCAAAGAACAAATTGGTTTCGACACCCAAGGCAATTTTGGCGGCGAACTCAGCTTGCTCGACAACGAAGTTAACATCACCTTCATTCCGGCTGTGCATAGTTCTTCGGTGACCGCTGAAAATGGCAAGGATCTATATGATGGCGGCAACCCGGGCGGATTTTTAATCAGCGTCAAAAATGGCCCGACCATTTACCACACCGGCGATACCGATGTATTCAGCGACATGGCCTTGATCCCCAAGTATCACAAAGTGGATGTGATGCTGGCCTGCATCGGCGACCACTTCACCATGGGGCCGGAGCGGGCTGCCTACGCGGTCAGCATGGTCAAACCGGGCATCGTCGTACCGATGCACTTCGGCACCTTCCCGGTGCTGACCGGCACTCCCGCCGCCTTCGGCGCCGCGCTGCGCAAACAGCATGTGCGCAGCAAATTGCAGGTCATGTCGGTGGGACAAACCCTCAAGTTCTAAGCCGTGGCGTTTTCGACCCATCTCAGCCTGGGAGGTATTTCCAGGCTGAGCCATCGTGCGTCTTGGGGCAATCTCACCCTGCTGGGCCTTGACGTATTTGCATTGGTCATCGGTCATAACATTGGCAGCCGCCTCGCCTGGATGAGCGCCTTCTCCGTCGTCTGCTGCAGCGGCTTGGCCGCCTGGGCCGGCAACACTCGCCGCCAGCGCCTGATTCACGATGTACCCACTTCGCGTATCGCATCGGCTGCACAAGGCTATGCGGAGCTATCCGGCCATATCGAACAACATCCCGACGAAATGCTGTTGGCGAAGTTAAGCCAAACCCCTTGTGCATGGTATCGCTACCAGATCGAGGAAAAAGACGCTGACAATGATTGGCGCGTTACGGAATATGGCGACAGTGATCAGACTTTTCTGCTGTTGGATGGAAGCGGAACCTGCGTCATCGATCCGGTTGGCGCGGAAATCACCACCGCGCACAAAAACGTGTGGACCGAATCGGATTATCGTTACACCGAATATCTGCTGTTGCCGGGCGACGATCTTTACGCACTCGGCGATTTCACGACGACCGGCCCGGATACCTCAGCGCAAATATTCAAGCGCGAAGTGGCAGATTTGCTCGCCGAGTGGAAGGCCGACCGCGCTGATTTATTGCGGCGCTTCGATACGAATCAAGATGGTGAAGTCGATCTGCTGGAATGGGAACAAGCGCGCACCGCAGCCGAAGCGCAAATCCGCATACAGCATACGCAGCGCGCCAGTGAAAAACCCGTGCATCTGCTCAGCAAGCCGAAGATCAGCCGCCCCTTCCTGATTTCCAATCTTGGGCATGAGCAGCTCAGTCAGCGCTACCGGCGCTGGGCTTGGGGGCATCTGGCTATATTTGTTAGCGGCTGCGGCGGGTTGGCGTATTCGCTCTTGCTTGCCTAAGCAACATTGGCGGAAAAACTGAAAACCAAAAGCCTGAACCACGGAGTACACAGAGGACACGGAGTAAATTCAAGTGGGTTTCCTCCGTGTCCTCTGTGTACTCCGTGGTGAAAGCGAATTTACTCAGCCAAACAGCTGCTTGATGTTTACATCCTGCTTTTCTGCGTCATTGAATTGCAGCAGATCGAAGGGACGAAAATTGAAGCGGCGCGCCACGATGACGTCCGGAAATTGCTCGATGCGCACGTTATTGATGTTAACGCTTTCGTTGTAAAACTCGCGGCGGTCGGCAATGGCATTCTCGATACCGGTGATGCGCTGTTGCAGATGTTGAAAATTATCGTTGGCCTTGAGGTCGGGATAGGCTTCGGCCAAGGCAAACAAACCGCCTAGGCCTGCGCGCAGGGCGCCTTCGGCCTGGCCCAGTGCCGGGATATTTTGCGCCTCGCGCGCCGCAGCCACGCCGGCACGCGCCTGCATCACTTTATCCAGGGTTTCCTGCTCGTATTGCATGTACTGCTTGCAGGTTTCGACGAGCTTGGGTAGTTCATCATGCCGCTGCTTCAGCAGCACGTCGATGTTGGCCCAAGCCTTGGACACATTGTGCTTGATCTGCACCAGGCCGTTGTACAGCATGACGACATACACCACAACGACGACGATCAAGCCCAGCACGATGAAACCGAAAACCCCCATGCGCCCCCCATCCAGATTAGATAGTCAGATTAGATGCATCGCAATGCATACGATTTATTCAGAGAACCTGGGGCAAATAGTAAACGGCACTGCGTGCCAGGGCAACACGGCAACTTGGCTTTAGTGATTTTGCTGCGCTTCCTGCATGTCGCATAAGCGCTGGTCGATTTCCAATTCGGCCTCGCGCCAGTCCTGTTCCGGACTGCCGCCAATGAAGCCGCGCTGCTCGGCGCGAAAATAGGCGGCATCGCAGATCATCCGGTAGCGTTGCTCGGGCGTGACGGCGCCGCCGGCACTTGCAGCTTTCTTGGCTTTTTTAGCCTTGACGATTTCCCCGTCACCCTTGACGCTGGCAGCAGGGGGGCGCGCGCTGGCTTTCTTTGCGACAGGCTTGCCGGCCTCTTTCTTGGCGACGGCCTTAGGCGACGCGGCTTTTTTCGTTTCCTCTTTTGCTGTGGTCTTTTTCGCGGCGACCGCTTTTTTCGGCTTCGGCATTGCTTTTGCCATTGATTTCGGAAGTGCCGCAGTTTTCTTTGCTGCAACAGTTTTACTAGGGGTTTGAGCCATCACGGTATCTCCGGTAGTCAAAAAATTTAAGGGCGACTATAGCACATCGTTTATGACGTATGCATTACAAGTACATCATCAGCGTTCCGATTTATTGTAGTACTCAGCAATGCTTATGCCAGGAAAAAATCACCGGCGCCGAACCTTACAACTAAAATTAACTGATTGATATTACAAAGAAATGAATTATCGGGAGGAGATTGTTCCCGCACTATCTAAGTGCGGGAACAATCAATAAGAGCAATCGCAGTGCTAAGCAGTGCCGCCGACAGTGAGGCTATCGATCTTCAAGGTCGGCTGCCCTACGCCGACCGGCACGCTCTGCCCTTCCTTGCCGCAAGTGCCAACGCCGGGATCGAGCGCCATGTCGTTACCGATCATGGACACGCGTGTCAGCACATCCGGGCCGTTGCCGATCAGGGTGGCGCCTTTGACCGGGTAGGTAATTTTGCCATCCTCGATCATGTAGGCTTCCGCCGCCGAGAACACGAATTTGCCGCTGGTGATATCCACTTGCCCGCCGCCAAAGTTAGCCGCATACAAACCATGCTTCACCGATTTGATGATTTCTTCGGGTGTCTTGTCGCCGTTGAGCATGTAGGTATTGGTCATGCGCGGCATCGGGATATGCGCAAACGATTCGCGCCGCGCATTGCCGGTGATTGGTACGCCCATCAGGCGCGCATTCAGCGTGTCTTGCATATAGCCCTTGAGAATGCCGTTTTCGATCAGCACAGTGCATTGCGTCGGATTGCCTTCGTCGTCCACATTCAACGAGCCGCGGCGACGCGCCAGGGTGCCGTCGTCCACCACCGTCACACCGGCGGCTGCGACACGCTCGCCGACGCGGCCGGAAAAAGCCGAACTGCCTTTGCGATTGAAATCCCCCTCCAAGCCGTGGCCGATGGCCTCATGCAACAGGATGCCAGGACAACCCGCTCCCAACACCACGGTCATGGTGCCTGCCGGCGCCGGGCGCGCATCCAGATTGACCAGCGCTTGATGCACCGCTTGCTGCGCGTATTGCGTGAGCATTTCATCGGTGAAATAAGCGTAATCGAAGCGTCCGCCGCCGCCGGAAGAACCTTGCTCGCGCCGCCCATTGGCCTCCGCGATCACTTGCAAAGACAGGCGCACCAAGGGGCGCACATCCGCCGCGACCATGCCGTCTGAGCGCGCCACCAGCACCACCTCGTATTCGCTGGCGAGCCCGGCCATGACTTGGGTGATGCGCGGATCGAGACTGCGCGCAATACGCTCGAGCTTTTCCAGCAGGGCGACTTTGTGCGCGTCTTTCAGGCTGACCAAGGGATCGTGCGGTAGATAGAGCGCGGGGCGCTTGAGCTGCAAACGGCCATGCTGGTCGTGCGTCAGGCTCGGCACTTCCACGCGCGCTTGCGCGCCGGCGTTAGCGATGGCCCGCGTTGCCGCCGCCGCTTGTTGCAAGGCCGGCAAGGTGATGTCATCGGTGTAGGCAAAGGCCGTTTTGTCGCCCGCGACCGCGCGCACGCCGACGCCTTGCTCAATGCTGAAACTACCCGATTTAACCTGCCCTTCTTCCAAGCTCCAGCTCTCGGCGCGGCTGTATTGAAAGTACAAGTCGGCAAAATCGACAGCGTGCGTCATGATCTGGCCCAACACCTGTTGCAAGCTCGATTGATCGAGGCCGTACGGCGCGAGCAGGTTGTCGCGCGCGGTGGCTAACAGGGTTTCGCCTTGGATTGCAGTGTCAGTCATATTCATCCCATCTTAAAAAGTAAGTGGTGAGCGGCGAATCACCTAATCACCCAATCACCGTTCACCTAATCACAGCACATTAACACTTATGCAAAGTGCGGTGCTGCAATGCCGGCAAGCTGTTGCGCAAGCTGGCTTGATACGCTGGATTCACGCCCGCGATCACGACACCGGAACCACGCGGCAGGCGATCCAAAATCACGCCCCAAGGATCGACGATCATGCTGTTGCCGTGGGTTTCGCGTCCCGGCAGATGGTAGCCGCCCTGGGCCGGTGCGATCACGTAGGCAAGGTTTTCGATGGCGCGGGCACGCACCAAGGTTTCCCAATGCGCCTTGCCGGTGGTGTCGGTGAAGGCGGAGGGCAGCACGATGATATCGACTTCACCCATGGCGCGGAATAATTCCGGAAAGCGCAAGTCATAGCAAATCGACAAGCCCAATTTGCCGAATGGCGTATCGACTGTCACAATTTCTTTACCCGGCTCGATGGTGGCTTCCTCGTGATAATGCTCGTTGCCGAGATCGAGGTTAAACAGGTGAATCTTGTCATAGCGCGCCACGACCTTGCCCTTATCATCATAGACGAGGCAACTATTGCGCACCTTATGCGGCACGCTGGACTCCAGCGGGATCGAACCGCCGACCAACCAAATTTTGTGCTTCTTCGCCTGGTTCGCCAGAAAGCGCTGGATCGGACCTTTGCCCTCCGCTTCGCACACCGCGACCTTATCGGTTTCCTTCATGCCCATCACCGGAAAAAATTCCGGCAGCGCCACGAGTTTAGCCCCCTGCTCCACCGCCATTTCGATCAGGCGTTCGGCCTCATCCAAATTCGCCGCGACATTCGGGCCTGAGGCCATTTGAATGGCGGCCACTTTAAACACGCCCGGCTGGGACTTGGTCTTGGCGAAACTGGTGCGGGTTTTTTTCTTGGCGAAGCTTGCGGTTTTGGTTCTCATCGAATATCCACGGTTTCAAGTTTAATCAAATCGGCCGAGCTGTCATCGGTCATCTCTATACGATCCGCTTCGACGCCTAGAGCGATCAGCCAGCCGCGCAGCTCCTCGGCTTGCGCAATCGATTCATCGCGCTTCTGATGATGCAGGCGCAAGCGCACCCGATCCGATTGCGCATAGGCCGAGAAGGCTTGCTGCAGTTGCGGCTCTGCACGCACGGCTTGGCCGCTACGCGGCGCCATCCAAAATTCGGCAGGCACGGTGAAGGTCTGGGCAGCGCATTGCGCAGCACCGAGCAGTCCCATCATCGCTAACAGCAGGCTTAATTTCACGGCGCCGCCTCTTCCTTCGCTTTGGTATTGATCTTGACCGCCACCGGGTTGTCCCAAGTGCCAGTCACTGCATAATCATAAGCCGCGATCTGCCCCAGCGGGTCCTTCAAAAGCTTTTGCAGCACGAAAGTTCCAATGCCGGCGACCGGCCCGCCGAGGAAGGCCAGCAAGGAAACGCTGTCGCCCACGACCGGCACGACTTTAACGCGCAAGTTTTGCGTTTCCCTGACTAAATCCGTCGTGCCGGTCATGGTGACCAAGGCGGCTGGGCCTTGCATCACAAAATCGTTGGTGCTGACCACGCCCTGATTGACGTTCATTACACCCAGTATGCTATCAAATGCAAAGCCTTCGCTGAAGATATCGCGAAAATCCAGGGTCAAGCGCCGCGGCAGCGATTGCAAGCTCAACAAGCCCAACAGCTTGCCGACACCGGGATCCACTTTCATGAATTGGCCGCGATGCGTTTCGAGTTTCATATTGCCGCTGAGCGTTGCCAGATTGAAATCCTGCGGGCTGCCACGCCAATTGAAGTCGCCGTTGAGCGTTGCAACGCCGCCGCGAATACGATCCGGATAACCCATGCGCGCTAGAAATTTTCCGATATCCACCACCTCCAAATTGACCTTCATTTTGGATTGTGGCTGGGCTAGCCAACTTTGCCATACGCCATCTGCGCTTAAGGTCGCATCTGGATTGCTAATCCGCAAACGATCGATACGCCAATCTTCACCCTGCTTATTGGCTTGCAACTCGACTTTGCCGAGGTTGGCTTTTTTCAACTGCATATCGTCGATCACGATATCCAAGGCGGGCAATTGCAAATCATGGCCGCCCGCCGGTTTGACACCGCGCTCCGGCGCCGCGTCTGGGTAAACCAGATGCGTGAAACGCGCCGCCATGCGCCCGCCTGCGCTTTCGCGCCAATTCACATCCCCTTGCATCTCATCGCTGGCAATCGAAGCCTGCCAGGCATCTTCTTTGGACAAAGCATCCATTTTGAAATGGTTAAAACGACGTCCCAGGAAGTCCAGTGTTTTCACTTGGACTTGGATGCCGGCCAAAGGCAGTAATGGCGGCTCGCCTTCGCTGGCGTAAACCAGGCTGCGCCACAAATCGGCGTCGAATTGTTCCAGCTTGCCATCCACCCAAACGCCCGCTTGGCTCGGCGTGGCAGCAGTATCGCCCAAGGCGATCTTGCCTTTGACGACTTTCGCCTCGGCGCCCGTCGTGTCGCGCAGTAATTGCGCCGCTATTTGCTTGCCCAAGTTCATGGTCAGCGCGTCATGTCCGCCATCGATATAACGCCGTTCAAATTTGAGCGGCATCTTTTCCGCTGCTGATTTCTCCAGCGGATAAGGCAGTTCCGACGCCAAGCCCGTCAAATTCGACACCAGCACCAGGTTGGCCGCGCTCTTGCGCATCGCGATCGACGCCGACCATTCGGAGCTGCCTTGCAAGCGCTGGGAAAATGGGCCGGGAAATGCTTTTTGCAAGCCATCCGCACTGAAGCGCCCCGCAACGCCAATACGCAATATGCCATCCGGCGTGGTGCGCGAGCCGATGGTCACCGGCCCGCCTAAGAATTGTGCGGTGACTCGCGGAATGGAAATGCCATTCTCGGTGAATTCTAGCTTGCCGCTAGTCTTGTCAAACGGCGGGGCATTGAGCGCGAGCCAAACCTTGTTCGCTTGAAACTGATAGTTGCCGGCAACGCGCACATCTTGCAGGCGCTCCAGCGGCAAGCGCAACGACAGCGTTAGCTTGCCATTGCCTTCGGCGCGCATTTGCCCGGTCAGGTTCTCCAGGCTGGCCCCTACCGGACTCTCCTCGATAAAACGCAATTGCTCCATGGTTGGGCCTTGCGTTTCGCCATCGATCTCGAGCATTGGGTCATGATGCGCCAAATCCGCGATGGCGATTTTTGCACGCATAATGCGCGTGTTGTATATCGTGCCCTGCGCGCCATTGATGTCCAAGCGCCCGCCATGGAAATCCAGGTTCGCTTGAATCTGCTCGATGCGCGGCCATGACGGCACGTATTGCAGGGTGCCATCCTTAACCTTGGCGGTTACTTGGAATATCCCATTGCGATCGTCCGCAAAAGGGAAATCATTTAGCGGGCCTTTGAGTTTCACGCGCACATCGTCGGACGATCCCTTGACTAAGGCGGTTTGCACCCAATGATAGGTTTTATCGCCCACCGTGCGCGGCAGGTAGAGGTAGGCCGCCGCGGCATCCGCCCGCGTCAAGCGGCCTTCGATATCCGCCTTTCCGCTGCCGTCAGGCAATATCTCATAGGTGCCGGAAGCATCGCCCTGCAGGTTCGCGTTGGCAAAAGTCGCCTTGTCGACATCCAGTTGCAGGTGGCGATTTTTGATGCGCCATTTCGCGGCAATATTCAAGGCATCGAACTGCAGCCCTTGGCGAAAAACCAGCGGTAGATCCAACAAAGCCTGCTTGCCGGAGAGTTCGAGCGAACCGCCATTCTCATCGGCTTGCAATGCGCCGCTGACATTGGCAAACCCCGGCAGCTTGCCGAGCGCTTGAATGCCAAGTTTACTGAACTCGCCCTGCACGCTGTAATCTGTCGGCGCTTCCGGCGGCCCGGTCCACTTCATGGCCAGGGTCTTGAACACGCCTTGCGGCGAAACTTCCTTCAAGCGATTACGTTGCTCGACGCTCAAGGGCAAATATTCGGACAAGGCCAACAAAGGCGCGATATTGAGGCCTTCGGCCCGAAATTCACCTTGCTCCAATTTTTTGTCGGCAGGCGCTTCATAGCGCCCGAACAGGTTTTGCGTCGTAAAACGCCGCCCCGCTCCCGCGTCCACTTCCATGCGCATGGACTCGAATTCGAAGCCTCTCGGCAATTCGCGCCAGCCGAGATGCCCGGAGAGTTGCGCCAAATCCAACTCAGGCAATTTCAAACCCAAACGCGTCTTTACCTTTTGCAATTGCACCAGCGCCGAAAACGCAATGGGCCTTCCTTGCTGAAACTCCGCCCACACGCGCATGGCGCCATTGCCTTGGCTAACGCGGTAAGGCAAATTGATCCAAGTGCGCCATGCCGTGATATTGGTAGCGCCAAGGTCGACATAGAGCCTACCCGACCATCCCTGCAAGTGATCAAATGACTTCCCCTGGAAATCGCCGCGCACGTCGAAGGTCGAGGCTAATTCCCTAGGCGCGGTCGCCACGAAACCGAATCGGTGGCGACTGCCGCTATTGACCATGCGCAGCCCGACATCGGACAGCAACAAGGGCGGCGCGCCGCGTTGATTGTCACGCCATTCCAAGGTGGCGTGATTCAATTGGATCGACTCTTGGCGCAACAGCCAATTACCAAAATGGTTGGGCGTTTTCGTGTCGTTAATCGCAACGGTGAAGCCTTTAACGTAAATTAATCCGTTTGCTTCACGCGTGAGTTCGAAACGCGGACGGGTAATTTCCAGGCGATGCAAACGCAACTCCGCCACCAGCAGCGAATACCAAGAGAGCGTCGCATCGATATGATCGAATGTCAGCGTCGGCAATCCAGCAGGATCATGCACCACTACCTGCTCCAACTTTAAGTGCGGGCGCAGGCCCAACCACCCGGACTCAATTTTGGAAATAGCCACTTTTTGGCCGAGGGTTTGGGAAATGCCCGCCTCAATATCCGGTCGATATTGATTGATATTCGGCAGAATCCACCAACGCAAAGCGACCACAACCGATGCGAAAAACAGCACCCACGCCATGGCGGCGTAGAACAGGATGCGGCGCAGAAGGGAAGTCCAGGAAGCCAAGATATGATCAGGTCGAAAGAAAGTGAAATTATGCCAGGAATATAGCCGGGCGGGATTGCTAGCGCTTTAAACTTAAGCCAGCGCTACTTGCGCTCTAGATATGCGGGTGTTTCCATCAATTGCAATCCAATCGAAATCAGCACTCCAGATAGACACCGCCTGGCGCCACAAGTGCACACGATGTAAAAAAAAACCGATACCCGCATTCCGCCAGGGCGAAATAAAGGTATCGGCTTGTATTGCGTCGACCGAGATTGCGGTTGCGCTATCGGCCTTAGCCTGCGGCACGACTCCCGCGCTTGCGATCGATTTCCTTGAGGAAGCGCTTGCGCACGCGGATGAAGTGCGGCGTGACTTCCACCAGTTCGTCGTCCTCGATGAATTCCAAAGCGCGCTCCAGGTTCATCTCGATCGGCGGCACCAGGGTCACCGCCTCGTCCGTGCCGGAGGCGCGCACGTTGGTGAGCTGCTTGCCTTTCAGCGGATTCACCACCAGATCGTTGTCGCGCGAGTGAATGCCGATGATCATGCCTTCGTACAACTCATCGCCCGGACTCACGATCATGCGGCCGCGATCTTGCAGGTTGAACAAGGCATAGGCCACGGTCTTGCCCATGCCATTGGAAATCAGCACGCCGTTGCTGCGGCCCTTCAACTCGCCGGCCTTGACCGGGCCGTAGTGATCGAACACGTGGTACAGCAAGCCGGTGCCCGAGGTCGCGGTGAGGAACTCGGTTTGAAAGCCGATCAGACCGCGCGCCGGGATCATGTACTCCAAGCGCACCCGGCCCTTGCCGTCCGGCTCCATGTTCAATAGATCGCCGCGGCGCATGCCGAGCTTTTCCATGATCGCGCCTTGATTCACGCTCTCCACGTCCACGGTGAGCATTTCATACGGCTCTTGCTTCTCGCCGTTCACTTCCTTGATGATCACCTGCGGGCGCGACACGCCCATCTCGAAGCCTTCGCGCCGCATGTTCTCGATCAGGATCGACAAGTGCAATTCGCCACGGCCCGAAACGCGAAACTTGTCCGGGCTGTCGGTATCCTCGACGCGCAAGGCGACGTTGGACAGCAGCTCGCGATCCAGGCGCTCGCGAATCTGGCGGCTGGTGACGAACTTGCCGTCGCGTCCGGCGAACGGCGAGTTGTTTACTTCGAATGACATGGTCACGGTCGGCTCGTCCACCGACAAGGGCGGCAAGGCTTCCGGTGTGGCCGGGTCGCAGAAGGTATCGGAAATATGCGGTGCTTCGATGCCGGTGATGGCGACGATGTCGCCGGCGCTGGCTTCCGCCACTTCGATCCGGTCCAGGCCGTGAAAACCCAGCACTTGCAAGATCTTGCCGTTGCGCTGCTTGCCTTCATTCTCCACCACGACGACTTGCTGACCGGGCTTGACGCGGCCGCGCTTGATACGGCCGACGGCAATCGTGCCGACATAGCTGGAGTAAGCCAAGCTCGACACCTGCATCTGGAACGGGCCTTCCGGATCCACATCCGGCACCGGCACATTTTTGATAATGGCATCGAACAGCGGCGTCATGTCGCCCTCGCGCACTTCGGGATCGAGACTGGCGTAGCCATTCAAGGCCGATGCGTACACCACCGGGAAATCCAACTGCTCCTCGGTCGCGCCGAGTTTATAAAACAGATCGAAGGTCTGATCCAGTACCCAGCTCGGACGCGCGCCCGGGCGGTCGACTTTGTTGATCACCACGATCGGCTTCAAGCCTTGCGCAAACGCCTTGCGCGTCACGAAACGGGTTTGCGGCATGGGCCCATCCATGGCGTCCACCAGCAGCAGCACCGAGTCCACCATGGACAACACGCGTTCCACTTCGCCGCCGAAGTCGGCATGGCCCGGGGTATCGATGATGTTGATGCGATATTCGGTATCGCCCTGTTTCCAGCGCAATGCGGTGTTCTTGGCGAGAATGGTAATGCCGCGCTCGCGCTCCAGATCATTCGAATCCATTACCCGCGTGCCCATTTGCTGGTGGGCGGCGAACGTGCCGGATTGTTGCAGGAGCTTGTCGACCAGCGTGGTCTTGCCATGGTCGACGTGCGCGATAATTGCGATGTTGCGGAGATTTTGAATCACGGGATGCACCAAGGGTTACGGCTAAAAAAGCCGGCAATTATACCTGATACAACGTCCGATAGCTTGTTTTATGACGTAGATTTAAAGCAACAGCGCGCCGGCGCACGAATTTGGGGCGTAATCCCCTTAAATAGCGGGTTACGCCTTGGGCAGCGTTTCCTTAAACGGCTCTAAAGCATTCAAGCGGTCCGCCAGCTTGGCCAGGTTTGGGTGGGCTTCGCGCCACTGGATGTCAGGAAAACGAAAATCCAGGTAACCCAAGGCGCATCCCGCCGCGATGTCGGAAAGATTCATCAAATCGCCGGTACACCACTTTTTTTCGCCCAATTCTTCCGACATCGCCTCCAAGCCGCGGAACACCGACTGCTCTTGGCGCACAATCCAATCATGGCTTTGGTGTTCCGGGGCGCGCTGCGCGCGCTCGATGAAGATCAGCGCCGCCGAATCCGTGATGCCGTCCGCCAAGGCTTCCCAGCGTTTCACCGCGATGCGCTGGCGATTGCCTTCGGGAATCAAGCGCGACACCGGGGTCACCGTATCCAAATATTCCACGATGACGCGCGAATCGAACAGCGTCGCGCCGTCGTCCAGCACCAGCACCGGCACTTTTCCCAAGGGATTGAATTCCGAAACCTTGGTATCGGGATGCCAGGGAACATCCACGACAAATTCCAATTCGATATGTTTTTCCATAGCGACAATGCGCACTTTGCGCACATAAGGGCTAGTCAACGATCCGATTAATTTCATGATGTATCCGCAGTATTCTTAATTAAGCCGGCGTCACCGGAATCACTTTGCCCGGTCGAATATAGTCCGCCATTTGATTGAAATTCAGGTAGCGGTAAATATTGTCCGACAGCGGTGCAATCTTGTCTTTCACTATAGCTAGATATTCTTCGAGCGTGGGCATTCTACCGAGTTTCGCGCACACCGCCGCCAATTCCGCCGAACCGAGATAGACCCGGGCGTTTTTACCCATGCGGTTGTCGAAGTTGCGCGTGCTGGTGGAAAACACCGTGGCGCCGTCCGCCACCCGCGCTTGGTTGCCCATGCACAAGCTACAGCCCGGCAATTCGATGCGTGCGCCGGCGCGGCCGAAAATGCCATACACGCCCTCTTCGCGCAATTCATGCTCGTCCATGCGCGTCGGCGGCGCGATCCATAAACGTGTCGGAATCAAGCCCGCATCTTCCAGCACCTTGCCGGCGGCGCGATAGTGGCCGATATTGGTCATGCAGCTCCCGATAAACACTTCGTCCACTTTATCGCCGACCACCGCCGACAAGGGCTTGATGTCATCCGGATCATTGGGGCACGCCACCAGCGGCTCTTTGATCTCATTCAGATCGATTTCCAACACATATGCGTATTCCGCGTCGGCATCCGGCTCCAACAAGCTGGGTTGATCGAGCCAGGCGCGCATGGCATCGATGCGACGCTGCAAGGTGCGCGCATCTTGATAGCCTTTGTCGATCAAATGTTCCAGCAGCACGATATTGGAATTCAAATATTCGATCACCGGCGCTTGATTCAGGCGCACGCTGCAACCGTTGGCGGAACGCTCGGCGGAAGCATCGGCGAACTCGAACGCTTGCTCCACTTTCAGATCCGGCAGGCCTTCGATTTCCAGAATGCGGCCGTTGAACACATTCTTCTTACCCTGTTTACCGACTGTCAGCTCGCCTTTTTGAATCGCGGCATAGGGAATCGCATTCACCAGATCGCGCAAGGTAATGCCCGGCTGCATCTTGCCCTTGAAGCGCACCAGCACCGATTCCGGCATATCCAGCGGCATCACGCCCATGGCCGCACCGAACGCCACCAAGCCGGAACCGGCCGGGAAGGAAATGCCAATCGGAAAACGCGTGTGCGAATCGCCGCCGGTGCCGACGGTATCCGGCAACAACATGCGGTTGAGCCAAGAATGAATCACGCCATCGCCCGGCTTGAGCGATACGCCGCCGCGCGAGGAAATAAAATCCGGCAGCTCATGCTGCAATTTGATATCCACCGGCTTGGGATAAGCCGCGGTGTGGCAGAAGCTCTGCATCACCAAGTCTGCGGAGAAGCCCAGGCAGGCCAACTCTTTCAACTCGTCGCGCGTCATCGCACCGGTCGTATCCTGCGAGCCCACCGTGGTCATCTTCGGTTCGCAATACGTGCCCGGACGCACGCCCACCACGCCACAGGCGCGACCGACCATCTTCTGTGCCTGGGTGAAGCCCTTGCCCGTATCTTTCGGCATGATGGGTTTGATGAACAGGTCCGAGTGCGGCAGGCCCAGCACTTCACGCGCTCTAGCGGTGAGACCGCGACCGATGATCAAGGGAATGCGGCCACCGGCGCGCATTTCGTCCGGCATGGTCAGCGGTTCGAGCTTGAAGGTCGCGATCGCATCGCCAGCAGCATTTTTCACTTCGCCCTTGAACGGGTAAATCGTGATCACATCGCCCATGTTCATCTGGGAGACGTCGCACTGAATCGGCAGCGCACCGGAGTCTTCGGCGGTGTTGAAGAAAATCGGCGCGATCTTGGTGCCAAGCACGATGCCGCCGGTGCGCTTGTTGGGCAGATGCGGAATATCGTTGCCCATAAACCATTGCACAGAATTGATGGCGGACTTGCGCGAGGAACCGGTGCCCACCACATCGCCCACATAGGCCAGCGGCAGGCCTTTCTGTTTGAGTTTCGCAATGGTGGCCAAACCATCCGGCATCTTGTTTACCAGCATGGCTTTGGCGTGCAGCGGAATATCCGGGCGCGACCAAGCATCCTGCGCCGGAGACAGATCGTCGGTATTGGTCTCGCCCGGCACCTTGAACACCACGCATTGAATCGACTCGGGCAGTGCTGGTTTATTAGTGAACCACTCGGCATCGGCCCAGGATTGCAGCAGCGTTTTCGCATGCGCATTACCCGCCTTGTACTTCTCCACCACATCGTGGAAGGCATCGAAAATCAAGGAAGTGTGCGACAAAGCTTGCACCGCATCCGGCGCTAAAGTCGCGTCGTCGAGCAATGCGATCAGCGTGTGCACGTTATAACCGCCGAGCATCGTGCCTAGCACTTGCACCGCATGCTGACGACACACCAAGGGCGTCGCAACTTTGCCGGTGGCGACGTCAGCCAGGAAAGCAGCCTTCACATAAGCGGCCTGGTCCACACCAGGCGGCACACGATTTTCCAGCAGATCGAGCAGAAAATCGTCCTCGCCTTGCGGTGGACGCTTGATCAGTTCTACCAAAGCGGCAACTTGCTCGGCATTCAGGGGCAGCGGCGGCAGTCCTTGGGACGCGCGCTCGGCAACGTGGGCGCGGTAATCTTCTAGCATGGGAGGTCTTTCATACTGCGGAAAAGGATGCTGAATTATACCATTCGACGGCACATCACTTGAGGCTAAACATAGCAAAGAAATTTATGGGCCAGGCGTAAAAATCTTATGCACTAGCGCCGTGCAAGGTGCTAACTACCTTATCTCGCAGCACAGCTATGACCTCACCCTCGAACCACGGATTTTGTTTCAGCCACAATTGATTGCGCGGGCTGGGATGCGGCAGCGGCAAAAATTCCGGTAGATATTCCTGATACGCCATGACCGTTTCGCGCAGGCTCTTCTTGCGGCGCTTGCCCAGGTAATAGGCCTGCGCGTATTGCCCGATGAGCAAAGTCAATCGAATCTTCGGCATCAGCGCGCGCAGTTTGGGGTGCCACAAGGGCGCGCATTCCGGCCTTGGCGGCGCGTCGCCGCGCGGCCCCGAGCCGGGAAAACACAGGCCGGCAGGAACAATAGCGATGTGGCGCTGGTCATAAAACTGCTCGCGCGTCATCTGCACCCATAATCGCAGCCGGTCGCCGGATGGATCGTTCCAAGGAATCCCGGTTTCATGCACGCGCCGTCCCGGTGCTTGGCCGACGATCAGGATGCGCGCCGTAGTCGAGGCGCGCAACACGGGCCGCGGCCCCAAAGGGAGATTCGCCTCGCACAAATGGCAAGCGCGAATTTCAGATAACAGCACATCGAGCTTAGTCATGGCATTATTGTAGTCATGCGCAGCGCGCTTCGTCTTAGAGAAACCCCATGCATCGACTCATCCTCATCGCCGCCCTCCTCCTTTCCGCCGCCGCACACGCAGCGGACCACCCGCTAATCACGCAATTGCTGGCGCAGGACAAAGCGCCGCCGGGCGTGGTGTTTGAGATCGTCACCGGCGACCCGCAAGCCTTAAGTTGGGCGGTGCCGCAGGTCGCGGACTACGCCAAGCGGCTGCGCGAACGTTTTCCCAAGCTGGATATTGCTGTGGTCACGCATGGGCAGGAAATGTTCGCGCTGCAAAAAGATAAGCGCGCAACGGCACCCAAGGTCCAAGCGGAAATCGAACAGCTGGTGAAGGAGCAGCACATCCCGGTGCATGTATGCGAAACCTATGCAAACTGGCGCGGCGTGGGGGCGGAGGCCTTTCCCGACTATGTAAACGTGGCTCCCTCAGGGCCGTCCCAAATTAAGAGTTACATGGATCTCGGCTACGTACTGGTAAAAATCAGCGCACCCATAAACGGGAAAGCCATACCCTAAAGAACAGGAAAGGGAACAGGAAAGGCGGGCCGTGATCAGGTAAAATAGCGGCTTTTGCGCTAGAAAGCCCGCCATGGAACTGACCACCCTCACCGCCCTTTCCCCGCTCGACGGCCGCTACGGCTCGAAAGTCGCCGCTTTACGCCCGCTGTTTTCCGAATTCGGGCTGATGAAGCACCGCGTGCTGGTGGAAATCGAATGGCTCAAAGCGCTCGCCGCCGAACCCGCCATCGCCGAAGTGCCGGCCTTCTCCGCCGCCACCATCGCCGAACTGGATGCGGTGGCCGCCAACTTCAACGAAGCCGATGCGCAAGCGGTGAAGGACATCGAGGCCGTCACCAACCATGACGTGAAAGCCATCGAGTATTTCCTGAAAAAGCGCCTGGCGAATAACGCCCAAGTAATGCAGGTATCCGAATTCATCCACTTCGCCTGCACTTCGGAAGACATCAATAATCTGTCGCACGCGCTGATGCTGAAGGGCGGCCGCGACAGCGTGCTGCTGCCATCCTTGGACAAGGTCATCACTCGCCTCACCGAATTGGCGCACGCCTTGGCGGATCAGCCCATGCTCGCCCACACCCACGGCCAGCCGGCTTCGCCCAGCACCCTGGGCAAGGAACTCGCCAATGTGGTGTATCGCCTGCGCCGCGGCCGCGAGCGTATTGCTGCGGTCGGCCTGCTGGGCAAGATCAACGGCGCGGTGGGCAACTACAATGCGCATCTGTCGGCCTACCCCGACTTCGACTGGGAAAGTTTCGCGCAGAAATTCGTTGCGAGCCTGGGACTGGAATTCAATCCCTACACCATCCAGATCGAGCCGCACGATTACATGGCGGAACTGTTCGACGCCATCGGCCGCGTCGATACCGTGTTGATCGACTTCAATCGCGATGTCTGGGGCTACATCTCCATGGGCTACTTCAAGCAGAAAGTGAAGGCCGGCGAAGTCGGGTCTTCCACCATGCCGCACAAAGTAAACCCGATCGATTTTGAAAACTCCGAAGGCAATCTGGGCCTCGCCAACGCGCTGCTGCGACATCTGTCGGAAAAGCTGCCGATCTCGCGCTGGCAGCGCGACCTCACCGACTCCACCGTGCTGCGCAATATGGGCGTGGGCCTGGGCTATGCGCTGCTCGGCTACGAATCCTGCCTGCGCGGCCTGAACAAACTCGAAGCCAATCCGCAACGCTTGCAGGACGATCTCAACGCCAATTGGGAAGTGCTGGCGGAACCGATCCAAACCGTGATGCGCCGTTATGGCGTAGCCAATCCGTATGAGCAGTTAAAAGAGCTGACGCGCGGCAAGCACGGCATGACCAAGGAAAGCCTGCATGTGTTCATCATGGGCCTGGAAATTCCCGACGCCGCCAAACAACAATTGCTGGCGCTAACCCCCAGCAATTACACCGGCAAAGGCGCGGCGTTGGCGAAGCGTATTTAAATCCGCCCTTAACTACTCGGCTTAGCGTGCCGATATTACCTATACTGGTCCTAAGGTATCGCTATGGGCAATCTCAGCCACTCTCTACTGCAACTGCATGAGCTAGCCAGTTTCCTGGACATCCAGGGCAATCTGGAGCAGAGCCTGAATCAGCTCGCCGAAATGGCGGCGAAGATCCTCAATGCCAGGCATTGCTCCATCATGTTGTTGGATGAGGAAGAAAAAGACGAACTCAAGCTGCGCGTGTTCGCGGCACATGGCGATTTGCCGCAAGCCGCCTACCAGCAAATCACCAAAAAAGGCGAAGGCATTTCCGGCCATGTGCTCGCCACCGGCCAGCCGCTGTTGATCGAGGATATCGAAAAATCCGAGTTCGTCAGCGTCGCGCGCCGCCTGACCAACGGCAACAAGAGCATCATTTCCTCGCCCATCATCCTGCGCCGCAACATCGTCGGCGTGATCAACGTCACCGACCCGAAATCCAAGCGGCCATTCAACCTCGACGACTTGCACTTATTGGATGTGGTGTCGCTGTTCGTCGCCAAGTCCTTGCAGGTCACGCAACTGGAGAGCATCCTCAGCTCCAAATTCGCGCAGATGGCGCTGGCGCAAGAAGCGCACAACACCATTGGCGACGCCATGTCCTATGTCAGCGAAAACCCGAATCAACTGGCCAAGATTTTAGCCAAATCTTTTTTCAAGGAAATGAGCAAGGCGGGCTTCACCGCGACGCAAATCATCCACGCCGCGAGCGAAATCATTAATCAGCTGAACACCAACTTGAGCAAGCACAGCAAGCGCTTGGGACGCAAATAACCCCGCACCCTTGTTAATGAATGACCGGCGGCCCGCCCTCGTCCGGTCGGCCGTTGGCAATCTCTTCCGGTGTCGCATCGCGAATCGCCATCACGGTCACCACGAATTTTACGGTTTGCCCCGCGAAAGGATGATTGGCGTCTATGGTGAGCTTGCCGTTTTCGATTTTGCTCACGCGAAACATTTTCGCCTCGCCGTGCTCGTTCTGAAACTCGACCTCGGCGCCGACATGGCGAAATTCGGGCGGCACGTTTTCGATATCGTCGGTGAAGGTGAGCTTGGGATCATGCGCGCCGAAACCGTGCTCCGGGGGCAAATACACTTCGAGCTGATCGCCCGGCTTCGCGCCTTCCAATGCTGCTTCCACTTGCTCGAACAAGCCGCTATCCGCGCCATGCACGTAACCGATGGGCACATCGGATTGCTCCTTTACATCGCCTTGTTGGTCGAGGATGGAATAGGTGATGTAAACCGCTTTGTTTTTGCAAACAACAGAATCAGACATGGCTGGCGCTCGAAAAAAAACGCAATTCTACCCGAAACGCCAGATGCGCGTCCGTGGCGGCGCGCTGCGCTTTTTGCAAGGCAAGCTGAAATTTTCATCTATACATAAAATTTTATGCTAATGTTTTATTGTGTCCGTACTTTGGTACAGAGACATCCTTAGGGGCGCCGATCTTCAGGACGTTGAGAGCTGAGGCAGCGCGGGAAAAACCAGCCGCTACAGGTAAAACACGAACATGGGCGCTGATACCGAATCCGCTACATTCACCGCATTTTCGGAGGTGTTTGCCGCCGAACAAGCGGCCATTGCACCCAGCGCGGAGCTTAATCAAACCCCTTCCCGCCCCCTGACCGGACTGGCGTTTTCCGGCGGCGGCATCCGCAGCGCCACGTTCAATTTGGGCGTGATCCAAGCGCTGTCCGAACTCAAGTTATTGCGTCATTTCGATTACCTCTCCACCGTCTCCGGCGGCGGGTTCATCGGCGGTTGGCTGTCGGCGTATATCCAGCGTTGCGCGCACGGCGATGTCAAAGAGGCCGAAGAGCACTTGCATAGCGGCGGCCAAGAGGCTGACGCCGTGCGCTTCCTGCGCAGCTACAGCAACTACCTCACTCCGCGTATGGGCGTGTTCTCGGCAGACACGCTGACCGCAGTGGCGACCTACGTGCGCAACCTTTACCTCAATCTCGCAGTGCTCTTGCTCTATTTGGGGGGCGCGCTGCTGCTGCCGCGCATCCTGGTCTGGTGCGCGCGTTGGCTCGCGGGCTGGGAAGGCGCGCAGGCGACGGCAGCTGGCCACACCGGCCCCTTGTTCGCGCTCGCCGGGCTGTGCCTCGTCATTGCCATGATGTTCATTGGGCTGAATCTCGGCGGCGGCGTGACAAAGCGCGAGACCGCCCCATTCTATGCGTGCCAGGGCTGGATCTTGGCCTTGATCGTCGTGCCCATCATGCTTTCCGCCTGGTTCCTGGGGTACGGGCTGTATGTGGGGTCGAAAGCGTTCACCGCGATTACAACTTGGGAATGGATGCTGTGGGGCGTGCTGGCGTATATGGCGCCGTGGTGTATCGGCTGGTTTCTGGGGCGCTGGAAAAATCGCGGCGATCCGGCGCAGATTCATTTCAGCATGCCGCGCATTGTCATGATGGGGTTCTATGCCCTGGCCGCGGCGATGCTCGGCGGATGCTTGCTGTCGCTATTCGCCAGCGCGGCCGATCGCCTGCATCCATTCGGCTATAGCGCCTCCTGGTTCATCTCCGCCTTGGGCGCAGCACTCATGCTCAAGATCTATTCGCTGACGGTGGTCGCCCACATCGGATTGATGGGGCGGGATTTTTCCCATGAGTCGCGCGAGTGGTGGTCGCGCTTGGGCGGTTGGCTGCTGCTGTTCGCCCTGATCTGGGCCGCCGTGTTCAGCATCGTGTTTGTCGCGCCGGCTTTTTTTAAGTGGGCGGCGCTTTGGCTGCTGGGTTCGGGTGGTGCGGCCTGGCTCAGCGCAACAGTCAGCGGCGTCTTGTTGGGACGCAGCGCCAATACCGGAGTGCCGGGCAAAAAGAACTGGCGCGACCGCGTGGCCGTCGTCGCGCCATATATTTTCATCATCGGACTATTGGGCCTGATCGCGTGGGGCTTGCAGGAATTGCTCGTGTACTTTTTCTGTCCCGATTGCATCGCCGTGGAAATACCCGATGACGCGTCCTTCTTCGACATCCTGCTGCTGGAGGCAGGCCTATTCAAAGCGATTGCCCCGCATACGCTGGTATTGCTCGCGTTGAGCAGCGCGATCGCCGCCACCCTGCTGGCATTGCGCGTGGACGTGAATTTATTTTCGATCTATTACTTCTACCGCCAGCGCTTGGCGCGCTGCTATCTTGGCGCAACGCGCTGCAAAAAACGCGCGCCGCATCCCTTTACCGGCTTTGACCCGCAAGACGACCTGCGCTTGGCCGAACTGTGCCGCGTGGAAAACGGCCGCAGCGTCTGCCAAAGGCCGTATCCGATCCTCAATACCGCGTTGAACATGGTGCATGGCAAGCAATTGGCGTGGCAGGAGCGGCGCGCCGCAGCCTTCGCTTTCTCGCCCCTGTATTGCGGTTACGATTTTCAGTTGCCGGATGAAAAAGGCGAGCGCGTTAGCTGTTATCGTCCCAGCGCGGAATACATGCAGCGCGTCCACCTCGGTTCCGCGATCACCATCTCCGGCGCCGCCGCGTCGCCCAATATGGGCTACCACAGCTCCCCTGCGCTCACACTCCTGATGACGGTATTCAATGTCCGGCTCGGCCACTGGAGCGGCAACCCGTCGCACGCGCAGGCTTGGCGCCGCTATGGACCGTACTTCGGCGGCAAGTATTTGCTGAAAGAACTCTTCGGACAGACCGATTACGATTCGCCCTACGTCTATCTTTCCGATGGCGGCCACTTCGAGAATCTGGCGATCTACGAATTGGTGCGCCGCCGCTGCCAATGCATACTCGTAGTCGATGCGGGGGAAGACGGCAAGAACACCTTCGACGACTTGGGCAACGCCATCCGCAAGTGCTATGCGGATTTTGGCGTCGTGATCGATATGCGCGTCGATAACCTGAAGCGCAAGCCCGATCGCCACGTCGATGGCTACTACGCCGTGGGCGAGATTCGCTATCCCGGTGCCGCGCCCGGCACGCTGATTTACGTCAAGCCCGGCTTGACCGGCGAAGAGCCGGCCGATCTGTTGAATTACGCGCGCACGCACCCGGATTTTCCGCACCAGCCCACGAGCGATCAATGGTTCGACGAATCGCAGTTCGAGAGCTATCGCAAGCTCGGTCACTGGATCGGAAAATCCGTTTTGGGGGCGCCGCTGATCAAAGCGCGACAACAATCTGGCGCCGCACCGGATACCGCGCAGCTATTGCTAGAGCTGTGCGCGGCATTGCGCGCAGGCGCGGCGGCCAAGTGAATTTAAGTTACTAAGATGAATTTTTCAGGAGCCCGACAAACTCCTGGGAATTGCGAAATACCAATTCACTGAATGCAGTTCAGTCTGTTAGGGGATCGCGTATGAAATCCAAATCACCCATCGTGTTGGCCGTGTTCGTAGTGGCGGCACTTGCCGCAACGGGACTAGCTCTCAAGCAACACGATATGCTCGCGCTAGCGGCGCCCGCCGAATCTCAAGCCCAGCTACCTGCCGCGCCACCCACCACATCGCCCGCCGCATCGCCGGCCGCATCCGGGGTTGCGAGCGCGACGCCGTCCGCCGCCACGCCTTACACCGACGCTGGTTTTCACGCAGGCGAAGCCAATCTCACGCCCTCGCAGCGCGCCGGGCGCGAGATCTGGTTCAAGGCCACCGCCGGCAACGATCGGTTTCATACCTACACCTTCCAGCAGCGCAACGGCGTGCTGATCGATTGGTACCGCGTGCTGCGCAGCGATCAACGCGACCAGCGTTTCAAGACCTGGGGGCTGATCAACGACCCGGGTTGCTGCGTGCCCGGCAGCCCGAATTGCCCGGCCAAGAGCCGCGAGGAGACTTATGGTTTCGACTGGTGCCCGGGCGACGAAAAACTCCTGTCCTTCGTCGGCAAACCGGGCTACCGCGATCCGGCCTGCGATTTCAAGGACGCCCCGCCCAATCCCAGCGATCCCAAGGGACACCAGAACGGGCGCGAAAGCGCCTGCTACCTGGAATTCGGCACCTCCACCGGAGCGCTGGGGCTGCGCAAATTTCCCAACCCGCGCTTCGATGCGGCGGCCTGGAAAAAACTGAACGGCAGCCTCGGCAGTTGGGAGGGTTTTGATGGCAAGCTCAGCAAGGATTCCAGCCATTCCGACTTCAAGGTGAGCCGGCTGGCGGACGGCTCTGTCGAGCCGCCGTTTCTCATCGGCATGGCCTGCGGCGCCTGCCATATCGCCTTCAATCCGGCCAAGCCGCCGCAAGACCCCGAGCATCCGCAATGGGAAAACATACGCGGCCTGATCGGCAACCAATACATCCGCATTTCCGAGATCATGGTCTCGGGCATGCATAGCGACACGCTGGAATGGCAGGTCTTCACCCATGCGCGGCCGGGCACCTCGGACACCTCCGCCGTGCCCACCGACCAGATCAACAACGCCGGCACCATCAATGCGCTGATCAATATTCCCGAGCGCCCGACTTTCCCCAACGAACAAGTAGTCGCGTGGCGCAAGGCCGACGCCTGCCCCGCCGGCGCCAAAGAAAATGCCTGTTGGTGCGAGCCGGGCAAGCCCGGCAAGTGCTGGCAGCGCAGCTTGAAAGCGGACACCGTACATCACATTCTGAAGGGCGGCGAAGACTCGATCGGCGCGCTGGGCGCGATCCAGCGCGTGTATTTCAACATCGGCTCCTGCGCCGAGGCGTGCTGGGTCAATCATTTGACCGACCTGCGCCAGCTCGATCCGACGCAGCGCAACTTCGGCCAAACGCCGTTCAACATCGGCCAATGCCGGCGCGATTGCCCCAACTTCCGCGCGGTGGAAGACCGCCTGCCCAACGTGCTGGATTTCTTCATGTCGCCGGAAGGCCATGCCACGGACTTGCAAGCGGCCCGGGAGAACGAACACCAAGCGCAAAATCCCAACGCGCATTATGGCTACGACGACCTGGTCGCCGACCTCGACAAGCAATTCGGCAAAGACGCAGTGAATCGCGGCCGCACGGTGTTCGCGGAGAATTGCGCGCGCTGCCACTCCAGCAACAAGGAGCCGTTCCAGGCCGTGGATTTCCGCGCCGTCGATCCCAAGACCGGACTGCGCGCGGATTGGCTGGGCAACGACGTGCCGACGCCGGTCACGGAAATCGGCACCGACCGCTGCCGCGCCTTGCACTCCAACCACTTGCAGGGACATATCTGGGAGGAGTTCGCCTCGGATACCTATCATGCGCGTCCGCCCGTGCCGAATCTCCCCGACCCCAACGGCGGCGGGCGCGGCTACTACCGCAATATTTCGCTGGTGAACGCCTGGGCCACCGCGCCCTTCCTGCACAACAACGCCATCGGGCCGGAGTTGTGCGGCTGGGGACAAGCTGGGCCGTATGAGTTTTACCGTTCCAGCTATGTTGACGCCACACTTCCCGGCAAGCCGCCGCTCGCCGCCGACAAGACGCCGGCCTGCTGGAAATACGACCCCTCGGTGGAAGGCCGCTTCAAGCTCTACGTCGCCTCGATGCAGGATCTGCTCAATCCGGCGCAGCGCATCCCGAAAACGCTCAAGCTCGATCAGGACGTCGTACTCGATATCGGGCCGCGCATCTGGGACGGCCAGGACGAGAAAAAACTCGCCGGCTTTACGGTGCGCATCCCGGCCGGCTCAAGCGCGGGCAACGTCGGCAATTTCCAGCATAAACCCTTCATCGTCGACCTCGTGAGCGTGAAGCTCCGGCCGCGCGAACTGGAGCAGCGTTATGCCGCCCGCGTCGGCGCGGACAACGCCAAGAAGCTGGTGAAAGAAATGAATACCATCGCCGACACCATCGCGCTCGACCCGAGCAAGCTGGTGGACGCGATCAAGGCGGCGCGCGAACGCCTGCCCTTGCTATGGACGGTGTACTCCTCGTGCACCGAGGAAATCGAAAACAACGGCCATCGCTTCGGCGAAGACCTGTCGCCCGCGGACAAGAATGCCTTGATCGCCTTCTTGGCGACCCTGTGAGGAGAATCCAACCATGAACAAAAAATACTTCATCATCCTCATTGCGCCCTTGCTGCTGTCGTTCTCCGGCTGCGACAAGATCAAGGCGATGTTCGCGGGCAAACCGCAAATCGCGTTCGCACCGGCCGGCGAAGGCTATGCCGACAAACCCGATTTTGCACAGTTGGAATATCAATATCCCATCGCGTTAAAAGAACTGGACAAGGTCACGCCGGCATATCTGTCCACGCTGACCCAGGAACAACTCGACCAACTGTATGCGCGCTTGACCGCCGGCCCGATTCCCAATGGCCCGTTCGACGGCTCGGTGGTGTTTTCCAAAGGCAGCAGCGGCAAGCTGCGCGCGGCGGAAATTCTCGGCGGCCTGAAGGGACTGGCGGCACAGTTCAAGGGCAAGAAGCTGGAAATCGCGGCGGAGACGCTGTGGAAAGGCAAAGTGTTTTACCGCGATCAGCACATCCTGCGCAACCGCATCGAGGATTTGGCGGCGCTGCGCCCCATCATCGGCCAGGGCGATATTCCCAAGATCGACGTCGACAGCAAGGATGCCTGGCTGCTGTTTCCGGCCAAGCTATATTGCGGCCAAAGCCTGATCGATTCGCGCCGCGAATCGATCATCATCGACTACGCCTTCACCGACGAAATCCCCGGCTATCGCGAGCTGCCGGATTTTCTCGCCGGCCGAAAAGGACTCAAAGTGCGCGACGAAATCCGCATGGTGCGCCCCGGCTTGTACTTGGGCCGCGCGTATATGGACCACGTGTTCGTACTGAACTTCATCCTCTACAACAAGCAACTGGCGGATCAAGGCGAGAGCGATTTCCTGGCGGGCAAGACCCATGAAGAATGCTGGCCGGGCACGCAGAAACGCGTGAACATGGCGGCGGGATAAACCCGAAAAAAGCAGACAACCACAGAGATCACAGAGCGCACGGAGAAAAGCAGAGGTTTCACTTACGCGGTGACGCTAAAGCAATGTGAGACTCCAGCTTATCTCCGTGTGCTCGCGGTCTCTGTGGCGGCAATTGTTTTAGGATTCATTATTCGTGTGAGAGGGACTGTCATGGCGACGGATACGCAGAACGTTACGGCACTAGACCTGGGAACGATATCACACAGCGCGCCCGTGCAGACCGGGGTGATGGTGTCCTTGATTACCCTGGTGGCGCAAGCCTTCGCCCGCCCCGAAGTGCGGGGTGTATTCCACGTAGACCCAAGTTGGGTCGCGATCATCGTGGCGGGCCTCATCGCCTTGTATCAAGTGCGTTTCACGCAGAAATGCGGTATCGGGCAATGCCTGGTGTTGGTGCCCTTATCCACCCTGATTTTGTTCGGGCTCGCCCTGGCCAGCAATAATTTTGTCGCGGCGCAGCAAGTGGCACCGCAACCGGCGACACCGCCCCCAAGCCAGGTGGCACCGGCAGCAGGCCCGGACCTCGTCACTAATTTAAAGCAGCAAGTCGACCTGCAAAAGCAAGTGATCGAGGAACTGCAAAAGACGCTGGTGCAACCTGGCCCGCAGAGCGCACGCGAAACCGGCACAAAAACGGCGTGGCTCGATTCCGTGATGGGCGCCCTCGTTCCCAGTGCGCAAGCGCAAGACATGACACCCGAAGAACGGCGACGCTTGGAGCAAAAGCTGAAGGAGTATCAAATGCATCTCAAGAAGCTTGAAGTACAGCAAAAGGTATTGGAGCAAACACCCTCGGCCGCCAAAAAGAAAGGGGAAGCCAAGCCCCCTGCCGCACAAGAAGACTTGTGGAAAACGTGGGGCGGTGCGCGGCAGCAGTGACGCGACTGCTTCATTTCCTCATGAGTGCCCTATTGATGCTGAATGCGCATGGCGCGGCCCGTGCGGCGGACTTGCCGCCGGTGGGCCGTTCGCAATTCGACTATCTCATTGGCGCGCATCCGCCGCCGTTTCCATTTTCGCACTTGATTGCCAAGATCAAGGGCGGCTTGGTGCAACAAGCCGAAGGACTTTCGCCGCTGAAGATCACGCTCATTCCGCTGGGCCGCTCCTTGCAGCGCGCAGCCAGCGCGCCGGATTTTTTCCGCTTTCCGCGCGTGGTGCTGGCGGTGGACGGCGCGAGTAAACCCGGCGCGTTGGCGCTCAAGGATCGGCTGTTCATCGGTTACAACGAGAAGGCGGCGGTGCTGGAAGTGATCAGCTACAACGAAGCAGCCGGGCGTTTCGAGTTTCAGGTGGTGCACGATTATCGTCAAGGCGGCCAGCCGAAAATCGTGTATGCGCGGCGCGAGATCTGCCTGGCCTGCCACCAAAACCAGGCGCCGATTTTCGCCCGCCCCTTGTGGGACGAGACGCCGGCCAATCCGGCGATCGCCGCGCGCCTGCAAGCCGTGGGCCGCGATTTCTACGGCGTGAAACTCAGCGGCACCGACATCGCGTATTTCATCGACGCCGCCGCCGCGCGCGCCAGCTTGATCCCCGTCTGGCAAAGCATCTGGCGCGACGGTTGCGGTTCGGGTGCGGATGGCGATCGCTGCCGGCGCGAACTGTTTCTCGCCGCGCTGCGCTACGGCTTGTCGGGCGCGCTGCCAAGTGATGCAGAATGGAAAGCGCTGGCCAATACACTGGATCGCCGCTGGGCGCAGGCATGGCCCCAAGGCCTGGCCATCCCGAATTCGAATATCCCGAATCGCGACCCCTTGGCGTTTGTTCCGGAGACTGGCGCAAGTCCGCAGCAATCGAGCGTGGCGCCGGAACTGGCGCAGCTCGCCCATATACCGGCGCAATTCGAACCGCTGCGCGCGCGGCCGCCGCTTGAGCGATGGCGGCAACCCGACAAGGCGCGCTTGATCGCCGGTCTGGCGGACTTGATCGACGCATCCGATTTGCAACTGCTCGATGCGCAGCTGCGCTCCGATCGCGCACCGTCGCAAAAAATCAGCTTCGATTGCCGCTTCACACGCAAGGACAAGGGCCAGCGCGTCGCCTTTGCTTGCGCCAATCCGAGCGCAAGCATTTCCGGTGCTTGGCACTTGAGTCACGGCAAAGCCAGCGGCAACGTGGACGAGATCGCCTTAGCGGGCGCGGTGGCGCCGCCGGCGATTGCCTTGGAAGGCAGCGCACCGCGCGCCGGGATGGCACGTTTCAGCCTGCGCCGAAGCGGCTTGCACGCGCGCCTCGCCGATGGCCGCTTGCTGGAGCAGCTCGCCCTGATTCAAAGCGCATCGGATCAAGGCAGCGCAAGCCTGCTGCTGCGCGACGACTTCTCCCTGGTGCAAGCACAGGCCACCCAATTGCCCGCCGCCGATGGCGTATTTCAAGCGCGCCATTGGATGGGGAAATTGCTGCCTGCACTGGGCATTCGCTACCCGGCGGCGCCAGCCGTCAAACTGCCGGCGCCGCAAGCACAAACCAAAACTACGACAGCAAACCGGCCCGGTATCCAAGCCGGCTTCGAGCGCATGTGCGGCGAATGCCACGATAGCGGCGAACGCTTCCCGCCGAATTTTCTGCAGGGTGATGCAGCGACCGTCACGGCGCAAATCGATCACTGCGCCGAGCGCATTTACTACCGTCTCAGCATGTGGAATGTGAATGAAGCACAGCGCGGCAAAACCCCGATGCCCCCGCTCGCCGCGCTGGCGCAGCATGGTTACGACGCAACATCCTGGACGCATGCGCCGGAACTGGCCGCGCTGCGCGGTTATGTAGAACAACGGTTATCGCGTACGGAAAATCCGCAACGCGTGCTGACGCAGTCGTTTGAAAATTTGCGTGAGTGTTTGCCTGTCACGCCGTAAGGGCTAGAAGGTACTCTACACAACGCAGCCGTGCTGCCAGCATTACGACGCCTTTGGGGCCCCTGCGAGCCGCCGAGTAGCACAGCCGCGCCGGGGGCAGTCGGTGGATTCATGTTTGAGCGCGTGGCCGCGCAGCGGATCGCGCGAGTTCGAATCCGCCGCCCGGCGTGGCGAGCAACGCAGGGAAGTCGCCCAACAGGGCGACCGGCGAACCGGGGTGCCCTTCTTTTTGGTTACCTTTTTCTTGGGCAAGCAAGAAAAAGTGACTGCCGCGCCGGGGCACCCCGGCCCCAAAAACATTACGCGCACAGCGCGACTTTTATACGGCACTAATAACGCGAGAAACCGAGGCCACCATGGAATTATTTAAACCATCCTCCCCCTGCTCATGCTGCAAGCTGATTCTGCTCATCCTGTTACTCCTGGTACTATTGATCGGCATCTATTTCTACGCCCGCTTCGGCACCGACCGCCCGGTCACCTACACGGATCCGGTGGAGCACTTCAAATACGGTTCCACCGGCGGCGAGCGCAATCTCGGTTTCCCCTACTGGATCTGGCGCGTGTTGCCCGATGTGTGCGCCGATTACCTGCCGGGCAAGGGTTTCCAGTCGGTGGGTTTGATCTACGAGCCGGGCAAGGACTTGCCGGTGGGCATGTCCAAGCGCCGGCAGATGGGCATGGACCGCGTGTTCTTCAACTGTTCCGTGTGCCATAGCGCCACCGTGCGCGTGAAGCCGGACGCCGCGCCGATGCTGGTGGTGGGCATGGGCGCGAATCAACTCGACTTCATGGCCTTCGAGAAATTCATGTACCAATGCATGGCCGACCGGCGCTTCACGCCCAATCAAGTGATTCCGCGCATCCAGGCGGCCGGCGGCGATCTCGATTTGCTCGATCGCTATGTCGTCTACCCGCTGGCGGTGCATCTGATGCGCGACGGCGTGTTCGGCTTGATGGGGCGCTTGCGCTTCATCCATCAGCAACCGGCGTGGGGGCCGGGGCGGGTGGACACCTTCAACTCCGCCAAGGCGCTGTTCAATTTTCCCATCGAGCGCTTGCCGAAAGACGAACTGTTCGGCGCCGCGGACTTCCCGACGATTTGGAACCAGAGCAAAAAACAGGGCATGCAACTGCATTGGGACGGCAACAACGACCGCGTGGAAGAACGCAACCTGAACGCCGCCTTCGGCACCGGCGCCACGCCGCGCTTGATCGACCATGCGGCGGTGGCGCGCATCCAGGCCTGGGACGCGACGGCCACGCCGCCCGCCTTCGAGCGCTATTTCCCGGTGGATAAAGCGCTGGCGGCACAAGGCGCGACGGTCTACCAGGAATACTGCGCCAATTGCCACGGCGCGAGCGGCACTGATTTTTCCGGCGCGCAAGTGGGCAAGGTCACGCCGCTGGCGCAAATCGGCACCGACCCGTATCGGCTGTATTCCTTCAGTCCGGTATTGGCGGTGAACCTGGGCACGCCCTACGCCGATACGCCGTATCGCTTCAGCCATTTCCGCAAGACCTGGGGCTATGCCAACGCGCCGCTCGACGGCGTGTGGCTGCGCGCGCCGTATCTGCACAACGGCTCCGTGCCGACGCTGTGGGACCTGCTCCAGCCCGCCGACCAGCGCCCGCCCAAGTTCTATCGCGGCGACGATGTGTATGACCCGCGCCGCATGGGTTTCGTCTCCGATGTCGCCGAAGAGCGCGGCAAACATTATTTCGAATACGACACCCGCGTGACCGGCAACAGCAACGCCGGCCACAGCGGACGCATCTACGGTACCGATCTGCCGGAAGCGGAAAAATGGGCCGTGATCGAGTATATGAAGGGGTTCTGAACATGTCGACAGAAGCCCTAGCAAGCGGCGCGAAGTCGAAGCGAGTTGTGCGACTGTACGCAATGGTACGGTGAGCATCGCAGCTTCGAGGGCGCGATGAGCAGTGGACTCATGTCACTATGTTTAGCCGCGCCCGATGGCGGCAAGCACATATTGAGAGCCATAAAAGGAACTGACTGGGCTAAGCGCAGTCATGCAGCCGGCACCACGCCGCTTTTGGGGCCCCTGCGAACCGCCGAGTAGCACAGCTGCGCCGGAGGTAGTCGGCGGATTCATGTTTGAGCGCGTGGCCGCGCAGCGGATCGCGCGAGTTCGAATCTGCCGCCCGGCGCAGCGAGCAACGCAGGGGAGTCGACCAGCGGGAGACCGGCGAACCGGGGTGTCCTTCTTTTGGGTTACCTTTTCTTGGACAAGCAAGAAAAGGTAACTGCCCCGCCGGGGCAGGGCCGGACCTAAATCGATCCGCGCGCAGCGCGACATGTGACAGGCGTTTATACGATTCTCAATAGGAGTAGCCACAATGAAATCACTTTGCAAATGTCCGCGCTGGCTCAAAATCTTCGGCGGCTTGTTTTTGCTGTCGGCGTTGGCGCTGGCTTATGTCGGCTGGGATCGCTTCTTCCGCGAGTACCCGGCGCAGACCTTCGACAATCCCGACGAGCGTTTCAAATACGGCTCCATCGGCGCCGAGTTCGACGCCGGAATTCCGTATTGGATTTTCTATGTGCTGCCGCGCGTGTTTCCGGACAAGCTGCCCGGCCCGGGCGGCTATGCCTCCCTGGGCGTGACCTGGGAACAAGGCCACGAACTGCCGATCGGCTTCACCAAGCGCAAGATCGGCTTCGAGCGCGTGGCCAACAATTGCGCCTCTTGCCACGCCGCGAGCTATCGTTCCAAGCCCGACGAAAATCCCACCATCGTGCCCACCGGCCCCAACCATACGCTCGACCTCGAAGCGTTCTTCCGCTTTCTGGTGGACTGCGCCAAGGACCCGCGCTTCAACGCCGACACTCTGATGGCGGAAATCAATCTGGCCGCGAACCTGGATTGGATCGACCGCGCCGCCTATCGCTATCTCATCATCCCCATCACCAAAAAGCGCCTGCTGGAGCGCGAGCAGCAATTCCAGTGGATCTACCGCCATGACTTTCCCGAATGGGGCAAGGGCCGCGACGATGCGATGAACCTCACCAAGTACTTCATGGTGCGCTGGCCCATGGACGACAGCATCGGCCCGACCGACATGCCCTCGGTGTGGAATCTGCGCAAGTACCAGCACGACAAGGGCCAGCGCATGAACTGGGCGGGCGACAGTAACGACGCGCGCTCGGTGGTCATGGACTCGGCGCTCGGCCTGCTCGGCGCCAAGCCGCACGATCAGCGCGATTTCTTGAATCAAGTGGATTGGCTGGTGGACTACCTGGGCAACAAGCCGGCGCCGAAATATCCGTTTGCCATCGACGCCGCGCGCGCCGCCGCCGGCAAGCAGGTATTCGATGCGCAGTGCGCCACTTGCCACGCCAGCGCCCGCACCGGCACGGTGGTTGCCCTCGCCGATATCGGCACCGACCCCGAACGCATCGGCACCTGGAATGAAAAGGCGGCGCGGCAAGCCAACCAGGTCGTCAAGGACATGGGGCTGCAACGCCTGGGCTTGGTCGAGGCGACGCCCAGCGGCTACGTGGCGCAATTCCTCGACGGCATCTGGCTGCGCGCGCCCTATCTGCACAACGGTTCCGTGCCCACCCTGCGCGATCTATTGACGCCGCCGGCCGAACGGCCGCAGGTGTTCTATCGCGGCTACGATGTCTACGATCCGGTGAAAGTCGGCTTCGTCAGCGAGGGCCAACAGGCCGAACGCGAGGGCTCGCGCTACGACACGCGGCAGCGCGCCAACGGCGCCATCGGTCACGATTTCGGCACGCATCTGCCGGAAGCGGACAAGAGCGCCTTGATCGAGTATTTGAAGACCTTGTGATTTTGTTGCGTTAACTGCCGCGGCGCATGGTGCCGCCGGCTTCGACGCCTTGTCCATCGCCTTTGCTGATCGGTTGATCCAGCACCGCCGGCAACGGTAAGCGCAGATGCGCGTATAAATGTTTGAGGTTGGAACGATACAAGGCATCGAACATGGCCACGCTATGCGCCGGATTGTAATCGCCGAACCACCAAAACCAATCCGAGCTTTCGCAATCCGCCAATTGCTTGGACGCCGCGAGTCGTTCCGCCTCGCTCAAGCGGCCGCTGGCCATCACATGATCGTAGCTTTGCTTGGCGGCGCAGAGCAAATCCCAGGCGTGGTTCTTGGCGCGATCGCCGATCCAAGTGCTGAAATTGCCGTACACCCAGCTGCCCGCCACGACTTGCGGCAGCTGGGCTTCGACGGCGCACGTCGGCCCGCCCGCGCTGCATTGCCGCAGGTACGCGCTGAAGGTGGTCATGCGGATATTCGGATGCGCGGCCAGCGCCTCATACAGTTCGGAAAGAAAATAGTAGCCGTTGTAAGGATAGTATTCCCAAGCATTCTCGCCATCGAGTATCACCGACACCACCGGGCTTTCCGTGGGCGAAGTGCCGGCATAAATCGACTCCAATTCATGCACAAAATTCGCCACGGCATCGCGCGCATACCACTTGGTATATTCGAAGCCGATCAGATCCGAAAGATGATCGTCGCGAAAGAAACAGTGGATTTGCTGTTGTTCATCCTGCACGCGATAAGGGCGATACAGATAGTGCACTTTTTCCGGCAACTCGCCATTCGCCTGGCGCAAGCTGTGCTCCAGCACGCCGGTGCCGGTGGCCGCCCAACGCACGCCATGCTTGGCCATTTGCAATAGCGACGCCTGCGATACCGCGCCCTCCGCCGGCCACATGCCATTCGGCGCTGTGCCAAAACGCGCGGCATGCGAGCTCAGCGCGGAGTCGATATGGAAATTCATGCGCTCGACGCCGCCCGGATACACCGGCGCCTCCGGCAAACTGGCCTCGGGCATGGCATCGCGCGCACTTTTCAGATCGATCAGCAAGGGCGCGATGGGATGATAGTGCGGCGTGGTGGAAAGCTCGATGCGGCCCTCCTCCATCAGCTTGCGGTAACGCGGAATCAAGCCCGAAATCAGTTCGCCATACAGCTCGAACAGCAAGCGCCGGTCGGTGTAGCCGAACAGGCAACCTTGGCTCATCAAGCGCGGCACCAATTCCATATTGCGCCGCACCGACTCGCCGGTCCAAATCAGGTGATACCAAACCAGCAAGTCCGCGAAGTACTGCGCGGATAAATATTCAAAATGCCGCGTCTCATGCGCGTCGATTTCGCGAAATATATTGAACAAGCGTTGGTACGGCGGATACGGCGCAATCATGTTGGCATGATTGCAGCGGAAACAGCGATCCAACAACAAATCGCGCTCCTCGACGCTCAGATCGTTCAAATCCTCGCGCGCCAGCAAGCGCAGCAAGGGGTCGCGCATGTCACCGGTCTTGAATTGCTGGGCATAGTCTTCGAGCTGGTCGAGCAATACCGGCACGAAATTCACCACCGCCCGCGCCTGCGGCTGCTGCTCCAGGTGATAGGCCATGTCGCTGTAGTCTTTGGCCGCGTGCAAATAGGTCCAGGGCAAGACAAAGTCGCCGCTGGAATAGTCGCGATAATCCGGCTGGTGCATATGCCAGCACAGAACAAGGTTCAATTGACGCGGGGTATCACTCATGATGCGGACATGGTTTGAATGCTAAGAGAGCGATCGGCTCCTAGCGCACATGATGGATATACTGGCCCAGCATTTCCGGGGTAATCAGCGTCACGCCGCGATCGGTGACATAAAAACGCTGCGCATCTTTTTCGCGGTCGAAGCCCACTTCCATGCCCTCGGGAATGTGGCAGCCCTTATCCACCACCACGCGATGCAGTTTCACATACGGTGCGATTTCCACATGCGGCAAGATTACCGAATCCGTGATTTCGCTGTGGGCGTTGACCCGCACATCGGAAAACAGCAAGGAGCGCTTTACTGTTGCGCCGCTGATGATGCAGCCGCCGGACACCATGGAGTCCACCGCCATGCCGCGCCGGTTATCCTCGTCAAACACGAATTTGGCGGGCGGAAGCTGCTCTTGATAGGTCCAGATCGGCCACTTCTCGTCGTATAAATTCAGATCGGGCGAGATCTTCGCCAATTCCATATTGGCTTCCCAATAGGCATCCACCGTCCCCACATCGCGCCAATAGGGCGCGCTGTTTTGCACCCCGACACAGCTTTCGGAAAAGCGATGCGCATACACGCGATAGCGCGACAGCAAATAAGGGATCATGTTATGCCCGAAATCGTGCGCCGAATTGTGGTCGTCCGCATCGCGAATCAATTGCTCGTACAGAAATTTCGCGTTGAAAATATAGATGCCCATGCTGGCCAGGGCGCGATTCGGATCGTCCGGCATCGGCGTGGGGTTATCCGGTTTTTCGTCGAATGCCACCACGCGCTGATACTCGTCCACGCTCATCACGCCGAACGACTTGGCCTCTGAAATCGGCACCTCGATGCAGGCGATGGTCAAATCGGCGGCGGAGGCGGCATGCGCCGCGAGCATCTCGCCGTAATCCATTTTATAAATATGGTCGCCGGCCAGGATCAGCACGAATTCCGGCGCGTATTGGCGCAGGATATCCATATTCTGAAACACCGCATCGGCCGTGCCTTTGTACCACTCGGCCTGAATGCGCTGCTGCGCCGGCATGAGGTCGATGAACTCATTGAACTCGCCGCGCAGAAAACCCCAGCCGCGCTGCAAATGCTGGATCAAGCTATGCGCTTTGTACTGGGTCACAACGCCGATGCGGCGAATGCCCGAGTTCAGGCAATTGGATAGCGGGAAGTCGATAATGCGAAACTTGCCGCCAAAGGGCACCGCCGGCTTGGCGCGCCAATCGGTCAAATGCTTCAGGCGGCTGCCGCGCCCACCCGCCAGAATGAGCGCGATGGTGTTTTTCGTCAGCAAGCTGACGAAGCGCGGGTACTCTTTTTGCTTACTTAAATCTTCACTGGGTTCCATTATTTTAATTTTAGCCCATTCTGATGACAGTTTAGGTAACGGTAATGACTTAATTAACTTGAGCGCCGGCAGCGATGCCGCGACGCGCCGCGGCATCAGTCTAATAGGTAATATGTTGTTCGAGTGCCTAGTGCGTTACTATCTCTTACGACAGAGCAAACACAATAAAGACTCGGCCCCATGAAACACGACAACAGCATCAAAGTCAATCGCGCCGCAGAGGCGTTGTTCCAAGCGCGCTGCCACGATCCATTTGCCTATCTTGGGCTGCACCAAGAACCAACCGGCTGGGTCATTCGCATCTTCGCGCCGCACCAAAAAAGTGTTTCCGTGCAAATGGGCGGGCAGTGGCAAGCCTTGCAGCGCATTGCGCCGCAAGGCCTATTCGAATGGCATGGCGCACAAGCGCCCGCACAACCCTACCGCGTAAAATTAGAATCCGAAAACTTCGAACGCGAAACCTACGACCCCTACTGCTTCGCCAACCCGATCAGCGAACACGACCTTTATCTGTTCGGCGAAGGCCGCTTGTATCAAGCCTACCGTATGCTCGGCGCGCAATCGATGACGCTGCAAGGCGTATCCGGCGTGAATTTCGCGGTATGGGCGCCGAATGCCGAGCGCGTCAGCGTGGTCGGCGACTTCAATCAATGGGACGGGCGCGCGTACCCCATGCGCTCGCTCGGCGCCGGCGGCGTGTGGCAGCTTTTTATTCCCGATCACGCGCCGGGTTGCCTGTATAAATTCGAAATCCGCAATCGCCACAGCGGCCATGTATTCGTCAAGACCGACCCCTATGCGCAAGCCTACGAGCAGCGCCCCAGCACCGCGGCTCGCGTCGTCGCGGCGAGCGATTACGCCTGGCGCGATAGCGCGTGGCTGGAGAAACGTGCGCAGGCCGACTGGCTGCATACGCCGTGCAATATTTACGAAGTGCATGTCGGCTCCTGGCGCCGCCACCCCGACGGGCGCTTCTATACCTACCGCGAACTGGCCGAGCATCTTGTCCCGTATGTAAAAGAAATGGGCTACACCCACATTGAGTTGTTGCCCTTGTCCGAGCATCCGCTCGACGAATCGTGGGGCTATCAAGCCACCGGTTATTTCGCACCGACCAGCCGCTTCGGCACGCCGGACGATTTGCGCGCCTTCATCGATGCTTGCCATCAGGCCGATCTTGGCGTGTTCTTGGACTGGGTGCCGGCGCATTTCCCCCGCGACGATTGGGCGCTGGCAAATTTCGATGGCACCGCTTTGTACGAGCATGAAGATCCGCGCCTAGGAACGCACAAAGAATGGGGCACGCTGATTTTCAACTATGGCCGCTGCGAAGTGAAAAACTTTTTGCTCGCGTCGGCGCACTGTTGGTTCGACCAATTCCATTTCGACGGCATCCGCGTCGACGCCGTCGCCTCCATGCTCTACCTCGACTATGCGCGCAAGGCCGGCGAGTGGTTGCCCAACCGATTCGGCGGGCGCGAAAATCTGGAAGCAGTGGACTTCCTGCGCGAATTGAATGTGATGGTGCACGAGCAGTTTCCCGGCGCCCTGACCATGGCGGAGGAATCCACCTCCTGGCCCATGGTGTCGCGCCCCACCTATCTGGGTGGCTTGGGCTTCTCCATGAAATGGAACATGGGCTGGATGAACGACACCCTGAGCTATTTTAAGCAGGACCCGGTGCATCGCCGCTACCACCACCAGCAGCTCACCTTCGGCCAACTGTATGCCTACACCGAGAACTTCGTGCTGCCCTTATCGCATGACGAAGTGGTGCACGGCAAACGTTCGCTGCTGGACAAAATGCCGGGCGATGCCTGGCAGAAATTCGCCAATCTACGGCTGCTCAACACCTACCAGATGACCGCCCCCGGCAAGAAACTCAACTTCATGGGCAATGAAATCGCCCAAGGCCTCGAGTGGGGCGTCGGCCGGGAATTGGATTGGTCTTTGCTGACGCTCGACGTGCATCGCGGCGTGCAAACCTGCGTGCGCGACCTGAATCATTTGTATCGCACGCTGCCGGCGCTGTATGAATTGGATTTTTCCGGAGAAGGCTTTCGCTGGATCGATTGCCACGATACCGAGCAATCGACGCTGAGTTATATACGCCAAGCGCACGACGGCAGCTTCATCGTCGTCGTCCTCAACTTCACCCCGGTGCCGCGCACGCATTACCGTTTGGGCGTGCCCGGCCTGGGCCGGTATCGCGAAATTTTCAACAGCGACTCGGCATTCTACGGCGGCGGCAATCTAGGCAATGGCACGGAAATTACCGCTGAAGCCGAAAGCTGGATGGGCTTTCCGGCATCCATCAATCTGACCTTGCCGCCCTTGGCTGGAGTGATCTTAGTCTTGTCCTAGCATTGTGCTTGAAATACCCGAATCAGCGCCTTAAGCTTATGCGCTTAGCAATCCCCTAACTTCAATAAAAATAGGAGCTAACAATGGCCAGCCTGACCCGTTCCCCCGCATGGAAAGCCCTCAAGACGCATCACAAACAAATGGCTGGCGTGCACATGCGCGACCTATTCGCCGCGGACGCCAAGCGCTTCGACAAATACACGCTGCGCTTTAACGACATCCTGCTCGACTACTCCAAAAACATCATCAACGACACCACCCTGCAATTGCTGCTCGACCTGGCGCGCGAAGCCGGCGTGCTGGATCACGCGGCACGCATGTTCAACGGCGAAAAAATCAACTTTACCGAGAACCGCTCCGTGCTGCATGTCGCGCTGCGCAACCGCAGCAATCGCCCGATCCTGTCCGACCGCAAAGACGTGATGCCCGGCGTCAACAAAGTCTTGGCGCACATGCGCGCCTTCAGCGACAAAGTGCGCAGCGGCGCGTGGAAAGGCTATACCGGCAAGCCCATCACCGACATCATCAACATCGGCATCGGCGGCTCCGACCTCGGGCCGGTCATGGCGACCGAAGCCTTGAAGCCGTATGCCGCCGAAAACCTCAAGATGCACTTCGTCTCCAACATCGACGGCACGCAACTGGCGGAGACCCTGAAAAAACTCGACCCGGAAACCGCGCTGTTCATCGTTGCCTCCAAGACCTTCACCACGCAGGAAACCCTCACCAATGCGCGCTCGGCGCGCGCCTGGTTTGTAGAGCGCGCAAAATCCGAAGCCGCCGTCGCCAAGCACTTCGTCGCAGTCTCCACCAGCAGCAAGGAAGTGAAAGCCTTCGGCATCGACACCGCCAACATGTTCGGCTTTTGGGACTGGGTCGGCGGCCGCTATTCACTGTGGTCGGCGATCGGTCTGCCGATCGCGCTCGCCATCGGCATGGACAACTTCGAAGCCATGCTGGCCGGCGGCCATGCCATGGACGAACATTTCCGCAGCACGCCCCTGGAAAAAAATCTGCCGGTGATCATGGGCCTGCTGGGCGTGTGGTACGGCGATTTCTTCGACGCGCAATCGCATGCCGTGCTGCCCTACGATCAATACCTGCACCGCTTCCCCGCCTATCTGCAACAGCTCGACATGGAGAGCAACGGCAAGCGCGTGCGGCGCGACAAAAAAACCGTGGATTATTCCACCGGCCCCGTGCTGTGGGGCGAACCCGGCACCAACGGCCAGCACTCCTTCTACCAACTGATCCATCACGGCACCAAAATCATTCCCGCGGATTTTCTAGCGCCGGCGCAAAGCCACAATCCCATCGGCGAGCATCACCCGATACTGCTGTCCAACTACTTCGCCCAAACCGAGGCGCTGATGAAAGGCAAAACCGAAGCCGAAGTGCGCACCGAATTGGAAAAGTCCGGCCTGAGCGGACGCAAGCTGGAACAACTGCTGCCGCATAAAGTTTTCCCCGGCAACCGCCCGACCAATTCGCTGCTGTTCAAGAAGCTCGACCCGGCCACCCTGGGCGCGCTGATCGTGCTCTACGAACACAAAGTATTTGTACAAGGCATCATCTGGAGCATCAACTCCTTCGATCAGTGGGGCGTGGAACTGGGCAAGCAACTGGCGCAAAAAATCCAGCCGGAATTGCAGGGCGATGCGGCGGTGACCAGCCACGACAACTCGACCAATGGCTTGATCAATTATTACAAGGCGCAGCGTAAAGCCTAGCGGACCATGCGGCGCCGCGTTCGTTCACGGCTTGCATTGATCGGATGCTTGTTCACGGCCAAGGCAGGCTGTGGTGTCAGTGCTGTTAAGTGGCGGGAATTACGCTGTGGAATACTGCCGTTCAAGGTTCCAGGGAATGTAAAAAGATTGTGGCAAGCAGGATAGATAGCAACAGAAGACCCCGTCGCTCTAGCGAGGGACGGGGCTTATTTTCAGCGAAGCTGACGAGACTTATGGTGCGACAGAGCTCCAACCAAGGGCTTCGAAATCGCTCATGGCGGATAGCCCGGCAGTAACGTATTTCACACCCGGGATAACACCGGCGGAGACATTACCCCCCTGCAGCAGACCCGCCCGGATGAGACCGCGCACGGTATTTTCGCAGAAGTAGAAAGTGACGCCCTTCGCCATTAAGGCTTGGACCTGGGCCTTGAACGGATTGACGTTGGGATCATTGAGCAGCATTCTTCCGCCAGGGCCATGCACAACGGCGATGATCTGGTAGTCCTCACCCTGCTTCATGCCATCGGTGATCTCGTAGTCGTTGATGACATTCATCATCTGATTGAGCGCATAAGGTCCTGTCGTAATCGCGGTTGTACCAAATGCGTAGAGTTGGCCGATGGGGAACATCGTTTTGACATTGTGACGCTTCTTAATGCAACGGGTATTAGCAGCAACATCGGCCCCGAATTCATCGGTGAGCGTTTTGCCGCTCACCAGACCTACAGGACATGCCACGTTGGAATGTTCATCGGCTTTTGAATCATCGGCGCGCGCAGCCATCGAGGTAAGACTGAAAAGTAGAATCGCCAGCGTACTGCATAACAACTTAGAGTTTTTCATTTTATTTCCTCATGATTTGGTGGTATGAACAATACATCTTTATCAAATTATGACCACAAACGGCGTGATCCTCCTCCGTCCAACTAAGGACCTGTATGAGTATGGCATTAACGGTACATTAGTTCCAGTGAAACCAAGTAACAACCTACTAATGATAAGTATTAATCAAATTAGTTAAGCACTAATATTTTTAAAAGCTGATTACTTCATTGCGTGTCGCCTAGGCGCAAAAAAGCATTTTTTGATTCCAGCAGAATTGTGGGAGGACCGATAGATGCGATTTTGGGGATTTGTAACGGCTTATTTATTGATTAGGAACGATGATGTTTTGGACCGCGCAGGCGGGCTTACACCCGATCAAAGCGCGCCGTGGTGAAACAGGAGTTGATGCGACGCATCCTCCTCTGTTCCCTGCACCTTAATCCGCGTCAGCCCGGCGCTGGGCACGTCGATGCGATAGGTGTCGGCCAGCGGCAAATGCAGCGCGTTGGCCAGCGCCATGCGGATCACGCCGGCGTGGCATACCAGCAGCACATGCTTGCCGGCATGCGCCGCGATTAAATCGAACCAGGCGGCGCGCACGCGGGCAAAAAAATCTTGCAGCGGTTCCGCGCCTTGCGGACGCTGGTTCAGCGGGTCGCGCTTGAAGCGCTCGATGACTTGCGGATCTTCGGCGCGCAGTTGTTCGGCCGTCTTGCCTTCCCACACGCCAAAGCGTACTTCCATGAAGCGTGCGTCAAAAGTTAAAGGGAGATTTCTAGTGTGCGCCATTTCCAGTGCAAATGCCTGGCAGCGCTGCAAAGGAGAGCTGACGATGTGTTGCCAAGGACTATGCGCGCCGACTGCGGCACGCATTTGCTGCCAGCCCTTATCGCTCAAAGGATCGTCAATCTGGCCGCGATATTTACGCCCGCCGACTGGTTCGCCATGGCGCATTAAATCCACTGTGGTGGCCATTTCCGCCATATGGGTGTCTCTAAAAATTCAAATATCTAAGCAAGACGAGGCGCGAGCAAAAAATGTTACCGCCGCATATGTTTGATATGTAAGGAAACATTTTTTGTGAGCAACGAAGTATTGTGACGAAATTTGGATTTTTAGAGGCGCCCATGGATTAGGCCGCCCATTTGACAATGGTGATGAGCAACAGCAAACCCAGCCACAGCGCGATGGAACGCCAGATCATGCTGACAGCGCTCTCCAGATAATCCGCATCCGCTTCATCGCCCAAGCCCAAGTCGGGGCGATATTTGATTTGACCATCGACCTCCAAGGGCTGACCCAAGATCACGCCGAGCGCACCGGCGCCGCTGGCGAGGATGATGCCGTGGGCCTTGTTACCCCAATGCAGGGCCTGCTCTTGCCAGCAGCGAATCGCATCCTCGAAGTTGCCCACCACGGCGAAGCTCGCGGCGGTCAGGCGCAGCGGTATCCAATCCAACACCATGAATGCGCTATCGGGAAACAGGCCGAAGCGGCCATATTCGTGGTGATCCAATGCGCCCCATTTTTGGCTGAGGATTTGCGCCAAACGGTACAGCAGCGCGCCTGCCGGGCCGAGCAGCACAAACCAAAAAAACACGCCGAAGAACTGGCGGTGGGCGCACAGTAAAAGTTTTTCCAGCGCAACGCGGGTCAGCGCATTGGCTTTAAACTGCGCGACCGAATGCCCCTCCCAATCGCCCACGATAGCGCGCGCCGCGTCGATGTCATCGGCGCGCAAGGCTTGCACGACTTTGCCCGCGGATTGCGTGAATTGGCTGCAACCCAGCGTCAGGTACAGCACGCCCACATTGAACAGCAGCGCCAGCAGGAAACTGGCGCGGTACAAGAAGAAATAAATAATCCCCAGCGCCAGCACCGCCGGCAGAATGCCCAAGCTCCACGCAAGCACGCCATAACGATAGCGGCCGGCATTGAAATGCCGCTCCAGGAAATTACCGTAGCGGGCAAAATAGACGTAAAGCTGGATGCGTTGATCGAGCGGGCGAAAATGCTCCAGCAGCAACATCGCGACAAGGGAAAAAAAACTCATTGCTGATTCTCGGAAAATTTAGCGAAATAGCGCTGTGTTCCAATCAGAAAGCCGGGGGCCAGCGGCTCTCTAGCCTGAAACCACCTAGCAACATCACACTGCTGCACAAGCCCGCATGAACTTCGCGTATTTAGATGGATGTCGCTATGTATAATAACTTAAATTCCGTCCTCAGACATTGCACGCCCCTGATATGAAAGTAACCCCATGCTGAAACAATTCTGTATCGCCTTATCGCTATTGCTCGCGCTCCCGCTGTATGCCGCCAATGACAATGCTGTCACCGTGCCGGTCCAGGCGGTCAAGGTCGGCGTACATTCCTACTATGTGCAAGGCCAACCCGGCGCCGCATCGAGCGCCAACCAAGGTTACATGTCGAATGCCGGTTTCGTCATCACACCCGCAGGCGTGGTGGTGTTCGATTCCCTGGGCACGCCGCCGCTGGCAGAAGCCTTGCTCGCGCAAATCCGCAAACTCACCAAAGCGCCGATCAAGCTCGTGATCGTGAGCCATTACCATGCCGACCATATTTACGGCTTGCAGGTGTTCAAGGACGCCGGTGCGGAAATCTGGGCGCATGAAGGCGCCAAGCTGTATTTCGCGACCGACGAATGGAAAGAACGTTTGGCGCAACGCCGCGAAGAACTTTTCCCCTGGGTCGATGAAAACACCCGCATCCTGAAACCTGATCTTTGGCTCAGCGGCGACACCGATTTCGAAATGGGCGGCGTGCACTTCGTGCTGCGGCATGTCGGTCCCGCGCACTCCGACGAAGACCTCGCCATGTTCGTCAAGGAAGATCAGGTGCTGTATGCCGGCGATCTGGTGTTCAAAGGCCGCGTGCCGTATGTGGGCAACGCCAATTCCAAACTATGGCTGGCCGCGCTCGACAAACTACTCCCCTTCAACGCCAAGACCATGGTGCCGGGGCATGGCGCGGTGTCGAACAATCCGAAACAGGATTTAACGCTCACCAGCGACTACCTCACCTACCTGCGCAAGGCCATGGGCCAAGCCGTGGAGAATTTCGTCCCCTTCGATGAAGCCTACGCCACAACCTCGTGGAAACAATTTGAAAAGCTTCCGGCATTTGACCTGGCCAACCGCGCCAATGCTTACAACACTTATCTGTTGATGGAGAAAGAGTCGTTGAAATAAGCGCTGACTAAAGTCATGGCAGCAGGTTTTGCGTCAAGATTGACGCTTTATTTCCCGGATTTTAGGGCGGCTACTAAATATAAGATGTACAACCAAGGAGAATAATAATGAAATATTTATCGTCGACACTTTTCGTTTTAGTAGTTCTGAACTTGTCAGCCTGTGCCACGTCAACCTATTCAGTAGGCCGTGATTTTCCAACCGAACAGGTTAATAAAATTGTGAAGGGCAAAACAACTTCGGCTGAACTTAAGCAAATGTTCGGTGAACCGTTCTCAAAAACAGTTATATCGGGAACTGAAGAAAAATGGCTCTATACCCTTTCAAGCGGAACTGCACACGCTCAAAGTTTTGTCTTTACCATGAAGGTTGAAACAACTGGGCAACAGAAGACACTCGATATCCTCTTAAAAGATAGTGTCGTTACCAACTACACCTTTACAGAAGGGCCGGGTCCAATGGCCACAGTGAAATAACAAGTGCACCTAACCCAGTCAAGAGGGACTGCGCAAAAGCGCGCAGCCCCTTTTACCTTATCCCGTTTACGTTCATATCACTCCGGAGGCGTAGCTCATGGGGTTCTACCTAAGAAAGAGCATCAGCGTTGGCCCGCTTCGTTTCAATCTATCGAAGTCGGGGATCGGAGTTTCCGCAGGCGTGACAGGTCTTCGCTTCGGCGTTGGCCCACGAGGTAACTACGTCCACATGGGCCGGGGTGGTTTGTATTACCGCGCCACCCTCCCGCCATCATCATCCTCCCGTAATTCGCCAACCCGGCCTCCTTCTCCGATTAAACCCGAAATACCACCGGGAACTCATGCGCCGCTTGAAGATATCGAATCGGCAGACATTTCACAAATCGTGGATTCATCTTCCCGTGAGCTTCTAGACGAGTTGAACCGAAAGCGGGCCAAGACGCGCTTGTGGCCTATAGTCGCGATTGCCTCCGCCGTGATTCTTGGCGCTGGTATCTCTTCAAATTGGCCCGCTTGGCTGCTGGTGTTACTTGCACTGGCGGGCGCTGCTGGAACGTATGCCGCTCACACGCGAGACACTTTGGAAAAGACTGTTGTCTTATTCTACGACTTCGACCCTGACATGGAAGCTGCATACGCTCAACTTCACACTGCGGCTAGCCAACTCGCCAGTTGTGCAGCAGCTTGGCATGTCGAAGCATCAGGGAAGGTTCATGACCGGAAATACCATGCCGGAGCAAGCGACCTGATCCGCAGAAAAAGTACGTCTATTCGCAAAGCTGAACCACCCTACGTTAAGACGAACATCGAAACCATTGCAGTTGGCGTTGGCCGTCAGACACTGCACTTCTTTCCGGATCGCATCCTCGTCTATGACCAAAAGGGCGTGGGTGCTGTTGGTTATCAGGAGTTACGCATTGACGTAGGTGCAACCCGATTCATCGAGAACGAATCCGTTCCCCGTGATGCCGAGGTTGTCGATCGAACTTGGAAGTATGTCAACAAGTCCGGTGGCCCCGATAAGAGATTCAAGGACAACAAGGAACTTCCTGTCTGCCGCTACGAGGAAATCACGCTATCCAGCCAGACGGGGTTAAACGAAGTTCTCCAACTATCTCGGTGCGGATTCGGAAGTGGTCTTGCCCAGGCCATTTTTCTGCTGGGCAAGAAAATGCCGAGGGAGGGTGCCGGAGTCGCGCCAGCGGCATAACCGCTCGGCCAACTGGCCCTTGCCCGAAATGCAGCGCAAGGGCCGGTTACCTCAAACATTCAAGCTGTATAAAAAGGGAAAAGAGGCGCATCTTGTATTGCTACATTCCCCACCGAAATTTCGTCTTAAACGATTGCTCTATTGATCCTTCTACACCACCCCCTTCTGAGAACTCAACCCGCGAGAAGCATGCCCGCAAGAAAACAGCGGCTACGGAAAAGTCACCGTAACGCGTAGCCCTTTGCCGCCCTCGCCTTCGGCTAAATGCGCTTCTGCACCATGCAGCTCGGCGATGCGCTTGACGATGGACAGCCCAAGGCCGCTGCCCGACTCGCCCGTCCCCAGCACGCGATGGAAACGCTCCCAGACCAGCGGCCGCGCCTCGACGGGAATACCTGAACCCTGATCACTCACGATAAGTTGCGCCGTGCCATTATGCGCGGTGACGGCAACGCTCACGCTGCTGCCTTTGGGACTATAGCGAATCGCGTTGTCGATCAGGTTGCGCATGAGGATGTGCAGCAGATCGGGTGCGCCGTCGATCGTGACTTCCGCGCCCTCGATCAGTTGCACTTCCACGCCCTTTTCCACTGCACCCGGCGCCATTTCCGCGATGGCGGCAGCGGCGAGTTTGCGCAAGTCGCAGGCTTCGTGCCGGCTCAACTGACCGGGTTCGAGCCGCGCCAAGGTCAGCAGTTGCGCCACCAGATGCGTTGCGCGGTCGCAGCCGGCTAAGACATTATCCAGCGCATGCTTGCGTTCCTCGTCGCCGCTGGCGCCACGGGCGACTTGCGCTTGGGTCTTGATGGCGGCCAGCGGCGTGCGCAGTTCGTGTGCGGCATCAGCGGTGAAACGGCGCTCGTTGTCGAGCAAGGCTCTGACGCGCGCGAATAGGCTATCGAGCGACTGTACCAGCGGCGCTACTTCGACTGGCACTTGGCTTGCGTCGAGCGGCGAGAGGTTATTCGGATCGCGCGATTCAACCTGCTGGCGCAGCGCCGCTAAAGGCCGCAAGCCGCGGCTCACGCCGAGCCAGATGATCAGGCCCAGCACCGGCAAGGTCAGCAATAAGGGGCGCAGCAGGTTCTCGGCAATTTCGCGCGCCAGCTTGTCGCGCACTTCACGCCGCTCGCCGACTTGCACCAGCGTTTCGTGCTTGGCATCCCATGCGCTGTACACGCGCCAGTTCTCGCCCTCGACTGTCGCATCGCTGTAGCCTTCCAGCACATTCGAGAGGTGCGTATTCGGCGCGGCCTGCGAATGCAGGCGCAGGCGTTCGCCGTGCTCCCACACCTGGAATACCACTTTGCGGCTGTAGCGGTGCAGCGACGGCACATGCTCGGTATCGATTTCGTCGCCCTCTTGGCCGAGCTGCGAGATGAGCAGCGAGGTCGATTGCGCGAGATAGGCGTCGAGCAGTTCGTTCAACTCATGCCGCGCATCGCGATAGCTGAAGGAAAGCGCCACGCCCCACGCCAGCACCGTGGCCAGCAGCAAGCCGAGCAGCAGCCGGCGTTTGATCGAGGGCGCGCTACGCGGATTCGGCATCGCTGTCTTTCGGCATCAGATAACCCACGCCGCGAATCGTGCGGATTAATTCCGGCGCGAGCTTATGCCGCAGGTGATGGATGTGCACCTCGATGGCATTGCTCGCGACTTCCTCGCCCCAGGCATACAGGCGCTGTTCGAGCTGCTCGCGCGATAGCACGCGCCCGGTGTTCAGCATGAACTCCTGCAGCAAGGCGAACTCGCGTGCCGACATTTCCACCGGCTGGCCACGAAACTGCACGCGGTGCCCCGCCGGGTCCAGGTTCAGTTCGCCGATTTGCAGCAGCGGCGCGGCCTCGCCGTGCTGGCGGCGCGTGAGTGCGCGCAAGCGGGCCGCAAGTTCATTCAGGTCGAAGGGCTTGACGACATAATCATCGGCGCCGCTGTCCAAGCCTTTGACGCGATCGTCGATGGTGTCGCGCGCCGTGAGGATCAACACCGGCACCTTATTGCCCGCCGCGCGCAAGCGCCGCAACAACTCCATGCCGGACAACTTGGGCAAGCCCAGATCAAGCACCAGCGCGGCGTACGGCTCGGTCTTGAGCGCGGCTTCGCCCGCCGCGCCGTCTTGCACCCAGTCGACCGCGAACCCGGCCTGGGCCAGCCCGGCCTGGATGCCATCGCCCAACAACTGGTCGTCCTCGATTAACAGTATGCGCATAACGCTAGATTAACTTACTCCAGAGCGCCGCAACACCGAAAATCAATCCGATCCCGACCAGCCAGCGCATGCGGCGTATTCCCTGCCCCGGCTCGCCCCACTTGTAGCCGTCGATCATGGAGCGCACGAGATTTTCACGATGCAGCAGGCTGCTCACCAATACACCGGCGACGTGCACCCCAACCAGGCCCAGCATCATGTTGGCCGCGCCCTCGTGCAATTCCTCGAACCAGTCGCCGCCAATTTCGTTATAGACCGCGTAGCCCGTAGCACCCGACAGCAATCCCAACACCAGCAGGCCATAGATCACCCAACTGCCTGCCGGGTTGTGGCCGACATAATGCTGCGGCGTTCTGTTCACAAGCGACTTCACATAGACCAGCACTTTGGATGGCCCAAAGGCGAACGAACTGAAGCGCGCATAACGCGTTCCCACCACGCCCCAGATCAGCCGAAAGGCGATCAGGCCGATGACGGTATAACCCAAGGCCACATGGATAGCGCGCCAGTATTCCGACTCCGCGGTGAGAAAAGCGCCGATAAAAGACGCCGCGAGCATCCAGTGAAACAGGCGGGTCGGTAAATCCCACACCAGAATTTTGTTACGCATGATCGTTCTCCTATTTATCCCTATTTATCCCTATTTATCCCTATTTGTCCCTATTTGTCCCTATTTATCGTGGTATCCGTACGCCGTGCTCGCTGAAATTTCCCTGCTCGGCGCCGCTATGACAGGCCGCGCAATTGGAAGCGCTCTTGACCTTCGGGTTCTTCCATACCGCCGCGCCGACCTCGTCGTGCTCTCGTTTGAACCACGGCGTTTCGGTAATGCGCAGGATCGGCTTGGTCGATGCGCCGCGATTTCTGCCGGCATTCTTCTGCAAAAATGCGCCGATCTCGGCGGCCGACTTGGCATCGACACTGGCATCCACACCGAAGTGCTTATCCAGCCCCGACATCAGCGCGCGCCACGAATCCGCCGGCAATAGAGAGGGCGGATAGGCGACATGGCAACTGCTGCACTCGGCCTTCCAGGTCGGATTGTTGGCAGAAGAAATATGCGCATCGGCACTGGCGCCGAAGCTCAGCAAGCAACCAGCCGCGACGGGCCATAAATATTTAATGAAGCGGTTTAAAATTTTCATTTGTTTCTCCTATTTTTTCAGGGTGATGAGATAGCTCAGCACGTCGCCCTTCTCTTGGGCGGTGCAGGCCCTGCCGAGTACATCGTTGCAGTTGCGCTTGAACCATTTCTCCACCTTGTCCGGCTGGGTGAAGCGCTGGGCATTCGCGGCGGGCGCGAGCGGCGCAATGCGTTTATCGGTCTTGGCATGCTTGCCCTCGGCACTGGGATTTTGCGTGTGGCACGAGGAACAACTCCATTCCCGGCCATGCGTCGCGTGAAAGAAGGCATCGCCGCGCTGGGCAGAGAAGCCTTGGAAAGCCGCCGACTCCTGGCGCGCCGCCGCCTCGAATTGCTTGAGGAAATCCGCCGGGGTTTCCGCCAACGCGAAGAGGGCGAATGAAGCGCCTAAAATAAGGGCAAGTGTTTGACACAATCGAATGCTACGCATGATTAACTCCTGAAAATGGACTGCTCAGGCGTGCACACTATCCGCACAATCTTAAGCGCGGCTTAAGGACATCATTTTTTCATCTAACCGGCTACAAAACGAGGCACTATGTTCGGCACGTTTTGTTTTGTACGCCGCTAAAAGGCATAATCCACACGCTACGGCGACATCACAAACAAAAAACAGGGAGCGCAACATGACTCAAGAATTCAATCCATATGCCCCGCCGCGCGCGGCGCTTGAGAAAGAGACAAACAACGCCTGCTGGCGCGAAGACAAATTGCTGGTGATGCAAGTCGGCAGCACCTTGCCGCCGCGCTGTGTGAAATGCAACCAACCCGCGTTGACGCCGATCAAGACACGCAAAATTTACTGGCATCATCCGGGCTGGTATGTGCTGTTTTTTCTCAGCATTCCCATCTACATCATCGTTGCCATCGTCGTGCGAAAAAAAGCCGACATAGCCCCCGCGCTGTGTGACGCGCACCGCAATCGGCGCCGGCTATTCTTGGCCATTGGCTGGGGCGGATTCCTGCTGGGACTGGGACTCGTATTTGTTGGCATCTCGCTGAAAAGCAGCGGCTGGGGCATCATCGGCGGGATATCCATGCTGCTATTCATCATTGTCGGGATGATTGGCTCTAGAATTGTATTTCCTACCCGCATTACCAAAGAGCAGGTGCGGCTGAAAGGCTGCGGCAAGGCATTCCTGGATAGCCTGCCGCAGATATCTTTTTAACGCTGCCGGATTGCAATCAAGCTTACTGAATCGAACATGAATCCCGCCAAACGCCATGAAATTTTTGCGCGCCTGCGCGAGCTGAATCCGCATCCCACCACCGAGCTCGAATACAAAACCCCCTTCGAGTTGCTGATCGCGGTGATTCTTTCGGCGCAAGCCACCGACAAAGGCGTGAATCTCGCCACGCGCAAGCTGTTTCCCAAGGCCAACACGCCAACTGCGATTTATCAGCTGGGCATTGCAGGATTGGAGCGCTACATCCAAAGCATCGGCCTGTATCACAGCAAAGCCCGGCACATCATCGCCGCCTGCAAAATCTTGGTGGAGCAGCATGGCGGCGAAGTGCCGCGCACGCGCGAGGCCTTGGAGAGCTTGCCGGGCGTGGGGCGCAAAACCGCGAATGTGATTCTCAACACCGCCTTCGGCGAGCCGACCATCGCCGTCGACACGCATATTTTTCGCGTCGCAAATCGCATCGGCATCGCGCCCGGGAAAACCGTGCTGGAAGTGGAGCGGAAACTGCTAAAATTCATCCCTGAAGAATTCCTCAAGGACGCACACCATTGGCTCATCCTGCATGGCCGCTATGTGTGCAAAGCGCGCAAGCCGAATTGCCCCGAATGCATGCTGCGCGACTTGTGCGAGTACAAGCAGAAAACCCCAAGGGACGAATGATCGTAGAAACGTCTATTAAACCGCCAAGTCGCCAAAAGGCTTTTCGAAAACATACGCATCACCCAACAGGGGAACCAAAGACTAAGAATGACTTGGTTTTTCTTGGTGTACTTGGCATCTTGGCGGTTAGAACTATTTTTCTAGGATACGCAAAATTTTATGACCACGCCGATCGCAACATCCCTAGTCCGTGGCCTCAGTGCCCATGAAGACTTGGCGCACCAAGCCGTCGCGACCGCCATGGAGCGCGCGCAGCTCACGCACGCCAACAGTGTATTGCTGTTTTTAACGCCGGAATTCGCGCGCGATCCCCAGCCCGCTTTGCTTGCCGCTTCGAAAGCCTCGAATTGCATGCAAGTCATCGGCTGTTCCGCGGCTGGAATTTTTACCGAAGAAGACTGGGTGCTGGACGTGCCGGCCGCAGCGGCCATGGTGTTCGGCGGCGATGTTTCACTCACGCCGGCGCATGAAGTTGAGCCGGAAACGCTGATCCTCTCGCTCGCCGCGCCCAACGCCATCAACAGCGCCTGGATTAAAGCGCCAGGGCAACGCTTCGGCGGCGTATCCGGCGACGCCACCGGCCAAGGCCCGTTTAAAGTCTGGTGCGGCGCGAAGGTATCCGCGCTGGGTCGCTGCGAAACCCTGATCCACGGCGCGCACGGACAAGTTGGCGTATCGCAAGGCATCCGCGCCTTGTCCGAGCCGCTCGAAATCACGCAGGTGAGCGGCTACGATGTCATCACCCTCAGCGCGCAGCCCGCGCTCAATCTGCTGGCGCGCGAACTGCCGTTGGAAGTGCGCGAACAGGAACACCTGCCCTTGCACTTATTGCTGGCCGGCGTCACGTTCGGCGATCCGGAGCATGCCATTACCGAAGGCCGCTACCGGCTATCGCCGATCATTTCCACTAATGCCGACGATCGCTCGGTCACGCTGTCGTCGCGCCTGATGCCGGGCGAGCGCCTGTTTTGGGCATTGCGCCAGCCCTTGGCGGCGGAGCGCGATATGCGCAAGACCTTGGAGCGCATGGATCAAACGCAAACGGCATCGCCCGATTTCGGCTTGTTCTTCCCGTGCATGGGGCGCGGTCCGTATTTCTATGGCGGCATCGACCGCGATCTGGATTTGGTGACCGGCCGCTACCCCGGCATGCCGCTGATCGGCTTTTACGGCAACGGCGAAATCGGCCCCTTGAACCACGAAAACGAAATCTTCCAATACTCCGCCGTGCTGGGCTTATTCAACGCCGATGTTTAATCCCAGTCGCGAAGACGCGCGCCGCCTATTTTTCGACACCTGGCGCAAATACCAAGCACAAGAACCGGTCGCCGGCATCGAGGCCATGGTGCTGGAAGTGGTGTTGCAACACCCGGAGTACCACGCCATGCTGTCCCAGCCTGAGCGCTACATGGACAGCGATTACCCGCCCGAACTCGGCAGCACCAATCCTTTCTTGCACTTAAGCCTGCACCTGGCCATCAACGAGCAATACTCCATCGACCAACCGCCGGGTATTAAACAACGCTACAGCGCCTTATTGGCGCAAAGCGGCGATCCGCACGCAGCCCAGCATGCGCTCATGGAATGCCTGGCGGAAATGATTTGGCAATCCCAACGGCAGCAAACAAGTCCGGATGCCGGCATCTACTTCGATTGCCTGGATCGCAAAATCGGGGCCTGACGCCGTAGCAAAGTACACCCCTCGAATACCCTTAACTTTTTTACGGCTTTACCGATAAGTCTTGTGGATATCTAGTTGTGCGTGAACGACCAAGCAAAATCGAACACGCCTTAGCCTTTTAACCTGAAAAGTGCTCACAAGAAGGACTGCCGATGAAGATCAATACGCCCGTTACGCAACGCGAACTTTCTTACCGCGAAAGCGCAATCATCATTTCCAAGACCGATCGCAAAGGCATGATCAGCGACGTCAATCCGGATTTCATCGAGATCAGCGGCTTCGAGAAGGACGAGTTGTTGGGCCAATCGCACAACGTCGTGCGCCATCCCGACATGCCGCCGGAAGCCTTTGCCGACTTATGGAAGACGGTGAAACAAGGCAAGTTATGGAATGGCATCGTCAAAAACCGCTGTAAAAATGGCGACCACTATTGGGTCGAAGCGAATGTCACGCCGACTATCCAGAATGGCGAAATCACCGGCTACATTTCCGTGCGCACCAAACCTTCGCGCCAGCAAATCGAGCAAGCCGAACATCTGTATCAAGATTTGAAAGCCGGGAATAAGCATCGCATCCAAGCGCTGTTTACCCGCTTAGGCAACCTGAGAATACGCGTCAAGCTGGGCCTGGCTTTAGGCGTACTGTGCCTGTCGCCTTTGTTGACTGCGGCATTCGGCTTTTCCGCGTATGTTGCAGCGGCCGTCAACCTGGGCTTGGCCGTTGCGGCTTTACCCCTGCTGTGCAAAACCATCGGGGCGCCGCTGAATGCGCTGCGCGAGGTGATGATGGCGATTCAAAGCGATGGAAACTTGTCGCATCGCGCACCGGTGCATTCGGACGATGAAATCGGCCAAGCCGCCAAGGCATTCAATGCGCTCATCCTGACCCTGCGCGGCATTACGCGCGAAGTGCAATCCGGTATCGACAATCTCTCGCATGCGACCAACGCCTTGACCGAGGTGGCGGAAGAAGTGAAACACAATGTCGAAGAGCAAAACGAAGCCGCGCTTTCCGGTGCATCGGCCGTGGAAGAGATGTCGGCCAGCATTGCCTCGGTGGCCGACAACACCAAAAAAGTGCGGGCAGATGCGCATATCAGCCTGAAAAGTACACAATCCGGTAACGAGAATATTACCCGTGTGGTCAGCGGCATTAACACCATCGAACATATCGTGAACACAATGGCCATGTCGGTCGGTGAGTTCGTTTCCAGCACGCGAAAAATCACGCAAATGACCAAGCAAGTGCGCGATATCGCGGATCAGACCAATCTACTGGCCTTGAATGCCGCCATCGAAGCAGCGCGCGCAGGTGAACAAGGGCGCGGATTCGCCGTGGTCGCGGATGAAGTGCGGAAACTGGCGGAGAAGTCCGCCTCGTCGGCGCGCGAAATCGATGACATTACACAATCCATCGAAAAGCAGTCGGACAGCGCCGAGCATTCGATTACCGAAGGGCTAAGCCATCTCGCGCAGATGCAAGAAACCATGAATGCATTCTCGCAAATCATTGCCGAGTCGATGCATTCCGTCGTGCGCGCCACCGATGGCGTCGATAGCATTCAAACCGCCACCGAAGAGCAGGCATCTGCCAGCAGCATGCTCGCCCGCGACATGGCGCATATCGAGGAAATGTGCGAAGCCAGCACGCGTGCCGTGCATAAAACCTTCGAATCGGCGCAGGAACTGCGGAAAATGGAGCGCAGCTTACAGGACGCGATTGGCCGTTTTCGCACTTAATGGGCATTCACGCCCAGCACGGCATTTAGCTTGCGCAAAAAAAAACCGGAGCAGTTTCGCTCCGGTTTTTTTAATTCTGCATTTGGATAATCAGCGCTTAACCTGCAATCCGGTTTGCTGCGAAAAATACGCAGCCAGATCGGCGATCTGTTGATCGGTTAAGTTTTCAGCTTGGCCGGTCATGATCGCATTGGTGCGCTGCTTGCTGCGGTAATGCTTCAACATCGCCACCAAGTAACCTTCGTTTTGGCCCGCCAGCTTGGGGAAAGCAGGCGTCGGGCTATTGCCGTCCGGGCCATGGCACGCGGCGCAAACTGTGGTCGCTTTTTCTTTTCCTGCAGCGGCATTGCCAGTCATGGCCGATGCCGAAGTCGTCAGTGCCAGGCTCAAGGTCATGGCCGCAATCATCGTGTATTTATTCATTATCATCACCTTGTTATTTAGCCTCGGCATAATATGCCGCCAGGTCTTCCATATCCTGATCCGACAAGCTGGCGGCAATCGCCTGCATGGTCGGGAACTTGCGTTCACCGGACTTATAGGCCTTCAGCGCATCCACGATATATTGCGCGTGCTGACCGCCCAATTTCGGCACCGGATAAACCTCCGGGTAAACGGTGCGGTAACCGGGAATGCCGTGACAACCGGCACACATCGAAGTTTTGTGTTGGCCGGCAGCCGCATCGCCCGCGCCGAAAGCAGCGCCGCTTGCAGCAGCTAGCAGAACCAGACTGGCTATAGCGTATTTCTTCATTTTCCTCACTCTACTCTATTTGATGGTTTAAAAACCGGGCAGACCGCGCTATTGATTTATTAGCTACTTTAGCGCGACGTAGCTGGCTATTCTAGACGCACGGCCCGCTTGCCGCAAGCCGGCCAGGACTTAAGGCCGCTGCCCAGGTTCTGGCTAAATTTAATTGAGCTCCAGGCATTGGCCCAAGCTGTGTTGCCAATCTGGTAGGCGAATGCCGAAATGGCGCGCGATCTTGTCGTTGGCGAGTACCGAATAAGCCGGGCGTGCCGCGGGTAGCGGGTAGTCGGCGGTGGTGATGGGTGTCATGCGCGGCAGCTTCTCGCCCTGCGCCACAATCGCGCTGGCAAAGCCAAACCAAGTGGTCTGGCCGGCGGCGCTGAGATGGTACAGGCCGCCCTTGTCGCGCAAGCGGTCAGCCACCGTGCCTTGGTGCAGGCATTGGCTGACGATGCTGGCGGTGGCCTCGGCCAGCATGCGGCTCCAGGTGGGCGCACCGTGCTGGTCGTCCACTACACGCAATTCCTCGCGCTCGCGCGCCAAGCGCTGCATGGTGAGCAAGAAATTTTTGCCGCGCGCACCGTACACCCAACTGGTACGCAAAATCAGGTGGGCGCAATCCACGGCGCTAATCGCTTTCTCCCCGGCTAGCTTGGTCGCGCCGTATACGCTGCGCGGATTGGTCGCATCGATCTCTTCATACGGTGCGCCTTTGCTGCCGTCGAACACATAGTCGGTGGAATAATGCACCAACGCGGCATGCAATCGCTGCGCTTCCTCGGCAAGGATGCCAGGCGCGTCGCCATTCACCGCTTGCGCCAATGCTGGCTCCTCTTCGGCGCGATCGACCGCGGTATAGGCCGCGGCGTTCACGATCAAGTCCGGTGCGGCATGACGCAGCGCCTGGCGGATCGCATCTGCATTGGCCAAGTCCAGCTGTGCATGACTTAGCGCCACCACCTCGCCCAAGGGCGCCAGCGCACGCTGCAATTCCCAACCCACTTGGCCATTAGCGCCGGTGATCAAGACTTTCATGGAAAAACTTCTGCGTCCTGCAAGCGCAGCCCCGCCTGATCTTTGGCCGACAGCAAAGGTGCGCAAGGTAATGGCCAAGCGATGCCGATCTGCGGGTCGTTCCAGGCAATCGCGCGCTCATAGGCCGGCGCATAATAGTCGGTGGTTTTATACAAAAATTCGGCATACTCGCTCAGCACCAAGAAACCGTGCGCGAAGCCGGGTGGAATCCACAGCATTTTTTTGTTGTCGGCGGACAGCTCCTCGCCCACCCACTGGCCGAAACTCGGCGAGCCGGCGCGAACATCGACAGCCACGTCGAACACCGCGCCCGCGACCACGCGCGCCAATTTTCCTTGCGGCTGCTGGATCTGGTAATGCAAGCCGCGCAATACGCCTTGCGCCGAGCGCGAATGATTGTCCTGCACGAAATCCACATCGAGCCCGGTGGCTTCCAGGAAGGCCTTACGGTTATAGCTCTCGAAAAAAAATCCGCGCGCGTCACCGAACACTTTCGGTTCCAGCAACAACACATCGGGTATGGCGGTCGGGGTTACCTTCATGAAAACTCGATCTAGGTTTTGGCTTGAAATTTTTTATACAGCGCCAGCACGCGCGGTACATATTGCAGGGTTTCGCGATACGGTGGAATGCGCTTGCCGTGGCGCAGCACGGCGTTCTCGCCGGCGTTGTACGCCGCAAGCACCAGTTGCAAATCGTTGTCGAACTGGCGTAACAGATCGCGCAGATAATGCGCCCCGGCCTCGATATTTTGCGCCGGGTCGGTCAGATTGCCGACGCCTAGGCGCTTGCCGGTTGCCGGCATGACCTGCATCAAGCCAATCGCGCCCTTGGGTGAAACGGCGCGCGGCTCGTAACCGGATTCGGTGGAGATCACCGCATGCAGCAGGGCTTCGTCAAGGTGGTAAGTGCGCGCTGCTTGCGACACCAGTGGCGCGAAACGTTTTTGGTTTTCCCAATTGATGCGTCCGCCGGCGAAAGGTGTCGCCAACTGCGGATGCTGCGCAATTTCCGTACGCAGCAACAGCGCATAGCGGTTGTCGGGCTTGCTGTCGGACAGCACCAGCGTGCCGGCCTCATCGGTGTAGCCGTAGATATCGGCATGGGCGATGGGGGCGCAGCTTGCAAGCAATAAAATAAGGCAGGGGAAACGCATGGGGAGTCCATGGTAAGCGAGATGACGGCCTGCTTCAAGCGCAAAAGTCGATAGCAAAATCCCATCGCCAAGCTTGATTACACTTATATTGCAGACGATGTAGCCACTTGCAGCGGTACTTCGGTTTGAATCTCGAACGCCAAGCGCCGATGCGCTTCACGCACAGCGAACTCCGCCGTCGCCGCATCGTCGGCTTGGGCGAAGATGAAACCTAGATAGCTCGCGCCCTCCGGCGGCGGCAACAGCACTGCGCCGACTTCCGCCGTGATCAGCACCGATTGGATGCGCGCCACCGCCAGCGCTGCATTTAATCCCTTAACGCCCTGATAAATGCCACGCTTCGGAATCGGGATCATCATCACCGCCGAGGCGCCGTGTGCAGCCGCTTGCGGCACCGCCTCACCCAAGGCATGGCGCAGCAACACCTCTTCCAAGCTCATGCCCAGCGCGTGCTTCAGCATGCGTCCGCACAAGCCGCCGATGGAGCGCGCCGCCACTTCCAGCAGCCAAATACCTTGATCGTTGATGCGCAATTCGGCATGCACCGCACCGCTCGACAAGCCAGCCAAGCGGCAAGCGCGCGCGACTTGCTCGGCGATTTGCGCTTGCAACGCTGCAGGCAAGCGCGACGGCGTGACATAAATCGTCTCTTCGAAATACGGGCCGTCCAAGGGATCGGGCTTATCGAACAGCGCCAGCACTTGCAGCACGCCCTTATTCAGCAAGCCTTCCAGCGCATATTCGCGGCCGGGGATAAACGACTCCACCACCAGGCCGAGCTCTTGGCTATCGCGGTCGACGCGCGCTTGAATCGCGCGCACCCAGCGCACCGCGCCGAGAAACTCCGTGGCGTTGTTGGCGCGTATCACGCCGCGACTCGAAGACAAGCGCCGCGCTTTCACCACCACCGGGTAGCTTAATTGTCGCGCCAGTTCGCCGAGATATTGCGCATCGGCATCGTCGGCCAAATTGCAAAATGCGGGGCACAGCATGCCCTGCTCTTGCAGCAGATGGCGAAACGCCAATTTATCGCGGGTCAATCCGACCACCGCCGGGCTATTCCCTGGCAAGCCCAGTTTCTCCCGCAGCATGGCCGCCAATTCCAAGCCATGATCATCCACCGCCAACACCGCATCCGGCTTGCTGGGCAGATGTTCGAGAATGGTTTGGGTTGCCAATAAAGGCTGGTCGAAGTGCACGGCGGAAAGCACGCCCATGCCCCACCCCGGCGCCAGTTGCGGACAATAATCGGCGACGGCAATCACCTGTACGCCGAGCTTTTTTGCAGCGGCGAGAAAATCTTCGTTGCGATAGCTGGCTGCGGGGAGAAGGAGTAGGACTGTTTTCATATCAAAATTGTAACGGCCAATGAAAAATCGGTTGAACCGCTTTTGAATTAAATTTAAAAAGACTGCAACTGCGCCTCGGTCGGTTCGGCGCAGCAATACCACGGCTCGGACATATGCGGCACCGCTGTGCCGAGTTCGCGCCCGTCCAGGGCCGGTGCTGGCAAACCCAGTGCCGCATGCGCCATGCGCCAAATCGCGGCAAACACTTCCTGGCGCGGTGCATTGGCTTGCTCGGCTTGCATGACATAGTGTTGAATTTCGGCTTGCAAGGCATCGACGCGCGCATCCGGATTGCGCCAGGGATAACCTAATAATTTCGCATCGAATGGGCCGATCAAATCGCCGAATCCCGGCAGTTCCAATAACTTCGAACCGGCCGGCACCAGCAAGCGTATCGATAACTGTATCGGCGGCACCGCCTGCACCAATTGCAAGTCAACCAAGCTCTTGAGTAGATCCAGATACGCTTCGAGGGTAGTCCAGGGATGAAACGCCACCCAGGTCGGCGCCAGCGCGATGCCGGCGGCGCGCATTAATTCCACGGCGCGATAAAAATCGGCGCGGGTGTGATTCTTCGCGAGGTAGCCCAGCACATGGTCATCCACCGACTCCACGGCGGCAATGATGAACAGGCAATTGCTGCGCCGCAATTCCGGCAGCAAAGCGGCATGATCGATCAGATGTTGAATCTTGATGGTGGCATCGTAAGTCACCTCCGGCCAACGTTCATGCAGCGCGCGCACCACATGCAGCGCATGCGTCGGGCCATTGAAGAAATCGTGATCGCCGAAAGAAATGTGGCGCGCGCCGGCGGCGATTTGCTGCGCGATATCACCCAGTACCACTTCCACCGGCACCACGCGAAATTTGCCTTCATACACCGGCACCACCGGGCAATGTCGACACACATGTTTACAGCCGCGCGTGCTGTCGACGAAGCCGGCGACGCGGGTGCTGCCATCCGGCAACACCAAATGCGCATAGCGTTCGAGTTGCGGCAGATCGCTGCGATCCGGCGGCAGGAATTCGATTTTGTCGTGACGCACGATGGTGGCTTGGTGCAAAGGCACGCCTTGATTGGTGCGCAGCGCGTTGGCCCAATCCACCAAATCCGGCTCCGACTCGCCACCGAAAATCGCGCCCACGCCCGACGCGCGCAATAAATCCGCATTCATCGGCGCGTACAAACCGAAGGCCGCCAATTGCGCTTTTGGCGCCAACTGGCGAATGCGCGGCAGCGCTTCCATTGCGATGCGCGTCGCGGTGTGCATGCCCAAATAAATCGCCACGGCATCGGCCGTAGCCAACAGTTCAGGATCCAATTTTTGCAAGGCCAGATCGAGGCAATGCACCGCACATCCGGCGCGCTTTAACCATGCACTCGCTTCGGCCAAGGCAAACGGTTGCCGGCCTAGCTCATACGGATTGATTAGCAGCAGATGAAAGCGCGGTGCGACCGGCGTGCTAGCGCTGTCGCAACCAGAATACCCCTGCTCTGCGTGGGGCGGCGATTGTTCTAACATGGGTTTTGCTACGTGGGTACCTAAGAATTGCAAGCGTACCCGTATTGCGCTTCGGCAGCAAACCTGCGCCGCTGCAAACGCAATGCCAGCGGCTTATTTTGCGGTCAATTCGCGCAAGAAACCCAAATAGGGTTCACTCGCCCAGTTACGCCCGCCCAGCGCCAAATAGCGCAAGCGCCCTTGCGGATCGACCAGGAACGAGGACGGCAGACCGCGCGGCTGCCAGCGTTCCGTGACTTGGCCGTCGCGGTCAAGCAGCGACACCAACTCCGGGGACACCGAGGCTAAGAAAGTAAACACGTCATCTTCGCTATCCGAGGTATTCACCAACAACACAGTGAGACGATCGGCGGGGAGCGCTTTGATTAATTGCGCCAAAGTCGGCATTTCTTTGCGACACGGCCCGCACCAGGTCGCCCAAAAATGCACTAGCACCCAATGCCCGCGACTTTGCGCAAGGTTCGCGCTTTTGCCGTCCATATCGCTGAGCTGCAAAGCCGGAGCGGGACGGCCATCGAGCTTGATCACGCCCGCTGGCGGCTCTGCGGCATAAGCACTACCGAACAATATCAAAAGTGCACAAGTGACGATCCAGCGTTTCATTGGCTAGCCCCTTCACGCGAGCAGGATAAATTAGGGACAGTCAATTCAATCATTGGGCCGTCGCCCTGGGCGCCGCTGCGAAAGCGCGCAATCAGGCTGAAACTGCCGGCAGGCGGGACAATACTCACATTGGCGCCCGCCGACTCATCCGGATACAAATCGCGCGACTCCGGCAATTGCGTCCAGCCGAAGGTCGATTGCGCAGCGAGCGGCACTTGCAACGCCACCCAGCGCGCCTTCCATTGCTGGCGCGAAATATGCGCAATCGGCTTACCGCTGGCAGTAATGAAGCGCCATGCCGCGGGTTCTAACCACAAGGTTTCAGCGCGCCGGTTGCGCACCCCCACCGTCAAGAAGCAGGCCTTGGAAATTTCTTGCAGCGCGGCTGGCGGCATGCCGCGCGCGCCGTAAAATGCGCGCATCTGCTCCGGCGTGCGCGCCGAAACAAATAGCTCCACGCCGTCTTGCGCCAGCTTGGCATCGGCTGCGAAAACGGGTGGAAAGCAAAACCAAAGGAATAAAATGAATAAACGCGACATGGCGTCATGCTAGACAGAATGCAGCGCGCTCGCAAGCGTTGATGATTCGTAAGCGGCGAGCGGTGAGCAGGTAGCTGTAGGGACAACTAACCACCCTTACCGCTTACCGTTTACCACGCACCACTCACCGTAACTTCCGCCTTCTCGATGCGCGAATAACTGGCCCGATAATATTTCTTCATGATCGGGTAGAAATAGGCATTCGACGTGGAAATGTCGCCGCCCAAGTTATACAGCGCGGCACGCACTTGCAAAATGAACTGCGAAAAATATTCCGGGTCGGGCAAGTTATATTGCAGCGTTTGCAACAGCTCCGCATGCGGCACGGTATCGACATCGTTGGTCAAGGACTTCAGTTGCACCTCGAAACGCCCAGAAACCTGCTCGATGGCGGCGTACTCTTCCGGGGTCAGCGCGGTCTGTTCGCGAATGGCATAAGCCAATTGCACGAGCTGCTGCATATTGAGTTTCTTTAAGCGCTTTTGATCGTAATTCCACACGATGTAGTCCAGGGTGCGTGCGGTGTAGTGCGTGGCGTCGCCATTGAGCAAATTCAAGGTACGAAAATCGCGAATCTGCCGAATCAAGGCTTTGTTGCCGCCGCTGCGCAGATGTTTGAGCGCCGCGAATGCGTCCGCGCCCGTTTCGCTCCAGTTCGCAAAATACTGCGCGCCATGGCGCGCTATTTGGGTGCCGATTTCGATTTGCGTCTGCCGCATCAAATCGTAGCAATGAAAAATTTCGTGATACAGCACCGAATCCCATACGGATTGGATTTCCATGGTCGGCGCATGCCCGCCCAACACATAGTGGTGTATGCGCTCATTGGTCACGAGCGAGATCGCCGAAACATTCGGGCTGTGATGGCTATCCGCCACCACACAAGCATTGCCGACCTTGCTGTTCTCGGAAAAATACACCGGGTAAGCAAACCCTGCCTTATAGGTTTTCAACTTATAGATCACCGTTTCCACGGTATCTTTGGCGATTTCCTTCGGCGTATTGTTGGCCGCCAGGAATTGCTGCAAGCCTTGCATGCGCGCGGGCGAAGGATCGCCGGAGTACATGAGAAATATCGGCGTATAAGGCTCCTGCGGCTGCGTTGCCGCTGCTGCGCCGCTCATGCCGCAAAGCATGGCGACTACGCTAATCCAACCCTGTGAGCGTCGCATCATGACCCCCGGTCCCTCTCAAGCTGCACTAGGTTGTTTATCGACAGTTTCCTGCACAGCTTGATAACGACAAGCGTACTAGACTACAGGCCGCTCGACTATACTGCGCCTTTCTTTCACACAACGATACTCAACATGAACGTCACCGAACTCGTGGGACTAATCGCCGGCGCGCTCACCACCATCGCCTTTGTGCCGCAAGTCGTCAAAATCTGGAAATCCAAACACGCACACGACATCTCGCTCGCCACCTTCGCCCTCTTCAGCACGGGTGTGGCGCTGTGGCTGGTGTATGGCTTGCGCATCGGTTCTTGGCCGATCATCCTCGCCAACGGTGTCACGCTGGCACTGGCGCTGTTGATCTTGATGTTGAAATGGCGGTTCCGCGACTAGTCGCCAAACGCCTTGTAAATCAGCCACAAGCGGCATATCCTGTTGCGCAAACCGTTCCTTCGAGAGTCGCTATCCATGTCTAAAAAACATCCCATCATTGCAATTACCGGCTCGGCTGGGGCTGGCACCACGACCGTGCGTCATGTTTTCGCCGACATCTTTCGGCGCCAGGGTTTATCCGCGCAAATCATCAAAGGGGATAGTTTCCTCCGTCACGGAAAGGACGAGATGGAGCGCTTGATCGCCGATTCCTCGCATCAAGGAAACCCCATCTCCTACTTCGGCCCAGAAGCCAATTTGTTCGAAAAACAAGAAGCCGTATTCGCGCAATACGCCAAGACCGGCAGCGCCGAAATGCGCCACTATGTCAAAGACAGCGCCGATGCGGCGCAATTCGGCCAAGCGGTCGGCACTTTTACGCCCTGGAAAAAAATGCCCAGCGGTTCGGATTTATTGTTTTACGAAGGCATGCATGGCGGCGCCGCGGCGCATAGCTGGACGCGGCGCAAAGCCAGCCCCTCGCACCTGCCCCAAGGCGCCGAGGCCGCCAAGGGCAAAGAACGGCGCGGCAAAAGCAAAGGCGTGAACGCCGCGCAGCACGTGGATTTGCTGATCGGGATAGTGCCTGCCGTGAATCTGGAGTGGATACAAAAAATTCACCGCGATTGCAGCCGCGACGGTTGCACGGTAGAAACCACCACCGCCACCATTTTGCGCCGCATGCGCGATTACACCCACTTCATCGTGCCGCAATTCGCCATGACCGATATCAACTTTCAGCGCATGCCGCTGGTCGACACTTCTTATCCCTTCATCGCGCGCGATATTCCCACCGCCGACGAAAGCATCGTGGTCATCCATTTCCGCGACCCACACCGTTTCAATTTTCCGGATCTGCAGCAACGCATCCCGGATTCCTTCATGTCGCGGCCGAATACCCTGGTCGTGCCGGGCGGCAAAATGCGCTTGGCGCTGCGCGTGATCTGCACGCCCTTGATCAGCGAAATGATGGAAAACAAAACCGCCAAAGGCCGCGCATGATCGGCTGGCGCAGCCTTGCCGCCCTCTGCGGGCTGTTGTCCTTTACAGCATGTTCGTCATTACCAACGATAACCCCAGCGGGGGCGGCCATGGGCGCCGTCGTCGTGTATGAAGCCAAGGACGGCTTTCTGTGGGAAGTCGAAGACCACATGATCGCGCCCGACACCTATCGCCTGACCGTGAAGCAAGGCAAGTTCAAGGTTGGCGGGCAAGGCGAGGCGCGCATTTACTTTCAGCGCCGCGCCGAAGAAATTGTAGCCGTGCAAGGCTGCAGCGGCTACACCACGCTCGAATACACCGAATCGCTGACCTCGGATATCTTAAGTATCTCGCAGCGTGTGACCGAAGGCGTGATCCGCTGCGAACGCAACAAGACCAGCAACTAGCTCCTCGACCGGCTTAGCCGAGCGTTTGCAATCTCTTGGCACGCCCCGCTATCCACCGGACGAATGCGGCGGCTTGGGCGCAGGCGCACCAGGACGCTGCGCTTTTTTATCGCGCGGCTGTCCACGATTCGCCAGCGGCGCCTGAGCCGGGGCACGGAATACTTGTTTTTGACGGGTATTGAGCGTTTTATTTGCCATAATTAATTTTAGTGCAAAAAAACAAATTCTCAGCGCGCCCATCGTTCTTTATGCTCATTCGATGTACACCGATAACACATCCCTGAACGGCCTCACGTCGGCAAAGGCGCATGCCCGCCTCGCCAAGGATGGCCCGAACGAGCTGCCGAGCGACCGGCAGCGGAACGCGCTTGTCTTGCTCCTGGAGGTGATGCGCGAGCCGATGTTCCTGTTGCTGACCGGCGCGGGCGTGATTTATCTGCTGCTGGGCGCAGTGCAAGAGGCGCTGATGCTGCTGTTTTTTGTCGTGGTAGTGGTCGGCATCTCGCTCTACGAAGAACGCAAGACCGAGCGCGTGCTGCGCGCGCTGCGCGATTTAAGCAGCCCACGCGCGCTGGTGTTGCGCGATGGCGAGAAGCGGCGCATCGCCGGGCGTGAGTTGGTGCGCGAGGACATCATTCTGTTGTCCGAGGGCGACCGCGTACCGGCCGACGCGGTGCTTTTGGCCAGCAACTGCCTGCAAGCCGACGAATCGCTGCTCACCGGCGAGGCCGCCCCGGTGCGCAAAATCGCCTGGGATGGCACGCCCTTTTCCCTGCTGCCCGGCGGCGACGATTTGCCGCAACTGTATTCCGGCACCTTGATCGTGCAAGGCCAAGGTATTGCGCGCGTCAGCGCCACCGGCGCGAATAGCGAGATCGGCCAAATCGGAAAATCGCTGCAAGTGCTCAAAATCGAAGCCAGCCCTTTGCAGCGCGAGACGCGGCGCATCGTCAAAGTGGTGGGCCTCATCGGCGTTTTATTGTGTGTGGCTGTGGTACTGCTGTATGGCCTCACGCGCGGCGCGTGGCTGCAAGCCTTTCTCGCCGGCATTGCGCTGGCCATGTCGATCCTGCCGGAAGAGTTTCCGTTTGTGCTGACCGTGTTCATGGCATTGGGCGCTTGGCGCATCGCGCGCCAGCAGGTTTTAACGCGCCGCGTGCCGGCATTGGAAACGCTCGGCGCCGCTACCACGCTGTGCGCCGACAAAACCGGCACCATCACCGAAAACCGCATGACGGTGACGCAATTGGTCACGCCCGAGAGTCGTTTCGCTGTGGATTACGGCAACGACCAAGCCTTGCCCGAAGCGTTTCATGAACTGGTCGAATTCAGCGTGCTGGCGAGCGCAGCCGATCCCTTCGACCCGATGGAAAAAGCCTTCAAGCGCTTGGCCGAACACTATCTCGCCGATACCGAGCACCTGCACAGCGACTGGACCCTGGTGCAACAGTATCCGCTCAGCCGCGACCTGCTGGCGATGTCGCACGGCTGGAAAGCCACGCAACGCGACGAATATGTCGTGGCGGCCAAGGGCGCGCCGGAAGCCATCGCCGACTTGTGCCATTTGCCGCCGCAGGCTTGCGACGCCATCGCAGCGCAAGTGAATCAACTCGCAACACAAGGACTGCGCATGCTGGCCATGGCCAAGGCCAGTTACCAAGGTGCGGCGTGGCCGCCGATCCAACACGACATTCCCTTCACCTTTTTGGGCATGATCGCGCTTGCCGATCCGGTGCGGGCCGAAGTGCCGCAAGCCATCCAACTGGCGCAGCGCGCCGGCATCAGGGTCGCCATGATCACCGGCGATTACCCCGCCACGGCGCTGGCGGTAGCGCGCGCGGCCGGTATCGATCACGAAAGCGCGCTGCTCAGCGGCGCCGACATGGCAGCGCTGAGCGACGCCGAATTGCAAGCGCGCATTGCCAGCACGCGCATCTTTGCGCGCATCGCGCCGGAACAAAAACTGCGCCTGGTGCAAGCCTACCAAGCCAACGGCGAAGTGGTGGCCATGACCGGCGACGGCGTCAACGACGCCCCCGCGCTCAAGGCCGCGCACATCGGCATCGCCATGGGCGGGCGCGGCACCGACGTCGCGCGCGAAGCCGCGGCGCTGGTGCTGCTGGACGACAACTTCGCCACCATCGTCAGCGCCATTCGCCTTGGCCGGCGCATTTACGACAACCTACACAAGGCCATGACTTATATCATCGCCGCGCATGTGCCGATTGCCGGCATGGCCCTGATCCCGCTGCTGTTCGGTTTGCCTTTGGCATTCTCGCCGGCGCATATCGTGTTCCTGGAGCTGATCATCAACTCCGCCTGCGCCATCGTGTTCGAGGCTGAACCGGAAGAAAGGGGCATCATGGATCGTCCACCGCGCCGTCCCGATGCGCCCTTGTTCGATCTGCGCACCCTGTTGGTGGCCTTGGCACAGGGGGCGGGCGTGTTGCTCACGGTCGCAGCGGTCTACGCCATTGCCCTGCATCGCGGCCAAGGCGAAGAAGAATCGCGCGCGCTGGCATTCACGACGCTGGTCATTGGTAATCTGTGCTTAATCCTGGTTAACCGCTCCTGGTCGCGCAGCTTATTCACCGCATTACGCAGCCCCAATCGCGCCTTGTGGTGGGTCGTTGGCGGCGCGCTCACACTGCTCGTGTTGGTGCTTTATCTGCCGAGCTTGCGCGACTTATTCCGCTTTGCGCCGCTGCATGCCAGCGATCTAGCCCTGTGTTTCGCGGCCGGCCTATTCAGTATTCTGTGGTTTGAACTGTTCAAGCTAATCACGCACAGAAGGCGTGGAAGCGTGCGCTGATTAGTCAGGACTTCGGCGCGCAATGAAAAAAGGCCAAGCGGTTTCCCGCTTGGCCTTTTTTAAGGCAGTGCGTATCAGGCCACTTTTTTCGTGCAGGCCGCAGGCAGCGTGATGCGCGAAATGAAGGACAGAAACTCGCTATCTTTCTTCGGTTCTTGATTGAAGCGAATTTCCACCTTGCCGCCGGCATTTTCCACGAACTTGCGGATTGCATCCATGCCGACGCCACGACCGGAAATATCGCTGACGTTCTCGGCGGTGGACATGCCCGATTGAAAAATTAACTCGGCCAGGGCTTGCGCCGAGACTTCGCCGTTGGCATCGATCAAGCCGTTTTGAATCGCCTTGTCCTTGAGTTTTTTCACCGCCAAGCCGCGCCCATCGTCCGTCATGGAGAGAACGACCTGGTCGTTCTCTTCGTCGACTTTAACCGTGATGGTGCCGCAGTCCGGCTTGCCATGCGCCTTGCGTTCTTCCACCGACTCGAGGCCATGGTCGATCGCATTGCGGAAGCTATGCGTGAACACATTTTTGATCACCGGCGCGATATCCGCATTGAAGCGAATATTGTGGTCTTCGATCACGACGTGCGGCGCGGGCTTGCCCAGCTTCTGCGCCATCTCCGGCATGGAGCGGACGATGCCGCCCAAGAGCGACTCCATAGACTCGGTGCCGATTGCGCTTGTGACCGCTTTGACATCGTTGATCGCCTTGCGCAAATTGCTGATGTCCTGGTCCTTGACGCCATCGAGGATCTGCTTGAGCTTGTCGAGCAAGCCCTGTTCCACAAACGTGCCCGCAGCGGTATTGCCGGAAAGCTTTTCCGTATAAATCGTTTCATAGGTCTGGATCATGCGGCGCGTTGCGCTCAGTTCAGCCAGCATCTTATCCTTGTCCCATGCCGGGGCATCATTCTTGCGCATTTCATCGTAGGTGCTTTCCGCTGCGTGCGCCACATCGGTGATCGACACGAAACCATACGTGCGCGCATTGCCCTTGATGGTATGCATGTTGCGGAACAAGGTCGCCACGGCGTCGGCCGATGGCGCATTGTTTTCCGCAATGATCTTCTCGTTCTCGTCGGCGAAGCGGTAAGCATCCTTGACGAAGGACTGGAACTTATCGGCAGACACCGACAGAATTTGCCCGATGACATCCAACTCCCATTTTTGTTTCTCGGCCTCGGCCTGCAAACCGCGCAGCTCGGTCACGTCGCGCACCGTCACCATCAATTTCTCGATCACGCCGGATTCGCCCAGAATCGGATCCCAGTCCAATTCCACAATCTTGGTGCGGCCGTCCGGCATATTCTTTGTGAATTCCTTCACCAGGCAATGGCGATTGAAGTCGAACATCATTTCGTCTTCGCCGAGGATCGCGTCCAGCGCCGCCGAAATTTGCGACAGGGCATTGCCGCCCAGCGCGCTATCGTTGAACAGCAACTCCATCACGCTCGCATTGGCGATGTTTTTCGTCTCGACAATGCTTTCCAAATAAGCCGAGTATTCCGGATGAATTTTTCCGCCGGGCAGGATGGTGAAGATGCCTTGGTGCATGTTCTGCATCATGTTATTGATGTCGTTGGTTTTCTGCCGCAATTGCGCGGTACGCTCTTCGACTTTTTGTTCCAAGGTGCGATTCTGATCTTCGATCACCTGCAGCATTTGGATGTTCTTGAAGCTGACCACGGCCATGCGCGAGATGGTCTCGGCGAATTCGCGATCGGAATCGCCAAACGTCACTTCGCCCACCTTGCCGCTGAAGTTCATCACCCCAAACATCTCGCCGGCATCGACCATCGGCACGCAGATAATGGCGCGCGGCGCGGCATCATCGTTCGGGCCGGTTGAATACGGATCGCCCTTGGACGTGTCTTCGATATAAACAATTTTGTTTTCTTTCGCAGCAGTGCCCGCGGCGCCTTCGCCGAGCTTAAAGGTGCGCGCGCTGCGCTCCGTCTCTTGCTCCTGTTCGCGTGGCGGGAAATAGGATGCGACCTCTAAATGATCGCGCTCCTTGTGGTAGAGATAAACCGAGCCCCATTCGACATTGGTCTGCTCCTGCATCACGCGCAAGGCATGCTCCAACACCTTGAGCGGATCATGCAAGGAAGTCATCAATTCGCCCGTGACATTGAGCACACGCAAATCCTCGATCTTCTTCTTGATGGAATCGCGCATGTCGGCGAAGCTTTGCGCCAAACTACCCAACTCGTCCTTGCGGCGGGTGTCAATCGCCAGATCCAGATTGCCATGCGAAAGCTCGTAAGCGTTATCCTTGAGCACGTTGATCGGCTTGGTAATCGCGCGGGATAAAATCCAGCCAATCAACAGCGACGAGACCAGGCCCAGCACGATCAAGCCGCCGACGGTGTTCTGCGTCTTCTGCACCTGCGTGGTCAACTGCTGGCTGCTCTGGATGCTGGCGTTCTGTTGGCTCTTGACCAAGGTGTTGAGGCGTTCCTGAATCTGCACCACCAGCGGAGACAATTCTTTACGGATCACATAGGCGTCCTGCCGCCAATCTTCCGCGCCATGTATCTTAACCAGCTTGTCCGTTGCAGCGCGCCATTCCTTGAACACCTTATTGACGTTTTCCAGTGCCGGCTGTTCCTCGAAGGTCAGGACATTCGGATCATATTTATTGAGCTTGGCCAGGTCGTTGTCCGCCAACTCAAGATAGGTTTTCAGATTGTCTTTTTGCGCCTGGCCACGAAACGCCAAAAATAAGCGCAGTTCGTTCATCGAATTAGAGAAGTTGGTACGCAGCGAGAAAATATCGATCAATATCTGACGGCGCTGTTCGCTGACCGTTTCGCTGCTCTCCGACAGCATCATTTCCTGCAGGCTTTGCAACACGCTCTGCGCGCGCGGATTCACCTCTACAGCGGCAAATTTCATCGCCGGCAGGTTCTTGGTGTCATCGGTGGCATAGCCCAGCATCCGACTCTTATAGCCTTGCAAATGCGTCACGCCTTCTTCGACATTTTTCAACAAGGCCATCGTCGCAGGATCCTGTTTCACCACCGGCATTTGGCCCAGGGTTTTGACCGACTCGGACAGCTTCACCATGTTGTTCAGGTAAGCCTTCTTGTTGTTTTCTTCCTTGCTCAGCAGGTAAAACCCCAACGAGGCTGAAGCACGATCCAGTTCGTCCACGATCTTGAATGACTGCTCCATCGCGGGTTGAATGTCATTGACGAGAACAGACAGCTTGTCCTTGTTCGACTCGAGACTGTTGTGGGAAATAAAACCCACAGCCACCAGCAACAGCACCAAGATGCCGAAACTGACCAATATCTTCTTGCGAATAGTGAACGTGAACATGACTCAACCTCCGAAAACACAAAGCGTTGGAATTCTTTAAGATGCTTAGGGTCTTCTACCACTGCACCTACACCTGCTTTAGCACTGCGATGCCTAGGCCACCATCTTCTTCACGGCGTCGAGCACATTGGCGCCGTTGAACGGCTTGACGATCCAGCCCTTGATGCCGGCCGCCTTGCCGCGCTCCTTCATGCCGGCATCGCTTTCGGTGGTCAGCATGATGATGTTGACGGTCTTGTTGCCGACCTCGGAGCGGATTTTCTCGACCATGGTGAGGCCGTCCATATTGGGCATGTTGACGTCGGCGAAGATCAGTTTCACGTCCGGATTGCTCTTGATCTTGACCAAGCCATCCTTGCCGTCCACCGCCGTTGCCACCGTAATGCCGTTTTTGCTCAGAAAACCGCTGACTTCGCTGCGTACTGCATCGGAATCGTCCACTACCAATACTTGTGCCATGGTGTTACCTCCTTCAATCAATCACTAAAAAAGTTCTAGCTCGCCACTGCTGACGAGTTCATTTACGTTCTGGTTCGATTCGTCGTATTTCTCCGGCGCCCAATCCAGGCTGAAAATGAATTTCTGGTACAGCACGCTGGAGTCCAATTTGCCGTCCGGATCGGTCACCGTGAATTTGAAACACAGCTGCGGATCATCCGAGCCGAAGGAAATGTATTTGCGCATGTGATTGACGATGATCGGAATCTCGACCCGCACCTGCCCCAGCCCCTCTTGCAAGCTCTTCAAGCCATAGCGATTCTTGAAGCTGCCCCACACCATGTTGGATAGCTCGCCCAAGACCGCATTGACATGCAGGAAAGTAGGTTCCGGCGTATGCACCGAGGTCTTCTTGGCGCGAATGATATCCAGGATTTTTTGCTCTTCTGTTTGCAACATCATGTAACCGCGGCACCAGTTGCTTTCGAGCGGAATCAAGCTGAACAACTCGCCGTAAATCAGCTTGTCTTTGACGATGTAAGGCTGCTCGACCTCAACCTGCATGCCCTTGAAGCTAGCCTGCACGCCAGCGAGCGTCATCGCCTTAATCTCGGATACAAATTCGCTCGGATAGTGGCGGCTGAATAAATAGGTTTCGATAAGTTCCTTGACGTAGGCGTAGTCGCCGGAGGCGTACACCCCGGTCAGCGCTTTCGAAACTTCCTCGGGCAAATCATCCGGCGCATGCCCCGGCGCCAAGCGCATGAATACCGGCAGATCGGGGCGCGCCATGTGCAGCGCCTTCACCAACGTGAAGCAATCGCGGCCATTGCTATCCGTTTCCGACAGGAAGATGGCGCCTAAATCGATGTTCGCGCCGAGAATGGAAGGCGCGCTCTCGGGGCTGGCGCGGTAACCCACCAGCTTGCATTCTTCGAAAAACGATTTCAGTGCGGCCAAGGTTTGCGCATCGTGTTCCACCACGATGACTTTGCTGAGGACGTCATGCTCGCTGGCGGTCGGCTGGGCGATGACATTCAATTTCATGGGTGCATGCATATGCAGTCTTTCTTTAAATACACGGTTGGGGTGCGTAAATCAGAACATCTCCAAGGCGCCTGTCTCCACTTCTTCGACATGGCTCGACAGTTCTTGAGGATTGAAATCTATATCGCCGGAAGAGGTGATGTAGAGGCTGCCAAAGAATTGCGCTTGGCCCCCATCCTGCGCGCGCAGATGGGTTTCGTGCTCGACAGGCCAAGTCTTCACGTAGGCCAGACTTTCGGCCGACAACATATTGGGCGTGGACATGCCTAAATAAGGAAAGTATTTGCCCAACTCACGCTTGTAGGCGCCGCAAAAGGTATTGCCGACCTCGGAAAGGTAATCGTCGTAGCGCGACTGCTCCAGCGCGCCCGGCGCCAGTTGCAGCGTCTCCGCTACATAATTGAGCGATGGCTCGTTGCGCGAAAAATGCAGCAGCACCACCATGCGAAAATCGTAAGAGGAAACCGTCAGCATGATGAACTGTCGATTCCCGATTTCCTTTGTATCGGATACCGGTTCCAGGGTCCACGAAGGATAAGCCGATGAACGCAAGGACTCTTCGAGGCAACGCGACAACAAGCTGTTAAATCCGTTTTTTGCGCGCTCCGAAATCATGCGTCGTGCCCACTTTCCATTAATGACCCCATTAATGATCTAGTTGCCATCTGATAAAGCCAGCTTGCTCAACTTGGCATCCAGCGCATGCACCGCCGTCAGAATCATTTTGCCGCTCGCTTGAATGTCCTGGAACGTCGCGGTAGTGACCATATCGTTTTTATGCAGGCTATCCCGATAATTGGCGCTGAAGCCTTCGGCGCGCGTGGCGAGCACCCTGACCTCATCCGCCACCACCGCAAAACCGCGCCCTGCCTCACCAGCGCGCGCGGCTTCAATGGCTGCATTCAAGGCCAAGATCACCGTCTGGCTGATGATGCCGCCAAACTCTTGGTTTTGTTTTTGCATATATTGATTTTGCTGCATCAACTTGCTCATCTCATCGTCCCACCGATGCAAGGTGGAGAGCAGCGTGAGCAATCCGGTGACATCTTTTTGCAAGCCAAGCTTGCAAGATTCGGTATTGTTTTGATACTGGGAGATGACGTTCTCCAGTTCGCCGATGCGCTGTTCCAAGCCTTGGCTGCTTTCATCGGCCTGCTGACGCAATTCGCTGAGCGCGGCTTCGCTTGCCTGCAACTGCGCCGCGTGTTCTGCATTGACCTGGGCCAAGAGATTATTCTGTTCCGTACGCAGGTCATCCAAATCGGAGGCCGGCACTCTGGAACTCAGCTGGCTTTGCAATTGCGAGCGCTCGGCAAGCCAGCTTGCTTCCAGGCGCTTCACGTAATTTAAGCGGAAATACAGTGTCGCCAATCCCGCGCCAAACACCAAGCCAGCCACTATCGCAAGTAGGATCATTCTGTTTTCTTTGAAAGTTGTCGAATGCGAGACATGGATGGTTCCCAAGTACAGACTGACACCCGTTTTCCATCCATGCCCAAGTGAACTTCGTATCGGCACCCAACTTTAAATCTGTAGGAATAATCCTAAGTTTTCGCCTTCGGCAGCCGTAGCCAACTACATCGTAGGAATAGCATGAAATACTAAAGTACGGTCTCAGCGAGATCGTGCAACGTGGAAAATACGGGGAATGGTTTGCTGGAGGATTTGGGACTGGCGCGGCTTGCGAGTCGCGGCTAACAGAGTCGGGGCTTGGTCGTTGCGTTAGGCGTCGATGCTTGCATTGCATGCAGTGCTTCTTGATCCACCTGCTCCGCCATTTCCTGCAATGCATGGGAAACCACTACGTTATAAGCCGGGCCGATGCCCAGTGCGCGCAAGGCCTGCGGCAATTGGGCATACGCCGCCAGCGTCCGCTGACGCAAGCTTAGGAGTGGCGCCTGCGGCTCGATGCGGAATCCATCGCGCATCACGGGATGGAGCAGGGCCTCTCCCGGCTGCGCGTCGTGCTGCTCCAGCGCCAGCACATCCCCGAGCATCTGGCCGTCGGCGCTATAGCTGCGATAAACCTGCTTTCTGCCCGGCCAAGTCGCCTTGCCTTCGGAGCGCTTGCGGCGGGGCTTCCCGGCGTATTCCTGCAGCTTGTAGGCGCAATCGAGAAACGGCGCATCGCTGGAAGTATCCAGCGCGGTGCCGATGCCGAAACCATCGATCGGCGCAGCGGCAGCCAGCAAGGCCTGCAATTGGTATTCATCCAAATTGCCGCTGGCAAAAATCGTGACTTGTTGCAGACCGCCAGCATCCAGGATGCGCCGCACACGCCGCGCATGTTCGCCCAGGTCGCCGCTATCGATGCGCACCGCTTTAATCCGGACATTCATTTCACGCAGTTTGTGCGCAAGCAGCACGACCTTGCTCGCCGCAGCCTCGGTGTCATAGGTATCGATGAGTAGAATGGCGTTGTCCGGGTGGGTGCAAGCAAAGTGCTCGAATGCCAGCGACTCGTCCTCATGCGCCTGGATGAAGGAATGCGCCATGGTGCCGAACACCGGGATATCGTAGAGCCCTCCCGCCAACACCGTGGCGGTCCCGGAAAATCCCGCCAGATAACTCGCGCGCGCCGCCAGCAGCGCCGCCTCCGCCCCATGCGCCCGGCGCATGCCGAAATCCACCAGCAGCTTATTCGGCGCCGTCAGCACCAAGCGCGCCGCTTTAGTGGCGATCAAGGTTTCGAAGTTGAGCAGATTCATCAGCCGCGACTCCACCAATTGCGCCTGCGGCAAAGGGGCGGTCACACGTAAAATCGGCTCGTTGGGAAAAAAGATCGTGCCTTCCGGCATAGCATGCACGTCGCCGGTGAAGTGGAAGTCCTTGAGGAAATTGATCACCAGCGGCGGAAAACGCTCAGCCAGCCAGTCCAGTTCCTCCGCGCTAAAAGCCAGGTTTTCGAGAAATTCCAGCACCTGCTCCAAGCCGGCCGCGACCATGAAATTCCGCCCCGGCGGCAGCTTGCGCACAAAAAACTCGAACACCGCCGTCTGCTCCATACCCAGCTCAAGATAGCTTTGCAGCATGGTGTATTCGTACAGATCCGCCAGCAGCGGGCTGGTCAGCTGATTGATCATCGCAATGCCGCAATCTCGGTCATCTGTGCGCCCAAACGCAGCATTTCCTCCAACGCTTGCCGCCCATCCTCCGCGCGCATATTCACGGCACGCACCGCATCGGTGAGCAGGAAGGTCTGATAGTTATGCAAGCGCGCATCCTTGACCGTATGCAGCACACAGTAATCGGTCGCCAAACCGCCGACGAACAAGCGTTGCACCCCGGCTGCGCGCAACTGGCGATCCAGATCCGTGCCTTCGAAAGCGGAATAGGCTTCTTGCTCCGGCAATGTGGCCTTGGAGATGATATGCGTACCCGACGGCAACTCCAGTTGCGCGGAAAAATCCGCGCCTGGCGTGCCTGCGACGCAATGCGGCGGCCACATTCCGCCGTGTTCTCGAAACGAGCAGTGATTGGCCGGGTGCCAATCCCGGGTGGCGAAAATCGGCAAACCTTTGGCCTGAAATAATGCGATATAGCGATTCAACGCAGGCGCAACCTGTTCCCCATGCTTCACCGCCAAGCTGCCGCCCTGCAGGAAATCATTTTGCACATCCACGATAATCAATGCGTCGCCGGCGCTTATGGTTATTTTTTTCATGGCCCGCTGTCGCTACATTTCCAGCTCACCCGGAAGGGGCTTGGCCGCTGCGGGAATCTCTCCTATCGCACAATCCGTGGTCAAGATCAGCCCGCCCACCGATGCCGCATTTTGCAGCGCAAAGTGCGTGACCTTGGTCGGATCCAGAATGCCCATCGCAACTAAATCGCCATACTCGCCCGTGGCGCCGTTGTAGCCATAATTGCCCTGGCCTAGCAGCACGCGATTCAGGACGACCGAAGATTCTTCGCCGCCATTCTCCACCAATTGGCGCAAGGGCGATTCCAAAGCGTGATACACGATCTTGATTCCGGCATCCTGATCTAAATTCGCGCCTTTCAGGTTTTCCAACACGGCGCGCGCCCGAATCAAGGCCACGCCGCCGCCGGGCCCGATACCCTCCTCGACCGCGGCCTTGGTCGCATGCACGGCATCGTCCACGCGGCTTTTTTTCTCTTTCATTTCCACCTCGCTGGCGGCGCCGAGTTTGATGATAGCCACCCCGCCGACCAGCTTGGCCAGGCGTTTCTGCAATTGCTCACGATCATAGTCGCTGGCGGTTTCCGCAATTTGCGCGCGCATTTGTTGGGCGCGGTCCTGGATGCGCTGCGCATCGCCGGCGCCGCTGATAATCGTAGTCTCATCCTTGCCGATTTCGACGCGACTGGCCTGCCCTAATTCGCTGGTCGTGACTTGCTCCAAGGCCAGACCGAGCTCTTCGGAAATCACCGTCGCCCCGGTCAGAATGGCCATATCTTCCAGCATGGCTTTGCGTCGATCGCCGAAGCCCGGCGCCTTTACCGCACAGGTTTTCAGCGCGCCGCGAATATGGTTCACGACCAGGGTCGCAAGCGCCTCGCCCTCGATGTCTTCCGCGATGACCAACAGCGCCCGATTGGCTTGGGTGACTTGCTCCAGCAGCGGCAGTAAATCGCGCAGGCTGGAAATTTTTTTCTCGTGCAACAGGATGAAAGGATTTTCGAGAACAGCGAGCTGCTTTTCCAGGTTGGTCATGAAATAGGGCGACAAATATCCACGGTCGAACTGCAAGCCCTCGACCATCGCCAGTTCATTCACCAAGCCCGATCCCTCCTCGACGGTGATTACGCCTTCGCGCCCCACTTTCTCCATCGCCTCGGCGATCAGGTCGCCGATCGCGCGGTCACCGTTGGCGGAGATGCTCCCCACCTGGGCGATTTCCATGCTCGTGGTACAGGGTTTCGATTGCTGTTTCAGCGCGGCGACCGTCGCATCCACGGCGCGGTCGATGCCGCGCTTGATCTCGATCGGATTCATGCCGGCCGCGATGTACTTCATGCCTTCCTTGACGATGGCTTGCGCCAATACCGTGGCCGTGGTCGTGCCGTCGCCGGCCGTCTCGGAAGTCTTGCTGGCCACCTCGCGCAGCATTTGCGCGCCCATGTTTTCAAAGCGGTCTTGCAGTTCGATTTGCTTGGCGACCGTCACCCCGGAGTTGGCGATGATGGGCGAACCGTAGGGACGCTCCAGCACCACGAAACGCCCTTTGGGGCCGAGCGTGACCTTGACGGCATCGGCGAGAATATCGACACCGGCACAAATGCGCGTCCTGGCTTCTTCATGAAACAGGATATCCTTGGCTGGCATCGGATGTTTCGTTCTTGCTTAGGTTGTTTAGGGATTCTTTAGGCTTCGACCGTGGCCATGATGTCTTCCTCACGCAATACGAGTAACTCTTCGCCCGCAATTTTTACGATTTGGCCGCCGTACTTGGCGAATAAAATCCGCTCGCCCACTTTGACTTGGAGCGGCTGAATCTTGCCGTTTTTCAGAATCTTGCCATTGCCCACGGCGACGATTTCCCCTTGATCCGGTTTTTCCGTCGCCGAATCGGGGATAACGATGCCGGAAGCCGTGACGTGCTCCGGTTCTATGCGCTTGACGAGAACACGATCATGCAGCGGACGAAACTTCATATGGCTTGCTCCTGCTGATTGCATGCGGGCTCAGGACTTATCCTTATACCTTCTTCACGGGATGCCTTCTTCATGAGATGCCTTCTTCACGGACCTTCTCCACGAGCCTTCTTCACGGATTGTTTTAAATGCTCAACGGCATCGCCAACACCCGTCTTCATTTCAGACCATTTTTCGCCAGTGGCGGACTTAAGTTCTTCGAATTTTTGCACAGCGGCCTTCTGCTCCTGTTCCAAGCTTTGGATTTGCTGGTCGATCTTGACTTTCGCCTCGCCAGTCAAGGTCTGCGCCTTGGCCTTGAGCTCGCCCAGCTTCGTATTCATTTCGTCCAGGTCCTGCTGCATCTTGCCCACGAACTCATTGCGTAGCTGTTTGGCCTGATCCGCCGCAGGCATACTGGCAGTCGCGCTTTCCTGCTTGGCGCTTTCAGCCGTCTTGGGCAGAACGTATTCTTCCTTTTTTTCACAGGCGGACAACATGAAAGACACAGCCAATAGCACGAGCATCAGTAGACGATTCATTTCAGTCTCCTTCATGATTTGCTTGAACACAATCCAGCCGGCAAAGGCCGCCGCGTGTCACTTGAAACGCGCCATCATTTTGTCCAGCGCTTTATGCAGCTCTTCCCCGGTCTTTTCAACGCCGCTCATCAAATCTTCCCAAGCACTATCCGTGCGCAAGCTCAATTCGTGAATCTTTGCCCGGGCTACCGCGCGCTTTTTATCCAGCAAAGCCAGCTGCTTCTGAAAATCGGCGCGAATCTCTAAGCTTGCATCGTGCACCTGCGCTTTTAATGCGTCGAGTTTGGCGTCCCATTCCTTGAGCTGCGCCTCATGTGATTGCTGAAAGCGCTGTTTCGCGCTCATCGGCGGGGCTGTATCCTGATGCAACATTTGATCGATTTCAATTTCAGCGGCAAGCCAGTCTTCCACCGCATCGCCCATGAAGAAACCGCGATCCGCAGCGCGTAAATACGCGGCCTCGGCAATCATGTGGTGGCGCTCTTCCGTGGTCACGTAAAGCGGTTCCTGGCTCTCGCTGGTTTCCGCGTGGCCTGGCTTCGCCGCACCTTTGACGGCGCGGTTGTTTTCGCTGCCCGATTGGGGATGCGCGACAAACATATGAAACTCCTATTCTTTAGCGATAAAGCGGGAAAGTTCGATCTTGCGGCTGGGACAGCCAGCCTCATGCCGGCGAAAATACTTGCGCGATTTCGCCGGCATGAGAAACTTTATAGGCGCTAAAACCCAGCCTATTAACTAATCGATTTTTACCGTGCGGCGATTGGTTTTTTTCAGCTTCGGCATCGTCAATTCCAACAAGCCATCCTTGAACGACGCTTTCGCCTTTTCCGCATCCACTTCATGCGGCAGCGTGAGCACGCGGCTGAAAGCCCCGCGCGAAATCTCGCAACGGTAATAATTGCCTTTTTCTTCCTTGTGCTCGTGGTTGGTTTTGCCCTTGAGCGTCACGCTGCCGTCGGTCACCGAAATCTCCAGGTCTTTCTTGTCGACACCCGGCACTTCGGCGCGCACCACAATGTTTTCATCCTCGTCGACAATGTCGACTTTGGGCATTTTTCCTTCAAACGGCAGTTCCAGATCGGCCCATAGCGGCCGCTCCATGGCGAATGGGCGCAACCAGTTGCGTTGGCTGCGACCTTCAAACCATCGATCAAACAAACGATCCATTTCTTCAAACGGACTCAACGCACTCAGCGGCGTTGGCTTTAGCATCTCTTTGCCTTTTTCAACGCGCGTCACTTCAGTGGTATTTGTATCAGCCATGATTGTTTCCTCTGCATTCAGTTGAGAAAAATCAAATGCGTCTTCGCATCTGCATCCATGCTTATGTATAGGTTTTGGCGCAGATTTCTCAATACCTTTCTTTGGGTAAGCTCAAATGCACTTTCAACGCTAAAACCAAGCCTATTTAAGTAATTACACCATTTCTCGCAGAAACTTTTTTCTTTCATACTGCTGCTTGCATGCGCCGCACGAAGGTGATTCGGCCGCTTTTATTTTTCCTTCTCTTGCTATTCTTGAATGACTACAAAAACATTTTGTCGGGTATTTTTGTATGCGCGGCAAAGTCGTGGATGCGGAGTATAAGGAAGCCCGATGACCCTATAGCAGGAGGTGCGCCATGAACAAAACCACCGAAAAATTTGTGCTCGGCATCATGAAGGGCCAGCCCGACCTGACGCTAGCGACGCTACGCGAAGACGGCTGGCCGCAGGCGAATACGGTGAGCTACGCCCACGACGGGCTGACGATTATTTTTGGCGCCGATGCCAATAGCCAGAAAGTGAAAAACATACGTTACTGCAACAAGGTCTCGCTCACCATCAACAGCGAGTACGAGGATTGGGAGCATATCAAGGGGCTGTCGATGGCGGCGACGGCGCAAATTCTCACGCGCCCCGCGGAGGTGAAGCGCGCCGCCGCCTGCCTGCTGAAGCGTTTTCCGGAGGCGGCGGCATGGGTCGACAGCGATGCGGCGGAAGGCATGGTTTTCGTCAAGCTCACGCCAATACTTGTCTCAGTGCTCGACTACACCAAAGGCTTTGGCCACACCAATCTCGTGACGGTGTGATCTGCGGCTACGGCCTTCTCCAACCCCCATTAATTTTCGGCAGCAAGCAGTACGGCAATCTTTATCTGCGCATACCGGTGCATATCCCGGAGAAACTTTCGGCCGAAAAACACGATCTCCACCAAAAGCTGCGCGCGTTGGCCGGAAAACGCGATAGTCGTTGGCGGCATTGAGAAAACAATATAATTTTTGGATAGCCAATCGGACACGCCGGAATGAATCTACTGGAATGGCATCGCCACACCTGGCAAAACCGCCTGCACACGGCCTTGATCCTGGCCTTCATGTTGGGCTTCTTGGCGCTGCTCGGCTATATCGTCTGGGGTGGCGAGGGCTTGTGGCAACTGCTGCTGATTGGAGGCATTTTCACACTGATCAATCCGGCGGCATCCCCGCAATTCGTGCTGCGCCTGTACGGCGCGCAACCCCTGCGCGCATACGAAGCGCCGCTGCTGTTCGACACCATTACCGAGCTCGCGCAACGCGCCCATCTGCCGGCTGTGCCATCCTTGTACATCCTTCCCAGCCAAGTGATCAATAGCTTCACCGTGGGTACACGGCGCGCGCCGGTGATCGCCCTATCCGATGGCATGCTGCGCGCTCTCGACCTGCGGGAAATGTTTGCGGTGCTGGCGCACGAAATCAGCCATATCAGCAACAACGACATCCGCGTCATGGCCTTGGCCGACCTGCTGAGCCGCCTGACCAACGCACTATCCCTGATCGGTCAGTTTTTGCTGCTGCTCAATTTGCCCTTGCTCATGTTGTCGGAAGTCAGCATCAGTTGGCTGACTATCGCACTACTGATCTTTGCCCCGCATCTCGCCCTCATCGCCCAGTTCGGATTGTCGCGCACGCGCGAATTCAATGCGGACATGAATGCGGCCTACCTGACGGGCGACCCCGAAGGCATGGCGCTGGCTTTAATGAAAATCGAACAAATTCATCAATCGTTTTTCGAACGCCTGATGCTGCCGGGCTGGAAAGTGCCCGGCCCTTCCTGGCTGCGCACCCACCCGCCGACCGAAGAGCGCGTGCAGCGCCTGATGCACCTCAAAGCGCTTGCACCGGCATCTCCGATGCATCCGGGCGGAACCTTGGCCGGCGATTTTGACCGGCCAAGCATTGCTCGGCGCCCGCGTTATCACCTCAATGGATTGTGGTATTAGGTTCGGTAACAGAACGCCAAAAATCTTCCAGTCCTTCTTTCATGCCACTGATGACTTGCATCAAAAACCCTATCCGGTTTATTGCAGTTGCCAGCTGATTTATTTGGCTTCCTGCTCGCCCACCGGCTCGGCATCGTGCGTCTGCGGATGTGCGGTGCGCAGCCAGCCCGCCTCGCTATCCCAGAACACCGGCTTCTCGGTTTGCAGCAAGTGCAGCAGGTTGCGAAAGTCATCCGCATTCAAGTTGGTGAGGCGAAACAACTCCGTCAGGTGGAGTGCGCTGCGCAGGATGATGCGCCCGCAACCCGGCTTGTCCGACGTGCCGGAGGGCATCCATTCCGCGTAGTAATTGCCGATATTAACGACGGCCATTTTTTGCTCCTTTCAAGCGCTAGATTGGGATTTCCAACTTCACTATAGAAGCTATTGCGCACTATCCATGGCCTAGGCCAGCGCCGTCGGCACCTGCCAGCGGATCAGCGCCACCTTCAGCGCATCGTTCACCATCAGGCACGCCAGCATCGCATAGATGAAAATCGCGAGCGTCTCCCACGCCGGCAAGGGCGAGAGTCCGGGCAGGCCGACGAAGGTCAGGCCGGTGCCGATCAGCACATCCGCCAGCAGCGCCGCCACCAGGGTCTTGCTCGGCAGCGAGCGCCAAAACCCGCGGCGTTCGCGCGCCGAGACGATGGAGAACGCGGCGAAGTACAGCAGAGTCAAGAAGCTGAAGGTATACAGCGCATTGTTGTCGTTGGCCAAGCCGAAACGCTCCCAACCGACCCACAACAAAAACAGCGACTCCGCGACCATCGCCAGGCCCAGCACCACGGACACCAAAATGAAGCCGCCGATGTTCCAGGTCTCGGGTTTTCTGGAGGGGCGCACGTAGTCGGTGGCCAGCGCAATCTTGGCGAAATCGGTCATGAACACCAGCAGCAGCATGGCGAAGGCGGAAACGACGAATTTGCCGGTCGCCACGAAGGCGATGGCGACGAATGCCGATTTCAAAATGGTGCGGCTGATCTTGTTGATGATCCAGGTCAGGATGCGCTGATAAATCGTCCGCCCCTGCTCCACCAGGGTCACGATATTGGTCAGCCCGGCTTCGGTCAGCACCACGCTGGCGGCGCCCTTGGCCACGTCGGTGGCGCTGCTGACGGCGATGCCGACTTCGGCCTGGCGCAGCGCGGGCGCGTCGTTGACGCCGTCGCCGGTCATGCCGGTCACATGCCCCGCGGCTTGCAGGTGTTGCACCACGATGTATTTGTCTTCCGGATACACCTCGGCGAAACCATCGGCATCGGCCAGCAAGTCCACGCCCTGCTTGCCGGCTTCGGTGCTCGCCGCCTTCAGGTCCGCCACGCGGCGGATATGCGGCAAGCCCACGCCCTGCGCAATTTCGCGCGCCACCGCCAGCGCGTCGCCGGTGAGCATCTTCACCGAAATACCGAGATCGTGCAGCGTGGCTATCAGTGACTTGGCATCCGGGCGCGGCGGGTCATACAGCGTCACCAGACCAAGCAAAGCCGGCGCACCTGTCTCAGGGCCGCGCGCCACCGCCAGCGTGCGATAGCCCTTCCGCGCCGCATCGCTGACGCGCGCCTCCAAGGCATCGATTGCTGCCGGGTCGAGCCCACAAGCCAGCGCCACCGAACGCACCGCGCCTTTCATCACGCGCAGGCGCCGGCCATGCTGTTCGAGCACGGCTTCGGTGCGGCGGTTTTGCGCATCGAAGGGCGCGAAGGAAATGGGCGTGAATCCAAGAAGACCATCGGGCTGGCCATCAAATGCACGCTGCTCTTTTGCCGCCGCGAGAAACGCCAGATCAATCGGGTCCTGATTGGACGCTTGCGACGCCAGCGCGCCGGCCAATAGCACATCGGCTTCGCTCGCCTGTCCCAGCGCAATCACGCCGGTGACGGCCAATTGATTCAGGGTGATGGTGCCGGTCTTGTCCACGCACAGCACATCCATGGTCGCCGCATCCTCCGCCGCACTGAGGCGCGTGACCAGCACGCCGCGCTTCGCCAGCTCCTTGGAGCCGACCGCCATGCTCACCGTGAACATCACCGGCAGCGCCACCGGCACCGCGCTCATCAACAACACCAGCAGCAGCGGAATGATTTCGATCAGCGGCGCGCCGCGCAGCAGCGACAGCACCAACACCAGCCCGAGCAGCGCGCCGACGATGAGGAACAGCCAACGCACCACCTTGGCCACCACCGCCTCGATATGCAGCTTCGGGCGCGCCAGTTGCACCAGCTCGGTGGTGCGCCCGAAGTATGTGCGCGCGCCGGTCAGTACCACCACGCCGTTGCCTTCGCCGCGCCGCACCACGGAGCCCGACGACAGCATGTCGCCGCCACCCTTGTCCACATCCAGCGACTCGCCGGTGAGCGCCGATTGGTCCACGCTCAAGGCCCCGTCAAGCAGCTTCACATCCGCCGGAATGATGTCGCCGGGACGCACGCGCAAGATGTCGCCGGGCACCAGTTCACGCGCCGCAAGCACCTGCCAGCTCGCCGCGCGCAGCACGCGCGCGCTGACCTGCAAGCGCCGGCGCAAGGTCTCCACCACGCCGGCGGCGCGCCGCTCCTGCAAAAACCCCAACACCGCATTGAGCACCAACAGCGCGCTCACCACCGCGAGGTCGGAATATTTGCCGAGGAAGGCCGACAGCAGCATGATCATTTCCAGCATCCACGCCGACACGCCCCAGAACTTGCCGAGGAATTGCCGCAGCGGATGCGTTTTTTGTTCGGCCACTTCGTTGTAGCCGTGGGTTTGGCGCCGGCGATCGACTTCAGCCGGTGTGAGGCCTGTTGCGGGGTCTACTTGCAGCGCCGCGAGCGTGGCGGGAACGGATGCGGATGCGAAGTCAGTTGCATTGGGGGTGGCTGACGGCGGTGTGTTTTCAGAAGCCTGGGCTTGCATTACGAGCTTTCTTAATTTTTCAACTTAAGGTTTAACCACCGGCATTTGCTGCAAAGTTTTTTTAAGCTGTATCCACTGGTGCAAGCACGTTTATACGCAGCTCCCTCCCCTTCAAGGGGAGGGCTGGGGTGGGGATGGGTTGAATGGGAAACAGCGTTTGGAACCCATCCCCCTCCCAACCTCCCCCTTGAAGGGGGAGGAGCGGTTTGGCTACTAGAGCACCAACCATTTACCGCGTATCAACAACACCGGCTTGGTCGCGACACGCACCACGCCCTCCGCGACGCTGCCTAGTAACAAGCGGCTCAGCCCATGTCGGCCGTGGGTGCAGATCACGATCAAATCCGCAGGCCAAGCCTCAGCATCGGCCGCGATCATTTCCGCGATGCGATGGCCCAGCATATTGATTTCGATCAAATGGGTTTCGGCCGCGATACCGGCTTTTTTTGCCACCGCCTGCGCCTTGCGCAAAATTTCTTGTCCGCCTTTGGTCAAAGCCTCCGCAATCTCGATGGGATTTGGAAACTCCGTTCCCAGATCGAGGTTGACGACATCCACTGCATGTACGATACGCAGTCTAGCCTGAAGTTCCTGGGCCAATTTAATGGCTTCCTGCAAAGCCTGCTGCGCCGTGTCGCTGCCATCGACCGCCACTAATATCCGCTTAAACATAGAGCCTCCTTATCAAGATTGCATCGAAACCGACAAATTGAATCGCCGTAGCCACGCCTTGCGCACTTCCTCCAACACCCACATCAGCGCCGCAAAGCCAGCCGCAAGCAGCCAGACCTGCGACCCGATGGGGGCAGTACCAAACAGCCAATTGCCAGCTGGAGTGTAGACGATGAACAGCAGCAAGCCGATCTCCGCCGCAATGCCGAGCAAGATCAGCGGATTGCTGAATAGGCCGAAGCTGAGCGAGGACTTGCGCGGGTGGCGGCAGAGAAAGACATTCGCCACTTGCATGATCACGATGGTCGCGAGGCAAGCGCTGGTCGCTTGCAGATACAGCGGATCCAAGCGCGCCAGGGTTGCGCCGTATTGCCAGCCGGCGGTTTGGAGGACGAAGAAAAACACCAGCAGCGACCCCGCCGCTTGCAACACGCCGAGGAACAAATAAGCGCGTGCAAGCAAACTCCACGACAGCAGCCGTTCGCGGCGCGCGCGGGGCGGGCGCTGCATCACGGCCGGGTCGGGCTTTTCGGCGCCCAGCGCCAGCGCCGGGAACATGTCGGTGCCGAGATCGACCGCCAAAATCTGGATGATGGTAAGCGGCAACGGAATTTTAAACAGCACGAAGGCGAGATAAGGCACCAGCTCGGGAATGTTCGAGCTCAAAATATAGGTGAGGAATTTGCGGATGTTGTCGAACACCGCGCGCCCTTCCTCGATGGCGGCGACGATGCTGGCGAAGTTGTCGTCGAGCAAAATCAGGTCGGCCGCTTCCTTGGCCACGTCGGTGCCGCTCACACCCATGGCGATGCCGATGTCTGCGGTCTTCAATGCCGGCGCGTCGTTCACGCCGTCGCCGGTCACGGCGACGATCTCGCCTTTCTTTTGCAGCGCTTCGACGATGAGCATTTTCTGCTCGGCGGCGACGCGCGCGAAGATGATCTCCGGCGCATCCAGCGCCAACTGCAATTGCGCGGCGGACATGCGGCGCATTTCATCGCCAACGACAATCGCCGGTCGTTCCGTCTTCACCAGGCCGATTTCGCGCGCGATGGCCAGGGCCGTGTGCGGATGATCGCCGGTGACCATGATGACGCGAATGCCGGCCGTGGCGCAGCGCGCAACGGCATCCGGCACCTCGGGCCGCGGCGGGTCTTCCAGCCCGACGATGCCCGAGAGTGTCATGCCCTGCTCTGCTTCGGGCAAGTTGCCGGCAATCGGACCATGCGCGAAAGCCAGCACGCGCAGGCCGGCCTCGGCCAGCGTATCTTGCGCGGCAAGCAGGCGCGTCTTGGCGGCGGCATCCAGCGCCACGATGCCGGCGTCGAGCTGCACCGCATCGCAGGCCGCGAGTACCGTCTCCAGCGCGCCCTTGCAGTAGAGCATGCGCCCTTGCGGCGTCTCGTAGAGCACCGACATGCGCTTGCGGTCGGTGTCGAAGGGAATCTCGCCGATGCGCGTGTAGGCGTCGAGCGCGCCTGCCGCTTGCCGCCCCATGCCGGCCAGCGCCACTTCCATCGGATCGCCCAGCCACTCCGGCTTACCGTTGTTCTGCACTTCTTTTACGTTATGGCACAGCGCGGCATTCACGAACAGCGCGCGGTTATCCACTGCCAGTCGCGGCTGCGCCGCAACATCGCCGGGAGAATAAACGCCGCCGCCCAGCCACAGGCGACGTACCGACATGCGGTTCTGCGTCAGCGTGCCAGTCTTGTCGGAGAGAATCACCGTGGTGGAACCGAGCGCCTCCACCGCCGGCAGATGGCGCACCAGGGCATTGCGCTTGGCCATGCGCTGCGTCGCCAGGGCCAGCGCCAGCGTCACCGTCGGCAGCAGACCCTCCGGCACGTTGGCGACGATGATGCCGATGGCGAATAGCAGGCTTTCCCAGAACGGCAAACCGAGCAGCTGGCCGATCGCAAAAAACACCACGCCCATCGCCGTGGCAAGCAAGGCGACGATGCGCGACAGGCGTGCGATCTCGCGTTGCAAGGGTGATGCGCCCTTGCCTGTGGTTTGCGTCAGATGCGCGATCTTGCCGAACTCGGTATGCATCCCCGTGGCGTACACCACGGCGCGCGCCTGGCCCGACACCACCGAAGTACCGGCCAGTGCGATGTTTTTGGCGAACAGCGGACTTTCCTCCACGCTAGCCTCGGCATTGCGCGCCTTGGGCAGTGACTCCCCGGTAACCGTCGCGGTATTCACGCGCAGCCCGAAGGCCTCGATCACGCGGCAGTCGGCGGGGACAAAAGCGCCTTCATCCAACAGCACGATATCGCCCGGCACCAGCGCGGTGGCGGGAATTTGCACCACCTCGCCGGCGCGCACGGCTTTAACCTGCTGCGGCAGCAACTGGCGCAGCGCCGCAAGCGCGCGCTCGGCCTTGTATTCCTGCCAGAAGGAAAAGATGCCGTTGATGAAGATGACGCCAACGATGGCCACACCCAGCCGCGCCATGCCCTGACCGGGATCGAATTGCTCGGCGATGAACGCCAGCGCCGCGCCCACCCACAGGATGATGGCGAAGAAGTGGATGAACTCGCGCGCGAAGCGCAGCAGCAAGTTCTCGCGACCGACTTCCTCGACATGGTTCGGGCCGAACTCCGCCAGCCGGCGCGCGACTTCTGGGGCGCTAAGACCGGCGACAGCGGTTTTAAGGCTGGCTAGCGCTTGTTCGACGCTTAGGCTTTGGATGTGCATGAAAGAATTAGTCAGCGATGTTTACTTTTTAATCATAGAAGATGTAGCTCGGCTTGTGATTTTCTTGAGAGCCCGGCCATCCGGAAAAGTATTTGTGCATCGCCGGTTGAAAGCGCAAGATAAGGCTATGGCTTGAATCAATCGGCCGGGCATGCTATTTAACGCCATACACGGCTTATCCACTCCATCCAATGACCCAGCCAAAACAAACGCGCAGCAAGAACAAAATAGTCGAGCCCAAAGCGGCCGCCCCAGCCAAGCGCCGCATGACGGCTAAAAAAATTCAGGCAACGCCCTGCGTGGTCGGCATCGGCGCCTCCGCCGGCGGGTTTGAAGCGCTACGGGATTTTTTCAAGGCCATGCCCAGCGACAGCGGCCTGGTTTTCGTGGTCATCCAGCATTTGGACCCGACGCATGAAAGCATGGCGGCGGATGTGCTCGGCAAGTGGACCAATATGCCGGTCAGCGAGGCCCAGCCCGGCGAGCCGGTTGCACCCAATCACGTTTACACCATTCCGCCCAATAAATATTTATCGATCCATGGATCCAAGCTGCATCTCTCGCCCCCGCTGGAACGGCGCGGCCAGCGCCTGCCCATCGATTATTTTTTCGACGCCTTGGGCAAAGACCAAAAAGAGCGCGCGGTCGGCATCATTGTTTCCGGCACCGGCTCCGATGGTTCCTTGGGTTTAAAAAGCATCGAGTCCAACGGCGGCATCGTCCTGGTACAAGCCCCGGAGACCGCCGCCTTCAACGGCATGCCGCTGAGTGCGCTCGCCACCGGCGTGGTGAACTATGCGCTGCCGGTCGAGCAGATGCCCGCCATCGTCTTGAATTACGCCCGACATCCGTATCCCGCCGGCGCGTTGGCGCATGCGGCAGGCGCCGAAGACGATGCCAGTGCCTTGCTGTCGATACTCGACCTGATACGCAAGCGCAACCGCTTTAGTTTTAGCGGTTATAAACACAGCACTTTATTGCGGCGCATCCATCGCCGCATGAGCCTATTGCACGTAGAACGTCTGGCCGATTATTTGGTCATGTCGCAAAAACAGCCGCAGGAGCTGGACGCGCTGTTTAAAGATTTGCTGATCTGCGTCACGGACTTTTTCCGTGACGCAGAAGCCTGGAAAATGCTGGCCACCGAGGTGATCCAGCCGCTGGTGCGCGCAAAAAACAACGAGGAATCGATCCGCGTATGGGTGCCCGCCTGCTCGACCGGAGAAGAAGCGTATTCCGTCGCCATGTTGATCCTGGATGAGCTGAAGGCACAGAAGAAACACTGCCCGGTGATGGTTTTCGCCACCGATATCAATGAAGCGGCCCTGCGCATCGCGCGCAATGGCAACTACCCGAGCGGCATCGCCACGCACATACCCGCGGCCCAACTACGCCATTATTTCGTAGACAGCGCGAATGAGCATCTGTACCGGGTGGGCGCGGAGTTGCGCAGCGCGCTGATCTTCAGCGCGCACAATCTGATTACCGATCCGCCGTTCTCCCAGCTCGATCTCATCACTTGCCGCAATGTGCTCATTTATCTGGAACCAGACATTCAGAAAAAAGTGCTCGCCTTGTTCCACTTTGCGCTGCGGCCCGGCGGCTATCTATTTCTCGGCAGTGCCGAGACCTTGGGTGGGCTGGAAGAGTATTTTAAAGCGCTGTCCAAAAAATGGCGCATCTTCCACCTCGCTGACGATGCGAAACCTAGGCGGCTCGATCTGCCCGTTTCTGAAACAAGGTTAAATCCAGCGCCTTTACCCCCTGCAACGCCGGCCAAAGCCGTGGGCTCGCGTTTGTCGCAGGCCGCCCACTTGGCGCAGCAAATATTGGTCGACCAATTCGTGCCGGCTTCGGTGTTGGTGAATAGCCACGATGAGGTTTTATATTATTACGGCCCAACCGAACGTTACTTGGTGCAGCCGCGCGGCGCGCCGACACAGGATTTGCTCAACCGGGTGCGCGAAGGCTTGCGCTCGCGTCTGCGCGCGGCATTGCGCGAAGCGGCGCAAAGCAATGCGTCGGTCGTCATCGCCGATGCCCGAGCAAAGCGCGGTGCGGCATTTGTGCCGGTCAAGTTTACGGTCATGCCCATGCCGTCGGCGGCGGGCGTGGGTCGACAGTTTTTGGTGGTATTCGAAGATGTCGCGCAAGCCGCCGACCTCGCGCCGGAAAAAGAAGCAGAGTCCAAACTCGTGCGCCAACTCGAGGAAGAGTTGCGCGTCACCAAGGACGATTTGCAAGGCGCAATCGACCGCATGGAAGACTCCAACGAGGAATTGAAGGTTTCCAATGAAGAAGTCGTCTCCGTCAATGAAGAGCTGCGCTCTCTCAACGAGGAATTGGAAAGCTCCAAGGAAGAATTGCAATCCTTGAACGAAGAACTCTCCACCGTCAATCAGCAGCTCCAAAGCAAGGTATTGGAGCTGGAAACCAGCAACAGCGACCTGAAGAATTTGTTGGCCAGCAGCGATATCGCCACCCTGTGCCTGGATCGCAACCTGCACATCAAATGGCTCACGCCGGGGATGCAAAACATCTTTAAATTGATCGCTAGCGATATTGGCCGGCCAATCAGCGATTTTTCCGACGCCTTGATCGGCAACGGCCTGATCAGCGACGCCAAGACCGTGTTGAAAAAACTGGTGCCGATCGAAAAAGAAGTGAAGCTCCCAAATGGCCGCTGGTACCTGCGCCGCGTTTTGCCCTACCGCACCGAGGACGAGCGCATCAACGGCGTCACCATCACCTTTGCCGACATTACGGAGAGCCGACGCAACGCCGAAACCTTGGAGCAGCGCGTGTTGGAGCGTACCACGCAATTGCGCGCCCTGACCGTGGAGCTGTCATTGGCCGAAGAGCGCGAACGGCGCGCCTTGGCGCAAGACCTGCACGACGACCTCGGCCAAGTGTTGGCGGCGGCCAAAATCAAGCTCACCACCCTGGAAAAGCTTGAACATGTGATGGCGCGAAAAAAACGCATGCAGGAAATCGATAATCTGTTGGATCAAGCCCACAATTCGGTGCGTTCGCTCACCTTTCAATTGAGCCCGCCGGTGTTGTTTGAGCTGGGCCTGGTGCCGGCCCTGGAATGGCTGGCGGATGAAATGCGGCGGCTGTACGATTTGCAGATCAAAGTGCTGGATGACCGCTTAAAGAAAAAACTGGACACCTCGGTCAGCACGATTTTATTTCGCGCGGTGCGGGAATTGCTGATCAATGTGGCCAAGCACGCCAAGGTCAGCCGCGCCAAAGTCACCATTCAACGCCAGGGCAAGCAGATTGTGATTCAGGTGATGGACGAAGGCATCGGCCTGACCCAGCCTAGCCGCGCCAAGTCATTCAAGATGAGCAAAGCAGAAGGATTCGGCCTATTGAGCGTGCGCGAAAGATTAAGCTATATTGGAGGGGAGATGCGTATCGAAAGCGTGCCCGGTGACGGCACCCTAGTGACGCTCGTCGCCCCGCTGGCAGTCAACGTACGAACACCGGTAAAGAAGAAATGACAATACGCGTGCTTTTGGTCGACGATCATGCCATCTTGCGCGAGGCGCTGCGCGTGATGCTGGAACAAGAAGGCGATATCAGCGTAGTCGCCGAAGCCAAGGATGGCCAAACCGCACTCGACCTCGCCGCGAAAGCTGAAATCGATGTGATCGTAATGGATGCCGCCATGCCCGATATGAGCGGCGCGGAAACCACGCGACGCTTGCTGCGCAAAAATCCCAAGACCAAGGTACTCGCGCTATCGGCTTACACCGATCGGCGTTTCGTGAGCGAAATGATGGAAGCGGGTGCGCTGGGTTATGTCACCAAAGTCGCGGCCAGCGATAAGCTGCTGGAGGCGATTCGCGCCACGGCGCAAGGAAAGACCTACTTGTGCCCGATCGTTTCCGCGGTGTTGCTCGACTCGATGCGCAATCCCAAGGCAGCCAGGGTCCAGGGCAAAACGCGCTTGGGGCGCCGCGAGCGCGAAGTGCTGGGCTTGCTGGCGGAGGGTAGATCTTCCCCTGAAATCGGCGCCCAATTGCATATCGCCCCGAGTACGGTCGACGTGCACCGCCGCAACATCATGCGCAAACTGGATATTCATTCCGTAGCCGAATTGACCAAATACGCCATCCGCGAGGGACTGACCTCGTCTTAATTCGAGAAGATTCGCAAAAACCATATTGGTGGAATGCCTAATTTCACAGAAGTGTTAATCCGATTTAAATACTAAAACCCTGCGCGTATTTTATTTCGCTCCTCACGCTTTTTTTCTTTCGTCTGCATCTATCCTCAATCAACTCCCGAATGTTTTGATTATGACAATTTGGTAACAAAAGGCCTGTTATTTTTTCGTACTCAATTTGAGTATTCAAATAATTAGATATCGGTATTTTTTTAACCCCACTATTCACACATAGTTACTACGATGAACGAAGACTGCTTCACCCGAATCATCTCGGGTGAAATTTTCTAAAGTAGGTAGGGGCGCCCATGAGTAGTGATCAAGAACGCTTAAATTTGGCCACCGCGACACACACGCCGGCCGAGTGCCTGGCTTCCGAGCGCAGCAATGGCACGCGGGCGCAACTGGAATCCGCTTTTCTCATACTCGACATGCAAGGCCGCATCCTCTTTTGCAGCCCGGATGCGCCGCACCTGCTGGGGGTGCAAGACATGACACTCACGGGGCATTCGGTGGCTGAGCTGATTCCCGCACTACCGTTGAAGGAAACCACCAGCGGCTATAACTTGGCTTATATCGGTTTCTGGTCGCGCAACGAACATTGGCAAATGTTTAAAACCAACGCTGCGTCCGTTGAAATCAGATTCAACCGCCTGGAGTTGGTAGACCAGCCTTATGTCACGCTGGAAATACGCTCGCCCATGCTCAATCCTTCCAAGCATGCATTGCAGAAATTAATTCAGGCCATGGAAATGAGCAGCGAAGTTGTGGCAATCACCAATCCCGAGGGCGAGATTGCGTACGTGAATCGCACCTTCGAAAAACTCACCGGCTACCGCCGCGATGAAACGCTCGGACGCACCCATGATTTACTCGGCATGGATCACTCGCCCGAACTCTACGCCAATATGTGGGCTACCCTGCGCTCCGGCAAACCCTTTCGCGGCACTTTCATCAACCGGCAGAAGAATGGCCAAGTGTTTCATGAGGAGCGCAGCGTGCGGCCTTTCATCGATGAGCATGGGCAAACGACGCACTACATTTTCACTGGCCGCGACGTGACTGATCGGGAACGCATCTTCAAGCGCCTGGAGCATCTGGCGAACCATGATGTGCTAACCGGCTTGCCCAACCGCAATCTTTTCATGGATCGCTTGCGCCAAGCCACGGTGCAGGCGCTGCGGCGCAACAGCGGATTTTCTTTACTACTATTGGATCTGGATCACTTCAAGTCGGTCAATGACAAGCTCGGTCATGCCGCAGGCGATGCGCTGTTGATTGCGGTGGCTAACCGGCTCAAAAGCTGTGTTCGGGAAGAGGATACCGTGGCCCGCCTCGGCGGTGATGAGTTTGCCATCATTCTTGCCGAAACGGCCTTGCCCGATGATGTCTTGACCGTATTGGAAAAAATCGGCAACACTTTGCATCAACCCTTAATGCTGGAAGCGCATGAAATTCCCACGAATGCCAGCATCGGCGCGGTTTTTTATCCCGAGGACAGCATGAACGTAGACACGCTGCTGAAATTTGCGGATATCGCCATGTACCGCGCCAAGAAAAACGGCGGCAACGGCTTCCATTTTCATCGCCAACGCGGCTTGAGCAAGCACTCGGCCACGGCGCCAAGACACAACTTCGCGGTTTAAACAGGTCGGTGAAATTTGCCCCATGCCTATACCTAGTGCAATCGATTTAAAAGCCCCGCCCATCATTTGTTCCGCATGCGCCATGCAAAAGCATTGCTTCACGCAGCGCTTAGATGCGGAAATTTTGGAGGTGCTGGAAAAAAACTTCACCACCCGCCAAGTCCCGCGCGGAACTTATGCCTATCGTTTGTACGAGCCTTTCAGGGCGCTATTTTTCATTCAGGAGGGGTCGTTCAAGAACGCCGTGCGCAACGAAGATGGCCAAGAATTCATCGCGGGATTCCCGATGGCTGGCGATGTATTAGGGCTGGATGGCTGCGCCAACGGTTACTATGGCAGCCAGGCTATCGCGCTCCAAGACAGTGTTGTGTGCGAGATTCCATTTCAAACATTGAAGGATTTGAGCCTGAGCTACCCGGTATTGCAAGACAGCCTACACCGCATCATGAGCCGCGCAATTGCCCACAATCAGAGATCCATGTTGATGCTGGGCAACCTGCCTGCGGAAGAACGCTTGCTGGCCTTTCTGCACGAACTATCACAACAGTTTGCCGCACGCGGCATTTCCACAACGGATTTTGACCTGCCCATGACGCGCGAAGATATCGCCGGATATCTGGGCTTGCAAATGGAAACCGTCAGCCGCGCTTTTACCAAGCTGCATGTGGAAGGCTTGATCAATGTGCATAGAAGGCATGTACACATTGACCGTGTTGGAGCAGCTTGATTTTTAGTTGTATTAACCAGTCCCCAGTCCCTGCCTTGCAGGGACTTTTTAGCCAGCAGCCGGATCGCACGATCATGCGCTGCTGGTCTCTTTTTTAGCCTCCAGCATTCCCAAGCAACAATTTGCGCGCCACCCGCAGCCGCCTCGTCCTGGCCATGGCTAGCAATCTTTCACGGAAGTTCATGTATTGTCATATGATCTGCCTTGCTGCACCGATAAGCTTCTGCACAAAATAGGCAATCAAACACATGAATCCCTTACCGACCCTCGTCATGCTGCATGGATCCCGCGGTTCCACGCAGGAATTGCTGCCGTTTGCGCAGAACATGGTGAACACCTGCAACCCGATCCTGCCCAATCTAATGGGGCATGGCGGGCGGCCGATACCGGAGCATTTTACGGTGCATGACATGGCGCTTGATATCTTGGCGCAGATGGACGAAAACGGCGTCGAGAGCAGCTACCTGTTCGGCTACAGCTTCGGCGGCTACGTCGCGCTCTATTTGGCCAAACATGCCCCGCATCGCATCCGCGGCGTATGCACCCTGGCCACCAAGTTTGTCTTCGACCAAGCCACGGTGGATTTATTCACGCACCTGTCAAGCGTCGAGCGCATTCGCAATCGTCAAAAAGAACTCATGGATCAGCGCCATCCTGGGCAAAACTGGGATCGTTTGGTGAGCGGGTTGGCGAATTTATATCGCCAACTGGGACAAGCACCGGCGCTCGCCGAGGACGACTTGCGCGGCATCACTGTGCCCACGCTCGTCATCTCGGCCAACGACGACCAACTCGTGCCGTGGTCCGAGTCGTTACAGCTGGCCTACCGCATGCCGCACGGCCAGGGCTTCACCTTTGCCGGAAAGGCCCACCCTATCGATATCATCCCTGTTCCATTTTTGGCCACGGTGATCGCTACTTGGATGGAATGCGTTTCTTCCAATCAAACATCATTTACAGCGGATTTTCAGCAATCTTGAAATGGGGATTGTGAATAAGGCCTAAGATATTTCCAAACGGATCAAGGACCGTAGCGACAGAGATTCCGTCACCAACTTCTTGAACCGCCCCGTGCGCTTTCGCACCCAGCGCAAGCAGACGTTTGAACTCTGCCGTAATGTCTTCAACACCCCAATAGGCAAGCACGCCGGCACTTGCCTTGGATACGGGCGTAGCGTTTGGATCGAGTCCCAATTCATAACCACCCACATTGAACCCGACATAGAACGGCTCATCAAAATACGGCGCGAAACCGAGCGCCTCGGTATACCAGCGCTTTGCTTTTTCGATATCGGCAACGCCGTAGATTACTGTACGCAGTCCTTGAAACATAATCGTGTCCTCTTAAGGTTGTAGGCGTATCTTAGTATGCGCGGTGTTGTAATACCATTCTGCAAACAACACATTCGGCACCCAACATAACCAAGCGATAATGGGATAGGCAAGCGTAAACTCGATGCCTGCGACCATTGCAGCCGGCAGGTAAAGCCGCAAAGTGACCGCGGCAAATGTCAGAGAGAAGTTTCTGACCATCCATTTCCGATGTTCATCGATAGCGCCGCGACGGATCGCAAGGTAGGCGCGTAACCCGGTATAAAGCCAGAACACCGCAAGCGCTGCAAAGCCAAACCTAGCAACGGAACCGCCGAAGGCATACTGGGAAATATAAAGACCCGAGAGACCGCCCATCAGAACACCTATCCCCAAATAAGCACGGCCAAGCCAGCGGTGTAGGTTCTTCAGTTGTTGCCTGAGCCGCGCAGAAAACTGAAACGGGCCAAGTAGCAACGCCACTATCGACGCGAAGACATGCGTATAAATACCTGATGAATGCGCCAGAAAATTCGCTTTCATATTGGGATGGACGAGCGCACCCAATGGCAAAAAGCCGTAAGCAAAAGCCGCATATCCGGCTATACCGAACACTAGAAAGAAAAGCAAACCTTGGCTCATTGAGCGCATGTGATCCAAGCTCAACCGTGCTGCTGCAAGATTGGCAACTGCCCAGCCAATTCAACGAGCACCAAGGCCAAGGCATCGCGCGCCATGCTGAGAGGAATAAACGGCGTACCTAGCCATTGCTTCTGCGCTTGAATCGGCAAGGGAGGAAGATGCATAAAACCGCACTTCAAATTGATGCCCATGCAGTGTGCGTGATGCAGCCCATGGTAGAGCAATTGATTACAGAGGTGATTGCCACCGTGATTGGAAAAGGCCGCAGGGATTTCACTTCCACTGAGGCGCTCAAGCAACTCGGCTTGATTGGGTAAGCTGCTCCAGTAAGCAGCCGCACCCTCGGCTTCGATCAAGTCGCCCTGCGGCTGACTGCCCTCGCCATCGGACGAACCGAAATCCTTGAGATTGGTGGCTAATCTTTCCAAGGTAATCTTGTTTCTTCCCGGCGCTTGTCCGGTAAACACGCAATAAGCCGGCTTGTAGCGCGACAACTGCTCCAGGAATGCCGCTCGGAGCTGCTGAGTGCTCGGCGGCATGACCGCAAAATGAATACGATCGCGAAAATCCAACAATTGTTGCGGCGGATCATCGCGCAAGGATTCAATCAGAATTTTCGACGCATTCAAGCCGTCGTCGTTAGGTTCAAACCCCGTTACTAAAATTGACATGGCCACTCCCTACAATGTTAGCGCCTATTCGTCTCTGACCCGCATGTCGTGGCAGTGATTTCTAGCCCCAGCGGTGTTGCCCCACGCGCAACATCCGGTAGTTGCGCATCATGACGATGGTTTTCTTCAATGCGGCTACATTGATCACGGGAATATTGAGCGCGATTTCAAGGTGGTAAACCTGCTCGCCGGGCGCAATATTCATTAAGCCGCGCAACGATAAATCCGCCGCCGGCACAGCATCTTGCTCTTGCCAATAGCGTTGCAGCGTATAAAGGTGCATGTCCCACACCACATCGCGGCCCTCGAATCGGCCGATAAACTGGGCATGTGTCGCGGTGTCTGGTAGTGTTGACAGCAGCACAAAGTCTTCCGCATTGGCCGCCAGTGTAGCGCGCAGCTGCTCGAGTTTATTCGGCTGACGTTCTTCCATGTGCAGATTTTAGCAGGCGTCATATCGACGCCAACCCTAATTATTCGGATAATCCACTTAAGCCCTATGCCCAGCACCCTAGACAGCTACGACGACCTGCCCTACGAAAGCCTGCCGCTGCCCGACACGCATCCGGATTATCTGCGGGCGCTGGCGCGCTTGTATGGCGTGGATGCAGCGCCGATGGCTTCCTGCCGCGTGTTGGAATTGGGCTGCGCCGGTGGCGGCAATCTGTTGCCGCTGGCTTGGTATTTTCCCGGCAGCCAATGCACCGGCGTGGAATTGGCGCGCGGCCATGTGGATGAGGCGAATGCGCTGATTACCGAGCTGGGTCTCAACAACGCGCAGGTGTTGCATCGCAGCATCACCGAGCCCCTGGAAGATCACGGGGATGATCTGGGCGAGTTCGATTACATCATTGCCCACGGTGTTTTTTCTTGGGTGCCGCGTGCAGTGCAAGACCGGCTGCTGGATATTTGCGGCAAACACCTCGCGCCCAATGGCATCGCCTATATCAGCTACAACACGCTGCCCGGCTGGCATGTGCGCGGCCTGCTGCGCGATGCGCTGTTGAGTTATTGCGCGCCTGGCGGTCGCGCTTCGGAGCGCCTGGCACAAGCACATGCGCTATTCGATTTAATCGAGCCGGCGCTGCGTGCGAATCAGAGCTTAGATGCGCAACTGGCGTTGAAAGAAATCGAATACCTGCGCCGCGCCGCACCCTCTTACGTGTATCACGAGTACCTGGAAGAAATTAACGAGCCGCTGCACTTCAGCAGCTTCATGCAGCGCGCCGCGCATGCCGGCTTGGCTTATCTGGCCGATGCCGAACCTTGGACCATGTTCCCCGACACCTTGGGCGCGGATGCCGCCGCACCCTTTGCCGCCATCGCGGATCGTCTGCAACAAGAACAAATGCTGGATCTGGCGCGTCTGCGCAAATTCCGCCGCAGCCTGTTGGTGCGCAACGATACCCAAGTGCGATCCACGCCCGATCTCAGCGCACTGGATACGCTCAGCTACTATGCGGATTTATCCTCCGATGCGGAAATCGATCTCGGCAGCGCTACGCCGCAAGACTTCAGCAGCCCCGCCGGCAATCGTTACAGCGTCAGCCAGCCGCTGACCAAGGCCGCGCTGATGCTGCTGGCCATGCACTATCCGCAAGCGCTGACTTGGGATGCATTACAGCAACGCGCCGGAGAATTGGTGATCGAGCATGGCGGGAGCCTGGACGCTGCGGCGAGCGATGCCTACCGCACCGAACTGTTCAGCCTGATCGCCTATCAAGCCGTGCGCCCGACACTGGAAACCGGCGCCAGCATCGACGCCCTCGCCGCACAACCGTGCGCCCACCCACTGGCGCGCGCCCAAGCGGCGCGTGGCCGCATCGTCGCCTCTGCGCGCCACACGGCGGTCGAACTCGATGCGCTCGGCGCCACCCTGCTGCTGCATTTGGATGGCACGCGCAGCTTGCAGCAACTCGTCGCGCTGATGTCCGAAGCACTGCAAGCCCATGGGCAAAACACCGATCCCGCGCTGCTGGAAAGCGCCTGCGTGCAAATGCTGTGGACGTTCGCGCGGCAAGGCTTGCTGCTGGGCTAAACCAGCACTGCATCTGGCAAATACCGTCGCATCTTCTATGCTGAGTGCTAAAGAAGGAGGAAGCCATGCCGGAATATCTTGCGCCAGGCGTATTCGTCGAAGAAGTGCGCTTTCGTTCCAAATCGATCGAAGGCGTGAGCACCAGCACTAGCGCGTTTGTGGGTTCAACGCTCAAGGGACCGCACGCTGCTGCGTCGCCGCCGATCACGAGCTTTGTCGAATTCGAGCGCATCTATGGCGGCCTGGACAATCTCTCTTATAGCGCAGCAAGCGACGCCGCGCCTGATGTGCCAAATTACATGGCGCATGCCGTGCGCGCATTTTTTGAAAACGGCGGCCAGCGCCTATACGTCGCGCGCACATTCGTCCCGCGCGTTGACGGCGGCGGCAGGGTTGTCACCGACCATGAAAATAATTTTACGCTGCCCGGCACGGAGCCCGGCGTTAGTGCTTACAGCGCCGCCTTGGCATTGCTCGAATCCATCGCAGACATCTCGATCATTGCCGCGCCGGGACATTCGGCTTTAGCTACCGCCAGTTTCGCAGCGGTGCAGCAAGCCTTGATCGCCCATGCGGAGAAAATGCGTTACCGCGTGGCGGTATTGGATACGCCCGCAGGGCAAACGGTGGATCAGGCACGGCAAACCCGCGCCAAGATCAACAGCAGTTATGCCGCGCTGTACTACCCGTGGGTCGTGATCGCCAATCCCTTGGCGCGTCTTGGCAACAAAAGCAACCCGACGCAAATCACCTTGCCGCCATCCGGTTTTGTGTGCGGCATCTACGCGCGCACGGATATCGAACGTGGCGTTTGGAAAGCGCCGGCCAATGAAGTGGTGCGTGGCGCCTTGCATTTTGAGCGCGATTTGACCAAGGAAAATCAAGACCTCCTGAATCCGCAAGGGGTAAATTGTTTGCGCTCCTTCCCTGGGCGCGGCCATCTGCTGTGGGGCGCCAGAACGGCAAGCGCGGCCCCGGAATGGAAATACGTGAATGTCCGGCGCTATTGTATTTACTTGGAATGCTCCATCGAGCAAGGCACGCAATGGGTCGTCTTCGAGCCGAATGGCGAGCCTGTATGGGCCAATGTCCGGCAAACAATAAGCGCATTTCTGAACAACGAATGGCGCAGCGGCGCGCTACTCGGCACGAAACCGGAACAGGCATTTTTCGTGCGTTGCGACCGCTCAACGATGACGCAAAACGATATTGACAATGGCCGCTTGATTTGCGAGATCGGTATAGCCCCAGTCAAACCAGCCGAATTCATTATTTTTCGTATCGGTCATAAAACGGCGGAAGCGCACAGCTAACAGCGCGGCCAGCTAAGACGCTAAAACAGAATAGCGCCATTAGGCGTGTTGCATTTTCCTGGCGAAGCCAAAGTTGCCACTGTCACCTTGAAACGCGGCATCATCCGGCGCCGCCCCATGCTAGCATTCCCGTTCGTTCAAAGATTCCAGCGCCCATGCCCGACAACGATTGGCACATTTATATTTTGCAATGCGCGGATAACACGCTGTACACCGGCGTGGCCACCGATGTCAGCGCGCGGCTGGCCACGCACAACGCCGGCAAGGGCGCCAAATACACGCGCGGCCGTTTGCCGGTAGCGCTGCTGTATCAAGAAAGCGCTGAAAATCGCAGCGCCGCGTTAAAACGCGAACATGCCATCAAGAAAATGCGCGCCGGCGACAAGCGGCAATTGATTGCGACTCAAGCCCAAAATAAACCAGCCCTACCCGCGCGTCGCCGCGCGCAGAAAACCACGGCGGCCAGCTCCTCGGACAAGGCCTCGCCTAAAAAATAAAATCCCGGGTGTGCGGCGAGGATGCCGCATTCCACGCGCAATTGCTGTTGCAGCCAGCGCGCGCTGATCGGCGCCGCGCAGCCCAGCAAGTTTGCCGTGCGCCATTGCTCGGCCAATCCGCGCTGCGCATAGTCTGCTCCGCCGATCTCCGGCAAATGTTTCAGCGCCACTTGCAGATAGCCTTGTGCGCGCGGCAGCCAAGCGGCCAAGGATGCAGTCGGCTGACGGCTCAGCGCATCGCAAATTCGCAACAGCGCCGCCAAGCCATCGTAAAAATCGTACCGGACGCTACGCATGGCGCGACTGGCATCCGGTTCGAGACAGGAAACGCTTGCGCCCATCAAGCCGCCGCCTGGTTTGTGCCATGCCTATCGTCGCGCCGCACCCGCCGCTCCACCGTAATCACCTCGCCTGCCGCATCCAATAACGCATACAGCGTACGCCCGCCGCTACGTGGTTCGCATTCCAGATACACCAAGCGCGCACCGTCGCATTTTTTCTCCACCCGCCCGTGGGCCAGCAAATAGCGCAGGGTTGCGAGCGAAATACCGCGCTGCTTCATGCGAGCCAGCGCCAACGTGCTAATTTTGTCGAGTTTCATGGATCACCTCCTGGTTAGGGTGAAGCCAGGATACGGGGGGCACTAGCTCATGGCGTGAGCTAGATAAAATGCCTGGTGCGGCCGCGCCATGCTACGATTCAGCACATGAAGAAACGACACGACCTAATGCGCCAATTGATCCTGCTGCGCCACGATCCAGAACTGGCGCAAGCGCTGCGTGCAGAGGCCCTGAAAGGCAATACCGATGCCCAATACGGCACCGGCTTGGTCTACGCCGAAGGCCGCGGGGTGGATCAAGACGCAGTGGAAGCCTACGCCTGGCTCAGCGTGGCCATGCTGCAAGGCGACCCCGATGCCGAGACCTTGCGCGATGCTGTGATGCAGACCCTCAGCCTGGAACAGATCCGCGCAGCGATGGCGCGCGCCGGCGGCTATGTGGCTAACATCGAGCGTGGCGGCGCCCGCCACTGAGCGTCATTCGATTACACACGCATAGGGGATGCCGTGGACCGCACCGAACGCTTCTACAAAATCGATCAACTCATCACCGAACGCCGCGTCGTCCCGTTTCAAACCTTCATCGAAACGCTGGAAGTCTCGCCCGCCACCATCAAGCGCGATCTCGAATACCTGCGCAATCGCCTCAACGCGCCCATCACCTGGGATCGCGCCGCCGGCGGCTACCGTTACGATAAAAGCGACAGCCCGGCCGGCAGCCAATTCGAACTGCCCGGCTTGTGGTTCAACGCCTCGGAAATCCACGCCCTGCTGACCATGCAGCATTTGTTCGCCACGCTCGACCAAGGCGGTCTGCTCGGGCCGCACATCCAGCCGCTCATGGCGCGGCTCAACGGCCTGCTCGGCACCGCCGACAATACGGTGGAGGAAGTGCGCAAACGCGTGCGCATCATCGGCGTCGGTGCGCGCCACATGCAGTTGCACCACTTCGAGCAAGTCGGCTCGGCGCTGCTGCGGCGCAAGCGGCTGTTTATCACCTATCGCGCCCGCGGCAGCAACCAGACCACCGAGCGCGAAATCTCGCCGCAACGCTTGGTGCACTACCGCGACAACTGGTACCTCGATGCCTGGTGCCACTTGCGGCGCGAGTTGCGCAGTTTCGCCGTGGATTCGATTCTCAAAGCCGAGATTCTGGAAGCGCCGGCTAAAAACCTCTCGGAAAAAACCCTGGACGAAGTGCTGGGCGCCGGCTATGGCATTTTCTCCGGCAAAAAAGTGCAATGGGCCAAGCTCAAATTCACCGCGCAACGCGCGCGCTGGGTGGCCTACGAACAATGGCACCCACGGCAAAAAAGCAAGTTCCAAACCGATGGCAGCTATCTCTTGGAAATCCCCTATTCCGATGACCGCGAACTGATCATGGATATTCTCAAACACGGACCCGAGGTCGAAGTGCTCGCGCCACAAAAGCTGCGCGCGCGGGTGGTGGCGCAGTTGGAACAAGCGGCGGGCTTGTATCCAGCAGGAATTTGATGCCTGTTACATTACAGCGCTTGACTGAGCTGCCAAGGATTGACTAAGGTTATTAGAAGGGGGCTCGTATGAAAACTATTCGCTGGTTCTCGCTCGCCATTCTCCTCGCCGTCTCCGGCTTGGTTCGCGGTGCTGAGGCGCCACTCACCCTCGGCCTTTTTCCTTATGTTTCGCGCGGCCAATTGATGGAATTGCACACGCCGCTGAAGACCTATCTAGAGGCGCAGTTGCAACGGCCGGTGGAGATGATCACCGCGCCGAATTTTGCCGAATTCATGGCGCGCACGCAGCAGGGCGCATACGATCTGATACTCACCGCACCGCACTTGGGCCGCCTGGCGGAAACCCGCGACGGCTACATCCGCGTCGCCAAGACGGCGCATCAGGTGTTCGGTGTTTTCCTGGTGCGCAAGGATTCCGGCATTCGCAGCCTCGCCGACCTGAAGGGCAAAACCATCATGATGGCCCAGCCGATTTCGATCATTTACCAGTTGGGCGTAGATGAGCTCCGCCAGAACGGCTTGGTGCCCGGCCAGGACATCACCGTCATCGGTAGCCTAACGCACAACAATGCGCTGTATGCGCCGGTTCGGCGCGAGAGCGATGCTTCGGTTACCGGCTTTGTGCTATGGGACAAAGCTGATCCGGAGGTGCGCGCACAACTGCGTGAAATCGGCAGAACACCGGCGGTTCCCGGCTTTATGTTGATGGCCAACCGCCGCTTGCCGGCGGAACTGATCAAGCGCATACAAGTCGCCGTCCTCGGCTTTGACAAAACCAACGAAGGCAAGGCCTACTTCAGCGCCACCGAATTCAAGCATTTTGAAAAAATTGACGACAAAACCATGAGGCAACTCGACCCCTATACCCGCGCCCTCACCAAACAAACCCCATAACCGCATCCATGAGCCCTTCCCGCGTACCCTTCTGGCGCTCCATCCGAACCAAATTGGTCATCGTCAGCATCGCGGTCGAGGCCATTATGCTGGGACTGCTGCTTGCCAATAGTTTCCGGCTATTGAATGAAACCCTGCAAGAACAGACCCAAACGCGTTTGGAAGCGCTGACGCCGCTGCTCAATGCATCGCTGAGCGCACGCTTGTTCGAACGCGACCATGCCGCGATCCGCGAGATCATCACGCAACTCGTAAGCAATCGCCTGTCGGATCTGACCTATATCGTCGTTTACGATAACCGCAATGAAATCTACGCCCGCGCCGGTGCAATCGATGCGGCGCGCATGCCCGCGCTGGACATGAATGTGGGCAGCAGTGTCAGCGATATGATCTACGACGCCAGTGCGCCCCTCACCGTGAGTAAAGTGCAGGTGGGCAGCGTGCGCTTTGGATTGTCGCTCGTGTCACTCGCGGCTTCCCGCGACAACATCCTGCGCCAGGGCAGCCTGATTGCTTTGACCGAGATTTTGCTGTCTTTCCTGCTGCTCGCCGGCGCGGGCTATCTGCTGACGCGGCATATCCGTTATCTGGTCAGCTCCACGCAAAAGATCGCGGCCGGCGATTACGCCGCGCGCATTCCGATTCAAGGACGCGATGAAATCGGCCTGTTGAGCGCGAATTTCAACGCCATGTCCGAGGCCGTGCAAGAGCGCGTGGAAGCGCTGCACCGCTCGGAACAGGCGCTGCACGAAGAAAAGGAGCGGGCCGAAGTCACGCTGCACTCGATCGGCGACGCCGTCATCACCACCGATGTCAGTGGACTGGTGCGCTATATGAACCCCGTCTCCGAAAAGCTCACCGGACACGGGTTGGCGAGCGCGCGCGGCAAGCCGATCGAGAAGATTTATCAAGTGGTGGACGAGCCGACCGGCAGCCCGCTGGTCAACCCGGTACGCCTGTGCCTAGCCGAGAACAGCGTAATCAGCGGCATGGCGCGCGCCCAATTAATCAGCGGTCAAAGCGGCGTCTATGCCATTGAGGAAACCGCCTCGCCGATTCGCGACCGCGCGGGGCAAACCGTGGGCGCCGTGCTGGTGGTGCGCGACGTGACGGCTACACGCGAAATTGCGCGGCGCCTGGAATACCAGGCCACGCACGACACGCTGACCGGCTTGATCAATCGCCGCCAGTTCGAGCGGCACATCGAACAAGCGCTGCAGGAAGTCGCCGAAGAAGGCCGCGTGCATGCCATGTGCTACATGGATCTAGACCAATTCAAGGTGGTCAACGATACCTGTGGGCACTACGCCGGCGACCAACTGCTGATCGAACTGGGCAAGCTGATCCGCGACAAGACGCGCGACAAGGACATGGTCGGCCGCCTGGGCGGGGACGAATTCGGATTGCTGCTGCACGACGTCAATCTCGATCAAGCGGCCTTCTACGCGGCGGAAATCCGCAACAGCATTCGCGATTACCGCTATGTAGTGGACGACCACGCCTTCGAAATCGGCGTCAGTATCGGCATCGTCGCCATCCGCCCGGGGTCCGGTACCTTGGCCGACATATTTACCGCAGCCGATGTCGCCTGCTACGTGGCCAAGGACAAAGGGCGCAACGAAATCCATGTGTCGCAAATGAACGATGTGGAGCAAGCGCGGCGGCAATTGGAAATGCAATGGTCGTCGCGCATTACCCCTGCGCTGCAAGCGGATCGCTTCGTCCTGTACCACCAGAAAATTTTCCCGCTGACGGACGATGCGCAGCTTTCCCTGCGTTGCGAACTGCTGATTCGCATGCTGGAGGACGACGGCTCGCTCATCCCGCCGGGCAAGCTGATCCCCGCAGCCGAACGCTTCCGGCGCATGCCGGACATCGACCGCTGGGTGGTGCACCACGCACTCAAGCTCATCGCGCAGCAGGGTGTAGACAGCCCCATGGCCAGCTTCGCCATCAACCTTTCCGGCCAGTCGTTGGGCCAATCCGATCTGCTCGACTATGTGAAGCGGGAAATTCTGCGCAGCGGCGTGCGACCGCGACAACTGACCTTCGAAATCACGGAAACGGCGGCGATCCAGAATATCGCCCACGCCGGCCAGTTCATGAGCGAGCTCAAGCGCATGGGCTGCCAGTTTTCGCTGGACGATTTCGGCAGCGGCCTGAGTTCATTCGGCTACTTGAAAACCCTGCCGGTGGATTATCTGAAGATCGATGGCAGCTTCGTGCGCAACATGCTGCGCAACCAGCACGACTATTCCATCGTGGTCGCCATCTCGCAGATTGCCAAAACCCTGGGCCTGCGCTGCGTGGCGGAGTTTGTGGAAGACCACGATACGCTGATCGCGCTCAAGGAAATCGGCGTGGATTACGGCCAGGGATTTTTTCTGCACCGGCCGGAACCGCTGCCCATGTCGCAGGCAAGCCAAGACATTCCCCGCTCCCAATAATCGCTTGGAAGATTTTTCGGGTTGATACAGGACTAAGCTTTTTCGTCGATGCTGGGCGGCGGCGGGTCGTCGGGGCGGCGCCGGGTATTGCGTCGATCGCGGCCCAAGCGGGTATCGACCAATACTTTTTGCGTGTACTGGCGACGGTCTGCCTGACGGCGATCAGCACTTTTACGGGTATCTGCGCCGGCCTGGCGCTGCTCCACTGGCGGCTCGGGCTCGTGCCGCGGCCACACGATTTGCTGGTGCCGCGGGCTCGGCCCCAGCGGGCGCAAAGCTTTGATACCCGCCGTTTCCTGTACTTCATACGGGTTATCGGTGACGTTAAGCGGTGGCGGCGGATCGATGGGAAAGCGCATATTGGCCAGTTTTCAGTAACGTGATTTACTTCACCTTAAGGTAATTTACGGCATAAACAACGAAAATATTAGGGAAGGTCTGCAACCCCCCCCCCGAAAGCCCAGCATGGCCGAGATTGCCGCATTGAATACCGCGCAAGGTATTCCGCTTAACGTAACGGCGCTATTTGCGAGTGGACGCGCAGCCTAGCCGCGCGCAAGCGACGCAGCATATTCCAGGCCACCCAACCGCGCCGCAGCCATTTGCCCGCGCTGCGCCGGCGCAGTACCACGAATACCGCCACACCGCCGACCACCCACAAGGGATTGTGTTTCAGATAGCGCAGCGCGGAGAGCCCTTGGTCGGCCAGCGCCAACGGGCCGCGCCAAGTTTGCACGCTGCGCGCCAGCGTGGCGCGTTGCTGCGCCGCCTGTGCAATCAGGCGCTCGCGCTTCTGGGCCAGCTGGATATGCTTTTCATTCATGTGCGAGAAGACAAGTGCTGCCGGTCTTTGCTCAGCTCCGATAAGCTCGCGGCAAAAATCCGCGGCTTGATGCGCAGCTTGTGTTTGACGAATCCTACGGCCGCCGCCCCCGCCGACACAAACAGCGCGGCCAGGGTGCCCAGCGCCGCCAGCCGGTAGCCATCCCAGAAGGCGACAACCACAAAAATCGTTGCCAACACCACGCCCACGCCGATGCAAAACAAGGCCAGCAAACCCAGCACCAGCATCGACAACAAGTGTTCGCGCTCTTCCTCCAGGTCTGTCGACAACAGTTCCAGACGCGTGTGGGTGATCGCAATCAATGTCGCCGAAAACGTCTTCAGGGATTCGAACAGCCCCGTGCCGCTATCGGTGTTAGCCTCAGCCATGGCCTAGTGGCGGCGACCGATGAGAATGCCGACGAGCAAGCCGACCGCAGCGGCGATGCCGACCGCATTCCAGGGATTCTCATGGACATAAGCATCCGTCGCCTTGGCAGCCGCTTTGGTCTTGGCCACTACGGCCGATTGCGCCTCCGCCAATCTGGCGCGCGCGACCTGCAGCGACTCTTCCACTTTCGCCCGCGCCGCGGCCAGCTTATCGCCGGTTTGATTGGCCGTGGCCTTCAGCAAGGCTTCCGCATCGTTGACCACCACCCTGAAATCCGCCATCAACTGCTCTTTTGACACTTCCGCTTGCGCTTCGGCGCTCATCTCTCTTGCTAGTTCGGTGGTATTCACAGTGAACTCCTTATTTAGGTTGCCTAAGGTATTCAGTGTGGTACAAAGCGCACCCGATTCAAGCCCTGTGCAAGCTGTAGAGGGCGACTTGCCTTGTATTTTAGGAGTAGCTCTGGTTGTACGCCGCGAGCGCTTGGGCGACTTTTCCAGTAGGGGCGGCAGGATCGCCAGTGCCGAATTCTTGGGTGAGCGCGACTTTGTGATCGTCGATGTAATGAATGACGCGGCTGAGGTTGTTGAGCTGGTTGGGAATAAAGTTATTGTCCGAATTCAGCAGCGCCGCGGATTTGGCGAAGTTGCTGCTGAATGCATGAATGGCGTTGACGGCACCTTGCGGGTTGGCGCTCAGGGTGGCGGCAAGTTGCTGGCTATCCAGCGTTGCGAAATGGGTGCTGGGGTCGATGCTGATGCCGAGGTCGCTCAGGCCGCGCACGCCGTCTTGTGCACCAAAGAAACGGTTGCTCACGCTTTGCTCCAGCTCATGCAGCGATACCTCGGCGGCTTGCACATGGTCTAGCAGCCCGCCCTGTTGTATGTCGGCATTGAACGACGCGCGCCAGGGGTTATAAGTCCCCACAAAATTTTGCAGCAGCGCTTCCACGCCGGCGGGCTGGGTGTTGGTGCTGATATCGCCTAAGCCTTGGCCGGCGATCTGTAGCTGCGAGACGCCGGATTTGATTTGGCTGAGTTCGGAAAATTGCGCTTTGTACAGCACGTCGCGGCTGTTGATGAAGGTGGCAAAGTTGTAAGCCGCTTCCGGATTGAAGAGCGCCAGGTTGCGGCCGGTAGGCGAGAGGCCGTTTGCGTCCTTAGCTGGGTTGAGCAGAGCGGTGAGGCTGGTATCGGTTTTATTGCGCCCGGTTTGTTGCGCGAGCAGCGTTGAAAAAATATCGCCCACGCCCGCTGTGCCGGAATCGCTGGCGCTGGCGCCGAACAGTGAGCCCAGCACCTGCGATTGAAACAGGGCAAGGTTTTGCGTGAGTGTAGCGGGGTTAATGTCCATGGCGTTTTGCTCCTTTGTGTTACATAGAGCAAGCAGCGTGCCTACTTGATGCGCGCAAAATGACGAGATTTTTTGTCCGGCAAGACAAGCAGTTAGCGCAGAGCGCGCGCTGGACGCGGGATCAGTCCGTAGTTTTGCACCGGCAAGATTTGCCAGGGTGGCGGCAAGGGATGGGGGCTGTTTCTCCCCCCGGGGGTCTGTTTCTCCCCCGGGGGTCTGCGGTGCCGAGTTATTTATGCGTCGACTGATAGCCGAACTCGCCCACCCACGCGCCTTTTTTGTAATCGAGATGCAGCCAATGCGGCACATACGGCGCGCGCTTTACCAGCGGGAAATCATCCAGCGGCGACTTGCCTTCGACGGCGTGCAAGTCGCAGCGCCGGCTCATCACGGGGCGGAAGTGCACCGCGAGATGCGGCGTAATGGGAGTGGCCGTCGCGGCTTCGTCCTGCTCGTAGAACAACACCTGCAAACGGATCAAGCAGGAGAAATAAAATTCCATTTCGGCGATCAGCGGCGTCGCGCGCTGGGCCAAGGCGCGATGCGCTGCCTCGGTCAGGGTGAGGCGGAAAGGTTTGCCTTCGAGCAGGGTATCGAGTTGCAGTTGATCCACAGTTGCGGATTTCGATAAGGCGAACATGTTGACGCGCTCCTGAGCTATGAATCGGTCAGAAAATTATAGCAGCGGGGAACGTAAAAAATCTGCACGTTTTCATTGGTCGCCGTTGTTTCGATCTACGATCAAGTTGCGGATGCATAATTGCCGCCGAAATATATAATGCCATGCAGATAGCATGGCGCAGACTCTCGGCGGCGCGCACTGCGTCACCACCGTTTTAAAGATCTTATGGGAGCGTATGCTACCGATGCACCAGCGCAGCCGGAATAATGCTTTCTCACGCACGCGCGTCGTGTGGATGCTCGGTATGGCAGGCTTGCTGGCGGGGGTCGCCGGCATCCGCTGGGCGCAGGATATGCACTGGGTGCGTTTCTTCGACAACCTGCACTGGACGGCGGGCACCGCCACTGCCGCGATTCTTGCCTGGCTCGGCCTGCGCACCGCGCCGGCCGAAAGCGCCAAAGGCCTGCGCTGGATCGCCATCGGCCTGAGCGCATACGCCATCGGCCAAATCGTCTGGGATGTGCAGACAGCAATCGGCTATGGCGCTTTTCCCTCCCCCTCCGACTTGTTTTATTTATGGCTGGGTCCCTGCGTCGGCGCCGGATTGCTGCTCGAGGCTTTGCGCATGGCCGACCGCGTGCAGCGCAAGACCTTGCTGCTGGATGCGGCCATGCTGGCCATCGCCGCGTTGACGCTGGTGTTGGTGTTGTATTTACCCAAGCGCGGCGCCATGCCGCTGCTGCCCTTGGTCGTGCTGGTAGCCTATCCGGTGAGCCTGTTTACGGCGGCCTGCATCGGCCTGATCGCGATCCCGACACTGCGCTTGAAATTTTCTTGGAGCTTCTGGCTATTCCTGGTTTCCCTGGCGATTACCAGCGTGTGCTGGATGGTGTGGAATTCGATGGCGCTGGATAACGCGACCATCGACGGCTCTTGGTTCAACAGCCTGTTTTCGTTTTCGGTATTGGGCATGGGCATGGCCGTCTTGTTTTGGAAAATCGAGCCCTCGCGCAATGCGCGATGGGAGCGCTGGTGCGAAGGTTTTCTACGCCTGTTGCCGTTAGTGGCGGTCGTGCTTTCCAGTCTTGCGGTGATTTGGGCGGATTCCTATGAAGGCTTGTCCCAGGCTGTCAGCTACGCCGTCTACTGCGGCGCGCTGATCGTGATCGTGCTGGCCATGTTCAAGCAAAGCACACTGCTACGCGAGCATGATCTGTTGAAAACGCTCACCCGCAATCTGGAGCAAAGCGAGCAGCTAAAACACCTGATCCTACAATCCTTTCCCGACCCGATCTGGATCAAGGATGCGCAGGGGGTGTATCAAATGGGCAACCCGGCCTTGGAACGTTTTTACGGCGTACCGGAGTCGGCGATTATCGGTAAGACCGATTTCGATTTTGTCGAACCCGAACTGGCGCGTTTTTTTCGGCAGAAAGACCTGGAGGCCATGGCGGCCGGACAGCCGACCCAAAACGAGGAATGGGTGAGATCCACCGCCAGCGGCCGCCGCGCCTTGTTCGAGACCATCAAGACGCCGCTGCGCGACCGGGACGGGAAGATGCTCGGCGTACTCGGCGTCGCGCGCGACATCACCGATCGCGAAAGCACCAATCGTCAATTTTCCTTGGTGAGTTTTGCGCTCAACCATGTGAAGGAAGCGGCCTATATGGCCGACGAACAAGGCTACTTTCATTATGTGAACGATGAGGCCTGCCGGGCGCTCGGTCATGCGCGCGACGCGCTGCTGAAACTGCGCGTGATCGACGTGGATCGCGATACCACGCAGCCGGAACAGTGGCAGGCGTTCTGGGATCAACTCAAAACGCAGAAAACCATGATCTTCGAAAGCCACCACAAGAATGCCGAAGGTACGGCTTTTCCGGTGGAAATCAACGCCAATTATTTTGAATTTTCCGGGCAAGCGTATGTCCTGGGCCTGGTGCGCGACATCACCGAGCGCAAACAGGTGGAAGAGCAAATTCGCAGCCTGGCCTATTTCGACGCGCTCACCAAACTGCCCAACCGCCGGCTGCTGATGGATCGCCTGGGCCAAGCCCTGAGCGCAAGCCAGCGCAGCCGCGAGTTCGGTGCGCTGCTGATCCTGGACTTGGATCACTTTAAGACCCTGAATGATACGCAAGGCCACGATGTCGGCGACCGGCTGCTGGTCGAGGTGGCACAGCGCTTGGCCACCAATGTGCGCCAGGAAGACACCGTGAGCCGCCTCGGCGGCGATGAATTCGTGGTGATGCTGGAAGCCTTGGGGCAGGATGAGCAACAGGCCGCGCAACAGGCGGAAGCCATCGCGGAGAAGGTGCGCTTTGCGCTCAACCAGCCCTATGCCTTGAACATCAACGAAGCAAAATTTCAGGGTACCACCAGCATCGGCTTGACGCTGTTTCGCGGCCAGGACGTCTCCGTGGATGTGCTGCTGAAACAGGCCGATGTGGCGCTCTATCAGGCCAAGGATGGCGGGCGTAATTTGGTGCGCTTCTTCAACCCGGCCATGCAAGCCGCGATCGACTCGCGCTCGGTGCTGGAAGTCGCCTTGCGCCAAGCGCTCGAAAAAGGCGAGTTCCAGCTGCACTACCAGCCGCAGGTCAATCAGTTCGGCGCATTGATCGGCGCCGAAGCCTTGCTGCGCTGGATGACGCCGCAGCGCGGCATGGTCTCTCCGGCGGAATTCATCCCGCTGGCCGAGGACACCGGGCTCATCCTCCCCATCGGCCAATGGGTTTTGGAAACCGCCTGCGCCCAGCTCAAAGCCTGGGAAAACGATCCGCGCGCCCAGGCCTTGCAGATGTCGGTCAATGTGAGCGCGCGGCAATTTCACCAGCACGACTTCGTTGACTTAGTGCAGCATTGCCTGGCAGCGAGCGCCATCAATCCGACCCGGCTCAAGCTGGAGCTGACGGAAAGCGTAGTGCTGGATAATGTCGATAGCGTGATCGAGCGCATGCAACAACTCAAAGCCTTGGGCGTAAGCTTCTGCCTGGATGATTTCGGCACCGGCTATTCGTCGCTGTCCTACCTCAAGCGCCTGCCGCTGCAGCAAGTGAAGATCGACCAATCCTTTGTGCGCGACGTGACGGAAGATCCCAACGATGCCGCCATCGTGCGCGCCATCCTGGCGATGAGCCAGACACTAGGTTTGCACGTCATCGCGGAAGGCGTGGAGACCCAAGCGCAATGGGATTTCCTGCTGCAAAACAATTGCGTGGCCTATCAAGGCTATCTGTTCGGCAAGCCAATGCCGGTCTCGGCGTGGAATCAATTCCTGAAATAACGCGCTGGGCGTCGATGCGTTTGTCGACGAGCATGCCCGTTGCCGTCCTTACCTTATTTAATTTTTTTCGGCTGCTATATTGAAAATGTATTTAGGCGTTTGTTTCGATATCTTGATCGCCAATCGCAACCAGGAATCGATGCAGCCCTTAAACGCTATTTTCTATCTCTAGGAGGAATAGGATCATGAAGAAGAAGACAGGTCTTAGCCATATTCATATGTGCGTGGATCGCATCCTGACCGGCGAGCAAAAGCTCCGGGCGATGCAACTCTCCATCAAGGAAAATCAGAAGAACCAGCCGGTGCACAAGCGCCTGCCGGGTGTTTCCAACCATCCGATGAAGATGGCGCTGGAGACCGGGAAAATGTGGGCCAAGGGCCGCAAACTGAAAATTTGTTTCCTGGACGGCTCTAAAATCCAAAAACAAAAGGTCAAAGACCATGCCACGCAATGGCTGAAATACGCCAACGTGAAATTCGATTTCAACGCGGCACGCACGAAATCCGATATCCGCATTTCGTTCAAGGCCGACCCCGGTTCCTGGTCGTACATCGGCACCGATAACCTGGGCATCCCCAAGAACGAGCCGACCATGAATTTCGGCTGGCTCGATGACGATACCGACGACCGGGAATACAACCGCGTGGTGGTGCACGAGTTCGGCCATGCGCTCGGTTGCATTCACGAGCACCAAAATCCCAGAGGCGGCATTAAGTGGAATGAAGCGAAGGTGTATCAGTACTTCGCGGGACCGCCCAATTACTGGTCGAAGCAAGATACGTATTCCAACGTGATCGAGAAATATTCGATCAATCAGCTCAATGCTTCGACCTTCGATAAAAAGTCGATCATGCTGTATTCCTTCCCCGGTGAATTGATCGTCGGCGGCAAGCCCACGCTGATGAACTACACTCTATCGACGCGGGATCGGAGCTTTATCAAAAAAATGTATCCCGCGTAGCGCAGCGAGGCGGCATCTGCGGCACGAGGAGATCGGCATGGCGACGCCCATTTCCCACCTCGCTGTGCCGCTCGCGCTGACTGCCGCCTTGGGTACGCATCTGGTGCCACCCAGCCTGATGCTTTTGGCGCTGGCTTACGCGGTATTGCCCGACATCGATGCGCTCGGACTGTGGCTAGGCGTCCCCTACGCGCATGCGTTCGGTCACCGCGGCTTTACCCACTCGCTGCTGTTCAGCGTGCTGATGGCGGGCGCTGGAGCGCTGCTGGCGCCGGCGCTGGGCGCGCAGCCGCTGCTGGCGTTTCTGCTGCTGTTCGTCTGCATTGCTTCCCACGGACTGCTGGATGCGCTGACCAATGGCGGTCTCGGCGTCGCATTCTTCAGCCCATTTTCACAGCGGCGATATTTTCTGCCGTGGCGAGTGATCGTGGTGTCGCCGTTGAGCCTGTTTGCGCTGCTGTCGTGGCGCGGCTTGCGCGTGCTGGGCTCGGAGGTGCGCACGGTATTGATGCCTTGCCTAGTGTTCGGGCTGACGGGATTTGCGCTGCGCTGGCTGTTTGGCCAGGCGTGAACCGCCGCACCATGCACAACCGAAATCAGCGCTAAGCTACTCCGGCCGCATTTCCCCTTTGCGCACCCAGATGCCGCGCTCTTCGCAATGCAACAGCTCGTCGCCGCTCAGCAAATACTGCCCCTTTGGATAGGACACATTGTTGAAATAACAAGCGCCGGTTTCGAGTTCCAGATCGAGTGACTCATCTTCGTTCTCGTCGTAGATGGGCGAGGTTTTGAGTTCGGGATCGGGGGCGCCGACTTGGGTCACATGGTTGGTCATAGGCCTTACTTTCTATGGCAGCGATTTGCTGATCAGAAGCGGCAATCGCGTTATTCCTTGGATGGCGCCTTGTCCGGTTCGATGCCCTCCACTTGCGGGATGGCCTTTTGCGGATGGCGCTTGATGGCGCGCTTCAAGGCATCGTCTTCCCACGGGCCATGAGCGCCGCTTTGCTGTGCCCCGCTTTCCAGGGCATATTCCGCAGGCTCTCCCGGTTGCGGCGTGGATAGTCCGGTTTCGATTTCGGATTCGGCTGCCAGCCAGTCTTCAATATCATGTCCCGGAACATAGCCGCGCTGCGCGTAGCGATTAAACGCGGCTTCACGAATCATGGCCTCACGCTGCTCTAAGCTGAAGCTTCCACGCCAGGTAATCGCAGCATCGCTGCTCGGATTAGACGATGTACGCTGCTGTTTAGCCATCTATTTATCCTCCATGCGTTAGTCGAACAAGACTCTGGTGCTTGCATCATGCGCTGGAAATTTTCCTGCAAGGCAATTGCCAATGGTTTCAATATAGCAACTTTATTTTTGAGTAATGAATGACTGGACCTTGCGTTAAATCAAATGAAAAAACTGGGGATTCTTTGAAAAAAACAACCGCACAAGGTTTTGCGAATAAGCGAGAACTTCATTTTTTGAAATTAGTACAAATATACCAGCACCTTGCACACAAAATTCCTATAATTGCTTATCGTCATATCTCGCAGAATTGATAGACGGTTTTATCCCGCACCGGGACTCTTAATGCCACCACGGAGGAATCATGAGCAAAAGTAATTGGGTAAAAAAAATAAGCGTTATCGCAATGTGCGCCGCCAGCGTCTTCGCGGTTTCGAGCGCCAATGCAGCGAGTACCGATCCCGTAGATATGCTGTATAACTTTCAAGCAACCGGTCAATACTATGGTTATGATTCCCTTACCGGCAAAACGACTTACGCGATCAGCGCTGTTGGCACCGCGCCGAACATTAAGGGGAATGGCATTATTCGCACGAGTAAACATGATGGCGATGACGACGACTATAAAGTCGTGCTCACCGATGCCAAGATTACCTTTGATAAATTCGACTTCGCCAACCCTTCGCCAGTGGTGAATTTCAGCTGCGCGGGTTGTAAATTATCTTTCCCCGATGGCTCCACGCTGAGCTCCGACCCCAACGTGCCGCTGGAAGGCCGCGCGCTGTTTCTATACGGCCCGGTGGCGCCTAACCCCGACACCCCCAACCTCTTCACCATCCGCATGGCGGGTTGCTCCGGCCTGCACGAAACGGCGGGCGTCGGCAAATTGGCGAACAAAGTCGGCACGATCTGCTTTAACGGCGTATTCAATTTCGATACGAACAACCTGGCCGGCATTACCGGCTCATCGAATTGCACCATTGTGACGCATACGCCGGTACAGCAATAAATCGCACGCTCTCCCTCTTCCCGCAGCGGAAGGGGGGCGTTTTATTTTTCCTGATCGAATTTCAGCGAAACAGAGTTGATGCAATAGCGCTGCCCGGTCGGCTGGGGGCCATCGTTGAACACATGCCCCAGGTGCGCGCCGCATTGTTTGCAGGTGACCTCAGTGCGGCTCATCCATAGGCTGTTGTCGGTTTCAGTGGCGACATTGTCTTCCGACACGGGCGCCCAGAAGCTGGGCCAACCGGTGCCGGAATCAAATTTAGTGTCGGAGCTGAATAAGGGCTCGCCGCAGCAGGCGCAACGGTATTGGCCTTTTTCGTGGTTGTCCCAGTATTGCCCAGTGAAGGCGCGCTCGGTGCCTTTTGCCCGGCATACCTGATATTGCTCTGGGGTGAGTTCGGCTTTCCACTGTTCCGGAGTCTTGTTGATTTTGTCGCTCATGATTAAAGTTCCTTTTGCTTTGGTCTCGTAATAGTAGTCGCAACAGTCGATTTCGTCTTACGCCATGCGGCCAAGGCCTTGCTGTCCCACCCAAAATAAATGCGAATTATCTTGAACTTAATGGGTTTTAGGATATCCTACCTGCGTCTGTGGGATTCAAGACTTAAATCGCGGTACCTTTTAGTTGGCCTCTTTTTCCTTGATATTCGATGGATCGGGCATGTTGCCCAAATGTTTATTTAAGGAAAATGCAATGGAAACAGGTACTGTTAAGTGGTTCAACGACGCTAAAGGTTTTGGTTTTATCACACCCGATGGCGGTGGCGATGACCTCTTCGCGCACTTCTCCGAGATTCGCGCAGAAGGCTTCAAGTCGCTGCAAGAAAATCAGCGCGTCTCTTTCGAAGTGACCGCCGGCCCTAAAGGCAAGCAAGCATCAAACATCCAAGCTGCGTAATTTCGCAGTCGTTGGATAAGAAAAAACCCCGGCATGCCGGGGTTTTTTTATGCCTGCGACAACTGCGTTATGCTTAGCGACGCCGAAACTGCGGCCGTGAAGGCGTAAAAGCCGGCGCTTTCTCATCCTTATGCCGAAAGCTGATGCGGGCCTTGGTCAGATCGTAGGGAGACATCTCCAAGGAAACTTTGTCGCCCGCCAAAATGCGGATGTGGTTTTTTCGGATCTTGCCCGATGCGTACGCCGATACGCTGACGCCGTTGGTCAGCGTGACGCGATAACGCGTGTCCGGAAGGACTTCGTCAACCACGCCTTCCATTTCAATCAATTCTTCTTTTGCCATATATATTGACCTCCTGTGTTCAAAACACGGAGTTGTCCGCTTCGCATTGTAGGGTGCTTGCAGGGTTAGTAGAGTGCGGTAGCGGGAGCCGCGGCACGAAGGCGGCAGCAGAATCATCAGCAGGATAGATGGGGCGGATGAACTGCGTTTGAGTGACTGGCGTCAAGCCCCGCCGGATACTATACAGGAGTTGCCGTCAGGATGCGCCCTCTCTCTGCTGGGGCCGGCATCAAACGCGACGACTACGCGGCCTTATCTTTTTCCTTTTCCCGCGCTAATGCAGCGCGAAACTCTTCCAAGTGGGCGTGATAATCCTCGGCATCCCCGTAGGCCAAAAACCGGCGATAGCGCTCATGGGACTGCAAGATTTTGTGCGCGTGCTTGATCGGGCAAAAATATTGCTCGGTGCGCGCAACGATTTCTCGCGCATAAGCCAGCAAGCCGCTGGCATAGGAACAATACAGGCAATGGAACTTCTCGAAGAAGTTGAGGTAAGCCAAGTGCCGATGGTCGAAAACGATATAGTCCCGGCGTCGCACCTTGGTGATTTTGTAAACCGGAAAACAAGTTGCTTGATAAAACGAAACGCATAGATCGGCAAAAACCAAGGGCACGATCATGCCGTAGATAATGGGCGCGGTTAAATAGTTTTGCGGACGCACCGAGATAATCCAGCGCAACGCGCCCATCTTCAACTGGGCATGCGCTTCCCTGACGGATTGCTCAAAGGCGACACGCTTGCCTTCAAACGTATAGCGCAGCTTGCCTTCCTGTTCCTCTACCGCAATGCGCAGCTTGTCTTCGAGCGCGCTAATTTGGTCGAGCAGATTGCGGACGGTATCGTTCATGGCGCTCCTGGCAATGGTGGGCGTGGCAACTGTCCGGCGCGCGCTTGGGGTTTAAAGCAGTATGTACGCGTAAGCTGCTTTTTATCAATACTACGTTTTATAAAACACTTTCGAGACGGCGATTATTTATTTTCCCCGCTGGGGAAAACTCGCTAGTTCTGCGTGATATTTACTATGTTGGTGATTTAAACGGCAATAAAGGAATAGACCATGAAAACCCAAATGATTCTTCCTATTTTGTTGATTGTTTTCCTGGGTGGCTGCGCAGAGATGGAATCTCTGGGATCGAAAGGCGGCACCAAATTTGGCGAGACCAGCGGCACGATCCAATCCGACCGCAATGGCACCATTAGCAAGCTCGAAACCGTTCATGTCGATAAGAATTACAAGCTCGGGGTCGGCACCGCCGCCGGCGCCGTGGCGGGCGGCATTCTCGGCGCATCCATCGGCGATAGCAAAACCGCCACGGTGGCGGGCGCGGTATTGGGCGGGCTTGCCGGCACTTACGCGGAAAGCAAGCTTGGCAAGGAGACCGCGCAGCAGGTGACGGTGAATATGGTGACCGGTGGCAGCGTGACCATTACGCAGCCGACCGATGCGCGGCTCAAAGACGGCATGGCGGTACGCGTCGAGGGCAGCGGCGAAAGCGCACGGGTAGTGCCGCGGTGAATGCTTTTAGCCGCGCCACTATTTCCATGCACCAAGCTTCGAGGAACGGAATATTACGCAGCACCCCAGTGCGGCGTAGCAATCCCTTCGCCCAGATCGGCCTCCACCAGGCGGCGCCGCACCGCCAATAATTTTTCAATCAGCGCCGGCTCGGCGCGGGCGTAGGCATCGGCGTCGGGCGTGCGCTTGACCACCACACCCAGCAACTCGGTGATGGCGTTGCCGATGGAGTTCTGGCTGATGGTGACGATCAGCTTGCCTTGATCGTTGCGGTAGATCAGCTGTTTGAAGGCCGGTTGCCAGCGGATGGAGTTGGCGTACTTGGCGTCCTTGATGCAGCGGTCGCGCACCATCTTCGCGGTCTTGAGAAAGTCGTTGTTGAATTGCAGCTTGGCCTCGACCAATTCGGGGAAATTAATGTCGCGCGGCAGTGCCGCGTTGCGCGTCGAGACTTGGGTGAAAAAGGTGCGATAAAAGTCGATGAAGCCCATGAGAATGGTGTCGTATTCCTTCCAGAAGCGCACTTCCTGCAGCGCCTCGACGCCACCCTGCACTTCCCAACTGGGCAAGCCTTGCGGATAACCGGTGAGCGCGATCTTGCAGCTGCCGTCTTGGCACGGGCGCAGAATTTGCAGGTCGAGCTCGTCGAAAAAGGCGCGATACACGGCGCGCATGTAGGACTGAAACAGCGAGTGCTGGCCGCCATCGGTGAGATTGGGATTGTTCAAGTCGGCCAGCGGCGCATCGCGCAGCTCGGCCTTGTTGAACACGATGAAGTGATTGTGCAGCATGCGGATACTCGGCACGCCGGGCGAAGTCAGCGGCCAAGTGGCATCCAAGCTGGCCTCGCCCGCCAGCACCAGTGTCTCATCGGGATTGGGATAGCGCTCCAGCATGTAGGCGATGATGATCTGGTTCATGCGGTTCCAGACGTTCTTCACCTGCTCCGGCACCTGCGTGCGCCGCACCGGCCGGCCCAGCGGGTCGAGAATGCTTTGCGAGGTGTTGTAGATAATCGAGCAATCGAACTCATTGCTGTGGCCCAGCGCCTTGCGATACAGCAGCAGGCCCTCCGGATTTTGCAGCAAGCCGTTGTTGTGCACCAAGTCGTTGAGGTTTTCGGCACTGTTGAAAAATTCGTTTGGCTTCATGCCCTCCGGTACTTCAAGCGGAATGGGGCGAAATGAATTAGTGATCTCTCTAGGGCCGGACTGCATGGGGAATACGCCTTGAAAAAAATGTGGTGTGGAATGGTAGCCGATCCTGCGCGATAGGCAAACCACCTGGAGGTTTCATGCTAGGATCCCGAGATCTCGCGCAAGCACCCCATGCAAGGAATACCGCAATGAGCGAAGACCGCTTGGAACACATCGAAAGCAAAATCACCTACCTGGAAGACACGGTCGAGGATCTGAACAAGACAGTGTACGCGCAGCAGAAGCAAATCGACCGGCAACAAGCACTCATCGATTCTTTGGTGGAACATGTTCGGGAATTAGTCGACGCAGCACCCGAGCGTGCGCCCGGCAACGAACGTCCGCCGCATTACTAAGGATTTGCCGCCAGGTTCTTGCGACTAGCGTTCAACGCCGCTTGCAGTTCGGCATTGCGCTCGTCCTGCGGTAATGCGCTCATTTGTTTCACCACGGCAAAAAACCGCCCCATATCCCCATGCTGCTCCGCCAGCAGCGCGCGAAACGCCGGTACAAGTTGCGTATAAGTAGCAATCGAAGCCAATTGGGCGTTATTCAACTGCTGCGCCAGCCAGCGCTCAGGGTGCTTGCTGCCTTGCGCGAGTTCCTGGCGCAAGCGGCTAATGACCTGCGTCTTGGCGCTGCGCTTCTCCGCTGCGCTCAGGCTAGAAGCATAGAGTGTTTCGAGTTGCTTGCGCGCGCGCAGCATGCGCTCGATGTAGTCGGCTTTGCGCTGTTGCGCCGTTTCAAATGCGGCACGCTGTGCAGCCGTGCCATGCAAATCCAGCCAACGGTTCACGCCTTCCAATTCGACAGCGGTGGCAAACGATTCGTTGAAGGCGCTGTCGTCGCGCACATACACCACTTGATGCGCGAGCTCGTGGAACATTAATTGCGCGAGTTCGGCTTCCGAGTAGCCGATGAAAGTATTGAGCAAGGCATCGTCGAACCAGCCCAGGGTGGAGTAAGCCGGAACACCGCCCAGATACACATCGTCGCCGCTGCGGCGCAATGCGGCGGCAAAGGTTTCGGCGTCCGCTTGCGCGAAAAATCCACGGTAGCTGACGCAACCCACGCCGATGAAACACCATTGTTTAGGCGTAGTGGAAAATTCCTCGGCTGCGAATACATTCCACACCACATAGGGCCGATGCAGATCGGCATAGCGGGTAAAGCTTTGGTTATCCGGCAACTGCAATTCGTGGCTGGCGAATGCGCGCAATTGCACGGCTTTGGTCAGCGCATTTTTCAAATGTTGATTGGCTTGCGGGTCTTCGAGCACCGCACTCACCGGCTCGGCGCGACGCATTAAATCCATTTGGCCGCCCACGGCTTGGGCATAGTAGCCGAGGTTGGCGCAGCCGCCGAGCAGGCCTCCAACACCCATGACCAGTACGATTGTGCGCAGTGTTGCGATCAAGTTCATTCCGACAAAGCCTCTGACATCCAATATATTGGCGGAATTGCCGCCAGCGGCTAGTTTACCGGAAGCCGCCGGCGCCCTGCCAGAGGCGCGACAGCATGAAATTTTGCGATAGCACTCTTTGGGGAAAAGTCATGCCAGCGGCAAAGATCGGCTTGCGTCGAATTATATTTTGCATGCGCCGCATTTTCGCCCTTGTATAAGCCTGTGGCTTAACTATAAAAAACTATGGCATGCAGCAGATCAACGCTGGCCAAGGTATTGCGTGCATTTCATGAGGAGAACCTATGCCCTTGCTGGACATCGCGCTTCAAGAAGGATTCGAAAATGACTTGGTTGCCATTCGGCTCAACGGCAAGGAGGTCTATAGCAAGCCGCGGGTGTCAACCCGACGACCCATCGGCTTTGCGGATTCCTATGAAACCGATGTCGACGGCGGCGCCATCAAAGTGACGCTGGAATTGCCGCAGCGCCCATTGTCCGCATCGCGCGTGCTGCAAGTGACCGGCCCGACTTATGTCGGCGTATCGGTGACGGCAGAGGGTTTGCAATTTGATCTTTCCGAGGAGCCGTTCGGCTACCTCTAAGCGCATAAGCCCTCCGCACAACGTGCGGGGCTTTTTGTTGTATTCTGCAGGCGATGCCACGCTCAACATTCACTAGCCTGCCGTTTACCCAATCAGCACGACATGTTCCAATTCGTTAAAGCTTGGCGGCGCAAGCGCATCCTGAAGTGCCACCCCTTGCAGGACGCACTCTGGCAAGTCGTGACAGGGCACTTGCACCTATTGCAGGGGCTGAGCACGGATGAGTTGGCGCGCTTGCGCCAATGGGCCACGCTGTTTCTGCACGCCAAACGCCTGAGTGCGGCGGGGGGACTCATACTCACCGACAAAATGCGCGTCATGATCGCGGCCCAAGCATGCCTACCGATCTTGAATCTCGACCTGGATTACTACGAAGGCTGGGTTGAGATTATTGTCTACCCGGATACGTTCGTGCCGGAACACGAATACATGGATGAGATCGGGGTAGTGCATCACATGCACGTGCCGTTGAGCGGCGAGGCCTGGCTCGGCGGCCCGGTGATCTTATCGTGGCAAGATGCCGGGAACGCATACGCGGAACCAGGCTACAACGTCGTGGTCCACGAATTTGCGCACAAGCTGGATATGCTGAACGGCAGCGCAAACGGCTTTCCGCCGCTGCACGCGGACATGAGCCGCCTGGCTTGGAGCACCGCCTTTGGCGCGGCTTTCGAGGATTTTCGCCAACGCGTCATGGCGGGGCATGCGACCGCCATCGACCCCTACGCCGCGGAAACGCCGGGAGAGTTTTTTGCGGTGCTCAGTGAAGCGTTTTTCGAGATGCCGCTGACAGTACAACGCAGCTATCCCGACGCCTATGCGCAGCTCAGCTTGTTCTATCGCCAAGACCCGGTGCAACGCACGGCCTAGCATGCGCCGCGACCTTTCCCATTTGCACATCAGGGGCTACTGCAATTTAATGCAATCAAGCCCTACAGCACGCCGAATATGGGCTATGTTTAGGTAGCAGCAGCGCCCGCGCATTGCGCGGCATGCATACCCGCACTTGTCACGCAATGCGGCTTGGGCCTGCGTTGCATGAGATGATTGGAGGTGCAAATCATGTCCCAACACAACACCTTTGTGGCGACCTACGCGAACCACAAAATGGCTGAACACGATATCGAGGAAATACAGAACGCCGGCTTCGATATGCGCAAGTTGCGCATCGTTGCCCACAATCCCTACCACATCGCCGAGCAGTATCAGCTCGCGCCCGTCCTCGGCAGTTTCGACGAATTGGATTTGGAGTTTTTTAACTGTATTCCAGAGCAGGACATTGTCGACTATGAAGCGGAACTGGGAACGGAGCATCTATTCATCGTTGCCCATGGCTTGGCCGACGAGATTGACACTGTCAAACGCATCGCCGACTCAAGCCATCCGACAAGCTGGGACGGGCTCGCCGATGCGGCAATCTATTATGGATGCCCGGATTGATAGAATAGTGCGCCAAGACTGGCGGCTCAATCAGCCGCCCTCCGCGCATTATTTGCGTTGCGCCCACCACGCCTGAAGCAGCGCCTGTGCTTCATCGACTTGATCTGCGCTCATCTTGGCGGCGGCCAGTTTTTTGCTCTCTTCCGCTTCCTTGTCGCCCAGGGCGGCGGCGATGGCGAGCCATTTATATGATTGCACCAGCGATAGCGGCACGCCCTGGGCGGTGGCGTACATCAAGCCGAGATTGTATTGCGCGTCGACCTGCCCGCCTTCCGCCGCTTTGGCATACCACTCCGCCGCCTTTTGAAGATCGCGCGCCAAGCCCAAGCCGTCGTAATACAAGCTGCCGAGATTGAATTGCGCATCGGCCTGGCCTTGCTCGGCCGCCTTGCGATACCAGTTCGCCGCCTCTTTGTAGTCTTGCGCCACACCATGGCCACGCGCGTACAGAAAGCCCAGATTCACTTGCGCATCGGCATTGCCTTTGGCGGCAAGCGGCTTGAATTCTTGCAAGGCCGCGCGGTAATTGCCGGCGCGATAGGCGGCGAGTCCTGCTTGCAAATCAGCGTGCGCCGCGGCACTCAGGGCCAGGCAAGCCAGCAGGAATAAGACGCCGCGCATCATGAGAACACCACGGCCAACTCGCGGCCGATCGCCTTCCATTGTTTTACTTCGTCTTGCAATAAATATTCGCTCAGCGGATTTTCCGCCAGCCATTGCGGCGCCAGGGTCAGCCGCACTTTGCCTGGCTTGCGGTGGAAGTTGATGGCGCTGTGCTCCAAATCGCGTCGGTTGCGACACAGCAGCACCGCCAAACGCAAAATCGCGATCAACTCCCAATCCGCATTTTCCAGCGTTTGCTCGCGTGCAAACTTGGAAAGGCTGCCGCGATGCGCGCGCGCCAGGATGGATAAGCGCGCTTGATCGTGCTTGGAAAAGCCCGGCATATCGGCATTCGCCAGAATATACGCGGAATGTTTGTGGTAACCGGTATGGGCGATGGAAATCCCCACTTCGTGCAAGCGCGCCGCCCAACGCAGCAAGTGCCGCGCCATCTCCAGATCGCTCTCGTTTTGGCCGCCGGCTTGCTCCAGCAAGTTGAGCGCCAGCGCTTCCACGCGTGCCGATTGCTTGGCATCGACATGATAGCGGCTCATGAAATGGTTCACGCTGGCGTCGCGCTGGTCATGATGATGGAAGCGGCCCAGCAAGTCATACAGCACGCCCTCGCGCAAGGCGCCGCCGGCCACCATCATGTGTTCGATGTCGAGTTCGGCAAACACGCCCGCCATGATGGCAAAACCGCCCGGCAGCACCGGAATCCGGTCCGCCTGCAAGCCGGGCAACACCAGGTTTTTCACGTCACCGGCCTTGATCAGCAAGCTGCGCAATTTTTCCAGACCTTGGGCGCTAATGCCGCCATCGCCCCAGCCATTTTGTTGCAGCACATCGGCCAGCGCACGCGCCGTGCCGGAAGAGCCGATGGCCTCGCTCCAATGGCCGGCGACAAAGCCGGCGGCGATGCCCTGCGCCTCGGCACGCGCCGCCAACTCAGCATGTTGCAAGGCGGATTTGCTGATTTTGCCATCGGCAAAAAAGCGCTGCGTGAAGTTGACGCAGCCCATATACAGGCTTTCCATCTCCATGGGCTGGTAGCCTTCGCCGATGATGCATTCGGTGGAGCCGCCGCCAATGTCCACCACCAAGCGCCTGGCGGAGGATGGCGGCAAGCCGTGCGACACGCCCAGATAGATCAAGCGCGCTTCTTCGCGCCCGGCAATGACCTCGATCGGGAAGCCCAAGGCGGCTTCGGCATCCGCCAAAAAATGCACGGCGTTTTTGGCCACGCGAAAGGTGTTGGTGCCGACCACGCGCACGGCTTCCTGCGGCAAGTCGCGCAGGCGCTCGTTGAAGCGTTTTAGGCAAGCAATGGCGCGTGATTGTGCTGCGGCATCCAGCTGTTTGTCGGCGCTCAGGCCGGAAGCGAGGCGAACCGTTTCTTTGAGGGAGTCGAGCGGATAGAGTTGATCGTCGACTATACGCACGATCTGGAGCCGAAAGCTATTCGAACCCAGATCAACCGCGGCAATAGTGGAATATTCCTGCACAGGCAATGCTTGGCTTAGCGCGAGACTTCGCGCTCGATTTCTTCCACGGTGGTATGCCGCACATCCTTGCCTTTGACCATGTAGACCACGTATTCGGACATATTCTTGGCATGGTCGCCCATGCGCTCGATGGCCTTGGCGGCGAAAATAATCTCAATGAACATGGAAATGGTGCGCGGGTCTTCCATCATGTAGGTGATGAGATGGCGCAATACCATGCGGTACTCTTCATCCACCGCTTCATCGAAGCGCGCAATCTGCGTCGCATTCGAAACCTCCAGTCGCGCGAAGCCATCCAAGGCCTTGCGCAACATGTCCAGCACGATGGTGGCCATGTGCTTGATTTCGGTGAAGCGCGGCGACACGATACGGTCGTTGGCATAGATCAAGGTTGCCATGCGCGCCACCTTGGCCGCTTCGTCGCCGATGCGCTCCAGGTCGGTAATGGTCTTGATCACGGTCAGCAACATGCGCAGATCGCCGGCGGTCGGCTGGCGCCGCGCAATGATCATGCTGCATTCTTCATCCAGTGCGACTTCCAGCGCATTCACCCGATGGTCGTTGGCCATCACGGTGTTGGCCAAGTCGACATTGCCGGTTGAGAGCGCTTCCATCGCGTTGATGATTTGCTCTTCGACCAAACCGCCCATTTGCAGTACGCGGGCGCGTACTGCCTCTAATTCCTGATCGAACTGCTTTGAAGTATGTTCTGGCATTTTGCGCTCCAGCGTTTAGCCTTAAACCTATTGAAGATAGCGGTTGATTGTGACAGCTCTATTGCATTAGGCCTAGCTCGGCTTGATCAGCGTCACGCCATGCGGCGTGCCCATCAGGAATACATCCGCCGGGCGGCGCGCAAACAGGCCATTGGTCACCACGCCGGTAATTTGGTTGATCGCGGTTTCCAGCTCCACCGGGTTCATGATATCCAGATTATGCACATCCAGGATGACATTACCGTTATCCGTAATGAAACCCTCGCGCAACTTAGGCTGCCCGCCGAGCCGCACCAGCTCGCGCGCCACGTAGCTGCGCGCCATCGGGATCACTTCCACCGGCAGCGGGAACTTGCCCAAACGGTCCACCAGTTTGCTTTCATCGGCGATACACACGAATTTCCTGGCGCAGGCGGCGACGATTTTCTCGCGCGTCAACGCCCCGCCGCCGCCCTTGATCATGTGCATGTGCTCGGTAATCTCATCCGCGCCATCGATATACACCGGCATTTCGCCCACGCTATTCAGCTCGAACACGGCGATGCCGTGGCCTTTTAGGCGCTGCGCCGTGGCCTCGCTGCTGGCGACCGCGCCATCGATCTTATGCTTGATCGTAGCCAAGGCGTCGATAAAGTGATTGGCGGTGGAACCGGTGCCCACGCCAATGATCCCGGCTTCGACATACTCCAGGGCGGCCAGCGCCGTGGCTTTTTTCAATTCGTCTTGCGTCATGAAAGTCTTTCAAAATCGGCTAAACCATGAAGGATAGCGCCTAAGGCGGATTTTCTCAATTAGAATAGGGGTTTTAGTGCTCTGAAACCAAGAAAATGGCCAGCCCCGATTACTTAAAGAAAATCCTCACCAGCCGCGTCTACGATGTCGCGATCGAATCGCCGCTCGAAGTGGCATCCGTGCTATCGCAGCGCTTGGGCAATACCGTGCTCCTCAAACGCGAAGATATGCAAAGCGTATTTTCCTTCAAACTGCGCGGCGCCTATAACAAAATGGCCCATCTGGCGCCGGCGGCCTTGCAGCGCGGCGTGATTTGCGCCTCGGCCGGCAACCACGCCCAAGGCGTGGCGCTAGCGGCGCAACGCTTGGGCTGCGATGCCGTGATCGTGATGCCCACCACCACGCCGCAAATCAAGGTACAGGCGGTGAAAAGCCGCGGCGCGAAAGTCGTGCTGCACGGCGATTCCTACGACGAGGCCTTGGCCCACGCGCGCAAGCTGGAAAAACAGAAAAAACTCACCTTCGTTCACCCTTACGACGATCCCGACGTGATCGCCGGGCAAGGCACGGTGGGCATGGAAATCCTGCACCAATGGACCAAACCGATCCATGCCATTTTCGTCCCCGTAGGCGGCGGTGGATTGATCGCCGGCATTGCCGTGTATATCAAGGCGCTGCGTCCGGAAATCAAAATCATCGGCGTGGAACCGGTGGACGCCGACGCCATGTATCGCTCGCTGAAGAAAAAAGAGCGGGTCTTGCTATCGCAGGTCGGCTTATTCGCCGATGGCGTCGCGGTCAAACAAGTGGGCGAGGAAACCTTCCGCCTGTGCCGCAAATACGTCGACGAAATCATTTTGGTCGACACCGACGAAATCTGCGCCGCGATCAAAGATGTATTCACCGACACGCGCTCGATCCTGGAGCCGGCGGGCGCGCTCGGCGTGGCCGGCGCCAAAGCCTATGCCGCAAAGCACAAGCTCAAGGATAAAAACTTGATCGCCATCGCCAGCGGCGCGAATATGAATTTCGACCGCTTGCGCCATGTGTCGGAGCGCGCCGAACTGGGCGAGCACCGCGAGGGCATCCTGGCGGTGAGCATTCCCGAGACGCCGGGCAGCTTCAAGAAATTCTGCGCCAAGCTCGGCCCGCGCAACATCACCGAATTCAACTATCGCATGGCCGACCCCAAAGTCGCGCACGTGTTCGTCGGCGTGGAAATCCATGAGCCGAACGGCACCGCGCATCTGGTGCAAGACCTGAAGAAAATCGGCCTGCAAGCCATCGACCTCACCGACAACGAAATGGCCAAGCTGCACGTGCGCCATCTGGTCGGCGGTCACGCGCCCTTGGCCATCCATGAATTGCTGTACCGCTTCGAATTCCCGGAACGGCCGGGCGCGCTCATGAAATTCTTGAACAACATGAGCCATGGTTGGAATATCAGCCTGTTCCACTACCGCAACCACGGCACCGACTACGGCCGGGTGCTGGTCGGCATCCAAGTGCCGCCCAAAGAGAAACCAGCATTCCAGGCATTTCTCGACCGCCTAGGCTACCGTTACTGGGACGAGAGCAAGAACCCGGCGTATAAGTTGTTCTTGGATTAGATGCGGCACACCAACGCGACGCCCTCGCCTCGTTTGGTGCGCCGATCAAATCTACATTTCGCATCCCCTCGCGGATAATGCTCCATATGCGCAGGCACTTAGTCGGAAAAACCATTGCCGTGGCGGCTGCGCTCTACCTGCTTGCAGCAACCGCCATCGCAATTGATGGAGCAAGCGATCGCGTCTTCGTAGCAGATACGATTATTGTGCTCGGCAATACCATCGAGGCTGACGGCCAACCGAGCCCACGCTTGCAGGCCCGCCTCGATAAAGCGCTAGAACTGTTTCGCTTAGGCAAGGCGCCACGCATTTTGGTGAGTGGCGGCTTTGGAAAAGAAGGCTTTGACGAAGCCACGGTGATGGCCACATACCTTGAGAAAAATGGCGTTCCACCCAGTGCAATCGTTACAGACAGCCAAGGTCTTAATACGGCTGCGACCGCTGTTAACGCCGGCAATTATATGCACAGCCACAACTTACATTCAGCCATTGTCGTATCGCAGTATTTCCATATTTCGCGCATAAAACTCGCATTGCATCGGGCGGGGATAACGCAAATCGGTTCGGCGCACGCGCGTTTTCTTGAATTGCGGGATATCTATTCTCTTGCCCGCGAGGTCGCGGCCTACACTGTTTATTATATGAAGCGGTAACTTCCTGTCCGCTTGGACGCCACGGCGTGATTGAACTAAGCTCAAACTCTCATGAATAACAACGCACCGATCTTCGTCGCACGCCAACTGGTCAAAACCTACCACATGGGCATGGTGGAAGTGCAGGCCTTGCGCGGCATCGATCTGGAATTATATTCCGGTGAATTAGTCGTGTTGCTCGGGCCATCGGGGAGCGGCAAATCGACCCTGCTGAATATCCTGGGCGGCTTGGATGTCCCCACCAGCGGCGAAGTGCGCTACCTCGATCATAAAATCACCGGCGCCACCGAAACCGAATTGACGCGCTTCCGGCGCGAGCATGTGGGCTTCGTGTTCCAGTTTTACAACCTGATCCCCAGCCTGACCGCGCGCGAAAACGTGGCGGCGGTCACTGAAATTTCCACCGCGCCCATGCAGCCGGAAGAGGCGCTGCAATTGGTGGGCTTGGGCCAGCGCCTGGATCACTTTCCGGCGCAACTCTCGGGCGGTGAGCAGCAGCGCGTGGCAATCGCCCGCGCCGTGGCGAAAAATCCAGCCGTGCTGTTATGCGACGAGCCGACCGGGGCGCTTGATTCGACCACCGGCGTCGTGGTGCTGGAAGTGCTGGAGAAAGTGAATCGCGAATTGGGCACCTTGACCGTGCTCATCACCCACAACGCGGGCATCGCCGACATGGCGGATCGCGTGATTCGTTTATCTGACGGGCAGATCGCCGACATTCATCGCAATACCACGAAGAAGGCAGCGCACGAGCTCTCCTGGTAGATCATGGAAAAATGCAAACAATCGCTTAACCGCCCAGACGCCAAGAAAACTTTTTTTGCCACAGAGATCACAGAGGGCACAGAGAATAGCAAACCAGGAATCTCTGTGTGCTCTGTGATCTCTGTGGTAAGGATTTTTGCTTTTCTTGGCGCTCTTGGCGTCTTGGCGGTTGAAAGGCCTTAACCCATGCGCGCCCTCAACCGAAAACTGTTGCGCGACCTTTGGCATATGCGCGGCCAGGCATTGGCCATCGCTGCGGTCATCATGGGCGGTGTGGCGACCTTGGTCATGTCGCTCTCGACCTACGATTCCTTGGTCACGACGCGCGACCGCTTCTACCGCGAATTCCGCTTTGCGGATGTGTTCATCAATCTCAAGCGCGCGCCCGAACCGGTAGCCGAACGCCTGCGCGCCATCCCCGGCGTGGCGCATTTGGAAACGCGCGTCGTGGCCGGCGTGAAATTGGAAGTCGCCGGCTTCACCGATCCGATTACGGGCCTGCTGCTGTCGGTGCCGGATAACGGCGAGCCGCAACTGAATCATTTGTTCTTGCGCCGCGGGCGCTGGGTGCAGCCCTATAGCACGGACGAGGCGGTGCTATCCGACACCTTCGCCGATGCGCACAACCTGCAACCCGGCGACAAATTCGGCGCCATCATCAACGGCAAGCGCAAATTACTCACCATCGTCGGCGTCGCAGTTTCACCGGAATATGTGTATCAAATCGCGCCCGGCGCGATGTTTCCGGATTTCAAGCGCTATGGCGTGGTGTGGATGGGGCGCAATGCGCTGGCCGCCGCCTATGACATGACCGGCGCGTTTAACAATGTCACGTTGACGCTGGAGCCCGGCGTGCCGGCGCAAGCGGTCATCGACCGCGCCGACACGATCCTGGCCGCGTATGGCGGCACCGGCGCCTATCCGCGCCAGGATCAATTTTCCAATCGCTTTCTGTCGGAAGAATTAAAGCAATTGCAAACCACCGCCACCATCTTCCCGGCGATCTTTCTCGGTGTGGCGGCGTTCCTGCTGAATGTGGTGGTGAGTCGCTTGATTGCGCTGCAACGCGAGCAGATCGCGACCTTGAAGGCCTTCGGCTACACCTATCTCGCTATTTCTTGGCACTATGTGAAACTGGTGATGCTGCTGGTGCTGTTGGGCGTGGCCGCCGGCGTGGCCTTGGGTGCCTGGTTTGGCCAGGGCTTGGCCAATGTGTATATGGAAACCACCTTCCGCTTCCCTTATCTCGATTACCAAATCAATGCGCGCCTGATCATCATCTCCATGGCGGTGGCGCTGACGGCAGCACTGAGCGGCACGCTGTTTTCCGTTGCACGCGCGGTACGCCTGCCGCCGGCCGAAGGCATGCGCCCGGAAATGCCGGTGATTTATCGCACCACGCTGGCAGAGCGCATCGGCTTGCAGCGCTGGTTTGCCGCGCCCTCGCGCATGATTCTGCGCCACATCGAGCGCCGCCCGATCAAGTCGCTGCTGACGGTGATTGGCATTTCCTGCGCCTGCGCGCTGATGATGGTGGGCAACTATCAGAAAGGCGCGATCGACTTCATGATCGACGTGCAATTCCGCCAAGCTTCGCGTGAAGATTTGGCGCTGGCTTTCATCGATACCACCTCGAGCCGCGCCTTGCACGAGCTTGCCGCGCTACCGGGCGTGACCTATGTCGAAGGCTTCCGCGATGTGCGCGCGGTTTTACGTTTTCAGCACTATCGTTACCGCACCCTGATCTATGGCATTCAGCCGGAAGGCCAACTGCATCGCTCGCTCGACCGCCAGTTGCGACCGATCGCCGTGCCGCCGGGCGGCCTGGTGCTCACCGATCACCTGGCTAAGAACATCCTGCATGTGAAGCCGGGTGACATGCTGACCGTCGAAGTGCTGGAAGGCAGCCGCCCGGTATTGCAAGTGCCGGTGCTGGGCATTACCCAGCAGTTCTTGGGCGTATCGGCTTATATGCAACAAGATTCCTTGAATGCGCTGATGCACGAAGGCCCGGTGCTCTCCGGCGCATACTTGGCGCTGATGCCGGGGACGGAAAAATTGATCTACGACAAATTGCACCAACGTCCGCAAGTGCTGGGCCAGGTCGCCAATTCCGCTTCCATTAAAAGTTTCTACGCCACCATCGGCGAGTTCGTGCTGTTCTACAACATGGTGGCGAGCTTGCTCGCCGCCAGCATCGGCTTCGGCGTGGTGTACAACAGCGCACGCATTGCCCTCTCCGAACGCGGGCGCGAATTGGCCAGCCTGCGCGTGCTGGGCTTCACGCAAGGCGAAATCGCCTATATCCTGCTCGGTGAACTAACCCTGCTAGCGCTGGCCGCGATACCGGTCGGATTCCTGCTGGGCGTGGGCTTGGTCAGCATCCTGGTGCGCGCTTTCGAGAGCGATCTATACCGGCTGCCGCTGGTGCTGCATGCGAGCAACTACGCCTTGGGCGCCAGCGTAATCCTGGTTTCCGCGCTCTTGTCCGGTCTATTGATTTGGCGCAAGCTCGGGCAATTGGACTTGGTGGCGGTGTTGAAGACGCGGGAATAAGTTACCCCCCTTCACCACGGAGTACACAGAGGACACGGAGGAAAAACAATTCAAAAAAACTCCGTGTCCTCTGTGTACTCCGTGGTGCAAGTTTTTTGTTAACCATTTAGGCTTAAAACAGTCATGCAATTACGTCCACGCATCGGCATTACCCTCCTGGTCCTCGCGATCGCGGCTGGCTTGGTCTATGGCTTTTATCCGCGCGCCATCGTGGTCGATGCCGCAGCGGCTGTCAGCGGCCCGCTGGCGGTGACCATCGAAGAAGAAGGCAAGACGCGGGTCATGGAGCGTTATGTCATTTCCGCGCCGGTGGCGGGCTATGCGCAGCGTATTAATTTACATGTCGGGGATGCGTTGCAGGCCGGACAAGTGTTGGCGCAACTGGAACCCGCACGCTCGGATGCCCTGGATCCGCGTTCTCGAGCGCAGATGCAAGCGCAACTCAATGCAGCCCAAGCGGCGGTCGCTGCCGCCGTGGAAAATGCGCGCGCCGCCGAGGCGCAAGCCACGCTGGCGCGACAAGAATTGCAACGCACGGAGTCCTTGCGTAAAGTCAATTTCGTTTCCGAACAAGCCTTGGATCGTGCGCGCACTGAAGTCAACCGCACTCAAGCCGTGAAGCAAGCGGCGCAATATACCGTCAATATGACGCGCTTCGAATTGGAAAAAGTGCGCGCGACCCTTGCCAGCACCGCCGCCCTGCAATCCGGCAAATCTCCCGAAACTTTAAGCGTGCGCGCGCCGGTCGCGGCCCGGGTATTGAAGGTGGTGCATGAGAGCGAAGGCTTGGTGCAGGCAGGACAACCCTTGTTGGAGATTGGCAACCCCGACACCTTGGAAGTCGAGGTGGAAGTGCTTTCGACGCAGGCCGTGCTGATTGGGCCAGGCTCAAAGGTTCTGCTGGATCGCTGGGGCGGCGCTACAACGCTGCAAGGCGCCGTGCGCGTGATCGAGCCGACCGGCTTTACCAAGATTTCCGCGCTGGGCGTGGAAGAACAACGGGTACGGGTCATCGTCGACATCACTTCGCCGCGCGAAGTCTGGCGCCGCCTCGGCGATGGTTACCGCGTTGAGGCGCGCTTCGTCATCTGGGAAGGCAACGATGTTTTACAGATTCCCGCCAGCGCGCTATTCCGTTACGGCAAGGACTGGGCGGTATTCGCGGTGGAAAATGGCCGCGCCAAGATACGGCCGGTGAGCATCGGCCAACGCGCCGGCCTGGTGGTGCAAGTACTCTCGGGAATCAAAGCCGGGGAACAAGTCATCACCCATCCGGAAGACAAGATCAAGGACGGCGGGCGGGTGGCAGTACGTAAGTAGCGCTCGATATGCTTCAAAGTCAATTGAACCGCCAAGCAAGGCAAATCGTTATGGCGTAAAGTCTAGAGACACAACGCAGAGTGTTTGACTCGCACCCTCATGGTTTTATCTTGGCGTTTTTGGCGCCTTGGCGGTGAATGAACTACGCTTTTTAGGCTGTTTAAACTGCCTGACGCAGAATTTCGATCACTTCTTCGTCTTCCACCTGCGGGAAATAGCGATAGAACTGCCCCACCGCACGGAAATCAAACGGCGTTTCCAAACACACCACTTCATCGCAATAGCCCGCGACTTTATCGATGGTATCGGGCGGTGCGACCGGCACGGCGCAGATCAACTTGGCCGGGGCTTTGGATTTCAGTGCATGGAGCGCGGAGATCATGGTGGCGCCGGTAGCCAAGCCATCGTCCACCACGATTACGATGCGGCCGGCCGGATCGATCGGCGGCCGGATCGGCGTGTATTGGGCGCGGCGGCTGCGCATGGTTTCCATCTGGCGGTTTTTTTCCGCTTCGATGTACTCCGGCGTAGCGCCTGCCGAAGCGGCGTAGTCGCCGATATAAGTCCAACCCGATTCGTCCACCGAACCAATGGCGAACTCGGCATTGAAAGGCGCACCGAGCTTGCGCACCAGCACCACATCCACCTCGCCCTGCAAGGCTTTGGCAATGCGTTGCGCCATCGGCACCGCGCCGCGCGGAATCGCCAGCACCAACGGGTGCTGTCCACGGTAGGGACTGAGCCGCTCGGCCAAGCGGTCGGCGGCTTCATTGCGGTCTAAGAATGGCATACCTTCACAGTAGTTACCTACGGTTGGAATTCAAGCTTTATTAAATTTTTTGTAATAAAAAAATAATTTTGCGGATAGAATGCCGCCCGTGAGAAATTGTTTTGGCATGGTCATATACGGCAACAACTAAACAAATGGCATATCGCACTCCATTTCAGCGCTCAATCTCTCAAACGCCAAGCAAATGGAAATGACGTGGGCAATTTTTATTTCAATATAATATAAGTAGTTGTTTATATAATGATTAATATGGATATATTCGGCAGGGAGGATGGTTTGGTTCTTGATCCCCGCACCCAGCTGATTTGCACGCGAATTTTTAGGATTTTTCACCGCTTTTCCTACCGCCGGTTAACGGCGGTACTGGCATTGCATGCGATCTTCGCCGCATTCCCGCTAGCCGCGCAAACCCTCAACGTACCGGACGCGGCGGCGCAGGAATTATTGCGCCAGCAAGAACGCGATCGACTCCTGCGCAAACAGCAAGAGCCGGCGCCGGATGTGCGCTTGCCGCGCCCGCCCGCGTCCGCCGAGCGTTTTCCCCAGAGCGAAGCGCCCTGCTTCCCGATTACACTGATTCAATTGGCCGGCGACTCAGCGGCGCGCTTTAAATTTGCACTCGAACCGGTATTGGCCGGCGACGACCCGGCGCTGGGCCGCTGCCTGGGCACGCAAGGCATCAATCTCGTGCTGACCCGCGTACAGGACGCCATCGCCGCGCAAGGCTATATCACCACGCGCGTACTGGTTGCCCCGCAAGACCTGAAAACCGGCGAACTGACCCTCACCGTCATCCCCGGCCGCGTGCGCGACATCCGCTTCGATTCGAGCAAGCCGGTTCCGGGCAATGCGCTGCCCTTCAAGCCCGGCGACATTCTCAATCTGCGCGACATCGAACAAGGCCTGGAAAACTACAAGCGCGCACCGAGCGCCGACGCGGATTTCCAGATCACGCCATCCAACGCCCCCTTGAACGGAAAAACCGCGCAACCCGGCGAAAGCGACGTAATCATCCGCTATCAGCAAGCCTTCCCCCTGCGCCTCACCCTGTCCGCCGACGATGGCGGCGCGAAAACCACCGGCAAATACCAAGCCAACGCCACGCTCTCCTACGACAACCCGTTGCGCCTGAACGATCTGTTCTACGCCAGCTTCAACCACGACCTCGGCGGCGGCGATGCCGGTGCGCGCGGCACGCGCGGTTATAACGTGCATTACTCGCTGCCCTACGGCTACTGGCTGCTGGGCTTCACCAGCAGCTATTACGGCTACCGCCAATCCGTGGCCGCCGCGAGCCAAAACTTGCTGTTCAGCGGCGTCAGCCACGACAACGAATTGCGCCTGTCGCGCGTGCTGTACCGCGACGGCGTGCGCAAGACCACCGGCTTCGTGCGCGGCTACTTCAAGAAATCCAGCAACTTCATCGAAGACACCGAAATCGAGATCCAGCGCCGCCGCACGGCCGGCTACGAACTCGGCCTGGCGCACCGCGAATTTCTCGGCACCAGCACCCTGGATGCAAGCCTGGCTTATCGCCACGGCACCGGCGCGTTCGAGGCCTTGGCCGCGCCGGAAGAAAGCACCAGCCCCGGCGCCTCGCGTCCGGTCGTCGTCAGCGGCGACGTAGCGCTGAACATTCCCTTTGCCATCGGCACGCAGAAACTGCGCTATACCGGCCAAGCGCGCGGCCAATGGAACCAGACCGGCTTGGCGCCGCAAGACCGCTTCTCCATCGGCGGACGCTACACCGTGCGCGGCTTCGACGGCGAGAGCGTGCTCTCCGCCGAAAGCGGCTGGCTGCTGCGTAACGAATTGGGTTTTGTCCTAGCGCCTGTCGGCCAGGAACTCTATCTCGGCCTCGACCATGGCGCAGTGGACGGCGCATCCAGCGCCTTGCTCTTGGGCAAGCGCCTGACCGGATTCGTGATTGGGCTGCGCGGCGGCTACAAGGGATTCGCCTACGACGTGTTCGCAGGGCAACCGATTAGCAAGCCCGATGGCTTCCGGACTGCCGGCACCACGGCGGGCTTCAATCTGAGTTGGACGTATTGAGCCATGCGCATCGACACCCTGGACATCACGGCCCCCGCGATCTTCGGCTTCGGCGCGAGCTTCAACGAAGCGGAAGCGCTCGGCTCCGCCGTATGGTTGTGGATGCACTCGCCGGCGCACCGCGATGCGCCCTTGCACACCCTCTCCGCCTTGCTGCTGCCCGCCATCAAAACCCGGCAGTTCGTGCTCGCCACGCAATTAGGCAAGCCGGTCTTTTTTCTGTCCTGGGCAAACCTGAACCAGGAAGCGGAAAGCCGCTATCTGCGCAATGCGCCGGTGTGCATGAACGAGCAAGACTGGATCAGCGGCGACCGCATGTGGATCCTCGACTGGGTCGCGCCCTTCGGCCACAGCCGAATGATGCGTCACATCTTGGAACGACACCTGTTTCCGACCTGGCAGGCACGCGCGCTCTATCACCGCGGCAACGAACGCGGCCTGCGCATCAAGACCTTTCATGGCATGGCAGTTCTTCCGGAAGAGGCGCGCCACTGGTTTCAAACCCATCCGGTCGCGACGAATATTTCGAGCGACACCAAGCCACACGATTTTTTTCAAACCACCACAGAAGGAAACAGCAAATGAAGCACCAGCACACCAGCCAACTCGCCCTCCTCCTCATCGGCGCATTGTCCGCCGCAGCCGGCCAAGCCGCAGAGGCCAACTTCATCGGTCCGGCCGTTGGCGTACGGCTCGCGGCGCTGCATAACGAGGTCGATTACGGCGGCTTCCTGGCTGGCAGCTCCAGTTCCAAGAACGATACCGGCTTCGACGTGTTCGCCGCCTATGGTCTCCCGCTTTCCGGCGACTGGATCGCCAACGTCGGCGTAAATTACACCTTGAACAAGACCGATTTCGGCACCGTTACCTACATCGACGGCGGCGCCCAGACCGTCTCCGCGCGCCTCAAGTCGCACTGGTCGGTATTCGTCGCGCCGGGCTACCGCTTCGCGCCGCAATGGCAGGCCTATGCCAAATTCAGCTACCACAACGCCCGCGGCGAATACACCGACTCGCAATTGGGTCGTAGCTCGGTCAACACCAATGGCTTTGGCTATGGCGCCGGAGTGGGTTATGCCGTCACGCGCAATATCGAAGCAAGTTTCGAGGTGCGCCAGATCGATTTCAGTCGCGAATCGGCCAATTTATCCAATGGCGAACCGAACGTGACCGAAGCTGCATTGCAACTCGCTTACCGTTTCTAAGGAGCTGGGAATTATTGGGTTAGGCGCAAAACGCCGCGCCTGACCCAAGCTATGCAGGGTAATTTTATTTGTAAGGAAAGCGCATGAACAAGAACCTATATCGCATCGTCTTCAACCAAGCACGTGGCTTATTAATGGCCGTCGCGGAAATCGCCTCTGCTCACGGAAAAGGAAGCTCCACCGCCAACAGCCTGGGCGTTACCCGAGGCGGTGCGATACAGGTTCGGTTCGCCAAATTGAAACTGCTGCCGCTGGCAACCCAGCTCGCCTGTGGCGCCAGCCTGCTGCTCATGCCCCTGCTTCTACAGGGCGCGCATGCGCAAATCATCCCCGACGCATCTGCACCGGGCAATCAGCGCCCCACCGTGCTGAGCGCACCTAACGGCGTGCCGCTGGTCAATATCCAGACCCCCAGCGCGGCCGGCGTCTCGCGCAATACCTACAGCCAATTCGACGTGCAGCAGCAAGGCGCGATCCTGAACAACGCCAACACCACGACGCAAACGCAATTAGGCGGATACGTGGTGGGCAACCCCAATCTGGTCGGCGGCACGGCGCGCGTCATCCTCAACGAAGTCAACTCCAGCAACCCCAGCCAATTGCGCGGATACATCGAGGTCGGCGGCGACCGCGCGCAAGTCATCGTCGCCAATCCATCGGGTATCACCTGCGATGGCTGCGGCTTTATCAACGCCAACCGCGCCACGCTCACCACCGGCACGCCCATCCTCAACGGCGGCAGCTTGGACGGTTACCTGGTGCAGCGCGGCGCGGTCACCATCCAGGGCGCGGGCCTGGACGCCAGCCAAGCCGGATTTACAGACATCATCGCGCGCGCGGTGCAAGTCAACGCCGGCATCTTCGCCCAGGAACTCAAGATCACCGCCGGCGCCAACCAAGTCAGCGCCGACCACGGCCAAATCACGCCCGTAGCCAGTATCGGCGCCGCGCCCGCCTTCGCCATTGATGTGGCGCAACTCGGCGGCATGTACGCCGGCAAGATCACGCTGATCGGCACCGAAGCCGGCGTCGGCGTGAAGAACGCCGGGCAGATCGGCGCCAGCGCCGGCGAAGTCGTGGTCACCGTGGATGGCCGAATTGAAAACAGCGGCACCATCACCAGCACCAAGCAAATACACGCCACCACTCAGAACCAGCTCAGCAACAGCGGCACCATCGCTGCACAGAGCGATGTTGGCTTGAACGCGGCGAGTATCGACAACAGCGGCGGCATCATCGGCTCGGTCGGCGGCAGTGTGGCGCTCAGCAGCAACGGGCTGCTGACCAATAACGCCGGCCACATCGAAGCCGCGCAACGCATCGACAGCACCAACAGCAGAATCGACAATAGCGCGGGCGTCATCAGCGGACAGAACGTCGTCCTGAATAGCAACCATCAATCCCTGGATAACACCCTAGGCACCATTGCCGCCAGCGGCACGCTCGACATGCAAAGCGGCGCGCTCGACAACGATCAAGGCTTGATCCAGGCCGGCGGCGCGGCAAACATCGACACCCACGGCCAGTCGCTCGCCAATACGCATTCCGGCAGCAGCGGCGGTATTTTCAGCCAAGGCACGTTGACGCTGAATACAGGCAATTTAACCAACAGCAGCGGCGTCATCGGCACCCTGGGCAATCTGAGCGCCAACAGCAGCGCTATCGACAACACCCAAGGCGGCGCGATCAGCAGCGCACAAGCCATCGCCTTCACTGGCACGAGCCTGGATAACCAAGGCGGCCAAATCCAGGCCCAAGGCAATCTCACGCTCGGCCTCGGCAACGGCTCTCTAGACAACACATCAAGCCTGTTGCGCTCCGGCAGCAGCCTTGCCATCAGCGCTGGCAGCGTCATCAACGCCAATACCCAAGGCATGAATCAAGGCATCGAAGGCCAAGCCGTGCAAGTCTCCGCAAATACGATCGACAACCGCAGCGGCTCCATCCTCGCCGACAACACCCTGGCACTTGCCGGCAGCGGCGGCATCGATAACAGCCAAGGCCTGATCTCCGGCAATGACGTCAGCCTCACCGATCCCAACACCGCCAAGACCTTGGCGATCACCAACACGCAAGGCACGCTGATCGCCGGTCATCTGTTGACCATCGACAGCAACAGCCTGAGCGGCGACGGCCAAGTGTTGAGCCTGGGTAATATCGACGCCAAGCTCGATGCCGACTTCACGAACACCGGCAAGGTTCAAGCCAACGGCAACGCCAACCTGGAAACCAAAGGCACGCTGGACAACAACGGCGCATTCGACGCTGGTGATACGCTCAGCCTCAAGGCTAGCACCCTCGCCAACCAGGCCAGCGGCACGCTCAGCGCACCCCATGTGCAACTGACCGCCACCGCCCCCAATACGCTCATCAATCGCGGCTTGATCGACGGCACGGACACGGCAATCGACACCATCACGCTGGACAACCTCGGCACTGGGCGCATTTACGGCGACCATGTCTCCATCGGCGCCACCACCCTCAACAACGAAGCGGAGAATGGCGCATCGCCGGTTATCGCCGCGCGCGATCGCCTGGACATCGGCGCCACCAATATCAACAACCGCGAAGGCGCGCTGCTCTTCAGCCTCGGCGATATGGCCATCGGCGGCAGCTTGGACGGCAACCGCCACGCCACGGGCCAAGCCGAGACGCTCAACAACAACAGCGCCAGCATCGAAGCACAAGGCAACCTCGATCTCGCCGCCAAAACCGTCAACAACACCAACGAGCATTTCAGCACCCAGGTGGCCCAAGTCTCCAGCGAAGCCATCACCGAATTGCAACTAAGTGGCTCGCCCAATCGCTACACCGAACCGACACCCGCCTATGAGAACAACGGCGCCACGGACGACCTGATGCAAGCCATCACGCCCGAAGGCACTAGCGACAACTACATTCGTTACAGTTACAACCGCGTCACCACCGAGACCCAGATCGCCACCACCGCCCCAGGCCAGATACTGGCCGGCGGCGCGCTCAACATCAGCGCCGACACCCTGCTCAACGACAAGAGCACCATCCAGGCCGGCGGCGCGCTCACCGGCAACATCGGCACGCTGACCAATACCGAAGCGACGGGGGATCGCACGATTGCCGATAACGGCAGCGCCACCAACTTTTACCGCATCCATCAAAAAGGCCGCGACGACCAAGGTGTCAGCTCATCCGCCTATACGCCCGCCCCGGTGATTCAAGCCATCAGCGTCGGCCCCGCCGTGTATCAAGGCAACACCGCGCCCACCGGCAGCGGCACGAAAATCTCGCCGCTCGCCATCGTCAGTATCCCCCAAACCCATAGCACTGCGAATGCCGCGAAGATCGACGTGCGCAGCATCGGCGTCAACACCGCCCTGCCCGGCAACAGCCTGTTCAACACCAACCCCGGCGCCCCCAACGGCTATCTGATCGAGACCGACCCGCGCTTCACCAACCTGCGCCAATTCCTGTCCTCCGACTACCTGCTAACCCAACTCAGCCTCGACCCCGCCAACTCGCAAAAGCGCCTGGGCGACGGCTTCTACGAACAACGCCTGGTGCGCGAACAAATCGCCCAGCTCACCGGCCGGCGTTTCCTCGACGGCTATGCCGCCGACGAGGCGCAATACCGCGCCCTGCTGAACAACGGCGCCACCTCCGCAAGCAGCCTGAACCTGCGCCTGGGCGTGGCCTTGAGCGCCGAACAAATGGCCGCGCTCACCAGCGACATCGTCTGGCTGGTGGAAAAAACCGTCACCCTGGCCGACGGCAGCCATGTGCAAGCCCTGGTGCCGCAAGTGTATGTGCGCGTCAAGGACGGCGACCTGAACGGCACAGGCGCGCTCATCGCCGGCAATACGCTCAATCTCAACGTCAGCGGCAACCTCTTCAACGGCGGTACCCTGGGCGGGCGTTCCATCGCCGCCATCACCGCCGATACCGTAAACAACCTGGGCGGACGCATCGCAGCCGCCGATACCCGCATCAATACCGCCAACGACCTCAACAATCTCGGCGGCGTGATCCAGGGCAACAATAACTTGGCGCTCAGCGCCGGGCGCGACCTCAACGTGCGCTCCACCACGCGCGACAGCGCAAATAGCCAAGGCACGCGCACCAATATCGAGCGCGTCGCGGCCCTCTACGTCACCGACGGCGGCACACTCACGGCGAGCGCCAGCCGCGACTTGAACCTCGACGGCGCGCAAGTGTTCAATAACGTGCTGGCGAGCAACCCCACGGCCGCCACCGCCACCACCCTCGTCGCCGGCAACGACGTCAACCTCAACACCGTCATCGAAACCAGCCAGCAGGCCATCGTCTGGGACGGCGCCAACTTCCGCAAGGATGCCAGCCGCACCGAAACCGGCAGCACCATCCAAACCAGCGGCGACATCCAGATCGCGGGCGGCAACAACGTCAACCTGCGCGCCTCCGACATCAGCAGTAGTCAGGGTGCGCTGAGTATCGCCGCCAACAAGGACATCAACGTAACCAACGGCGTCAACAATGTCGCGCTGGACGAGGCGCACCAGCGCAAGAGCAAAGGATTCCTGTCCAGCAAGACCACCACCACGCGCGACACCCTGGATCAGGACTCGGCCGCCGTGAGCAACCTCTCCGCCGACAGCGTCAACCTCGCCGCCGGCGGCGACGTTAGGGTCACCGGCTCCAACGTCGTTGCCACCAACAATGTCGACGTGAACGCCGGCGACAACGTCAAGCTCGACGCCGCCCTCACCGACAGCCGCGAAACCCATTTCACCCAGACCAAGAAATCCGGCATCTTCTCCTCCGGCGGCGTGGGCTTCACCATCGGCACTCAAAAACTCACCGTCGACCAAAAAGGCACGAGCCAGACCGCCACCAGCGCCACCGTCGGCAGCAACCAGGGCAACGTCAACATTCAAGCCGGCAAGGACTTTACGCAAACCGGCTCTGACGTGATCGCCGCGCAGGGCGACATCAACGTAGCCGCGCAGAAGGTCGACATCCTCGCCGCGCAGCAGAACACCCAATCCACTACCGAGACCAAGTTCAAGCAATCCGGCCTGACGCTCGCCATCACCAGCCCGGTGATCAGCGCGATTCAGACCGCGCAGCAGCAGAGCAAGGCGGCGAGCGACACCAAGGACGGCCGTCTGCAACTCCTGGCCGCCGCCAATATCGCGCTGGCGGGCAGAAACGCGGTCAATGCCATCGAGGCCGGCCAAAACCCTGTTCCCACCGGCAACAAAAACCTCGACGGCACACCCGAAACCCGCGACCCCAACGCCGCCGAACAAGCCGGTGGTGTGAACCTCTCCATCAGCATCGGCTCCAGCCAAAGCAGCAGCAAGACCGAGCAGACCAGCAGCACCGCGCAAGGCTCGACCGTGGCCGCCGGCAACGACATCAAGCTCACCGCCACCGGCGCGGGTGCTGATTCCAACCTCACCGTGCAGGGCAGCAATCTCAATGCCGGACGCGATATCAAACTGGCGGCGGACAACGACATCAAGCTGCTGGCCACGCAGAACACCGCAGACCAACACAGCAGCAACAAGAGCAGCAGCGCCAGCGTCGGCGTGTCGGTCGGCACCAGCGGCATCGGCTTCACCGTCGCCGCCAGTGCCGGCAAAGGCCGAGCCGACGGCAGTGATGTCACCCAGGTCAACACCCATGTCACGGCGGGCAATCAGGTCGCGCTCGCCTCCGGCCAGGACACGACACTCAAAGGCGCGGTGGTCAGCGGCAAACAGGTCAGCGCCCAGGTCGGCGGCAATCTCAACGTCGAAAGCCTGCAAGACACCAGCAAGTTCGACAGCAAACAAGCCAGCATCGGCGCCAGCGTGACCATCGGCGCCGGCGCCGGCGGCAGCCTCAACTTCAGCCAGAGCAAGATCAACTCCGACTTCGCCAGCGTGACGGAACAATCCGGCATTCGCGCCGGGGATGGCGGTTTCGATGTGCAAGTGCAAGGCAACACCGATCTCAAGGGCGGTGCGATCAGCAGCACCCAGGCCGCCATCGATCAGAACAAGAACCGCTTCGACAGCGGCACGCTCACCACCAGCGATATCCAGAACAAGGCCGACTACAAGGCCAGCGCCGTCGGCTTCAGTGCCGGCACCAGCGGGAATCTAGGCGGCGCGCTCAAACCCAGCGGCACCAGCATCGGCTTCGGCAAGGATTCCGGCAGCGCTTCCAGCGCCACCCAGGCGGCGATCTCCGGCATCGCCGGCAACAAGAGCGCCCGCACCGGCGACAAGGAGACCGGCATCCAGAAAATCTTCGATGCCGACAAGGTGCAGAAGGAGATCGACGCCCATGTGCTCATCACCCAGACCTTTGGGAAAGAGGCGCCGAAGGCGGCGGCGGACTTTGCGCAAAGTCGCATCGTTGCCCTGAGCAAACAAGCCCAGGAAGCCGCCAAAGCGGGCGACCTCAAAACCGCGCAAGAATTGCTGGATGAGGCAGAGAAATGGAAAGAAGGTGGTGCCTATCGCGCCGTGCTGCAAGCCGCGGTGGGTGGGCTGGGTGGCGGAACTTCCGGAGCATTGAGCGCCGGTGCTACATCATTGGCCGCCCCGCTATTGAATGAGTTGCAGGCCAACGTCACGCAGAAGCTGAAGGATGCCGGGGCCTCCGACACAGTGGCAAATCTTGCCGGACAGACGGTCAGCCTAGCCACCGCCTCTGGCATAGGCGCTGTCGTCGGGGGTGGAAATATCGCTGGGGTGGCCGGCGGCTTGAATGTGGATGCGAATAATCGGCAGTTGCACTCTGTTGAAATTGCCTTGATTCGAAAATACGCGAAGCTCTATGCGCAAAAACGCAATATCTCCGAGCAGGATGCGGAACGGCTTCTGGCGCAGCAAGCTTATCGGCAAGTGCAGCTCGGCGCGCAAGGCGCGTGGGATCAGGATGCGGCGCAATACTTGAGCGGTATCGCAAAATTGCAACCAAGTCCATATTTGCCGAACGATCCGAACTTCCCTACCTTGGGGCCTGGCAAATTGTTCTCAGCTACCACCCCAGATCAGAAAAGCAATCCTTTGTTCTATGCAGATACCTTGGCTACGAATGTTGATTTCTATCAAAAAAATAATCTTGGCACACCGACGCCGCAGCAAATCCAGGCAGCGGTTACACGTGATACCCAGATCAGAGATAAAGCGCGAAACCAAACGCTTCTGGCAACCGCCGCGGGTGTCGGAATTGTCAGCGTCGGCGTGGCGCCTTCAATTGTCGCGGCCTGTTTGGCCAATCCGGTTGTCTGCAATCAAATCGGCTTGACCACGGCCGAGGTGGTGTCCGAGGGCGGCATTGTCGGGACGGGCGCGGCGGTTGGGGCGAAGCAGGTTGTGAATGAGGTGAATGCGGCGAAGCAGACCGCAAAACAGACGGCAAATAAGTTGGATGCAATTGCTATCGATAAAGCCCCTTTAAATCAGCCGATAATTGTAACCGCTAAAGGCGTAGCGATAACTCCCGAAACATTGGCTATCCAAGGCACGTCTAAATTGGTTGGTGATTTTACAGGACTCGAAGGTGCAACCATTGAAGAAATTATTTCACGCGTTCCAGCCAATTGGAAATTGGCGGCACAAGAAAAAGGATTTGGTATTCGTTTCATAGATGAATTTGGCGTCGAAAGGATTCGTCTACACGGTCCGAGCACAAATGCTCCCGCAGGTTCTAATTCTTCTTTAGGGTGGACATTACGTATTCACGCCCCTGGAACCAAAAATAATTATTTTGACAATTTTGGTAAGATAGTAGGTCCCAAAGCAAATGACGGACATATCCCGATTTCCGGAAATCCGAAGGCAGGTTTTTGATAATGGACACAAATGACATCATTTGGAGGCTTGCCCAACTCGCTTCCCTTCCTTTTCAAGAACGCTATGTTATTGATGGTACTTTAGACGAATATGTTCTCGATACAGAATTACTTGAAAACGTTGACGGCTTAAAATACCAGATACGACGCCATGAAAATAAAAACATCTTGACTGCGGAACAGTCGCGTACTCTCGATGATTTATTTGCTTATATTGAAAATCACTCTGGTCAGGCTCTCTCTGGTAAATCACGCGAGGAATGCGCTTTATTAATACGCGAAAGCAAGGTCTGGAAAGAGATGCGAAATTTGGCCAATAATGCTCTTAAAACCTTCGGAATTTCCGCGGACCTGATGTCCGCATCAGAAATTGACCAACTAGCACTTGGATAAGTGCCGACGGCAGCCAGGTGCAAGCTCTGGCACGGTCCGCTAGCAAGCTCGGCCCCGCCGGCATCACAGTCACAGTCACAGTCACCGTGACCGTCAGCGCCAGCGGCGCCCGCGGCAAGGCCGACGGCAACGACGTGACGCAAAGCAACACCCAACTGGTGGCCGGCAATCAAATCGCCCTCGCCTCCGGCAACGACACCACGCTGAAAGGCGCGGTGGCATCGGCCGCGCAAGTCACGGCCAAGGTCGGCGGCAATCTCAACATCGAGAGCCTGCAAGACACCAGCCAATTCGCGTCCAAGCAGCAAAGCATCGGCGCCAGCGTGACCATCGGCGCCGGCGCGGGCGGCAGCATCAGCGCTTCCAAGAGCACGGTGAAGAGCGACTTCGCCAGTGTGACGCAACAATCGGGGATCCGCGCCGGGGACGGCGGTTTCGATGTGCAAGTGAAGGGCAACACCGATCTCAAGGGCGGCGCCATCACCAGCACCCAGGCCGCCATCGATCAGAACTTGAGCCGCTTCGAGACCGGCGGCACGCTCACCACCAGCGATATCCAGAACAAGGCCGACTACAAAGCCAGCGCCATCGGTTTCAGCGCCGGCACCAGCGGGAATCTAGGCGGCGCGCTCAAACCCAGCGGCACCAGCATCGGCTTCGGCAAGGATTCCGGCAGCGCTTCCAGCACCACCCAGGCGGCGATCTCCGGGATTGCCGGCAACAAGAATGCCCGTACTGGCGACAAGGAGACCGGTATCCAAAAGATCTTCGATGCGGACAAGGTGCAGAAGGAGATCGACGCCCAGGTCGTCATTACCCAGACCTTCGGGCGCGAGGCGCCGAAGGCGGCGGCGGATTTCGCGGATGGCCGGAAAAATGCCCTGATCGATCAAGCAGTCAAGGAAACCGATCCTGAGAAACGCCAATCCTTGCTCGATGAAGCGGACAAATGGAAGGAAGGCGGTGCTTATCGCGCCGCGCTGCAGGCCGTCGTGGGAGGCTTGGGTGGTGGTGTGCAAGGCGCGCTGAGCGCGGGCGCCACTTCGCTGGCCGCGCCTTTGCTCAATGAACTGCAATCCAACATTGCGCAAAAGCTTAAGAAGGTGGGTGTTTCCGACGCCGTGGCGCAACTCGCCGGGCAGACTGTGAGCCTTGCCACTGCTTCGGGCATTGGAGCCGTGGCTGGGGGCGGCAATGTCTCAGGTATTGCCGGGGCGTTTAATGTGGATGCGAATAATCGGTTACTGCACGCCAATGAAATCGGTCTAATCAAAGTAAGGACAAAGGATTTTGCTAAACGGCTCAACGGTGGCAAAGAACCGACACAACAACAAGTAGACCAGGCCGAGACGCGGCTGCTCGACCAAGCTGATCGCAATGTAAACCAACATAGTGACTTGCGGTTGGATGGTGTTGCGAATCAGTTCCTAACTGATCTAAAACGTGAGCTCGTGAAGGCCGGCCAGGATCATTTGCCAAATGGTGGGCAATACTTTTTTGCAAGCCCTGGGGAATATTTCGATGATACGGGCTATATCGAGACACTGAACACGCCGCTTGGACAACAAGCTTATGCAAAAATAAATGGCGGCCAATTTGGTACCTATTTGCCACAGTACTACTACGCGCAAGGCATCGTGGACGCAAACAAAGAAGCCAAGCGCCAACTCATTGCAGGCGCTGTGGGTGGAGCGGTGGCTTTGGCGCCCGCTATAGTAACAGTGTGCTTGGCTAATCCTGTGGCATGTAACCAAGCCGGTATCACCACGTCAGAAATCTTATCGGAAGGTGGGATTGTCGCGGGTGGAGCGGTTGCCACGAAGAAAGTGCTGGACGAGGCGGCAGCGTTAAAACAAGGTTCGAAGGTCGCGGAGACACTGGAAGTTGCTGGGGGAAATACCGAACAGTTAACAAACAAACTAGCCAACACCCTTGAATTTAGAAAGCGAACTCTTGAGCTAGCCAGAGACCCGGATCGGAATCAATTGCTGATTAGGGAGGGCATTGGTGCAGCAAGATTTGAACAGGCAACGGGTAGAACCGTAGTGCGTAGCGCTGATGGTGCCACGGATTTTGTTGATTCAAAACTTGGCGCATTCGACTTAAAAGGACCAATACGCGCCAACGATGGGTCGCCGATTCCTATCACCCCTGAAAGAGTAAATGGTCTGGCGGAATCGGTTATCAAGGAAGCGAATCGATCCACGGCCTCTAAAGCTGTCGTTGTTGACACGCTAGGGTTATCAAAAGAACAAGTCGCCGCATTAAAAACACAAGTGGCCAATGAAGTAAAATCCAATAAACCAATCATTTTTATTGAATAAGGGTATTGAACTCATATGGCACATTCTTACGTTGACTTTCGAGAGACGAGTTTCAGGACTCACGATCTGGATTTAACTATTGCGTGCATTCTGATATTGGAAAAATCAAATGCCGTAGCGAATTCAAAATTGCAACCCATGTTCAAACATTGGATGGAGTCCCTAACAACTGGTGGGTCTGGGTGTATAGATCTAGAATTAGACCGCTATTTAACAGACACAGATTCAATTGAAATGCTAGCCGAACTGATCGATTCCGTTGATCACGACCTGGCAAATGAGACGTCAGAGTTTTGCCCTAAGGAGAAGCTAAATTTGGCTTTAGCGATTGCTAAAATTCATTTAGCAAATGATTACAAAGTCGCATTGATTAAGGATGTCCTGCATAAACTGAGGTCACTCGTTAAGCCCAATGCTTAACGGCGATACCGAACCGACACCGGGGTCTGGCCTTACGACACCGCGACACCGGGGTCTCGACACCGGGGTCTGGCCTTACGACACCGCGACACCGGGGTCTCGACACCGGGGTCTGGCCTTACAGTTGACATTTTCGCCACATTGATCTCGCAAGAGATGTCAATTGTAAGGCTTGACCCCATGCTTCCTTGGTGGCTGGTTATGAAAAACTCTTGGCGCCCACACTGGGATATTCCAACGCGGATAATTCCTATGCCGACATACTCCAGGGGCGCGGCAATCAAGAGACCCTTTCACTTGGCCACAGCCGTGGAACCATCGTCCAGAGCAACGCCTTCAATATTGCGGCGGATAATGGGTACACTAACAAGAATTTAGCGGTAGTAGGCGTTGGCGGTGCGGTTGGATATGTAACCTTCACCTACCTCCGCAACGACCCAATACCGGTAATTGCGGCGGGTAACCCGGGTGACGCAGTAGCGGTGTTCAAGGAGTTTTTCAACGTCGTTGCAAATAATAATAGCGCCCACAGTTGTTACGGCAGCGGTGCCGAAGGTTGCTCGACGATTGCGAATCCAGTTCCTGGCGGACCTGTGCCTACGCTTCCGGATTCGGGTTTGGTTCGAATCTATCGCGGCGGAGAACTCGTCAGTCCGACACCTTAATGAGGATGTATCATGAAATGTTTTAGGATTTGTCTCACGCTATTCGTGCTATCGCTCATGAGCGCTTGCACTACACCAGAACCAGAGGTTTATCGCGGTGGTGTCTTGATCCATGAAGGGCCGCTGGACATTCATGAGCACCATTCATTTCGTTTTGTCGAAAAATGGAGGATCAGTCATTCTTGGTTGAGTGGCCCTACCGAAGTTTGGCCTTGTAGATATAGCGGAAACCCTGGCGCTCATTACGCAGAATGGAAGGCGCTAGCCGGAGAATCAAACTCACCCATTTATGAGATAGACAATCGCCTTTTTTCAGTAAGCCGCTATAAGAATCAAACGCAGCTTTACCGTCTTTCTGATGAAAAAATATGCGGCACCAACCCTAATGGCGAATTCAGAGGCTTCAGCCCTTTCTGCGGACACGGCTTTAAAGACTCCTTAGATGGCGTAGCACTGCTGATTATCAAGCCTGACCCCGCAAAGGGCACCGATGCATGGATTGAAGGTGCAAAGCCGGTAACCATCAACGGCTTGCACTGGCTGCACAAGGAAATTCCGATCAAGGACTGGTCGGAGAGCCGCGAACAGTTTGCGGCCCCGATTGAGTATTGGGTACTAAAAATCCCCGATACGCAATACTGGCTGGTGCTGCGATTTTCTGCGAGCTCCGGCAAGAAATTCGGATTGGGTGCCGGCGCACATCCAGAGAAGCACCAACGATTGCTCAATTTGTTTCATCAAATTGTCCATTCGGTCAGGCTTGAGCCGATCACGCCGGTCGATATTTCTCCTTTGATCAAGGAAATCCGTTGAAGCACAGTAAAGACGTACGCTTCGCCGCTGCACTATTTTATATGTGCTTGGCACTAGCTGGATGTGCATCCACGGAAACAAGTACATCCCCGTTCGACCCCGCGCACCAGGCGCGGATTCGTGTGTATCTTGGCACCTCAGCCTACCTGATTTTGGGTGACGTATGCGATGGCCAAGCGCATCCGAATATTCATGCGGCAGCTGGCGGATTCTCCTACTTTACGCCGAATAAGACGCTGGGCATGCCTCTGCCCGCCGATATGCCGGGCAGCCATTATCGCGAATACGCAGTGCCAGCCGATCAGATCATGACCATTAAACTGTATTGGCAATTGCAGTCGGGCAATGGCGCCTGGGAGCATTGCGGCCCGATTTATCAGATGTTCACGCCGCAACCTGGCGCGGATTATGAGACTTACATGAAATTTGAGCATGGCATCTGTCAGGGACTGGAACTGCATCGATTGACCAAAACAATAGAGGGCAAGGTAATCAGCGAGTTTCCCCCGTTGAATAGTTTGCCTTTCCGACGATGCGCAACTCGATATGAGACTAAATAATCTTTAGGGTACAAGCCATTCCCATGCAATTTATCTAGTACCCTTTGGCGCAAGTCTAATTTCATCAATTATCACCTCAACAACCTGCACGAACTTTTTTTCTACTCTTAACAGGAACCCTCATGAAACACCTTCCCATCGCATCCGCGTTAACCGGCTGCCTATTACTATCCGCCTGCGCCACTAACACCACCCTCACCGCAACCCCCGCAGAGCTCAGAAATAAAATTCAGCATGCCCATGTCACCGTGCTGCCCATCACGCAACCCGCGCAGTTGACCGAAAGAACGAAAGCCCAGGCGGTCGGCAACTTCGTCTTCGCTTCCGTGGTCAGCAGTGTGGTGGGCAGTTCGGGTAGCGCGTCCAATCCCCAGCAATTCCAGGCCAACGTTGACATTGCCACCACCTTCGGCAACGAACTGTCAAAGGCCCTACCCACCAGCTACAGCGTGGCTTCCGGCAAAGGCGCAGATTTGGCCTTGGCCAAAACGATTTCGGACTATTTGGCGAAGAGCGATCCGTCATCCAGCCCTATAGATCAGGATCTGTCGATTGCCGTCAGCGCTCCCTTATGGGAATTGGGATACGTGTCATTCCTTGGAAGTGAGGATTACGCGTTGAACTACCAGCTTCAAGTGAGTGTCCTTGAAAAATCCCACGGTCAAACCAACCCGTTGAAAACCGTCTCCTGCGTGGCCTCCGCGCCGGAAAAAATGCCGCTCGATCAATGGCAATCCAACGACTACGCCGCACTGAACGCCAGCGCCCAAACCATTGTCGATTCCTGCTTCAAGCGCTTTCTGACGGAAACCGGCCTGGCTGATGCGGCCGGTCAATAGCTCGCCCTGTTGACCAATGCTGTCCGCCGCCTATGGGCAATGGGTCTGGCCTTACAATTGACCTAAGCTGGCGTCTCTTTCTGAAGTGGCGCCAGCGTAGGAATTTAACTATTGTCGCCCGCTGGCCATCGTTAAGTCCAACTGCCCCGCATAGGTTTTACGCTTTGGATCCGGACTCACTTTGCGGATGTAGATGGCGGCAACATGCTGCGGATATTTTTCTTGCAGGGCGCGATAAGTTTCCGGGTCGAGCTCGCCATCGTCGCCCACCAAAACGAACTTGACCCAGGGTAAAGCCGAAAAGATGGCTTCAATTTTGGCGGCTTTATACTCCTTTTGATCCAGTAAGGGATCGTGGCCGTTACCGTTGATCTGCTTGGTCACCAGCACGCCTTGCGGGAAGTTATTTTCCATTAAAAATGTCTTAATGCTTTCCGCTAACTGGCGCGGGGAGGCCGATACATAAAACATGGGCGTAGCCTTCGGATCGCTATTTTGCGCCAGAAGGCGCCGATAAAAATCCGCCGTGCCGGGAAACGCCTGGCGCTGTGTTGGGTTTTTGAGAAAGGTATTTTTGAGTAACTTGCTTTTGTCCGGCACATCGGAGATAAGCACAGTGTCGTCGATATCGGAAATGATGCCGAGGGTGTTGCTCTTGGGTACGATCAGCACCCAGCCGACGCCTTGCGCTCCCTTGCCTTGCACATTCACCGCGTGCCAACCCGGGGGCAAAGGCCGCTGTGGCGTCAGCGCCACGTGGAAATAGCCTTCTTCTGCTGAAACCGTGTGCGCTTCCTGGTCGCTCACTTTGACTGTGAGCTTAACGCCTTCCCGATCGGAGTTTTTCAGCGTGCGTAGGTTATGCCAAAGGTTGCTATACCAGGCATCATCATTTTTAGCTGCCGCCTGCTTTTTCGCCTCGATCACGCGCCCTTCAATGACGAAACGATCGCTGCTGCCGTAGCTGTCGTAGAGCACGGCTTGGTTGCCGGCCGCCCAAACCACCGTCGGCAACAGCAGCAGGTATCGTAGAAAATACTTCATGGCATTTATCGCGCGCGCTCGCACCCGGATGAGAAATATGACAACAGCAAAGCATGATAACACTCTGCAGGCGGCGAAATAAAGTTGCTTAGGCCCGCTTAGGTTTTATAGCCCCAGAGCGCAGCCCGGTTGTTGAGCGTGGCGTCGACCTTGGATTTGGTCAGCACTTCTTTGATCGCGAATTGCGGATTCACGCATTCGCGTTTGGCGTAAACATTAATCGACTGGCCGCGCGGGTTGACGAAGCTATACACGATGGGCGCGGTCGGCGTCGGGCCGTTGCGCGTCACGACGGCGATTTCGCCGTTGGCCAGCCGCACATAACTGCCGGGTGGGAATACGCCGACGACTTTAATCAGCATCTCCGTCATTTGGCTGTCGAGTTGCTTGCCGCGCAGCATGTATATTTCCTTGAGCGCGGCATTGGCGGCAAAGGCGCGCCGGTGGGCCTGTTCGCTGATCAGCGCGGCATAGACATCGGCCACCGCGATCAAGCGCGCCTCGCGCGCGATAGACTCACCCTTCAGCGCGCCGGGATAGCCGCTGCCATCCAGGCGTTCGTGATGCTGCACTACCGCGCTCAGCCAAAGCGCATCCGTCACCTCGTATGTTTGCAGCATTTCCAGCGCCTGACCGCAATGCTCGTTGATCTGCGCACGCTGCGGCGGATCGAGTTTTTGCGCTTGACGATGCAATTTATCTTGCACTACAAGCTGGGCAATATTCATGGTCAGCGCCGCATTGAGTAGGACCAAGCGCTCTTCTTCCGGCCAACCCAGTTGGCGCGCGACGAGCTCGCACAAGATGGCCGTGAGGATCGGATGGCCGATCACATAGCGCATATCGCTCGCCAAGAATAGCCAAGCCACACAGGCTTCACGGTCGATTTCACAGGCTTTTTGAATATTTTTGGCCACCGCCGAAACACGGCCCGGAAAATCGGGTTCCACCGACATGCGGCCATATAAACGCTCGACTTGCGCCGGCATCGGATCGAGCAAGGCGAACGGCGACTCCTTGGGTGGGGGCGGCGGCGGTGCCGCTTTGTCGCGCTTGGGGATAAAAAACCCATTATCCTTGAGCTCTTCCAATTGCCGATTTGAGTTGACGACTTCGCCAGCCTTGAGCACCAGTTTGCCGTCCCGGTCGTACACATTACACGGCAATGGTTTGCCAATCGGCACTTGGTCATGGCGAATCACTTGCAGTTCCATAACATACTTTCGAATAGGGATATCTAGGCTAACGGCCGTGCATACCGCTAACTTAAGCCCCACCACCATATTACCTTTGGCTTATAATGCAGGCTTTTTCCCTGCCATGTTGCTCACCGGCGCTACCCCTACTCCCGGCCAATTTCGCCGCTATACCAGCCTCACCGGTGCTGCCGATGCGCTGGCGCTGGCGCAATACGCTGCAACCCAGCGCCCGCTGCTCGTGCTCAGCGCCTCAGCGCTGGACGCGCAGCGCTTGCGCGATGAAATCCTGTGCTTTGCCCCCGATCTGCGCGTGCATCTGCTGCCGGACTGGGAAACCCTGCCCTATGACAAGTTCTCGCCGCACCAGGATTTGGTGTCGGAACGCCTGGCCACGCTGAATCAAATTAGCCATACGGCGTTCGATATCGCCATCGTGCCGGTGACCACCGCGTTGTATCGATTACCGCCAAAGAACTTTCTAGCGGCGCATACTTTTTTCCTGAAGCAAGGCGAGCGCTTGGACGTGGATGGCTTGCGCAAGCAAATGACGCTCGCTTCCTACACCCATGTAACGCAAGTGCAAGCGCCGGGCGAATACAGCGTGCGCGGCGGCGTGATCGATTTGTTCCCCATGGGCAGCAGCGTGCCCTACCGCATCGACTTGTTCGATAACGAAATCGAAACCCTGCGCACTTTCGATGTCGATACGCAGCGCAGTATTTATCCGGTCAATGAGGTGCGCCTACTTCCGGCGCGCGAATTTCCGCTCAACGAAGCCGGCATCGCCAACTTCCGCCAAAAATTCCGCGACCAATTCGAGGGCGATCCGTCCAAAAGCCGCATCTACAAGGATGTCAGCCAGGGCATGGCGCCGCCCGGCATCGAATATTATTTCCCCTTGTTTTTCGACGAGACCGCCACGCTGATCGATTACCTGCCGCCCGATACGCTGCTGTGTTTGCACCACCGCGTATTGGATGCCGCGGATCAATTTTGGCGCGATACGCGTTCGCGCTATGAATTACTGAGTGGCGACCGTGAACGACCGTTGCTGCCGCCGGAGCAATTGTTTTTGTCCAGCGAGCAGTTGTTTGCGGCGCTTAAAATCTATCCGCGCATCGAGTTGCTGGAACCCGCCGCGGAACTGCCGGCGCATACCCAAGCCTGCGCCACCACTGCCCTGCCGCCGATTCATGTGGATCGCCGCGCCGAACAGCCTTTGAGCCAGTTTCAATACTTTCTACAAAGCTTCGATGGCCGCGTCCTGATCGCGGCAGAAAGCCTGGGGCGGCGCGAGACCATGGCGCAATTCTTCGCCGAACATGGCCTGCAGCCGACCCTGGCCGAGAACTTTGCGGCATTCCAGGCCAGCGCAGACCGGCTCATGCTGGCGGCGCTGCCCATCGGCCAAGGATTCATCCTGCCCGAAGAAAAAATCGCGCTGGTGACGGAAAGCGAGCTGTATGCGCAGCAAGTGCGCCAGGCGCGGCTGCGCGAGGCGCGCAAAACCACCAGCGAACACATGCTGCGCGATTTGTCCGAGGTGCGCGTAGGCGATCCGGTGGTGCATGAGGATCACGGCATCGGCCGCTATCTGGGGCTGATCGGCATGGACTTGGGCGAAGGCGAGACGGAATTTTTGGAACTGGAATATGCGGGTGGCGATAAATTATTCGTGCCGGTAGCCAACCTGCACCTGATCAGCCGTTACAGCGGCGCCGCCCCGGAATCCGCGCCGCTGCATAAATTGGGCAGCGGGCAATGGGAGAAAGCCAAACGCAAGGCACTGCAACAAGTACGCGATACCGCAGCTGAATTGCTCAATCTCTACGCCCAGCGCGCGGCGCGACAAGGGCATGCATTTACCTTAAAGCCGCAAGACTACGAGGCCTTCTGCGCCAACTTCCAATTCGAAGAGACGCCGGACCAAGCCGCCGCGATTGGCGCGGTGATCCAGGACATGACCCAGGGCAAGCCCATGGATCGCCTGGTCTGCGGCGATGTCGGCTTCGGCAAGACGGAAGTCGCCCTGCGCGCCGCCTTTCTGGCCGTGGCCGATGGCGCGCAAGTGGCGATCCTGGTGCCGACCACGCTGCTGGCCGAGCAGCATTTCAATACTTTCTCCGACCGCTTCAGCGAATGGCCGGTGAAGATCGCCGAAATTTCGCGCTTCCGTTCCGCCAAGGAACAGACCGAGGCGCTCAAACTGCTTGCGGCAGGCAATATCGACATCATCATCGGCACGCATCGCCTGATTCAAAAAGATGTGGTGTTCAAAAATTTAGGCCTGGTGATCATCGACGAAGAGCACCGCTTCGGCGTGCGCCAAAAAGAACGCCTGAAGGCGATGCGCGCCGAAGTGGATGTGCTGACGCTCACGGCAACGCCGATCCCGCGCACCTTGTCGATGGCGATGGAGGGCTTGCGCGATTTTTCCGTGATCGCTACCGCGCCGCAGAAACGGCTGTCGATTAAAACTTTCGTGCATGACTTTAGCGAGGGCCTGATCCGCGAAGCGGTGTTGCGCGAGTTGAAGCGCGGCGGCCAAGTATATTTCCTGCATAACGAGGTCGAGACCATCGTCAACATGCAGGAAAAATTGCAAAAAATCCTGCCCGAGGCGCGCATCGCCGTGGCGCACGGCCAAATGCGCGAACGCGAACTAGAGCATGTGATGCGCGATTTCTATCATCAGCGCTTCAATGTGCTGCTGTGCACCACCATCATCGAGACCGGCATCGATGTGCCCAGCGCCAACACCATCATCATGAACAAGGCCGATCGCTTCGGCTTGGCGCAATTGCATCAGCTGCGCGGCCGCGTCGGGCGTTCGCATCACCAGGCCTATGCCTATCTTCTGACCACCCCAGACAGCAAGCTCACCCCTTCGGCGAAAAAACGCCTGGAAGCGATCCAGCTGATGGAAGACTTGGGCGTGGGTTTTCATCTGGCCATGCACGACCTGGAAATTCGCGGCGCCGGCGAAATGCTGGGCGAATCGCAAAGCGGCGAAATGCACGAAATCGGCTTCAATCTGTATACCGAAATGCTGAACAGCGCGGTGAAATCCCTGAAGGCGGGCAAGGAACCGGACATGGCCGAGCCCTTGCACGTCACCACCGAAATCAATTTGCATTCCCCGGCCTTGCTGCCCAACAACTACTGCGCCGATGTGCACGAGCGCCTGGTGCTGTACAAGCGCCTCGCCCACTGTGAAAATCTGGAGGCGCTCGACACCTTGCACGAAGAATTGATCGACCGCTTCGGCTTGCCGCCGGAGCAAACCAAGGCTTTGCTCGACACCCACCGCTTACGCATTCTGTCCAAGGCCTTGGGCGTTATGCGCATTGACGCCAGCAGCGATGCGGTGACATTGCAATTCATCAAGAATCCACCGATCGATTCGGGGCGGATTATTGCGCTGATCCAGCAGAAACGGCACTACCAATTGGCGGGGCCGGACAAGCTCAAGATTGCCACGCGCTCCGCCGACGTGGCGCGGCGCACGCAATTAATACAAGAAATCTTCCGCGAACTCGCGGCTTAATTGGAAAGCGAACCCATGCACCTCATCATCCAAGGCCCCAATGTAGAAACCAACGACCTGAAACAGCTCGCCAAACTCGCCGGCGCCAATGGCATCGAACAAACTACAAGCAACGTGTTTCGCTTGGCCAATGCCAGCCCACACGCAGAAATCGAATCACTCTGTGCCAAAGCCCAGCTCGACTTCGCCTTCGTGCCGGAAACGCAAACCCTGGACCAGATCGGCTTAGTGGTGATGGATATGGATTCCACCCTGATCACTATTGAGTGCATCGACGAGATCGCCGACATGCTGCAACTGAAGCCGCAAGTCGCGGCCATTACTGAATCCGCCATGCGCGGCGAGATCGACTTCGCGCAAAGCCTGACGCAACGCGTCGCCCTGCTCGCCGGCTTGGAACAGGGCGCATTGCAGCGCGTGTACGACGAACGCCTCAAGCTGTCGCCGGGTGCCGAGCGCTTCCTCGCCACCTTGCAGCAACACAACATTAAAACCTTGCTGGTGTCGGGCGGCTTCACCTTCTTCACCGACAAGCTCAAACCGCGGCTGAAACTCGATCACACCGCATCGAATACGCTGGAAATCGTCGATGGCAAACTTACCGGCAAGGTGCTGGGCACCATCGTCGACGCCCAAGGCAAGGCCGATCATCTCAAACGCCTGCGCGACCAACTCGGCTTAAAGCGCGAACAAGTCATCGCCATCGGCGATGGCGCCAACGATCTCAAGATGCTGGGGGAAGCCGGTATCAGCATCGCTTACCGCGCCAAGCCCGTGGTGCGCGCGCAGACGACGTATGCCATCAATTATTGCGGCCTGGATGCGGTATTGAATCTTTTTATTTAATCATTGCTCGAATCGCACCGTACTCAACTATAGAAAAAATTGATCGTCCTAGACTAAACCTATCGAGGGGTAGCGCCGTTAAGTGTTTTACAAGCGGCGAAAATGGTTCCCGCGGGAGGTGTGCCATGCTAGTGATGAAAGATATGATCTCGGGTGAAACCGAATACGGCGGCGAATACGAGGAAGAAGCCTTGTCTTCCGGATGGAATCCGGCGATTGCCGATTTGATCCATCGTGAAGTCGACCACTTTGAAATCACACAAGCCGAGAATCCGATCCCTTCGGATCTCTCCGATGTGGATGTCAACGACTTCATCGAAAAGATGTACCACTATATCGATTGATCGTCTGGCCCGCGCCTAAATAGCGCGCGGCTGACGGCCAATCCGAAAGCGGCTGGCATTGCGGTTTAGGTGACCGCAGCCAGCCGTTTTTCTTTGCCGTTCATCTTTTTGGCCTGCTATCCCGTATATCCTCCGCTTGAGGTAAAATGGCAACTTTTTAAGGTAAATAGCGCATGATCAAGGGTAGCCTAGTCGCACTCGTGACCCCCATGCATGAGGACGGCAGCCTGGATTGGGACCGTTATCGCGCATTGATCGAATTTCACATCGCCAACCAAACCGACGGTCTGGTGGTGGTCGGCACTACTGGCGAATCGCCCACGGTGGATTTCGACGAACATTGCAAACTGATTGAAGTCGCGGTGCAAACCGCCAAGGGTCGCCTCCCGGTGATCGCCGGTACGGGCGCTAATTCGACGCGCGAAGCCGTGGAATTAACCGCCAGCGCAAAAAAAGCCGGGGCCGACGCTTGCCTCCTGGTTGCGCCGTATTACAACAAACCGGGGCAGGAAGGGCTGTATCTGCACTTCAAAGCAGTCGCCGAAGCGGTCGATATCCCGCAAATCATTTACAACGTCCCGGGGCGCACCGTTGCCGACATCGCCAACGATACTGCGCTGCGCCTAGCGCAAGTCCCGAATATCGTGGGCATCAAGGACGCCACCGGCAATTTGCAGCGCGGCACCGACCTGATTTTGCGTGCGCCCAAGGATTTCGCCATTTACAGCGGCGACGATGCCAGCGCGCTGGCGCTGTTATTGCTGGGCGGACATGGCGTGATCTCGGTGACGGCCAATGTGGCGCCAAAACTCATGCATGAAATGTGCGCGGCCGCCTTCGCTGGGCAACTTGAAACTGCGCGCGCGGCGAATGCCAAGCTCTTCGGTTTACACGAAAAGCTGTTCGTAGAAGCCAATCCTATCCCGGTAAAATGGTGCGTGCAGCGCATGGGATTAATCGAATCCGGTATACGGTTGCCGCTCACCCCGCTGACATCGACCTTTCACACCACGCTGAATCAGGCCATGCAGCAAGCCGGTGTGAACGTTTAGGCAATAATATTGACCAAGAAATTGGCATGCAATTAAATAGAAGGTAGAAGGACGGAGCGCTATGCACAGCATTACAAAAAACATTATTTTCATAGGCTTAACAATTAGCTTACTCGGCGCTTGCTCGATCATCCCCGAGACCAAGAAAATCGATTACAAATCTGCCGGCAAGAAGGCGCCCACCCTCGAAATTCCGCCGGATTTGACTGCCGTTACCAGCGATGACCGATTCGCCGTACCCGACTCCGGCACTCGCGGGAGCGCCACCTTCTCCGACTACAGTAAAGATCGCACTGCTAATGCACAGAGCGAGACCCAGAATCTGCTGCCCAAATTAGACAACGCGCAAGTCGAGCGCGCCGGCAGCCAACGCTGGTTAGTGGTAAAAGCCACGCCAGACCAAGTGTGGCCCGTGGTACGTGAGTTTTGGCAAGAAAATGGCTTTATCATTAACAGCGAGAAGCCGGACGCCGGCATCATGGAAACGGACTGGGCTGAAAATCGCGCCAAAATCCCACAAGATATAATCCGCAATACGCTTGGTAAGGTGCTAGATAGCCTTTATTCAACCAGCGAGCGCGATAAATTCCGCACGCGACTCGAACCCGGTAAAGTGCCCGGAACCACCGAAATTTATATCAGCCACCGCGGCATGTATGAAGTGATCAAAGGCGGCGATGGCGGCACACAAACGGTTTGGGAACCACGCCCAGCCGACCCCGAACTGGAAGCTGAATTTTTGCGTCGCCTGATGGTGCGTTTCGGGGTTGAGGAATCCCGCAGCAAAGAGCTAATTGCCAGTGCCGCAACCCAAGAACGTGCAAAATTGACCCGGCTACCGAATAATGGCGGCAGCAGTTTGGCCATCTTCGATCCATTTGACCGCGCTTGGCGCCGCACGGGATTGGCCTTGGATCGGGTTGGCTTCACCGTCGTAGATCGCGACCGCTCAAAGGGAATATATTACGTACGCTATGTCGACCCCGAAAGCGATGTCTATGATGGTGAAAAACCAGGGTTTTTATCCAAACTCGCATTCTGGCGCAGCAACGATAAGACTAAAAATAAGAATGAGCAATATCAGATTCATGTTGCCGAAGCCGGTGAAGAAAGCAAAATTTCATTGCTAAGCAAAGACGGCGCCGCAGACAACTCGAATACCGCAAACAAGATTCTCAACCTACTCTACGAGCAGTTGAAATAAGCCGCGATGCGCTTTGCCTGCTTGGGGAGCGGCAGCGAAGGCAATGCCTTGGTGGTCGAGGTTGGCAATACGCGGGTTCTGCTTGATTGCGGCTTTAGCGTTAAAGAAACCGTGGCGCGCTTAAGCCGCTTGGGCCTGCAACCGTCCGACCTCAGCGCCATCGTTGTCACGCACGAGCACGCCGATCATATTGGCGGCGTTAAACGTCTCTCCCATAAATATGACCTTCCCGTCTGGTTGAGCCATGGTAGCCACAGCTACCTCTCAAACTTGGACCAAAGCCCTGCCCAGAGCCATATCATCGATAGCCATGCACGCTTCAGTATTGGTGAAATCGAGATTTCTCCATTCCCGGTACCGCATGATGCACGTGAGCCGATTCAATTCGTGTTCAGCGATGGCCAGCACCGCTTAGGTGTTCTAACCGATACCGGCATGATTACACCGTATATCACGCAAATGCTTTCGGGGTGCGACGGCTTAGTGCTGGAATGCAATCATGATCGCGAGTTGCTGGCCAACGGCCACTACCCGCCCAGCTTAAAACAGCGCGTAGGTGGACGCTTTGGTCATTTGGATAATGAAGCTGCCGCCGATTTACTGCGTGGGATGGATACCAGCAAAATCAAGCATATTATTGCGGCGCACCTAAGCCAGAAAAACAATCGGCCGGAATTGGCGCAATGTGCGTTGGCCGCCGCCTTAAACTGCACTGAGGACTGGATTGGTATTGCCGACCAAGAAAATGGATTTTCTTGGCGTCATTTTGCATGACGATTTGCTCATAACGACCGCCTATAAACTAAAAAGCCGGCACAAGGCCGGCTTTTTAGCACTAACGTATAACTAAATTACTTCTTGGCGGCATCAGCAGCTGGAGCAGCGGCAGGAGCAGCAGCATCAGCTGGAGCAGCGGCAGGAGCAGCAGCATCAGCAGCTGGAGCAGCGGCAGGAGCAGGCGCTTCAGCAGCAGGAGCTGGGGCAGCAGGAGCTGGGGCGGCAGGAGCAGCAGCGTCAGCCTTAGGAGCTTCAGCAGGAGCTTCGGTTTTGCCACAAGCAGACAGAGCCAGAGCAGCGATCAAAGCAGCGAGTAGAGCGGAGTGTTTCATTTTTTTCCCTTTTCCGAGTTAAGACAATAACTATAATAGACTGAAATTCGGTCAATCTTTTCTAAAGCGATCCCCGACCGACCGCGAGATTATATCAATACCAATAAATAATGCTAGCCCCTTTTTACGGAATTTCAAGGGCTTGGGCGCTGCCCTCCCCAGCCCGTTCTCCGAGTTATGCTAGACTCATGCATCGATTTTTTACCGTGCCATGACGCAATCTATGCTTCGGTTATTCTGCATTTTATTGGCATTTCTTGGTTCAGGCACTATAGCATCGGTGCAAGCTGCGGATCACTTGGTGCGACTTGGCGTGCTCGCGCATCGCGGCAAAGACGAAGCGCTGAAATCGTGGGGGCCAACTGCGCAATATCTATCGCAACAAATTCCCGGCTATCAGTTTGTCATCGTGCCGCTGAGTAACGATGACATTGGCCCCGCAGTGGAATACAACGAACTTGAATTTGTGCTGACCAATCCAGGCTCTTACGCCGAATTGGAGTATGGTTTTGGAATCACGCGCATCGCTACCCTCAAGAGCAAATCACCCCTCGGTGCATACAGCGTGATCGGCGCAGTTATTTTTACCCGTGCCGATCGCAAAGATATTCGAACCTTATCCGACTTACGCGGCAAACGCTTTATGGCGGTGCATGAGAATGCCTTCGGCGGTTGGTGGCTGGCGTGGCATGAAATGAAACGCCAAGGCATCGACCCCTATCAGGAATTTTCACGTCTCAGCTTCAGTGGTTTTCCGCAAGACAATATTGTCTATGCAGTGCGCGATGGCAAGGTCGATGCCGGCACGGTGCGCACCGACTTGCTCGAAAGCATGGCCTTAGGCCACAAAATCCAACTCAAGGATTTCCGCGTACTCAATGCGCAGCACGCGGATAATTTCCCTTATCTCTTAAGCACGCCGCTGTATCCTGATTGGGCATTCGCTACCTTGCGCCATACACCAGATGAATTAGCGCAACAAGTCGCGATTGCGCTGCTCAAAATGCAGCCAGGCCATCCCGCCGCGCAAGCTGGCGACTATGTTGAATGGACCGTGCCACTGGATTACCACAGCGTGCAGCAACTCATGCTGGAGTTACGTGTCGGCCATTATCTTAACTATGGCACGCTGAGCTTTGTCGACCTGCTTAAACAATATCGGATCGGTATTGCCGCCGTACTACTCGCGATGATTCTCCTGGCTGCGGCCTACCTCTACACCTTGCACCTGAATCGCCGCCTGTCGCATACCATGAAGCATTTGGAAGAAGAAATCACACAGCGCCAGCGCATTGAGAAGGACTTGCGTCGCGCCCGCGATGATCTCGAATGCCGCGTGGCGGACCGCACAGCCGAACTCGCGCGCATCAATGAAGAACTCGAATCGCGGGTGGCGCACCGTACCGCGCAATTGCTTTCCGCGATGCAACGACTCGACGCCGAGATGAAAATAAAGCACGAGCAGAGCGACACATCTCCACCTGCCTGACACGTCAATACTTTTTTGCGATCGATTCATTGCGCGCGCACGATCGCAATTTCATCTAAGTGCGTGGTGTAACGTTGACTCACCCGCTCGCGCCGCATGCGCCCGCTTTCGCCCCTGCCTTCCCCCACCGATCCCTCACCCAATAAACGCACGCAGTGACTTCCCATTTTCGTGTTGATGCTGTCTAAGGTACGCATTAAGACGCTGGCGCGGGCTTGCGCCGCCGGGTCGTCGAACAAGGTGCGCGGACGTTGCGCCTCGGGGATCAGTTCAAGCAGCACGACACCCACTTTTTGATAGGCGAATCCTGGCCGGTAAATGCGCTGCAAACCAGCCTGTGCGGCGCACACCAACTGCCGCGTATCATCGGTGGGCGCCACCAGCGGCACCGTCAGGCTGCCTTGGTATTGCGCTGCATCGGGTTTAAAGGGGCTGGTCCGAATAAAAATCTGGACCGATCCCGCCAGCGAGGATTGGCGCCGTAATTTTTCCGCAGCACGCGTCACATAAGCCGTCACGGCTGGCTGCAATGCTTCCAGCGCATACACGGCGGCGCCAAATGAGCGCGAGACCATAATTTGTTGCCGGGGTGGCGCGATCATTTCCAGCGTCAGGCACGCTTCGCCATTTAATTCTGCCACGGTGCGCTCCAACATCACGCCGAATTGCGCGCGGATGGCCTTGGGTGGCGCCCGTTGCAGATCCAGTGCGCTGACAATTCCCAGCGTAGCCAAGCGCGCGACCGTGCGTGCCCCGACACCCCAGACCGCCCCTACTTCGATCTGCGCCAACAAACGCTCGCGTACCGCCATCGGCAAGCTTGTAAAGTCGCAGACGCCCGCATATTCCGCCCGTTTCTTGGCCACGTGATTGGCGAGCTTGGCCAAGGTTTTGGACGCACCGATGCCGACGCACACCGGCAGGCCGATCCACTGTTTAATGGTGGCGCGGATGTGCTGGCCATAGTCGCTGTATTGCAGATGCTTGAAGCCGCTCAGATCGAGAAAGCACTCGTCGATGGAATAGATTTCCTGTTGCGGACTGAAATCGGCGAGCACGCTCATGACGCGATTCGAGATATCCGCATACAGCGTGTAGTTGGAAGAAAACGCAATGATGCCATGCTGTCGGGCGAGATCCTTGAGTTGAAACCATGGCGCGCCCATTTTGACACCCAAGGCCCTGACCTCTTGCGAACGGGCAACCACGCAACCATCGTTGTTGGAAAGCACGACCACCGGTCGGCCTTCCAGCCACGGCTGGAACAAGCGCTCGCAGGAGACGTAGAAATTATTGCAGTCGATCAAGGCGATGGCTGGTTCGGGCATGCATGAATCCTTTTGGGGCTAGCCCGAGACGCGATGTATGGCCCAGCGCACCACGCCCCAAATCGTGAGCTCCTGCTCCGCGCCGACGACGATATCGCTATAGGCTGGATTAGCGGAGTGCAGCACATAGCCTTGCGGCGTATGCAGCAATTGCTTCACCATGAATTCCGCGTCGACCACCGCGATCACCACGCTTTCATGCGCGGCTTGCAGCGCACGATCCACCACCAACAGGTCGCCATCGAAAATGCCCAAACCGCGCATCGAATCGCCTGTGACGTGCAGAAAAAAAGTAGCTTCTTGGTGCTGCACCAAGTACGCGTCGAGGCTAATGCGCCCAGACACGTAATCGTCGGCCGGCGAGGGAAATCCCGCCGGCACGGCGCGAGCGAGCACAGGGCCGGAACACGACAGCACGCTATCGTGTGCAGCGCGGGCTAACCCGCGCTGGAAAGGAATCTTCCCTTCCAGTTTGAATTGGCTGTGCATGTAATTAACTTCGGTATTTGCGGATCAAGCCGACGACCACCCCGAACAGTTCGAGTTGGCCGCGCGGACGAATCACGGGATAGGCGCGATTGGCCGGACGTAACAAATATTTGCCGCGTTCCATATCGAGCGTTTTGATGGTGAATTCGTTATCCACGATGGCGACCACGATGTCGCCGGATTTGGCGGCGATGCGCTGTTCCACGACGGCGATATCGCCGGAAAAAATCCCGGCATCGATCATGGAATCGCCTTTCACCGGCACCAGCGTGGTGTGCGACGGTTTTTCAATCAGATAAGCATCGAGCGCAAACGCTTCGATACCAGCATCCCCCACGCTATCGGGTGCGCCAGCCGGCACGCGAAATGCCGCCAGCGGGCGCTCGAAAAAATGCATTGTCGGCACCCACCTGGCGTCCGGCGTGCGCGCCAAAAAACCAGCGGCGCGCAGGCGATTCAATACCTTCGCGACCGCCGAACGCGAGGCCAACCCCAGCACCTCGCATAGCCGGTTGTAAGACGGCAAGCTCTTCCATTCGGCATAGTAGTTTTGCAACAGGCCGAGGTAGGTCGCGTCTTTGCTGGATTCGGATGAACTGGGTTCAGTCATGGCTTCAATTTGAGTACATTTGTTCTCTGGCAATATAGAGAACAAATGTACTCGCGTCAAGCAAAAGCCTTTGCGCACTACCGATGCGCAAGCGAAAAAAAACGGGGACGTTTCCGCCCCCGTTCTGACTTCTCTGTGCAGCTCGCTTAGTCAGCCGTGCGACGCCGCGTCGGCGCCGATGGACGGCGGTTCTCGCTACGGAACCCGCTATTCCAAGCCGGTGCCGGTGCAGCCGCTGCACGCTCGCCATTGCCGCGCGGGCTAGCACTGCGCGGGCCATCAAAGCGCTCATTGGAACGACCTGCTGGCGCACGTCCGGCTGGGGCGCGGTTATCCGAGAAACGTCCACCCGGCTTAGCGTTGTTGTTAAACCGCGGACGCGCCGCTTTTTCCACGCGTGCCGAAGGCTCCAAGCCGGCGATCACATCGATGCGCACGGACTGGCCGGTATAGCGCTCGATATTGCGCACCAAATGCTTTTCGCTATGGTTGACCAGGGTGACGGCAAAACCGGTACGGCCCGCGCGACCGGTACGGCCGATGCGATGCACGTAGTCTTCCGCTTGGCGCGGCAAATCGAAATTGATGACGTGGGTAATGCCGGCGACGTCGATACCGCGCGCGGCGACATCCGTCGCAACCAAAATACGGGTACGGCCATCGCGCAAGCGTTGCAAGGTGCGCGTGCGCTTGCTTTGCTGCATGTCGCCATGCAGCGCATCGACGGCAAAACCTTGCGCAAACAAGTTCTCGGCCAGATCATCCGCGCCGCGTTTGGTGGCGGTAAAGATAAGCGCTTGCTGCAGCTCGGTGTCGCGCAACAAGGCGTCGAGCAATTTATGTTTGTGGCTGAAATTGTCGGCATATAGTAAACGTTGATCGATCTTGGCTTCGCGCTGCGTAGGTGTCGCAACCTCGATGCGCTGTGGATCTCGCGTCAATTTGCGCGCCAGGCTGCCAACTACGCCGTCCAGCGTGGCGGAGAACAACAAGGTTTGGCGCGTAGCCGGGGTTTTATCCACAATCGTTTGAATGTCGTCGATAAAGCCCATGTCCAACATGCGATCCGCTTCATCCAAGATCAGCACTTCCAAGCGCGAAAACTCGACACGCCCGCTTTGCATGTGATCCATCAAACGGCCTGGCGTGGCGACCACGATATCCACGGCATCGCGCAGGCCGCGTAATTGCTGCGCATACGGCGAACCGCCGACCAAACACACCGTGCGCAGGCGGTTTAAACCACGCCCATAAGTGGCCGCCGCTTTTTCGACTTGCAGCGCCAATTCACGCGTCGGCGTTAACACCAGAATGCGCGGTCCTTTGCCTGGCAATGTCGAAGGTTGCGCCAAGCGTTGTAGGCTGGGCAACAAAAAGGCGGCGGTCTTGCCGCTGCCGGTATGCGACGACACCAGCAAATCGTGTCCGGCCAACGCAGCCGGAATCGAGGCCGATTGGACTGGCGTTGGTGCGGGGTAACCGCTGGATTCGATTGCTTTAAGAATTAACGGGTTTAAACCCAAGTTACTGAAACTCATGAGACATCCTTTTCTGATCGGCAGGCGTCAATAGGCATGCCGATAGGTTACGGCTCGTCAAACAGACGAGGCCGGACGATTGCGACGCATAGCCAAAAAGGCTTAAGCGGCGCGCGGACATCGGCGCCAACCGAATGCCGTTACATCATCAGAAAGGGAGTCTTTCGATGCGGCTCGATAGAGCTAGGTCGGGGACGATGGGGCTGTGACTACAGTCCCGGAACATATTCGCCAGAGGGATCGGCAAATCATCACTGCTGCAAAGCACAACGAGGCGCATCTTACGCGAACCCGCCACGCAATGCGAGTATTATTTTTTACTAATATTGCCTGAGGGCGTTTGCGGGCTGGCTTGGGGCGCAGCCGGCGCGGGGGCCGACACCGGCTGTTGGGGCTCCAAAATCTGGAAAAACACCTCATCCTGCTTGACCATGCCCAACTCGCTGCGCGCCCGCTCCTCGATGGCTTCGTAACCGGTCTTCAGGTCTTTGACTTCGGCATCGAGCGAGGCGTTACGCGCCTTGAGGCGGGCATTCTCGGTGTTTTGCTTGGTCAGCTCTTGATCGACTTCCCACGCCTTCAACCAACTGCCTTTGCCCAGCCACAAGGGATATTGCAGCGCGACAATGAGCAAAGCCAGAATGAGCGTGAGAACGCGCATGGGCTGGGCCTAAAGTCTAGGCGATGTTATAAAACGCATCACGACCCGGATAAGAAGCGCTATCGCCCAACTCTTCTTCGATGCGCAGCAGTTGGTTGTACTTGGCGATACGGTCGGAACGCGACAGCGAACCGGTTTTGATTTGCAGGGAATTGGTGGCTACCGCAATATCGGCAATCGTGGTGTCTTCGGTTTCGCCCGAACGATGCGAGATCACGGAAGTATAACCAGCGCGCTTGGCCATTTCGATCGCGGCGAAGGTTTCGGTGAGCGTGCCAATTTGGTTGATCTTGATCAAGATCGAGTTGGCCACGCCTTGCTGGATGCCCTCGCGCAAAATCTTGGTATTGGTCACGAATATATCGTCACCCACCAATTGGATTTTTTTGCCCAGGCGCTCAGTCAGCAGTTTCCAGCCGGCCCAGTCGTGCTCGCTCATGCCATCCTCGATGCTGATGATCGGATACTTGTCGCACCAAGCGGCAAAGTAGTCGACCATCTCGGCGGAGGTCAAGGAACGATTATCCGCAGCCAGAGTGTAGCGCCCATCGGCGTAAAATTCGGAGCTGGCGCAATCGACGCCGATGGCGATATCCGCGCCCGGCGTATAACCGGCGGCCTTGATCGCTTCCATGATGGCGCCCAGCGCCGCTTCGTTGCTCTCGAGATTCGGCGCAAAACCGCCTTCATCACCCACCGTCGTGACATGCCCTTGCTCATCCAGAATCTTCTTCAAGGCGTGGAACACCTCGGCGCCGTAGCGCAAGGCTTCGCGGAAGCTCTGTGCGCCGACCGGGATGATCATGAATTCCTGCATATCGATACTGTTATTGGCGTGCGCACCGCCGTTGATGATGTTCATCATCGGCACCGGCAATTGCATCTGCCCCGCACCGCCCAAATAGCGGTACAGCGGCAGGCCGGATTCTTCCGCCGCCGCCTTGGCTACCGCCAAAGACACCGCGAGGATCGCGTTCGCGCCCAGGCGCTCCTTGTTTTCCGTGCCATCCAACTCGATCAAGGTGCGGTCGATGAAGGTTTGTTCTTCGGCGTCCAGGCCGATGATCGCTTCGCAAATTTCCGTGTTCACGTTTTCCACCGCGCGCAGCACGCCTTTGCCGTTGTAGCGCTGCTTGTCGCCGTCGCGCAATTCGATCGCCTCTTTGCTGCCGGTGGAAGCACCGGAGGGAACCGCCGCACGCCCGATTACGCCCGACTCCAACAATACATCGGCTTCCACGGTCGGATTGCCACGTGAATCCAGAATTTCCCTTGCGATCACATCAACGATTGAGCTCATTTTTTTGTCCTAGCTTTACATTAATTCAGTTTCGATAAATCCCGCTTGCTTCACCAACGCATCGATGGATTTCAGGGTCGCCAGCAATTCCTTCATGCGCGGCAGGGGCCAGGCATTCGGGCCATCCGACAGCGCGACTTCGGGATTGGGATGGGTCTCCATGAAAAGGCCGGAGACACCGCTTGCCACCGCCGCGCGCGCCAGCACCGGCACGAACTCGCGCTGGCCGCCGCTCTTGGTGCCCTGCCCGCCCGGCTGCTGCACCGAATGCGTAGCGTCGAACACCACCGGACATCCGGTCTCGCGCATGATGGCAAGGCCGCGCATATCCGACACCAGCGTGTTATAGCCGAAGGACACGCCGCGCTCACACACCATGATGGTGTCCGCGCCGCCATTCGCCGCCTTGGCCTTGTCCACTACATTTTTCATGTCCCAGGGCGCAAGAAACTGCCCCTTCTTGATATTCGCCGGCTTACCGCTTTTGGCCACGGCTTGGATAAAGTCAGTCTGGCGACACAAAAACGCCGGCGTTTGCAGCACATCCACCACAGCCGCGACATCCGCGATTTCTTCGATGGCATGCACATCGGTCAACACCGGCACGCCGATTTGGCGCCGCACTTCTGCGAGAATATTCAGCCCCTCTTGCATGCCCAAACCGCGAAACGATTCACCTGAACTGCGATTCGCTTTATCGAAGGACGATTTATAAATAAAGGGAATGCCCAGCTCGGCGCACATTTCCTTCAACTGACCGGCGGTATCCAGGGCCAATTGCTTAGACTCAATGACACAGGGACCGGCAATCAGAAAAAAAGGCTGATCCAGGCCGACTTCAAAACCACAAAGCTTCATGACAAATCTTTCTTAGGCGCGGCAACGACCGCAGGGGACGCCGCACCCGCGCCTTGCTGCGCTAGCGCGTGATGCTGCACTGCCGCATTAATAAAGGCGGAAAACAAAGGATGGCCATAGCGCGGGGTAGACGTAAACTCCGGATGGAATTGCACCGCGATAAACCACGGGTGATTCGGCAGTTCGATCATCTCGCACAAATGCTCTTCACCCAAGGAACGGCCGCTCACTTTCAAGCCGGCCTGTTCTAATTTTTCCAACAAGGTGTTGTTCACTTCATAACGATGGCGGTGGCGTTCCACAATCGTTTCTTGGCCATATACCGTACGCGCCAGACTTCCAGCCGAAAGCTGGCAGGGCTGTCCGCCCAGGCGCATGGTGCCGCCTAGATTTGAAGTCTCGGAGCGTTGCTCGACCGCGCCGGTGCGATCCAGCCACTCGGTAATCAGCGCAACCACCGGATACTGCGTATCGGGGTCGAACTCAGTGCTGTGGGCGTCGTTCATGCCCGCCACATCGCGCGCATATTCGATCACCGCCAACTGCATGCCCAGGCAAATGCCGAGGTAAGGGATTTTATTTTCGCGCGCAAAACGTATGGCGTTGATCTTGCCTTCCACACCGCGCTTGCCGAAACCGCCCGGCACCAAGATCGCATCCATACCGCCCAGCGCGGATAGATCCCCGCCTTCCAACGTTTCGGAATCGATGTAATGAATGCCCACCTTGGTCTTGGTGTGCATGCCGGCATGAATCAGCGCTTCCGACAGCGATTTATACGACTCGGTCAAATCGACATATTTGCCCACCAGCGCGATATCGACGGCGTGCTCGGGATGTTCCTTGTCGTAAATCAGTTGATCCCACTTCGATAGATCGGCCGGCGGCGGATTCAATTCCAGCTTGCGGCAAACGATCTCATCCAAATGTTGATCGAACAAAATGCGCGGAATTTTATAAATGCTATCGACATCGATGGCGGAAATCACCGCTTCTTCCGTCACATTGGTGAACAGCGCGATCTTGCGCCGCTCATCCGGCGGCAAGGGGCGGTCGGCGCGGCACAGCAGCACATCGGGCTGAATACCGATCTGGCGCAATTCTTTCACCGAATGCTGGGTCGGCTTGGTCTTGATCTCGCCGGCGCTGGCGATGTACGGCACCAGCGTCAAATGAATGAAGCAGGCATTGGCGCGTCCATCCTGGATCGCCATCTGCCGTATCGCCTCCAAAAACGGCAGCGACTCGATATCGCCCACGGTACCGCCGATTTCGACCACCGCGACTTGCGCATCGCCGGCGCCGAGCCGGATGAAATTCTTGATCTCGTCGGTGATGTGCGGAATGACCTGCACCGTGCCGCCGAGATAATCGCCGCGGCGCTCTTTGCGGATCACGCTATCGTAGATTTGGCCAGTAGTGAAATTATTGCGCTTGGTCATTTTGCTGCTGACGAAGCGCTCATAGTGCCCGAGGTCGAGGTCGGTTTCGGCACCGTCTTCCGTCACGAAAACTTCTCCGTGCTGAAACGGGCTCATGGTCCCGGGATCGACGTTGATATACGGATCCAGCTTGAGCAGCGTGACTTTGATACCGCGGGTTTCGAGGATAGCGGCAAGGGAGGCGGCAGCGATGCCCTTGCCTAAAGAAGATACGACGCCGCCTGTGATGAATACGAATTTTGTCATTTGGAAATATGTGGTACAGACGGGAAGACATGATACCGCAAAAGGCCGATCTAACGGCGAACAATGTGCAAGTTTGTTCCCCGTAAAGTCGCTATCTAGCCGCCCCCAATAAATATTTTACCAAAATGGCTTTTTGTGGGATAATAAGAACCATTATCATTTAAGCAGTAATTCAGAACTGGCGAATATGAGCACATTAGCAAATTTGAAACCCGGTCAATCCGGCATTATCCAAGCCATTCATTCCGAACAGGCCTTGTATTATCGCTTGGCCGCGATGGGCTTTCGCATCGGCAAAAAAATCGAAGTCGTGCGTAGCGCGCGCTTCGCCGGCCCGCTGCATGTACGGGTCGGCTCCACCGACATCATGCTGCGCCGCAACGAGGCGCAGCATATTGAACTAGCCGCTTAAAGCACATGAAACGCATCGCCCTGTTGGGCATGCCGAATACCGGCAAATCCACTTTTTTCAACCGCATCACCGGCGCCTCGGCGCGCGTGGGCAACTGGCCCGGCGTTACCATCGACCTGATGGGCGCCAAAGTTATCATGGGCGGCGAGATGGTCGAAGTGGTCGACCTCCCCGGCATCTACGATTTGCACGGCTTCTCCGACGACGAACAAGTGGTGCGCCACTTCCTCGAAAACAACGCCATCGACTTGGCGCTGATCATCCTGAATAGCTGCCAACTGGATCGACAGCTCAGCCTCGCCTTGCAACTCAAGCAACTGAACCTGCCCTGCCTGCTGCTGCTCAACATGGCGGACGAGGCCAAGCGCTTCGGCGTCACGGTGGATGCGGACAAGATGTCGCAGCAACTCGATCTCCCCGTGATGATGATGAGCGCGAAATACGGCGAAGGCTATAAGCCCGCATTCGATGCCATCACACATGCCTTGCGCAACGCCCAACCGGTAATGCCACAGCAAATGCATGACAAATTGGCCGCCGATGACGCGATCGAGCAGCAGATGGAACAAGTGCTGAAAAGCGCGGTGCAAATTCCACCGCGCCTGTCGGACGATCTGACCACCAAGCTCGACCGCGTGATGCTGCACCCCTGGCTCGGCCTGCCGATTTTCTTCGGCGTGATGTATCTGTTGTTCCAGGCCATCTTCCTGCTCGGCAAGCCGCTGCAAGACGGCATCAATTGGGCCTTGCTGGCCTTCAAGGACGGCGCGCTGGTGCCGCTCTTGGCGAGCGCGCCGGCCTGGGTTTCCGGCCTGCTCATCGACGGCATCTACAACGGCGTCGGCACCGTGGCCGCGTTCGTGCCCATCATTGTTTTGTTTTTCCTGTTCATGGCCATCGTCGAGGACACTGGCTACCTGTCGCGCGCGGCGTTCCTGATGGACGCGCTGATGGCGCGCATGGGCCTGGACGGGCGCAGCTTCGTCATGCTGCTGCTGGGCTTCGGCTGCAACGTGCCCGCCTTGATGGGCACGCGCGTCATGCGTTCGCGCGCCCTGCGCCTGCTCACCATGCTGGTGATTCCGCTGTCGCTGTGCTCGGCGCGCCTGCAAGTCTTTCTATTCATCAGCGCGGCGATATTCTCGCCCAAGGCCGCGCCGCTGGTCCTGTTCAGCTTGTACCTGATGAGTTTCGCCACCGCATTGTTGACCGCCTTGATCTTCAAGCGCCGCCTGGTCAGCCACGAACCCTTCGTGCTGGAAATGCCGCCCTACCGCTTCCCCACCCTGCGCCAAATGGTGTTGCGCGGCTGGCACGAAGTGCGGCACTTCCTCAATCGCGCCAGCAAATTCATCGTCGCCGGCGTGGTGCTGGTCTGGCTGCTGACCCACTTCCCGGCGGGGGTCGCGCCCGGCAGCAGCGCCACCTGGGCCGGCCAGATCGGCGCCTGGATGGCGCCCATCCTCGACCCGGTCGGCATCAACAACCAACTCGCGATTGCCCTGATCTTCGGCTTCGTCGCCAAGGAAATCGTCATCGGCTCGCTGGCGGTGATCTACGGCATGGAAGGCGCGGCGCTGTCGCAACACATGGCCGGCAGCCTGGACTGGGTGCAAGCCTACAGCTTCATGCTGTTCACCCTGATCTACACGCCCTGCCTCTCCACCATCGCCACGCTCAAGAGCGAATCGAAAAGCCTGCGCTACGTGGCCATGGCCTTGGCCTGGTCGCTGGGCCTGGCTTGGGTGGTGAGCTTCGTGTTTTATCAGACGGCGCGGGCATTGGGGTATTAGTGATCTGGCCAGAAGATGTTTGAACTTAATCTTCAGCCTGATCCGTGTTCAAGAGTGTCGCGTCACTAGCGCCGGCATCCTTGCCGGCATCAGCCCCTGCTCGCAGAATTGGTTGCCGCGTCCGTTTGTTTGAGCAAATCGCCAATGGCCAGCGCCGTTTCTTCTTCGCTCATGGGCTTGCGCCTGGCTTTTGCCAAGAGACCCGCGCCTTGCGCGACGGTAGACGGCGCATACATCGGCAAGGGTTTGAGACGAATTTCATCACCCACGAACAGTACGGAAAACTCCATCCCTGGCGCCAGTTGATGGGCATCACGCACATCCTTCGGAATGACGATTTGCCCTTTGCTTGATAATTTAACGGTATCCATGGCACATCCTTCACGGTAAGACAGCCCACCTTACCGCAAGATTTTCCAAGATGAAACTGAAAAAGCCGGACGGGGACTGTGACGCGCGTATTGCCTCAGTCTAGGCAGTGTTGCTCGTTTTGGCTCGGCTGGTGCGCTTCGTGTTTTATCAGACGCACGGGCTTTGGGGTATTAGGTCTTACCCACCACGCATTGCATATCCCGGACAACTCCAGCAGTATGCGCACAAGAGTTCCGACATGAAAACCACCCCCGACCAGCAAGCCCGCAAGCGTCCCGTCAATCTGCCGCCAAATGAAGATTTAGTGCTCCAGGCGCGCACAATGCCAGAACGTTTGTCTGCGGTCGTCGAAATAACGATCGCGACCTGGAATAACTTCGGCGACAAAGTCAATTCCTTCGCTGATGAGTACTCTACGCTCTGATGTTGCACCGTTATTCGTGGTCTGTCCCCGATTTGTGGTCTGTCCCCGATTTGCTAGCTTCTGTACCTTGCTAAATATGAACGTCGTCAGCCCCAGTCCAGCTAGCAATCTCCTTCTTGATTTCATCTATGGAATTCTTCTGTTGTGTAGTGTCGCCGCAATGACGACATGTACCGACTGGCGGCCAATGCATTTCCTCCCAACAAACTGAGCACCAATTTGGATCACTCAAAATGACTTCATCGAAATCGGCGATTTGGTGAACTAGATCCGGTTCATCAAAAGACACATATTCAGAATCGTTAACTTTATGGTGCCGACTAGGATGGTTTTTTCGCCAGTAATACAATCCAACTGGTAATACTGAAAGAGGTAGATATCTCATTTGGTAAATAGAATTCTGTTAGGTTGAACTGTAAATTTCACTATATTAATATTCATCTCTCCCCCGCCAACCGTAACCAAGTCGCCACCACCGTATCCGGATTCAGCGAGATACTCTCGATCCCCTGCTGCACCAACCACTCCGCCAAATCCGGATGATCCGATGGCCCTTGGCCACAGATGCCGATATATTTTTTGGCAGCACGGCAAGCTTGGATGGCTTGGCTGAGCAGTGCTTTGACGGCCGCGTTGCGTTCGTCGAATTCCGCCGCGACCAAGGCGGAATCGCGATCCAAGCCGAGCGTGAGTTGCGTGAGATCGTTCGAGCCGATGGAGAAGCCGTCGAAGTGTTCCAGGAATTCCGCGGCCAAGATGACGTTGGAGGGAATCTCGCACATCATGATGACGCGCAAACCGTTCTCGCCGCGCTTTAAGCCATGCCGCGCCATCAGCTCCAGCACTGCCTTGGCGGTTTCCACCGTGCGCACGAAGGGCATCATCAGTTCGACATTGGTGAGCCCCATGTCCTCGCGCACTTTTTTCATCGCCCGGCATTCCAGCGCAAAGCTCTCGCGAAAATCATCCGACACATAGCGCCCGGCGCCGCGAAAACCGAGCATGGGGTTCTCTTCTTTCGGTTCGTAGCGTTCGCCGCCGGTGAGGTTGGCGTATTCGTTGGACTTGAAATCCGACAGGCGCACGATTACCGGCTTGGGCCAGAATGCAGCAGCGATGGTGGCAGCGCCTTCCGCCAAGCGGTCGACATAGAAGCTCACCGGGTCGGCGTAACCGGCGCACATTTCCGTCACCGTTTTTTTAAGATCATCGGGTAGGTTCGGATACTCCAGCACCGCCTTGGGATGGATGCCGATCATGCGGTTGATAATAAATTCCAAGCGTGCCAAGCCCACGCCCGCATTGGGCAAGCTGGCAAAATCGAAGGCGCGCTCGGGATTGCCCACGTTCATCATGATCTTGACGGGCGGCTCGGGCATTTTCCCCAAATCCAACTCGTCAATTTCGCTCTCCAGCAAGCCTTGATAAACCAAGCCGGTATCGCCCTCGGCGCAGGACACGGTGACCGGCTGAGCATCGCTTAATTTCTCCGTGGCATCGCCGCAACCCACCACCGCCGGGATGCCCAGCTCGCGCGCCACGATGGCCGCGTGGCAGGTGCGACCGCCGCGATTGGTGACGATGGCGGCGGCGAGTTTCATCACCGGCTCCCAATCCGGATCGGTCATGTCGGTCACCAGCACATCGCCCGCTTGCACTTGGTTCATCGCAGCAGAATGCAAAATAACGCGCACCGGCCCGCTGCCGATGCGCTGACCGATGGCGCGACCGCTGATCAACACCGGCGCGTGCTGCTTCAAACGGTATTGCTGCAATACGTTTTGCGTGGCGCGCGCCTTCACCGTTTCCGGCCGCGCTTGCACGATGTACAGCAAGCCGTCCTGGCCGTCCTTGGCCCATTCGATATCCATCGGCCGCTTGTAGTGGCGCTCGATGACCATGGCTGCGCGCGCCAGTTCCAGCACATCGGCGTCGCTCAGTGAAAAGCGCTGCCGCAAGTCTTCCGGCACAGCTTCGATGTGGGTATCCGTTCCCGTTCCATACACCATGCGCTTGGCCTTGCTGCCCAGGGTGCGCCGGATCAAGGCAAATTTTTTTGCGTCCAGCATCGGCTTGTGCACGTAAAATTCGTCCGGGTTCACCGCGCCCTGCACCACCATCTCACCCAACCCATAGGACGCGGTGATGAACACCACATCGGGAAATCCGGATTCGGTATCGATAGTGAACAACACGCCGCTGGACGCCAGATCGCTGCGCACCATGCGCTGCACGCCGGCCGACAGCGCCACTTGCGCGTGATCGAAGCCGTGATGCACGCGGTAGGAGATGGCGCGATCGTTGTAGAGCGATGCAAACACCGCGCGCACCTGCGCCAATACCGCATCGATGCCGACCACATTGAGATAAGTCTCTTGCTGCCCGGCAAACGAGGCATCGGGCAAATCTTCGGCGGTGGCCGAGGAGCGCACGGCGACCGACAGCTCACCCGGCGTTTGCGCTGCCAAGGTTTGCCACGCCTTGCGAATATCTTGCTCCAGATCCGGCTGCAGTGTCGCCTCCATGACCCATTGGCGAATTTGCTTGCCGGCTTGGCTTAAGCGATCCACATCGGTTACGTCCAGCGGATCCAGCACCTGCGCGATGCGCCGTTCTAAATCATTGTGCGCAAGGAAATCGCGGAAGGCTTGGGCGGTGGTGGCAAAACCGTCCGGCACGCGCACGCCGAGTGGCGCAAGGTTCGCGATCATTTCACCCAGAGAGGCATTCTTGCCGCCCACGGTGTGCACATCCAGGATGCCTAAATGTTCGAACCAAATCACATTGAGTTGCTTGCTCATGACGACACCTGTAAAGTAATTAAACCTAGAAACCGCAGTTGACCGCTACATTGGAGTATTAGCAACATGCGTCAAAAATATTTCTTCGTGTTTTGTCGATTCACCTGTTGGGCGAGTCCGCTACGGGGTTGATTGCATGGTTTTGCGGGCGCATGGCCGCGTTGCTCCGCCTCGGAATGGAATAACCATTTCTCGTTGTCGCGCCTTGCCCTACACCCGCAAAACCATGCACTCCACCCCGTCCAACTACGGTTTCTAGGTTCAATGACTGAAAAGCGCTTGGTGTATTTCCTGTCCGACCGTACCGGCATTACCGCCGAAGCGCTGGGTAAAAGCTTGCTCACGCAATTTGATCATATTCAATTCGAGCGCCATACGCTAGCTTTCGTCGACAACCCGCAACGCGCCGCTGAAGCCTTGCAGCAAATCCGGCAAGGCGCGCAATCCAGCGGGCAGCGGCCGATGGTATTCAGCACCCTGATGCAGCCGGAATTACGCGCCGTCTTCGCCGCGGCGGATGTGTTCTGGATCGATTTTTTCGACACCTTCATCGCGCCCTTGGAGTTGGAGCTAAACGCCAAATCCTCCGGCGCGGTGGGGAAATCGCATGCCATGAGCGACGCTTATCAGCAGCGCATGGATGCGGTGAACTTCACACTAGGTCACGATGACGGGCTGGGCCAGCATCTCGAACTGGCGGACATCATTTTGCTTGGCATCTCGCGCTGCGGCAAAACCCCAACGTGCTTGTACTTGGCATTGCAAAACGGATTGCGCGCGGCCAACTACCCGCTCACGCCGGATGACTTTGCAGACGCGCATTTGCCGGCGCCTCTACGCCCCTACCAAGCGAAATTATTTGGCCTGTCCATCAGCCCGGAACGCTTGGCGCAAATCCGCCAAGAGCGCCAACCGGATAGCGACTATGCATCGATCAACACTTGCCGCAGCGAGCTGCGCCAGGCCGAGGCGCTGTTCAAAAAGTACGGCATCGCCTATCTCGATATCACGACTATGTCGATCGAAGAAATCGCTGCGAGTATTTTGCATCAAGCCGGTTTGCGCTTACAGCGCATGGACCGGCGCTAATAGCCGCCTTGCTTGCCGGCTGGAAGCCGGCGCTACGGAGCGCCCGCTATGGAATCAGTCGCGTTGAAGCTGGCGTACGCGCTCGAACAGGCAGATCGCCGCGGCAGCGGCCACATTCAACGACTCGACTTTACCCGGCATGGGAATCGTGACTTGGCAGGTGGCGCGCGCCAGCAAATCGGGCGATAGCCCCGCGCCTTCATTGCCGAACAAAAATGCCACCTGTCCTGTGAGGTCAGTTTCGTACAGCAATTGCGTCGCGCTCAAGGTCGTGGCGACAACGACTACGCACTGTGCAGCAACTTCCGACAGCACTTGCTGCTCGTGCAGCGCCAGCACGAAATGCGCGCCCATGCCGGCGCGCAAGGCTTTCGGCGACCACGCTTCGGCGCAGCCCTGAGACAGGTATACCGCATCCACGCCCGCTGCCGCTGCACTGCGCAGAATACTGCCGAGATTGCCGGGGTCTTGGATATTCTCCAGCAGCACGCTACAAGCGCTTGCTTGCGGCGCAACTTGCGGAATATCCAGCAAACCCAAGATGCCAGTCGGATGTTCAACCGGGGATAATTGATCGAACAAGGCCGCGCTCAATACGATGCGCGGCGTATCCGCGAAGCGCGTCGCGCACAGCATGATTTCCGGCGCGCTGTCAGCATCCGCGCGCAGCACCAGCAAGCGCGGCGCACCGCCGCTATCCGCCAGCGCCGACAACAAGTGCACGCCATCCAGCAGGGTTTGCCCCAGCTTGCGCCGCTCGCGGCTGGCGCCGGCAATTTTTTTCAGCAGTTTGAATTGCGGATTATCGGCAGAACGGATTTGCTTGTTTGACCCGGCCGCCATCTATTTGCACTCACCGACCGATATCGCGGCACAGATACGCCCATCGGTCCAAGTCGCTTCATCCAAGCGCGCGCCCAGCAAGGTGGCGCCGCTGAGTTGCGCATCGCGCAAATCGGCATAACGTAAATCGGCGTTGCTCAAATCCGCAAACAGCAGGTTAGCCGAGCTCAGGTTCGCCCCGACCAATTTTGCTTGCGACAAATTGGCAAAACTCAAATCGCCGCCAGAAATATTCGCATAAGACAAATTGCTTTGGCTGAGATTCGCGGCATTGAAATGCACTTCCGTGAGCATGGCGCTTGCCAGGTTCGCCCCCTTGAGCCAAGTGCCGTTTTTATCGCAGCGCCGCCAATCCACGTTTGCCTCGGCGGGATGGGAACAGACGGCATTGGGCCCATGAAAATCCACTTTAATCGGATTCACCGCCTTGAGTTTGATTGCCGCAAACACCGCCAAACCAAGCAGCAGCACCATGACTAAGCCAATCCCGACAAAGCGGTCGCGCTGGTGCTTAAAAGTCTCGTCCAAATCCGCATGCAGTTGCCGCAACCGGGCCCACTCCTGATTCTCGGCTTGCACCCTACGCTCGAACCCACGGCGATTTTGGGCCAACAGGCTCGTGTCATAGGGACTGCGCCGCTCGCGCTGATGCCGCTCGTCGACCCAGCGCAAGGCTGCTGCGCGGCGCTCGCTCACCCAATCCAGCGGCGCATCGGCGGTGCCCACCACGCGATATTTAATCCCGCCGATTTTGGGCCGCAACTCCGGTATGGCGTCTAACGGCGCCCAGAATACTTGGTCGCTACTCGCCTCGTCCGTCGCTTGGAATCGACCCAATAGCCAATCGCGGCTGATGAGTTTGGCCGGAAACGGCCCGGAAATTTCAGCCCCGCGCCGGATATACCACAGGGTTTGCAGTTTCATGCGCACCTCCGGCGCGGTGTACGGCGCATAGCAATTTTGAATGGGTTTGTGGAATGCATCAGGACGACAGTCTAACGCGAAGCGCAGACCATGCAAATCACGGAATTGTCTTAAGAAGCTTTAGTGCTGAGTTGCAGCAAAGTGCGGCTGACTTGCGCCACGATTTCCTTGAATTTTTGATATTGCGCCTCGGTCAATTGGCCATCCGCACCGCCAGCAGCACCAGGGCCATCACGGCAATCGGCATAAAATAAGCCGAAGGGTTTAGCGCCTAAAAAAACCGCATGCGCAAAAAATTCGCCGCGACCGATCACGCGCAGGAGGTCGGCGCTGATGAAAGCCTGCAAATGATCTTTATTTTGTTGGTTCAACCACACGCCTTGCGGCTTCTGCAGCAATTGCGAAAACAAGTTGCGCGCGCTTAAGTCGATGTCGAATTGCGCGAGCGGCGTGCCCACCGCCGCACCCAAGGCAAGCTTCGCGCGCAAAGCTTGGCCATCCGGCGTACGCAGCGCGAATACCACACGGAGCAAGCCCGCTTCAGTCTGTAAAGCCTGCATCGCCCAACGCATCAACTCTTGCGTCGAGCCAAATTGGAGTGCGGCGCTTGCCGCTTTGGGCGCGGGACTCGGCTGTTCCGGCAACAAGGCTAACCAACGTGCGGCGGGTGGCGCTCCATACCAATGCCATGCGCGCGCTGCCAGCGCTGCCGTGCGATGGACACGGCTGATCGCTTCGTCCGCTGACAGGCGCAACAATGCGGCGACTGCCGTCATATCTTGCTCCAATGCCGCGCCATACCATCCAAACTCTGCGTGCCGCGCTATAGCAGCAGCGAGTTGAACATTGCCGACCCGTCCCGCCTGCGCATTCTCTGGATTGGTTAAATAACACATCAAATCCGGCAGCTTTACCGCATGCAGAATGGCATCGCATAACTCATGCAAATCGAAACCGATCAATGCCCGTTGTTGCGCTGCCGTAGCGCCCGGATCGCGGCGAATTTCGTCCGTGAGCTTGGCCGCTAAATCGGGCGCCACCAAGCACAGATACTGCTCCGCGAAATCATTAATCGCTGCCGCGATATACACCTCTTCCGATTCCATATCATTGCGATAAATGGCCCAGTCGCGCGCTTGGCAAGCCGCGTGGTGCGCGCGCGACAAACAGCGGCGCAATTGCAACAGGGCTTGCGGATTTCCCTTGAATTGATCTTCGATGATGGTCGGATTTGCAAAGCGTTCGAAAAACGGTTTTGCGCCGTACATCATCACAGCATGTTCGATCGTCGTAATTTCACTGCTGAGCCGGCTGCGCTTGCGCATGCTGATGGCGCGCAGCACATTGAGGGTAAAGAAAGGATCGTGCAACACGATGTCGCTGATGTCCTGGGCCGAGGCGCGCTCGCCGCGTATCGCCTGCTTGGCGATCTCGGCCGCGGTTTTGGCCAGCACCGGCAAATCCTCACTGCTTAGACGCCCGACCAATTCTTGGACCTGGGTCGTTGCCACGCTATTTTGTTTGGCGCTGAGCATCACAAACGCCACAGATAAAGTTGCGTGCGGCCGAGATCATGCAGTTCGATGACTGCACTGGGAACCACGCCCGGCACGGCAAAACGATAGCTGATGAACAGGCTTCCGGGCCGCATTTCACGCCGCGCTTTTTCCCATAAATCGGGCATCGGAACCGGCGAAAGATAAGCGAAAACCACATCGTAGGCGCTTAGGTCATGCCGCCAAAAATCGCCCCAGGCGATTGCCGCATTCGATTGAAACAAGGTGCGCAACTTGCCGATCAGGCACGGCAAGGGCGCCGCTTCGATCCCCTGAAAATGGCTATCCCTGCTCAGTCGCGCCAAAAAATTTACCCAGCCGCCCAGCCCGGAGCCCAGATCGATGCAGCGCAATCCGGCGCGCGCCGGCAATTGCGCGCCGACCTGGCGCCATACCTGGCGCCGCGATAAATACAAGGGCACTTGCGTGGTAAACGTGCTCCAGTACACCAACACCAGGGCCACAAAGCCCGCGAGATACCATGCTGGCGCGAAATGCAGGCTTTGGCTGAACACTACAGCCGGAACAAATAGCGCTTGCATGAGCAGCCACCAAACCGGCATGCGCAAAACATAGCTAAAGGCGACCGCGCACAGGCTCTGCAACAGCAGCGCCGCGCCGAGACTGAGAGGCCATCCCCATGCTTGCGCCTGCCAAGCCAGCAGGCTGCACAAGCCCAGCGCCAGCAGTTGCGCCAGCACGGCCAGCACAATCGGCGGCACGCGCTTGGGCGCCAGCAGCACGCCGTCAAGGAGGTGGAGCGGCCGTTGCAGCATCGGCTTTCTCCTTGATTTCATCACGACTGCTATCTTGGTTACGCACAGCGTCCTCAGTTTGCTTGTTCATGACGATAATGCTGATACGGCGGTTGATGGGATTAAGCGGGTCGCTCTTATCGAACAACACCGCCGAACCCAAGCCCACCACGCGCAATATTTTTCCGTCGTCGATACCGCCCGCCACCAACTCGCGGCGACAGGCGTTGGCCCGATCCGAGGACAATTCCCAATTGCTGTAACCGCGATCGCCGCCGGAATAGGGCGCGGCATCGGTGTGGCCGGAAAGACTAATGCTATTCGGCACGGCGTTCAGCACACTGGCGATCTCCGCCAGGATTTCTTTGGTATAGGGCTGCAGCACCGCGCTGCCGCTACTGAACATGGGACGATTTTTTTCGTCGGCGATTTGGATGCGCAAGCCTTCGGCGGTGATGTCGATCTTGATTTGATTTTTAAACTGCTTGAGCGCGCCTTGCGATTCGATTTTATTGTTCAGCTTGCTTTTCAATTCTTCCAGCTTAGCTTTTTCCTGGCGAATGGCTTCGGCCTTGGCCGCTTCTAAATTGATGATTTTCTTTTGCGCTGGCGTATTGGTGCGCTCCACCTGCCCGGCTTTGCGCGACAAATCCTTGCCGCCGCCTTTCACGACACTGGATGCATCGCCGGCACCGCCCCCCCCGGACAAGGCAACTCTCAAGGGCGTTTTAAAGTATTCCGAAATACCATTCAAATCCCCCTTGGCAGTCGAGCCCATCAGCCACATCAACAGAAAAAACGCCATCATCGCGGTGACAAAATCCGCATAGGCGATTTTCCAGGCGCCACCGTGATGGCCGTGCCCGCCCTTTTTAATGCGGCGGACAATGATAGGGCGTTGCGAGTCGTCGCTCATGGCCGCTTACCGGGTTTTACGCTGTTTCACTTCTTCTTCCAGCTCGCTGAAGGTCGGCCGCTCGGTGGAATACAACACTTTGCGCCCAAACTCCACCGCCACTTGTGGCGCGTAGCCATTCAAGCTGGCGAGCAGGGTCACTTTGATGCATTGATAGAACTTGGTGGACTCATTCAGTTTAAATTCCAGCACACTGGCCAGCGGCCCGACAAAACCATAGGCCAACAAGATACCGAGGAAAGTACCCACCAAGGCATGCGCTATCAACAGCCCCAATTCCGATGGCGGAATCCCGACCGACTCCATGGTATGCACCACCCCCATCACCGCCGCCACAATACCGAAGGCCGGCATGCCATCGCCCAATTTCGTGACGGCATTGACCGGGATTTCCCCCTCGTGGTGGTGGGTTTCGATCTCGTTATCCATCAGGTTCTCAATTTCAAACGCATTCAAGCTGCCGCTGACCATCAAGCGTAAATAATCGGTGATGAATTCCAGCGTATGGTGATCGGCGGCAATGGCCGGATATTTTGCGAACAACGGGCTCTCTTGCGGATTTTCCACATCGTTCTCGATCGACATCAAGCCTTCTTTGCGCACCTTGGACAGCACCTCATACATCAGGCACAACAACTCCATATATAGGCTCTTGGTATAGCGCGAGGGCTTAAATATTTGCGGCAATGCTTTTAGCGTCGCCTGCAAGGGCTTGCCGCCATACGCAACCACGAACGCGCCGGCTGCCGCGCCGCCAATCATCAGGAATTCCACGGGTTGCAGCAGTGCGGCGATGTGCCCGCCCGCAATCATAAAACCGCCAAGCACGGAAACCAGGACGGCGATATAGCCAATGATGACGAACATGAATGAGTGCCTCGTAAAATAGCAAAGTGCGCAATGGGGTTACGCTACGCTTTACCGCAAATTAAATGCGGTACGAGGCACAGGACAAATCGTGTCGACGTAGCTATAGCCTGGGTATAACTACGTCAAATTTCGCAAGGTCTTTAGCTTACAACAGGGTTTTACCCAGAATTGCCACAAATATATTGATTAATCCTAGGCTTAGATTAATGCCAATCAGCATGCGTATTTGCCCTAATGCAGCGCCGGCGGCCTTCCAATCTTTTGCCGCAACGCCGCGTTTCAAGCGACTAAAGCACGCGAAATACACATGGCCAAAAATCAGCATCATTAAAATGCCAATCGCCAGCATGCTAAGAATATACAAACCCACTGCGGCAAACCCGCCATACACGGCGATCAAATAAAAACCGCTGCCTAGCAGGGTCGCGATCGACAACCAAACCCAAGGGAAAAACCGCTGAAATGTCGCCGCCCAAAGCGGCAAGCGCTGCGGTGGCTCCAACGTTTGCACCGCAGCCGGGCGCAGCGCCATATAGGCGAAGAACATGCCGCCGACCCAAATCACGACCGCCAAGACATGCAACAGAATTGCCACGCGCTGATCCATGAGAACTCCTTTATGAACTAAAAAAATAGGTGACCCGCCAAGACGCCAAGAAAATAAAAAAGAAATATCCGAGAGCGTAAACCTCGTGCCTCTCACGAGCGACACCGCGTTGTGATTCTTTGGTTTTGCCTTGGCGCTCTTGGCGTCTTGGCGGTTCAGCCTTTTACAAGATTCAACACCCGCGCCACCGGCCCGAAGCTGCGCCGATGTTCCGGGCAAGCGCCATGCAACTGCAAGGCGGCGAAATGCGCCGGTGTGGGATAGCCCTTGTGTTGATCGAATCCATAGTGCGGAAAGCGCGCATGCAGCAAGCGCATTTCGGCGTCGCGCGCGGTTTTGGCCAGGATGGAGGCGGCGGATATTTCCGGCACCGTGGCATCGCCTTTGACAATCGCTTGCGCTTGCATGTCCAGGCGCGGGCAACGGTTACCGTCGATCAAGGCGCGCTGCGGCTGCACTGGCAAACCCGCCACCGCACGCTGCATCGCCAACATGGTCGCGTGCAGGATATTCAATTGATCGATCTCGGCCGCATCGGCAAAGGCAATCGACCAGGCCAAGGAGCGTTCTTTAATTTGAATTTCCAACTGTTCGCGGCGTTTTTCGGATAATTTTTTTGAGTCCGCCAGCCCCGCGATGGGCCGCGCCGGATCGAGAATCACGGCTGCGGCAAATACCGCCCCGACCAAAGGTCCGCGCCCCGCTTCATCCACGCCGCAAATCAACATGCGCCGCGCGCTTTCAATAAACCCAGGATGGCGTCAGAGGCGCGCTGTGCGGTGTTTTGCCGCAGCTCGAGATGCATACGTTGAAACTCTTCTTGCAGGCTTTCCCGTGCGGCTTTATCTTCCAGCCAAGTCTTCAACGCTTGCGCCAGGTTGTCCGGCGTGGCTTGATCTTGCATCAGCTCCGGCACAATAAAGCGTCCGGCCAGTACATTCGGCATACCGAAATAAGGCAGATAAAAACGCCGCTTGACCAGGAAGTAGGTGGACTTGGGAATGCGGTAGGTAATCACCATCGGCCGTTTCAATAAGGCCGCCTCCAAGGTCGCGGTGCCGGATTTGACCAACACGCAATCGGCGGCCGCCATCGCTTCCTGGGCATGACCGAACAAGATGGTGAGCGGCAGCTCCTGTGCCTGATTGCGGTACAGCGCTTCTTCAAACAGCTTGCGTGTTTCCTTGGTTGCCAGCGGCGCCAAAAACCGCACCTCCGGGATTAATGCATGGAGTCGCTGCGCTGCTTGTACAAATAAATCCGCGTGCATGTGCAACTCGCTGCGGCGGCTGCCGGGCAGCAAAGCCACAATCTTGGCGCTTTGGCTCAGCTTCAGCTGTTCGCGCACCGCGCTGCCCTTGTCTTCCAGGGGAATGGTATCGGCCATCGGATGACCGACATAGGTCGCGGCGATGCCAGCTTTGTCGTAGATGGCTTTTTCGAACGGAAACAAGACCAGCATATGATCCACGGCGCGCTTGATCTTATGAATACGCCCGCCGCGCCAGGCCCAGATCGAAGGGCTGGCAAAATGCACGGTAGGAATCCCCCGCTTGCGCAAGGCGTGTTCCACGCCAAAATTAAAATCCGGCGCATCCACGCCAATATATACATGCGGCTGAAACGCCAACAATTTACGCTTGAGTTCGCGGCGCATGGCCAGCAGGGAGAATAAATTCCGAATGACTTCGTGAAAGCCGATCACCGATAATTTTTCCATCGGGAACAAGCTGCGCACGCCAGCCGCCATCATTTTAGGCCCGGCAATACCGATGAATTCCGCCTGCGGCAGGCGCGCGCGCAAGGCCGTCACAAGATGGCTGCCCAACAAATCCCCCGACGCCTCGCCGGCGACGATAGCGATACGGATCATGATTTAACGAATAATGCCGCGTGTGGAAATGGCGAGGAAATCCAGAATCGGCTGTACCTCAGGATGCTCGCGCGCCTGATCCAATAATTCCGCTTTCGCCTCTTCCAAGGTGAAGCCTTTGCGGTACAAGGTTTTGTAGGCTTGCTTCACCGCGGCAATGGCGTCGGGGGTAAAACCGCGACGCTTCAAGCCTTCGCTATTGATGCCATTCGGCTTTGCACCATCGGTGCCAGCCGCCATCACATACGGCGGGATGTCCTTGTACACGGCACAGCTCACGGCGGTAATGACATGCGCCCCGACTTTGCAAAACTGGTGCACGCCGGTAAAACCGCCGAGTATCACATGGTCCGCAATCTGCACATGCCCCGCCAGGGAAGCGTTGTTGGCAAAAATCGTGTGGTTGCCCACCGCGCAATCGTGGGCGATATGCACATACGCCATCAACCAATTATCGTTGCCGATGCGGGTCACGCCCGTGTCCTGCACGGTGCCGATATTGAAGGTGCAAAATTCGCGGATCGTATTGCGGTCGCCGATTTCCAGGCGCGTGGGCTCGCCTGCATATTTTTTGTCTTGCGGCACTTCACCGAGCGATACAAACTGAAAAATCTTGTTATCGCGCCCAATGCGCGTATGGCCGGTAATCACGGCATGCGAACCAACCTGCGTGCCCTCGCCCAGCTCCACATGCTCGCCGATAATGGCATAGGGGCCGATGCTGACATTCGCGCCGAGATGGGCGCGCGGATGGACGATGGCAGTCGGGTGTATCATTCGACGTTGCGCACCGTGCACATCAACTCCGCCACCGCCACGACGTTTTCACCCACGTGGGCCTTGGCCGAATATTTCCAAATGCTTTTGATCGAGCGTTCAAAATGCACCTCGAGGCGCAACTGGTCGCCCGGCTCCACCGGCTTTTTGAAGCGTGCTTTGTCGATGCCGACGAAGTAGTAAACGGAATTTGCATCCGGTTTCTTGTCCGCGGATTTGAACGACAAGATCGCGGCGGCTTGTGCCATCGCCTCCAGAATCAACACCCCAGGCATCACCGGCCGCGTGGGGAAATGTCCCGGGAAGAAGGGTTCGTTGATGGTCACATTTTTGAGCGCAACGATACGCGTGCCAGGTTCCACCAACTCGACCCGATCCAACATCAGGAACGGAAAACGATGGGGGAGGTATTGCATAATTTCATGGATGTCCATCGCACTCACGTTGGTTTCCTTTCGATTGCTTGAATTTTTTCTTCCAATTCGCGGACACGCTGCGCCAAGGTATCGAGGCGGCGTAACTGCGCCACGGTTTTCAACCACTCACGATGCGGCGCGGCAGCCCACATAGCAGTATAGGTGCCGGGAACGTCGATGGATTTGCTCACCAAGGACCCTCCCGAAATTGTGACTCCATCTGCAACCTTAATATGCCCGACGAACATGGCCGCCCCACCTATCACACAATGCTGGCCGATCGCGGTGCTACCGGCGATGCCGACACACGCGGCAATTGCCGTATGCGCGCCAATGCGGACATTGTGCGCAATCTGAATTTGATTATCCAGCTTCACACCATCCTCAATCACCGTGTCTTCCAGCGCCCCGCGATCGACCGTGGTATTCGCGCCGATTTCCACATCATCGCCAATGACCACCCGTCCAACCTGCGGGATCTTCAACCAGCGGCCATTTTCCGGCGCCAAGCCAAAACCATCGGCGCCGATCACCACGCCGGAATGAAAAATGCCACGCCGGCCAATCTTGCACTCTGGATAAATTGATACCCCGGGATAGAGCCAAGTATCAGCGCCAATTTCCACGCCCCTACCGACATGGCAGCCCGCCCCGATCACAACGCCCGCGCCAATCACGGCATGCGCAGCAATCACCACCTGCGGGCCTATGGCCGCATCCGCCGCGATGCGCGCCGAGGCATCCACAACCGCACTGGCATGGATGCCGGGCGACGGACGCTCCAGCGGGTGCAATAAAGCCGACACCTTCGCCATATAGGCATAAGGATTGTGCGTAACGATGCGCGGGATTTCGGTCGCGTCTTGGTCCTGCGGAGCGAGAATCACCGCCGCCGCGCGCGAAGCCGGCAACTGCGCGCGATATTTGCTGTTGGTTAAAAAAGTAATATCGCTTGGGCCGGCGCCGCTCAAGGTGCTAATGCCGGAAATCTGGATGTCGGCGTCGCCGATCAAGTCGCCGCCGAAATCGCGGATTAAGTCGCCCAACTTGATGCGGATGGCTTGGCTCACCTACGCACGCTATTTGTCCGCGAGAACGCGAAGCACTTTGTCGGTGATATCGATACGCGGGCTGACATAAACCGCTTCTTGCAGAATCAAATCGAATTTTTCGCGCTCCGCCATTTCGTGGATCGCCTTGTTCACGCGATCTTGAAAAGCCGTGCGCTCTTCATTTTGACGCGTATTCAAATCCTCGCGAAATTCACGCTGCGAGCGCTGCAGATCACGATTCAAATTGGCCAAATCGCGTTCCTTGTTGCGGCGATCGGCATCGCTCATGGTCACGGTTTCTTTTTCCAGCAGCGCTTGCAGGTCGCGAAACTGCTTTGCCAACTTCTGAATCTCCAACTCGCGCGCAGCAAATTCTTTCTCCAACTTCTTGCTCGCGCGAATCGCCGGTGCCGAATCGCGAAACACGCGCTCGGTATTGACGACCCCGATTTTCAATTCTGCCGCGCTAGCGGCCACGGGGATGGACATTGCCATGACTGCACACACCAAAAGCTTCTTCATCTTCTACACCTTTACAGACTTAAAATACGCCACCCAATTGAAATTGGAATCCCTCTTTCACATCATCCGGCTTGGCATTTATCGGGAACGCATAACTAAAACGCAACGGTCCCACGGGCGAAACCCAATACACGCCGACACCGGTAGAATACCTAAAATCATTGGCTTTAAATGCACCGCCAGCCGGTTCGATCGTGCCGGCATCAACAAAAGCGCTGACGCGCACCGACTTATCCTGGCCCAAGCCCGGCAATGACGTCAATACTTCGGAATTCAGCACCACGCGTCGTCCGCCGCCAATCGAATTCCCGGAACTATCTTTTGGCCCCAAGGTGCCGGTCTTGTACCCGCGGACCGAGGAAACGCCGCCTGCGTAGAAGTTCTTAAAGAACGGCAAGGGATCTTTGCCCAAGCCATTTGCGATACCAATTTCACCATTCAGCAGCAGCGTAAAATCTCGCGACAAGGGAAAGTACTTTTGGTGCTGATAATTCAATTTATAGTACGTTAACGAGCCGGGGGGTAAACCGATTTCCCCCGATGCACGCTGCACGGTACCTTTGGTCGGCGCAACACGGCTGTCCAGACTGTCTCGTGCATAACTGACATCGCCGCGGAGTGTCGTGTAGCTAGAGCCGAATTGATTCACAAAGTCCAGATACAACTGCGGGGACGTCGGAAACACGCTGAGCTTAGTCTGATCCAAACCCAAACCGAAATTAATGGTATCGGTTTCATTCAGCGGCACCCCGGTGCGCACATCAGCACCTAAAGATTTAGTCGAGTAGTTGGCAATCGACGTGGTGCTCGCATCCGTCGTTCGCGTATAGAGATCGCCACCCAAGCTGATGCCGTCATCGGTGTAATAGGGGTTGGTAAAAGACAAGGAATAGGTTTTATTTACCTTGCTCGTATTGACTTGAACCGAGAGGTAATTCCCCGAGCCCAAGACATTGTCTTGGGTAACCGATCCGCTCAACACGATTCCTTCACTACTCGAAAAACCGGCGCCGGCCAAAATATTACCGGTGGGTTTTTCCTCGACCGAAACATTCATATCGACTTGATCGGTGGTGCCGGCTACCGCCGGCGTTTCCACATTCACTTCCTTGAAATAACCCAGGCGATCCAGGCGCTCGCGTGAACGATTGATTTTATCCTGGGCGTACCAACCGCCCTCGGATTGGCGCACTTCACGCCGAATCACTTCGTCGCGCGTGCGGGTATTGCCCACCACATTAATGCGTCGGATATAGACGCGGCGCCCTGGGTCAACGAAAAAAGTAAAGGCAACGCGCTGCTTTTCCTTATCCACTTCCGGCACGGCATTGACGTTGGCAAAAGCATAGCCATCGTTGCCCAATCGATCCGAAATCGCCTTACTGGATGCCGTGAGCTGTTCGCGCGAGAAGACTGCGCCAGAGCGCAATTTAATCAATTTGCGCAATTCCGCTTCCGACAAGGTTGGGTCGCCCGCAACCTTGATGTCCGACACGATGTAGCGCTTGCCTTCCGTGATGTTAATCGTGATGAAAATATCGCGCTTGTCAGGGCTGATTTGCACTTGCGTGGAATCAACAGCAAATTCAAGGTAACCGCGATTCAAATAGTACGAGCGTAAAGTCTCCAGATCGCCGGATAACTTTTGCTTCGAATACTGATCGTTCTTGGTGTACCAGCTCAGCCAGTTCGGCGTGGATAAGGTCATCAAGCCCAATAAATCTTTCTCGCGAAAGACTTGGGCGCCGACAATATTAATTTGCTTAATTTTGGCAAAAGCGCCTTCTTCCACGTCGAACCGGATTGCAACCCGGTTCCGCTCCAACGGCGTGACGGTGGTCTTGACCGAAGCCGCGTACTTGCCTTTCGACAGGTATTGCCGCTTCATTTCCTGCTCGGCTTTATCCAGCAAAGCCCGGTCGAAAATGCGCCCTTCGCTTAAGCCAATTTGTTTGAAGGCTTCTTTGATCTGCTCCGCAGGGAATTCCTTCAACCCGATCAAATCGATCTGGCCGATGGCGGGCCGTTCTTGCAGTTGTACGATCAATACATCCTTGTCGTACTCCAGCCGCACGTCTTTAAAAAATCCAGTGGCAAACAAAGCCTTGATGGTAGCGGCGGCCTTCTCGTCATCCATGGTGTCGCCCACCTTGACCGGCATATAACTAAACACGGTGCCGGCTTCGGTGCGCTGGATACCCTCAACCCGAATATCCTTGATGGTGAAGGGTTCCAATGCAAAGGCTTGGCCGATGCAGGAATAACAGAGGACGAACAGGAGCAAAAGTTGGCGTTTCATGATTGATTTATTATTGTCCAAGCAGTCTTACGATATCGTTGTAGAGGGCCAATCCCATCAGCAAAACCAGTACTGCAATTCCCACGCGCTGGCCTATTTCCATAGCCTGCAGCGATACCGGGCTGCCTTTAATTACTTCGACCATATAATACATCAAATGCCCGCCATCCAGGATGGGGAGCGGCAGTAGATTCATTACCCCCAAACTGACGCTCACCAAGGCGATAAACAGCAGATACGGCAGCCAGCCGATGCTGGCGGTTTCCCCCGCCACCTGGGCAATGGTCACCGGCCCGCTCAAATTGCGCCAGGAAACGTCACCGGTAATCATCCGCCCCAATATTTTCAGGCTGAAGACACTGGTGTCCCAACATTTCAACGCGCTCCGCGTCAACGCCTGACCGAACGGATATTGCGCCTTGACCAACAGATCCGACGCGACGCCAATACGGCCAATGGTTTTCCCTTTTTCCAGCACGCTTTTCGGGACGACGGCTATCGAACGCGTATAGCCCTGTCGTTGAACTTCCAGCAATACTGTTTTATCAGGCTGCTCGCGCACCGCTTCGGTAAAGGCCAGCCAATCGCTAACCGTCTTGCCGTTCACCGCCAACACCAGATCGCCGACTTGCAGCCCGGCATTTTCCGCCGGCGATCCGGGGACGATTTTACCCAAGCGCGCCGGTATGGTTTTAGCTGGATGCAAACCGAGCTTGGTCAAAAAATCCTTATCCAGATCGTTGCCCGACAGCCCGCTCAACAACAGGTGCTTTTGCGCGAGCTGGCCTTGCGCATTACGCACCGTCAGACTCAGCTCACCGCCATCGACCAGCTTTTTTGCCAAATGCCAATTCACGTCCTCCCAAGTTTGCACCGGTTCCGCATCGATTTGCTCGATCACATCCCAGCGCGCAATACCGGCAGCCGCGGCGGCGGTTTGTGCCGCGGGCGCATCTAATAACGGACGTTGGCCGGGCATGCCATATACAAACAAGCCCCAATAAATCAATATCGCCAACACAAAATTGGCCATGGGGCCTGCCGCCACGATACAGATGCGCTTCAGCACCGATTGCCGGTTAAACGCAAACGGCAGATCGGCCGCCGCAACTTGATCGTCTTGTTCGCCCAGCATCTTCACATAGCCGCCCAGCGGAAATGCCGCCACCACCCATTCCGTGCCGCCCGGCTGGAACTGCTTGATGTACAGCGGCTTGCCGAAACCCAAAGAGAAGCGCAGCACCTTGACGCCGCACAAGCGCGCCACCCAGTAATGCCCTAGTTCGTGAAATACGATCAAAACACACAAGGCCAGCAGAAACGCGAAAGCGGTCAGCATATCGCCCCTTTTCGTGCAACTTGGCTGCGTTGAATTTGTTCCTGCGCCACTTGCCGCGCTTGCGCATCCGCCGCCAGCACTTGCTCCAGCGTATCCACCGGCGAGATTGCAATACTGGATAGCGTATGCTCGATCACTGTCGCAATCGCCTGATACGGGAGTTGATGCTCCAAAAACGCCGCTACCGCGACTTCATTCGCGGCATTGAGTACGGCCGGCGCACTGCCCCCGGCGCGCAAAGCCGCATACGCCAAGGCAATGCAGGGAAAACGCTCGACATCCGGCGCCTCGAAATCGAGGCGCGCAATCTTGAATAAATCCAATGCCGATACGCCGCTCTCGATGCGCTCGGGATAACCCAAGGCATAGGCAATCGGCGTGCGCATATCGGGGTTGCCGAGCTGCGCCAGCACCGAGCCATCCACATATTCGACCATGGAATGAATCACGCTTTGCGGGTGGATCACGACGTCAATCTGATCGGCGCTCGCATTGAATAACCAATGCGCTTCTATGACTTCCAGGCCCTTGTTCATCATGGTCGCGGAGTCGACGGAAATTTTTCGCCCCATCACCCAATTCGGATGGGCGCAGGCTTGCTCCGGCGTGACCTGGCTCAAGGATGCCAAGGGCACTGTGCGGAAGGGGCCGCCGGAAGCGGTGAGCAAAATGCGGCGCACGCCCATCGCCGCCAGATCGCCATTGCCACCGGCCGGCATGGCCTGAAAAATTGCATTATGTTCGCTATCGATCGGCAGTAGCGTTGCGTGATGGGATTGTACCGCGCGCATAAAAATCGCCCCGGACATCACCAGCGCTTCCTTATTCGCGAGCAATACACGCTTGCCGGCTTGCGCCGCCGCCAAGGAGGGCTTTAAACCCGCTGCACCGACAATCGCCGCCATCACCATCGCAACTTCCGGCGCACGCGCCACTTGTTCCAGCGCTTCGGCGCCTTGCAGCACTTCGGTGTTTAAACCGGCTTGTTGCAAGTGCGCTTGCAATTGTTCGGCTGCGGCCGCATCCAACAGCACCGCATAGCGCGGCTTGAATTGCTGGCATTGTTCGAATAAACGCTGCCACTGCCGGTTTGCCGTCAAGGCATAGACTTGAAACTGCTGCGGGTGGCGCGCCAACACATCCAAGGTGCTCTTGCCGATGGAGCCCGTCGCGCCGAGTACGGTTATTTGTTGCACATCAAAACCTTTTAATTTATCCAGGCCGAAAAAAACAGCCACGCAAACGCCACCGGCAAGATCGACGTTTGGCTATCGATACGATCCAATATGCCGCCGTGGCCGGGAATCAAGTTGCCGCTATCCTTCAACCCGGCGCAGCGCTTCATGTGCGATTCAAATAGATCGCCGATGATACTGATCGCCACCAAAAACAAAGCCATCGCCGCCCAACTCAGCGTGGAGAATCCGACAAAATGCGCCAGCGCATCCGGTGCGAAACTGTGCCACAGCACGGTATACAGCATGCCGCTGAACAGGGCGCCGGCCGCACCCTCCCAGGTTTTGCCGGGACTGATGCGCGGCGCCAGTTTATGCTTGCCCCAGATGCGCCCGAAAACATAAGCGGCGATATCGGCGATCCAAACCAAGCCCATCAAGAACAACAACAGCAAGACGCTCGTTTCACGCAACGCAACCAATGCCAGCCAGGTTGGCAACAACACCAGCAAGCCGACCAAGGCCAGCACCCAGCGTTGGCGCACCACCCAATGCCGCGACAGCCACAGCGGTACCAGCAATAGCCAAAATACCAGCACCGCGCTCCAGATGGTTGGTCGCGACACATCTTCGGCGCCCAAATAAATCAGGCCCAGCAGCAGCACAGCCACGGCCAGCATATACAACACGCGGCCGGACACGGCAAAGCCGGCGATGCGCGCCCATTCCCAAGCGGCGAGCAGCGTGCCCAGGCCGATCAAACCCATCCAAACGAGCGGCGAGGAATAAAACAAGGCGAGCAAAAAGGCGGGGATCATGACCGCCGCAGCGAGCACGCGTTGTTTAAGCATGCTCTTTCAATTGTTCGCTGGTGCGTCCAAACCGCCGCTCGCGGTTTTGATAAGATGCAATCGCCGCTTCCAGCGCTTGCGTATTGAAATCAGGCCACAGGGTTTCGGTGAAATACAGTTCGGAATAAGCGAGTTGCCACAGCAAGAAATTACTGATGCGCTGTTCGCCGCCGGTGCGAATGAACAAATCCGGCTCCGGCGCATACGCCATGGAAAGATACGGCGCCAGATCCTCTTCTTTGAAGCCTTGCGCGCAATCCGGCCGCTCAGCCAAAAGACGATTGGCTGCCTGCATAATGTCCCAACGTCCGCCGTAGTTGGCGGCAATCGTCAAGGTCAGACGTGTATTGTTCGCGGTCAGGCGTTCGCCATCGCGAATGAGTTGCTGCAAGCGCGGCTCGAAGCGCGACAAGTCGCCGATCACCCGGAAGCGGATTTCATTCTCGTGCAGTTTTACGACTTCGCGTTCCAGCGCCATCACGAACAATTGCATCAGCAGCGAAACTTCTTCTTCGGGGCGTCGCCAGTTTTCGCTGGAGAAAGCGAACAGGGTCAGGTACTCGACGCCCTTCTCGGCACAATCGCGAATCGCAGCACGCACCGCTTCGACCCCGCGACGATGGCCTTCGATACGCGGCATCAGGCGGCGCTTGGCCCAGCGGCCGTTGCCATCCATGATAATCGCGATGTGTTTGGGGATAGCGCCCGTGTCGGGAACCTTACGTGTAGAACTATTGAACAAGGCCACCAATGACTCGCAGGGTAAGTGGCTTAGATCGCCATCAATTCGGCTTCTTTGACCTGCAGCATTTTATCGATCTCGGCCACGTAGCGGTCGGTCAATTTCTGCACATCCTCTTGCGCACGACGCTCGTCATCCTCGCTCACGGTTTTGTTTTTCAGCATGTCCTTGAGCGTGGCATTGGCGTCGCGCCGCACATTGCGCACGGCAATTTTCGCGTCTTCGCCTTCGTTGCGCACCACCTTGGCCAAATCCTTGCGCCGCTCTTCGGTCAGCGCCGGCATCGGCACGCGAATCATGTCGCCTTGCGCCGAGGGATTCAGACCCAGGTCCGAATCACGAATCGCTTTGTCGATCGTGGCCAGCATTTTTTTCTCGAATGGCGAAACACCGAGGGTCCGCGCATCCACCAAGGTCACGTTCGCCACTTGCGGAACCGGCATGAGCGTTCCGTAATAATCGACGTGCACATGATCCAACAAACCGGTATGGGCGCGACCGGTGCGCACTTTCGCGAGATCGTTTTTCAACGCCTCGAGGGACTTTTGCATCTTCTGTTCAGCGGATTGTTTGACTTCTTGTGTCGTGCTCATGTCACTTCTCCTGCTACGAAATGGTGACTACCGTACCTTCATCCTCGCCTTGCACAAAGCGCTGCAGCGCGCCGTCCTTAAAAATGCTCAACACGCAGATCGGCAAGTTTTGTTCGCGGCACAAGGCAAATGCCGTGGCGTCCATGACTTTCAAATTGCGGCCGATGGCCTCATCGAAGGTCAAGCGCTGATAACGCGTGGCAGCGGGATTCTTCTTCGGGTCGTCGGTGTAAATGCCGTCGACTTTGGTGGCTTTGACCACGATTTCCACGCCCATTTCCATGCCGCGCAAGGCGGCTGCGGTATCGGTGGTAAAAAACGGGTTGCCGGTGCCGGCGCCAAAAATCACTACCTTACCTTCTTCCAAATAGCGCAGCGCTTTACCGCGAATATACGGCTCGGCGACTTGTTCGATGGTCAAGGCCGATTGCACTCGGCTCACCACGCCGATGCGACGCATCGCATCTTGTAGCGCCAGCGCATTCATCACCGTCGCCAGCATGCCCATGTAGTCAGCCGTGGCGCGATCCATGCCGGCAGCGCCAGGTGCGACACCACGAAAAATATTGCCGCCGCCAATCACTACCGCCACTTGCACGCCCAAACTCACCACACCCGCCACCTCGCCGACGATGCGGTCGATGGTGGCACGGTCGATGCCGTACGCGCCATCGCCCATCAGCGCTTCGCCGCTGAGCTTGAGCAGGATGCGTTTGTACTTGGGTTGCGCCATTGATTAAACCTGGCTGGCCGCTGCAACTTCCGCGGCGTAATCGACCACTTTCTTCTCGATGCCTTCGCCGACGACGAACATCTGGAAGGTGTTGACCTTGGCGCTCTTGGAAGCCAGCAATTTTTCCACCGTCAGCTTATCGTCCTTGACGAACACTTGGCCCAACAAGGTATTTTCCGACAGGTATTTGTTGATGCTGCCTTCCACGATCTTATCCAGCAGGTTGGCCGGCTTGCCGGATTCCAAGGCGCGCGCCTTGGCGATCTCCGCCTCGCGTGCGATCAAATCGGGCGCCACTTGATCCCGGGAAACGCACATCGGCTTGGAAGCCGCGATATGCATCGCCAAGTCTTTGCCCAGCATATCATCGCCACCGGCCAGATCCACCATCACGCCGATCTTGGCGCCGTGCAGGTACACCGACAAGCGGCCGGAGGTTTCAAAGCGCGCCAAACGGCGCAGCGTCATGTTCTCGCCCAGCTTCATCACCAGCGCCTTGCGCGCTTCTTCCACGGTCTGGCCGGAGGCCAGCTTCAGGTTGGATAAAGCCTCGATATCGGCCGGATTGTGCTCGGCCACCAATTTTGCCGCTTCTTTCGCCAAGGCGATGAAGTCGTCGTTTTTCGCGACGAAATCGGTCTCGCTATTCACTTCGACCAGCGCGCCCACTTTGCCGTCGGCGCTGATGTAGCTGCCGATCACGCCTTCCGCAGCTACGCGGCTTGCGGCTTTCGTGGCTTTCGCACCGCTCTTGATGCGCAGCAGATCTTCCGCCTTGTTCATGTCGCCGTCGGATTCCGACAAGGCTTTTTTGCATTCCATCATGCCGAGCCCGGTGCGCTCGCGCAATTCTTTCACCATTCCTGCGGTAATTTCCGCCATGACAAAACTCCTCACAAATTCGATTCAAACAGACACAACGAAAAAGGGGCATCAGCCCCTTTTTTGAATTAGGCAGCGGCTGGCGCGCTACCTGCTTCGGCAAAATCTTCAGCCACGACTTCATGGCTCATCTGCGCCTTGCCTTCCAGCACTGCATCCGCCAAGCCGCGCATGTACAAACGAATTGCACGGCTCGAATCGTCGTTGCCCGGAATGATGTACGTCACGCCATCCGGCGAGTGATTGGTATCCACCACACCCACCAGCGGAATGCCCAGCTTATTGGCTTCGGTCACCGCGCCTTTTTGATAGCCGACATCGATAATCACGATGGCGTCCGGCAAACCGTTCATGTCCTTGATGCCGCCCATGCTGCGCAGCAACTTATCCAACTCGCGCTGATACATCAGCGCTTCTTTTTTTGGCATCTTTTCCAGCGTGCCGTCTTGCGTCATCTGTTCCAGATCACGCAAGCGTTTCACCGATTGGCGCACGGTTTTGAAGTTGGTGAGCATGCCGCCCAACCAGCGATGGTTCACAAAAGGCATACCGCAACGCTCGGCTTCTTCTTGCACGATCTCGCGCGCTTGGCGCTTGGTGGCGACGAACAGCACCGTGCCTTTGTTCGCGATCAGCTTACGCACATAATTCAGCGCGTCCTGATACAGCGGCAGGCTTTTTTCTAGATTGATAATATGGATCTTGTTGCGTTCCCCGAAAATATAGGGGGCCATTTTGGGATTCCAATAACGGCTTTGATGGCCGAAATGACAGCCAGCCTCGAGCATTTGACGCATAGTCACAGACATTTGATTACTCCTGATAAAGGGTTAAGTCCTCCACCCGCTTAGCTGACACCGGCTGGCGATCCCCATTTAAATATTAGGAAGCGCCAAACGCGGCACCCTTTATGTGAAGCGGGTGTGCGAATTTTCATTACCCCAGGCAATTGCCCGGATCGGGAATGAAGCCGCGAATATTAGCACAAACTGACTAATGCATTCAATGGGCTGGGATTTTTGGCGCCGCCGGACCGCATCGGGAATTTTCGGCCCGACATTCTTTGCCCTGCTATAATCTCGCAATAACTCACGGAATTCCTTACCTTTATTATGGCTATTACCATCAAAACAGCGGACGAAATCGAAAAAATGCGGGTCGCGGGCAAGCTCGCGGCAGATGTTCTGGACTTCATCGGCCCGCTCGTCAAACCCGGCATGACTACCGAAGAAATCGACCGCTTGTGCCATGACTTCATGGTGCAGCAGCAAGGCACGATTCCGGCGCCCTTGCATTACGCGCCGCCGGGTTACACGCCCTACCCCAAGTCGATTTGCACCTCGGTCAACCATGTCATTTGCCATGGCGTGCCGAGCGAAGGCAAGAAACTCAAGCAAGGCGACATCATCAACATCGACATCACCGTGATCAAGGATGGTTTTCACGGCGACACCAGCCGCATGTTTTATGTCGGCGAACCGTCGATTCAAGCCAAGCGCCTATGCGAAATCACCTATGAATGCATGTGGCTCGGCATCGAAGAAATCGCCCCCGGAAAGCATTTAGGCGATATCGGCCATGTCATCCAGCGCCATGCCGAGGCTAGCGGCTATAGCGTGGTGCGCGAATTTTGCGGCCATGGCATCGGCCGCAAATTTCACGAAGAGCCGCAAGTGGTGCATTACGGCAAACCCAACACCGGCCTGAAACTGATCCCCGGCATGATCTTCACCGTGGAGCCGATGATCAACGCCGGCAAGCGCGATATCCGCCAACTCGCCGATGGCTGGACCATCGTCACCAAAGACCACAGCCTGTCGGCGCAATGGGAGCACACCGTGCTCGTCACCGATACCGGCTATGAAGTCCTCACGGTTTCCCCCGGCATGCCTGCCAAACCAGGCGCGCGCCTCGCGCATGCCTGAAAGCGCTGCCCGGAGTACCGCTCTTGACCCTGGGCGCTGGCGCAAAATCCTTGCGGAGCACCGCACGCAATTACGCACGCAATACTTGCAGCGCTCCGACCCTGCATTACTCCTCAAATCCCTATCGCACCTGATCGATGAAGTCCTGAGCGGCGCTGCGCGCGAAGTGGGCTTGCCCGCCAACATGGCGCTGCTCGCCGTGGGCGGCTATGGGCGGCACGAGTTGTTTCCCTACTCCGACATCGACTTGCTGTTGCTGCTCGAGCATGAGCCGGATGCCCAGCATGCGGCGTGCCTGGAACGCTTCGTCACCTATCTGTGGGATATGGGCCTGGAAGTCGGCCACAGCGTGCGCACCATCGAGCAGTGCATGAGCGAAGCGCGCAAGGACATTACCGTCGAAACCAATTTGCTCGAAGCGCGCTTGATTACCGGCAATGCCCAATTGTTTAAAACATTCCAACAGGCGCGTGCGCAAGCCAGCAACAGCCGCGCCTTTCTCGAAGGCAAATTGCTGGAGCAACAGCAGCGGCATTTGCGCTTCCACGATGCCACCTACAACCTGGAGCCGAACCTCAAGGAAAGCCCGGGCGGCTTGCGCGATTTACAAAATATTTTGTGGATCAGCCGCGCGCTCGGTTTAGGCGACACGTGGGCCGGACTACTGCAATCAGGGCTGCTGACCGCACAAGAAGCGCGCGACATCCGCCGCGCGGAGCGGGTGCTGCGCGACCTGCGCATCCGCTTGCATTTCCTGGCGCGGCGCCGCGAAGACCGCTTGTTGTTCGATTACCAGGCAGCGCTATCGCAAGAACTGGGGCTGCAAGCGCGCGCCGCGCGCACGGCCGCCGAACTGCTGATGCAGCAATATTATCGCGCCGCCAAGCGCGTCGGTTTGATGAATAAGATTTTGCTGCTCGACATCAAAACCCGCGCCAGCCCGCAAGACGGACAGACACAGGAAATCAACGCACGTTTTTGCGTCCGCCACGGACAGCTGGAAGCGCGCACGCAGGATCTGTTCGAACGCGAGCCAAGCGCGATCCTCGAAGTGTTTTGGCTGTTGCAAGAACAAGCCGCGCTACAGGACATCAGCGCCAACACCTTGCGCTTACTGGTGGCGGCGGCACCGCGCATCGATGCGCAATTTCGGCGCGATGCGCGCAACCGCGCGCAATTCATGGCGATCATGCGCGCCCCGCGCGGGCTGACCCACACGCTGCGGCGCATGAATCAATACGGCGTCCTCGGGCGCTACATCCCGGCCTTTGGCCGCATCGTCGGACAAATGCAGCATGACCTGTTTCACGTCTATACCGTAGACGAACATATTTTGTTCGTGGTGCGCAATTTGCGGCGTTTTGCCGTCAGCGAATTCGAGCACGAATACCCGCTGTGCAGCCGCCTCATCAACAATTTCGAACGGCCGGAAGTGCTCTACCTCGCGGGCCTGTTTCACGATATCGCCAAGGGCCGCGGCGGCGACCACTCCACCCTGGGCGCGGTCGACGCACGCAAATTCTGCCGCGAGCACGGTGTCAGCGCAGCAGACGCCCATTTAGTCGCCTGGCTGGTGGCGCAACATTTAATGATGTCGGCTACGGCGCAAAAACAAGATTTGTCCGATCCGGAAATCATCGCCGCCTTTGCCGCCAAGGTCGGCGATATGCGGCATTTGACCGCGCTTTATCTGCTGACCGTGGCCGACATACGCGGCACCAGCCCCACGGTATGGAATACCTGGAAAGGCAAATTGCTGGAAGATTTGTTCAACGCCACGCGCCGCTTGCTCACCGATGGCGCAGTCCCGATCGACCGGCAAATGGAAATACGCAAAGCGGAATCCCTCAAGATCCTGCGCCATGAAACCGTGCCCGAAGATGCGCACGCCTTATTCTGGCGCGCCTTGGATGACAGCTATTTCCTGCGTCATCGGGCACAGGAAATAGCTTGGCATACGCGCCATCTCTATCCTGCGATGCATACCGAGCGGCCCGTTGTCCGCGCGCGCATCGCGCCCAATGGCGAGGGCATCCAGGTCATGATCTACACGCCCGATCGCGCCGACTTGTTTGCGCGCATTTGCGGATTTTTCGAGCGCGTCAATTACACCATCGTCGAAGCGAAAATTTACACCACCCCCTACCGCTACGCCTTGGACACCTTTCTGGTGCTGGATACCGGCAACACCGCGCAGCACTTTCGCGACCTGCTGTCCTATATCGAGTTCGAACTCACGCAGCAACTGAGCGAGGACAAACCGCCCACGCCGCCCATGCAAGGGCGCATCTCCCGGCATTTGAAGCACTTCCCGATCACGCCGCAAATTGTTTTAACACCGGATGAGAAAGGCCAGTATCACGTGCTGAATGTCACTGCCGGCGACCAACCGGGATTGTTGTCGCGCATTGCGCAAATCTTGCTCAAGCATGGCGTGCACTTGCACACCGCCAAGATCAACACCCTGGGCGAGCGCGCGGAAGATACTTTTTTGGTACGCGCCGACGATAATCGGCTATCGAATACAAAAACGATTTTGCAAATCGAAACGGATTTAATGCAGGCCTTGGGTTAGGAAAAACCCATCGAGCGCAATGTAGGGGTCGGGCATGCCCGACCCGCATTGAATACCGGGCGAGGCATGCCTCGCCCCTACAATTCCTTCGGCAGCGTCAAGCTCGGCGCTTTCGTCGCGATCCCGCCATGCTCGATTTGATACAGCCAAGCCAGCAACTCCGCCACCGCCCGATATAGATCCGGCGGGATGTATTGATCCATGTCCACTTGCATCAGCAGCGAAACCAAGGCCGGCGATTCGTGCACATACACGCCGGCTTCACGCGCGCGGACAATGATCGCTTCCGCCAAAATACCGCGTCCCTTGGCCACCACTTTCGGCGCGTAAGTGCCTTCCTCGTAGCGCAAGGCAATCGCGCTTTTGTGCAGCTTCGGATCATCCACCATTGGACACCTCAAGGCGCGTCAACTGCAATCCGGCACCTTCCAAGTTTTGATTCAGCGCTGCGCTCGCGGCTTTTAAAGTCTGCGCAATTTCCGGGGAATGCGCTGTCAGCGCAATCTGAATGCCGCCTTGCGGGGAAATTTTCAGCAGCGCGTTGACCTCACCCAAATTTGGCAAATGTAAATCGAGGCGCGTTTGCCATTCGCGCGCCACATCGGATTCGCCCTCGCGTGCCGCGCGCTCTTCGATCTGCCAGCGCAAGTCCTGCCCTGGCCACACTTGGCCTTGCCATACCAGCTGGCGCGTATCCAATACATCCAGTTGCTGCTGCACCAGCGGCGCGGTTTGCGGATGGACGGGTTCAGCACTTTTATTCTCCGCCAAGGTGGCGCTGCTTGCGGCAAGGTGATTTGCCGCAGCTGCTTTCACCTGCTGCGCCGCATCCGGCTGGATCAATTGTCCTGGTTGCCCTGGCTGCGCCGCTGCCGTCGTTTGCGCCTGCGCAAAAGCGCGCGGCTCGGATAGCTTGCCCTGCGGTTCGCGCAGCAATTCGGTCAGGGGCTTTTCGCCGGCGGCCCACTGCGCTTGATGCGATTCGTAAAACAACCCGCTTTTGCTCACGGCATCTTTGAGCAGCGCGGCAAATTGCGGGGTTGCGGGCGGCGCGCCTTCCAATACCGGCTTCGCGCTCAGCAAGCTGAGCGCAGCTTGCGTTTGGGGTGTGGCTTGTCCTTTGCCTGGTGCCGGTGCTTGTGCTGATGCTGGTGCTTGTGCCTGGGTTTGCTCAGAAGCCAAGGTTTGCACCCGATCCAACAGCGCATTGAGATAGCGCGCGCCATCGCTCAAATTAACCGGGGTTGGCGCTTGGCCGGCAGCTTGCGGCAAGGCTTGCGCTAGGACAAAGGTCAAGCGCGGCGTAGCGGAGACAAAGCGCAATTCGATATTTTGGCCGGCCTGGGTATTGCGCGGTAAGTTGAGGTCTAATTTCTGATCGCGAATCTGCACCAGAAAGCGACCATCGGAGATCTGCTCTTGCACCTTCGCGACATAGCGCTCGCCGGGGACAAACGGCACGAGCTCCTTAGTCGGCTGGTCGGAAATCTCGATCAGTTGCGGCGCCGATCCGCGGATCAGCAGCTGGAGTTGATTCAGTACATCGTTGTTGACCGCCATAGGGCTTTACCATTTTTAGCGCCAGCCCCAAAGGCCAAATGGCCGGGCGGCGTTACTGCAGATGTTTGTTCTGCATTGCCACAATGAGTTCGGCTTCCGCGCGCGAAATGCCGCAGCTTGCCGCCACTTGCGTCACGTCCACGCCCTGCTTGGCCAAATTAAATGCACGGCTATACGGCGTGGATGCGATCTCAACGATACTATCGGCAGAATCATCGTTTTCCGTAGGTAACGGCCCCAAGCGCGCTTCCAGCCGCGCCAGTCGCGCCTTGATCTCGGCCAGCTCCTTGTTTTCGGCGCGCCGCCCAAAACGCTGGCCCAGCGACTTGCCGGAACCCATCAGCAGCAGCATTTCGGCGATATAAACCGCCAGCACGATAATGCCGACGACCAACAGCTCTTTCCAACTCACCACAAAACCAGCGTCCATATTCACCTCCGAATACACCAATTTTAGGCGTAATCATCGACTTTGTGTTCGGGGTCTTGGGGTTTGCGCGGCTCTTTTTCGGGAGACTTCTTTTGGGGATTGCGGCGCTGTACCAGCGGCGCATAAGGATTGCGCTCGAAATCAGGGTGCAAAGGATGAATATGGCCGATGTCGCCAAGGGGATCAGTAGCGGCCCAGTAAGTGGGCGGACGCTCCGCGGAGTAAGCCGTAAACATGGCGAGCCTCCTATAAAAAGCCGGCCAGGAAAGGATTAGCCAGCGCTTCTAAACAAATTCGTAGGCTTTCAGCAGCTTCCTTTCCACTTGCACACTGTTTAAGACGCTGCTGATCTCGCCCATCCAAGCCCGGCTCAGGCTTTGAATTTGCTGATCGGCCGCCAAAATACTGCGAATCAGCGATGCCATTTCAGCCGCTTGGCGCGGGTCTGTCGGAGGCGCCGGTTGCGCCTGCATCAACTGCGCCAGCAAATTTTCCCGGTCTTGGCTAATTTCGATCAGCGCATCCCACTCTTCATCCCGCGCGGCTGCCAGCATGCGCTGCGTGATGGCCCAAGCTGCGGCGTAAGTCGATAAAATTTGCGCCTGATCCATTTTCAAGCCTTACCGTAGCTCATGGTGGGCCGCGCTGCCGGCGCTTGGTCAAAAGCGCCTTTTGGTATTCCTGGCGCCATTCCTTGTGCCGTAGCGTTCGGGGTCGCTACCGGCGCATTGCCGATCTCGCGCCACGCGCTGCTGACTTCTTGGAGCAAACCGGAAACTTCATCCAAAATCGCCGGGTCGCTTTTAAGATTGGCGGACATCAGGCGCAAGGTCATGTATTCATAAAGCACCTTCATGTCCTGGGCGAGCTTGCCGCCGGCTTTTTCGTCGAGGCTGACTTTCAGCCCGTCGTCGATAATCGTGATCGCCTTCGATATGGCAGCGCCTTTACCCGGAATATTGCGGCGCAACATGTTTTCCTTGGCTTGCGCCAGCGCAGCGAGCGCGCCGTCGAACAACATCATGATCAATTGGTGCGGACTCGCCGCTAACACGCGCGTATCCACATCCACGGATTTATAGGCCTGCATTGCTTGAGTGTGTTCTGCGTTCATTGTCGTTTCCATGTTGGGATCCTTAGCTTCTTCTCGGATGCACGTTACTAATGATTAAGATTAACGAGCCAATTCAGCAAAGCTTGAGACAGCCATCAAGAATTATTATTTCGAAGTAAACCCTGGCAAGTTTGCCAACTGCTGCGTCAAAAATGAACCTGTCGCGGTAAACTTGCTCACGAGCGTATCCAATGCCGTAAATTGCGCCCGCAAGCGCGCTTCCACGCCCGTCAAGCGCAGGTTCAAGGCATCACGCTGGTTACTAATATCGGTAACGCTTTTGTTCAAACCATTGGTTCGAGCCGCAATCACGCCACTCGCACCCACAAAATTATTCACCAGCTTATCCAGTTGATAAGCATAGCCCTGCGAGAAATTCACACTGCCGCGACTGCCCACGGAACCGCCCGTGATGTTCAGCCGCAGCCCGCTGGCATCCCCCGCACCGGTCAGCGTTTGGCCGACACCGGTAGCCGCCACACCGCCGATGGTTCCTGCCACATCGACACCGGAAGTCTCGACACCCGTGCCGAAAACCGATGCCTGCGCACTACCGCCGGTCACCGTCACGAGCGATCCAGTACCATAACGGTTGGAATTGATCGCCAAGGTCGCGCCGTTGACGGCGACCGAAACCGAAGCACCGGCGCTGGAGAGCGCGCTTGCGCCATTAATTTTCGATTGAATCTGCGTCGCCAATGCGGTGGCGGTATAAGTGCCCGAATCCAGGGTGAGCGTTGCCGCCACCCCATCGATGCTGACATTCAAGGTATTGTTTGCGCCGCTAATCGTCACGCCGCCGGACACATCCGTAGCGCCGATACTTTTGCCCTGCGTCGCCACTTGCGTAATCGAAACCGCATAACTGCCGGGGCGCGTATTGGCATCGCTGCCCAAAAAACTAACCAAGCTATCGCTGCTTTTACCCACGGCCGCGAACAAACTGGCGATATCGGTAAAGTTGTTATCGACCGCGCTTTGCAATTTAGTCGAATCCAGCGAAAGCGTACCGTCCTTCAGGAACGACACGCCGATCTGGTTGAGCGCGGTTAAATTGCCGCCCAAGCCGGCAATGGTGGAATTCAAGGTGTTGCGAATCTGATTTTGAATATTTCTGACCGACGAATCGCCTTGTAAAATCGCGCCTTGCTGCGTGGCGGTGTTATAGGCTGACACGGTGGTTAAGTTTTTGTTGACATCGTTGTAGGCCTTGACGAAGGCTTGCACCGAATTTTGCACGGTTTGCGTATTGCGCGAGACCGTGAGCGTGGTGCTGGAAGCGGGTTTCAGCAAGTTGATGGTCACGCCAGGAATGACATCCGAAACCGTGTTGCTACTCTTGGTGATGGCAACGCCGTCGACTTTGAACGTTGCATTTTGCGCAGTGATTGTTTGCGCAAGATTTTGCGTGCCGCCCGGAGACACGTCTTGCGCCAGCAAATTGGATAAGGCAGCATCGCCGCTGACCGAAATTTTGAGGCTATTGGCCGCCCCGGAATTGGTCGGTGTCAGCACCAAGCGATAAGGCGAAGTTGCATTACCATCATTGACGATGGATGCCGCCACGCCGATATTGGCGCTGTTAATGGCATCGCGGATACCCTGCAGCGAGTTATTGGTGCTATCGATGGTAACGGTCTTCGTAGCGCCGCCGTTGCTGGCAAAGCCTGCGCCGGTATATTTACCCGTGACGCTATCGAAAGTACCGCCGCTGATCGTGCCGAAATCAAAAGTCAGCGTGCCGTTGCCAACCGTCGCATTGGCGCTCGCTTGGCCGACTGTCACCAGTTTCTGGGCCTGCGCCAAGGTGGTGACATCCAAGGCGTAACTTGCCGCCGTGGCGATGGATGAAGCGGATACGCTGGCGACCGTGCTATCGCCGGAACTCGCGTTGTAAGCCAAGAATTTACTGGCGTCGCTCAAACCCTGCGCGGCCGTCTGAAAGCTGGACAATGCCCCCTGCAAGGTGCCGAACGCGGTGATCTTGGCCTGGATGCCAGCTTCGCGCTGGTCCAATACCGTAATCGGCTGGCGCTCGATGTTGAGCAATTGGGTAACAATCGAATTCACATCCAAACTCGACCCGATACCTGGAGCTGCAATAGCCATGGCGACCTCCTACCAATAACGGCCTTACTTATTATCGAGCACTGGCCCGGCGAAACTTAGCCTCGGCCAGGCGCGCAATTTTCATTGCGCAAGCCCACTACTACGCCTTATGGCGAATCAACAAGCCTTGTAACTTATCGATTGATTTTGCGATCTGCAACGTTTCTTCATTCGGGATTTGCCGAATCACATCCTTGGTCGCGATATCCACCACCCGGACAATGGTTTGCCCGGAATCATGATCGACCGAAAACTCAAGGCTGCTTGAATTCAAGCGTTGTAGCGCCTTATTAATTTCGTCCGCGGCTTGCTGCACTTCCTTCGCCGATGCTGCCTTCTCGGGCTTTGGCCCTTGCGGCAGTTGCGCCACGGCTGGCTGAGCGTACTCCGCCGGCGCTGCGCGATTAGCCGTCGCGACATCGTTGCTGGGAGGCGAAAAAGCTTGCCCGATAGTTGCATTTACTACTGACTGAATTGCCATAATGTCACCTCATTCTTTATCTAAACGCAGTACGCAATCGCATACAGCCTATCCCGTCATACGCTCTAAAAAAGACATCAGTAAGTTCAACCTTCTTTACATGTGAGAAAGTGGGTGGCGTCATTCGCCACCCACTCCCCGTTCCTACTAGACGCTAAATGCGACTTTTATAACGCAACTCTATTAACGCAACAGGGCCAACACGCCGTTCGAGCTCGCGTTAGCTTGCGCCAAAATCGCCGTACCCGCTTGCTGCAGAATCTGCGAACGGGACAGTGCTGCGGTTTCAGCAGCGAAGTCCGCATCCTGAATCCGGCTACGCGACGCGCTCAAGTTCTCGACCGTGGTCTGCAAGCTGGCAACCGTGGAGCTAAAGCGGTTTTGTACCGCACCCAAGGTAGCACGCGTGGAGTTGACCGTGGTCAGCGCGGCATCGATGGTTGCTAGCGCGGAGTTGGCGCCAGTGACGGTCGCAATCGTCAACAGCGACAAGCCACCCGTGGTCGTTGATGTCGCCGCCGTAGTGCCTGCAACGATACTTGCGCCGGCATTTGCTGGCGTGGTACCGGACACGGTGATACCAGCCGAGTTGGTGCTGGTCAGCGTAATTGCGCTACGAGTTGTAGCTGCTGTCAGGCCGGTATTGGTTGCATTGGCTGTGCCTGCAAAAGCGATGGTAATGTTACGGCCATCGGCGGCGGTCAACGTCAACGCGCCCGAAGCTGCTGCGGTTGCCGTAACACCGGTGGTGGACTGTTGGCTGTTAATCGCAGCCGCCAGATCCGTACCACGCTGGGCGGTCGAAGTGGTCGCCGAAATACCGGTCGTGATCGCAATACCGTTAATGCTCAGATCGCCAGAGGTAATCGCGGTAATCGTGGAACTGGCCGGAACGCCGTTGGTGGTTGTGGTGGTACCTAGCGCAAAGCCCGTTACTGCGGCAGTGGCCGCATTGCCCGTAACTACCGAGAAGTTCCCGCCATCAGCGCGGGAAATGGACAACTTACCGCCAGAATTGGATACAGTGTAACCCAGGCCGGTCAACGCAGTATTGCTTGCGGTTACCAGAGCGTCTGTGGCCAGTGTTGAGCTGGCATAAACACCACCAGCAAAGGTGATTGCTGTGCCGCCAACGGTGAAGTTGGTGCCGCTAATCGCCGAGTAGGTATTGGCCGAGGTCGAAGCTGCGGTGAGGCCGGTATTGCCAACGTTTGCAGTACCAGATTCGCCAACGACAATTGCAGCGGTCGTGGCATTCGTCAATCTGATCTGATCGCTGCCGGCACCGTAAACGGTCGCGGTAACGCCTGTCGTGCCAGTTACCGTATTAATCGCCGCAGCCACTGCAGTCGCTTGAGCAGCAGCAGAGCCGCCGGCTGTAACGGCGCCAACACTGGTACCATTGATCGTCAGATCACCAGCTGTAATGCTGGTAAGTGCACTGATGACCGCGCCGCTCACCGTGGTGCTGGCAGCCGCAGGTCCGCTTGCAGCCGTGGTGGAAGCAGCAGTGGCAGCCGTGACGACCGGCGCGGCAACAACACCACTTGCCGTCGTCGCCGCTGCGGTAGCCGTTACGAAGGACAGGGAAGTTTGTGCGTTAATCGCGGCAGCTTTTGCAAACGCGCTGTCGGTGGTTTGGCCAGCGGCACCTGCGACCGATCCTTGAATGGACACGCCATTGAGAACCAACTCACCGGCGGCCAAGGCATTGCTTGACTGCGTGCCACCGGCCAGCGTGGCTAAATTCGTCGTAGCGCTGCCCAGTGTTGTAATGCGGGCGCTGGAAATCGCATCGAGCGTAATGCGGTCGTTCGAGGTGGCGTTAGCGCCCACCTGGAATTGCTGCGCGGTAAACGAGCCATCGAGCAACTTAACACCGTTGAAAGACGAGTTGGCCGCGACGCGATCGACCTCGGCAATCAGCAAACCAGCTTCCGCTTGCAGCGCGGCGCGGTCTGATGCGCTGTTGGTGGCGTTGGCGGACTGTACCGCCAGTTCGCGAATACGCTGTAAGTTGTTACCGATCTGCACCAAATCGCCCTCGGCGGTTTGCGCCAGGGAGATACCGTCATTGGCGTTACGTGCAGCTTGGGTGTTACCCCGAATCTGCGACGTGAAGCGCTCGGCAATCGACAAGCCGGCCGCATCGTCCTTGGCGCTGTTAATGCGCAAGCCAGAGGACAAGCGTTGCAGGGCTTGCGCCAAGCTGCTTTGGGATGCATCGAGGTTACGTTGTGCGTTTAACGAGGCAACGTTAGTGTTAATAATTGATGGCATTTTGAATCTCCTTTACACATTACTGACAGCCTTACGCGCCGGTACCGATTGTTTAAACCGATGGCCCTATCGCCGCTGTCAAGTTGCTTATCGGGCAAGCGCGGCCATAACTTAAGTCTTTGATCATGAGAAAACTTGTAGGCAACAACGGGCGCATGGGCTTAAAGCGGGAAAAGGCTGAAAATCAGGGGAAATGCTGATTTTTTAAGCTTGAATGCAGTACTTGAGCACAGGATTGATTCTGGGGCGGCGTATCCTAAAAAGAGCCGCAATCCTGTAGCGCCGGCAAGGAAGCCGGCGCTATGCATTACCCCACGCGCCGCGCCAGATTGACGCTGCCGACCTTTTTGATCTCGGCCAGCACGCGGTTCATTTGCGTCAGGTCGCGCACTTCCAGGGTGAAGCGCATATCGGCCACGCCGGAATCGCTTTCCGATTTGACGCCGATGACGTTGACTCTTTCGGCGCTGAGCACGCCGGAGATATCGCGCAGCAGGCCTTGGCGGTCATCGGCGCGCACCAGGATCACCACTGCATGCACGCCGCTCGCGCCGCTATTCCAACTGGTTTGCAGCAGCCGCGGACGCTGCTCCGCGTTAAGCCGCGTGACGTTGCCACAATCCTGGCGATGCACCACCACGCCGCGCCCGCGCGTAACGTAGCCGACGATGGGATCGGGCGGCACCGGCTTGCAACATTTGCCGTAACTCACGGCGAGGCTGCCCACGCCCTCCACGATGACGTCGCCGTGCTGCGTGCGCGCTGTTGTGCGCTTTGGCAGCGCGACCGGCAATACATCCTTGGGCTTCAGATCGGCCAGGTCTTGGATCGCCAAGGCGGTTTGATTCGGCGTAATTTCCCCGCGTCCCAGCGCGGCCAAGAATTCTTCCAGACGCGGAAAGTGGAATTTCTGCAATAGCTTGTCTTGGTTTAAGCCGGTGACGCCCAAGCGATGCAGTTCGCGCTCCAATATCTCGCGCCCCTGCGCTAAATCGGCGTCGAAATGCTGCTGGTTGAACCACTGGCGGATTTTGGCGCGCGCCCGCGAAGTCGCCAGATAGCCGGGCGTCAGCCAGTCGCGGCTGGGCGCGCCTTGCTTCGCGGTCATGATTTCGATGCGCTGGGCGTTCTTGAGCTTATAGGTCAGCGGCACGATGCTGCCGTCGATTTTCGCGCCACGGCAGCGATGACCGAGGTCGGTATGCACGGCATAGGCGAAATCCAATGGCGTCGCGCCCTGCGGCAGGTCGATCACCTTGCCTTGCGGCGTCAGGACATACACGCGGTCCTGAAACAGCTCGGTCTTGAATTGCTCGACCCATTCGGTGCCGTCGGCGCCGGCTTCGGCCACCTCGTCCTTCCACGCCAGCAATTGCCGCAGCCAGGCGATTTTCTCCTCGAAGCCCTGCCCGACTCCCGAGGCCTGGGCGCCTTCTTTGTAGCGCCAATGCGCGGCGACGCCGAACTCCGCATGCTGATGCATCTCGAAGGTGCGGATTTGCACTTCCAAGGCGCGGCCTTCGGGGCCGATCACGGCGGTATGCAAAGAGCGGTAATCGTTGGGCTTGGGATGCGAGATATAGTCGTCGAACTCGCCGGGGATCGGCTGCCACAAGCCATGCACCATGCCCAGCACGCTGTAGCAATCTTTTAAATCGTGCACCAGGACGCGCACCGCGCGCACATCGTAGACTTGGTCGAAGTCCAAGTGCTTCAGCTGCATTTTGCGCCAGATGCTATAGATGTGTTTGGGCCGGCCGCTGACTTCGGCCCGTATTCCAGCCCGATCCAGCTCGTCGCGCAATTGCGCGGTCACTTGCGCCAGGTAGTCCTCGCGATCGACGCGCCGCTGGTCCAGCAGCTTGGCCATTTTTTTGTACAGCGCAGGCTCGCGGATGCGCAGCGACAGGTCTTCCAGCTCCCACTTGATTTGCCAGATGCCGAGCCGATTCGCCAGCGGCGCGAAAATCTCCTGCGCTTCTTGCGCCGCGCGCTTGCGCGCCGGCGTGTCTTCGGCCTTGACCAAGGCGCGCAACAATTGCACTTGATCGGCGAGCAAAATCAGCACCACGCGCACATCCTCGGCCATCGCCAGCAGCATTTTGCGCAAAGTCTCGGCTTGATTGAGGTGTTCTTTTTTGCCTTCGTCCAGGCTGACGTCGATGCCGGCGCGCTGCAGCAAGGCCATGCGGTTCACGCCGTCGACCAGGCGCGCCACTTCCGCCCCCAACTGCGCTTGCAACGCGGCGCGCTGCTCTGGAAGCTGTTGCGGCACATGGGCGGCCAAGGCGGCGGCCACGGTTTGATAATCCATGCGCAAGGCCACCAGCACATTGGCAACCTCCAAGGCTTGCGTAAAACGCGCCTCGCGTGCAGCCAAGTCCAGCGCCTTGGCGATGACGCTTAACGCCGGCGCATCGTAGGCATCGCGCAGGCCGTCGAGCCAGGCGGCTGCATCGAATATCGGACCGGAGTCGGAAAGGGCTTGGGTTATGAAGACCATGAATTTACCTAGAAAAACTATTGCACCACGGAGTACACGGGGTACACGGAGTTAAAAAATAATTGGCGAAAATAGCATACGCTCCCATGCGTCATTCTACTTGCCTTTACTCCGTGTACTCTGTGTACTCCGTGGTAAAAAGCCTTTTATGCGATTACAACCCAAGGGTAGTCGCCGTGACCGCCACGCTGGAAGCGTGCCAAATTTCATCAAAGCGCTGGGCCAAGCGCAGGGTTTGCTCCGGATCGTGCAGCACCAGTTCGCCGCGCGCTTGCTCGTAGTGGAAACGATGCACGTAATGCCGTCCATCCGCGATCAACATCGGGTCGTTGATGCTGCGCGCTTCCGGATGGGTCTCATGAATCAACACCGCGTAACTGTATTGGCGCTGGAAATTCAGCAAGCGCGGGCAATTGCGCCGCACGTGATCGACGCTGTGCAAGGCGATATGCAGGCGATTGTTCGGACTGCCGAGCACGAAGCGCTTCAACAACGCGTAACGCTGCGGGCCATTCCAGCCGCCTTCATGCAGGTCGTAATCGAATAGATACAAGGTATGCCGCGCCTGCTCGATCACGATATCCAGCGCTTGCTGGTACTCCGACAAGCTGGCAAAACGCCGAGAAAGCGCTGTCTCATCCATTATTTTGCTGCGCCGCCCACTGCAATGTAGCCGGCCTCGTACCAGTCATACAGCACGTCCCAGGCGCTATCCGGCAGGGTCAAAGGGCCCGGCAAGGCGCGCTGGTCGGCTAACGCGACCAAGGCCTTGCGTGCCGCGCCAGCGATGCTGATTTGTTCGCCATTCATGAAGATCCGCGATCCTGAAAACAATATTTGCGATTGCAACGCCAGGCGCACGCCGCGCTTGGCCGCGCTGGCTTGGAATTTGGCGCGCGACAGAGGACGCGCCGGCGGATCGAAAAACACATGCGGCTTGGGTTCGCTAAGATAAGTGCCGAGGAATTGCGCAACGTCGTCGCGGCCCAATTTGATTTGCTCGATGACGGCAGCCACCTTGTCGACCATGGCGCTGGAAATCTCCGCCGGGTGCAGTTGCGGCTTGAGGTCGGGATCGGCATACAGGCCCGGCACGTTGATGCGGTCTTGCAGGTACACCAAGAATTGCGTGGCCAGTTCTTGGTGCGTGGCGGCGCGAAAACCAATGGAGTAAGTCAGGCAGTTATTGAGCGCGATGCCGTAATGCGCATAACGCGGCGGCAAATACAGCATATCGCCCGGGCCGAGGATCCACTCCTGCTCCGGTTTGAAGTTGCGCAAGATGCGTAGCGGCGCATCGGGGATCAGTTCGGTATCCGCTTGGGTGCTGATCTGCCAGCGCTTATGGCCTTGCCCCTGTAGCAAGAACACATCGTACGAATCGAAATGCGGGCCGATGCCGCCGTCTTTCGGCGCATAACTCACCATTAAATCGTCGAGCCGGGCATGCGGGATGAAATCAAACTGCGACAACAACGCACGGCCGGCCGGCAGCAATTGATCGATGCCCTGCACCAAAAGCGACCAATGCGCGCGCTTCAAGCGCCGGAAATCGCCCGGCTGTAACGGCGCATGCTGCACCTCCCACAGGCCATCGCGCTCGGTGACCAGGCGCGCCTGCACTTCTTCTTGCTGCGCCAGCGCTTGCAGCATTTCACCGCTCACAAAATCGCGGAAGCCAGGAAAAGCACCGCGCATCAATAGCGGTTTCTTCTGCCAATACTCAGCCAAGAATTGCCGCGCCGTCAGGCCATTTAATAGGTCGATTTTCATTTCATGATTATAACTGCTCATGGCACGCAAATCGCTTGTGGAATAGCCAACACGCGTCGCTTGTAGGAATGGGCAAATGCGTTAGAATCGTTTCACCTACCAGGAGATCTTTATATGTTGCAAATTGGTCATGCCGCACCGACGTTTAGCCTGCCCGATGCCGATATGGCGAACACCAAGCTCGCCGATTACAAAGGACAGCAGCACGTCGTGCTGTATTTTTATCCCCGCGACGACACCCCGGGCTGCACCTTGGAAGCCATCGAATTCAGCGACATGGATGATGAATTCGATAAGCTCAACACCGCGGTGCTCGGCGTTTCGCGCGATGACTGCATGAGCCATGCCGCATTCCGCGATAAGCACGGCCTGGCGGTGCGCCTGTTGGCCGATACCGAGGGTACGGTTTGCAACAAATACGGCGTTTGGCAGGAGAAGGAAAAGGACGGGGTGAAGAAAATGGGCATCGTACGCTCCACCTTCATCATCGACAAACACGGTATTTTGCGCCATGCGCTATATAACGTGACCGCCAAGGGACATGCCGCGGAAGTTCTTAAACTTATCAAGGCACTGTAGAATGTCGCCTTGGCACGCCTAAATCAGGCCCCTCCTAAACCCCCGGTTCGCCATTGGCGCGAATCAAATCTGAGGCCCTATCAATGCAAATTACTAAAGACTCCGTTGTTTCCATCACCTATCAACTGGCAAACAGCGAGGGTGAGGTCTTGGAACAGACCGATGAACCGATCAGCTATCTGCACGGCGGCTACGACAATATTTTCCCCACGGTTGAAGAGCAGTTGCAAGGCCGTAACGTCGGCGAATCGCTAACCGTAATTCTGGAGCCGGAATTTGCCTTCGGCGAATACGATGCCGAACTCGTGCGCGTCGAGCCCAAGGATCGCTTCCCGGTGCCGGATGTGGAAGTCGGCATGCAATTCGAAGGCGAATCCGACGACGGCGAAGACATGCTGCTCTACACCGTGACCGAGATTACCGACGATGCCATCGTGGTGGACGGCAACCATCCGCTGGCCGGACAGACGCTCAAGTTCACCTGCACCATCACCGAAGTGCGCCCGGCTTCCGAGGAAGAAATTTCCCACGGCCATGTGCATGGCGAGCACGGGCATCATCACTAAGCAATTGTTGCAGCGCTTGCATAAACAGCCCCCTCTCCCTTGTTGGAAGCGGGGGCTTTTTAACGCCTTGGGCCTGTGCACCTTGTTGCTGGCTGGCGGCTGCTCGCCGCTGAGCATGCTCAGCGCCACGGTTGGCTCCAATTATCACGAAACCGCCAACCAGGCCTACGGCAAATATCCGCGCCAGACGCTCGACGTTTATACGCCCGAGAATTCGGTAAAGAATGCGGATGTGGTGGTGTTCTTCTACGGCGGACGCTGGCAGTTCGGCAGCAAAGATGAATACCGCTTCGTGGCGGACGCGCTCACGGAGAAAGGTTTTATTGCGGTTATTCCGGACTATCGGCTCTACCCGCAAGTGGATTGGCGCGATTTTATTTCCGATACGGCCGCCGCCTATCACTGGGTGGAAACGCACATCGCCGCTTATGGCGGCAATCCGCAGCGGATTTTTATCATGGGCCATTCCGCCGGCGCGCATTTAGCCGCCATGGTGGCGCTCGACCCGCAACTGCGCCAGAAAGCCGGCAGCACCCACGCGCCCTGCGGCATGATCGGCGTGGCCGGACCCTATGATTTTTTGCCGATCGACGATGCCGATGTACAACAGGTGTTTAAAAGCGCCAGCCCACTCATCGAAACGCAACCGATTTTCTATACCGACCACCTTGGTTCGCCCATGCTGTTGCTGACTGGTGCGGCCGACACCACGGTCAAGCCCGGCAACACCTATCGCATGGCCGCCGCGGTAACAGCGCACGGCGGCACAGCCGAAGTGCATAGCTACCCCGACGTGGGGCATATCGACATCATGCTGGCGCTGGCGCGCCCCTTAAGCTTTCTCGCGCCCACGCTGCAAGACACGACCGACTTCATCCATAAAACAGCCTGCCCTTAATGGGCTGCGTCGCGCGCCAGATCCAATAAATCAGCAACAATTGCAGGGGCAGGCGCAACACCAATAACACCTGCCAAACGAGCACGCTACGCGCCGCATGCGCATTCAGCAGCATCTGCACATTGGCCGGCAACACCGCCAGCGACAGCAAGATCAAGCCGAACCCCGCCCAGCGCCGCACGGGTTTTAACAACACGCCGACGCCGCCCGCGATCTCGAACCCGCCGCTCACCAATACCAAGCTCAAATGCGCCGGCAACCAAGGCGGCATGACCTGCATATAATTCGCCGGAAAAATAAAATGCAGAATGCCGGCGACGATGAAAAAAATCGCCAATAAAACGCGGGAGCGGTTTCCTTGCATAACAATCTCCGGGGATTAGTTAGGAACAACAAACTTGAACCGCCAAGACGCCAAGAGCGCCAAGAAATGCAATATTTTTTATCTTGGCGCTCTTGGCGGTTAATCTTTTTTTATTCGCTTAATTTCTTCAACGCATACAAGCATTCCAAAGCCTGCTTCGGCGTCAATTCATCCGGTGTAATTTGCGCCAACTGTTCCAGCGCCGGATGCGGCTGCGGCTCGGGTGCTTGCGCGAATAAATCACCTTGCCCCTCGCGCGTCACGCTTTGGTTTTCCAGGCTCACCAAATAGCGCCGCGCTTGCTGGATCACCGCGCCCGGCACGCCGGCCAGGGCCGCGACTTCCAGGCCGTAGCTTTGGCTGGCGGGGCCGTCCTGCACCGCGTGCAGGAACACGATGCTGTCCTTGTGCTTCACCGCCGATAAGTGCACGTTGGCAATTTGTTTCAGCTCTTGGCTCAAGCGCGTGAGCTCGAAGTAGTGCGTGGCGAACAAGGTATAGCAGCCGGTCTTTTCCGCCAGCTGGCGCGCCACAGCATGCGCCAGCGCCAGGCCGTCGAAGGTCGAGGTGCCGCGCCCGATTTCGTCCAGCAACACCAAGCTCTCGGCGCTGGCGTTGTGCAGGATATTCGCGGTCTCGGTCATCTCCACCATAAAAGTGGAACGGCCGGAGGCGAGATCGTCCGATGCACCGATGCGCGTGAAGATTTGATCCACCGGTCCCAGCAGCACGCGGCTGGCCGGGACGAAACAGCCACAATGCGCCAGCAACACGATCAGCGCCGTCTGGCGCATGTAGGTGGATTTACCGCCCATGTTCGGGCCGGTGATGAGCAGCATCTGGCGCGTGCGCGTGAGCAGCGTGTCGTTGGCGATGAATTGATCGACCTGCCCTTCCACCACCGGATGGCGGCCGCCGATAATTTCCAGCTTGGGGTTGGTGGTGAATTCCGGCATGACGTAGTTCAAGGCTTGGGCACGCTCGGCGAAGGCTGCCAGCACGTCCAATTCGGCAATCGCGCCGGCGATGCCATGCAGGTCGGCGATATGCGCTTGCAAGCTATCCAGCACTTGTTCGTACAGCCACTTCTCGCGCGCCAGCGCACGCTCTCCAGCAGACAAGGCTTTATCTTCGAAAGTTTTCAGCTCGGGCGTGATGTAGCGCTCGGCATTTTTCAAGGTTTGGCGCCGGCGATAATCGTCCGGCACTTTATCCGCCTGCGCCCGGCCGACTTCGATGTAAAAGCCATGCACGCGGTTGTACTCGACCTTGAGCGTGGCGATGCCGCTGCGTTCGCGCTCGCGCGCTTCGAGCTGCAATAAAAATTCACCGCAATTGTTTTGGATCGCGCGCAACTCATCCAACTCGGCATCGAAGCCATCGGCTATCACGCCGCCCTCGCGCAACACCACCGAGGGCTCGGGCTTGATGGCGCGCGCCAGCTCTTGCTCCACCGCTTGTTGCGGCTGCGCGACTTGCAATAACTCCGCAATGCGCGCACTCGGCAAGCCCTGCAATACAGCATGCAGTTCCGGCAGCAAGGCCAGGCTGGCGCGCAAGGCCGCCAAATCGCGCGGCCGTGCGCTGCGCAGCGCCACCCGCGCCACGATGCGTTCGATATCGGCAACGCCGCGCAGCAATTGCAACAGCGCTGTGTAACGCGGCGTTGGTGCGCCTTGCTGCAAGGCGGCCACCGCCTCCAGCCGCGCCATGATGGTCGCGCGCTTGCGCAAGGGATGATGCAGCCAATGCCGCAGCAAGCGGCTGCCCATGGCGCCGGCCGTGGCGTCGAGCAGCGACAACAGCGTCGGCGCTGCCTCGCCGCGTATGGTCTCGGTCAGCTCCAAATTGCGCCGCGTGGCGGCATCCATCAACACGTATTCGCTTTGAAACTCCGGCTGAATGCTGACGATATGCGGCAACGCGGCACGCTGCGTTTGTTTCACATAGCCCAACAAAGCGCCGGCGGCGGTCAGCGCCAGCGGCATCTCCGCTACGCCGAAACCCGCCAGATCGTGCGTCGCCAATTGCTGCGTGAGCGCGTGTTGCGCCGTTTCTAAATCGAATTGCCATTGCGGCAAGCGCTTCGCCGCCAGCTTGCCGGTTTCCAACGCAGCATCTTCCGGCAACAACAACTCGGCCGGCTGGATACGCTCGATAAAAGAAGGCAACTCGCGCGGCAAAACCTCCGCCACGCAAAAACGTCCGCTGGCCAAGCTCAACCAAGCCAAGCCGATGCGCTCTTGTTGCGGCAAAGCCGCCATCACATACGCCTCGCGCCGCTCGTCGAGCAAGGCGCTATCGGTGACGGTGCCCGGCGTGATGATGCGCGCGACTTGGCGCTCCACCGGGCCCTTGCTCGTGGCCGGGTCGCCGATCTGCTCGCAAATCGCCACCGACAAACCGAGCTTCACCAGCTTGGCAAGATACTGCTCCACCGAGTGATATGGCACACCGGCCATTTTGATTGGATTCCCCGCGCTCGCGCCGCGCGTGGTCAGGGTGATGTCCAGCAAGCGCGCCGCCTCGACCGCATCCTCGAAAAACAGCTCGTAAAAATCCCCCATGCGATACAGCAACAGCATGTCGGGATGCTGCGCCTTGATGCGCAGGTATTGCTGCATCATCGGCGTGTGCTGTTCGAGCGGAATGGCGGGAAGGGATTGGTCCATCATGGGGTGCATGCAGTGATGCACGGTTTTTAAATTATGCGATACGAAATTATACCGCTGATACAGTGTATTTCTGTCATAACCGTTGCATCACGCATAAGTAAACGATGGTTGTTCAATCTTGCGAAGCGCGGCTGTCTCACCCGCGACGTTTTGGCTATTGGGGCCCCTTCTGCGCCGCCGAGTAGCGCAGCCAAGCCGGGGGAAGTCGGCGAGCACTGTTTGAGCGCGTGGCCGCGCAGCGGATCGCGCGAGTTGCGCAGCCGCCCGGTTTGGCGAGCAACGGAGGGAATCCGCGAAGCGGGCGGTGCAGGGGGTGCCCTTCTTTTTGGTTACTTTTTTCTTGGGCAAGCAAGAAAAAGTAACTGCCCCGCCGGGGCATGGCCGGCCCTAAATCAAACGCGCGCAGCGCACTAAAATACGCTTTCATGAATCAATTTACTAAGCAATTTTACGCTCGCGGTAATATCGCGGCATAATCCAAACTCCTTACCCACTGTCAAAACCGGACTCCGCTTAAGCAAGTCCTTAAGAGATCAATACAAAATGAAAACCGCACAGATCGGAAAATGTGGCGAATTACTGGTTCAATACCAACTCTTGTTACGCGGGGTCGAGTCTGCACACCTCACCACAGACTCCGGCATTGACTTGGTTGCGTATTCGCCACGAAATGCACGGCCCATAACAGTGCAAGTCAAAACCAATCTTCGCGCTAAAGCGGGCGGTGGCAAAGGAAAGGAAGCCCTTGATTGGTGGGTCCCTGAAGACAGCCCAGCACACTACGTCGCCCTTGTTGATTTATCTTCCCAGCGCATATGGTTTTTATCGCAGGCGGAGATGAGTACGCTGGCCCAACAAACATCAAATGGGCGACATCACCTTTACATGTATGTTGACCCAACGGTCAAACCCTCCAAGACCGGTCGCCCTGTTCATAGTTATGAATTTGAAAAGCACCTACTTCAAAACCGAGCCCATGAGATTTTCGATGTGTAGCACTGGAAAAATCAACGCAAGAAAGTTGGCTGGTACCGTTGCCATTATTCTTTTATTGCTTGGTGCCGTGCCTGCATAATTTGCCCTGCCTATCTGGCTTAACATCACAGGTTTGCTGCTCATCGGACTAGCGGCCTTAGTCTTTTGGGCGAGAAGGTGAGGTAACTGGTTTAATCGCAGCAATGTGCGGCACCGGAATCACGAACAGCTTCGGCCAATATTTCCCCGTCACCATCAACATCTGCCGCTGCGGGTCGTAAGCGATGCCATTCAATACAGCATCGAGCGCCGGCCGCTGCTTGGCGGGATACAAAGTCGACAAATCCAGCCAGCCAACAACTTGGCCGGTACTGGGCAAAATACGGGCAATGCGATCGGAGCCATAGATGTTGGCTAAAATTTCGCCTTGGACAAACTCCAGTTCATTGAGCAGATCAATGGGTTGATCGCCGTCATGCACGGCAACGCGGCGTATTTCTTGGAAACTGATCGGATCGAGAAAACGCAGCCAAGCGGAACCGTCGCTCACGATTAAATGCCGGCCATCGTAAGCGGCGCCCCAGCCTTCCCATGCGTAGGGCAAGCTGCGTTTAAGCCTTAACGTGGCTTTATCGTAAATAAAAATTCGATGCTCTTTCCAGGTCAGCTGCACCAAGTCATCGCCGACCAGGGCTAAGCCTTCTCCGAAATATTTTGGATCGAGCGCGCGGCTGCGCAGGATGCGTCCCGTGTTCAAGTCGCGCACGCTGATAGAGGAATGGCCGTAGCGTCCGTCGCTCTCGTACAACAGGCCATCGTGCCATAGCAGTCCTTGCGTATAGCTTCGGGGATCGTGCGGGTAGCTGGCGCTGACGGATGGTACGGATACCGGCGCGCCGCCATCGGCCCAGGCTGCGCAAGATAACACCCAGGCCAGCAATGCCCAGCGCGAAATTTTGAATGGCTGAAAAAAATCCTTCACCACGGAGTACACGGAGGACACAGAGGAAATCAAATCAACGGTGAATCCAGCCCACGCACGCGAGTGGCAACTCGATGCAAGCGCACTTGCATTGTTTTTCCTCCGTGCACTCTGTGTACTCCGTGGTGCAATCGCTTTTTCTGCACTCATTCGCGCACCGGCTTTTTGCCCAGCTTGCGTTGCAAGGTGCGCCGATGCATTTTCAGCGCGCGGGCAGTGGCGGAAATATTGCCTTCGTATTCCGCCAACACTTTCTGAATATGTTCCCACTCCAAGCGTTCCACCGAGAGCGGATCGACGTTGACCGCCACATCGGGATTGCCCTCAGTCTGCATCAGCGCATTGACGATTTCGTCGGCATCGGCCGGCTTGGCCAGATAATGCGTCGCGCCGAGCTTGATCGCTTCCACGGCGGTGGCGATGCTGGCGTAACCGGTCAACATCACGATGCGCGTTTCCGCATCCAGTTCTTTTAAGCGCTGCACCAGCAGCAAGCCCGACGGGCCGGGCATTTTAAGATCGATCACCGCATATTCGGGCGAATTGTCCTGCGCCAGCAATATCGCCGATTCCACTTCCGGGGCCGTGATGACCGCGAAACCGCGCTTCTCCAAAGCCCGCCCCAACACGAGTCGGAACGCGTCATCGTCATCCACCAGCAATAGACTGGGGCGCTCTGCTTGCATCATGCCCGTCCCAGCAGTGGCAGCGTGACGCGCACGCATGCACCGCCACCCTCGCGATTGAATAAACTGACGCTGCCGCCGGCGCGTTCGATGCTGGCATTGGCGAGAAACAAGCCTATGCCCAGGCCATGCTCCGGGCCTTTCGTGGTAAAAAAAGCCTCGCCCGCACGCGCCGCCACATCGGCGCTAATGCCGGGGCCGCGATCGCGGATTTCGATTTGCAATTGCGCCTCGTCCCAGCGCGCACTGATCTCGACCTGATCCGGGGAGGCATCGGCGGCGTTGTTGATCAAGTTCATCAGCGCTTGATCCAGGGTGCGGTCTACTACGATTTTGCGAGCCGCTTGCGTACCCGAAAAATCGGTGGCCAGCGCTATTTGCGGCCGCAGCAACTGCCATTGCTCCAACAAGCGCTGGAGAAACTTCTCGCAGCTGATGCCGGTCGCTTGTTCGGCGCGCGCGGCACCGGCGTCCGCGGTTAATTGAGTCAGTATGCGTTTACATTGATCGGCCTGCGCGCGCAGCAGCTGCAAATCTTGCGCTAAGGCAGCATCAGCGCCGTGTTCGCGCTCGAGTTCCGAGGCGATCATGCGCATCGTCGCCAAGGGCGTGGAAAGTTCGTGCGCCGCGCCCGCCGCCAAGGTGCCCAGCGCCACCAATTGCTCATTGCGCAAGGCTTGCTCGCGCGCCAAGGCCAAGCGCTGGTCGCGCTCGCGGATGGATTGCGCCATGCGCGCCACGAACCAAGCAATCAGTATCGCGCTCAAGGCAAAGTTGAACCACATGCCCAATACGTGCATGCCGAAATCCGCATGCATCCCATGCGCGTCGTGCGCGCCATGCAGGCCCGCCGGCAGGATGGTCTCTAAAAAAGCGAAGCTGCCTAGACCCTGCGGCAGCGGTTGATAGGCGTACAACAGCAAGGTGTAGCACGCCAAGGTGACGCCCGCGATCGCCCAGGTGAACGCGGCGGGCAATAAGGCGGCGGCAATCGACAACGGCAACAGGTATAGGGTGACGAAAGGATTGGTCGAACCGCCGGCAAAATATAACAAGGCCGTCAGTATGCCGATATCGAATAGCAAGTGCGCCGCCAGTTCCGTCGCCGTCACCGGCCACGCTTGCGCGGCGCGCCACCAGGTCGCCAAATTGGCGAGCGCCAATCCTGCCGAGAGCCCAAATAAAATCGTGGTCGGCAACACCATCCCAAGCACGCGATCGGCAAACAGGATCACCGCCACCTGGCTCGCGACCTCGATCACGCGCAGCGCGATCAAGCGTTTCAGGTTACGCAGTTGCGGTGAAATGGGCGTGGCGTCTTGCATGGTCGCTTGTCTGCAAAACCCGCATTGTAACGGCTTCGCAGCCGAACGATGGCGCTGCTTGCTGCGACACTGTGTCGCATTCCGGGCAAACAGGCTTGCCTTTAGACTTGCTCTCACTATAAAAACAACGCAGGTAAAATCATGTCTCCCATTTCACGCACCGCTCTATCTTCTTTAATCACCCTGTTTGCCGCCGGCCCTGCAGCCGCTTCATGCGGCGCGACCTTTTGCACCTTGAATAACGATTGGCGCGCGCTGGGCGCATGGGTCGAACCGGGATTACAGGCAGATGTACGCTATGACTTCATTGATCAAGATATTCCGCGCGCAGGTTCGAAACGCGTCGCTGTCGGGGAAATCCGGCGCCATCATGATGAAGTCAGAACGCTGAACCACAACGTCAATCTCGGCCTCGATTACAACTTCGCGGATGGCTGGGGCCTAAGCCTGCAATTACCCTGGGTATCGCGCAAGCACGACCACATCCACAATCATCACGGCGATCAGGAAAATGAGCACTGGGACATTTCAGAAATTGGCGATGCGCGGGTCAGCCTGCGGCTGCCTTTGGTTCAGGGCAGCGGTTTCAGCCTGAACCTGGGATTAAAGTTGCCGACCGGCAGCACCACGGTTACGAACAGCGCCGGCGAACTCGCCGAACGCACCCTGCAACCCGGCAGCGGCAGCACCGACACGATACTGGGCATCAACTATCATTCGCGGCCTAGCGCTTCTGCTTTCAGCTGGTTTGGCCAGACTTCCTGGCAACATGCCGTCGCCACCCACGACAACTACAAACCGGGAGATCGCTTTTCCTTGGATGTGGGTGGGCGCTACGCATTCAGCAAAAACTTGAGCGGTATCGTCCAAGCGAATCTGCAAGTGCGCGCCCACGACTCCGGCGCCAATGCAGAGCCGGATGATACCGGCGGAAGCTTCCTTTATATCAGCCCCGGCATCGCCTACGCCATGGGGCCCAACACGCAGGTCTACGGTTTTGTGCAGTTGCCGGTTTATACCTATGTTAACGGCGTGCAACTTACAACCGGCAAAAGCATTTCCGTGGGCATAAGCCAACGCTTCTAAATGCGTGGCGCCCCACGCGCAACCGCACAGGCTTGTAAGCCCAGCATAATCCAAGCGATCCCTAGGAGGAATCGCTTGGATTAATTCCCCTCCGCCCGCCAAGTCAGCCAACTCCATCCATCAGGGTTCAGGACTGGAAATAACAACGCTCAAATCCTGTTCCCGGAATTCTTTTGTCATGACGCACAACAAGACAATTGATTATTATTTCATAATTTACTAATATGCGATCAGCTTAACCAGTAAGGACTCCAGACATGCCGACCAAAACGGGTATCGTGATCAATTTAGACTACGAGCATTCCCCGCAAGATCTTTGCGAATCATTGTGGGGACAGATTTGCCTGGTATTGCAGGCCAATGGATTTACCTACAGCGGCCGCCTGTTCCTGCACGAACGCGAGCCGGAATACGCGCTGCCGCTTGCCCGCTCTTTAGTCGAATCGCTGGAGATCCATTTAGAATTCCATGAGCGTCGATTCCACCGCTACCTCAAAGAGTTTTACGGCTTTGGGTACAAAAATATTTCCAACCTGCTCATGCCCTGCCCGCGCGATATCGAAGTCAGCTATAACGCCTAAATGCGCTGCGGCAAAGCATGCGCTTGAACAATGCTGAGTAGTTGCGCAAAGATTTTGGGATTACCGCCGACAATATTGCCGCTCGACAAGACATTTTCCCCGCCCTCGAAATCGGTGACCAAGCCGCCGGCTTCCTGTATCAGCAAAATGCCCGCCGCCATGTCCCACTGCTTGAGGCCCGCTTCCCAGAAACCATCGTAGCGCCCGGCAGCGACATAGGCGAGATCCAGCGAAGCTGCGCCCGGGCGCCGCACCCCGGCAACCTTGGGCATTAAATCCTTCAAAATTTTTACGTACGCATCCATGAAAGAAAAATCATGGTAAGGAAAGCCGGTGCCGATAAGCGCATCTTCCATGCGCGTCTGCTTGCTGACCCGCAGGCGCCGGTCGTTGAGGTAAGTGCCGCGGCCGCGCGTGGCGGTGTAGAGCTCGTTGCGCGAAGGATCGAACACCACCGCCTGGCTCAGCAAGCCTTTGTGCTGCAAGGCGATGGAAACGGCAAACTGCGGCAGTCCATGCAAAAAATTGGTGGTGCCGTCGAGCGGGTCGATGATCCACACATACTCCGAGTTGCCTTGAGCGCCACCCTCTTCTGCTAGAATTGCATGGTCGGGATAGGCTTCCAGCAGGGTTTCCACGATAGCCTGCTCCGCCATCTTATCCACCTCGCTCACATAATCATGATTGCCTTTACGCTGCACGGTGAGCAAATCCAAATCTTGTGTCGCACGGTTGATGATAGAACCGGCGCGACGCGCGGCCTTTACCGCAATGTTGAGCATGGGGTGCATGTGTAAACCTTCGAAATCGATTAAAGAGCAAAGACGCTATTCTAACCTAGAAACGGCAGTTGACCGCTCTCCTAACGTATGGAAAACAGTATGAATATAGGCTTTAACCGCTTCAAACAGCATCACCTTTTGCTTGAAAACGCTACGCACCCGCTGGCACGTTCAGCCAGACGCCCGCCCAAACGCAACATCGGATGCGTCCAACTACCGTTTCTAGGTTTAAATGAAAAACGACCTTAATCCCCTATCCAATATCCGCATCGTGCTGGACCACACCAGCCACCCCGGCAATATCGGTTCCGCTGCGCGCGCCATGAAGACCATGGGCTTAAGCCGCCTGCACTTGGTTGAACCACAACGCTTTCCGCATGCCGAGGCCGATGCGCTGGCTTGCGATGCGCGCGATGTGCTGGAGCAAGCGCAAGTGCACAGCAACTTGGATGCAGCGCTGGCCGGCAGCGTCATTGCCGCCGGCTTGACGGCGCGGCGGCGCGATTTACAAAACCCATGCTTGGATGTGCGCGAAGCCGCAAAGCGCCTGGTCGAAATCGCTGCGACGCAACAAGTCGCGCTGTTGTTCGGCAATGAGACGTATGGGCTCTCCAATACGGAGCTCGCGCGCTGCCAGTATGTGATTTCGATCCCCACCGACAGCGCTTACACCTCGCTCAACGTAGCCAGCGCGGTGCAAATCATGGCCTATGAACTGCGCATGGCGACGCTGAATTTAACGCCCGAGGCCACCGACACCGCGCAGCTAGCGCCCCTGGAAGACATTGAGTTCTTTTACCAACGCCTGGAAGAAACCCTAAAGCGCATACAGTTTCTCGACCCGGATCACCCGAAACGCTTAATGCCCAGAATCCGCCGCATGTTCGCGCGCACGCAGTTGGAAAAAGAAGAGTTCAGCATCCTGATGGGCATCCTTAAACAGATCAATTTATTCGTAAAACCAAAAGTGGACTGAATTAGTCAGCTTAAATATAATAAAACGCTAACCTTGGTATCCGATTATGTTTAAGCATCTACGTGAAGACATTGCCGTCGTTTTCGATCGCGACCCGGCGGCGCGCTCGACATTCGAGATACTGACCACTTATCCCGGCGTGCATGCGCTGCTGTTGCATCGCCTGTCGGGTTGGCTGTGGCGGCATGGTTTGCGTTGGCTGGCACGCTTTATTGCCCATTTGGCGCGCTGGTTCACCGGTATCGAAATTCATCCAGGTGCGACCATCGGACGGCGCGTATTCATTGACCATGGCATGGGTGTGGTCATTGGCGAAACCGCCGAAATCGGGGATGATTGCACCCTGTATCACGGCGTAACGCTGGGCGGCACCTCCTGGAATAAGGGCAAACGCCACCCCACGCTAGGCAAAGGCGTCGTCATCGGCGCAGGGGCAAAGATTCTGGGGCCGATCACCTTGGGCGAAGGCGCCAAAATCGGCTCCAATGCCGTAGTCGTGAAGGATGTTCCGCCCGGGGCAACGGCGATTGGCATCCCGGCCCGCATCCTGGACACGGAACAGGCCAAGATTCGCTCTGAAACCGCTGAAAAAATTGGATTTTCTGCTTATGCGATCAGCCAGGATATGAATGATCCGGTAGTGCAAGCGATTCACGCCATTCTGGATCATATTGCGGCGAACGATCAGCGCATGCATTTGATTCTAGGCGCTTTACAAAAGCTTGGCGTGGACAGCGATGCAGTCGCCGTAGCCGAAGCAAAGTTCGATGTTAACCATCTGAATAAAATAGTTGACTAATTTAGTAGGGTTCACTAAAATTCCTGTTATCCATTACACAGGGGATGCATGATGAGACTGACCACGAAGGGACGATTTGCAGTAACGGCAATGTTGGATTTAGCCATGCGTAACGGCAATGGCCCCGTGACTTTAGCCGGCATCAGTGATCGCCAAAAAATTTCACTGTCTTACTTAGAGCAATTATTCGGCAAATTACGCCGGCGCGCCCTGGTTGAGAGCGTACGCGGCCCAGGCGGCGGCTATTGCCTGGCCAAGGACACCAGCGCCATTTCCGTCGCTGAAATCATCCGCGCGGTCGACGAGCCGATCGACGCCACGCAATGCGGCGGTTTAGGCAACTGCCTGGACGACCACCGCTGCATGACGCACGAGCTGTGGACCGGCCTGAACAAGCATATTTACGAATACCTGGAAGCGGTTTCCCTGGCTGAGCTGGTCGTGCAACAGCGCAAACAGGCCGATGACAAAGTATCGATCATGAAAGATAAGCGCGTAGCGAATGAAGCTGCCGCCTAATTAGGCACTAAAGAAAGATAGGCAATGGTAAAAACCCCGATTTATCTCGACTACTCCGCGACCACACCGGTTGATCCGCGCGTGGCGCAGAAAATGATTCCGTATTTGACCGAGCATTTCGGCAATCCGGCGTCGCGCTCGCACCCCTTCGGCTGGGAAGCGGAAAAAGCGGTTGAGGATGCACGTGAACAAATCGCGCAATTGGTGAACGCCGATTCGAAAGAAATCATCTGGACGTCCGGCGCCACCGAATCCAACAACTTGGCGATCAAAGGCGCGGCACACTTTTACAAAGGCAAGGGCAAGCATCTCATTACGCTCAAAACCGAGCACAAAGCAGTGCTCGACACCTGCCGCGAGCTGGAGCGCCAAGGTTTTGAAGTGACTTATCTGTCCACCAAAAGCGATGGCCTGTTGGACCTGGAACAATTTAAGGCCGCCATACGCCCCGACACCATTTTGGCGTCTGTGATGTACGTCAACAACGAAATCGGCGTGATCCAAGACATCCCGACGCTGGGCGAAATTTGCCGCGAAAAAGGCATTATTTTCCACGTCGACGCGGCGCAAGCCACGGGCAAAGTCGCCATCGATTTGCAAAAACTCAAGGTCGATTTAATGTCTTTCTCGGCGCACAAGACCTATGGCCCGAAAGGCATCGGCGCACTCTACGTGCGGCGCAAGCCGCGCGTGCGCGTGGAAGCGCAAATGCATGGCGGCGGCCACGAGCGCGGCATGCGCTCCGGCACCCTGGCGCCGCATCAATGCGTTGGCATGGGCGAAGCGTTCCGCATTGCACGCGAAGAAATGGCGACTGAAAACGATCGCATCCGCATGCTGCGCGACAAGCTGCTGAAAGGCTTTCAGGAAATGGAAGAAGTGTATGTGAACGGCGACATGGACAACCGTGTGCCGCACAACCTCAATATCAGTTTCAATTTTGTCGAAGGCGAATCGCTCATCATGGCGATCAAGGATGTCGCGGTTTCCAGCGGCTCCGCCTGTACTTCCGCCAGCCTCGAGCCCTCCTATGTCTTGAAATCGCTCGGCCGTTCCGACGAATTGGCGCATAGCTCGATACGCTTTACCATTGGCCGCTTCACCACGGAAGAAGAGATCGACTACACCATCGATTTACTGAAGAGCAAAATCGCCAAGCTGCGCGAATTGTCGCCGCTGTGGGAAATGTACCAAGACGGCATCGACCTCAATTCCATTCAGTGGGCGGCTCACTAACATCATTAGCAGGAGAAGATCATGGCATACAGCGATAAAGTTTTAGACCACTACGAAAACCCGCGCAACGTCGGCTCTTTCGGCAAGGAAGACGGCGATGTCGGTACCGGCATGGTGGGTGCGCCCGCCTGCGGCGATGTGATGAAACTGCAAATCAAGGTCGGTAAAGACGGCCTGATCGAAGATGCCAAATTCAAGACTTACGGTTGCGGCTCGGCCATTGCCTCCAGCTCGCTCGTCACCGAATGGGTGAAGGGCAAAACACTGGATCAAGCCTTGTCGATCAAAAACACGCAAATCGCCGAAGAATTGGCGCTGCCCCCGGTTAAAATCCACTGCTCGATTTTAGCGGAAGATGCGATCAAGGCCGCCGTGGAAGACTACAAGCAAAAACACCTGGGCGATGCCGCCGCAGTTGCGGCGAAATAAGGCACGAGGTTAGAGATGGCTATTACGCTGACCGAACAAGCCGCCAAGCACGTGCAAAATTACCTCGCCAAGCGCGGCAAAGGCGTGGGCCTGCGCCTTGCGGTGCGTACCACGGGTTGCTCCGGGCTAGCCTACGTGCTGGAATTCGCCGACGAAGCCACGGAAGGCGATGCCGCCTTCGAGAGTCATGGCGTAAAAGTATTCGTCGACCCCAAGAGCCTCGTGTATATCGATGGCACCGAGCTGGATTATGCGCGCGAAGGACTCAACGAAGGCTTTAAGTTCAACAACCCCAATGTCAAGGATGCCTGCGGCTGCGGGGAAAGTTTTAACGTCTAAACCCCGCGAGCGAAAAGTGCTGCCTAGCTCGTGATCGATTTTTCCAAAAATTATTTTGCCTTGTTCGATCTGGAACCCGCGTTCCAGATCGATCTGGCGCGCCTGGAGCCGAGCTACCGCGCGCTGCAAGCGCAGGTGCATCCTGACAAGTTCAGCAGCGCCGGCGATGCCGAGCGGCGGCTTTCCATGCAGAGCTCGACATACGTCAACGAAGCGTATCAAACCCTGAAACAGCCGATCAATCGTGCGCGTTATTTATTAAGCCTGCACGGCATCGATACGCAAGAAGAAACCAACACCGCCATGCCCGCCGATTTCCTGATGGAACAGATGGAATGGCGCGAGGCCATCGGCGAGGCGACCGAGGCAGCCGATGCCGCCGCGCTCGATCATCTCGCCGGCAAGCTGCGCCATGCGACACATCAGTTGCATGCAGAACTCGGCCAAAAGCTCGATCAGCAACACGATTACGCCGGTGCAGCGGGAGCAGTGCGCAAGCTGCGCTTCTTGGATAAACTGCGCGAAGAAATTAATGACGCATTGGAAGCCCTGGAGACCTAATGGCCCTGTTACAAATTGCCGAACCGGGCATGAGCGCCGCCCCCCATCAACACCGACTCGCGGTGGGGATAGACTTGGGCACGACCAATTCGCTGGTGGCCACGGTGCGCAGCGGCATGAGCATCGTGCTCAACGACGAAACCGGCCGCCCGCTGCTGCCCTCGATCGTGCGCTATGACGCCCACGGACACACCGAGGTCGGCTATGCCGCCCAAGCCCATCAATGCGTCGATCCGCATAACACCATAGTCTCGGTGAAGCGATTCATGGGCCGCGGCTTGAAAGACATTCCGCATGCGAATGAAATGCCCTACCAATTCATCGATGCGCCGGGCATGGTGCAAATTAAGACTTGTGCCGGGATTATAACGCCGGTCGAAATATCGGCGGAGATCTTAAAAACGCTCCGCAGCCGCGCCGAAAAAGCGCTGGGCGGCGAATTGGTCGGGGTGGTGATTACCGTGCCGGCCTATTTCGACGACGCGCAGCGCCAAGCCACCAAAGACGCGGCGCGCCTAGCCGGCCTCAACGTGTTGCGCCTACTCAACGAACCGACCGCCGCCGCCGTAGCCTATGGCTTGGACAATGCCTCCGAAGGTATCTACGCCGTGTATGACCTGGGTGGCGGCACCTTCGACATATCCATTCTGCGCTTGCAAAAAGGCGTGTTCGAAGTACTGGCTACGAATGGCGATTCGGCCTTGGGCGGCGACGATTTCGACCGGCGCATCTTTTGCTGGGTGTTGGAGCAGGCGACCTTAACGCCGCTCAACGCCAACGATACGCGCCTGCTCATGGCCAAGGCGCGCGAGGTCAAGGAAGAACTCACCAATCACCCCGAAACGCGTTTTACCGCGATGCTCTCCACCGGCGAGATGGTGGACTTGCAAATCACCAGTAAAATCCTGAGCGAAATCACCCAGAGCCTAGTGCAAAAAACCTTGGCGCCCACGCGCAAAGCCTTGCGCGATGCCGGCCTGAGCGTGGAAGAAATCAAGGGCGTGGTGATGGTTGGCGGCGCTACGCGCATGCCGCATATTCAGCGTGCGGTGGCGGAGTTTTTCCAACAGGAGCCGCTCACCAACCTCGATCCGGACAAAGTGGTCGCGCTCGGCGCGGCGATCCAGGCCAATGTGCTGGCCGGCAACAAATCCAGCGAAGAGATGCTGCTGCTGGACGTGATCCCGCTGTCGCTGGGCATCGAAACCATGGGCGGCCTGGTGGAAAAAGTCATCCCGCGCAACGCCACCATCCCCACCGCGCGCGGCCAGGATTTCACCACCTATAAAGACGGCCAGACCGCGATGAGCTTCCATGTGGTGCAAGGCGAGCGCGAGCTGGTGGCCGACTGCCGTTCGCTGGCGCGCTTCGAGTTGCGCGGCATACCGCCCATGGTGGCGGGCGCGGCACGCATCCGCCTCACCTTTCAAGTCGACGCCGACGGCCTGCTCTCGGTCTCGGCGCGCGAGCAAATCAGCGGCGTGGAAGCCGCCATTACGGTCAAACCCTCGTATGGCCTGACCGACGATCAAATCACCAGCATGCTCTCCGCCTCGCAAAGTTTCGCCAGCCACGACATGCAGGCGCGCGCCTTGGCGGAACAGCGCGTGGAAGCACAAAGCATCCTGGCCGCCGTGGACGCAGCACTCGCAGCGGATAGCGCCCTGCTGACAGCTCCAGAGCTCAGCGCCATCACCGCCAGCCAGCGCGCCCTGCAAGACACCCTGGCGGGCACCGACCACCGCGCGATCAAGAACGCAATTGAAGCCCTGAATCGCGCCACCGAGAATTTTGCCGCGCGGCGCATGGATGCTTCCATCAAGCAGGCCCTGACCGGGCAAAAAATTGCCGACCTATCGACTTAAACCCGCTCGAACTTAAAACAGGTTACCCTAAACACCATGCCCCAACTCATCGTCCTGCCCCACGTCGAACTCTGTCCGGAAGGCGCGGTAATCGAAGCCGCAAGCGGCATGTCGATTTGCGATGCCTTGCTCGCCAACGATATCGAGATCGATCATGCTTGCGAAAAATCCTGCGCCTGCACCACCTGCCATGTCATCGTGCGCGAAGGTTTTGAATCGCTGCCGGAGGCGGATGAAAAAGAAGACGACTTGTTGGACAAGGCCTGGGGATTGGAGCCGAATTCGCGCCTGTCCTGCCAAGCCATCATCGACCAGCAAGACTTGGTGATCGAAATTCCGAAATACAGCATCAACATGGTTAAAGAGGGACACTGACATGAAATGGACTGATGTGCATGTAATCGCCATCGAACTGGCGGAAGCACACCCCGAGATCGACCCGCAATATGTGCGCTTTACCGACTTGCACCGCTGGATCACCGAGCTCGAGGATTTTGACGACGACCCGGACGCTTCCGGCGAGAAAATTCTGGAAGCGATTCAAATGGCCTGGATCGACGAAGTGAGTTAAACGGCGAATTCAACTTACAAGCGCGCCACGCAAAGCCTTCATAAATACACTGTGGGGTGTCTGATAGGCGAGACACTTTCTGGGTCGATGATTCAACTTTTTCACGGCGAGCGCAATCTCTTTTTCGGT